>OZ242015.1:0-1910000 GCA_965204785.1 Alphaproteobacteria bacterium | reverse complement strand
AGCGCACGCCTGATAAGCGTGAGGTCGGTAGTTCAAATCTACCCAGGCCCACCACTTCCTGGCCCCGGTTCGGCGGGGGTGTAGCTCAGTTGGGAGAGCGCCTGCTTTGCAAGCAGGAGGTCATCGGTTCGATCCCGTTCACCTCCACCATTGCCTTACAATGCGACGGCGCTGTGAAAGTTTAAGCAAACCTCGAACAACCTTCTCTTTGACATCGTAAAGAACGTGATACTAACACATGCAAGTGTACTGGCTGATCTTCCAGCCGATAGGACATTTGTGATGTGGTGCTTCAGCATGGGCTTCGGCCTGTGCATGAGAGTTCGTTGAAGATCAAGCGCAAGAAGGGCATTCGGTGGATGCCTTGGCACCAGAAGGCGATGAAAGACGTGGCACTCTGCGATAAGTTCCGGGGAATTGAGAGCAAGTTTTGATCCGGAAATTTCTGAATGGGGAAACCCGGCCCTTAGGGGTCATCTCTGACTGAATTCATAGGTCAGTGAGGCAAACCCGGTGAACTGAAATATCTCAGTAGCCGGAGGAAAGGACATCAACCGAGACTCCGCCAGTAGTGACGAGCGAACGCGGACCAGGCCAGTGGCCTTTGATAAAGAAACCTGAACCGTCTGGAAAGTCGGGCCATAGCGGGTGATAGCCCCGTAGGGATAAAACTTTTCAAAAGTCCTTGAGTAAGGCGGGACACGTGAAATCCTGTCTGAACGTGGGGGGACCACCCTCCAAGCCTAAGTACTCTCTGGTGACCGATAGTGAACAAGTACCGCGAGGGAAAGGTGAAAAGCACCCCGATGAGGGGAGTGAAATAGAACCTGAAACCGGATGCCTACAAGCAGTCGGAGGGGAACGCATGGCTTCGGCCATACGGTGCCCTGACGGCGTACCTTTTGTATAATGGGTCAGTGACTTGGTATCTGCAGCAAGCTTAAGCCGTTAGGTGTAGGCGTAGCGAAAGCGAGTCTGAACAGGGCGACAAGTTGCAGGTATCAGACCCGAAACCGGGTGATCTAGCCATGGGCAGGTTGAAGGTGCGGTAACACGCACTGGAGGACCGAACACACGTCTGTCGAAAAAGACGGTGATGACCTGTGGCTAGGGGTGAAAGGCCAATCAAACCCGGAGATAGCTGGTTCTCCGCGAAAGCTATTTAGGTAGCGCGTTGTGTGATTGCCCTCGGGGGTAGAGCACTGGATGGGCTAGGGGGGAGCGATCCTTATCAAACCTAACCAAACTCCGAATACCGAGGAGTACAGCACAGCAGACAGACTATGGGTGCTAAGATCCGTGGTCGAAAGGGAAACAGCCCAGACCGCCAGCTAAGGTCCCCAAGTTATGGCTAAGTGGGAAAGCATGTGAGACGGCCAAGACAACCAGGAGGTTGGCTTAGAAGCAGCCATCCTTTAAAGAAAGCGTAACAGCTCACTGGTCTAAATTAGCTGTCTTGCGGCGAAGATGTAACGGGGCTAAAGCCATACACCGAAGCTGCGGATTTAGAGGACAGTTGTCAGATGTCAGGTGACAGAAGTGAGGCGTCGCCCTCGTCCGAAGACCTTGAGGTTTTCAAGCGGGCGTACCGCATTTCACTTGATGTCCACCGAACGAGTTTGGCGTTTCCGGACGCCGAACAGTATGCTCTGGTGGATTAAGTCCGCCGGGCAAGCAAGTCGGTTTGCGCCCTCTTGCCGAGGGTCATTCCCGGCAGGGTGCGGCACCAGCCGATTTTCGCCGGCTCGTCAGAATGGCGATCGGGTCAAGCAATGAAATGTGCGTTTGGGCGCGTTATTGTCTCGACCTTGGTTATATCGACGAAAGTCGATGGGACCACTGGCGTTTGGAATATCAGAAGATCGCAAAGATGCTGCAAGGATTGGCTAAATCCTTGAACCGCCGCATCTGATCCCTGGCACCTGACAACTGTCCTCTGAGTGGTAGCGGAGCGTTCCGTAAACCTGCGAAGGCGTACCTGCGAGGGGCGCTGGAGGTATCGGAAGTGAGAATGCTGACATGAGTAGCGATAAAGAGTGTGAGAAACACTCTCGCCGAAATCCCAAGGGTTCCTGCGCAAGGTTAATCCGCGCAGGGTGAGCCGGCCCCTAAGGCGAGGCCGAAAGGCGTAGTCGATGGGAACCAGGTTAATATTCCTGGGCCTGCCAGAAGTGACGAACACCGTAAATTGTCCGGGCTTAACGGATTGCTCCGGGCCGTGAAGGTGTTCCAGGAAATAGCTCTGGCTTACAGACCGTACCCTAAACCAACACAGGTGGGATGGTAGAGTATACCGAGGCGCTTGAGAGAACGATGTTGAAGGAACTCGGCAAATTGCCTCCGTAACTTCGGAAGAAGGAGGCCCCGTTCCCGGGCAACCAGGGGCGGGGGGCACAAAGCAGGGGGTAGCGACTGTTTACTAAAAACACAGGGCTCTGCAAAGTCGCAAGACGACGTATAGGGTCTGACGCCTGCCCGGTGCCGGAAGGTTAAGAGGAGAGGTGCAAGCCTTGAATCGAAGCCCCGGTAAACGGCGGCCGTAACTATAACGGTCCTAAGGTAGCGAAATTCCTTGGCGGGTAAGTTCCGTCCTGCACGAATGGCGAAACGACTTCCCCACTGTCTCCAACATCGACTCAGCGAAATTGAATTCTCCGTGAAGATGCGGAGTACCCGTGGTTAGACGGAAAGACCCCGTGCACCTTTACTACAGCTTTGCACTGGTATTAACGATCGTTTGTGTAGGATAGGTGGGAGCCTTTGAAGCGTCGGCGCTAGCAGGCGTGGAGGCAACCTTGAAATACCACCCTGATGCTCGTTGATATCTAACCGAGCCCCGTGAATCCGGGGCCGGGACCCTGCATGGTGGGTAGTTTGACTGGGGCGGTCGCCTCCCAAAGAGTAACGGAGGCGCGCGAAGGTGAGCTCAAGCTGGTCGGAAATCAGCTGTTGAGTGCAATGGCATAAGCTCGCCTGACTGCGAGGCCGACGGGCCGAGCAGAGACGAAAGTCGGTCATAGTGATCTGGTGGTTCCGCGTGGAAGGGCCATCACTTAACGGATAAAAGGTACGCCGGGGATAACAGGCTGATACCGCCCAAGAGTTCACATCGACGGCGGTGTTTGGCACCTCGATGTCGTCTCATCACATCCTGGGGCTGAAGCAGGTCCCAAGGGTTCGGCTGTTCGCCGATTAAAGTGGTACGTGAGATGGGTTTAGAACGTCGTGAGACAGTTCGGTCCCTATCTGCCATGGGTGTAGGAAACTTGAGAGGAGCTGTCCCTAGTACGAGAGGACCGGGATGGACGTACCTCTGGTGTACCGGTTGTCGCGCCAGCGGCACCGCCGGGTAGCTATGTACGGAAGGGATAACCGCTGAAAGCATCTAAGCGGGAAGCCCCCCTCGAAACCAGGTCTCCCTTGAGAGCCGTGGAAGACCACCACGTTGATAGGTCAGGTGTGGAAGCGCGGCAACGCGTGAAGCTAACTGATCCTAATCGCTCGATCGGCTTGATCTTCTCTGAACTTCTTTGAAGTTCGCCGGCCTCTTGTGTCTGGGCCTAAGTCCGTGCTGAAGCACCACATCACATGAAATCCTAGATAGACGCTTCTAGACAAACGCATTGCATGTTTACAAACCGGTTGCGGGGATCCTCGTTCAGACGAGAGCTGATCCCGGCTTCGCGCTTCAATAGCCTGGTGGCCTTAGCGAGGGGCCCCCACCCGATCCCATTCCGAACTCGGCCGTTAAATCCCTCAGCGCCGATGGTACTACGTCTTAAGGCGTGGGAGAGTAGGTCGCTGCCAGGCTTTTGAAACGCGCTGCCCAATGCAGCCGGACGGTCTCCGACCATGATTGGAGATCCATCACGTTCTTCTACGATGAACGCCCGAGATTGATGCGGGGTGGAGCAGTCCGGTAGCTCGTCAGGCTCATAACCTGAAGGTCACAGGTTCAAATCCTGTCCCCGCAACCAGATCATCACACGTTATCATACGCTTGAACGCCGCCCTCCGGGGCGGCGTTTGCGTTTGAGCCTACCGTGGAAGCATGAAGTGCCGAAATCCTTCATGCTTCCGAGTACGTCCGCCATGCTCAACGCTCCTCGATGAAGACGCTGCATTCCTTCGAGCGTGACATGAGATTGTCGATCCCGGCGGTGACGTCCCATCGCACGTTCATCCCGACGCCGTCGTCTACGGTCCGGATGGTCACAACGCGATCATGAAAATGGCGATCGCGTCCGGAGCGATAATCGAACTCCGGCGGAACATCGACTCCGGCGGATCGCAGGTCAGCGCGCAGGGCGCTCGATTGGGCCTTCGGTGTATCCGGCTCACCATGATTCGGATTCCACACGACTGTGAGTTGCGCGATGTCGATGCCCGAAGCACTGACTGCCACGACGAAACTCGCGAGACGCCGACGGTTTTGCGGGCGAACACCGCACCAGGGATCCTCGATTTTGAGTGCAACGCTGCGCCCAGCGATGTTCCGGAACAGTGGTGCGAGTGCACACGCGTCGCGTGCCTCTCCCGGGCGGAAGCGGAAGACGTGCAAGCGTTCGGTCAGCCCTGCCAAGGGGTCCGGGAGTTCTCGGAACCGCCGAGCTACAGAGGCGAGCCAGCTATCGCCCACAGCACATGAATACAGGTGGCTTACCCCCATCAGGGGGCCCGCAAGCGCAGCCGCCGCATCCGGATCCGCGTAGAACGCATCCACGGAGGCCTCTGATCCACATCCCCTCAGAATGGACAGGCGAGGCGCAATCTCGGCTCCATTCGCTCCATCCAATGTGCCGAAGCGTAGCTGACCGTGCTGTTCATATGGCGCCGCCAGCACATAGGCAATCTCGCGATCAAGTCCTGTTGGTGTTCCCGCTTCGACGGCTTCTGGTGGAAGCAGGAAGAGGGCGCGCCGTTTCGTTGATTCATCGAGCCAGTTTCTCAGTGCCCTAGCGCTTGTCAGGGCTTCGGAGCGATTTTCGGCGCCCCAGAGGCTCGGCGAAGACACGGCCACGCTCCCGGCACCTTCCAGCCGCACTCGCAGCGTCGCCGCTGCAGTCTGCGCTACCGGGACAGCACCTTCGGGGGCGTGGGAGGGCCGCGGTGTCGACTCCGCAAGCAGCCCGCGCAACCACTTCAGAACCGGATGACGATCAAACTTGTCCCAATGAACCTGGTTGGAATAGTCGTTCAGACAGCGCGAACAGCTTGTCTCGCAAGCCGAGCCACGCGGGCAATCCAGGACTGCGATCGCTCGCCCGAGCAGCACCCGTGCCGAGAAGCGGGAATCGTCGAGCAGTCGACGACAGTAACCAGCGCCCCCTGGCACCGAGTCCGAGAGGATCACCAGCGGGGCCGCGCCGAGAAGCTCGACGGTCGCACGCAGATCTCTTGGATCGGTTTCAAGAATGTCGGACGCCGCAAGCCTTGATGCTTCGGCAAGCGTTCTCAGGAAGCCATCCCGCGCGTCCCGCCGTTCTGTATCGGTGGCGCGATCGGAAAAGTCGGGGACCGGTCGCTCGATCCGGATACCACGCAGGTCCGTCTCGAAAACATGCGCCAGATCTACCGGCAAGCGAAGGGACTTGACCCGACAATCTTCGCCGTCACGCGGGTTCTTATGCACAGCCGGGATCTCGACCCCGCCAAGTGCTTCCGGAGGCGCCGGTCGAGCATGTTCGCATACCGGACACCAAAGATAGCCCGCGCCCTGCGGTCCGCGGTTCAGTACGAGCATGCGTCCGGGCTGACTTCCCTCCGGGGCAATAGCCGGCGCGAAGAAATGCGTGACGTGTGCTAGGTCCGAGGGCAGGAAGTCCCGTGGCCTCGTGAGGAGGCGCGCCTCGTCGACGGGCCGAACACGCAAGCGCGTCGCACCTGGATCTCGACCCTGCCGATCAGCATATGATGTCAGGAAACCGACGGGTTCAACGAATGCACGGTGCCGGCCGCCGGCCCGGGCACCGCATTGAGGACAGTTCTCCCCGAAATCGTCCCGATCGTCATGTGTTTCTGCATGCTGGCACGTCGGACAAACGCGGTGAAAACCGCGCTCCATCCAGGCGTCGCCGGTGCCGACGGTGGCTCTGCGTGCGATGCCGGCCGATGTCCAAATCCGACCGCCGGCCACGACTTCAGCGCCCGGCGCATATTCTGCGATCGCCATCGCTGCATCCCGATCGAGCTGAAGCGCGCGGTCATCCGAGGCAGTGTGAGCGCCGCGGTCAGTGACGATCTCGAGATGAATTGAGTGGACCGGGAAGCTGTAGGTTGGAATGACCGCGGCGCGCGACAATGCCTCGACCAGGAACCGATCAAGATAGCGACTCATGTCGCCCAACCGGCCGTTCATTCGACCGGTGGCGCGCTTACGCGCCTGTTCATTTGCCCCCGGGTCACTAAGCGCTGTGCTGGCGGTTTCGAAGGCGTCATTCAGCTCACGCCAGCGCGCGCATACAGTACTGATCCAGCGCCTTATCTCTGCGCGTGCGTGCTCAGTCAGTCCACCCGCAGCGAGCCCCACATGATCGAGCCTTGCCGGGAGAGTGGCCGCCATGCCTTCGGCAACCGCGTGCGCTGCAATTCCGGTGTCCGATGCGAGCCATGCTGAAAGGTCTGCCAGCAGAGCGGCTTCAGCCGCCTCGTCCAAGCATTCGCCCAGCACATCGCGCAGACGCGGAGCGCCCGTGCGCTCGTGGCCTGCAAGGCGACGATCGAGCCAGCCTGCGAGCAGGCATGAGACTTGATGCCGCCGGAAGAAACTTGGGTTGTCCAACGTCAGATAGGGGGCCGGCGGCAATGCCTCGAGGTAGCCGCGCAGATCGTTGAACTGCGCCTGATCGTACCTGCCGGACCTGGCCATCATCAACGCAATGGGAGCGGCCTGGGCGCGGCGGCCAGCCCGACCGGCGCGCTGCTGATAATTCGCGATCCCCGGTGGGACATTCCGACAGAAAACCGCTTCCAGCTCGCCCAGATCGACACCCATTTCCATCGTTGTGGTGCAACTGAGCAGATTGATTTCCCCCTGCCGGAAACGTTCCTCGATCTCGGAGCGCTCCGTGGTCGAAATGGCGGCTGTGTGTTCCCGAGCGATCCCGCTGAGTGGCTGTCCTTCATAGCGGGCGAGGTAGTGATTGCGTCGGCGCATCTCGGCCCGTTCCTCGGCCGACACGGAAACGGTGCTCCCGTTGCAGCGCCAAGCGGTACACGCGCCCCCAAGATCGATCTGGCTGGACGCGCCGCAACTTTCACAGCGGCGCAGTTTACCTTCCGCGGTCGCTGCAAACCTCGTTGCGGCCAGGTTCAGGACACGACCATGGCCCCCCGGTAGAAGCAGTCGATCCCGAGGCCGTATCGCCTCTTCCCAGAAAATCGAGAGAAGGTCTCGCCCTTGCTCTTCCGGGATCCCGAGTCTGTCGACGAGCACCCAAAGGGGCCGATTGCGGTGTCCCGGCTCTGAGAGCAACGTTCGCAACCGGTTACTTGGGTGAGTCCGTGTCAGCGACCAGGAAATATTGGCGTTTGCCAGCCCTTCACCCCAAATGGACTCGTCTGTGAGGTCGATATTCCCCAGCGTTTTGATCGCTCTCGATTGCCGAACGAGATCGAGAAGAAAACGGACCAGAGCAGGCACCAGGTCTCGATGTTCGGGCGCAACCATTTCCGTCAGTCGCTGCTCGATCCTTTCACTGCCCTCGTAGAGCACGGTGATCAGGCCGAGGGATTCAAGCGACAGCCGAAGAGGGCCGCCACAGAGTTCGGCCGCGATCAGGGCCATCAGGCGGTCTTTCGCCGTGCTGCTGCTCAGAGGTTCCGGATCGCGGCGGTCGTAGAGCTTGAAGCCGTATCGCCGAAGCGACGTCCACACCCCATCGCGCAGCCCCATAAGGTCCAACGCCTCGTCGGTCTCTCCGCGCAGGGCTTGGACCATGGCTGCTCGAAGCGCCTGATCGCGAGCGGTACGCTCGAAGAACGGGGCGAAGAACGCCGCGTTTTGCCGGTTGTCGGCAAAGACGAGAAGATTGCGGCCCTGCATCGGCGCTTCGGATGACCGCCCCTGGGACGGTGGCAGAGCTTCGAGCAATGTCTGCGCCGTTACCGACGCAAGCGCATCGTCACCGGGATGGATCGGAGTAACTGGCTCGGCGAAGCGTCTGCCCCTGCTGGCTCCGCAGGAGAGGCACTTTTCGACATAGCTGCGGCGCTCCTCAAGGTCGTCACGCATTGGCGCCCCGGCAAGGGAGAGTACGCCTTCCTCGGGGCCGTCCGCCAACTCGCCAGTGTCGGCGAAAAACTCGAAAGGAGGTTTGCCCTCGGATTCGGTGTCGGACTCGTCGGGGTCAATCTCCGTGGCGGCTTCGCCTGCCCGTATCAATCTGAGAACGCGGCGCCTTGCTCCCGGACTGATCTCGGGGCGCGGATGCAGCGTAGCCCCGTCGTCCCAGCCCTCAACATAAGGCTCGCCGCAGTTACGACAGACGAGAAGGGGATAGGCCGGGGTGCCATCCATATACATGCCGTTGCGAGAAAGCCGGAAGTCAGACCAATTCTCGCTGTCGTTCGCAGACAGCCGCAGCGCCCCACCCTCGACGCCCGAGGCGGCAAGATGAAAACGTGCTGGTAGCAGCGGGAATGAACCGGGCACGGAGGGCCGAGCCAGCACACCAAGGGAGATCAACGCCGTCAGGGCTGTCCGCGCAGTTTCTTCAGATTCCGATGGGAATACCCGCGCCGCCAGATCGGTGAAAAGCAGTGCCCGCTCCTTGAGCTCGCTTGCTACCGCTTGAACCTCTGCAATACCGGCCAGCCGGGCGATCAGCGCTTCACCGAACGGATACTGCGGGTCGAGGACCAGCGCTTCGAGGCCGGCCTCGCGCATCTCCTCATTCCAATCTTCAGTCAGATATTCGCCGTTGTCCGCTGCGAGGCATCCTTGCTCTCGTAACTCTGACAGTACGCGTCCTGCTTTGACCCAGTCGGACGCGGAAAGAGCCTCTGGTTCTTCCCCGTCGATCAACGCGGGATGCAGCTTTCTTTCGGCTGTGATCACCGCGCCGTCGCCGCTGGGGAAGGGTTCCCCAAACAGGTCTTCCGCGAAGCGCGCGAGTTCTTCTCGCCTTGCCGGGTCGAGGCTCGCGGACGTCCCGACACAACGGATCTGCCCTTGGGGTATGCCGAGCCGTACCTTCAGCTTTCGCAGAAGGAAAGCGACTTCAATAGCCTGGGCGCCTGTATAGGTGTGGAGTTCATCGAGGACGAGCCACCGAACGTCCGCCCCTGCCAGCAATACGCGGTTGCGCGGCAACAGCAGGATGTGCTCGAGCATCGCGTAGTTGGTGACGAGAATATGCGGCGGGTTTTCCAGCATCTCGCCCCTGGCAAGAAGCCAGTTCCTCGGAGCATGGCGCGCGTCGGGGAAATCGGTCTGGAACGTGGGGGTGGCGGTCAGGCGCCTTTCCTCGTCCGCTCTCTTCGCGTCAGAACGCACCTGCCCGGTGAAGCGTCCGAGCGTGATACCTGGATCGCCGAGATCCTGAAACAGCAGACGCGCGATGCGGTGCATCTGGTCGTTTGCGAGAGCGTTGAGCGGATAGACCAGGATTGCTCGAACCCCGGGCCGCTCGAGATCGTCTTGACGCATAAGATCGTCGATCAGGGGGAAGAGAAAGGACTCCGTCTTCCCCGAGCCGGTACCGGTTGCCACCAGATAGTTCTCGTCGCGCCCGATGGCTGCGGACTGATGAAGGTGAAGCTGCCTGCGCCAAAGGGACCGCCCTTCCTCGCTCTTGGCCAACGCCGACCAGCCGGGGTGCAATGCGCCATTGGCTACGAGTTCCTCGATGCTGCCGCCTTTCTCGAAGTCTGGCAAACTCTCGACGAAGGGGCCGCGCACCAATTCCGATTGCTCGCATTTGTCAGCGACTTCGCGTGAAAGCCGTGGCGCCCTTGCGGAAGAGACCGCGGCGGCTGTCGTGATGTAGCGTGCCAGTGTCGCGCCGAGGTCGTCCTTGAATCTGATTGGGTCGAGTTCGGTCATGGGCGTTCCTTGGCGATTTGCCAGAGCAATAGGTGGAAGGCGAAAAGCTCTGGAGCGAGGCGCAGCATGAAGGCGATGCTGGTAAAAGCTTGCTCTGTTGGCATGCCGGCCTGCTTTGAAACGGCTTCCACGTAGCCGGTTACCTCATTCAGGCGGCTCGCCCGGGCAAACCCGGAAAGAAGCGCCGAGCCCCAGAGATCGACAGGAGCCGGTTCATCCGACTCTGGGCTGCGAAGTGGAGCCGGCGGGCGCAGCTTCTCGGGCGCCAAGATCCAAGCGGCGTGCATCAACCGCTGCAGGGATTCCTGCCGTCGGCTGTTCGGCCCTTCTTCGGCAGTGTCTTCGATGAAGAGACCGGCGGCGGCGAGCCGCTCGGCAAGGCATAGATGTGCTGCACGCCAATGGTCGGGCCCGAGCAACGGCGCACCGCGCCAGAACCAGCCCGCAGATGGATTGTCGTCGACACACGGCAGGATTGTGAAAAAGCGTTCCGGCTCGAAACCCTCCAACCGTGTACCTTTGTTGTGCGCATCCTGCCGGTTGCGAAAGGCAAGGTAGACAGTCGTGTGAAGGAGGTGAGACAACTCACGTAGGCGCGCCGTGTTGAGAGTAGCGAGTGCAGCCATTTCGGCGACGCCGGGGTCAATGGAGGCTGCCAGTGAGGCGAAGGCCTGCGGCGCTGCAGCGTAGAGGTCCGGAAGGAACTGCAGAGGGTGCAGGATCGGTACCCAGCCGGGTGCCGCGTGGTCGGGAGGCGGCAGGCAGGCCGCTCGCATCACCACCCCGTCGCCGCCGGGCAAGGCCTGCAGCCGTTGGCCAATTTCCTGCCAGCGTGGCACCAGTTCACGTTCCAGCGTTGGCCAGCATTCTGCTGCGTAGCAGTCGGAAAGCCAGCCACAGAGCGCCTTGAACCGCCGCGGAAGCTCCGCATCCAGCACGAAGTCGTCCACTGTCGGGTTGGCAAGGGCTATTGCGATACTGTCGCCTCGCGCATTGCGCAGCGGTCGCCAGTCGTCGCGCCCTTCAGGGCGGATCAGCAGTCGGACCAACCGGGGGCCGCCATCCGGCCAATCGGCATCAAGGGTCAACTCGAGTCCGTTTGCATCGTTGTCGCAAACCTCGGCATGGAACCATTCTGGCCGCCGCGTCGCAACCGGTCGATACCGCAGTGCGGCCTCGGCATGAACGACTGCTCCAGTTTCGTCCTCAACCTCAGCGGTCACTGCGTCCACGGGCTCGCCGAAATGCAACTGCAACCGGACCGCAGCAGTGCGGGCTGGAAGGAAGTTTATCCTCTGGGGGGCGAGTGCCGCGACCAGTTCGAACAACAGAACTTCCGCACTGTTCCCGCGCCGAAGCAGGACACGTTCATCGGATGCTGGATTCAGAAGATCCCGAACAGCGAGACTGCGGGTCAGCCCCCCGATAAACGGCCGTTCTTCGCGTTTTCCACGGATGATCAGTCGAGCCTTGGGGTCAGGGCATCGGATTTTGATCGTATCGAAGCGATCGTCCTCGCCAACCGAGAGTCGGGTGCCTAGCGGAAGCGGGGAAGGGCTGCCTTCTGCGCGGTGCCTGGTTACGGTGACATCGGGCCAAGGTAGATAGAAGGGAACATGTTCACCTTCAATCTCGAATACGGCGCGTGCCAGGTTGTATCCGCCGTCGCGGTCGAGGCAGAGGCGCCCTTGGTTGTCAAGGCTGACATGGAGGCATTCGTTCTGCACGAGATTGCGGACTGGCTTTTCAGTTTGGAACACGGTGTCGACCGAACCGCGGAAACCGGGCCATATCCAAGCCGAAAGCACGATACCGGAACCATGGACAGAGCTCCCTTCCGCGCTCGGCGCCATGAGCTCAATCTGAAGGTGCAACGGATCTGCGGCCTGAGTCTCCGCAAAGCCCGTGAGGACCTCTTCCAACCCTACTTCGCCGAACCCATCCGCAGAAATTGGTACCTCGACTAACCGTGACTGCGGATCAAGCGTGACTCGCACCGCACGCGTCTCGGAACGGCCCAATCCAGTCTCAAGCCGAAGTTTTGCAGAACACCCGTGCAGTGCGCCCCGCGGGCCGCTCGCGATTTCGTCGCCTGTCAGCGAAAGTCGTCTTCGTGGCCGAGCCCTGAGGCTGGTTTGTATGCAGTCGAGGCTAAGCAGCACAGGCCGAGGTCCAAGCTTTGCAACGCCGACATAGCTATCCGATTCGGGTTCAAAGGCTGGCTCGCCTGCGATCGAAAAAGGCATGCGGGCCAGAATCGTTATGTCCGTTGAGTCCAGTTCGATATCACCTGAGTCTTGCGGGATCTCGCGCAGGTAATGGCCAGTGATGCTGTCGAACACGGCGCATCCTTGGTGCGCGAGCAGTTCGAGTTGGCTGGTCTGACCAGCGATTTCCCACTTGATCTCGTGCGGCCAGGGCTGGGGTAATGTCCAGTCCTCACCCCCACGCAACCTGAGCGGTCGCTGGTCCCCGTCGAGCCAGAGGCGAATACGTCCTTCGCTTCGAGGCAGTCTCAGTACGAGTCCGCCAGACTGCCAGTAGAGCTGCGGTCGGGGGGCAAGAGCCTCGCTTCCTCCCCGGCTCGATGTAGGTCTCGTTTCTTTCCGCTGCTGGTCAAAGACGTCCTTGAAATGCTTCTCGAACTCGATGACGGGGACGAAGGCTTCCGGGTCTCTGCGGATGCGTGCGAACAGGGCGGCATGCCACGCAGTCTCGTCCTGGCGGATCGCACGGGGAAGCACGCGCACCGCTGGTGGAAGAAAACACAAAGCATCGTCTTCCCAGTGGTTGAGCAGCACGGTAGTCTCGACTGGCGGTGGCCCAAATGCGTCTTTCTGTCTCAGGAATGCGTCGATCAGGTGTGGGAGTTGCGCTTGACTCACTCCTGCATGGAGTAGGTAGACGTTGACATCACGACCGAATCTTCGGGTCGGCAGACCGAACCGGTCGCACACACTGCAAAACGATTTGAACAGTATTTTGCGCTGCGGCGGAGTATCCAGCGGCACACGAAGAGTATCAGCGATATGCGGGTACACCGCGTGGCCGTCGTCTCCGTATCCTTCGCTCAGGGAATGGGTAACGAGCCATGCTGCGAGACTTGGAAACTGGCAAAACAACGCCTTCAACCTGTCCGGTCGGCCGTCGAGAAATTGCCGCGTGCGCTCAATGGCTCGCTCTCGCACGGCCTCGTCCAGCGGGATGAGGCCAATGAAGGGCGGCGCCCCTGCTTCCTGGCGGAGGCTGCTAATCAACAAGTCCGCGGTCATGCAACCCACAGCACACCTTTCCGTCTACAGCGCCCGCTGGCCGCGAGTCCACTCCGCCGTTGATCCCCTTCCCTTGTGGATAAGGAGTAACAACTCGGCAATCCGCGAGCAAGCGGATTGACTGGGAGAGCAAGCGATGGACCGGCCATCTCCGTCGACGCTGAGCGCGATGGCGGCGTCCTCGCCATGGCCCGACTGTGCGACGGGAACCAGCGTGCCGACCCGGCCGGAGGCATCGAAGCTTGGCCATGTCCCAAGGTCGGCCCGCTTTCTTGGCGATGTCCTGGAGATCGCGCCGGGTGAGATCAAGGCCCACGGCGTACCCGAAGATGTGGCCGGGAGCGTCATCGGTGCCAATGGCGGTTCCGGGTGTGGAGCGCGACGACCAGTCCGACCTCGTGGTGAAGGTTTTCGATCGTGCTGGAGTAGGGCAGGTCGCCGCCGCCGGGAACGATCGCCGTGGCGGGTTTGGAGAAAAAACGGTTCCTCGCGGTCGGGATTGCCGCCCATTTCGATGGTGTGGTCGGCGTAGTTCCGGCCGATGCAATAGGTGCGCGCCACGGGAAACCGCTCCTGACTGCAGGCAATCTCGAGGCCGACGGGTTCGAGCGGGGCAAGGACGAAGGTCATGACGGGAGGCCCTTTTTCAGGAAACGTTGGCGAGGAGTGCAGCATCACCGCCAGCGGCGGTCGTGTCGATACAGACATGGCGTTCCAACTGCAGGCGCGGTTCGAGATCGCAGTCGCTGATCAGGGGGATGATGACGCCGGGCCGTGCGGCAAGCGCCGTGCGCAGGGCGCGCAGGTCTTCTTCCTGTGCCCAGGAAACGACGGCATCGCAGGCCTTGAGGTCTGTAAGCGCTTCGGGCGCCAGAATCCCTTCGATGTCGGCACCTTCCACGCCGACCGTGACCGGCCAGCAGCCTGCCAGACGTGCGGCGCGGGCCTGCTGGTGAAGGTTGTCCGCCGTGGGGCCCAGGCAAAGCACGACGCCGCGTCCGAAACGGGTCAACTGGTTGGACTCTCCGGTGGGACCGGGGAGCGAAGTGGTATGGAGTTTGGCAGGGCTGCGCCGGGCGGCGCGGTCCAGGACCTTCTGGACGGCGGGAATATCGGCGTCCGGTCCTTGGGGCGTGGGGTGGTGGCAGGTTTCGGCCTGTTTGAAGCGGGGTACATAGGCGGGACCGCCGGCCTTGGGCCCCGTGCCCGAAAGGCCTTCGCCGCCAAACGGCTGGGAGCCGACGATGGCGCCGATCTGGTTGCGGTTGACGTAGATGTTGCCGACGTTGAGCTGGGCCGTGACCTCCTGCACCCGAGAATCGATACGTGAATGCAGACCGAAGGCGAGACCGTAGCCGGTGGCGTTGATGACCGCGAGGACGTCATCGAGAGCATCCGCATCGAAGCGGGCGATATGCAGGACCGGGCCGAAGATTTCCTCTTCAAGATCGCCGATGCCGTCGACGCGCAGAACGGTGGGGCCGACAAATGTTCCGGTGGCGGGTGCCTTGAGCTCCTTGAGGACGCGGCCCTTGCCGCGCATGGCTTCAATGTGGCGCACAATGCGGCGCTTGGATGAAGCGTCGATGACCGGTCCGATATCGGTGGAGAACTCCCAGGGATTGCCGATCACCAGTTCGTCCATGGCGCCAAAGAGCATTTCCGGGAACGTCTCGGCGATATCGTCCTGGAGATAGAGCACGCGCAGGGCCGAGCAGCGCTGGCCTGCCGATTGGAAGGCCGAGGCCAAGATGTCGCGGACCGCCTGTTCGGGAAGCGCGGTGCTGTCGACGATCATGGCGTTGATGCCGCCTGTCTCGGCGATGAGCGGTGCGGCGGGAGCGAGGTTTTCGGCCATGGCACGGTTGATCGCCCGTGCAGTCGTGGTCGAGCCGGTGAAACACATGCCCGCGATGCGTGGGTCCGAGGAGAGCTTCGCGCCGACCACCGGGCCGGGTCCGGGCAGCAGTTGCAGGACTTCGCGCGGCACGCCGGCCTGGTGCATCAGCTCCACCGCGCGGCATGCGGTGAGCGAAGTGGTCTCGGCGGGTTTGGCGAGCACGCCGTTGCCCGCGGCGAGCGCCGCGGCGATCTGGCCGGTGAAAATCGCAAGCGGGAAGTTCCAGGGTGAAATGCAGGCAAAGAGACCGCGTGCTGCTTTCTCGCCCAGGCATTCACCCTGATCTGCGTAGTAACGCATGAAATCGACCGCTTCGCGCAGCTCGCCGACGGCATCGAGCGCGGTCCTGCCCGCCTCGCGCGCCAGAAGGGCGAAGAGTTCGCCGAAATGGGCTTCGTAGAGGTCGGATGCCTTGCGCAGGATTGCTGCGCGCGTGTCGGCAGGCACATCCATCCAGTCACGGGCCGCGCCAAGGGCGGTTTCCACGTCTTGTTCCCCGGCCATCGTGAGGTTGCCGACGTGGTCCTTGTGGTTTGCGGGATTGAGGACGGGTGTTGTTTCATCGCCGGATGGCTCAGCCGCCAGAAGCGGAGCGCCCTGCCAGCGATGGCTATGGAACGGTTCCCGAGCCTCTTCGACCGCGGCAAGGTCGGTCTCGTCGTGGAGGTCGAAACCGCGGGAATTGCGGCGTTTCTTTCCGAAGAGGTCGGGAGGAGGGATGACGGTGGGCGGCAGCCCCTGGGGCAGGCGGCCGAGCGTCTCGAAGGGATCGGCGGCGACCTCTTCGGGAGGGACGTCCTCGTCGACGATCTGGTTCACGAAGGAACTGTTGGCGCCGTTTTCGAGCAGGCGGCGCACCAGATAGGCCAGAAGGTCGCGGTGCGCACCAACCGGCGCATAGATGCGGCAGCGCGTGCCTTCGCGTTTCCGCGCCATGTCGTGCAGCGTTTCGCCCATGCCGTGGAGCCGCTGGAATTCGAAGGCGGATGTATCGTCGGCCATTTCCAGGATGGTTGCGATGGTATGCGCGTTGTGGGTAGCGAATTGCGGGTAGATGCGATCCGTCATGGCGAGAAGCCGGCGGGCGCAGCAGAGATAGGAGAGGTCCGTCGCCGCCTTGTGGGTGAAGACGGGAAAACCCGCGATGCCCTCGATCTGGGCGCGTTTGATCTCGGTATCCCAATAGGCGCCCTTCACCAGGCGCACCATGATGCGCCGGTCGAGCCGTTCGGCCAGGGCGTGGAGCCACGCCAATACCGGGGCCGCGCGTTTGCCGTAGGCTTGGACCACGACGCCGAAGCCGTCCCAATTTGCGAGGTCCGGTTCGGATAGCGCCGATTCAATGACGTCGAGCGAGAGATCGAGACGGTCGGCCTCCTCGGCATCGATGTTGAATCCCATGCCGGCCTTGGCCGCCATCCTGGCGAGACTCAGCACCCGTTCGGTCAGTTCGCCGAGGACGCGGTCTTTCTGGCCGACCTCGTAACGGGGATGTAGGGCGGAGAGCTTGATGGAAATGCCGGGGTTTGTGCGGGTATCGTTGGACGTGCAGGAGGCGGAAAGCTTGGCTATGGAACCGGCATAGGCCTCGAAAAACTTGGCGGCGTCGCGCGCGGTGAGCGCTGCCTCGCCCAGCATGTCATAGGAGTAGGTGTAGCCCTCATCCCAGCGTTCCCGTCCGCGGCGCAGCGCTTCCTCAATGGTGCGGCCCAAGACAAACTGGTGGCCCATTTCGCGGATGGCGTGCTCGACTGCGACGCGGATGACCGGCTCACCCAGGCGGCGGATGGCATCGCGCATGATGGAGGCGATACCCTTCGACTCATTGTCGCGCAACACCCGGCCGGTCAGCATGAGCGCCCAGGTCGAGGCGTTGACCAGCGACGAACTCGAATGGCCAAGATGCTCGCCCCAGGCGCTGGGCGCGATCTTGTCTTCGATCAGCGCGTCGATGGTGTCGGCATCGGGCACGCGCAGCAGCGCCTCGGCAAGGCACATCAGCGCCACGCCCTCTTCGGTGGAAAGCCCATATTCGGCGAGGAACACCTCCATGAGGATGGGCGTGTTGTCGGCGCGGATATCCTTCACCAGGCCGACGGCGCGTGCGTGTGCGGCTTCGCGCAGGTCTGCGCTGAAATTCGCGTTATCGCGCAGCTCCTGGAGAACCCTGGCTTCGGGCGCCAGCGTGTTTGCCCGTATGGTCTGACGAAGGTCGGAAGACGCATTCATGACGGCATTGTCCTTCAATGAGGGGCATATTCTATGCCGCGATATGCGTTCTTTCCGCCTGATCTTTGGAATAAGTACAAGACGAAACAAGTGATCTGGCGACCAACGTGAGGAAAGTTGGCCAAAAATTCAAAACCATGGGAAATTTAACCGGATCGATTTGGCGATTGTCCGCGAACTCAGCCGTGGCGGCCCGCCTGGCGGTGACCGCACCTGCTGTGCCGTATGGAACTGTCGAGGAGCCCGTGTCAGGCACGTCCCACGCACCTGACCGAGGAAGGGTTCATCACAGGTTTCCGGGAGGTGCTCGATCCCGCAGAGACGGGATTACCAAAAGGGCGGGTGACCTTCGCCTTGGGATCAGGCTTCGATGAAGGCCTCGCCCATGGCTTCGCGCCAGAGATTCTGGAAGTGCGCGATGGGATGTTCGCTGTGGCCTGCTTTGGGATGGGTCTGGTCGACCATCAAGACGCCGCGGTCATACCCGTCGCTGTTGAGGCCGATCTGCACGTTGGCGACGAGATCAACGTCTTCCTGGAGCGTGATGACACGATGCTCTTCGATGATGCGGTCACGCTCGTCTTGTTCCACCCACGGACCGAAGTACCAGTCCACATGGGCGATCGTGCGGTCGAGGCCGTCGGGGAGAAACTGGAAGACGACATAATTGGTGCCGGGATTGACCTGAAGCGCAAGGTTGGGCCAGAGACCCCAGCTCGTCAGTTCCTCGGCATGTGGACCGGTTCTGCTGTCGATCTGGTAAAGCGAGATGCCCCCGGCCGCTGGGCCGGACCAGTGCTGCATGTGATTGCGGAAGAGCCGGACCTCGTAGACATCAGGGTTGAGCAGGCCCGTGGTCAATGTGGGATGGGCGTGGCGGCAGTGATAACACTCCCCGTAGTTTTCGTAAGCGACTTTCCAGTTGCAGGCCAGTTCAGCGGTACTGCGGCCGTGGAACTCGGTTTCGCTCAGCCGGGGAGCGAACGCGGCGAGTTCGTAACGGACACCGGCGAAGCGGGTGTCGATAGAGGGTGCGTCCGGATCGAGATTGACGAGAACCAGGTTGCCGATCTCCTCGACTCCGACCGGGGCCAGCCCGACACGCTTTGGCTCGAAACCCGGCACGTTCTCGGCATTGGGCGCGCCGCGCAGACGCCCGTCCAGCCCATAGGCCCAGGCATGATAAGGGCAGGTGATCGTGACCTTGAGCGTGCCCTTGTCTTTGAGAAGCCGGTGGCCACGGTGTTGGCAGACATTGTGAAAGGCACGCAGGACGCCGTCGCGGCCGCGCACCACGGCGATGTCCTGGCCGACAATACGGCAGGTAAGATAGGTGCCGGGCTCGGCGACATCCGCGCTGTTGCCTGCGACCTGCCAGGACTTTCGGAAGATACGCTGCATCTCGATCTCGTAAATTGCGGGATCGGTGTAACAACGCGAGGGCAGGGTGAGCTGCAGTTCAGGGGAAACAATGCCGTCGTCGGCACGGACTTGGGAAAGGGCCATGGTACGCACGCTCCCGATCGGTCAGGGTGTTACGATAGGTAACGCCTTGAGAAACTCTGCGCCCACGGTGCGAGAACGTAAATTGTTTTCGTCATGGTTCGAGTGCGTACTGACTCCAGCGATAGGCATGACGTTCCATTGTTTCAAGAAACGGACAATCTGCAGCCTCAAGCTGTGGCCTGTTTCACAGCCATCCACCGATACGTGTTCTTTGCATGTTTTCAGAATATCACGGGCAACAAATCTTGCAGCGTGTTCTTGCGTTCGATGGCGGCAGCCGTCATTTGCGTTTTCTGGAACGGTTGGATCCGACCTGTGTCCGACAGGCGCGCGGGTGCGGTGTCGCCGATCAAGGGCTCCTCACACCGCCTTTGCGAGCTCGATGGTTTCGCGTTTCCAGGGAACATCGTCGCAGATGGGTTTGCCCAATTCGCGGGCGTAACGGTAGCCGCCGAACACCGCGGCCGCGATGGGGCCGGGGCCATAACAGTCGCCGATGCGCGAGATGCGGCGGATGCCGGCGGCCTGGTTGGCCGCATCGTCGGCCATGAGGTCGTGATAGAGGTTGTCGACGGGATTCTGGGCGGTCACCATGACGAGAGAACCAGCGTTCAGCCACTCGGTGCTGCCCGAATAGACAGCGGTGATCTCGATTTTCTCGGCATCGACCTTGGTGAGCGCATGGTTGAGGTGGAGTTCGATGCCAAGCTTGCGCATGTGCGCCTGGATGCGGTCGAGTTCCAGGGTGAAGGCGGTCCAGGAGGAGGCCGTGGCGTCCGAGGTGACAAGCGAGACCTTGTGGCCGTCGGAGACCAGTTTTTCTGCGATCACGCCACCCATGTAATAGTGGTCGTCGTCGAACACGACGACGGGGCCGTCGAGCTTCGCTCCTACCATCACGTCGTCGGGCGTGAAGATCTTGTTGGCCTGCTCGATGGCGCTTTTCAGTGGATAATCGTGAAAGCGGCCCGAGCCGTCACGGCGCCACTTCGCGCCCGTCGCGATGGCGACGAGGCTGGCGCCGGTTTCGCGCACGGCCTCCGCGTTCATTTCCGAATCGATGAAAATCTCGACATTGGGCATCTTGTGAATCTGGCCGATGCGCCAGTCGCGGACGCGACCCCAGGCCGAGAGACCGGGCAGCCGGCTTTCGCGCGCGACGCGCCCACCCAGTTCCTCAGATGCCTCGGCCAGCATGACGTCATAGCCGCGCTGGCCCAGAGCCCGTGCGGCCTCCAGGCCGGCCGGTCCGGCGCCGACGATGAGCACGCGGTCGTCGGTGTCCTTGGGCGGAATGACTTCGGGGTGCCAGTCGCGCCGCCACTCCTCGCCCATGGTGGGGTTCTGGGTGCAGCGCATATAGGTGTTCTGGTTGGCGGTGCCCACGCACATGTTGCAGCCGATGCATTCGCGGATGTCCTCGGGGCGGCCTTCCTCGATCTTTTTCGGGAGGAAAGGATCGGCGATGGAGGGACGCGCCGCGCCGATCATGTCGAGCACGCCGTTCCTGATTAGCGAGACCATCTTGTCGGGGCTGGTGTAGCGGCCCACGCCGACGACCGGCTTGGAGGTCATCGATTTGACGAAACCGATGCTGTCTTCCTGGAAACCCTCTTCCGAGAATCGCGAGGTCTGGCTGTCGTTTTCCCAATCGGCCACGTTGACGTCCCAAAGATCGGGCAGTTCCCCGATCATTTCCATCACGGCGCGGCCCTCGCGTTCGGGCATGATGCCCTTGTCTCCCTTCATCTCGTTCATGGCGATGCGCACGATGACCGCACAGGTGTCGCCCACGGCATCCTTGGTCTCCTCGATCACCTCGCGCAGCAGGCGCACGCGGTTCTCCATGGAGCCCCCGTATTCATCGGTGCGGAAGTTGTGGCGCGGCGAGAGGAAATGCATGGGCAGCGACAGGCTGTGTCCGGCATAGACGCAGACGATGTCGAACCCGGCCTTCTTGGTGCGCAGCGCGGCGTTGCGGTGCCAGCGCCGATAATCGGTGATGTCGGTCTTATCCATGGTGCGGGCGTGGAACGGCGCGATGCCGTAACCGGGCTTGCCCGAAGGAGCCATGGGGACCTCACGCCCGATGTAGTTGCCGGCGTGATAACCCATGTGGGTGAGTTCGATACCGGCGAGGCTATCGTGCTTGTGTACCTCCTCGGTCATGCGCGCGAGATAGGGAATGTCGCGGTCGTCCCACAGGCGGATCTCGCGTTCGGTGTCCGACGTGACGTGGATGTCGCACTGTTCGGTGCACAGCACCGCCCAGCCGCCTTCGGCCTTCACGCCGCGCATCACCGCCATGGCCGTGGGGTGCTTGCGCCCCATGCCGTTGCAGTGGGGCACCTGGTAGAAGCGGTTCCTGGCCGTAACCGGCCCGATCTTCACTGGTTCGAAGAGAATGTCGTAGCGCGGATCGCGGGCCATGGTTCAACTCCCTTGGGTGTTGCAACAACCTGACCCGGTGACGGACAACTTTCCAGTCGTCAGGGGTGTCGAAAATTAATGAAATTTAGTACCAATTATTTCATAGCCCCAGGCAACCGAACAGTTGCACGTGGGAGACACCACGGCACCCGTCGTATCCATGAACAAATCCAGCGGCATGTCCGATGCCGAGCACACTGCGCATCGGATCTGGCGGCCGTGTTCCTCTGGCCGACCGCTTCGGTTGGTCGCAACCGGTGTGGACCACATCACGGCACGTTGCCCCAACAATCCCAACCACCTCCTGATCAATCCGATGGGCGCGCGTTGGGACGAGATGACGGCATCCCTGCTGGCCAAGGTGAATGTCGACGGCAACACGGTCGAGGTGCACGACGACAAGATGTTGATGGCGACTCTGTTCCACGACGTCGGCGATCTCTCGATGGCCAATCATGCCGAGGTCGCCGCGGCGATCCTCAAACCCTATGTGCGGCCTGAAATCTTCTGGATCGTGAAACATCACGAAACGTTCCGGGCCCACTACTACGGCTATTTCTTCGGCGACGACCGCAACATGCGCGACCGCTACCGTGGCCATCCGTATTTCGAGGCTACCGTACGTTTCTGCGAGGAATGGGACGATCCCGTCTTCAATCCCAAACTGAAGGCCATGCCGCTCTCGGCCTTTGAACAGATCGCACGCCGCGTCTTCGAAATGTCCAAGCGCGACGTGTAGGACGATGTCAATGCCGACTGATGCTGAAGCGCCCAGAGATAACGTCGATGGCTAGATCACCGAACATCCTTCTGATCTAGGCCGATCAGATGGCGGCACATGCCTTGCCCGTCTTTGGCAGCTCCGTTGCGAAGGCGCCCAACATCGAAAGGCTGGCGTCCAATGGCGTCACGTCCGAGAGCGCCTATTGCGCTTCCCCACTCTGCGTGCCGTCACGGTATGCCATGCTCACCGGCTGCTATTGCTCAAGCATCGGCGCTTATGACAACGGTTCGGAGTTTTCGGCCACGGTTCCGACCCTGGGCTATCGCACCTGTCTTTCGGGCATGATGCATTTCGGCGAGCCCGACCAGCTTCATGGGTGCGAAGACAGACTCGCGACCGATATCTAATTCTGTCGAGTCTGGCTCTCGCCTTGGTCATCTGGCCAGACAATCTCGATGTCGCCAGAGAGTCCGCCCGGGACTGGAGCGGTAATGTCGGCGCGGTGGCCAATGCCGGACCCTGCGAGCGCAATCTCCAGATTGACCACGACGAAGAAGTGCAGTTCCCCACGCGTTGCGCCGGATTTACGATCAGGCTCGCGATGACGACGATAGACCGTTCTTCATGACCGTTTCGTTCACCTAGCCCCCACGACCCCTTCACGACCACGCGCGAATTCTGGGATCTTTACAAAGACGAAGATGTGGGGCCGCCCGAGGTGCCGCATGCGCCTGACGACGACCTTCACCCGGTTGAGACCGATCTTCTCAAATTCACGCAGTTCCTCGATTTCGATGCCGTCACGGACGCGCAGATCATCGCGGCACGGCGGGCCTACTTACGGCATGATCAGCTATATCGACGCCAAGATCGGCGCGCTCCGCGAAGCCCTGGAGCGCACCGGGCAGTTCGACGACACGTTGATCATCGTTACGGCCGATCACGGCGAAAGGCTGGGAGAGTACGGCCTTTGGTACATGCGCAACTTCTTTGAGGGGTCGGTCCGGGTGCCGCTCGTATTCCATGGCTCCGGACCCGGCGGTGGCGCACGGCGCGTTGTCGAACATGTCCCGCATTTGGACCTGCTGCCGACGCTGGACGGTGGTCCGGTCGATGGAGAGAGCTGCGTGTTCGCGGAAATTTCGTGCGATGCGGTGAGCGACCCCAATGTCATGATCAGGGATTATTGCTGGAAGTACTGGTATTGCGATGACTGTCCCCCACTCCTGTTCGGTCTCGCAGAGGACCTCCAGAATCAAGTGAACCTAGCCGGCGAGGCAGAACACCGCGAGACTCTGACACGCTTCGAGAAACTGCTGGCTGATCGGTGGTATATTGGATCGCTCAAAGCCACAATCCTGAAATCGCAGCGCGAGCGCATGCTGATCTCCTATTCGCATCGCAACGGGTCGCTGCCGATCTGGGACTGCGCGGTGCCGAATGATCCTCTAGCACGCTACATGCTGCCGCCGATAACCTGCGGGATCAGGAGTCCCGAGCGTGACTTGAGAAGGATATGATGGACCATCGCACCTCCGAAGGGCTCCATGCCTTCTATCAGCGCGAAGGGTTTGCGGTGCCGATCACGGTTATGTCCGAAGCCGACGCGTCGGCGTTGTTCGGAAAGGTGGACAGGGTGATCGTTGCCTGCGGTGAAGAGCAGGCAGAGGAGATTCTCTACAACAACCCGCACTACGTTCTGGGTTTCGTCTACGATCTGATTTTCCATCCGGCCATCGTCGCGGCTGCGACCGCCGTGCTGAAGGAACTGGCGGCGCTCGACCCGTGGGTGGAGGCCGAACGGACACTGGCCGGCGGGAAGGGCATCGATATCGCGTTCACCTGCATGGATGGAGAGATGCCGCACCGGTGGCCGACATGCTTGCGCATCTGCGCCGCCACGGCGCGCTGACCATCGCGGCTTCGACCGCCGAGCCCATGAGCCTGCCGCTGGGTTTCATGGTGGGGAACGACATCACGCTGCACGGCTCGCTCTGGTTCGAGCGCGAGGACATCGCCGAACTGCTGGCGATGATCGAATCCAGCGTGCTCGATCTTTCGGTTGTACGCCAACAGACGGTTCCGCTGAGCGAAATCGAAAGGGCGTTCGAGGCGGTTACGGCAAGGCCCAGTGGACTGGGGCAGGTGGTTCTCGATTGCCGGGCATGATGCCATGAAGATCGTCTCCATTCAGGTTCATGCCGTCGCCATTGAGATGGCCTACACGTTTCAGTTCTCGCTGGTCCGGACACAATCCTCGCTCGACACAACCGTCGTGCGCATCGAGACCGATACCGGCCACAGCGGCTGGGGCGAGGTCTGCGCCCAAGCGAGCATCGGGATCATGATCGGAGAAACCGCGGGTGCGAAAATTGCCGCGGCGGCGGTCGCCCATCTCGTGAGCACCACGCCGCCCTCCATCTGCATGGGCGCCTGGTATCCTCCCGAATGCAACAAGACCCGCCTTGCCCTCGGCGGCGCGATCTTCGAAAATGGCGTCATCTCCATTGAGACCGACGCGCCGGGACTTGGCGTCGAACCCGATCTTGCGCTGTTGGGCGCGCCTGTGGCTGTCTTCCGTTGAAAGGCCTTGCGATGACCATGAACGTCCTCTTCATCTGTTCGGATCAGCATCAGCGGGATATCATCGGGTGTTACGGCGATCCGGTCGTCAAAACGCCGAACCTAGACCGGCTCGCGGCGCGCGGCACGACCTTCGACAAAGCCTATTGCGCAGGCCCGATCTGCGTTTCGACGCGGGCGTCCATGCAGACGGGACGTTGGGTCCACCAGCTGGGCACGTGGTCTAGCGCGGAGCCCTATGACGGTTCAGTCAAGGGCTGGGGGCACCGGCTGCAGGACGAGGGTAGGGAATGCCTTTCCATCGGCAAACTCCATTTCCGTTCCAGCGACGACGACAACGGGTTCGCCCGGGAGATCGTCCCGGTCCACATCATCAACGATGTCGGTTTCACTTCCTCAATGGTGCGCGACCGCAACACCGGCTATCCCAGCAACGAGGATTTCGCCAACGACATCGGCCGCGGCGAGTCGCGCTATACGAAGTACGATCGCAAGGTCTGCGAGCTTTCCTGCGCCTGGCTGAAGGAAGAGGCGCCGAAGCTCGAAAGGCCTTGGACGCTGTTTGCCTCCTTTGTCGCGCCGCATCATCCCATCGTTGCGCCCGACGCGTTCTACGATCTCTATGATCGGGACGCGATTCCCGCGCCGCGTCTGCGCGGGGCCGGAGAACGGCCCGACCATCCGGTTCTGGACGTGGCGCAGACGGTCTGGGATTACGACAAGCACTTCCGCGATGACGAGCATATCCGTGAGGCAGGGCTCTCCTATTACGGCTACGTCTCGTTCCTCGATCACAACATCGGCCAGGTGCTTGATGCGTTGGATGCCTCGGGCCAGGCCGACAACACACTGATCATCTACACCAGCGATCACGGCGAGATGCTGGGCAACCACGGCATGTGGGCCAAGATGAATATGTATGAGGAGTCGTCGGCTATCCCGCTGATCGTGGCCGGGCCGGGCACTCCCCAAGGCGAACGCTGCGACGCGCCGGCTTCCCATGTCGATCTGCACCAGACCATTCTGAAGGCGCATGACCTAGCTCTCGGCGACGAAGATGCCGCCCTGCCAGGCGTTGCCCTGCAGGATCTGATGCGGGGCGGCCATGAGGAACGTGGCGTGCTCTGCGAGTATCATGAAACCGGCGCGCCGACGGGCATGTTCATGCTGCGCTGGAGAAACTGGAAGTACATCGCCTATCCCGGCTACCGCCCCCAACTCTTCGACATGATTGCCGACCTGATCGAAGCCCATGATCTGGCGCGGGATTCCGCGCATGCGGACACGGTGCTGGCCTGCGACGCCAAGCTGCGTGAAATCGTCGACTATGATGAAGCCAACGTGCGCTGTTTCGCCGATCAGGCGCGCAAGATCGCTGCACTCGGCGGCCGCGACGCCGCGCTGGACGACGGCAACAACGCCTACACGCCAATGCCCGAGGTGGCGTAGAGCAGGAACGAAATCAGGCGTCGAAGCCAGGATACGTTCTGTTGGCCAGGCGCAGGGCGGGCTGCCAATAGATATCGTAGACCTCGCTGTCGGCTTCGACATGATAGCTCGAGAGATAGTCGACCGCAGATTGCGGCGGCGTGGTGTATTCCGCGCCCGACTGGAGCACATCGACCTGAATCTTGCAGGCCGTTTCCAGGCGCATGTGAAGATGGAAGGCTTCGCCCGCTGTACGCCCGCCCGCAAGCAGGCCATGGTTGCGCATGATCATCAGACGTGCCTCGTTGCCCATGTCACGGGCCAGCGCCGCGCATTCCGCCCCGGGATCGTCCGTGACCGCCTGATAGTCGTGATAGGTCACGAGATCCAGGACTTCGCCGGCATGCTGGCTTAGCGGCAGCAAACCGCAAGCCATGGCTGAAACGGCGATGCCCGCGCGGGTGTGGCTGTGCAGGACAAAGTTCAGATCCGGCCGCGCGCGAAGCACGGCGGTGTGAATCAGATGACCCGCCTGATTGGTGGGGTAGTCGCCTTCGAGCACATTGCCGTCATAGTCGACCTTGAGCAGGGATGAGGCGGTAATCTCATCGAAGTGCAGGCCATACGGGTTGATGAAATACTGATAGTCGGTGCCCGGCACGCGCGCGCTAAGGTGCGTGTCGATGGTGTCGGTCCAGCCATAGAAATGAAACAGCCGGTAGAGGGCAGCGAGTTCCACGCGCACGTGGCGTTCGTTGAGTTCGTTGCTGACATTTTGTCGTGCCGTAGCCATTGTGTGCTCCTTCGTCGCGATCAGGTTTCCCGCACTTTATAACATCCCACACGATGCCGTGCATGGGGTTCGCTCCTGGGCAGAGACTCAAAGGGTTCGCCCCACTCTTCGAGTTCCCACTTCCCTGCGTCGGCCAGCGCTTTCATGGTGTCGGCATAACCTTCGGGCTCTTCGTCGGCGCGCAAGGTGAAGGCGATGTAACCTCAGGGCCTGGTGGCGCGGATGAGTTCGTTGAGACAGCTTGCCGGCGCGTGGCCGACGGTCAGCACGCCGGCAGCAGCCACACCTTGCATTAGGAATCGTCGGGATATTCCAGGTGCGCTTCGCGCAGATCACGGTAGACGCCCTTGTCGCGTGCGATGTCGAGCATGCGCAGCGAAAGGTCGTTGCCGTCGCGTCGGTTCCGCACCCAGTTTTCGCGCGATCCTGACCAGTTCGGGACCGATTTCCTTGCGCATGGCATCTTCTTCCAGAGCAAAGACGGGACCGCCGCAGCTCAGGACGAGCGGCATGGTCGACCCGGGAAAGAGCAGAGGGGTCGCCACCGCGTTGATGTGCTCGCGCCAGCCGCTTAGCGAAACGCAGAAGCCCTGGCGATGCACGTCGGCGATCACGTTGTCGATCCCCTTCTCGATGGTGTCGTCCAGAACACCAGCTTCGCGCAGCCGTGCAATCTGGCGCGCACGTGCGTCGTCATCGAGCGACGCTAGATAGGCGCGGCCCACGGCGGACCGTTCCATGGGGACCTGCGATCCCAGCGCGAACTGGAGAATGACCGATGCCGATCCAGGAATATGCTCGACATAGGTCATGGTGGTGGCCGACGGCGCGGAAAGAATCAACGAGGAACCGCACCGGTCAGCGAGTTCGCGCATCAGCGGCCGCGCGCGCTCGCGTATGCTCAAACCGGTCAGCAGGGGCGCGGACAAGGCAATGAGGCCTGCCGCCAGACTGTAGGTACCGGTGCGTTCGGCATAGGCAAGATAGCCTAGGCGCGTGAGCGTGTTGGTCATGCGCGAGACGAGAGGCTTGGAAAAACCCGTGCGCTCGGCAAGCTCGGTATTGGAGAGGTCGCTGTCATGCGCCTGAAAGCTGCGCAGGATGATAAACGCGCGTTCCAGCGCGACGACGTATTGCGTATCGCGTTCCCCGCTTTCCTGCCGGTCTCTCGCTCCCGTATCGGAAAAATCTCGTCGTCTGCTCATGGGGGTTCCCCTTGGGTTCTCGCACATCATATTTGATCGAATTTCAAGAAAATTAGTTTTGTATATACATGAAATTATATTCTATTTGTTTCACGAGGCGTGACTGAACATGGCCACGATATTCCCCACGGGAGGAACATTGATGAAGAAGTTGACATCGATAAGGTATATGCAGAGCCGTGACGGGTCTCGTAATTGGGACTGGGCGTCGCCGCCAGCCGTCGTGGAGGTTCCCGAGTCGGATGAAGTGATCAAGCTGGTTGTTAACGAATGGACGACCCAGCAGGTGATTACTCAGATCGCCGAGCAATTGCTCGAAGAGATGAGCTACAACGTGGAATCGGTCACGGTGGGCTATTATCCCCAGATAGAAGCCATGATCCAGAACGACGTCACGGCGACCTTGGAGTTATGGCCGACCAACATCGGCGAAGGCACCTAATGATGCACTTGATAGCGGTGAACTCGTTCATCTCGGCTATCACGACATTTCCGGTGGCGGGCAGCTTTATTATGGCGGCTGGATGGAAGAACAGTGCCCTAGCCTGCCCGACTACACGGCTTTACTATAAACTGTGGACCTTCTTGTTGAAACTGTGGACCTTCTTGTTGCCGCCGATACTGCACCGAGCGGACGTTTCGTGGGCTATCCCGCGGACTGGGGAAAGACCAATTACGAAGAGCGTTGCGAGGCCTTGGGCCTTGATCTTGAGATCGTCCAGGCAGGTAGAGAAGGGCCCTTGGTCGCGGAAATCGCGAGCGCCTATGAACGTAAGGCAGGCATCCTGATTCATTTCTGGGAGCCGCACCGGGCGATTGAAACCTATGACATGAAGATTTTCGGCGCTCCGGCCTGGGAATGAAGCGTGCGAAACCGATCCAGCAGCATGGGGCCCGATCCGGACATGACCTTCGACTGCAACTTCCCGGTCAACACCGGCATCTTTAAGGTCGCCAATCCGATGATCAAGACGACCTGGACCAGTGCCGTGCGGCTCCTGCAGGAACTTATCCTTTGACAACGCCGATGCAAGCCGTTCTGATCGAAGCTGATCAGAACGGCTTGAGTCAGGACGAGGCTGCGGCCAAGTGGATCGAGGAAAACCGCGAGACAGCGAATGCCTAGATCGCAAACGCTACTACTGGTTCCTGATTGGCTGAATTGAGTACCATGGAAGGTGGACGACAAGCGGGAGGCGCGGACTACATGTGGGTGTCCGAGTCTCCCGAGGTGGTCGCGCCACCTTGTAGCAGGACAATGAAAAATGCGGCAATGTCTTTAGCAAATCGCCTCAAGATCGAACCTAATCTCTGGGCTGCCGATTTGTCGCGTTCCTGGGGGCTGCCGACCCATCTTTACAAGGGCGACGAGGCACTTGAGTTCGACATGTTGTCGATCTTCCGCAAGGAATGGCTCTACCTTTGCCCCACCGACAAACTGGCGAACAAGCGCGATGTCGTGACCGGTTGTGCCGGTGATATCCCGATCGTGGTCACGCGGGCCGAAGACGGTGAACTGCGCGGCTTCGTGAATGCGTGCCGGCACCGTGGCTATCAGCTTGTCGACCGCGACAGGAGCAAATGCCATTCGCTGGTCTGCCCTTATCATGTCTGGTCCTATCGCTTGAATGGCGCACTGATCCAGGCTCCGGGAAGCGCAGACGAATCCGGTTTCAGCAAGGACGACATGGGGTTGCTGCCGATCGGTGTCGAGGTTTGGGGTCAGGGTGTTTTCGTCAATGCCGATGCCGGTGCGCCATCCATGACCCAGAGTTATCCGGGGATCAACGAAACGGCTGAACGTATCGGCATGGTGCTCGAACCCGGCCAGTACCGATTCCATCGCGAAACGCGTCATGGTGCGCACGCGAACTGGAAGCTGTGGCAGGATAATTTCGTCGAGTGTTATCACTGCGCCAACATTCACGGAACGTCGTTTGCGGCGGCGTACAATTCCGACATCGATGCAGCCGAGACCGTTTTCAGCGACCGGTTCATGTCCAACCGCTATCCACCAAGCGAAAGTTCCCTCAGTAATGAACTCAAGGTCGACAAATACCGTTCCATGAACTTTTTCCCCGGACGGGTCTATCTGCAGCAGCGCGATCTCATGATCATCTCCCAGATGCGCCCGACCGGACCGGAGAGCACGGAACAGCTTACGCACTTCTTTGTCGAGGATGGCGCAGATTCTGATCGGGTTGAGCGCTGGATCGAGCTTTGGGACCGCACGTTCAGGGAAGATTGCGACGCGGCTTCTGTTCAGCAACGCGTGCTGCGCACAGGTGCGACGACGCGCAACCGTCTGGTGCCGTCACGAGAAGAATCCCTTATCCATTTCAATGGCTGGATCATCGATTCCTATCGCCGTCAGCTGGCATTAGGCGTTGGAGCGGCTGCGGCGGAATAACCTCCGAGGTTGTTTCGACTGAAACACCCCCGATAGCCGGCATCTGCTGCGAAGCTGTTGGTTCTGGCCCGGTCAGGCCGCCAACGCAGCCTTGTAGTCTTCCCAGATCATGGCGTTGAAATGCTAGGCGGCGTATTCGCGGCTGGGCACATAGCGGTTGTAGGCCTGACCGGCGCTCTTGAGGTTGTTGTACTGGATTCCGGTGGCGGCGTTGTCTTCCGAATAGGTGTCGTGCCAGATCTTGACCCAGCCTTCGACACGGGTGGGATCGGCGCGCTCTTCCGCGAAATAGTAAGTGTTGTGACGGGTCTTGCCCGGCACGACCGGGGTCATCGCGGTCATGTGGAGAAGGTCGTCATGCACCACGACAACGAGGCCAGGAAAGAGCTGGAAGGAGAGGTAATTCTCCGCAGAGAGGCCGTTGGTCTTCGGGTTCGTGTTGCCCTTGAACGTGTAGGAACTGAACTGTTCGTCCAGACGGATGGTGGTGGCCTCTGGCGCGACGTTGAAGGCATCGCCGAACGATGAGCCGTGGATGTTGGCGCAATGATAACATTCGGTGCCGTTGTCGTACCAAAGCTTCCAGTTGGTATCGATCTCGTACTCGATTTCCTTGAACGGCGTGTAGCGCGCCGGGTCCGGTGCGAAGCCCACTTCGTCGGCGGTCGCCATCAGAATGGGGTAGGTCTCGCGTAGAGGGCGCGCGTCGGGATCGGGATGGACCATGACGATGGATCCCCATTCCTCGACCGCGACGGGATGTAGGCCCAGCTTGTCGGCATCTAAGCCGTCCTCTCCCGTGGCGTCGGGCGCGTTCGCGAGCGAGCCGTCCAGATTGTAGGACCAGGCGTGGTAGCGGCAGACTAGGCGCAGGCATTTCTTTTGATCCCGCTCAGCGACCGTATAGCCGCGATGGCGGCAGATGTTCAGGAAGCCATGCAGCTTGCCCGCCCGGTCGCGGGTCACGACGATGGGATACTTCCCGACCTGGCGCACCGCGACATCGCCGGGATTGGCGAGCTTGTGAACCGGCGCGAAGAACTGCCAGCGTTTGGCGAAGATCGCTTCCTGCTCGAAAGCAAAAATCTCGGGGTCCCAGTAGAAACGCGTAGGCAGGCTGTGGTTGTCGGCGAGCTTGCGGTCGATTTCCGCGATGTCGATGCCTAGGGCTTGGGTGGAAAAGGCGGACATGGCAGGTGCTCCGTAGATCAATGAAACAGGGATTACCTTAACTCCAGTATATGCAATTCTATAACAGTACTTTCATAACAATCGCTGCTAGGCTGTTTTCCGTCAAAGCAGGGAGAGGAAATCATGAAAGCAGCAGTCTGGCATGAGGGCGCGGTGCAACTGCGCGTGGAGGACGTATCCGATCCCGAGCCGCTTCCGGGCTCGGTGGTGATCGAGGTCGAGGCCGGTTTCGTGACCGGCGCGTTGGTGCAGCGCATGTCCGAAAAACCCAACATGATCTTTCCGCCCTTTCCCTTCGTGCCTGGCATGGACACGGTCGGCCGCGTCCTTGCGGTGGGCGATGCTGTCGAGGGCCTTGCGGTGGGCGAGCGAGTTTACTGCGACCATTTCCATGGCACGAGGAGAGGTCCGAAACCGCCGGATCGTTGTTTCCTGGGATCGTTCGGTATCGATCCTGGATGCCGCGCCAACATGGCGCGCTGGAAGAACGGCAACATGGCAGAGCAGATGATGCTGCCGGTGGAATGCATGACCCCGCTGGGTGCTGCCGCCGACAAGGCGAGTGCCGCGCAGCTGTGCCGGATGGGCTGGTACGGCACGGCCTATGGCGGGTTCCTCAACGCCGGACTTGCGCCCGGCGATACGGTGATCATCAACGGCGCAACAGGCATGGTCGGCGCCTCGGGCGTGCTGATGGCGCTGGCCATGGGCGCCGCGCGAGTTGTCGCGCTGGGCCGCCGTCGGGCAATCCTCGACACGCTGGAGGCACTTGCACCCGCCCGTGTCGTGCCGGTCGAACTTTCAGGAAAGGCCGGAGATGCAGGTGCCGTGGCGGAAGCGGCGGGCGAGGGGGTCGCGGTGATGCTCGATGCCGTGGGTACGGGATCGGACCCGGGCGCGACAATGGTCGCGATTGGGGCGCTGGGCAGCGGTGGCCGCGCGGCCTTTGTCGGTGCGGGACTCTCGGCACCGCTTCCGCTCGACTACAGCGACCTCATGTACCGCGAGATCAGCCTCTGCGGCTCGTTGTGGTTCCCGCGCGAAGGGGCCGCGGCCATGTTGGCCATGGTTGCCGCGGGAACGCTCGATACCTCGGCGACGCAGGCCGAGACCTTCAGCCTGGACGAAGCGAACGAAGCTGTGCGCCGCGCTTATGACGGCGGACTTGGGTTGTCCCATGTCGTGATGACCCCCGGCTGAGAGGCTCCGGGCCGGGATCCGCCATGTTTTTGTTGTGCGAAATGAAAGTTTGTGAACAGAATTTCATGCAGTGAATCGGGGATGATCGTTCATGGCGCCATCGCAAACCAACATGGCCGCGTCGGTCGAGGTTCTTCTGGGTGACGACGGTCTTGCGGGACTTCGTGCCGAAGTAAGCCAGGGACCATGGACAGCCTAACGTCGCCTACACCAGCGATGCCTGGCTGGAACTGGAACGCCGTCATCTGATGTGGCCCATGTTGATGCTGGCGGGTTTCGAGAGTCAGGTTCCCGATGCCGGCGATGCGATGCCAGTGACGGTCGCGGGGTGTCCCATCCTTCTGGCGCGGCATGGTCTTCGTGAACATCGACGGCGGTGCCGCGCTGCTGGCCCGGCAAATACAACCTATCGACGATGCGCTGGAAGGCTGGGAACCCCAGACGCTGGCCTATGGCGGCTCGCTGACCTTCGAGGTAGCGGCGAACTGGAAGCACATCCACGAGAACTTCATCGACGTCTACCACAAGTTCGCGATCCATCCCGCGCTGTGCGAATTCGCACCTCAGGAAAGGCGCGGCAAGGGTTTGCCGGAGGCGCTGCATCGCGAAGGCCGGTTCCTCACCATGATTCCGACCTGCATCCAGATTTGGCCCAATCAGCTGGCCGTATTCCAGCTTCAGGCTGTCGCACCGGATCGCATCAGCGAACTCATTCACATGTATTTCGTTGGTGGTGCGGCGAGTGATGAAGAACACGCGGGCCATAGACAGGACGTCTATGACATGTGGGACGGGCTCAACACTGAGCTTCCTGATCATTGAGGACATGCAGAAGGCGCGAACGTCACCAGTCTTCGACGACGGCGTGCTTTCTCTCTTCTGGGACCCGGCCATACAGCACTATGCCCGGTTGATCGCGGAAGCGATGGCATGACGATTCACCAATACATCTCGTCCGAGACGATTGGGCGGTTGTCGAAACCGGCGGGAGAGGACGGTACCTGTTTGCCCAACGTCTGTTACACTGATCTCGGGTGGCTGGAACTCGAGAACGAACGGCTTTTCGCACGCACCTGGATGTATGCCGTGTGCGTCGACAATGTTCCCGGATCCGGTGACGTTTTCCCCACCACGGTTGCGGGCAAGCCGGTGGTATTGGTGCATGGTCGTGACGGTGAGATCAGGGCCTTTCATAATGTCTGCCGTCACCGCGGCGCGGTAGTGGTGGAAAAGCCCTGCACGAACCAGTCGGTTCTGAGGTGCCCCTGCCATGCCTGGGCCTATGGCCTGAACGGCAAGCTGCGCACGCGAACGCATTTCAGCGGCACGAATGCGCATGATCTCTCCAGGGAGGGACCCGATCTGGCGCCGATCCGCCTTGGCATGTTTCACCGGACGATCTTTTTCAATCTCGATGGCGATGCCGAGCCGTTCGAGGGCTATATCGCACCCCTTGCGCGGCGACTTGCTCGCCATGATCTCCCCGTGCTGCGCCTGGCCAAGACACCGGTGTGGGAGTTCAAGGCTAACTGGGAACTGGTCTCCGAGAACTACTTCGACAACTACCATATCTTCGCGATTCACCCGCGCCTTGATGCCTTCGCACCGATGGTGAGCCGTGCGGGTTTTGAGATCGAAGACAGGCTACATTCACACCGAGATCACCTTTGGCGACCCCGAGGAGGGGCGTGGCGTGGGGCTGCCCTACTATCCCGATCCAGCGCCGGAGTTGGAGCACTTCGAGGTCGGCTATCACCTGTTACCGAACTGCTGCTACCAGATCTGGCCCGATCAGTTGACGGTGTTCTGGGTCTTTCTCGTCGCGCCCGACCGCACGGTCGAACACCTCCACGTCTTCCTGATCGGGGATGCCGCCACCGACCCTGCCCATGAAGAGGCGCGGCAGGGCGTCTACGACATGTGGGATGAACTGAACCGCGAAGACATCGGGGCCATCGAATGGATGCAGAGGGGTCGGCACTCAACGGCCTTCGACGGTGGCGCCTTGTCCGGATTCTGGAACACACTACACTAGCACTTCGCCAATTTTGTCGTGGAGACGATGTCTTGAGCCATCTCAAGTTCCCGCATCTCTTCTCGCCCATCGAGATCCGGGACAAGGAGATCAAGAACCGCGTCTTCGTCCCCGGTCACAACACCTCGCTTTCGGAAGGCGGCAGGATCGGCGATGCGATGATCGCCTATCACGAAGCGCGTATGAAAGGCGGGGCGGGCATGATCATGACCGAGGTCCATTGCGTGCACCCGACCTACATGCCGCTGGGCCGTGCCTGGGCTTCGAACGACGAATGCCTGCCCGGCCTCAAGCGCCTGGGACAGAAGGGGCGCGACTACGGCGTGAAGATCATTGGGCAGGTGTTTCACCCCGGCCGTGTAGCGGCCGCCTCGATCGACGGCACCAAGATGGTCGCTTTCGCGCCGTCCGAGGTGCCCGATGAGATGTACAAGACCGTGCCGACGCCGCTGACCGCCGATCTGATCCGGAAAATCGTGAGCGCCCATGGCGACGGCGCGGCACGTATGGCCGAGGCAGGACTGGACGGCGTCGAGATCATCTCCAGCATGGGTTATCTGGCGAGTCAGTTCATCAATCCCAGGCTTAACCTGCGCACGGACGAATACGGCGGCAGCTTCGAGAACCGCATGCGTTTCGTGCGCGAGGTCGCTGCCGATATCCGCGCCAAGATCGGCAGCGACATGATCCTGGGCCTGCGCATCTCAGCCGACGAGATGGACGAGGAGGGGCTGATGATCGAAGAGTCGCGCGCCGTCTGCGCCGCGCTCGATGAGGACGGCGTGCTGGATTATCTCAACATCGTATTGGGTTCGACCGCGACCTATACCGGTTGGCAGCACATCATTCCGCACATGCAGTACGAGGCAGGTTACACAGGCCGCAAGTCGGGAGAACTGAAATCAGCCGTGAAGCGCCTGCCGATCATGATCGCGGGGCGGATCAACCAGCCCCAGATCGCCGAGGAAATTCTTGCCAGGGGCGATGCCGATCTGGTTGGCATCGTGCGCGGTCACATCGCCGATCCGGAGTTCGTCAACAAGGCGCGCGAAGGCCGCACCGATGACATCCGTGCCTGCATCGCCTGTGACCAGGCTTGCATCGGCCATCGCCTGCGCGGCTTTGCGATCTCGTGCATCCAGTACCCCGAAACCGGCCGCGAGCTCGCTTATTACCACAAGCCTGAGGCCGCGACGCCGCGCAAAGTGCTGGTCGTGGGGGGTGGTCCGGGCGGCATGAAGGCTGCGGCGGTGGCCGCCGAACGCGGGCACAAGGTGACCCTGCTGGAGAAATTGACGCAATTGGGCGGGCAGGCATTGATCGCGCAACTGTTGCCCGGCCGCGCGGAATTCGGCGGCATTGCCACGAACCTGGCGCGCGAATGCGAGATTCACGGAGTGGATATCCTCAAGGGTGTGGAGGCGACGAAGGCTGTAATCGAGGCTGAACAACCCGACGTCGTGATCATGGCGACGGGTGCTGCCGAACAGCGCCCGGATCTCGAAGGCATGGATCAGACCCATGTCGTGGGCGCCTGGGATGTGGCCAGAGGCACCGCCAATGTCGGCGGCAAGGTCGTGGTTTATGACTGGCACGCCAATTGGATCGGCTTAGGCGTGGCCGAGAAGCTGGCGCGCGACGGATGTTCGGTGCGCCTTGCCGTCAACGGACCGATGCCCGGCGAGCACCTACCTATGATGGTGCGCGACGGCTGGATGGGCCAGCTCCACAAGTTCGGCGTGGAGGTCATCCCCTATGCCCGTCTCTATGGCACCAACGACACCAGCGTTTTCATGCAGCACGTGACCAGCGGCGAGCCGATCATCTGCGATGATGTTGAGACCCTGGTTCTGGCCGCACCCCACAAGCGTGTTGCCGGATTGTGGGAAGAGCTCTACGGCACGGGTATCGAGCTGCATCTGATCGGCGATTCCCTAGCGCCGCGCACGGCGGAAGAGGCCGTTCTGGAAGGCCTGCAGGCGGGGTTCAAGGTGTGATGTTTGCGTTTTCTGGTGTCATCCCGGCTTTTCGCTTCGCTCTGGCCGGGATGACACTGAATTTGAGTTTGCTAGGGCACTCATGACGGACTTCCCCCACCTCTTCACGCCCATTGAGATCGGCGGGCTGGAAATCAGGAACCGTGTGATCTTCGGACCGCACGGAACCAGCCAGGGCCCGCGCGCCGGGAACGATGCCCGATTTGGTGGCCTATCACGAGGTGCGTGCGGCGGGTGGCGTTGGGCTCATCACCACGGAGGCACATACCGTCCATGAAAGTTACGAGGTGCGGCACAATCTCCTGGCGGTGAGCGATGACGATGCCATTCCGGAACTGCGGGAAATGGCGAACGTTGCGCACAAGCACGGAGCGCGGATGTTCGGGCAACCGTTCCATCCCGGACAGGCCGTCGCGCACCGGGTCAACGGTGCGCTCATTCCCGCCTAGGCGCCCTCGGAAGTGCTCGACGAGCGCCATCATGTGATGCCCGCTCCGATGTCGCAGGCCATGATCCGCGACATCATCCGTTCCTACGGCGAGGGCGTGCGGCGCATGGCCGAAGCCGGCCTGGACGGAATCGAATACATGATCTCGATGGGATATCTGCCCGCCTAGTTCGTGAACCCGCGTGCCAATGTGCGCACCGACGAATATGGCGGCAGTTGCGAGAGCCGGCTGTGCTTCGCCCGTGAATCGCTTGCCGCCATTCGCGCGTCGGTCGACGACAAAACCGTTGTGGGTATCCGGATTTCGGTCGATGAACTGGATGTTGGCGGTCTTTCGCCCGACGAGAGCACCGCTGTGGCCAAGGCGCTGGCCGACGAGGAACTGATCGACTACGTCAACGTCATCGGCGGGTCCGGCGCATCGGTGGGAGGTGCGGTGCATATCGTCCCGCCGATGTTCGTCGATCAGGGGTATTTGGCCGATCCGGCTGCGCACCTGAAGCGAGCAGTCGGCGTGCCCACCATGCTGGGCGGGCGGATCAATCAGCCCCAGACGGCCGAGCAGATCATCGCCGGGGGGTCAGGCCGACATGATATGCTTGGTGCGTGCCCTGATTGCCGATCCGTTTTTTGCCGCCAAGGCTGAGGCCGGACATGTCGATGACATCCGCACGTGCATCGCCTGCAACCAGGCCTGCATCGGGCACCGCCATATGGGTGCGATCATCTCGTGCATCCAGCATCCCGAAACCGGGCGCGAACGGACCTTTCCCCATGTGAAAGAGAAAGCGGCGGAGAGCCGCAAGGTTATGGTGATCGGCGGCGGCCCCGGCGGTATGAAGGCCGCCGCCATCGCCGCCGAGCGCGGTCATGCCGTGACGCTCTATGAGAAAGACACGCAACTGGGCGGTCAGACACGGCTGGCGCAGATGTTGCCCGACCGGGCGGAATTCGGCGGCATCATCACCAACCTGAGCCGCGAGATGGAACTGGCCGGTGTCGAGGTCAGGAAGGGCGTTTCGGTCGATGCCTGGGCAGTCATCAAGGGCGAGGCCAATGTCGGAGGGCGCGTGGTCATTGCCGACTGGCGCTGCGACTGGGTCGGCATGGGTGTCGCACAGATGCTGGCGCGCAACGGCTGTCATGTCCGGCTCTACAGTCAGGGCGTGCCGCCCGGCCAAAATCTGCAGGCCTATCTGCGCGATCACTGGGTCGGGGTACTCGACAGCCTGGGCGTCGAGATGAAGGCTTATGCGCGCCTGTTCGGTGCGGATAGCGACAGCGTCTATTTCCAGCACATGACCAGCGGCGAAGCGCTGATGGCCGATGAAGTCGACACCCTTGTGCTGGGCACAGGGCCACCGTCGAGAGGTAACCCTCACGAGGCGCTAACCCAGACCTGGCAGGGTGAGATGTATCTGATCGGCGACGCGCTCTCGCCGCACACCGCGGAAGAAGCCGTCATGGAAGGCCTGCAGGCTACGATGGCGCTATAGTAGGTTGACGGCAGACTGGGAGGTTTCCGATGGCGGATCATGTGGCTCTGGAAAAAGTATACAAGGCCAAAGACCTGGACGAACTACGCAAGGCCTATGCCGCATGGGCCAAGACCTACGATCAGCAGATCATGGTCGACTACGGCTGGTCGGGACCGCGGCTCTTGGTGGAGCAGGTGCGCCCCTTGTTGGCCGACGACGCGGCGATTCTGGACGCCGGCGCCGGAACGGGCGCGGTCGGCTTGGCGGCGGGGAATGCCGGCTTCACCAACCTCGATGCCATGGATCTCTCCCTGGACATGCTCGAGATAGCGCGAGAGCACGGCGTGTATAGCGACATCCGTGTCGGCGTTCTGGGTGAACCCCTCGACTATGCAACTGATAGCTACGATGCCGTCTTGAGCGCGGGCACGTTCACGCCCGGACATGCCCCGCCCGAAGGTTTAGACGAACTGACCCGCATCGTGAAATCAGGAGGGGTGATCTGCTTTACCCTGCGCGACGACGTGATGCCGGACGGTTTTCTGGACACCTTTGGACGGTTGGCGGACGAAGGCCGTTGGAAAAGAGACTACGTGAGCGAGCCGTTCCAGGGCATGCCCGGCGGCGAGCCGGAGGTGCGTCATCGCGTGTGGCTGTTCAAGGTAATCTAGGACACATCATATCGACGGTGTGCAGCAGGCGGGATCAGCAGTTCCTGCTCTATGAGGTCTTTATCGGTCGAGAGGCTGGCCGAGCGCGAGCGCTACGGGATGCCCGACCGGGTGTCGTTCGATGCGGTGATCGATCTCGCGTTACGGCTGGCTGACGAATAGCTCCAGCCCCATGCGGCCAAGGCCGACGTCGAAGAGCCCGAGGTGATCGAGGGCAAGGTCCGCCAGATCCCAGAGACCAAAGTGGCGCTGGACGCATTGCGCGAGGCCGGGTTCTTTGCCGCGACAGTGGACGAGGACCTGGGCGGCATGCAGTTACCGTTTACCGTCGGCCAGGCCTGTGCGGCGCTCTTCAAGGGGGCGAGTGTTTCCACGACGGGTTACCTGCTGCTGACCCGTGCCGCCGCCAATCTGCTGGAAACCCATGGCAGCGAGGAACAGAAGCGCCGTTTGATGGCGCCGATGAACACCGGCCGGTTCTTTGGCACAATGTACCTGTCGGAACCCGATGTCGGATCTTCGCTGGCCTATATCCGCAGGCGCGCCACACCGCGCGGCGACGGCGCCTATGCCATCACCGGCAACAAGATGGGGCACCGGCAACAAGATGGGGCACCGGCAACAAGATGGGGCACCGGCAACAAGATGGAGATATCCGGCGGCGAGCATGAACCCGCCGACAACATTGTCCATCGGGTCCTGGTCAAACTTCCCGATGCCCCACCGCGGCCTGATCTGCCTGTTCCATATGATGAACCAAGCGCGTATCGGCGTGGGCCTGTGGTGCGGCATGCTCGTGGACGATGAAAAGACCGCACCTAACGAAGATGAACGGCAGCGCGACAACCGTCTGAACCCGATTCACAAGGGGATGCAAGGCATCCAGGGACTGGACCAGCTGGGGTGCAAGGCCGTGACGGACGACGGCGCGTGTTTCACCGCCCCTGACGTAAGAGACCGACGCATGGCCAGTGCCGCCGCAGCCGCCGGTTTCTCCGATGAGGTCCTGGAGGGGCGCGATATGTCGGTTCGGCGTGGGAGGCTGCGCGAGAGCGCCTGGGTGAGTGGCCGCCTAGCGTGGCGTTGGCCAACGCAACACCGTTCCTGAACGGGTCCGACCATATTGTGGTGACCGCGCTCTGGTTGTGTCAAGCGGTATGTGCACGCTAGGCCATCGATGAGGGTGCTTCGGGAGACGATGCCGCGTTGTATCAGGGTAAGATCCAGGCCATGCGTTACATGGTGCGCCATGAACTGGAGTTGTCGCGCGTCTGGCTCATGACCACGCGCGAGGGTGACGAGACGGTGCTGGAAACCAATCCCGACTGGTTGTGAGGCCTTTGTTTCACGTGAAACCGAGCTTACCATGGCAGGCTTCAGTGGTGATGCAGCAGGCAGGCCGTGGTCAAGAGCCGGGATCAGAAAGACCGAATCGAAGAGAACTGGTCGTTGGGTGCGGAAATCCGCGCTCTGCGCAGGGTCAAAGGCATGACGCTGATCGAGTTCGCCGAAAAGACCGGCAAATCGATCGGTTATCTGAGCCAGGTCGAACGTGACATCACCAAGCCGTCCCATCTGATGCTTCAGATCATCAGCGACGCGCTGGGTGTGGAGAGCGGCTGGTTCTATCCCGCCGACGAACAGGCCGACCCGCGTGAGCAGCGTTACATCGTGCGCAAAAAAAGCCGGCGACGTCTGGCCTATAGCGATCTGGGCCATACCGATTACCTAGGCATGAGCGACTATCTGCTCTCGCCCAATCTGGAAGGCAATCAGGCCATGGGCCTGACCACCCTGGAGCCGGGCGGATCGACCGGCGACGACGCCTATAGTCACGAAGGCGAGGAAACCGGATACATTCTGGAGGGCACGATCGAACTCATGATCGAAGACGAGACCTTCGTTCTCAATCCAGGCGACAGTTATGCGGTCCCCAGTTCTCTGAAACACCGGTTCATCAACGGCGGTGACGAGACCGCCGCGTTTATCTGGTGCAACACGCCGGTCAACATCCGCCCCAGCTTCAAGGATAAGTTAGGACGATGTCGGATGGCGCGACGTGGTGAAGCCGGACCCAGTTCTTGAACTATGAGCAGACAATGACGCAGGAAACCAAGACCTGGGGCGATGAGCCCTAATCTCGGACTGGGCTTCGACTTCGATCCCCAGTGGTATCTGACGGACCGGCAAAAGGCGCTTCAGGCGCGCTTGATCGAAGCCTGTCACGACGTGATCCGTCCCGAAGCCATACGCTGCGACGAAACGGGTGAGTTTTCCTGGAAGAGCGTCGAGGCGCTGGCCGAGTTGGACCTGCTGGGCTGCATCGTGCCGGAAAAATGGGGTGGCAAGGGCGAGAACCATGTCGGTCTTGCCATGATCGGCGAGGACCATCACGCGCTACGGCTGCGCCTCGACCGACGTGATCTATATGATGCACATGGCGGGTCTGGCCGCGCTGCTCTTCCGTGTATCGGGCAACGATGAGACCCTGAGCCTTCTCAAACGGCTCGATTCGGACGTCATGCTCGGGTCGTCCTCCTTCACCGGTCCCGAGACCGGCGGGCACTTTTGGTACCCGAAAATACCGGGCGTCGAGAAGCTGGAAAACGGCTGGAGGGTGAAGAAAAACGCGTCCTTCACGACCTCGTGCGGCCATGCAAAATGGGTCGTCGCTCAGACCACGAGCCGAACCTTCGACGGCGATTATTCCAACATTTCCGATTTCCTGATCTATGCCGACGAGATGAAGGGCAATCCAGGCCTGTGCACGGATTTGTGCTGAAGGGGCAGTGGCATTATCTGGAGCATTCCTGGGTTGCCACGGAAGGCTCCTATGTCTTCGAGCCGCCGGGCGAGGAGCACACGCTGACCTGCACCGACTGCGATGAGATGGAGGCCTTTTTTCTTCGTCGGCCCCGTGCTTTACGTCGACGACGATGACAACGTGACTTTTGTCGAGGACAATTTCTCGATGATCCGGCTCTACCGTGAACATTACGACAAGGTCGGCCTAGGCGCCGGCTTCGTCGATCAGTTGATCCGCTGATCCCAAAGCGCCAGAGGCCGGGCACCACGCATGGCACCCGGCCCCGGATTAAGACAACAATGCGGTTTTACTGGACGTTCTTCAGGGTCAGTTCCGTGACGCCCGCAGCGATGTTGAGGCCATCTTCCGGAAGGGCCTCACCGGCGGTGACGACACCCCAGATCATGACGGCGCTTTCGAGATAACCGATGTCGATGCCGTAACGCTCGATTTCGCCGGTGTAATACTGCACTTCGCCACCGGCTGGCTCTAACTTGCAGCTTACGTCGCGCGTAGAACCGAAGATCAAGCTGACCGCACCTTCGACATCGCAACGCAGGTTGCTTGCGCTCGCGGTATCGGTCGTGGTGTCCTCGGCCATCGCCAGCGGCGCGGCCGAAGCCAGAATCGTTGCGGCGGCAGCGGCGGAAACGAGGGATTTCTTCATGGTGTTCATCATGAACTCCTTAGTTGTAAAACTCGTGCACGCGATGACGACGTCGTTTGTCATTCACCGTGATCAACAAGTTCAGGCTCCAAACAGTTCCATGCTTAGCGTGTGCATCATCAAACTTGGGTGGGGTCAGATCCTGGCGACCCCGAACATTTTGCTCTCAGGCGCCTTCACAAACAGGTTGAGCAGCGCATCCTCAACATTTTTCGCGGTGAAATGGGGTTCCGTGTTCTCGAACTTACAGGAGGCCATGGCCTGCTCAATGATGAACTTGGGCTGGAAGGCTTCCTCCATCATCGGCCGGTTGACGGTTTCGCCGTTGACTTTCTGTTGCGCCACGCGCTGGCTGAAAACACCTTGAGCGTGACCGGAGCAGGGCCGAAATACTGGCTCTGATTCATCGCTTCGGTAGCGAACTCACGCCCGGCCTTGGTTAGCCCACAACGCATTTCCTGAACCGCGGCGTCCGCTCCGGCATCGCCCAAACACCTGCGTTCTCGCGCTGATATTCTCCCGCTTTGGAGAGGTCTTCGGTCGTTACGAGTTCCTGCACGACCAGGGTGTTTCCCAGTTCCATTGTTCAAGCCCCCCTGAAACGTTCTGCGTGATTCTAGTTAGAGTTTAGTTTGGATCGCGCCGCCGCGTCATCCGGCCTGTTAATAAGGCGATGCGCCGGGACGACCCATTCTCGTTGCATCGGAGAAGACGAATCGTTATATGCTGGCAGCAAGAGCAGGAAACTTCGTTTCATCAGAGGAAAAAGATCATGTGCGGTATCGCAGGGATCCTGTTGAAGCGCGACGGTGTTACGGTCGACACGGGTCGCGCTTTGATCGACATGCTGGACGGTTGTCAGCATCGCGGTCCTGATTCCACGGGCTTTGCCCTTTATGGCGACGACAGCCAAGGCCAGCTGAAGCTGCGCTTCTATATCGGCAACGACAACGAGGCCGGTGACGCCATCGCGCGGCTGAAGGCCGTCTTTGCCGCCCACAACGCAGAGATCGTCGAGGATGAGCGCATCGGCGGCAGTTACCGTGTCGTTGTGCGTTTCAGCGGTGACCTGCAGAAACTTTCCTACGCAGTGGAACACGCCGCCAAGACCCTTTCGATCGGCGAGAGCCTCGAAATCGTCAAGGATGTCGGTGGCGCACACGATGTGGACGACGTTTATGACGTGCATGTCTTCAAGGGCACCCACGGCCTGGGCCATGTCCGCTTGGCAACCGAATCGGATGTCGAGCCTGAAGCGTCCCATCCTTTCTGGGCGACCGGGTTTTCCGATGTCGCCATCGTGCACAACGGCCAGATCACGAACTACTGGAAGATGCGCCGCCGTCTGGAACGCCGGGGGTTCGAGTTCGCGACCGACAACGACAGCGAGTTGATAGCGGTCTATCTGGCCGATAAGCTGAGCCAGGGTATCGCGCTCAAGGAGGCGCTGAAGACCTCGATCGACGACATGGACGGCACGTTCTCCTTCCTGGTCTCGACCAAGGACGAGATCGGCTATGCCAAGGACCGTCTGGCCGCCAAGCCGATGATCATGTTCGAGAACGACGATCTCATCGCCATTGCATCCGAAGAGGTGTCGCTCAACCGGCTGTTCCCCGGTCAGGCGCTCGACACCCGTGAACCACCGCCGGGAAGTTACAACACATGGTCACGATCGACCTGAGCCAACTCAAGATCCGCGATGCTAACGAGCGGATCCGCGAAGCAGCCAGCCAAGGCGAAAGTATCGAGGTTTTGAACCCCGACGCACGCCATCACATCGGCGTAGGCGTGATCTACCCCGTGGACATCCACGTGCGCGGATCGGCGGGATATTTCCTAGCCGGTCTGACCGACACGCCGCGCTTTCACGTGGAAAGCAATGTAGGCTGGGGTGTGGCCGACAACATGTACCGCGGCTCCGTGGTGGTCGGTGGCAATGCGGGCGCGATTGCCGGTGTCGCGATTCGCGGCGCGGAAGTCGTCATCAAGGGCAACATGGGCAGCCGTGCGGGCCAGGTGATGAAGAAGGGCACGCTGCTGTGCTGTGGCAACGCCAACTTCATGGCCGGTTACATGATGTATGGCGGGCGCATGATCATCCTGGGCGAGTCCGGTGAGCGCTTGGGCGAGGATATGTCCGGGGGCGAGATCATCCTGGGCGGCAACCTCACCTCGCTTGGTTCAGACGCCGAACTGACCGATATCGACTCGGCCGAGGTCGACGAAATCCGCGAGTTCCTGGACCGCTACGAGATTCCCTTCAAGGGCTCGTTCCAGAAGGTGGTCAACGCGGGCAAGAAGCTGCGTTACGCCACGTCTGAACGGCAGATACGCTCTATCCCCTATTTCAATTTCTCGGGCAAGAGCGACTACTGGAACCGCAAGATCCAAGAAGACGTCTATATCAAGTCGCAGATCGGCCGCTACCGGGTGCGCGGCTATGGCGGCGCGCGCGAACTGCCCCATCTCTCCGACATCACGTTCCGGAAAGACATCACGATGGCCGCGATCGGCGACGACCCGGTCGGCGACGTGGAGATGCGCACGAAGATCGGCGGCAAGAACGGCGCTAATCCGCTTGATTTGACCATGCCGGTGCTGATCGCACCGATGAGCTATGGAGCGCTCTCGCGTTCGGCCAAGCAGGCCATTGCGATCGCGTCGGGCATGGCGGGCATCGCCGAAAACACGGGCGAGGGCGGCATGAGCGATGCCCAACGCGATGCGGCGGGCCAGTTGATCTTCCAGATGCTGGGCGGCCGTCTGGGCTGGAACATCCACGACATGAATCGTGCCGACGGCCTGGAAATTTATATCTCCCAGGGCGCGAAGCCTGGTTTCGGCGGTCAGCTGATGGCCAAGAAGGTGACCGCGGAACTCGCCGAGATTCGCGGCATTCCCGCGGGTATTGATCTGCGTTCGCCCTCGCGTCACCCCGATATCCTGGGTGCGGACGATCTGGTCATCAAGGTCGAGGAACTGCGCGAGGCTACCGGCTACCGGCTACCGGTCTCGGTCAAGCTGGGTGCCGGCCGTATCCATGACGACATCAAGATCGCCGTGAAGGACGGTTTCGACTTTGTTGAGTTGGACGGCATGCAGGGTTCGACCGGCGCGGGCGGTGCGGAAGTCATGGAATATGTCGGCATCCCGACGCTTTCGGCCATCTGCGAGGCGGAAACCGCCCTTGCCAGTATCGGTCGGCGCCAGGATATCGAGATCGTCCTGATGGGCGGTATCCGCGACGGGATCGAGGCGGTGAAGGGCCTGTGCCTGGGTGCCGACGCGATTGCCTTGGGTACGGCCGCGATCATCGCCGGTGGCTGTATCGCCTGCATGCAGTGCCATGTTGGCCAGTGCGTGACCGGCATCGCCACCCAGGATCCCGAGCACGAGAAGCGCTATAAGTCGAAGGTCGAAGCCCAGCACATCTACACGTTCCTGGAGAGTGTGCGCTGGCAGATAGCCGCAATCACCAAGGCGCTGGGCCACAGCAACGTTACCGGCCTTTCGCGCGATGATCTGGTGGCCCTGACACCGGACGCTGCGGAAATCACCGGATTGCCTTATGAGCTCGAACGCCGGAACGCCGAACTGTTCCAGGTCGCTGGTTAGATTTCGATGCGCCGATGCGCGCGCACCCGACCGGCCCTTACGGCCAGTACCCTGAATGGGTGGCCGGGTGGCGGAGCAGGCCGGTACAGAGGATAAACACAGGATGACAGCCATGAGTGATAGCAACGCCAACCTGATGCCGACCGAGCAGATCGGGGCGGCTGGCGACAAGCACTACGTTCCCGCACCTTGCCAGATCGCCTGTCCGGTGGGCACGGACGCGCCATCCTATATAGGCTACATCTGGAACGGCCAATTCGACGAAGCCTTCGAGGCGATCACCGCGACCAATCCGTTCAGTTCGATCTGCGGCCGCGTCTGCGACGCGCCTTGCGAGCCTGCCTGCCGGCGCGAGGCGAGCGACGGTGCGCTGCAGATACGCAATCTGAAGCGTTTCGTGGTGGACATGCTGGGCGCGACCTGGAAGCCCGAGGCTGCGCCAGTCACGCGCGAGCAGAATATCGGCATCGTCGGTGCCGGCCCGGCCGGCCTGGTCGCCGCGCACGATCTGGCCGTCGCGGGTTTCAAGGTCGATGTCTATGAGATGACCGATCGCGCAGGCGGTATGATGATCTGGGGCATTCCCGCCTTCCGCCTTCCTCCAGGGGTCATCGAAGAGGACATGAGTCGCCTGGCGGCGCGCTGCCCGGGCTTGGCCATCCATATCAACACCGGGCTTGGCCGCGATATCTCCCTGGAAGAGCTCAAGGAGCGCCATGACGCAGTGGTGCTTACCATCGGTTCCTGGTGGGGCAAGAAGATGGGGATTCCCGGTGAGGACGACAGCCGGGCCGTCGACGGCGTGGAGTTCCTGCGCCGCATCAACGATGGCGAGCGCCCGCAAATGCCCAAAAATGTCGTGGTGATCGGCGGCGGCGACGTGGCGATGGACGCCAGCCGCGCTGCTTTGCGTCTGCCCGGCTGCGAGCACGTGAAGGTGGTCTACCGCCGCGGTCCCGATGAGATTCCCGCGCGCAAGATAGAGCTTGAGGGCGCGATCGAGGAGGGCATCGAGTTCGTCTATAACACCCAGCAGGTCGAGGTGATCGCGGACGGCGACGATAATCTGAAGCTGCGCTGCGTTGAGACCGGCCTAGGCGAGCCCGATGCGGACGGCCGCCGGCGGCCCGAGCCGATTGCAGGCTCCGAGCATGACATCGACTGCGGCATGGTGATCGCCGCCGTGGGCCAGTTCGGTGATTGTGAAGACGACGCGACCAAGGCCCTGATGGGCCACGACCGTGTCGCGACCGACTGGGACTCCATGCGCACCGGCGATCCCAAGGTGTTTGCCGCCGGCGACGGCGCGTTCGGTGGCTCGACCATCGTCATGGCGATGAGCCACGGCCAGCGTGTCGCCTATTACGTCAGAGCGTTCCTGGAGGGCAACGAGAAGCCGGTGCCCTACCGCACGCCCTGGCGCACGCGCCGTGTGCCGGTCGCGCAGGATCTCAATTGGGAAATCAACGCACTGCACCACCCCGAATTTCACGGTGTCGGCGAGAACCCGGTGGAGTTCCCTGAGGTCGAATCGACCTATACCTTGGATGAGGCCCGCGACGAGGCCGCGCGCTGCTATCGCTGCGATGCCGAGACCGGTTCGGCCGACTATTCGGTGCAGAACCGTGAGGACATCTTCCTGATGGCCCGCATGGACAAGACCGACGTGGCGCGCCAGGCCAAGATGCTGGCCAAGCGCATGAAGCCGCGCGACAACCCGTTCCCCGAAGGACGTCCCGCCACGGTGGACGATCTGGTCTTCCTGCCGGCCAATCTGTCACGCCTTGTCATCGACCCTTATCGCGAAGCCTGCCGTGTTTCGACGGATCTGGGTTTCGGACGCATGGAGGTCGAGCAGCCGTTTTTCGTGACCGGGTTCGACCATGTGCCGGGTTCGGTGAAGGTCGGCATTGCAGCGGGTCTGAAAGAAGTTGCGGCGGCCGGTTACATCGGGCTGCAGCCCTTGGCTGCCGACGTGCCATGGCTGCAGCTTGTCCTGCCCGGTCAGATCGAACCCAGTGCAAAGGCGACTGGACAGATCCACGTCATCGGTCCGCGTTTCGAGGAGCCCGGCAAGATCAAGCGGCTTCATGACGATCAACTACTCGGTCTTTCGGTTTCCCATGCCGAGGCGCTGGAGGAGACCATCGTCTATGGCTTGGAGAACAACTTCGATGTCCTGCTGGTCAACGGCAATTCCGCGGTGGGCCGCGACTGGCCGGAGCTCGCCGGTCCGCCCGATCTCAGCCTGATGCGCGATACCATCCGTATCCTGCGCCGTCTCAACCGCGAAGAGGAAATCGATATTCTCTGGTTTGGCGGCGTGCGTTCGGGCACCGATGCCGCGAAGTTCATCGGTCTGGGCGCGAAGTCCGTCGTGATGAGCATGACCGTCGCCCTGACTGCGGGTGCGGAGATCGTCGGCGAGCATGAAATGGTCTTTGCGCCCGACTACAGCGAGGAAGAGCGCGGTCACGCGGTGCACAACATTCTGAAGGCTGCCTCGGGCGAGGCTTCGATGATGGCGCGCTGCACGGGCAAGACCAATCTCCACAATCTGGAGCCCGAAGACATGCGTGCCCTGACACTCGCAACGCACGAAGCCACCGGCATGGTTCTGGCCGGCAAGCACTGACCTTTCGGACGCATGTAGTCGGCTACTGAACTAAGTAGTTGGAGGGCGAACGGGGGTCTTTTTGATCTCATCCCCTCATGTCCCCGGCTTGACCCACTGCTGTCCGGGCACCCATGTTTTCACATTCCATCTGTTCATCGTCGAATCAAGTTCGACGATGAACAGATGGGGTATCCACGCGTACGGTATCATGCTCGGTTGGACCGGAACCGGACAGCAGTGTGTCAAGCGCGGCTATGGCGGCTGGGGGTTTGTGGGTATCAACCACGCGGGAATCTGCCCCGCACGTTACGATTTTCAGCAACCTGCTAGGGCCTGTTGACAATCGTCTGGCGGCGATGAGCGTTGCGGCGGGATGCCGGTTGGCAGCATAGCCGATATCTGTCTTGTCGTATCGAGTGGCTATCGCTCTGAATGTCTCGATCCCTGCGAAGCAGCTTTCGATCGGATGGCACCATTTGTACATAATATGCGTCATGGGCACGCTGCTCTTTGCGATTCTGCGTCCCCTTTTGCGCCCGCCGCCTTCTGGTGAACCTGGACAATGGCGCCGTCAATAAGGGTGTACTCAAGGTCGGGGTGCCCGTTTGCAGCATTGAAAAGACTCTCGAACGCGCCTTTCTCCGCCCATCGGCGAAACCGCTGTTCCAGTTACCGAACTCTCTGGGGAGATCACGCCACGGGGACCCAGTGCGGACAAGCCAAAAAGGAGCCTCCAGGAACAGTCGGTTGTTACGGGCGGCAACACCCGCGTCTGCCGGTTTGCCGGGTAGAAGTGGCGCAATCTTCTGCCGAAGTCCGTCGGAAATCACGAAGCAATTTTCGTTCATTCAAACCTCCATTTTGGAAGTTTGAACCGGAAATCAGCCCAAAAAGCGAATCCCAAATGTCAACACGCCCTAGTAGAGCCCTGTTTTCTCATCGTCGCTGAGTTCGTCGTCGAGTTCCTGCACGGGCATCTTCAGCATGGCGTGTTGCACGATGGCCGCCGTGAGGCTGGGGATACCGGTAAGGTCTGGCCACTGGTCGAGGTTCCACAGGTTCGAGCTTACGACGCATTTCGCGCAGTGGAAAAAGGCGCGCTCGACATGCACCACCAGGGCAAAGTCGGGCGCCTTGCTCTGCACGGCCATGGAGTCATGCAGCGTCCGGTCGCGAACGATCTGGGCATGGCAGCCGACACGCAGGGTGTCCTTGCGGCCGGGCACCAGAAAGATCAGTCCTATTTTCGGGTTGCGAAGCACGTTGCGGAACGTATCGAGCCGGTTGTTGCCCGGACGGTTGGGGATGGCGAGGGTGTGGGCGTCGAGCACCCTCACGAAGCCCGTGGGGTCACCCTTGGGCGAGAGGTTGACATCGCATTCGCCGCCACCGGTCGCGATAACCGCGAAGGGTGAGCATTCGATGAACATTAGGCAGATGTCGTCAAGATGATCCATGACCTTGGTATCAGCCCCGGGATAAACGTCTCCCAGGATCGCGCGGAGTTCCTCTTCGGACGTCACGACGTCTTCAAAGCGTTTGGTTGGCGCATTCATGACTACGGCTCCCGGCTGCGGAAACTGTCTGGCGCATCTGCGAACGATTCGCAAATGGACGTTTACTGTTCGGATCCGAACATATCCCAGAGCAGCGCGGCGACCTCGCCTTCAAGCGGGAAGGAAAGCATGCCCAGCACCGAATATCCCAGCATCCAGGGAATCAGATAGAACCGCATGATGAAGAAAAACCAGGCGACATAAAGTGGAATGAGCGGTTCGACCAGAAAGCCCGGCGTGATCGGCTTGAAGAGCTTGAGGAACGGGTCGGTGATCTTCACGAAGGCCTTCATGAAGAAAAAGTCGGATTCGATGGGAAGAAAGAGGTTCATCGCCGCCCGGCCGATCAGCGTCCACATGATGAGGCCCAGAAGGTAGTCGATGACAACCACCCACCAAGGAAGGATGCTGGCCAGGCTTTCCATAAATCGCGGCTTTCGAGTTGGCTTGAGAGGAAACGAAACGGGGGCAGGGGTATCGCACCCTGCCCCCGGATCAAGTAGCCGAAAAGGCTAGTGGTTTTCGGCGAGGATGGTATCCCCGGTCGGGATACGTGTCTCGTCGACCATGGCCTGGATTTCGGCGTCGGGTTCCGGTGTCAACAAGGACACCACGATCATGGCTACCAGCGAGACCGGCATACCGATGATGCCGAAGCGCAGATGGTCGATGCCGAACCAGGCTTCACCGCCAGTGTAGACATAGTAGAGATACGCCGAACCGGAGAGGAAACCCAGAGCCATGCCGGCAATCGCGCCTTGCCTGTTGGCTCTCTTCCACCAGATGCCCAGCACCAGAGGGAAAAAGAGACCGGAACAGGCGAAGCAGAACGCCCAGGCCACCGCACCCAGAATGCCGGTCAACTGCAGCGAGGCGATCAAGGCCGCCGCCGCACCGATTGCCAAAAGCAGAACACGGGCAACGATCAGACGATGCTTCGTGTCGGCCTTGGGGTCGATGATCTTGTAGTAGAGATCGTGGCTCAGAGCATTCGCGATTGCCAGCAGCAGGCCGTCGGCGGTCGACATGGCCGCAGCCATGCCACCGGCGGCAACCAGACCGGAGATCACATACGGCAGACCGGCGATTTCAGGAGTCGCCAACACGACAATGTCGGGCCGCATGAAGAATTCGTTCAACTGCACGATTCCGTCGCCGTTGGAGTCGACGATGCCGACCATACCCACATCCATCCAGTTCCTGATCCAGTCCAGGCTCAGGACCGTCTCGACCGATTGGCCGATGACCGCCGTGGCCAGCGTGGGATCAAGCAGCTGCAACTTCGTCAGCGTGGCCAGAGCCGGCGCCGTGAAGTAGAGCAGGAAGATGAAGAACAGCGAGTAGGCCACCGACTTGCGCGCGGAGCGCACTGACGGGGTCGTGAAGTAGCGCATGAGGATGTGCGGCAGGGATGCCGTACCGGCCATCATGCACAGGGCAAGCGTGACGAACTTCCAGGAATCGAGACCGCCCTGGGGATCGAAATGCGGTGTGGTCAGAACCTTCAGGCCGGCCATGGTCTGTTGTGCCGCGTCTGCCGCCGATTTCAGCCCGTATTCGGCCTGAAGCTCGGCAATGCGTTGCGCTGCGTCGCCATAGCCGAAGTGTGGGATGATGCCGAAGCCTTGGGCATTCGACATCCAGATCACCGGCACCAGATAGGCGATGATCAGCACGATGTACTGGGCTACCTGGGTCCAGGTCACGCCACGCATACCGCCGAGCATGGAGCAGAGCAGAATGCCCAGAAGACCGAACCAGACGCCGACCTCGAAGGGAATGCTCAACGCACGCGCCGCGATCGTACCCGTGGCGTTGATCTGGGCCGTCACGTAGGTGAAGGATGCCACGACGAGAACGAGTACCGCACAGAACCGCGCCGTGTTGCCGCCGTAACGCGTGCCGATGAAGTCCGGCACCGTGTAACAACCGAACTTGCGCAAGTAGGGCGCCATCAGGGCGTTCACCAGCACATAACCGCCAGTCCAGCCGATGACAAAGCCCAGATAGGGGTAGCCGCCGAAGTAGATGCCGCCGGCCAGCGCCACGAACGACGCGCCCGACATCCAGTCGGCCGCGGTCGCCATGCCGTTGTAAAGCGGTGGCACCTCGCGTCCCGCAACATAGTAGGCATCGACCTGCATGGTGCGCGACAGCCAGCCGATGGCGGCGTAGATCGCGATGGTGAAGAGAAGGAACAGAATGCCGATCAGACGCGCGCCGGCGCCAAACGATTCCAGAATGGCCATCAGGGCGAAGAACGCCAGGAACCCGAGGGTGTAAAGCGCGTAGACCTTGCCCAGATTGTCGATGAATTTTGAACTCTTGTTGCTCATGTCACGGCCCCCTATGCGCCGCCGGAATCGTATTCATCGTCGATTTTGTCCTGGATCATGTTCTGAACGATGATCAGCAGCACAAAGACGATGAGCGACCCTTGGACGATCATGTAATAGCCCAGTTCGAAGCCAAGAAACGACATGGAGTCCAAGTCCTTGGCGAACCAGGGAACGATGAAACCGAATAAGAACCAGATTGCCAGGATGGTGTACGTCAAGCGCGACGTCTTACTCCAGTGGATTTTCCGCCATGCGGCCTTGTCTTCCGACATGCCTTTCTCCCCTTATTGTTGGCCTGCCACCTTCCAACCTGAAAATTCTGTCTTCCCCAGGCCACAGTGCGACAGAGTTAGAATATGACGACTGCACGGCTTATAATTGAAAAATCCGTGAATTTAAAGCCGTTGGACAAAGACCTTGATTGCCAGACTTCTGTCGCGTCTTCCCGGACCGTTGAGTTCGTTGGCCATTCGGTTCCAACTGCAGAGCATTGATTCTGTGGATATGTTGGCGGAATTTGTCGGCACGCGGTCGGCGTATATCGCCCAAACCGCACTCTACGGTTATCTCAAGACAAGGATGGGAACGCAGTTCACCCGCTATTTTGAGGACGGCATGTTTTCGGCCGCCATCCGGGACGCGGTGGAGAAACAGTTGCTGTCCTGCCTCGCCGATCTCGCCGTGTTCTCCGCCGCCACCGCCAGCCAGGGTGCGCGCATGGGCCCGGACCGGACGTCTGCGCTTGCCCTGCACTGTTTTCGCGAGGGGCATTGCCACGCTTTGCCGGATGGTGGAGAGGGCACCATGCCGAATGCCGTGCTGGAGCGTTTTGAGATGCGGATCAGACGCACGGACTGGGCGAGGGAAGCCGAAGGACGCAACGCCTTTGTCCGTAGCGAGGCCGATCTGATCCAGAACGCGCCGGTCATCGACCAGTTCAAGAGGGAGGACGGGGAGATCGTCACGAATTCGATCCGTTTCAAATGGCGCGACGTTCGCGAACAGTTGCGCACGCGGATCGACCGGGATGCGATCTGCCGGGAATGGCAAGGTAGCGGCGACGGCCGGACAGGTTGAAGAGGCGGAAAGGAATGGATCGGCCAAAAGCCTACCGGCGATCCAACGCACTACGCGGCATGATGTTCTCGCTGGTCTTGGCGGCGCTTGCCGCTGGCATTCTCTTTGCTCTGGACGTTGCCGACGCCATTAAGGACGAGACAGCATTCTTCCCGGTCGTTTCGGGTCTTTCATTCGTGACGCTGGCCGGTGCGCTGTGGGTCGCCTGGCACCTGACAAAATCCTGGTTCGAAGATGTTCAGCGGCTCAAGGGCGCCCTGCTATTGACCGAACTGCGTCAGACCCCCTTTCTTCGTCAGGCCGAGCGGCTGGTCGAGAGCGGTGACCTGCGTAAGTTGGCCCAGACCATGGACAAGGTGCTCGCAAAGCAACAGGCGCGACAGGCGCTTGCGGAAGAACGTCTGGTCGCCGTGCTCGCTTCCCTGCCGGTGGCCATTCTGGTGATCACGGAGCGCGGCCTTGTGAGTCTGGTCAACGCCACGGCCATGGAAGCCCTGCCCAGTGCTGCCATTGCACCGGGCACCAGCGTCTATGCAGCGCTGCGGCGCGACAGCCTGGACGCCGCCCGTCGAAAAGCCGAAGCGAGCGCTGGCAGCGCCAGGGTCGTGCTGCTGACCACCGATGACCGGCAACTCGACGCCGTGATTTCCGAACTGGGCGAATCCGGTGGGATGGTCATGGTGCTTGAAACGCCGGAACCCATTGCCACTGGTGCGCGGCTTGAACATGCGCTGGCTCTGCACGACGGTCTGCCCGATGTCGCATTGATCACGGCAGAAACTCCGCTGCGCGATCTACCGCTGCTTGTGCTCGATTGCGAGACGACAGGTTTGAATCCCGCAGAGGACCGCATCGTTTCCATCGGCGCCGTGCTGGCCCATGGCAGGCGCGTCTTCGTTCACGAGAACCTGGACATGCTGGTCAAGCCCGACATCGCCATTCCTGCTCTCTCGACCGCGATCCACGGCATCGATGATGCCATGGTGTCGGATGCCGACGTTATCGCGGCCGGCCTCGCGCGTCTTAGCAAAATGGGAGAGGGGCGCGTCGTGCTGGGCCACAACATCGGTTTCGATCTTGCCATACTGCAGGTCGAGGCCGGGCGCTCCGGAACGCAATGGGATGTCCCTCATGCGCTTGATACCGGCCTTCTTGTCGCAGCGTTGGAGCCATCGCTGGAAAAGATGGATCTCGACCATCTTGCCGAACGTTATGGCGTCACCGTCTCGGGCCGGCATACCGCGCTGGGCGACGCCCTGGTGGCGGCCGATGTGTTCTCCGGTCTGATCCCGCTTCTGGCGGACCGGGGCGTCGAGACCCTGGGCGAAGCCTGGGCCTTCATGGCACGGGCCAAGGGCGTGGTCGCGCGCCAGAAAGAGGCCGGCTGGCTGATGCCGGGTGAGCGCCATGACCGCTGAACTTCTGGCGGCCATCGACCCCTACCTCTATCGTCATAAGACCGGCGAACTGATGACGCTCGATCCGGTGTTCGTGGTGGGCGCGACCAGCTTGCGTGCGGCCATCGGCGTCATGATGGACCTGCGTATCTCTTCGGTGCTGGTGGAGCGCTCGGGTGAGTTCGGTGGGCCCGGCATCGTCACTGAGCACGATGTCCTGCGGGCGATTTCGGAAGGGGGCGGTGCCGCTCTGGACCGGGTTTGCGGAGAGGTGATGTCGACCCCGCTCTTCGGCGTCGATGCCGACGATTTTCTGCATGTCGCTATCGGTCGCATGGCGCGGCTCGGCCTGCGCCATCTGGTGGTGCGCGATGGCGGTCCGGATATTTGCGGGATCATCACCGCGCGCGGACTCAACCGGCATCGCGCGGCCCATGCCTTGATCATCGGGGACGAGTTGCGGGCCGCGACGACGGCGGAAGACCTCAAGGCTGCCCATGACAAGTTGGTCGGCATGGCAAAGGCACTTCTCGACGATCACACCGATGCCTCGATCATTGCCTCGGTGATGGCAGGATTCTATCGCTATCTCACCCAGCGCGCGATGGAACTGGCCGAGGCGGAATCGGACGCAGACCTTCCCCGTTACGGCATGATGATCCTGGGGTCGGCCGGTCGCGGCGAATCGCTGCTGGCGGGTGATCAGGACAATGCCATCGTGTTCGAGGACGGTTCCGATGACACGGCCCTGGCTGAGACCGCACAGCGTGCTACCGACCTATTGGACGCGGCCGGCCTGCCCTATTGCAATGGCGGGGTGATGGCGTCACGCCCGGCATGGCGCCGCTCGCTTTCCGCATGGCGGACGACGGTCGAGCACTGGACCCGTCACGCCGACGGCGCAAGCCTGCTCAATGTCGACATTTTCTTCGACCTGGTGCGCGTTTACGGCGATCGCGCGCTGGTCGATGCCCTGCGCCATGAGGCGCTTGAGGATGCTGCAAAACCGCTGCTGCCGCGCATGATGGCCCAAGAGGTGATGAGCTACCGCTCGCCGGTCGGTTTCCTGGGCAATCTGCGGCTGGACGACGGGCGTCTGGATCTAAAGCTTTCGGGTCTCTTTCCCCTGGTGGCCGGTGCGCGGGCCATGGCTCTGCGCCATGGCATCGAAGCGACGGGCACCAGGGCGCGTTTGGTTGCCGTTGCCGGACTGGGAATGATGGGGGCAGGGGACCTGGAACATTTTTGCGAGGCCCATGAACTCTTTCTGGAACTGATTCTGCGCCAGCAGATCACCGACATTGATGCAGGCCGGCAGCCGGGCAACCGGATTCATCCCGATCGGCTGGACCGTGGCACCCGCCGAGACCTCAGAAAAGCGCTGCGCGATGTCGCGCGCCTACCACAACTCGTGCTCGACGTTGCGGCGCACGGCTGATCGCGCTAGAGCGCTGCGCGAGGACCAAAGGAGACAGCATGAATATCGATGGTTCCTGGCAGGAAGCCGAACGATGTTTTGACGTGATCAACCCGGCTGACGGACCCGTGCTGGAAAGCGTGACCGACAGCGGCGCCGAGGATGCCAGGCGTGCATCAGTTCCAACCGGATCTTCGTGAATCGCGCGAACCTGGAGCCCTTTGTCGCCACGCTGAGCGAACGGGTCGCCAAGCTGAAGGTCGGCCGCGGACTGGACGAGGGTGTGGTGATCGGGCCGCTGGCCAGTGATGCGGCTGTCGAGAAGATGACGCGCCAGGTGGAGGATGCGCGCGACCGCGGCACCAAGATCGCCTGCGGCGGCGAACGGCTGACCGGCGCCGGCCTGGAATAAGGGTCACTTCTTCGCCCCGACCGTGCTGACCGATGTGACCTCCGAGATGTTGATTGATCGCGAGGAGACGTTCGGCCCGATTGCGCCGATCATTGCCTTTGAGAACGAGAACGAGGAGACCGCCATGGCCAACGACACCGAGTTATGGTCTGGCAGCCTATATCTATACGTGTGACATCGCGTGGGCCTTCCGCACCTTCGAGGCGCTCGATTTCGGAATCAACGACATCAATCCCGCCTCCGCGGTCGCGCCGTTCGGGGGCATGAAGGACAGCGGTCTGGGACGCGAGGGCGTGCATGAGGGTATCGACGAATACCTGGAAACCAAGCTTGGCGACTTTGCGATCTGATGGCTGACGACAGCACCTTTGTTCTCGACGGCAAGCTGGCGGCCGACACCACGGTGGTTTGCGATCTGGATCTCTGCCGTGTGCTGTTGATGAACGATGCGCGGTTTCCCTGGCTCGTTCTGGTCCCACGCCGCACTGGCATGGCGGACCTGATCGACCTTGAACCGGCCGACTACATGATCCTGACCGAAGAGACCGACCGTGTGTCGCGGGTGCTGATGGCACAGCTGCAGGGTGAAAAGCTGAATGTCGCCGCGTTGGGCAACATGGGGCGACAGCTTCATGTCCACGTGATCGCGCGGTTTGCGAGAGATAAGGCCCGGCCCGGCCCGGTCTTGGGCGTGGGCGAGGCTATCCCCTATGGCGATGACAGACGCCATGATCTGATCGGAGAGCAAAAGCTGCCCTGATGGATGCCTGACGTTTCGGAAAAATCATACCGGAGTGCCGCCATGAAATCCGACCGTGAATTCGACATCATCATCGTCGGTGTGGACTCGGCGGGTTGTGTACTGGCCAACCGGCTGTCCGAAGATCCAGGCTGCAGCGTGCTGGTCTGGAGGCTGGGTCGCGGGACTGGAGGCCGATGATCCGCATGCTGATCGGCGAAATCTTCACCGTCGGCAGCCGTTACGACTGGAAGTTCGTCTCCGAGTCCGAGCCGATGCTGGATGGCGCGTGGGTTGGACGGCCGCGTGCTGGGCGAGTCGTCCTCAATCAACGGCCGGCTTTACGTGCGTGGACACGAGCGCAATTATGACGAGTGGGCACAGTTAGGCTGCCGGTGCCGGTCCTTCGATGATGTTCTGCCCTGCTTCAAGAAGTCGGAACGGTGGAATGGTCCGCCTGGCGCGCGGCGCGGAACCGACGGTCCGCTGCGCACCGCGCTGGGGCGTTATGGCAATCCGCTTTACGGGGCCTTTCTGAAGGCCGGTCAGGAACTGGGATATCCCCTCTGACGCGGGACTTCAACGCAGAGCAGCAGGAAGGCTTTGGTTTTTCCCGTAACACCCATACCCACTGATTCCCGTTGCGCCATTCCTCCGCGAACGCCTATCTGCGAGGTGCAAAGCGGCGCGCCAACGTGACGGTGATGACCCATGCGTGCGCCCTGAAGTTGCTGATCGATGGGCATACCTGCAACGGCGTGTTGTGCGATGTGCGCGGCGATGTCAGGAAGTTGCGCGCCACGCGCGCGGTGATCCTGGCCGCCGATGCCTATCAGTCGCCGCAGTTGCTGATGCTTCGGGCATGGGCAATGCCGACAACCTGCGCGCGCATGGCCTCGACGTCATCGCTGACCTGCCTGGCGTGGGTGCGAACCTGCAGGGTCCATTTCGGTTCGATGGTGCAGCACCGTTGTACCCAGCCGATCACCTATCATCGACTGCGCAACCCGCTCAAACTGGCGGTCGCCATGGTGCAACTTGGGCTGACCCGCAGCGAACTGCTGGCGGTGTTCCCGATGAATGCGCAAGCCTATGTGAAGTCCGACCAAGCGCTGGAGCGGCCGGATCTTCAGTTCTTCATGTTTCTGGTCGTGGTGCAGCCCGACAGCGACGATCTGCATTATTCTGGTTACAGCGGCTACAACATCCATTGGGCGATCCTGATCCATTGGGCGATCCTGCATCCGTGTTCGACCGGAACGGTCGGTCTTCACTCAGCGTTTCCCTACGATTCACCCGTGATCCGCCACAACTAATCTCGCCGACCCGGAAGACCGGCGGCTCAATCGCGAGACGTTTCATATCGCGTGGCGCCGAAGGGGTGTGCGTGGTGGATGCCCCGATCATGCCTCGGCTGGTCGGTGGCAGCACGAATGCGCCGACCATGATGATCGGCGAGAGGGCTGCTGAATTGATGCTTAGGTCGATGAGGTGCCCGTTGCAAGATGCTTAGGTCGATGAGGTGCCCGTTGCAAATGGCTGTCATTTTCTTGCACAGCGGAATTTGGCAGGCAGGCAAAACCCAAGAATGTGCTTGAAATACCTGAGTTACGCCCGGAACGAATATCCGGCGATTCAGCGCGCGATGTTCCGTATGCTCGAACTGATCAGCGGTCAGGCGCGGTTCCTGCGCGCTTATGGTGAACAGTTCGATCCATGGCTTGACGTCATGCGCGAGCGTACGCTGTGGGGCTGGAATGACGGCCTGGATCGCCTGGGCATCGAACTCCGCGTCCATGGCGAGGCCTGGCCGGTGTCCGCGCCTGCCGACCGGCCGGTGGTGATGGTCGCGAACCATCCCTTCGGTGTCCTCGATGGCGTCACCATGCTGGCCTTAGCCGAGTACCGGGGATGCTCGTTCAAGGTGATGATCGACAAGGCATTGCTGCGGTTCGAGCCGCTGCGTGAGTTTGCCCTTCCCGTCGACTTCACGGAAATGGCGCAAGCCAAGCAGACCAACGTGGAAAGCAGGCGCGAAGCGCGCGCCTGCCTGAACCGCGGCGAAACCATCATCGTGTTTCCCGCTGCCGGCGTGGCGATTACCCGCAACCCCTTCGGCCCTGCTGTCGGTCGGCCCTAGGGTCCGCTGGCCGCCAGTCTGATCCTCGATACCGGTGCGACCACGGTGCCGGTGTTTTTCCCCGGGCGTTGCAGCACGATGTTCCACCTGTTCGGGCGCATCAAGCTGGACCTGCGGCGCACCCTGATGGCAAGCGAGTTTTTTCGTCGTTGCGGTACGTCGATTGATGTCCATGTCGGCAAACCCATCGCCTGCGAGACGCTAGAGGCCATCGGTGAACGACTGGCCATCATGCAGCATCTGCGCGACATTGTGCACGGCTTGGACGATCCCGACCGCTGATCTGCGTTTGGTGCTGAAAATTTGCAGCGCGCGATGCGATCATCATCGAGTTGACGTGTTCTGGGATGCACCGGGCTGCATCCCGACCGTCTAAGCTTCTGAAATAACTACGACGAATTGGCGGTTCCCAGAGACATTTTCTCTTGGCATGCTGCTTGCTCGTTGATGGACAACGAACAAACGCTCCGGCAATGCACCGGTGGCGTCGGGAAGAGGGGCAACGCCATGGCGGCGAAGAAATCAGCGCGCAAGGAGACCGGAAACGGTGCGGTGGCGCGCCTGCGCAAAAGGGGCGTGAAGACGGTCCATGTGGCGATCCCCGATCTCGACGGGAGTCTGCGCGAGCGGCGCCTTGCTTTGGGTGATGTGGAGACCGCTTATGGTCCCGGCGGCAACTTCGTCAATGTCATCCACAAATGGGATACCGGCGAGCGTGTCATCGGCGGGCCGCCGTTTGTCGGCGAGGCGACCGCGCTCGACTGGGACAGCGTGCGCGACTATCCCTTCGAGGAGAACGCGGCCTATGTCTTCGCAGACTATGACGGGCCGTCCGCCGCGCTCAGCCCTCGTGAACTTCTGAAAGGCCAGATCGCGCGTGCCGCAAAGATGGGATTTTCGGTCAAGACCGCGATGGAGTTCGAGTTTCATGTGCTCGACGAAACTGCCGAGACGTTCCGCGCCAAGGGCTTCGAGAACTACGCAACCTTCGCACCCGACAACCGCTGCTGGTCGACCCAATCGGCCGCAATCTATGCCGATTACGTGGCCGACCTGGAAAGCGTGCTGAACCGTGCCGGCATCGACCTGTTTGGTCTGGGCCTCGAACTGGGGCCGGGATGCTTCGAAGCGACGTTGCGTGCCACCGATCCGCTGCGTGCGGCCGACGATGCGGTGCTCTTCAAAACGTTCACCAAGGCGTTTTCGCGCCGTCTGGGACTCACAGCCAGTTTCATGGCGCAGTTGAGTGCGGACAGTCCCGGGCTTTCAGGCCACGTCCATCTCTCGCTGGCCGATGCCAAGACCGGAAAGCCTGTGTTCCACGACGCCAGGGACAGCGACGGCATGAGCGCGACGATGCGCCATGCCGTGGGTGGCGTGGTCAAGCTCGCGCTCGATGCGCTTGCCATGGCCGCGCACACGGTCAATGCATATCGCCGCCTGACGCCGGGTAACTGGGCACCCAAGACCGCGACGTGGGCGGTGCAGAACTATGCCGCCGCGGTACGCGCGGTTCCGGCCCCGGCGAAGCTGGCGCGGCTGGAATTCCGCCTGCCGGCTTCCGACACCAATCCCTATCTGGCACTTGCCCTGACGCTGGGGTCGGCCCTGCACGGCATCGAGACCAAGGCGAAGCTCCCCAAGCCGATCGCGCGCGGCGGACCCGACGAGATACCCGAAGGCGTCCCGGGACTGCCCCACGACCTGTTGGAGGCTGCCGACAGGCTGGATGCCTGCAAACCGGCGCGGGCCATGTTCGGCGACCGCTTTATCGATCATTTCGTCGCGACACGCCGCCATGAAGAAGCGGTGCTTCGCAAACATGTCAGCGCCTTTGAACGGGCGCGCTATATCGAAGTTGTCTGATGTTTCGCGGGGGAGGTTGAAGTTGACCAAGGATGTTGATGCCTATGCCGAGGCGAAAGGGCGCGGTGACCTGATCAAGCAGGTACGCGCCAAGATCAATGAGTTGGGAGTGGACTTTATCTACTACCAGTACGTTTCGATCACCGGGCGTGTCATGGGCAAGGCTGTTCCCGCACCGCACTGGGAAGCGATTGCCATGAAGGGCATCCAGACCTGGATCGGCGGACTGACCAATGTGCTGCCCAACCGCGCGGGAACGCTTCTGGGCTTCGATTCGAACACCCACGAGCTGGTCGCACTGCCTGATCCCGAGACTTTCTGCCAACTTCCATGGAACAAGCGCACGGCGCGGGTTTTCTGCACGATCTTCAACGGACGCGAGGAGCCGGAGAATCCAGGCGCGTTCATGGAGGAGGACTGCCGGGGAAACCTGCGGCGCATCCACAAAGCGTTCATGGACGAGTACGGCGGCCTGCATATGCGCCACGGCTGCGAGCCGGAAATGGCCTGGCTCTACAAGACCGAGAATGGAGAACTCAATGGCGGGCCGACCAAACCGCTAGCCTATCACATCGACCAGTTCGAGGCACTCTCCAGCGTCTACATGAAGGTAATCGACTACGGTCAAGCCATGGGGCTCGACATGATCCAGGGCGATCACGAGGACGCACCGGGACAGCTGGAGCTCAACTTTACCTATGACGATGCCCTGCGCACCGCGGACCGGCTGACGACCTACCGTCAGATCTGTGCCCAGGTCGCGCGCGAGGAGGGACTGATCGCATGTTTCATGTCGAAGCCCTTCATGGGCATCACGGGCAACGGCTGCCACCACAACATGTCGCTCTGGACGGGCGGCAAGGATGAAGTCGTCAGCCATGTCGACGATCCCCGCCCCGGCATGGACGAGAACTTCCGCCACCGCAAAGGCGGCGAGAATGTCTTCATCAGCGATCCCGATGACTGGATGCCCGGACCCATAGGCTTGAACGCCATCGGCGGCGTGATGGAGCACCTGCCCGCGCTCGCTGCGATCGGTTCCTCCACGGTCAATTCCTACCGCCGCATGCTGGATCTGGGCATGTGGGCTCCGATCTATGCCGACTGGGGTTACCAGAACCGCACGACGGCGCTGCGCGTTTCCGCACCGGGGCGTTTCGAATACCGGGCCGTGGATTCCATGGTGAACCCGTATCTGATGGCCGCGAGCCTGATCCGGGCCATGGATGACGGCATCAAACGCAAGATCGATCCAGGCGAACCCGAACAGCGCAACATCTATGACGCCATGGAGGCGGGCAAGGAGGTCAAACGCCTGCCCAAATACTTCGGCGATGCGCTTGATGCCCTGGCTGCCGACGATGTCGTGAAGTCGGCAATGCCCGGCGGGCTCTACAGAATTTATGACGAATACAAGCGTGACGAATGGGACCGTTTCAACGCGGAAGTGAGCAGTTGGGACTTGGAGAAGTATCTCGATTGTCTGCCTTGAGAGGAGGACAGGATGTTTGAGCTGAGTCAGGAACAGATCGACCGTTTCCGGAACGACGGTTTTGTCTTCGCCGACGGTATGATGGACGAGGATACTGTCGAGACGGTTCACCGGAGCTATGAACGGATGTTCCGGGGCGAGTTCGCCACCGGTGTGCTGCCCGATGAGGTGAACTGGCAGGAAGGCAAGAGCGATCCCTCGCTCACGCGCCAGATCTGCTGTGGCTGGAAGGGCGATTACGATGTCGCGCGCACCGTCCTGCGTGCCGATATCGGAAGGGCCTGCGCCCAGCTTGCAGGCTGGCCTGGTGCTCGTGTGTTTGTCGATAACGTGCTCTGGAAACCTGCCGGAACGCGGTCGCTGGGCCTGCATCAGGATGCCGCCTATCTGCCCTGGATGAACCCTCAGGAAATGGTGTCCTGCTGGATCGCCCTGGACGACACGGTAGCCGATGGCGGCACGATGGAGGTCGTCAGGGGCTCGCACAAATGGGCGGTCTCAAAGCCCGAAGGCGAGTTTCACGGGCCGGAAGATTATCAGAAATACATGCGCAAGGCCGCGGCGGTCGAGGGTGTCGACACGCCCGATATTGTTCCCATCGTCGTCAAAAAGGGTTCGGGGTCTTTCCATCACGGATTGACTTGGCACGGGTCGGGCCCCAACAAGTCGGGGAATCCGCGCCGCTCGCTCGTCGTGCACTGCATTTCCTCGGAAACGACGTTCGTTCCCGAACACATCGCGGTCGGCGTTGGCCCGGTTTACGGCCGCTACATGCGCCGCGATGGCAACCCGGTGATGGATGAGGTGTATTTTCCCGTCCTGTGGACCCAGGAGGGCTATCGCACGCCTTGGATCGACGATTACATGGCCGCCGCCTGATGGTCATGACGGGCATCGATCTGGGTGAAGCCAGGAGCGGTGGACATGGTGTGTCCAGCGGCTTCGTGCGCGGGGAGCTTGAGGCCCTGCGCGGTATTCTGGAGGCGTCGCGCGATGCCTGCTGGTGTATCGAATACGACGGGCCCGTCGATCTGACCGTGCCAGAGCAGGAAACCCAGCGGCAGTTATTCGAGAACGTTTCCTATTGGCGCCTGTGCAACGACGCCATGGCGAAACTCTACAAGCTGCCGGCGGGTCTGGATTTCAACGAGCAGTCGGTGCACTTCTGTTTCCACGCATTGGCGACAACGAGGATTTCGTGCGCCAGTTAATTCAGGCCGGTTCAATATGGACAATGTCCCGTCGGTCGACATGCGCCATGACGGTAGCGCGATGTATGCGGAAAACGACGTGCGGGCCGACATCCGCGACGGAGCGCTCCATCGGCTATGGGGCGCGGTGCGCGATGTGAGCGCCTTCAAGCAGGCCGAGCGGGAGCTGACACGGCAACTGGGTGCCATGCAGGACGTGCTGCTGACGGCACTGCCCGATCCCGTCCTGGTGATTGACGACGAGGGGATCGTCGAAGTCGCCAATCCGGGCTGTGCGACTGTCTGGGCTACGATCTCGATACCCTGCTGAAGGCCGAAAGCGATTTTTTGGGATTGGCTATGCGCTTGCGCCGGCTGAGGGGCTCCCTGCGCTGCGAGGTCGCGATGACCTGTGCGTCTGGTCAGGAACGGCATGGAGAGATGAATCTTGCACGCACAATGATGGCGATGGTGCCGATCGTTATGTCGCGAGCCTGCGCATGCGCCGCGACCAGCCTGCTGCGGTGGTTTTGTCATGAGATTTCGCGGTTTCGATGTCGGATATCAGGACGATTCCGTGCCGGCGGCGGACATTCTCGCCTCCATGGGAAGCACCGGGCTGGGAGTGATCGCCGATGCCTTGCCTGACGGGCCTGGTCGTGCTCGACGCCTCGGGTGTCATGGTTCTCTATAATCATGCAGCGCAATCCATTCATGACGTCACCCGCGATCGTGCGCCGAGCGCGCGTCTGGATGAACTTGCCGTCGACAGTCCGCTCGACTGCAAGGAACTGGCCGAGGCGGCGCAGAAGAACCGCCGCTGCGATGTCTTCGCGAATACAGCTGATGGCCGCTCGATCCTGGTTTCGGTTCGCCCGGTTCGTGACCGGCGGCACGAGACCATGTTGACGCTTCTGGTTATGCGCGATCTCGATGTGATCGACCACCAGCCCGATGCCGGAAACCGAAACGGTGCGGAGGAAACTTTCCGCTTTCGTGCCAGTGCCACATTGGATACGCGTGCGGACCACGACCTCCTGCTGGATGGAACCCTGGAACGTCAGGTCGGATTCGGGCTGCGTGCGATGGAATGGCGGGTGCGCATTCTGATCACTGGCGAGACGGGTGTCGGCAAGACTGCCGCACGCTATCTCCATGAAACCGTGTGCGGCGCGGGTCGTCCGTTCGTGCAGGTCAATTGCGGCAGCATTCCCGAAGGCCTCTTCGAATCGAAGATGTTTGGCTATGAGCGCGGCTCGTTCACTGGCGCGCTGCAGGGAAGCAAGAAGGGCCTGATCGAATCGGCTGCAGGCGACACCCTGTTTCTCGATGAAGTCGGGGAGATTCCGCTGCAGTATCAGGCAAAGCTGCTGAAGTTTCTCGAAGACGGCAGCGTGCAGCGCGTCGGCGGTGCTGCTTCGCGCAGGGTCGATGTCCGCATCGTTGCTGCGACGAACCGCAGTCCGGATGTCATGGTCGCGGAATGTTCGTTCCGCCGCGATCTGTTTCACCATCTCAAGGTGCTCACGATCGACGTTCCGCCTCTGCAGGAACAGCCCGAACTGATCGAACCTCTGATCGACCGCTTCCTCTCACGCGTCAACGACGGATGCATGCCGACGCCTGTGCTGGGTGAGGCATGTCGCGCGCCTCTGCTGGCGTACGCTTATCCCGGCAACATCCGCGAACTTGCGAACATCATCGAGCGCCTTTCGGTTGTTTGCGACGGTCTCGCAACGGACTTGGATCTCGAAGGCGAGAACGCCGATGATGGCACGGGAACGAAGGTCGGCGAGGACATGCCGCTCAAGGAGCGCGTGCGCGCCTACGAATTTGGCCTGATCGACGAAGCAGTGCGGCGTCATGGCAGCAAGCGCAAGGCTGCGCGTGCCTTGGGCGTCGACATCGGTACGGTCGTGCGCAAGATCCAGAATGGGCGACGCGCATGACACGCTCCGCTTGCTAAAGAGCTGATCGTGTACACCCCAGTTAGACGGAAATCGGGTGGCGGTGCCCCGATGAGCCCGGTGGTTCAAGGAATTACGCCGTATCCTATCCCCCGAATCGGCGCTAGAAAGTCAGTCCTGCGCCATCGCGGGGACCTATTCACCCCACCAACAAGCGGTGGAAATAGAAAGCAATGGAGGAGACTTATAGCCATGAAGTTTACTGCATCTAGATTCGGTACCGCGGTTACCGCCGCGGCCCTTACCGTCGCCGGCTTTTCCGGTGCGGTCCAGGCCGAAGGCGAACTGAACATACTGACCTGGGAAGGCTACACCGACGACAGCTTCGTCTCGGTCTTCGAAGAACAGACCGGCTGCACCGTGACCCCGACCTATGTCGGTTCCAACGACGAGTTCCCGGCCAAGCTGGCCGGCGGCGGCGTCTATGACCTGGTTTCGCCTTCGGTCGACACCACGACCATCCTGATGAAGGCCGGCCTGGTCGAGGAAATCGACACTAGCCGGATCGAGCGTTGGAACGAAGTGTTCCCGCAGTTCAGCGGCCACTCCGGCGTCAACCATGACGGTGGTGTCTATGGCGTGCCTTACACCTGGGGTGCCATTCCGTTTATGTATCGCGCCGACTCCTTCGACGAGGCTCCGACCTCGATCGCCCAGTTCTGGGAAGACGATTCACTCGCCGGCAAGATCAGCCTGTGGGATGACAAAACCAACATCTATGTCGTGGCGCGCATGCTCTATGGCACCGATGTCAATGTCTACGACCTCTCTGACGAACAGCTCGCCGCGGTGCGCGAAAAGCTGATCGAGCTCAAGCCGGCGATCCGCAAGTACTGGTCCACCGCCGGCGAACTGGTGAACCTTTATGCCAACGGCGAGGTGACGATCTCCAACACCTGGGGTGGTTACCAGTCAGCGCTTCTGGCCGATGAAGGCATCGAGATGATCGAGTTCGTCCCGGTCGAGAACGCCGATGGCTGGGCCGACGTCTGGCAGATCGTCAAGGGCTCGCCCAACGAGGACTGCGCCTATCAGTGGCTCAACTTTGCGCTGAGCCCTGAAGGCCAGTGCGGTGTCGTCGGCATCACCGGCTATTCCGGCTCTAATCCGACCGCGCTTGCCACCTGCAAGAGCGAAGAGGAACTGGAGATGCTTCACATGGACGACTTCGGTTATCTCGACAGCCTTGTCCTGTGGGAAGAGCCTGCCCGGGTGGATGCCTATATCAATACCTGGAATGCCGTGAAGTCTGCTCAGTAAGCAGACCTGACGATGAAACGCATGTGCCGGCCCGAATACGTGGGCCGGCACATGACACTAAATGCCTGAAGCAAGATTCACATGTCAGGCCATAAGGACGTGACATGTGAATCTTGCTCCGATCAGGCTCTAGAAGAAATCGGATGTGTGCGATGGCGAACATTCTTGAACTCAGCAACGTCACCAAGACGTTCCGTGGCGGTGTGGTTGCTGTCGACAACATCTCACTGGATATCCGCGAAGGCGAGTTTCTCACCATGCTGGGCCCGTCGGGCTGTGGCAAGACGACGACCCTGCGCATGATCGGCGGTTTCGAATATCCCGACAGAGGTTCGATCATGCTCGACGGCAAGGATGTGACCGACGATCCGCCCTATCGGCGGCCGGTCAATATGATGTTTCAGGATTTTGCGCTGTTCCCGCATATGAGTTCTGCCGAGAACATCGGCTACGGCTTGAAGATCGCTAGCGTCAGTCGTGGCGAGGCCGAGGAACGTGTGACACGCATGCTCGACCTGATCGAACTTCCCGACATGGGCACCAGACTGCCCTCCCAGCTTTCCATCGGCCAGCGCCAGCGCGTCGCGCTGGCGCGCGCGCTCATCAACAATCCCCGTATTCTCCTGCTCGACGAACCGATGTCGGCTCTGGACGCAAAGCTCAAGGAAAGCATGCAGATCGAACTGCGCCACATTCACGACCGCATCGGCATTACGTTCATCATGGTGACCCACGATCAGATAGAATCCATGATCATGTCGGATCGCATCATCGTGATGCATGAAGGCCGCATCGAACAGATCGGCTCGGCAACGGAACTCTACGACCACCCGGAAACGGCCTATGTTGCGGAATTTCTCGGCGCGTCGAACATGATTCCGGCCACGGTTTGCAAGAGCGGCTCTAGGCTGACGGCCAAGGCCGGCGACATCACCATCACCGTCGACGACGATGGTTCGGGGATTGTCGATGGCACCGTGCGTTCGCTTTTCATCCGGCCTGAGAAGATCAGGCTGCTGGGCGACGGCGGGGTTGCCTATGACAGGGCGAGTGTGTTCACGGGCAAGGTGAAAGAGCTCTTCTTCAGCGGCAATGCCGTGCGCATCGACCTTGATGTTGGCGTCGGCCGTCCAATCATGGTGCACCACCAGCTCGATACCGGCCTTGCCCATGCCGGCCTGCCCGCCGTGGGCGATGTCGCGACCTGTTCGGTACGGCCCGAAACCGTGCGCCTCTTCGATATGGCGGAAGTCGCCGCCGTCGAAGCCGAAGGGGGAAGGGCATGAATCACAAGACACGGAGAACCATGAATTTCTGGGCGCTGTTCTCCGCGCCGGCACTGTGGTGGGGCACGGTGCTGCTGGTTCCCTACCTGATCATGCTTTCGATCAGCTTTTACTCGCGCCAGTTCCCGTTTCACGTTCCCGACTTCCAGCTCGGCAACTACGGCATCCTGCTTCAGGACTCGCAGTATTACGAAGTGCTACTCCGCAGCCTTTGGATTTCCATCGCCGTCTCGGTCACCGCCTTTGTGCTGAGCTATCCGCTGGCCTATTTCCTCGCGTTCAAGGTGCGCTCGGAACGGCTGCGCCTCTTCCTCTATACCGCGACCATTGTGCCGTTGTGGGTAAGCTATCTGCTGCGTGCCTACACTTGGAAAACCATCCTGGGCAGCGAGGGTATCCTGAACTCGTTCCTGATGTGGACGGGCATCATCTCCGAGCCCTCGACCATCTTCCTCTATAACCAGGGTGCGATGATCGTCACCATGGCCTACATCTTCACACCGTTCATGGTGATGCCGATCTATGCCTCGCTGGAGAAGATTCCCGTGAGCCTTATCGAGGCTTCCAAGGATCTGGGTGCGCCGCGGTTTCGGACTTTCCTGAAAATCACGCTGCCGCTTTCGGTTCCGGGCGTGCTGGCGGGCTTTACCTTCACCTTCGGTCTCTCGATCGGCGATTTCATTTCGCCCATCCTGGTGGGCGGACCTTATTCGAACATGATCGCCAACGTAGTGGCGACACAGTTCGGCATGGCCATGAACTGGCCCTTGGGGTCCGCCCTGGGCGTCGTTCTGCTGTTTATCGTTCTGGCCGTCATCACGGCATCCGACAAGCTTGAGCGTGTCGGACGGCTGAATCTGGGTTAGGGGAGACTTCAATCATGGCTGTCACAAGCATGAGCGGCGCGGGTCTCCGCAGGCGGCCGATGGACATGGGGACCACGGGCCTGGGCGTTGCCGCGATGTGCGTGCTGGCGTTTCTTTATCTGCCGATCATCACGCTCATCATTTTCAGCTTCAACTCCAACTCCATCACGCGGCTGCCGCTGGAAAGCTTCACGCTCGACTGGTATGCGAAGGCGCTTTCCAACAACGACCTGATGACGGCGGTCTGGAATTCGGTGTTTGTCGGCGCCTCGGCCGTGATCATCTGTCTTGCCATCGGCATACCCACCGCGCTGGCGCTGGACCGCTATGATTTTCCCGGCAAGACGGTCTTCCGCAGGCTGGTCATTCTGCCGATCACGCTGCCGGGCCTCATCACCGGTGTGTCGATGCTGACCTTCTTCCGCTCGGTCGACGTGCAGCTCACCATCTGGACGGTCATCATCGGGCACGGCACGGCACTGACCGCCATTGTCGTCACCAATGTCTTCGCGCGGCTCCAACGCTTTGACCGGCGCATCGAGGAGGCTTCCGCCGATCTCGGCGCCACACCCTGGCAGACGTTCCGTTTCGTGACGCTGCCCAACATCCGATCGGCTATCATCGGTTCGGCGATGATCTCATTCACGCTCTCGTTCGACGAACTGCCCGTGACGTTCTTCCTGACCGGGCGCGACAACACCCTGCCGATGTATATCTGGTCGGTTATCCGGCGCGGAATCACGCCTGAGATCAACGCGATTGGCACGATCATCGTCGTGGCCTCGATCCTGCTGATCCTGATCTCGGTGTTGATGATGCACAGTGACAACCAGAAGGCCGGGTCGGTCAAACCCTGATCGTTCAGGGTTTCCGGGCGGCAATCAGGAATTCCCGGTTGCCGCCCGCTCCGGTAATGGGACTGTCGACGAGACCGATCCGCTCCCAGCCCATCTTGTGCGTGATCCAGTGGCTGATCTCTTCGCAGACGGCCTTGTGGACCGCAGGGTCGCGCACGATGCCGCCCTTGCCGACAAGCTTCTGACCGGCTTCGAATTGGGGTTTCACCAGCGCGATCAGAATTGCACCCGCTGCTGTCAACTTCATCGCTCCGGGCAGGGCGACTTTGAGCGAAATGAACGAAAGATCGGCGACGAGCACATCTGGCGGCTCTCCGAACGTGACCGGTTCGAGCGTACGCACATTGGTCTTTTCCATCACCGTGACCCGCTCGTCCTGACGCAGCTTCCAGGCAAGCTGGGCCTGGCCGACATCTATGGCATGGACGTGCTTTGCTCCCCGGGCGAGAAGCACGTCGGTAAAGCCGCCGGTGGATGCGCCCAGATCCAGCGCGGAACAGCCCGCTACATCGAGGTGGAACGTATCCAGGGCATGGTCGAGCTTGAGGCCGCCCCGCGATACCCAGGGGTGATCGCGTCCGCGCACGATGATCTCGGCATCCGGGGGAAGTTGCTGGCCGGGCTTTTCGATCCGGTCCTCGCCGACATAGGTCAATCCGGCCATGATCAACGCCTGGGCCCTGGTCCTGCTTTCGGCTAGCCCGCGTTCCACGAGCAACTGGTCCACACGTTGACGCTTGGAACCGGGCACGGCGCTAGCGGTAGAAGATGTACGCGGTCTGTTCGTAGGATGCCGCCCAATAGGGATCGAAATAGTCGGCGCGGTACCAAAGAGCGCCGCCCGTGGGATCGGCATCGCGACCCAGCATGACCTTGCGCGCGATGCCGTGGGCCGCACGCCACATCCTCATGTCATAGGGCCAGTCATCCAGGCCGTCGCACCACCAGATGAACTGGCAGGAGCCGCCCGATGTGTTCTGACCGCCCTGGGCAACCACGCCGCAGATCGAATGGGGAAAGAGGCTGCTTCTGACCCGGTTGATCGTGACATGGACGACGGTGCGCAAACCGGTTTCGCCGGTGCTGCGCGCTTCCCAGCACATGTTGAGGGTGCAATCGACCTCGGAAAGATTCAAGATGCCGTCCTCGGCCCGGGCGGAACTCTGCGTGGAGGAGACGGCAAGCAGGCCGGCGATCAGCACGCCGGCGATGGAGAACAATCGCATGACGGCCTCCCGCTCAGGCGCGCACCGGCGTTTCCGCGGCGTCGCGGCCTAGAGCCTGGAGCGCGGTCTGAACGATATGGGAGGCGTTGAGCCCCGCCTCGTCGTACATCTCCGCAGGTTTGGCCTGATTGATGAAGGTCGCGGGCAGGGTCATGGGGCGGATTTTGAGACCGCCGTCGAGTGTGCCGCTTCGGGCCAGATGATCCAGGACATGGGTGGCAAATCCGCCGATCGCGCCTTCTTCAATGGTGATCAGAACCTCATGCTCACGTACCAGGCGGTCGACCAGATCGGTGTCGAGCGGCGTGCAGAAACGCGCATCCGTGACCGTCGTGGAAAGCCCGCGGGTCGCCAGTTCGTCCGCCGCGGCCATGCATTCCTGCAAACGCGCCCCATAGGACAGCAAAGCAAAGGTGGTTCCCTCGCGCATGATACGACCCCTTCCGATTTCGACAGGCGTACCACGTTCGGGAAGTTCCAATCCTACGCCTTCGCCCCGGGGATAGCGCACGGCCGAGGGCCGGTCGTCGATGGTCGCGGCCGTAGCGACCATGTGCATCAGGTCGAGTTCGTCTGCCGCCGCCATGGTGACGAAGCCCGGCAGGGACGCCAGATAGGTGACGTCGAACGCTCCGGCATGGGTTGGACCGTCAGCGCCGACGAGGCCCGCGCGGTCGATGGCAAAGCGCACCGGCAGCCCCTGGATCGCGACATCGTGCACCACCTGGTCGTAGGCGCGCTGCAGGAACGTCGAATAGATGGCGGCAAAGGGACGATAGCCCTCGCAGGCAAGCCCGGCGGCAAAGGTCACGCCGTGCTGCTCAGCCAGGCCCACATCAAAGGCGCGGTCGGGAAACATCTCGGAAAACTTGTCGACGCCGGTGCCCGACGGCATGGCTGCCGTGATGGCGCAGATCCTTTCATCGGCTTCGGCTTCGGCAATCAACGCCTTGGCAAAAACCGACGTGTAACTCGGCGCCTTGGCGGCCGATTTGGCCTGGGCGCCGGTGATGACATCGAATTTGCTGACGCCATGGTATTTGTCCGCCGACTGTTCGGCGGGTTCGTAGCCCTTGCCCTTCTGCGTGACGCAATGGATCAGTACTGGCCGGTCTTCATCGGTTTTGCGCAGGTTCCTGAGGATCGGAATGAGATGGTCGAGATTGTGCCCGTCGATCGGGCCGATGTAGTAGAAGCCCAGTTCCTCGAACAGCGTGCCGCCGGTCATGATGCCGCGGGCATATTCCTCGAACCGCTTGGCGGTCGTTTCCAGCGTCTTAGGGAAGCGCGCGGCGATGTCCTTGGCGACGTGGCGCGCCGAGCGATAGGTATCCGAAGAGAGCGCACGCGCGAGATAGGCGCTCATCGCACCCACCGGCGGAGCGATCGACATGTCGTTGTCGTTCAGAATCACGATCAGCCTGGTGTCGCGGGCGCCGGCGTTGTTCATTGCCTCGTAGGCCATGCCGGCCGACATCGCACCGTCGCCGATGACGCAGATAACCTCGCGCCGTTCCTTCTTCAGGTCCCGGGCCACGGCCATACCCAGACCCGAGGAGATCGACGTTGAGCTGTGCGCCGCACCGAACGGGTCGTATTCGCTTTCCGCGCGTTTGGTGAAGCCGCTCAGGCCGTCCTTCTGACGCAGGGTACGTATACGGTCGCGCCGGCCCGTCAGAATCTTGTGGGGGTAGCACTGGTGGCCGACATCCCAGATCAAACGGTCGTCTAGTGTGTCGAAGACGTGATGAATGGCCACGGTCAGTTCAACGACCCCGAGGCCGGCGCCGAGATGACCGCCGGTCTGCGAGACGGCATCGATCATCTCGTGGCGCACCTCGTCGGCAAGCTGGCGAAGCTCGGGAATGGAAAAATCACGCATGTCGGCCGGGATCTTGACGCGATCCAGCAGCGGCGTGGCGTTGGAAATGGTCACGATAACGTTGCTCCTTGGGTCACGTGCGGCGCATCACGACGAAGCGCGCCACATCACGAAGCGCGTTGGCGGCTTCACCGAAGGCCTCTAGGGATTCAATGGCACGCTCTGCCAAACGTTCTGCTTTTTCGCGCGCGGCATCGCAGCCCAGCACGCCGACCAGGGTGGCCTTGCCGGCCGCGGCGTCCTTGCCGACGGACTTGCCCATGGCGGCCTCATCTCCTTCCTCGTCCAGCAAGTCGTCGACGATCTGGAAGGCAAAGCCGACATCCCGTCCAAACGCCAGAATGCTCTCGCGGCTGTCAGGGTCGGCTTGGCCCAGAATGGCGCCGGCTTCGGCAGAATAGGTGATGAGTGCGCCGGTCTTGAGCGCCTGGAGACGCTCGACGGTCGCTTCGTCAACCCCCCGATGTTCGACGGTCAGGTCGATCATCTGTCCGGCGACCATGCCGTGGGCGCCGGCAGCTTCAGTCAGCCCACGAACAAGTTCGATGCGCACGGCCGCGCTTTCGTGGGACTCGGGGTCGGAAAGGACATCGAACGCCAGCGTGAGAAGCGCATCGCCCGCCAGGATGGCCGTGGCCTCGTCGAATGCGATGTGGCAGGTCGGCCTGCCGCGGCGCAACTCGTCATCGTCCATGGCGGGAAGGTCGTCATGCACGAGCGAGTAACAATGCAGCATTTCCACCGCGGCGGCCGCGCGGAAGGCCTGTTCCTCGGAAACGCCGAACAGTCTGGCGGTGGTAACGGTCAGATAGGGACGCAGACGCTTTCCGCCATTCAGGCAGGCGTAACGCATGGCATCCAGCAGCGGCTTTTCCGGCCCGCCGCCATCGGGCAGCAGGCGCTCTAGCATCGATTCGACGTGTGCGGCGTTGTTGGCCAGCGTCTGCGTGATATCGGTCGAACGACCGGCCGCGCTCATGTTCATTCGATCTCCGTGGCCTCTGCCGAAACGCTGCCGTCCGCACCCAGCCGGATCTTTTCCACCTTATCCTGTGCTTCACGCAATTTGGTTTCGCAATGCTGCTTCAACGCGGCACCGCGCTCATAGGCGCCGATGGCATCGTCGAGTTTGGCCTCGCCACTCTCCAGGCGCTCCACGATGGTTTCGAGTTCCGCCAGTGCTTCTTCGAAGCTCATCTTCCTGATGTCTTCGTACCCCGCCGCCTTGCTCATGTTGTGTCCCCGTTGCCTGCCGCCATCAACTGTTCGATATGTACCGCTGCGCTGGCGCCCAGCGCCTGCAGGTCATAACCGCCTTCCAGGACGGAAACAACACGGCCGCCGGCATGATCCCCGGCAATCTCGCCCAAGCGGTCCGTCGCCCAAGCGTAATCCTCCTCATTCAGATTGATTTGCGCGAGTGGATCACGTTCATGAGCGTCAAAACCCGCCGAAATGAAGACAATTTCGGGGCGAAAACCATGAAGTGCCGGCAAAACCACCTCATCGAACGCTTTCCTGAAGGTCTCGCTGCCGCTTCCGGGCGCTAGCGGCGCATTGGCGATGTTGCCGTGCCGCCCGGTCTCATCGGGGCGGCCGGTGCCCGGATAATGGGGAAACTGGTGCGTGGAGGCGTAAAACAGACCTTCGTGGTTCCAGAACATCGCTTGGGTGCCGTTGCCGTGGTGAACGTCGAAGTCGATCACCGCTGCCCGTGCGAGGCCGTGGGAACGTCGTGCGTGTTCGGCGCCGATGGCGACGGAATTGAACAGACAAAACCCCATGGCGCGCGTGGGTTCGGAGTGATGTCCCGGCGGACGGACCGCACAGAATGCGTTGTCTGCCCTGCCCGTGACCACGGCATCGACGGCATCGACCAGGGCGCCAGCGGCGCGCAGGGCGGCCTCGGCACTGCCTGGCGAGACCACCGTATCGGGATCGAGATGGCGCTGGCCCTCCTGCGGTACGGCGGCAAAAACCTGGTCCACATGATCGCCAGGATGCATAAGTTCCAGGCTTTCCCTGGCCGCAATGGGCGCTTCGCGGCGTTCCAGGTCGGCAAACTGATCGGCTTCGACGGCGGTATGGACCGTGCGCAGGCGATCAATGCGTTCGGGATGTCCGGGGCCGGTATCGTGCAGAAGACAGGCGTTGTGGGTGTAAAACCGTGTGGTCAATGCGTTCCGCGCAAAGTTTTTTCCAATCCGGCGTAGGGTTCGTCGGGTTGGAACGTATAACGTAGTGGCCCAACAGGCGTGAAGGACCACGTTCTTGCTTCAGAGTGTACACCGACAACCCCATGAATCTAGGTAATCTCGGTTTTCTTGCAGTCTTACTGGCCCTTCAGGCACCTGCAAGCGTGCTGGCGCAGGGCAATGCCGTGACGGTCGGCGTGAATGCCGTGACCATGGAGCCTATCAGCGAGACAGCCGCCGTGATCGGGCGCTTTGTCTCACGCCAGTCCGGTGAGGTGGCTGCTCAGTCGGAGGGCGCGGTTGCCGATGTCCTGGTCGAGGTGGGAGACCGCGTCGAGACAGGCCAGATCGTGGTGCAGTTGGTGACCGATCGTCTGTCGCTGAATGCGGATTATCAACGTGCCGAGGTGCGCAGCGCAGAGGCGCAATTGGGTGTCGCGAGGGCAGAGCAGACCCTGGCAGCCCAGGAACTGGAGCGTATGAGCAGTTTGAGTGAGTCGGCCGCCTTTTCGCAGGCCCGCTATGAAGACAGCCAGCAGATGGTCGCCATCGCGGAAGCCGGCGTGGCCGCGGCAAGGGCGAACCTGTTGGGCACGCAGGCGACCTTGGCTATCGTTGAGGACGAACTGGCCGACGCTTCCATCCTGGCGCCCTACGACGGCGTGGTGGTGCTGCGCCATACGGAGGTGGGCGCTTACGTGAATGTTGGCGACCCCGTCATCAGCCTGCTCAACGATGCCTGGATCGAGATCGAGGCGGATGTGCCGTCCAACCGGGTTGCAGGTCTGGTCGAGGGGGCAGCCGTTGCGATCAGGCTGGACAACGGTACGCACCAGGAGGCGTTCGTGCGCGCGGTGGGCGTTTCAGAAGATCCCCAGGCGCGCACCCGTCCAGTTCGTTTCACGCCCGCCTGGGACGTCGCCGCCGGCGAAGTGGCCGAGGGCGAGTCCGTCACGTTGATGATTCCTTCGGGCCCACAAACAGACGTGATCACCGTGCACAAGGATGCGGTGGTACGTTCCGGGATTGGCACGACCGTGTTTGTGGTTGCGGAGGCGGATATGACAGCAGGTACTGGAACGGCTCGGGAGCAGCTCGTATCCTTGGGTACAGAGATCGGTAGTCGTTTCATCGTGCTGGACGGTCTTGCTGCCGGCGAGTTCACGGTCGTGCGTGGCAACGAAGGACTAAGCGACGGCACGGCGTTGAGCTTCACGCCATGAAGGGGCTGATCAGCCTGGCAATCAACCGGCCGGTCGCGGTGGTCGCCGCGGTCCTGATGATCCTGCTGTTCGGGCTTCTGGCCCTCAACACCATACCGATCCAGCTCACACCCAACGTCAACCGCCCCATCATCACCGTGGAGACCAGCTGGTCCGGTGCTTCGCCATCGGAGGTCGAGCGCGAGATCGTCCTGCCTCAGGAGGAAGTGCTCGCGGGCATCGAAGGCATGACCCAGATGCTGGCGCGGGCGAAATCCGGCGAGGGCGAGATTACGCTGGAGTTCCAGGTCGGCACCGATATGGACAAGGCGTTTCTGCTGGTCTCGAACCGTCTGGACCGGGTTTCCGGCTATCCCAACGAGGTCGATGAGCCGGTGCTCGATACCGCATCGAGCGAAGACACCCCCATCGCCTGGTTCAACATCATCGCGACGCCCAACAACCCCCGCCCGATGTACGAATTTGCCAATTACATCGACGATGTGATCGCCGAACGGCTCAAACGTGTTCCCGGTGTCGCCGATGCCGTGCGCTGGGGCGGGGCGGAACGGGAAGTCCGCGTCGAGGTCGTGCCTGAAACCCTGGCGCGCTACGGCCTGACCGTGCCGGACGTGGTCGCCGCGCTGCAGGCTGCAGACAGCACGGCCACGGCGGGCTACGTCGACGAAGGCAAGCGGCGCTATACCGTGCGCGCCGAGGGTGAATTCGCCACACTGGACGATATACGCGGCGTCGTGGTGCGCAGCACCGAGGATTCCCAGAGCGGGCGTTTGGCACGTGTGACGGTGGGCGACATCGCCACGGTGAACTATGCCTACAAGGATCTGCAGATCCTGTTCCGTTTCAACGGCGCGGAAGCGATCAGCATGCGTGCGGTGCGCGAACCGGGCGCGAACGTGATCGCGACGATGGACGGTATCCGCGATGCGGTGGCCGAACTCAATGCCTATGAGCTTCCCACCGCGGGTCTTGAGCTCGTCCAGGTCTATGACGAGACGACCTATATCAACGCCTCGATCGATCTCGTCACCAACAACATCTGGGTCGGCGGCATTCTCGCGGCCATGGTGTTGCTGGCGTTCCTGCGCTCGACGCGGGCCACGCTCATCATTTCGATCACCATTCCGGTCTCGGTCATCGGCAGTTTCGTGGCGATGGCCGCATTGGGCCGTTCGATCAACGTGATCTCGCTTGCCGGACTTGCCTTTGCCGTGGGCATGGTGGTCGATGCCGCCATCGTGGTGCTGGAGAACATCTACCGGCTGCGCGAACAGGGCGTGCCCGCCAGGAAGGCCGCGTTCGAGGGTGCACGACAGGTTTGGGGCGTCATTATGGTCTCGGCGTTGACCACGGTCATGGTCTTCATCCCGATTCTGGTTATGGAAATGGAGGCTGGGCAGGTTTTCCGGGATATTGCCGTCGCGATTTCCGTTTCGGTCGTGCTGTCCCTGCTCGTGGCAATCACCTTGATCCCTGCGCTGTTCGCGCGCCTCTTCGCCAGGATCGACAAACAGAGCCGTTTTCGGGTTGCAGCACTCGATTCGCTGGCCAACGCGGTGTCGTCTTCGATCCAGGCCTTCACCCGCCATGTCGCACGAAGCCAGACGGGCTCTTTCATAACCGTGGCAGGCATCACGGGGACCGCGCTGTTGGTTGCTGCGGTCTTTCTGCCCCAGCTTGAATATCTGCCTGACGGCAACCGGAACTTTCTGTCGGGTTATGTCACGCCACCGTCGGGTTACAACCTGGGCACCATGGACGAGATCGCGACCCGTGTGGAAGACGCGACCCGGCCCTACTGGAAATCGCAGAACGAGGAGGGAGTAGCCGTCCATGAAGACGGCACGCCGATTTTCGACCGTTTCTATTTCGGGTCCGGTGCGGGCTGGACGTGGATTGGTGCGGCGGCTGTCGATAGCGCCTATATCCAGGATCTGAAAACCGTGATGAGCGGACCGGTTCTGCTGGAACCCGGTGCCAGTGTGTATTTTTCCCAGCCCAGCATCTTCGGTCGTGGTCTGGGCGGAAACCGGTCGGTCGATTTCAACATCACAGGTCCCGAGCTTGACGTCATCATGGCGGTCGCCGTGGAGGCGCGGGACCGGGTCTTGGAACTGCTTCCCTCCGATGAGACCCAGGTCCGCGCCCAACCGTCGATCACGGGCAGCGTGCCGGAAGTCCGGGTTGTTCCCGATCGCACCCGTCTGGCCGACAATGGCGTCACGGCGCGCGAGTTGGCCACGGGCATCGATGCCTTCAACTCGGGACTGCGCGTGAAGGAGATTTCGCTGGAGGGCCAGGAAATCGACCTCACCCTGACGGGCCCCTACAAACATATTGAGCAAACCCAGGGTATCGCCGAACTGCCGGTGGTAACCCGCGACGGTCTGATCGTGCCGGTCTCGACCTTGGCCGATGTAAGTGTGACCGACGGGCCCATCGAAATTCGCCGCCTTGAGCAGAAACGCACGATCACGCTGGTGGTCAATCTGCCTTCGGACATTCCCCTGGAATCCGGCATTGAGATGATTCAAGCCGAGGTGATCGATGTCATGCGCGCGGCCGGATTGCCGCCGGGTGTTCAGCTCCGGCTGTCGGGAACCGCCGACAAGCTGACCGAGACCTGGGACGCCATGGTGGTTAACCTGCTGGTCTCGCTGATCATCGTCTATCTGGTGATGGCGGTGTTGTTCGAGAGCTTTCTGCATCCGCTCATCGTCATGATTTCCGTGCCGGTCGCCGCTGCCGGCGGTGTGCTGGGCCTGCTTGCGCTCAACGTGTTCCAGCACCAGCCGCTCGATATGCTCACCATGCTGGGTTTCGTCATCCTGATCGGCATCGTCGTGAACAACGCCATTCTTCTTGTTCATCAGACCCTTCACCACATCCGCGAAGATGGCATGACGCCGGACGCCGCGATTGAGGAAGCGGTGCGCAACCGCATCCGGCCTATCTTCATGTCGACGTTGACCAGCGTGTTTGGCATGCTGCCGCTGGTCGTGTTCCCTGGTGCAGGCTCGGAACTCTACCGAGGTCTGGGTTCCGTAGTGGTCGGCGGACTCTCGCTTTCGGCCGCTCTGACGCTGACGCTGGTCCCTCCGCTATTGGGTCTGGTGCTGAAACTCCAGGAAGCGCTGCCCGATGTCGGGGAAACGATCGGCGTGGACCGGCCAAGCCAGGAGCCGGCGGAATAGGGCAGGGGCGGTGCCCCGACAGGAGAGGAGGCTGCAGCCATGCAGGAAGTGGACGTACTGATTGTGGGTGCCGGTGCCGTCGGTGCATCGCTGGCCTATCGTCTGGCGCTCCACAAACGCGTGGCAATGATCGAGCGCGAGGAACAGCCCGCTTATCACAGCACCGGCCGTTCCGCGGCGCACTACACCGACGTCATCGGTGGCATGATCGTGCAGGCATTGTCGGAGGAAACGCGACGTTTCATCGACAACCCGCCTGACGGTTTTACCGAGGTACCGCTGCTCAATCCCCGCCCCGTCCTGCTGCTGATGGGCAAGGATCCCGAACACACGCATTTCGACGAGGCCGACATGGGCCATGTCATGGGGCGAGTTCTCCACCGTATCGATGTCGAAACCTGCGTGCGCCACTGTCCGGTTGTACGCCCGGAGAAGATTACGCACGGATTGTGGGAACCCACGGCAGGCGACATCGATGTGCATGCGATTCACGGCGGGTACCTGAAAGGTGCGCGTCAGCGTGGCGCAGATCTGGTCTGCGACGCCGATGTCCGCTCGCTGGAGCGCCGGGACGGCGTGTGGCGGGTCGAGACCAAGGCTGGAACGTTCGCCGCCCCTGTCGTTGCCAATTGCGCAGGCGCCTGGGGCGATGTGCTGGGACGGATGGCGGGCGCCGAGCCAGTCGGCCTGCAGCCGATGCGACGCACGGCGTTCACTTTCAAGGCCCCCGATGGTGTGGATTGCACGGACTGGCCTCTGACCGGCGACAACACCGAGAGTTTCTACTTCAAACCCGAGGCGGGGTTAATCATGGGATCGCTGGCCGACGAAGCGCCCAGCGATCCCTGTGACGCACAGCCCGAGGAGCTCGATCTCGCCCAGGCCGCGCACAACATCATGCAATGGACCACCTTGGAAATCACACGCCTGGAGAGCCGCTGGGCCGGTCTGCGGAGTTTCGTGCCGGACCGCCTGCCGGTCGTCGGATTTGATACGAAGGCGGACGGTTTCTTCTGGGATGTCGGCCAGGGCGGCGCCGGCATTCAGACCTCGGCAGGATTGTCCTCCTATGCGGCCGCCATCATGCTGGATCAGGACCTTCCCGACGCGCTTGCCGCCGTGGGCATGACGAGCCAGACGCTGTCCCCGGCTAGAATCTCGGGTTCGTGACCTTTCATGCCTACGGCCCTCAAGCGCCGAGTGGGGTGCAGGAGTTTACCCTCGACCCGATCGGGGGCATTCCCTGGCTCACGCCGTATACGCGGCGGAGCCGCGATCGCGGCCCTCCAACGGCCGATGAGTCAAGCTCATCGGCCGTTGGTATCATTTGCGACTAAGTCGCGCGGGATGGCGAAAAACAAACCGCCGGACCCTTGGGGGCCCGGCGGTCCGGATTGCCGTTGCGGGTTGCCTTACTCGGCGGCGGCCAGCAGGTTTTCCTTCTGGACGTAATCCCAGGTATCGTCGAGTGCCAGCTTGAAGCTGTCGAAGAGCTTGTGGATTTCGTCATCCTTGATGATCAGCGGCGGGCAGACGGCAACCGAGGTGCCGGCGGCCGCACGCAGGATCAGACCGTGGTCCAGGCAACGGTCACCGCAATATGCCGCGACCGAGGGGTCGAAGTTCTCACGGGTCTCCTTGTCCTTGACCAGTTCCAGGGCGCCGATCAGGCCGGTGCCGCGCGCTTCGCCCACAATGGGATGATCGATCAGGGCGTGCAGGCGTTCCTGCATGACCGGAGCGATCTTCTTGACATGACTGGCGATGTCGAGCTCGTCGTATATCTTGAGCGTCTCGACGGCCACGGCCGCCGGCACCGGATGACCCGAGTAGGTGAAGCCGGTGGCCAGCACGCCGTTCTCGTTGGAGAAATCGCGGATCGGGCCATAGACTTTCTCGTTGATGATGACGGCACTGATCGGCAAATAGGCCGAAGAGAGCTGCTTGGCGACGACCATGATGTCGGGCTCGATGCCGTACTTGTTGCAGCCGAAGACTTCGCCCGTGCGGTGGAAGCCGCAGATCACCTCGTCGGCGATCATCAGCACGTCGTACTTCTTCAGGACCGCCTGGACCTTCTCGAAGTAACCCCTGGGCGGCAGGATCACGCCGCTGGCGCCCATGATGGGTTCGGCGACGAAACCGGCCACCGTATCGGGGCCCTCGTCCAGAATGAGCTGCTCAAGTTCGTTGGCGCGGCGGGTTGCGAACTCTTCCTCCGACTCGCCCTCCCCACCGAAGTGATAGTAGTGCGGCGAACCGGTGTGGATGATGTTCTTGATCGGCAGATCGAAGCCCGCGTGCATCAGGGGCATGCCGGTCAGACTGCCCGAGGAGACGGCGATACCGTGGTAACCGCCCATGCGCGCGATCAGTTTCTTCTTCTCGGGCTTGCCGCGCGCGTTGTTGTAGTACCAGACGAACTTGATCATGTGATCGTTCGCTTCGGAGCCTGAATTGGCGAACCAGACCTTCGACATCGGCGTAGGTGACATCTCGACCAGACGCTCCGCGAGATCGATCGAGGGCATCGACGAGCGATGGAAGAACGCGTGGTAGTAGGGAAGCTTGCGCATCTGGTTGGTCGCAGCCTCAATCAGGCGCTCGTTGTTGAAGCCCAATGAGGTGCACCATAGGCCGGCCAGACCCTCGATGTATTTGTTGCCCTCCAGGTCCTCGACATAGATGCCGTCGCCCTTCTCGATGATGAGCGGGCCCATTTCCTCATGCTTCTTCAGATTGGAATAGGGATGGAGATAGTTCTTGATGTCCCGCGCATGGGGGGAATTGGGAAGCACGGTCATGGCTTGTTCCTCATTCGGTCGTTTGGATCAAAAAAAGCCGCACAGGGCGGCGTTGCATGGTTGTGCGGTTGGCACTGCTTTGGGGGTATTAAATGCCTGATTCCACGACTTGGCAAACCGTGGCCGGTCAGACCCGCCGTCCGACCCAGATAACGCGCCCGATCAGGTCCAGTTTTGACAATGCAACCGGCTCCAGGTAGGGATAGGCATCGTTGTCGCTGGCGATGGCGACAAGCCGGCGCAACGGGTCGACAGACAGGCGCTTGACCAAAATTCCGCCATCATGACGCATGACATAGATGCCATCCGAGCCCGGTGACCACTGGCTTAGGTCGATCAGAAGACTGTCTCCGGCATGGATCGTGGGCTCCATGGCGTCGCCCTCCATGGCCAGCATGGCAAGTTGGTTGACCGGGGTGGTCGTCAGGCGTGTCAGCCAGGATGCCTGAAATGCCACCTCCGACGCGTCGTTTGCCGGATTCGTGAGCGACGCGCTGCTCTGCTCGTTTTCAGGATCAAAGCGAGAAATGATCAGAAAGGCTTCGGGGTCGTCGCCGGTGCGTGCGGCCGTTCCGGTCCGTTCATCGATCAGGTCGCTGACGGTGCAGTCGAGCGCATTGGCAAGCTTCTGGAGCGTGTCGTGGCGTGGATGACGCGACCGGCCGGTCACGATGTCGCGCACGGCCGTCTCGTTGAGACCGGCGATCAGGGCCAGGCGCTTCTGGGAGAGTTTTGCCCGCGTCATGCACCGCTGCAGCTCACGGACGAGGTGCGTATCGTTCATGGCGGCATGGTGCATGACGCGGAGGTGGAACCCAAGCGCGAATCCTGAGCCTCATGGAGAGTTCCACAGGCTGCAATCAGGGCATACCGATCGCTGTCTTGTAGGAATCGAGCAGGGCTTCATGTTCCTGGCGGTCGTCGGCTTCCATTTTACGCAGCTTGACCAACTGCCGGATGATCTTGGGATCGAAGCCTAGGCCCTTTGCCTCGCGATAGACTTCACGGACATCCGCGGCGATGTTGGCGCGATCTTCTTCGAGATTCTCGATGCGCTGGATGAGCGAAAGAAGCTTTTCGCCAGCGATGCCTTCAACATTGATCATGGTTGCCTCCCGGTTACATCGTTTTCTTTGCCATAGCCGAACATCTCGGTGATGTATGGGCACATTCTCAAGACGGTTTGCGTCTTTTCCTCAGTCAGGGCCTGGCGCCAGCCCTCTACGCGTTCGTTTGTCACAGCCTTGCCCCAGAGATCGGAGTCATAGGTGCCTTCAAGTTTTTCCGAGGCGATCCTGCCGTCGTCCGAGCCGGACCAGGCTGCCCAGGGGTCATAGCCCGAGAGGTCCAGGCCGGTAAAGGCGGCAAGTTTCCCGGCGATGCTGATAGGATCGGAAACCAATCGTTCGTACTGGACCCAGGCCAGCCGCCCACCCCAAATGCTGCGTTTTGCCCGGTAAAGAATGGCATAGGATCGCGTGACCCTCCTGCCTAGAACTTCCATATCGCGAGGATGGGGGTTGTCCACACCCTTTTCCCCGAGCTTGCGTCCGATGGCCATGATGGAAACGGCGATATCGCGCGGGTCGCGCGCCATGACGACGAATCGTGCATTTTTAAAGACATGGTCAAGGGTCGGGAAATGCTGGGTCAGCTCGGGCTGCTTGATGATGGCGTGTTCGCTGCCGGGCCGGCGCGCGAGCAGATGATCGAGGTACTGCCGTATCTGGCGTTCGCTGAACCGGACGGGATCCTTCTTGTCACGAAACTGATGGCGTTCGTGCCGGCCCCACCAGCGCAGCGAATCTTCGCCAGCCATCGCCAGATAACGCAGATAGCCGTCTTCGGACGTGACGGGATGGCAGCCCGGATGCGCGCCGGCACGCCAAGAAAGACGAGCGCGGGACGGACTACGCTCAAACTCACGTTCAAACCGCGGCCAAGGCCTGCTCCAGTTCGCGGATCAGATCATCGCCGTCCTCGACGCCGACCGAAAGGCGCACGAGCGAGTCGGAAATGCCGATTTCCTCGCGGATTTCCCTTGGAATTGACGCGTGCGTCATGATGGCGGGATGCTCGATCAGGCTTTCCACGCCGCCCAGGCTTTCGGCCAAGGCAAAGAGTTCGCACTGTTCGAGAAACCGGCGCGCGCCGTCGAGATCGCAGTCCAGAATGGCCGTCACCATGCCGCCGCCACCTACCATCTGCCGCTCGGCAAGGGCATGCTGGGGATGGCTCCCGAGACCCGGGTAGTGGACGCGGGCGACCTTGTCGTGGGCTTCCAGATAACGCGCGATGGCGAGCGCGTTCTGGTTGTGGCGCTCCATGCGCAGGTGCAGGGTCTTCAGGCCGCGCATGGCAAGGAAACTGTCGAACGGCCCGGCGACCGCACCCACGGCATTCTGGAGATAAGCCATCTTGTCGACGATTTCGGTGTTTTCGCCCACGACCACCATGCCGCCGACCATGTCGGAATGGCCGTTGAGGTACTTCGTGACCGAGTGCACGACGAGATCGAAGCCGTGCTCAAGCGGACGCTGGGTCCAAGGGGTGGCGAAAGTGTTGTCGCAGACCGCGATGGCGCCGACCTCGTGGGCCAGCCTGGCGACCAGAGTGAGGTCGACAACCGTCAGCAGGGGATTGGTCGGGGTTTCGATCCAGACCATGGCCGTGCCGGATGTGATCGCCGCGCGCAGGGCATCTTCATCGGCCATGTCGGTGAAGACATACGTGTGCCCGGAGCTCTTCTCGCGAACATTGGCAAACAGACGGTAGGTGCCGCCATAGAGATCGTTGCCCGCAACGATACGGCTGCCGGAATCGAGCATGTCCAGAATAGTAGCCGATGCCGCGAGGCCGGAGGCAAAGGCGAACCCCCGCGTGCCGCCCTCGAGATCGGCGACGCATGCCTCGAAGGCCATGCGCGTCGGATTCTGGGAACGCGAGTATTCGTAACCCTTGTGAACGCCCGGGCTCTCCTGGACATAGGTCGATGTCGCGTAGATCGGCGTCATGATCGCGCCGGTCGTGGGGTCGGGCGGCTGTCCGGCATGGATGGCGCGCGTGGCAAAGCCAGGGCGGTTGGGTCGTGTCGAATCGGTCATGGATGGCTTCCCGGTTGATGCCCCTTCCATGGGCCGCAAGAAGGGCCCGCGTCAAGCGGCGAACCTGGAAGCGCCCCCGGTTGTTTCAGGCCGAACCGTGTGCAGACTGAGAATTCAGGAGGAAAGCCCATGAACCAGGACGATCTCACCTATCTCTCTGCCAGAGAAGCTGTTCGGCGGTTTCGGGAACGTTCGCTTTCGCCGGTCGAACTGCTCAATGCCGTCATCGCGCGCGCCGAAGCCATCGGGGAAACCGTCAACCCCTTCGCCGACCGGTATTTCGACGAGGCGCGCGACAAGGCAAAACAGACCGAGCAGGCTTTCATGAGGGATGGTGCAGAGCCCGGTCCGCTGGAAGGCTTGCCGCTCGCCGTGAAAGACACCGGCAGGATCGCGGGCCGCCGCACAGCCAAGGGGTCGATGATCTACAAGGACCATGTCGACACCGTCAGCGATCCCGAGATCGAGCGCTTGCTGTGTGCCGGAGCCAATCTCTTTGCGCGCACGACAACGCCGGAGTTCGGCTGGCTTTATACGACGCAGTCGCGCATCTGGGGCGTGACCCACAATCCCTGGCGCCTCGGCATCTCTCCCGGGGGCTCCTCGGGCGGCTCGGCCGCCGCACTGGCGGCGGGTGCGACGGTTCTGGCAACGGGCGGCGACAGCACGGGATCGATCCGTCAGCCGGCTAGCCAGTGCGGCGTGGTGGGTTATCAGCCTCCCTTCGGGCGCATCCCCATGCCCGGCCCCAGCAGTTTTTCCTATTACCTGCATCATGGTCCCCTGACTCGCACCGTGGCCGATACCGCCATGATGGCGAACGTGATGTCGGGACCCGATCCGCGTGACCACAACAGCCTGCCGGACAACGTCGTGATTCCCGAGAAGCCGGAAGGGATCAAGGGGTTGAAGATCGCGGTGTCGATCGATCTTGGCTACTACGAGATGGACGAGGACGTGGTGCGCGAAACCCGGTTGGCGCTGGATGCCCTGCGCGATGCCGGCGCTGAGGTGGAAGAGATTCCGGTCTATTGGGCCGCCGAAGCGATCCGCCTTGGCCACGGAGGCCAGGAGGCGCTTTTCGCAGAGGAGCTTGACCGGATTCTCGCCCGGCACGGCGACATCGTGAGCGACTACGTGCCGCAACTCTCCGGGACGACACACAGCTTCACCGTTACCGACTACGTGCGGTCGCTGGAGGTGGCGGGTGAAATCTGGAACGACCATCTGGGGCCGCTCTTCCAGCAGTATGACGCGTTCATCACCCCCACGGTCTCCTGTCCCGAAATGCCGGCCACGGGCTGGCAGAAGGACACGTTCACCGTGAACGGCAAGGAACTGACCGACACCAACACCGCCATGACGGTTCTCTGGAACATGTTCGGCCGCTGTCCCGTGCTGGCCGTTCCCTCCGGGCTGACCGACAACCGCCTACCGACCGGTATTCAGATTATCGGCCGTCCGCTCGACGACGTCATGGTGTTCCGGATCGGCGCGGCACTGGAAGAGCGCCGCCCCTGGCTGGATACGAAGGAGCGCAGGCCCGGTCTGGGGTGATACCGAAACCTTCCTTCCCTCCGATGGAACCGGTCCCCGCTTGATCCGTTGCTGTGAGCAACGACCGCGAGGTCCCGTTTACCACCCGTTCGAGGGAAACACATCATGGATATCTATGAGCGCCTGAAAGAAGATCACGGAAGGCAAAAAGGTCTGGCAGGCGGCATCGCCGAGACGAGCGGCGACAGCACCGAACGCAAGCGTTTGTTCGAGGAATTCAAGAAAGAGGTCGAGACCCACGCCGCCGTGGAAGAACAGACCTTCTACGCCGGACTGATCAGCCACGAGAAAGACCAGGAGCAGGCGCGCCACAGCGTCACCGAGTATGAGGAAGCCTCGGCTCTGGTCAAAGAACTCGTGTAGCCGACATGGCGACCAGCGGCTGGCTCGACAAGTTCAACAAGCTCCACGAAGAACCTGGACACCCTGTCGAGGAGGAAGAGGTCTTCGTTCTCGCACGCAAACTCATCAGCGAAACGCGTGCCAAGGAACTGGGTGACGAATTCGCCCGCCTGAAGGCGAAGCAGATGAAAGGCTGAACGACCTTATCGGAGACTGCGGCGCAGGTGGTTCAGCATGTCGATCCGCGTGATCACGCCCAGGAACTCCTCGCCGTCCACGACGATGGCGGTGAGATCCCGGCGAAAGATCGGCATGAGATCCTCGACGCTTGCCTTGTGGTCGACGGTCTCGAGATCCGATGACATGGCTGTTGATACGGCGTCCTGGAAGCTTTCCTGCTTCTGGTGGATCGCAAGCAGGATGTCGGACTCATCGATAATGCCGACCGCTGTGTCGTCGTCGAGCACGGGAAGCTGGCTGACGTCATAGAGCTTCATGCGGCCCAGTGCGGTTGCCAGGGTGTCGTCGGGTTTCACGGTGACCGAGGCGCGGTCGGTGTGGGGTCGTGCGATCAGATCGCGCAGGTCGCCGTGCTGTTCGCGTTCGATGAAGCCCTGATCGAGCATCCAGTAATCGTTGTACATCTTGGAGAGGTATTTGTTGCCGCTGTCGCAGACGAAGGTGACCACGTTCTTGGGTTCTTTCTGGTCACGGCAATAGGCCAGGGCCGCGGCAAGCAGGGTCCCCGATGACGATCCGGCCAGAATGCCCTCGTCTTCCAGAAGTTTCCGTGCGGTCAGGAGTGCTTCCTTGTCGGGGACCGCGTAGGCGCATGTCGCGAGCGAAAGATCGCTGACATCGGGAATGAAGTCCTCGCCGATACCCTCGACCAGCCATGACCCCAGGTCGCCCATCTCACCTTTGTTCACATAATCGGCCAGCACCGAACCTTCCGGATCGGCCAGCACGATTTCCAGATCGGGCGCGACCTTCCGGAAGAAACGTCCCAGGCCCGTGATCGTACCGCCGGACCCGACGCCGCAAACCAGCGCGTCCATGCGGTGCGACATCTGCGCCCAGATTTCCGGGCCCGTACTGGTCTCGTGGGCCAGCGGATTGGCCGGGTTGCCGAACTGGTTGATGAAGAAGCTGTTTTCGATTTCTCCGTTCAGGCGCTGCGCCATGTCCTGGTAATATTCGGGATGACCCTTACCGACATCGGAACGCGTCAGCAGGATTTCCGCACCCATGGCCTGCAGGTTGAAGATCTTCTCCTGGCTCATCTTGTCTGGGATGACCAGGATCAGCCGGTAGCCCTTCTGACGGGCGACCAGGGCAAGGCCCAGGCCGGTGTTGCCGGCGGTGGCCTCGATCAGCGTGCCGCCGGGTTTGATGGCGCCGGATTTGTCGGCTGCCTCGATCATGCTGAGCGCGGGGCGGTCCTTGATCGAGCCCCCGGGATTCTGGTTCTCTAGCTTCAGGAACAGACGGCATTTACCGGTGTCGAACTTCGTCACTTCGACCATCGGCGTGTTGCCGATCATGTCGAGGACGTTAGTGTGGAAGGTCATGGCGACTCCAACGGCAGAGATTCGATCAGATTGCGGCTAACATAGGCCAAGTCGTCTCCTGCAACACCAACCTGTCGGCACGGCACTATGGCCCATCCCCAGAATTATCGTGCCTATGGCGTTCTTCTCAGAGAGGGCCGTGTGCTGATCTCCGAGGAATGGGTCGGTCCGGTCCACGCCTGGAAGTACCCCGGCGGCGGCGTTGGCACCGACGAAAGCGCTGAAGAGGCGGTGCGGCGCGAGTTCCAGGAAGAGGCGAGCCTTTCGGTAGCCGTCGTGCGCGAACTCTTCGATCCCGGCACGAAGATCAGTCCCTGGACCAGGGCGCCCTACACGCCGATCTATTTCCTGGTCGAAGCCGACGGAGAGCCACGGGTTCCGGAGGATGAACCGGTCGAACTCTCGTTCATGGATCCCGAAACCGTGCTGGGGAGCGAACGGGTTGCCGAGCCCGAGAAGATCGCCTTGGCGGTCGCGCTCGATCTCTAGAAATTGACCGGCATATCCCGCGGCGCGTGGGTTATGATTTCGCAGGCGCTGCCGGTCAAGATGGCCTGCTCGCCCAGCGTCATCATCAACCCATCCTGTGACCGTCCAGCCCGGCTTCGGCCAGGGTACGGAGGAGTCGATCCTGGCGCGCCTCCAGTTTTTCCTCCGAGAAATGAAGATGCATGGCGTGTTCCTGCCTTCCGGATTCAGATCATCACCGCGCCGCCGCTCGCGACCACGGTTTCGCCGGTGACGAAGCGGTTGGCAGGGGATGCGAGAAACGCCACGACCTCGGCGATGTCGGCGGGTTCGGCGGCGCGCTGCACGGGAATGTCGGGAATGGCGCGGGCAAGCCAGCCCTGACTCTTTGCGCGCTCGGTCGCGACCGCTCCGGGGCTGACGCCGTTGACCAGGACATTGTGTGGCGCAAGGTCGGCCGCATAGGTGCGGATGATGCTGAGCAGCGCGGCCTTGGAAGCCGCATAGTGGGGCATGTTGGGCTTGGCGATATAGGAATCGGTCGTGACGATGGAAACCATGCGGCCGTATCCTGCTTCGATCATGACGTCCATAAAGGCACGCATGGCCAGAAAGGGTCCGCGCGCGTTGATGGCGAAGACCTGGTTCCAGGACTCCACGGTGATCTGGCGCGTCGTTTCGTGGGGATAGACCCCGGCATTGTTGACCAGGATGTCGGTGCGCCCGTGGCGGGAAACGACCTCGTCGCGCACCCGCAGCAGACTGCTCTCGTCCGTGACATCGACCTGGAAGGCTCCGGCCCCTTCGCCAAGGGTGTGCGCGGCGACCGTGGCCGCGTCGAGATCGAGGTCCAGCAGGCAAACCTGCGCACCCGCTGCGTGCAGACGCTGCGCAATGGCAAAGCCGATGCCCTGTGCCGCACCTGTCACGGCCGCGACCTGACCTTGGAGTCCCTGATCGATCATGGTGCCTGTACCCCCTGTGAGGCTGGAACCTTGCTACCACTTGGAAAGATGGGCAAGCGGCATGCACTAGACGCCGAGATAATCCACCAGTGCGGGATGTTCGGGTCGATCGAGAATTTCGGGTGTTGGACCACAGACCGCGATCGTGCCGTCGTGGATGAAGGCGGTCCGGTCGGCCACGCGCCACGCATCGGCGGGATCGTGGCTCACCATGACCACGGTCATGGCGTTGTCCCGGCCCAGGTCCGCGACCAGGTCCAGCATGTCGCGGCGCAGGGCAGGGCCCAGTGCGGCGAAGGGTTCGTCCAGCAGCAGAAGCGGACGGCTGCGCACCAGGCTACGCGCGATGGCGACGCGTTGGCGCTCGCCGCTCGAGAGTTCACGGGGCAGCCGTTTCTGTATGCCCTCCAGCCCGACATGTTCCAGTGCTGCGTCAATTTCACCCTCCTGGATGGCTGAGAGGCGCAAGCCTGGATCGATACCAAGGCCGATGTTTTGCAACACGGTCAGATGCGGGAAGAGATTGTGCTCCTGGAAGAGCGTCGTGACCGGGCGTTTGGCAGGCGGCAGGGACGTGATGTCCGTTCCGATGACCGAAATGGTACCCGATGACGGCGTCTCGAAACCGGCAACCAGCGAGAGCAGCGTGCTTTTTCCCGCACCGCTTGCACCCAGAAGGGCAGTGAAGCTGCCCCGGGGGACCGCAAGGTCATAGGAGACCTGCCAGTCGCCGTAACCGAAGCGGACGCCTTCGAGTTCAAGTCCGGGCGCGGTCACCGGAGCCTCCTTCGATCACGACAAAGACGGCGAGACATAACCCGACCAGAAGCAGGGCCAGCACTGCGGCTTCCGCCATGCGGTAGCTGCCCAGCGCGCGATAGAGCAGCAGCGACAGAGTTGCCTCGCGTTCGGTGCCGAAAAGCGCGATCGCGGTGAGATCGCCGGTCGCCAGTGCCGAGATCAGGGCAAGCGCCGTCGCGATGCCCCCGCGCGCAGCCGGCCATTCCAGGCGGCGGATACGGTTCCAGCCGGTGAGACCAAGGCTTGCGCACAGCCGGTCGTGATGTTCTGCCGTGCGGCGCAGGATGGGCCCCAGGATGCGCAGGACATAGGGTACTGTGACGATGCCGTTCACCGCCGCCGCCAACGGCAGGGCCTGGTCGAAGATGGGTACGATGGGGAGCAGCAGGACGAAGAGGCCCGCGCCAAGGACGATAGGTGAGATGACGAGCGTCAGACTGCCTGCGAGTTCCAGCCGGTCGGCGAGTCTGCTCCGGTTGGCGCGCACGGCAAGATCGCGTGTCGTCGCCAGCAGCGCGATGCTCAGAAAGAGGGAGAGCAGTCCCGCACCGACGCCTACCGCGAGACTGCGCAGGGCAGCCGCCCAGACATCGGCGCGCGTGAGAACTTCGCCTAACGGGCCGGTCAACCCGGCGATCAGGATGGCGGCGAGGGGGGCGAGAACCCACAGATTCCCGATCATGAGTGCGACGCCGTCCGCCAGCCTTCCCGGCCAGTGGTGGATGTCGGGGCGCCGGATCCGGCGTTCTTCGGTCGACTGGCTCTGTGCGGTGCGGATGAAGCGGAAGAAGACGAGCGCAATCAGCGCGCACACCGCGACCTGGACGAATGCAAGACCGACGGCGCGCGAGACATCGAAATCGAGACGCATGGCCTGGTAGATCGCGACTTCCAGTGTCGTGTTCCTCGGCCCGCCGCCCAGCGCCAGGACCACGGCAAAGCTGGTGAAGCAGAGCAGGAAGATGAGCATGGCGACGCCCGGCAGCACGCCCAGGATGCGCGGCAGTTCGATCAGTCTGAAGATCGCCCGGGGCGTCATGCCGAGCTGGCCCGCCAGCCGCCAGCTTTCACCGGGGATGGCCTGCCAGGCACCGAGCAGCAGGCGCACGGCGAGTGGCATATTGAAGAACACATGCGCGATCAGGATGCCCGAAATGCCGTAAAGCGGCGTGAGACCTGGAAGACCGAAGGCTTCCAGCGCGCCGCTGACCGCGCCGTTCTGTCCCCAGACGGCCGCGATGCCGAAGACCGCCACGATCACCGGCAGGACCAGCGGAAGCCCCATCAGATGCAGCAGCAGGGACCTTCCGGGAAACTGCGACCGGCGGGCGAAGGCCCGGGCAACCGGCAGGGCGAAGACCATCGAAAGTGCGGTCGAGAGCAGTGCCTGCATCACCGTGAAGCGCAAAACGCGCAGGGTATAACCGTTCCAGACCGAGGCTATGGAGAGGTCCGGCGCAGCATGCAACAGGGCGCCCAGGGAAAGGGCAGCCAGCCCCAGCGTACCCGCAAGTGCGACGGCGCCAGGCCAGACCAGGGGACGGTAGCCCGTCATCATGTCACTGACTCATGGCGTCGAGCCATTCCTGGATCCAGGCATTACGGTTGTGCGCGACCTCCGCGGGCGGCAGAAGAATGGCCGTTCCGGGTTCGGGCAGTTCCTGGAACACCGCGGGCAGCGCGTCGTCCAGATCGATCGCGGGATACATCCAGTTGCCGGTGGGAATGATCTCCTGGAACGTCGGCGAAAGCATGAAGGTCAGGAATTCGCGTGCGAGGTCCTGTCGTTCGGAGTCTGCGGTCATGGCCGCAACCTCTATCTGCAGATAGTGGCCTTCTGGGAAGACAATCGCCTTGTAACGGTCCTCGCTTTCGACGATCCGGTGGTAAGCGGGAGAGGTCGTGTAGCTCAAGACCATCGGCGCCTCGCCCTCCAGGAACAGACCATAGGCCTCCGACCAGCCCCTTGTGACGGTCAGCACGCGGTTGGAAAGCGCGGCCCAATGGTCAGCGGCATCTTCGCCGTAGACGGCCTTCAACCAGAGCATCAGGCCCAGACCCGGCGTGCTGGTGCGCGGATCCTGAACGATCAGCTTAGGCTCGGATGCACCGTTGGTGAGTTCTTCCAGAGCGGATGGCGGTTCGCGCAGGGCTTCGCTGTCGTAGATCACGGCGAAATAACCATAGTCGAAGGGAACAAAGACCGGATCGCTCCAGTCCATGGGAAGGGCAAGGCCCGACTGGCTGATGCCATGCGCCTGCACGAGGCCTTCCGCCTGTGCTTCGGCCATCAGACTGGTGTCCAGACCCAACACAATGTCGGCTCGGGTCCGATCGCCCTCCAGCCGGAGCCTGGAGAGCAGCAAGGCCGCGTCGTCGACGGCGGTCCATTCGATGGCGCAGCCGCACTGCTCCTCGAAGGCCGCTTCGATGGCGGGGCCAGGTCCCCATTCGCCGATGAAGGAATCGTAGGTGTAGATGTTGAGCACCTCCGCGCGGGCCGCGGCGGGGTTCAGCATCAGCAGAGCGGTGAAGGCAAGGGCGGTCAGTCGCAACGTCAGGGCCTCCTCTACGCGCCGGGTGCAGAGGAGTGGGGTGCGGTCTTTTGGACAAACCGGTGCCTCAATCCCTACGCCGGCATGATCCGGATCAGGTTCGACGGGTCGGTGCGCTGGCACCTCTCAGCCCGAACAGGGCTCCCCGTGAGTGACAGCCTTAGAGATAAGTGCCTGCGGCGCGGAACGCAAGATGCCTCAGGCGCGGCGCAACTCGAAGGTGTAGACGCCGTCGGCCTCCGTGCTGGAAATCAGCGTGTGGCCGGTGAGTTCGCTGAACGCCTCGAAGTCCTTCACCGCGCTGGGATCGGTCGTACGCACCACCAGGAAATCGCCGCTTTTCATGGATTTCAGCCGTTTTTTGGCCTTGAGAACAGGCAGGGGACAGGCCAGTCCCTTGACGTCGAGTTCTTCGCTCATGGCGCCATTCATAGCGCAATAGTCCGTGGGATAACACGACGGAGCACGACAATTGTTGGCAGCAACGTCCCCGAAGACAACTTGTGGGCGACAACCTAGACTGGTCCCGCCATGGCTCGTCCAACCGTCACACTATGCGCGCTGCTTGTGTTGGCCGTGTATCCCGCCCTTGCACAGTGCCCGCAGCCGCTTGCCGTGGTGCGCACGCCGGTCGATGTCGCCCAGCTCCTCGAGGCCAACCGGATCACGCCTGCAGCCGCACAGCGGCTGGAATCGCTCGCCATGCAACGGCAAGGTGTCGCGGCCCGGCTTCTGGAGCTGCAATACACCGTGGGCAAGAATGCATCGTCAGTCGGAGAAGACGATCTCGAGGAAACCGTTGTCCGCCTGCGTGAACGGGTAAGCGGCAGCCGCGACCAGTTGGCGTTTCTCGACGCTGAGATTGCAGGCATCCTGACCCGCACTACATCAATGTGTGAAGATGCACAGCCAGGGAACGGCAAGCGCAGGGATGGATTGTATCGGGAAGATGGTGCCGCCGCTCAGGATTGAACTGAGGACCTCGTCCTTACCAAGGACGCGCTCTGCCACTGAGCTACGGCGGCTTTGAAACCGGGCCGGAACCTGCCACAGTGAAAGGGGTGAAGCAAGCGCGTCGGAAGGGGGTTCTTTGAGCGATCGCAAGGTCGGGAACAAGAGCGGATCCGGTCCCAAAAAACGGGCCGACGGCAAGGCCGAGCGGTTGGCGGAAGCCTTGCGTGAGAACCTGAAACGACGCAAGTCCCAGGCGCGCGATCGGGCAAAACCGGATTCTTCACACAGTACGGAGTGTCATTGATCGCGGGCCGACCTGTCCACGTCTCAATCACACCTTTGATCGGCCTTAGTTTTGCACCTCCCGCGTACCAGTGTACGAGGGGGGTGCGCTTGGAACCCGGGAGCATAATACGTGGACAGGATCGGTGTGGTCGGCGGCGCGCCGTTGCGCGGTGAAATCGCCATCGCGGGAGCAAAGAACGCGGCCTTGAAACTGATGGTGGCATCGCTTTTGAGCGATCGCCCGCTGGTGCTCGACAACATGCCCAGGGTGGCCGATGTCGGTGCGCTGACCGCCGTGCTCGAAGAACTGGGTGTCAAGGTCACCGGCGATCCCGATGCGCCCGGCCGCCTGACGCTGGATGGCGCGGACATGGCCTCCACGACCGCGCCTTATGATCTCGTGCGCAAGATGCGTGCTTCGGTGCTGGTATTCGGTCCCCTGCTGGCGCGCTGCGGCAAGGCGAAGGTCTCTCTGCCGGGCGGCTGCGCCATCGGTACCCGTCCCGTCGATCTCCATATCCTGGGTCTGGAAGCCCTGGGCGCGACCATCCAGCTTGAGGAAGGTTATCTGCTGGGTGAAGCCACGGGTGGTTTGAAGGGCGCACGGATCGATTTTCCCCAGGTCTCCGTGGGCGCGACGGAACACGTGATGATGGCCGCGGTTCTGGCGCAGGGAACCACCGAACTCTGCAACGTCGCGCGCGAACCGGAAATCATCGACCTTGCCGACTGTCTCAACGCCATGGGCGCGCGCATCGATGGCGCGGGCGGACCGGTCATCCGCATCGAGGGGGTCGAAGGTCTGAGCGGCACGACCCACCGGGTCGTACCCGACCGGATCGAGACCGGGACTTATGTCATGGCTGCCGCGGCGACCGATGGTGAAATCGAACTGCTCGATACCACGCTTGACCATCTGGGTGCGGTGGTCTGCGTCCTGGACCGTGCGGGTGTCCAGATCGAGCGGACGAACCGGGGTGTCACTGCGAAACGCGCCAACGGCCCGCTGTCGGCGGTGGATATCGAAACCAGGCCCTATCCCGGATTTGCCACCGATCTTCAGGCCCAGTTCATGGCTCTGATGGCGACGGTCCGGGGTGAGTCCCATATCGAGGAAAACATCTTCGAGAATCGCTTCATGCACGTTCCCGAACTCATGCGCATGGGCGCCGATATCCAGGTCCATGGCGGATCGGCCATCGTTAACGGGGTCGGGAGCCTGCGTGGCGCGCCGGTCATGGCGACCGATCTGCGCGCCTCGGTTTGCCTGGTGCTCGCGGCCCTTGCGGCAGAGGGTGAGACGATCGTCAATCGCGTGTACCATCTGGACCGCGGCTATGAGCGGCTGGTGGACAAGCTGGCGGCGTGCGGGGCAAGGATCGAACGGTTGGTGGATTAGATGCAGGGGAACGGACTGAAGCTGAAGGCGACGGACGACGACGATCTGGAGGTCCTTTCGACCGTTCTCCAGGACGCCCCGATGCCGCTTTCTGAAGTGACCTTCCTGAAGGAGGAGAAACGCTTCGCGGCCCTGTTCCGCCGGTTTTGCTACGAACAGGTCGAGGATGCGGTAACCGACAGCGGCCTGATGCAGGTCGAGTGCGCCCTGGTCTTCGATGACGTCGCCAACGCCAGCGCATGGGATCTGGGCGGACTGGGTGGCGACGGGCTGGCCGAACTGATGACGATTGTCAGCGACAAGACACCCGACAACGGTGTGACGATCACACTGGTGTTCCATGGCGGCGGACATATCAAGGTGGATGCCGCACGGGTCGCGGGGCGGCTGGCCGATATCGGCGAGGCGCAGACCGCGGATCGCAGACCGCGTCACACGCCGCTGCTCGATAGCTGAGCGGCGGCGCCGGCCCGCAATTCCTGGATGGAAACGGTGATGGCCGAGAGCGATCGGGAACCCAATTCCAAGATTGTCGACATCCAACTCGACGACAAGCTGGTCGTGCGCCGCAGCGCCGAAATCGAACATGAAATGGGTGTGGCGATCTTCGACCTTCTCGAAGACAACCTCTTCGCGCCGGTCGATGCGCCGCCCGGGCCCTATAGGGTGCTGCTGGCGATCCGCGACGGACGCAGTCTGGTGTTCGGGATCGGCGACGACGGCGGTGAGCCGATCACCGAGGTCTTCGTGCCGCTCAACCTCTTCCGGCGGATCGTGAAGGATTATTTCACGGTCTGTGAAAGCTACTTCGACGCCATCAGGAACGCGCCTGCTTCGCGCATCGAGGCGCTCGACATGGGACGCCGCGGCCTGCACAACGAGGGCGCGGAACTGCTGCGCGACAACCTGGACGGCCGCATCACCATCGACGAGGAAACCGCGCGCCGGCTTTTCACCCTGATCTGCGTCCTGCACATCCGGGGCTGAGGTTCATGGCGGATCTTCCAGGCGCGGTGCTTTTCGTATGCAATTTCAACGCCGTGCGTTCTCCCATGGCCGAAGGCTTCATGAAGAGTATTTTCAGCCAGCGGGTCTTTATCGATTCGGTGGGCGTGCGCCCCCATGACGACCCCGATCCCTTCATGGTCGCGGTGATGGACGAGATCGGCATCGACATGTCGCGTCACCGGCCCAAGACCTTTGACGACCTGGAAGACGAAGCTGAAAGTTATGATCTTGTCATAACGCTTTCACCCGAGGCTCACCATCGGGCTATCGAACTCACCCGCTATGCATCCCTCGAGATCGAATACTGGGTCACCTTCGATCCGACCTCGACGGAAGGCAGCCGCGAGGTGCGTCTGGACGCGTATCGGCAGACGCGCAATCACATCCGCAAGCGCATCGAGGAGCGCTTTCCTCCCGGCACGGTCGCGGCCATCTGACGGTTGCGCCCGGTCTGTCACACATTTGGCGAACATGACATGATGCCGTCCGATCCACCGTTTCCCTGCTGCTGAAGGTCGTCTTACCGTGCAACTGATCCTGGCATCCCAGTCACCCCGGCGGTTGGATCTTCTGGCGCAGATCGGGGTGTTTCCCGATGCCGTGGTGCCGGCGGATCTGGATGAAAGCCCGCGCAAGGGGGAGTTGCCGCGCGAACTTGCAAGGCGGCTCGCCAAGGCCAAGGCCGAGGCTGTCGCGGAATTGCATCCTGGAGACGCCACGCTGGGGGCCGATACGGTGGTGGCCTGCGGCAGACGTGTCCTGCCCAAACCAGCCGACCGTGAAGAGGCCGGACAGTGCCTGAAGCTTCTCTCGGGCAGGCGTCACCTGGTTCACGGAGGCGTTTGTGTTCGCTGCGACGGGGTCAGCCATGTCCGGCTCGTCTCGACGCGCGTGGGTTTCAAACGCCTCTCCGAGCAGGAGGTGGAGGGCTATCTCGAGAGCGGCGAATGGCGGGGAAAGGCGGGCGGCTATGCCATTCAGGGCCGTGCCGCCGCCTTCATCGATCTGGTCAACGGTTCCTACGGCAACGTGGTGGGGCTGCCGCTCTACGAAACGGCGAAACTTCTCAAAGGATTGGGGCTCCTGCGATGACGGTCGAGACGGTTCTGGCCGAAACCACGCCGCGCGCCATGCGCATTGCCCTGATGGAGGGAGGCCGGCTGGTTTCCCTGCAGATCGACCGTCCTGGTCAGGGTCATCGGCGTGACGACGTCTTTGCCGGGCGTGTGGCGCGGGTCGTACCGGGTCTGAAAGCAGCGTTTGTCGACTTGGGCGAAGGGGTTACGGGATTTTTGCGCGCGCGCGAGGCCGATCCTGGAAACACGGGTCTGGGGATCGAAAACCTGGTCCAGGAAGGCGGCAAGGCCGTCGTGGCGATCAAGACGGACGCACGCGACGAAAAGGGCCCGGTCCTGACCCGGCGCTTCACGGATCCCGACGGGGCACTGGCAGCTGCGGGACTGCGCGCGCAGTCCCCGCGCCTGATCAGCCGTGCCGAGCGGCTTCTCGTGCGCCTGGCCCGTGCCTATCCCGATGCACGGGTGGTCGCCGGCAGTCCGGCCGATCTGGTTGCGCTGCGCAGGCTGCAACGCGGGGGCGAGGTTTCGCTGCATCGGGGTCCGGAGCCGCCGTTCGCCTCTGCCGGCATCGAGGAGCAGATCGAGGAGGCACTGTCTGGGGAAGTGCGTCTTGCTTCCGGCGCGGTTCTGCGCTTCGAACCCACGCGCACCCTGATTGCCGTCGATGTCGACACTGCGGCGGCCAGCGAGGGCCCTGCCGATGCCGCCGCGATCAATCTCGAAGCCGCGCCGGTGCTGGCGCACCAGCTTCGGCTGCGCAATCTGGGCGGTCTGATCGTCACGGACTTTCTCAACACGAAGAATGCCGGCGCGGCAAAACGTCTGATGGCCGCGCTGCGCGAGGGCCTCTCCAGGGACGAAGCCGAGACGGCGATCGATGGCCCCTCCCGCTTCGGGCTGGTCGAGATTGCGCGCCAACGCCTCGGGCCGACCCTGGAAGAGGCTTGCGGCCCTCCGGTCAGGACCGCTTGCGAACGCCTGATCCGCCGCCTGTGGCGGGAATCGCGCATGCAGGGCGGCGGCGCATTGGAAATCAGGGTTTCTCCCCAGGTCGCCGAGGCGTTCAAGGGCGACGACGGCGGCGCATCGATTGCACGCTGGCTGGGCCGGCGTCTGGACCTGATCGCGGAGGCGCACCGCGGCCATGATGCATTTGAAATCATGGTCGGCCTGTAGTTTGCTCTGCCGTGATCCGCGTGAACGTTAAGAGATGGAACCGTGACGAGGAAGCAGCCGAAAAAAGACAAACCCTGTCCCATCTGCGGCGAAGTCCTTTCCCGGCGCTACAAGCCCTTCTGTTCGGAACGGTGCCGGTTGCGCGATCTGGCGCACTGGATCGGAGGCGACGAACCCTATGTCATCGCCGGCGAACCGATGGCGCCCGCAGGTGCGGCAGTGAGCCAGGAAGATCTGGCAATCCTGGCCGAGGAACTGGGTGAGGATGCCGTGCCCGGCGGCAACGTCGTCCATGCCGATTTCAGCCGCGGCAAGCGCCGAACCGACGGGGATGAAGAGTTCTAGGAATGAAGCCTGGGGATGCTGGACAAGACCCGGCAATTTCCCTAAACAAGCCGCGCTGTAACGGTCCCGTGCCCGGGTAGCTCAGTTGGTAGAGCAGCGGACTGAAAATCCGCGTGTCGGTGGTTCGAATCCGCCCCCGGGCACCATGATTTTTCTCATTTACAATCAGTGTCTTGATGGAAAAATCTGCCTGTATGTAGCGGCGCAGTTGGTTTGGAGTCCCAGGCTCACCGGGTTTGGGGTCAACTGACCGGATTTTCCATATTCAACGGGTCGTCGAAGTCTGTCCAAATGCCCTGGATGCCCCTCGGATGCTCATCAAGTCATCCTCGCTATCCAGCAAACCCGGCCGGCGCGCGCGTTCGGCTGAACGCTAGTCGAAGCTCGCCTGAAATGCAGTCGCGGTCAACGAAACATGCGCATCGAGCGGCGGGCGCAGTTCAAACGCTTTCGGTTCACGCGAGAAGTTCCAGAGACGAAACAGATACCAATCCGAGCGACGCCGTTCGGCCACGGCCAGTTCGTTGCGGGAGATGTAGAATGGCGTGCGCTCCCAGCCGTTCGTCGTTTTCACCTCGATCAATCGGTCCAGTCCTTGCGGCGTGAAGCTGGCTATGTCGTACCCCGCGCCGGCGCCACCCTCTTCTGAAACCCAACGCACCTTGCGCGCCAGATCATCCCGTCCGGCCACTTTCAACGCAGATTTTTCATGCGCCACGACACGCTCTTCTCCGGCTCGGCCGAGGGCCCGGTTTCGTTCATCCCGGCCCGCCACGTCAAACTTCTTGGCGACGTGCAGCATCCGCTCCAATTCCTGCGGCGGCGGTTGGTTTGATAGGGTCGGTGGCGGTCCAACCCAGATCGGTGCGGCAGCGCGCAGACCGGTAGCCGGTCGTGTGTCGCGCATCCGCCCCAACCAGGCCGGGTGCCCTGCCAACCAGCGTGCCACCGCATCGACCAGCGTCATCTGGAAATTGAACGCGGGCTTGTAGCCCGGGATCCAATCCTCCCCGAGCCCCTTCAGCACTGCACTGATGTTTTGATGCTTGAATTCGACCGAGCCTTTCGTGCGGCTCTGCAAGCGGGGCATTAAATTGCGCCGGTGCTGAGCCTTGTTATAGGAACGGTCCGCCAGGTCCTCCGCCAGCATCGCGAAATAATCCTTGACGATCAGGTCGTTTTCTTCATCTGTCCAGGGCTCGTTCGACATCCGGCCAGGCTACGGACAGAAGGCCGCTTTGTCATTGCCCGCCGTCACCCGGATAAAGCTTTGTATCAGGCTGTGGTTTCTGCTTTCGCGGTGGAAGGTCGAAGCGCAAAAGACCTGCCTTCCGCTGATCAACGGCAATGTCCCTTAGATGGGTTTCGCGAACTGCAACTTGCTCCGATACCAGCGGCACCGCGCTCTCGAATGCGATGCCCGGCTTCGTACGCACAAGCCTATCTAGTTCAGTGGTTGCCGCCCGCATGTTTTTTGGACAGCCGACTCCGTCGTTCCGAGCTTCCGCCTCGATGAAGGTATCAAACGTAAACATGGAGGCCTGACGGCTATCGTCCACCTTCATGTTGTGCCATTCTTGGGTGGCGACTTTCTTCACCTCTTCCTGGACCGTTCTGAATACCTCAACGCCGTGGCGGTTGTAGGTTCCCAGCATAAGCCGCATTTTCGTGCGCTTCTCCCGGGGCTTGGGAATGTCGAAGTTTGGCAGGTAGCGCGCCGCGCCCGCCTGCTTCATTCTTTTTTCCAGAAGCGTCAGAATTTTCTTTTCGTTTGGCCATTCTGCCGGAAGGGTTTTGAAGGTTGGTCGCCAATCGGGCTCCGCGAGAAACCTGCCAAATGACGCCTCGACACGGTCCCAGCCCGCATGACGATTCACATGCTCCGCCATAAAGTTGAACAGAACTTCGCCCTCCAGAGCCTTGAGAAACTCAAAGATCGGGCGACTGTCGACGTTCCAGCCAGTTGGGTCGATGAACGTGATAGTGAAACTGTCCGGTATGTCGCTGCAAGCCGACCATATCGATGTTAGATTTTCCTCGAACGCTCCGGAGAACACCCTTATGTCGACCGCGGGCTTCGTAGCAGCGAATGCTTCGAGCTTTGCCACGGAATCGCGGCTTCTCTCGCACAGCCGGAACCGCACCTTGAGATTCTTATTGCAGCGCGTCGCCAAGAACTCTCGAACATCCTCGAGTGCTGAGATGGCGAGAGAAAACGACGTATCAGAGAATGTTTCGGTGTCCGTGTTGCCCCATGGGCCGGCGAAAGCATCGACGAAGTTGAGAACTGTCGACCGTCCCAGAAAAAGCTTGGGTGCGGCGCTCTCTAGATACTTTTGCAAAAACAGATGCTTGATGTAGGATTGCTCACGGCCTCGGTAATGATCGATGTTCGGCGTCATCAAGCAGTCTCGGGCTGAAGCGCATCAAGAATTGGCTGTGGTACGACGTGTGCCGGGAATCCGTTCCACTCCTCGCCATCGAGCAGCCTGCCGCCGGATTTTGGCCGCGCACCACCCCACTGCTTGAAGAAGAACGCGACGCCGTCGCGCTCACAAATGTCTCGGAGTCGCCGCACCCAGTCCGGCTGCATGGGCCTGGCGCCCGGGCCACTCTCGCCACCGACGATGGCCCAGGCGATCCCCTTGAGGTCGACGTCGTCGACCGGCCCGAGAAGAGGCTCGAAAGATATGAAGCGGGATTCCGAGTTGACTTCTCTCAGGTGACCGATGCGGCTGACATGGGCAGCGTCCTCGACCGAGACACCCAGCCAGATATGGCGGGGCACCGGTCCGCCATCGTAGCGCGCACGGACATAGTCGCGCATGAGAGAGCTGCGCTTGGTCAGGACCTGGAAGACGTGCCAGTCTGCACGCTCGATCACGTCAAACACGCTGTCGATAAAACTGCGGTCGACGCCCTTGTGGAACAGGTCGCTCATGGAGTTGACGAAGATCATCCGGGGCCGCTTCCACAGCAGGGGCTGCTCCAGCCGGGACGGCCAGAGCCTCAGGTCGAAGCCCTGTTCGTAAGGGTGCCCCTCAATGCCGCGCCAGCGCTCGGCGAAGCGCTCGGCATAGCAGTGGTCGCACCCCGGACCGACCTTCGTGCACCCGGTCACGGGATTCCATGTCGCGTCTGTCCATTCGATCCCGGATTTCTGCGCCATGCCTCTCGATCCTTTTGTGAATGACTCTAAGCGATTGCGGGCGCCCAGAGAATCCTCTTCTGACTCCACTGGTCACGATCACCCGCAGAACTGCTCGGAACCACGCCGCCTTCGGGTGTCTCCGTTCGCCTCGGCAGCGGTCGAACCCGCCTCAACTGCGACGCAACCCGACTCCGCCCAAGCAACCCGAACACAACCTTGCATGGGCGGGAGACTCGCGCGAGCGGAGCAATGAAGCTGTTGGTAATGTTCTGCAAAATCTGGTAGCAGACGGTGTGCGCTGGGATGGTCGTCGCCCGGAATCCTTGACCTGGCCCTCCGCGCATGCCATATGCATTTTATCGGATTGGGGGTTGTTCCCGGTCGGCGACTGGCTCTGGGGTCTCCTGGGGCCTTTTGCTTTTCAGGGGAATACCTTCAGTCCCCAACCTCTTGCCATGCCCGCCGGGCTGCGTCGCAGCTTCGATTCGATGATCTCCCATGCGCGGTTCGGCTGGGCCGGGTCGAGAACGTGCCGTCCGATGGGGCGAGCCGTGAGGTCCGCGAGCTGCAGTCCGGCCGAGTTGGTCTTCTTGTCCGCGAAGACGATCTCAAAACCCGGCATCTCGCCGACATAGTTAGCGCCATCGCGGATGCGGCGGAAGGCGAGTTCAAGCTCATCGTCCTCGCGTTTGCCGCGACGTTCCACGACGATGTGCGTGGTCAGCATGTGCTGGCCGCGATCACGCAGAAACGCGTGGGCGCGCTCCATGCAGAACGTCAACGCCATCTCGTAGGGGTTGTCGGGCGCTGCGTATTGCTGGGTCAGCCTTTCCTTGTGGATCGCGGCGGCCACGATGGTGAAGTCCGCCTCCTCGATCAGGCGGTTCAGCCCGTCCATGAAGGCATCGCGCTTGTCGCGGCTTTTCAGGAAGACGAAGGGTGGCTTCTGCTTGCGGATTTCGTGTTCGTGCAGAACGACGATGTCGTGGCCAAAATGGGTGAACTTGAACGCTTGCACCTGCGGGGCGACCACGTTTGCGTAGCTGTCCTTCCGGAACATGCAGAAATCCAGAACGAACACGGGATAGTCCCGGTCGATGGATGTCAGGGTGTGGTCGCCGCTTTCGTCGACGTAGATGACGTAGTCGCTGTAGGTCATAAGGCGATCCGTCAGTTCACGCCGATCTTCTCGACCATCTGAGCCCGCATGTCCCTCCCGTTGACCGTCTTCTCGACCACGACGAACAAGCCCTTGCCCCCGCTCTTGCTCTCCCAAAGCTGACCGATAGTCCGCTTTTCCGCGGTATCCGGGCCGTCGGCGATATGGGCGCCCTTGTACTCGACAACGAGCAGCCGGCCGCCCTCCATCTGAGCCACGAAATCCGGATAGAACTTGTCGGTGGCAGTCGGCAACCAGAACGAGTTGGGGTGACGGGCGACGTTGCGGATCCAGAACTTCAGGCCCGGCAAGCTGTCGATGGCCTGCGCGCACTGGAATTCTTCACCGTTCTCGGCCCCGTCGAAGGCAGGCACATGGTCTGGACCAAGGAAGTGCTTGCGAGGTTTCCAGCGTCCACGATACCGGCGCTGATCCCAGTACATCCCGTCCTTGAAGGCGAAGGCCTGGTCGAAGGACACCTCGACCTTGGCTTCCGGAGAGAAGAGATATCGCTGGTAGACGCCGTCACGCTCCTGCTGGCGGATGACGGCGAGCTTCTCGCGGATCTTTCGGGCGAGGATGAACTTGCAGCGCATCAGCGCCGCGATGTGCATGCCGCGTGCGGTGATCAGCTGACCGACCAGGTCGCGCAGCCAACGCAGCAGTTCGCTCTGATGAATATCCGGCTGGCGTACCTGCCGGTCGAGCCAGAGCACCAGCGCCTCTGGCGTCCACCCTTTGACATCGACGTCGAGCGCCAGCTGCTCCTCTTCGTCGGCGAACTGATAGGTGATGCGGTTGCCGTCGAGGTCGATCTCGAAGCTGCGCGCCGTCTCGCGGACCGCGAACTCGCTTTTACCCAGTTTCGACGAGTGATCGAGCAGCGACCAGTCATTGAACTCAATGAACACGTCGGTGTCGGCGAACTCGAACTTGCCTTGAATTTCCGACACGAGGCGAGGAACCTCGAACGCTTCGCCCTGTTCCGCGGGCGATAGCTGGTCCTTCACCTCGGCCCGATATCTGGTTACGGCGGCCGAGAAGCCCGTACACTCGGTCCCGGGGAGAGCCTCGAAGATCGCCTGTTCGAGGCCGCGATCAACACGACCAGTCACGGCAATCTCGACCTTGCCATCTTCGGTTTCGCGGAAGATCACCCCTTCACGCTTCTTCAGTTCGGCAACGACCTCGGGCGTCGCCGTCACCGTGTGCTTGAAGGTCGGCCTGGATTTGTCGCGCGGGCCGAAAAGGCCGGTATCGGCATCAAGCGACGTCTGCGCCGGTTCGATATTGTCGAGCGCTTCATCCTCCTCGAACCCCATGGCCACCAGCTTGTCGGCCAGCGACCGCGCCGCCTCGCCGAATGACGGTTCCGACAGGAACGCATAGGCGCGATTCAGATCCTCGGCCCTGCGGCGCTTGGCATAAGGCATCCGCAGGACGCGCCCCAGCAACTGCTCGACATCCACCGCGCTCTGGATCCGCGAGACGGAGCAGAACGCATAGGCGAAGGAACAATCCCAGCCCTCCTTCAGCGCCTCGACGGTGATGACGTATTCGATCGGGCATTTCGGATCGAACAGGTTGACGCCGTCGAGTTCGCGCTGATCGCCGATCGCGACGGCGATCTTATGCTCGGGGATCTGCTCGACCTCCATCAGATGTTTCTTCAGAACCTCGACGGTCACCTCCTGGTTCTTCGGCTGCGCCTGGAACAGGACGATGGGCCGGATGTAGTCGGTGTCCTTGTCGGCTTCCTCGGCCAGCGAAGCCCGCGACGCGATCGCCCCGTTCACGGCGTTCTGCCAAGTGTCGTGCTCGGAGAGCATGATCGGCAATTTGATCATTTCCTCGAGCTTCAGTTCCTGCGCCGTCACGCTGTGCAGGATGTTGGAGTTCAGTCGCGGCGTCGCCGTGAACTCGATGATCGCCGACGGGTTGACCCGCACCTGCATCTCGCGCGTCAGCCCCGTGACGGCGTTGTGCGCCTCGTCCACAATCATCAGTGGCCGATGCACGTGCATCAGATTGGCGAAGGAGAAATTCACGCCGCCGCCTTCCAGTGTTTCCAAGCCGGGAAGGCTCTTCGGCAGCGCCGTGAAGTGCGGTTCCATGTTCTCGTTGTGGGAATAGACCTTGCGACCCTCGGTGTTCGACACGCGCAGGGTCTGGATCGTTCCCACGACGATGCAGCAATGGTCGCGGATGTCGTGCGGGCGGATATGCGTGAAGTCGGCGATGTCGAACACGCGCACCCGGCCGTCGAAGGCCTCGTCCAGCGCCCGCCGATAGGGGTGGCGGGCGTTCTTCAGGGCCTCGGCCGTTTGCAGCCGGATGGTGTTCGACGGCACCAGCCAGAGGACCATCGGATAATCCTTCTCCACCCAGGCGTCGCGCGCGATGCCGATGGAGTGGGCGCCGAGGATCGTCTTGCCGCCCCCGGTAGGCAGGCGCAGGCAGACATAGGGAACGGCCGGCAGCTCGGCGAGCGGCGTATAGGTGCCGCCGTATCGGCCGAGCCGTTTTGCCTGGTCCGGCTCCTTGGTGATCGCCTCATACGCGCCTTTCGGGCCCGCCACACGCGCCTCCTCGAAGAAGCGGCGGAGAACGGAGAGAGTGTCGGTCTGGTATTGCTTCAGTTTCATCGGATGCCCCTCAGGACCGCGTTTTGACGTCGTAGGGCGTCTGCTTGAAGGTGATGCGCTCGCGGTCGAGCGTGGCGGGCGTCAGCCGGGATTGCTCGCCATAGACGGTCAGCGGGCCGTCGAAATCCGGCGCCAGTCTGGTGATATCCTCGCGGACCAGCGCCAGGGTCGCGTGGGTCAGCACGTTGCCGCCACCCGGCCGCTTGTCGCCGAGGATGCCATTGTAGAGCAGCGCATGGGCGCGGCCGTCCCGGATGCCGAGCAGCGGGCTGTCGCCTTTACCATCCCACGGGCGATCGGTCTCCGCAAACCAGACATGGCCCGCCAGCACCGGGAAGCGGATGTCCTTGCGGATGTGGCCCTCCTCGTCGAAGACCGGCGGGCCGAGCCGGTAGAAGCGGAAACCGCCGCCGCCCTGCCAGTCAACTGCTTTCGAGATGCCTCCCTGTTCGCCCTCGATGACCTTTTGCAGGCGCGGTGCGCAGTGGGTGTGGGCATGCTCGCCCATCTCGATGCCGATGTAACGGCGGCCCATCTTGTGCGCGACGGCTGCCGTAGTGCCGGAGCCGAGAAAGGAGTCGAGGACAAGGTCGCCGGGGTTGGTGGCGATCTGAAGAATTCGTTCTAGTAGGCGCTCAGGCTTCGGGGTGTCGAATACCTCTGTTCCGAAAAGCTTTACTATTTCATTCTTCGATTCGCCTGTGTGACCGACGTCTTCATGTGGCCACCACGACCAAGGCACCATGCCTTTGGCCTCTGAAAGAAAGTACTTCCGCCGGGGCACGCCGTCTCCGTTCGCGCCGAAGGTGATGCGATTGTCGGCGATCAATGCGTCAAGTGTTTCACGTACGACCTTCCAGCATGTTCCTTCAGCGGGCCTATGCACTTTTCCGCTTGGCGCGGTGATTTCGTACATCTGGTTCGGTCTGTAACCCTGTGCGAGAAGCGAAACTGACTGCCAACGGCCGCGCGGATCATCGTCTGGGTTTTTGTATAGTTTGCGCTGCTTTTCCGCGAGCGGCACCAGATTCCTAAACGTCTTCATTACCTCTGGATTTATCGCATAGCAAAGAATGTGCTCATGCGCGTCCCCGATAATACCTCTTCCATCCCGTGAATAGCGTTTTTGCCAAACGTTATTGATAACAAAATTCTTCCTCCCGAAGATTTCGTCCATCATCACCTTCAAATAGTGACCTTCGTTGTCATCGATATTGATCCAAATCGATCCGTCCTCGGCCAGCAGGTCGCGCAGCAGTTCCAGCCGGGGCCACATCATGGCCAGCCACTGCGTGTGCTCCAGATTGTCGTCGTAATGCTCGAAGGCGGAGCGCGTGTTGTAGGGCGGATCGATGTAGATGCATTTCACCCGACCGGCATAGAACGGCAGCAGTGCCTTGAGCGCCTCCAGGTTGTCGCCCTGGATCAGCATGTTCCCGGCGCCGCCGTCGCCCGCCGACAGGTCCGGGACCTCCTCCAGCAGGCGATAGGGCACGCGCTGCGCCGCGCGGATGTCCTCGTCCCGGGTCAGCCAGTTCAGTATGGGCATGCGCTACCGCCCGTCCTCGTTGCTTTTCTGCGCTATCGCTTCGCTGCTTGGGTGCGTCTTGCCGGAGGGTTCCACGGTCACGCCGGTCAAGCGCTGGTATTCCTCGACCGCGAGGACGACGACCACCGGGCGCCCATGCTTCTCGACCACCACGGGCTCGGCCCGCGCCTCGTCTATCAACTGGCCGAAGTGATGCTTGGCCTCACGGGCAGACACGGCCTTCATGGGCCTCTCTCTGATTTGTGGTCAGGATGGTCACAATCGACTGGGACGGTCAATCTTCGATCACCCCATCCATGCCGCCCGGATCGTCCTTGGCTCCGACCCCGACACGATCGAAGCCGAGTTCCCCGATTTCAAATCGAGTCGTCGTGAGACTCCAGATCGCCCAGCACAACTGCGATCTTGGCCCAATCCTCGAAGAAGTATCCCGCCAACAGCGGGATTACCTTGTGGCGCATGACCTCGTCGACATCAGCCCGGGAGCCGCACGCAGTGAAGTAAGCGTGACCGATCTGATGCTCGCGGTCGTAGAGATACTCGATCCGCTCATTTGACTCAGCCTTGCGGGGGTACGCCTATCTCTTGAGCGATTTCGGGATCGATCTCATACCGGACGAGTTCGTCTCCGTAGGTCCACCAGTGCACCGGTCCGCGCGGGATCTCCGTCTTCTGGACCCGCGACGCCAAGCGGTCGACGAGCATCGCGCGGGCGACATCGACTATGTCTTCTGTCTCAATCGGCTCAACCGCCTTGTTCCCGGTGCCTCGTTGCTTGATCTTATAGAACGAGGTTTCGACGGTGCGATTGTAATTCTTGACTGGCTGATAACATACACCTGCGTCGTCGTACAGAACAAATGGGCGTTTTCCGCGATGCGACTTGCCGGGCGTTTCTTGAGTCATCGTTCAAACCTATGATTCAATTTCATACATATGTAGATCATATGTTTAGCACAAATGGCTGTTCCGTCAAGTATATAATTCCCATTTGAAGCGCCTTGAACGGGTATCTGATCTGTCACTACATGACCTGGTTCTTCCGATTGACCACGACTTTTGGTTGAAGCATCTGCCACCGAATGGATTTTTCTGTCGGTGTGGCGCCATGATCCTGTCGGAGCGCGATCCAGAACGTTTTGGTTTTGCGATGGCAGATACAACGTTCAACCGGCTTTCGGCGGAGCTACACCGTGCCGACGAGCGTTGCGCCGCTGCAGAACGTTCGTCTGATCTCCTGTCCGGACGGTCTGTCCAGAGGGGATCGCGCGCTCATTGCTTCGGTTTCCGACACACGGGAAGCGCTGGCGTCCCTGGCGGGTTCCGCATTCACGACGTCTCCGTGCGCATGGCGCCGGTTTCACAGGATGCCGATTCCACGGGAGACGATGCCTTCGACAGCTTCGTTCCCAACCCTCGCGGGAGCTGTGACTTTCAGACCGGGAATGGGAACTACGGCCTGAAGAGCGCCGTCCGCATCTGGATCGAGGAAACCCTGTCCCTTGGCCCCGATGAGACGGGCCGGGCGCAGGCAACGGTCAGGGTCGATAGCCGTCTGGCGGCAGGCGCCTATGACGGGTTTGAGGGCTGGACAATCGGCAATGCGACCGCGCGCTACACCTGCTGGCGGCTTGAAACCGACAACGGCCTCAGTGTGGTCTATGTCTCGGCATTCAGCATATTTGCCGATGCCCAGGAGCGAACCGAACGGCACCCCGTGATCGCGTCCGGCGGCACGGTTCTGACCTTTGATGAGCCGTACTTTGCCGCGCCGATGCGTTCGGCATGGCGCTGACATCGGGGGTGAAACTGACGCTGGGCTGAGGACCGGCGCCTGCGGGGTTTGACAGGCGCGGGGCTCGGGGCCATATCGTTCTGGCGGGGAACCGCTACCGTGAGAATCCGATGCCCTGTCTTCGAGTGCACTTTCCTACTGTCACGGTGCCCATGGAAGGACTGACGATTGGACGGCAGCTGAACTGGATGGATCATGCAAAGACGCTCTGATCTCGACACCTTCTATGGCCTGCTGGCCGAACTTGAGAGCCGGATCGGCGGGCGGCGGCTTCTGAGAGAGTGTCACGAGTGTATGAACTGGCCGGAACGCGGTGTCTATTTCTTCTTCGAACGGGGAGAGATACGCGATAGTGATCCGTCGACATTCCGCGTCGTGCGGGTCGGTATCTCGTCCGGACTGTGGAAACGGATCAGCCAGCACAGGGGCAGCCAGCACAGGGGCACGACCAATCCGAGTGGTGGCGATCATCGGGTTTCGAGATTCCGGCTACTGTCCGGGGAAGCCTTGATGACCCGCGATCCCACACCGCAAATTGAAAGCTGGGGGAGAAAGGATAGAAAGGGAGATAAGTTTCGGGTAACGCCGGAAATCAAGACTATCGAACGGCCGCACGAGGTTTTGGTCAGTAAATACCTCGGTGCCATGTCGCTGTTGTTCGTTTCGGTGCCGGACGCTTCTGGTTCGGAAAGTCGTCGCTTCATCGAGCGGAATGCCATCGCATTGCTCAGCAACTACCACAAAGCGACACTGGATCAGTCAAGTCCCCAGTGGCTGGGCCAATTCAGCGGTCGGGATCGGGTGCGTCGATCCGGGCTTTGGAACAGTAATCACGTCGCTGATAAATATGACCCAGCTTTCCTTGGGGTGCTGGAGGGCTTGGTGCGGAAGACATCTTCGACCTGACCCCAAACAAGAACGCACAACTTGTCCAAAGGGCGGCGATCAGGCCGCCCTTTCTCATTTCTGAAAGGATCCCGTGATGAAACTAGAGGCATGCGAAAAACGCGCGGGTTTTTGATGCGAAAGATGTGTGACGGCGATGTTGATCATTTCAACACATTGTTGATTTCGGGGTTGATTCGAGCCGCGGATCGAGCCCCTCCGGGGCGGACGATTTGCCCGCCGTCTTTCCATCGCCGTGTGCCTGCCTGTATGATGCGCGAAACGGGTCGCGGAACCCTTCTCAAGATTGATGTGGAGTTATCGACATGCTCGCTCTTGCCAAACACGCCCTGGCGGTTGTTGCCGCATTCTCCGGTGACGAGGAAGGACTGCTCAAGGTGGAACGTGCCCTTTTGAACGGCGTCATCGTCTTCACGGTGGTTGCCGTTCTGTTTCTGCTGGGTACCGATATCGCGGAATGGTTCGGTATCGAACCGCCGGTCGAAGAAGATACCTGATCAGCGGCGGCGCGTCACTGCAGGCGCAGGGCGCCCGCGGCTTTGCGCGTGCTGGGAGCATGGCAGCGTTCGAGTGGATTGCCGGCATCGTAACATAAGGAAGTCGACGCCCTGGCGTCCCTCCAGATCGGTGAGCCGCAGGTGCTGACCGGCCTCCACGATACCGGACCGGGGTTTTCCCGCGCCCGCGACATCATCACGCGGAGAGCCAATCAGTGCACCTCGACCTCCAGCTCCGTCACGGTATCGTTGGCGTTGATCTCCCAGCCCTGGCGGCGCATGTCGAAGGGGCATGACGACACGACGCAGATCAAATCCATCAGTGCCTCCATGGTGACATGGGCGCCGGGCGGCACCGTGTTCTTCGGACCCGACAGACCGCCGCGTTCGTCCACGGGGATGTTGGTGAAGAAATTGATCGGCTGGGGAATGACCGGGATCTCGTAACCCATGCGGCGCATCGCGATCTGCAGGTTGTCCGAACAGCTCGCGTGGTTGCCCTCGTAGCCGAAAAACTCGTAACGGAACTGATCGCACGCGGCCAGCAGCATGTCGTGCACACCGTCCGCCGTATCGGCCGTCATCTTGAGCATGGGCCGGCGGAACCGTGAGATGAGCTCGTCGCCCGGACGCGGACGCAGCGAAAAGGTCGTGACCCAGGTATGGGGCGGCGAGAGCCATTCGCCGACGTTCTGGGCGTTGTAGGCAAAGAAGTCGGCGGCCTGTCCGCCCTTTGGCGTGCGTACGCTGATCGATTGGCCCTTGGCGACGCGCAGGGCGCGTCCCTCGGCGGCGGGTACGGTGGTGGTGGTCATGGCTTGCCCCTTTCGGCGTTTGCGGTTCGGGTCTTGTAATCGGACATGCCGCGCGGGATCAATGCGCACGCTTCGTCGGCATCGCCCCGGCGCTGGATCTCGACCCACTTGTCGGGTTCCGGATCCTTGTAGTGCTGAAAGAAATGGGCGATCTGATCGAGCGGGATCCTGAGGCAGGTCGAGGTCCTCGTCGACATTGGCATAATGGGGATGGAGGGCTGCGATGCGCACGGCGAGCACGGCTTCTCATCCAGACCGGCCTCGTCTTCCATGAGAAGCACACCCACGGGCTCGCCGCCCAGTGGCGCTTCGATCACCACGTTGATTTCACCGGGCACATTGCGGCCCGTAGGAATCTTGGAAAGGTCCATCGCCGCGACCTATTCGGTCGCCTGACGGGAAAGCCTGCCAATTTCCTCAATGACTTGATGGGACGGGACGATCCTGCAGTAGCCCTTGTACATGCCAAGCGACTGTTCGTGGCGTTCGCGACTCATCGTCGCACAGGCATCCTCCGGCACGGTGACGAGATAGCCAAGATCGCATGCGTCGCGCACGGCCGACTCGACGCATTGGTCGGTCAGCAGGCCGCAGATGACGAGCTGTTCGACTTCCAGTGCGCGCAGGACATAGTCGATGTTGGTCGACATGAAGACGTTCGACGAGGTCTTGCCGATGATGATCTCGTCATCCATTCGCGCCACGCAGGGCGGCAGTTCGGCGAGGTCCGACCCCCTGGGTACGCCGATGCCCGAAATCTTGTAGTCCAGACCCAGGTCGCGCATGTCCCCGGTCAGCGCCTCCACGACCGTGTACATGACCTCCACGCCCGACTTGCGGCAGGCATTCTGCAGCCGCCTGATGGCCGGCAGCGTCGTGTTTTCCAGACGGTCGAAGTAGTAGGCGAGGTCATCGGGAATGTCGTCGGGATCGACATGGCTGTATTCGCCAATGCCGGGTACGGATGTGTAGTTCTGAACATCGACCACCAGCAGTGCGGTGTGATGCACGGTCTTGATGGCGACATGGCGGGTCAGTCCGCCTTTGCCGTCGTCTGCGAGGCGCGCCCGTGACATCGATCGGCTCCTTGGTCCTTGTCATTTGAAGCAAGTCTAGGATCAATCCGCGATACGGGAAACCATAGCGGATTCCGCGGTTGCCCTCCATGACGTTCGATGAACGTGTCTTTCGGCAAGATACGGAATGGATGCACGGAACGTCCATGGCGGATGAACAGACCAGGACTTCGGAAACGAGATTGGCCGAGGCCAGCAGGGCCGTACAAGGCGGCGATGTTGCGCGTGCGTCCAGTTTGCGGGAAGCCCTGATCGCAGAACGGGAAGCCGCCGCCGGCTACTCCCTGCGCAACCTCACGACCATGAGCGCACTGCACCTGCGCATCCTCGTCATGACGCTGGTCTATTCGTGCTGCCCCACGCCAGACCGGGCATTGCCGTGGGCTCGATCGCCGCTCAGTCTCGCCTGGACGCCGGCTTGACGTTAGAATCACACGATGGCTCCAGGGACCGAGACAAGCGACACGTTCGATTACGTCATCGTCGGCGCGGGTTCCGCGGGCTGCGTGCTGGCGAACCGCCTGAGCAGGGATCCCCGGACCAGCGTGCTGTTGCTTGAAGCCGGCGGCGATGACCGGACCTACAAAGTCCAGATGCCCGCCGCACTGCAACTTCCTCTCAACGATCCCGACCTCAACTGGGCCTACAAGAGCGAACCGGAGCCTCAGCTCAACGACCGCTGCATCGACGTGCCGCGCGGAAGGGTTCTGGGCGGCTCCTCTTCGATCAACGGCATGGTCTATCTGCGCGGCCATCCCCTTGATTACGACGGCTGGCGTGATCTCGGCGCCACCGGCTGGTCCTGGCGCGATGTGATGCCCTATTTCATGCGCGCCGAGAACGCGGCCCACGGCGGCGATCCGGCTTGTCGCGGCCACGACGGACCGCTTCACGTCACGCGCCCGCCGCTCGCCAACCCGCTGTTCCGCGCGTTCCTGGCCGCCTGCCGCGAAGCCGGTTACGCCGATGACGACGATCTCAACGGCCTTCACCCGGAGGGTGCCGGCGCATTTGAACGCACGGTGCATCGCGGCCGGCGTTGGAGCACGGCCAACGCCTACCTGCGTCCGGCCATGCAACGCCCCAACCTCACCGTGCTCACCCGCCGCCTCGTGCAGCGCATTCTCGTGGAAGAGAGTCGGGCCACGGGAGTAATCGCATTGCATGGCGACGTGGGGGAAACGTGGCTGGCGCGAAGGGAGGTCATCCTGTCAGGGGGAGCGATCAACTCGCCCCATCTGCTCCTTCTTTCGGGTATCGGACCCGGCGATCACCTGTGCAAAACCGGCGTCGATGTGGTGCACGAGCTTCCCGGGGTCGGTCAGAACCTGATGGACCACCTCGAAGTCGTGATCCAGGTCGCCTGTACCCAGCCGGTCAGCCTTTATTCCAAGACCAGGGGTCTGGCGCGATTGGGGGTAGGCCTGCGCTGGCTGCTCGCGAAGTCCGGCGAGGGGGCGAGCAATCACTGGGAGGCTGGCGCGTTCTTGCGCAGCCGCGAAGGACTTTCGCATCCCGATATCGAGATCGAATTTTTCCCCATCGCCGTCTCCTATGACGGTAACCATATTGCGCAAGGCCATGGTTATCAGGCCGATGTCGGGCCCATGCGCTCCAAGAGTCGCGGCTGGATCAAGCTGCGCGACAACGATGCGCGCACGCCGCCCAGGATTTTCTTCAACTATCTCGATCACGAAGACGATTGGCGCGAGATGCGTGCGGGCATCGCGATGGTGCGTGAAATCTTCGCGCAACCGGCGTTCGATGCCTTGCGCGGCGAGGAAATGGCGCCCGGCGCGGATGTTGCAGATCAGGAGGCCATCGATGCCTTCATCCGCAAAACGGCGCTGACGGTCTATCATCCCTGCGGATCATGCCGTATGGGTACGGATCCCATGGCGGTGGTCGATCCGGAATGCCGCGTTCGCGGGCTTGACGGTCTGCGCGTCGCCGACGCCTCGATCATGCCGCAGATCACGACCTGCAACACCAACGGACCCACGATCATGATCGGTGAAAAAGCCGCCGCCTTCATACGCGGCGAAACGCCGTTGCCACCGCTCAATGCCGGGCCGCAGACGAACGAAGGCATGCCGCAACGGCCCGGACGGCCGCTGCGGGCGCTCTGAAGACCTAACTCTCGAAGGCTTCCTCGTCCTTGTAGGGGAACCACCAGAAGTCGGCGGGCTCGTTCTCGTGATCGATCATCGAGAACTTGGTGTGGCGGAACTGGTCGAGGCCTTCCGCGCCAAGCTGGCGGCCGGTGCCCGACATCTTGCGTCCGCCGAACGGTCCGGCGTCGTTGTCGAGCAGGGCGCTGGAGTTGATCCAGGTCATGCCTGCTTCCAGTTCGTTGATCGCCCGCATGCTCTCGGCGAGATCGTTCGTGAAGATGAACGAGCCCAGGGCGTATTTGGAGTTGTTGGCGTGCTCCAGCGCTTCATCGAAGCTGCCCACGCGGCAGACCGGCATCATGGGCCCGAAGCTTTCGGTGTTGAGGATTTCCATGTCCGGCGAGCAGTCGGTCAGGATGGTCGCATCGCTGAAAAAACCGCGGTTGAAGCCGTCCGGACGGCCGCCGCCGACGGCCACCTTGGCGCCTTCGTCGATCGCACGGGCGAGCAGGGCCTCATAGCGGTCACGCTCGCGCTGGGCGGCCAGGGGACCCATGTCGACCTTCTCCAGGCCGTTGCCGATGCGCAGCTTCCTGGTGAGCTTGACGGTTTCCTCGACAAAGGCGTCGTGCACGTCTTCGTGGATGTAGAACCGCTCGGCCGCGGCGCAGACCTGTCCGCAGTTGAGGTAGGCGCCGAACACCGCGCCCTGAGCAGCCATGTCGAGATCGGCCGAAGGCATGACGATGAAGGGATCGTTGCCGCTGGCTTCGACCAGGCAGCGTTTGAAGGTCGGTGCGCAGGCCTGCGCCACGGCCTGACCGGCTCCGATCGAACCGGTGAAGGCGACGCCGTCGATACCGTCGTGGCCGACGAGATGCCTGCCCACTTCGACGGCGCCGGTGACGCACTGGATGAGACCCTTGGGCAGGTGGTCGAAACACTCCATCATCATCAGCGAGGATAGGCTGGTGAGCTCGGACGGTTTCAGGATGACCGCGTTGCCCGCACCCAGTGCCGCACCCGCTTCCCAGCCGAACAGGACATAGGGGAAGTTGAAGGGCAGGATGATGCCCACTACGCCAAGCGGATGTTTGGTGATGAGGTGGGTCTGACCGTCGACCACGGGGCCGACGATGCGCCCGCCCTCATGGCGGGAGACCTCGGCATAATAGTTGAAGGCTGTGGCCGTCCACTCGACTTCGTCGGCTGCTTCCTTGTAGGGCTTGCCCATTTCGCGGGTCAGGGCTTCGGCCAGTTGTGGAGCCTTGGCGCGCAGCTTGCGGGCGACTTCGTGGAGCTCTTCGGAGCGTTTCAGGCCGTTCATGCGCTCCCATTCCTTCTGGGCGCGCCTGGCGGCCTCGACGGCTTCATCGACCTCTTCGATCTTGGCATAGGCCAGTTCACCCGTGACCTCTTCGGTCGCGGGATCGATGCCGTCGAACCCGTCGCTCGCCGCGCTCTTGCGGAACGCTCCGTCGAGGTAGATAGAACCGGACAGATTCTTGAAGGTCTCCAATACCGTCATGATGAACTCCCTTGGGTCTCGTGTTTTTGTATTGGCGGAATTGTCGTCGAAGTGACCCGCCTTAGTCCAGCCCGACGCCCGGCGGCAGGTCCATGACGGCATCCGGATTGGCGGTCGGATCGTGCAGGGTGACGTACGGATCCAAGGTCAGCGCGTTGAAATGCCCCATGGCGACCAGCAGATCGACGGTCTGCACAAAGACGTCGTAAGGGGCCTGTTTCACCGCCTGCCGGGCGGTCACGACATCGGCATGCTCTTCGATCGGGCCGCTGACGGTAATCAGTCCCTGACCGAACTGCTTTTCCTGCCCGGTCTCTGTCACGTCATCGACAGCTGTACGTTCGGCAGCCAGCAGTTCGTTGCGCGACTGCGAGAGTGTGGGTTTCGCCCCGCGGGCAACCGAACGGTTGTAGCCGCCTGTGTAGAACGGGATCGAGACCTCGTTTGTCCCGGTTCAACCATGCGAGTGCGGCCAACTGCCCACAAGCGCGCGATAGGGAATTGCGCCATGGCCCGATATGGTATCGATTCGGCGCGACCAGAAGGAGATGGGATATGCCAGACAGTCCGGCACAGGCCGCCGAGGCGCTCTTCAGCGAGCATGTAATTTGGGATGCACACGCCGGATTCGGCCCCGATTCCAGCCTCGATCTCTCTAAACTACAGGTCTGGAAGGATGCGGGGGTCGATTATCTCAGCATCGATGCCGGCTACGACGTGATGGACTGGCGCGACACGATCAAGTCCCTTGCCGCATTCCGCCGCTGGATCCTTGCAACCGACGGCTATCGGCTGGTTTCCAACGTCGGCGAGATTCGCGCCGCCAAGAAGGCGGGCGACCTCGCCGTCACCTTCGACCTCGAAGGCATGAACGCGCTCGACGGCTCGCTCGACATGGTCGAGATGTACTACCACTTGGGCGTCCGCCAGATGCTGTTCGCCTACAACCGCAACAACCTGGCCGGCGGCGGCTGTCACGACACCGACATCGGCCTGACGCAGTTCGGGCGCGACGTGATCGCCGAGATGAACCGTCTGGGTATGGTCGTCGATTGTTCCCACACCGCCTACACCACTACCATGGAAGCCATGGAGGTCTCTACCGCTCCGTGCATCTTCTCCCATTCGAACGCACGCGCGTTGTGGGACCACGAACGCAATATCCGGGACGATCAGGCAAGGGCCTGTGCGGCGACCGGCGGTGTGGTCGGTATCGTCGGAATCGGTATTTTCATGGGCGAGAACGACACCGGCACGACGACGCTGGCCGACCATATCGACCACTACGTCAACCTAGTGGGGCCTGAGCACGTCGGCATCGGTCTCGATTACGCGCTGCAGGACGAGCTTGGCGCCGAAGACGACGACAGCCAGGATCTCGCCGGTCTGACCGAAAGGAATGCCGAATACTGGCCGCCGCACCAGTACGACTATCCCCGGATCGACTGCGCCCGGCCCCGGCAGATCCCTGAACTGGCCCAGGAACTGTTCCGCCGTCAGTACGACGAAAAGGATGTTGCCGCGATCATGGGCGGCAACTTTATGCGCGTCGCGGAGGTGGTGTGGAAATAGGTCAGCGTCTCCTCAACGGTTATTCCGACCGCATCTCCATCCGTCCGGGAGAAACCATCCGCTTTTATGTCAGTTGCGACGGTCCGGCGCGTTATGACGCGCGTCTTGTCCGTCTGATCTGCGCCGATGATAATTCCAAAGGCGCCCCATTCCGCAGCGAGCCGGTGGATGCACCGCTGAACGGCGAACATGACGGTGAAGTTCAGGTTATCCACGCAGGTTCACACGGGCTTGTGCCCGCCCATGATGCGTTTCAGTTTTCTGATGGCTTTACGCTGCAGGCTCTGGTCATGCCCACGACGCCTGAAAAGGGACGCCAGGGTATTCTCGGCACCTGGTCTGAAAGCGAGCATCGCGGCGCCAGCCTGATCGTCGGTGATGACGGTTCCACGGGGCTTGTCGTCGGTGACGGCAAGGCGAGTGCATTCGTGACCACCGGACAGCCCATGGTGAAGCGTGCCTGGTACCGGTTGGCTGCCATCTACGATCCTTCGCATGGTGATGTCCTGCTGGTGCAGGAGCCCTTGGATGGTGGCCACCGGGTGGAACGCCGCGTGACGCTGCCGCTCGATTGTTCCGGCCGAGCGGGCGCGCTCCTGATGGCGGCCTGGCACTGTGCCCATGACGATGGCCGGGGCTATCACGGAGGCTGTTTCAACGGGCGGATCGAAGCGCCACGGATCGCCGGCCGCGCCTTTTCCCCGGAAGAAATCGTGCTGGCACAGGCCTGTCCCGGCAGTTCGGCGGTCGCCGGTGCCATGATCGCGGCCTGGGATTTCTCCTGTGACATTGCGGGTGAGCGGCTCATCGATACGTCAGGTAACGGACACCACGGGGAAACGGTGCATCTGCCGCAGAGAGCTGTGCGCGGTGCGTGCTGGCGGGGCGATGAAATGGACTGGCGTCACGCGCCGGGCAACTATGGCGCGATCCACTTTCACGACGACGATCTCTACGATGCCGGCTGGTGCGAAAGCCATGCCTGGACCGTGCCCGATGACCAGCGCAGTGCGATCTATGCGCTCCACGTGACGGCAGGAGAAGCCGAGGAGTTCATGCCCTTTGCCGTTGTGCCGGCCAGGGGCACACGCAGTGCCGATATCTGCTTCCTCCTGCCCAGCGCGACCTACATGGCCTATGCCAATTCGGGGCGTCATTTCCGCAACGACACCGTGGAAATGAAACAGTTCCACGCCACGGTGATGACCCAGTCGGACTGCTTCCTGCAGGAGCACAGCGAATACGGCCTTTCGACTTACGACACCCATTCGGACGGCAGCGGCGTCAGTATCTCTTCGCGCCTGCGCCCGGTGCTCAACATGCGCCCCAAGGTCCGTGTCTGGGGGCTGGCGGCCGATTCCCACATTACGTCGTGGATGGAGGATTCCGGTTACGGTTTCGATGTCGTCAGCGACGAGGAACTGCATGATGAAGGCGCAGGCGTTCTCGGTGGCTATCGCGTTCTCGTTACCGGAACCCATCCCGAATACCACACCGCCGAGATGCTCGATGCGATCGAAGTCTGGCTGCAGCGCGGTGGACGCATGATCTACACCGGTGCCAATGGGTTTTACTGGCGCATCGCCTATCATCCCGACAAACCCGGTGTGATCGAGTGCCGCAAGACCGAGGGCGGCACCCGTTCCTGGGTTTCCGAAGTCGGCGAGTCCTTCATGAGCTTCACGGGCGAGTATGGTGGCCTGTGGCGCCGCAGCGGGCGCACGCCCCAGGAGCTCACAGGAATAGGCTTCACCGCGCAGGGTTTCGACCGGTCGACCTATTACCGTCTCACTCCGGAAAGCACCGATACGCGCGTCGCGTTCATGTTCGAAGGTATCGGGGATGAGATCATTGGTGATTTCGGGCTCATCGGCGGTGGCGCCGCGGGCCTGGAGCTTGATCGCGCGGATTTCGCGCTGGGCACCCCGCTCCACACGCTGGTCGTGGCGCGCTCGGAAGATCACAGCGACGGCATGCTCGTGGTGCTTGAGGAACTGACGTCCAACCAGCCGGTCATGGCCGACGAACATCCCAAGGTGCACGCCGACATGAGTTTTTTCGAGATTGATGGGGGAGGGGCGGTATTCTCGACCGGCTCGATCGCCTTTGCCGGCTCCCTTCCGGTCAACGGTTACGACAACAACGTTGCCCGCCTGATGCGCAACGTCCTGGACCGCTTCGTCGACCCTGCGCCGTTTGCCGGATTTGACGCGTCCAGACCGGCATCGCGTCCCATTGCCTGACCGTTTGCGCCATGGCGCATCGGCGCAAGTCGGGTTGGATTCATCACAGGGGCCGAGACAAGAGAACCGATTGGTGTCGACGTCTCGGAGAGGACGCGTCTTGGCGATGAACTGTTCTGAAGGGTGACGCGGATGATCCGCTGGCTCATCGTCGTTGTCATGATTGCCGCGGGTGCTGCCGGCGCCTGGTATTCTATGAGTCGGAGATTGCGACCTCCGGTGCGCCGGCCGCCTCCGGCGTGCCCCAAATTCCCCCTGTCATTGTGGAGGGAAAGCCGCTTCCACGGCGACGACGGGGCGTTCGAGCGCCGCCTCGCCCGCGCCACGCTCTCGGCCATTTCTTCCCCGCCCTGTTTCCCCACCTGATCAAGATTCTCATTCGGCCGCCTCCGGCGTATCCCAATCGAGCTCGGGATCGGGAATGTTGCCCCGATACTTCACGCGGTATTCGTAGACGTTGGTGATCATCATTTCGGTCCACCACCCGCAGCGGGTCGGCGGATATTGCGCGGGCCGTTCCTCGCTGACGAACTGGGGCAGCGGACGCACGATGCAGTCGTGGTTGGCGCCGAAGAAAAACGGGAAGGACACGCGCTCACGCCCGGAGTTGTTGATCACCCGGTGCGGCGTGGAGACGAACTCGCCGTTGGTCCAGCGCATCAGCATATCGCCGATGTTGATGATGATCGCGCCGGGGATCGGCGTCGCCTTGATCCACTCGCCCTGACGGTTGCCGACCTGCAAACCGCCCACCTCGTCCTGGAGCAGCAGGGTGAAGCTTTCGTAATCGGTATGCGCGCCGATGCCGATCTGGTCGGGGTCGATTGGGTCGTCCTGCGAGGGATAGTAGATCAGGCGAAGCTGGCCCATCGGCTTGTCGATCTTATCGTCGAACCAGCCCTGGGGCAGGCCCAGTGTCATCTCGAAGGCGCGGAACAGCGTCACACCCAACTTATGCACGGCCTCGTAATAGCCGTAAACGTTCTTGCGGAAGCCGGGCAGATTGTCGGGCCAGACATTGGGCCCCAGCATGATGTTGCCGTCGCGATAGTCGGGGTCGTCGTCGGGCAGTTCGAGGGAGATTTCATAACCTTCCTGAAGGTCCGGCTTTTTCTTGGCGTCGGCGTAAAGCGCGCCGTTGGACACGTAGCCGCGATGACGCTGCACATCCATGATGTCGAGCTTCATCTTTTCTTCCAGCGGCTGGTGGAAGAAGCGCTTGGTCTGTTTGATCAGCGCGTCGATCCGGGCCTGCGCGATGCCATGGTTGGTGATGTAGAAAAATCCGACATTGCGGCAGGCATCGCCTATCTTCTCGGCCACCTTGGCTTTGGCCGCGTCGTCGTCGCCAAAGAAGGGGCCGATATCGATCACGGGAATGGCGTCGAAATCTACGCTGCGCGCGTCGATGTAATCGGTTTTTTGGAGTGCACTGGCGGCGGCCATGGTTCACCTCGTTCATTTGTCCGTATTCTGGATAAGCCTGCGACCATGAGCAAGCCGGACCTCAGGCCCTGTGATGATTACAGGCAGTACAGGCATGCTGGCAGACTGACGGCGTTGTGGGCGGTGGAGAGCGCGATGGGCGAACTGGGGCCGGTCGATATCCTGATCAACGCTGCGGGAACTTCGGGACGCGTCGCGATGGCCCAGAAATGGGTGCCCTAGAAACGTTTCCTGGAGCCTGGGGATATACCGGGCGCCTATGTCGGTTTTCTCTGCACCGATGGCGCGCGCGGCATCACCGGAAAGGCTCTGCGCATCTCCGGGGGATCAATGTGATAGGGGACATGGCATGATCTATCTTGAGTACATCGAACGCGACCGTCACATCACGGTCGAGGCATTCCGCTACATGGGGGCGACCAGCGCCAGTCCCTGGGTCGATCCCGCTGCGGACAAAATGATCCTGCAGCTTGGCCGCACGCTGCGCTCCGGGCCCATGCCGTCCTATCTGGCGTTCTGGAAGATTGCCGGGCTGGAGCGCCTGGATGCCTGGGAGGTCTATTTCGGGTCCAAGGACTGGTTCGACAACGTCCGCAGCCAAGCCATGCACCGCACCATCCATATCCAGCGCGCCGGGCACTACGACGAACTGATCGAGGGCGCGCAAGCGGGCGAGGGTGTCCATGTCGTCGAATTCTTCGATGCGGACGACACGGTCTCGGATGCCGCGCTCCGCGAAGCCTGGAGCGGTCGCGCCCATCGCCACGACGCGGGAGCCTCAACATGGTGCTGCGCCGCATCGGCGTCTGGGGGCCCCCGCCAATGTCGCCCTGTGGACCTTCCCCAGCTGCGAAGCAATGGAAGGGCTGCTGCGCGACGCCAGGGTCGGCGAGGGCATCGCCATCGCCACCGGCGGCATCTACCGCCGGTTGGGCGAGGAGATTCTATGACGGAATACAGGCCCTCTGGTTCCGCCTGGAGCGGGAGGTAGTCGTTGACAAGATGGTAAAAAATAGAAGATAAATTTATCTATGAGGTTATTCAGAGGTGTAAATCAACCTTATCGTGGAAGGTGCAATCGTGGACGCTGGTCATTGGTCCGGGGTGCTGGATCTTCAATCCAAAGCATATGGGGAGGTTGTGTCTATCATCGGCGAGGAGGGCATTCGCCAAGCCTTCTCACCAATCGAGGCGCCGTCTGGTCTCCCCAACGCCGCCTATTGTTCCGATGACTGGTTGAAACTTGAGAATGAACACATTTTCGCGCGCAACTGGTTCTTCGCCGGCACCAGCGGCGAGGTGCCGGAAACTGGAGACATCAAACCTGTCACGGTTGCCGGTACGCCCGCCATCCTGGTCCGCGATGGCGATGGGGCGATTCGGGGTTTTCACAACGTCTGCCGCCACCGGGGCACAAGATTGGTCGCGTCGCCATGCCGCAAATCCGCGATTGTGTGTCCCTATCACGCTTGGAACTTTCGTCTGGACGGCAGTATCCGGTCGAGGCCGCACTTCAGCGCGGCCAACAAGATTGAGCGGTTCGATAAGGATCGGCACCCCGAACTTTCGCTTTACCCGGTTCGCACGGAGGTCTGGAACGGCTGCGTCTTCGTTGATCTCTCCGGTGAGGCCGAGCCCCTGGAACGCTGGCTTGCGCCTCTGCTGGCAAGAACGCGAGCGTTTGATTTTTCCCGCATCCGATGGGCAGGCAAACAGACCTACCGCTTCAAAAGCAATTGGAAACTGGTCCTAGAGAACTGGATGGAGGGCTATCACGTGTTTGCTGCCCACCTGAGGTTGATCTCACACGCGCCCATGGAGGTCCGCTGGTCCGGCGAATGGACCGACCATGTTTTCTACAACGACTATGTTGCGCCGCGCCTGACCGATGGCCGGGGCGAAGGCAGTCTGCCGCACTTCCCCGATCTTGGTGAGGAGGACCTGCGGCGCGGCATGTGGTTTGCCTGCTTTCCGAACTTCGCAGCCGAAGTCTACGCGGACCAGTTTGTCGTGTTGGCGCCCACGGCGGTCTCCCCCGAAGAGACCACCGAGGAATTGCACTTCTTCGTTGTCGGCGACGAGGCCGCGAAATCCAGCCGCCACGAAGAGGGCAGGGCCGAGCTCATGGCGATGTGGCACGCCCTCAATCTGGAAGACGTCGAAATCCTGGAGAACCTGCAGCAGGGCCGCCGGTCGATTGCGTTCGACGGTTCGATCATGTCACCGGTATGGGAAATGCCTGCCCACCAGCTCTCGCAGAAGGTCATTTGCGCGATCGCCGGGCATCGGCGGGCGACCTTATGAGCAAGGGACGAAAGTTACGGACCTTTGCAGCAGCCGATGCGGTGTATCGGGCTTTTCGCAGTGCAGGCGCCGGCCGCCAGAATATCTGCCAGTGGATCGGCCCGGAATCGGGAGCGCCTTATCAGGCGGGAATCACGGAACTCAGCCGGATCAGGATTGCCGACTACACGTTTACTTTCGATGATTTTTTTGTGCTGGAAGGCTCGATCACGATCATCCAGGAGGGCGCCCGCCGGACCCTGGGTCCCGGCGCGGTCGAGGAACTTTGAACGGACCCGACCCGGATGGCCATGCCTGTTGTGTAACACGGCCTTTGGCCGATCCGGAATCTTGGAGCAGCTCTTGATCGCATTTCCCCATCTCTTCGAGCCCATCGACCTGGGTGGCCATACGGTACGCAACCGCCTGTTCTTTCCGCCCCACGGCACGTCGCTGGGCGATCAGGGCGTGGTCGGCGATCGGCTGATCGCCTATCACGAAGCGCGCGCGCGGGGCGGTGTGGGTATGATCGTGGTGGAGGGGATGTCGATGCATGAAAGCTTCGATATTCCGTCGGGTTACATTCTGGCTGGCCGCCCTGAGGTCATCCCAGGCTTTTCCAGGCTGTCGGAAGTGGTGCACCGCCACGACACCAAACTCCTGGGCCAGTTGTTTCATCCCGGCGTCGCCATGCGCGCCACGCTCGACGGCTCAAAGCGACCAGTCTATTCGGCGTCCGATACGCCGTTCGAACGCTACAGCCTGATGCCCGTGCCTGCGCCCCACGACCTCATCGGCGAATGGGTCGCGGCCTATGCCAGGGCCGCGGGCCATATGATCGAGGGCGGTTTCGATGGCGTCGAGATCCTGGCCAGCATGGGTTATCTCATCGCCCAGTTCCTCAATCCCCGGACCAACCGGCGCGAGGACCGGTATGGCGGTAGCCTAAAAAACCGCATGCGGCTGCTCAACGAAATCCTGGAAGCGGTGCGTAAGGCAATCGGAGATAGACCCATTCTGGGCGTGCGCGTGACCGACGGCGACGTCACGCCCGACGCCATGGAGCCCGGCGAGGTGCTGGAGGTCTGCAAAGCGCTCGTGGCGGACGATCTCATCGACTACATCAGCGTGATCGGCGGTAACACGGCGACCGCGCGGGGCTGGATCGATGTCTTTCCGCACATGGCTATCGGCCACGGCCATGTCGCGGCCCACGCCGGCGTGCTGAAACGGGGTCTTTCGCTTCCCATCCTGGTGGCTGGGCGCGTCAACCAGCCCCAGATGGCCGAGGAGATTCTCGCCAAGGGCCAGGCCGACATGGTGGGCACGGTGCGTGCGCTCATCGCCGATCCGCATTTCCCGATCAAGGCGCGGGCCGGAAAGCCCGACGACATCCGCGCCTGCATTGGCTGCAACCAGGCCTGCGTCGGCCATCGCCTGCGGTATTTCGGCGTCTCCTGCATCCAACACCCGGAGACCGGGCGCGAGCTCGTTTATGACCATGACAAGCAGAAGGCGGAAATCTCCCACAACGTCATGGTTGTCGGCGGTGGTCCAGGCGGCATGAAGGCCGCCGCAATCCTGGCTGAACGCAGCCATGTGGTGACGCTCCATGAAGCGTCGGGCCAACTGGGCGGCCAGGCGCTGCTCGCCCAGGCGCTTCCGGGCCGCGAGGAGTTCGGTGGCATCGTGACCAATCTCACCCGTGAAATGGAGCGTTCCGGCGTCACCGTCAAACGCAACACCGAGGTCACGGCCGAGATGGTGCGCAGGACCGCGCCCGACTCCGTCGTTCTGGCGACCGGCGGGCTGCCCTACCGGCCGGAGTTCGACGGCGCGGACGAGGCCCATGTCGTCGATTCCTGGGCCGTCATCCGAGGCGAGGCCAATGTCGGCGGTTCGGTCGTGGTGGCCGACTGGAAGAACGACTGGATTGGCCTTGGCGTGGCGCACAAGCTGGCGCTCGACGGGTGCCGTGTGCGCCTTGCGGTCACCGGCATGGTGCCCGGCCAGAACCTGCAGGATGGCGTACGCGACTTCTGGTTGGGTGAGCTCCACAAGCTCGGTGTCGAGATGATCCCTTATGCCCGGCTCTTCGGCGCGGATGTCGACACGGTCTACCTCCAGCATACGGTGAACGATCAGCCAATCATCTGTGACGAGGTCGAAACCCTAGTGCTCTCGCAGGGTACGCGGCGCAACGTGTCGCTCGCCGAGGAACTTGCGGACTGGGGCGGAGAATTGCATGTCATCGGCGATGCGCTTTCGCCGCGCACGGCGGAAGAGGCGGTCCTGGAAGGTTTGAAAGTGGGAATGGCGTTATGACTATGGACGATGACGGCCGCGAGGACGTGATGATCGATGACGACGGCTCAAGCGACGGCCTCGATCCCGTCGACGTCACGCTGGGCAACGACATCCGCGGCCTGCGCAAGATCAACGGCATGACGCTCGCCGACCTAGCCGACAAGACCGGGCGTTCCGTTGGGTTCCTGAGCCAGGTCGAGCGTGGCCTGAAGAAGCCTTCCGTGGGCACCCTGCAGAGCATCGGCGATGCGCTGGGCATGGGCATCGGCTGGTTCTTTCAGGCCGACCCCGCCGAGGATGCCGACGAACGCCAGGTCGTCGTGCGCCGCCACCAGCGCCGGCGGATCACTTATACGCCGCTCCACAGCACCGATTATCTAGGCATGGAGGACTATCTGCTCTCACCCGACCTCAACCGGGACCACGGTCTTGTGCTGACCGAATACAATCCCGGCGCGTCGTCGGGCGACGACCTCAACAGGCATGAGGGCGAGGAGTCGGGTTATGTTGTCTCCGGTGTCCTGCTGCTCGACCATCCCGGCCGCACCTACCGCCTCGAGGCAGGCGACAGCTTCCATTTCCGCAGCGAAACCCCCCATCGCTTCCGCAATCCCGGCCCTGAGAAAACCGTCACGGTGATGTCGCTGGTCCCCATGGCACTGCGTTATGGCCATGCCCACGGCGGCAGCCAGTCCGACGAGCGTTAAGAAGCGGAGCCCATGGCATGAACGAAACCATTCCCGTCACCATACGCGCCATGGTGACGACGGGCCATGGCGGCCTCGACAAGTTCGAATTTCATGACGACTGGCCCGTGCCAAAGGTCGGTCCCGGCGCCGTGCTGACCCGCGTCGGCGCGTGCGGCTGCAACAACACCGACATCAACACCCGCACGGCATGGTATTCCGATACCGTCAAAACCGGCATTACGGCCAATGGCGGTGCGGAGGGGTTCGAGGAGATCAGGCCCGAGGCCGCGACCTGGAGCGGTGTGGCGGTCGATTTTCCGCGCATCCAGGGCGCGGACGCCGTGGGTCGTATCGTCGCGGTCGGTGAGGGGGTCGATACGGCCTGCATCGGTGAGCGCGTCATGGTCGATGGCTGGCTGCGCACCTCAGATAGCATCGCCGATTGGGGTTACTAGGTCAGCGAAGTCGATGGCGGCTTTGCGGAATTCTGCACCTGCCCGGCCGAGAACGCGGTGAAGGTCGAGAGCGAGCTTTCCGATGCGGAACTGGCGACCTTCATGGTCGCGTTCTCGACCGCCGAAGGCACGATCCGCCATGTCGGTCTCAAACCGGGCGAATAGGTGCTGGTCACTGGCGCGTCGGGCGGCGTGGGCACGGCTGCCACCCAGTTCGTGAAACGATGTGGCGCGAACGTCATCGCGCTCTGCGGCGACGCGAAGGCCAACGAGGTGTGCGCTCTGGGCGCGGATGCCGTCATATCACGCGACACGAGTGATCTGGCGGAGGCCGTCTCGGAAATCACGCCCTCGGGCCGTGTCGAGGGTGTGGTCGATGTCATCGGCGGTCCGCTCTTCGGTGCGATGATTGCCTCGCTGCGAACCAGTGGGCGCTATGCTTCCTCGTGCGCGACCGCCGGGCCGGAGGTGTCGTTCAATCTGCGTCATCTGGCCTACCGCGATCTGGAGTTTCACGGATCGACCTGCGCCCTCGCCAACGTCTTTCACGATGTCGTACGTTACATTGAGGCAGGCGAAATCCGGCCCGTGCTTTCGACGACTTATCCCTTGGAGAAGCTCGCCGAAGCTCAGGTCGCGTTCCTGGAAAAGAACTACGCCGGCAAGATCGTCATCGAGATGGATTTGGCCGGATGAACAGGCAGACGCGTCGGGAGCGCTTGTGTCGGCTTATTCGTCACAGACATGTGGCCGTTATCGGCGGCCGGAGCGCGACGGATTGTGTGCGTGCTGTTGACCACCTGGGCTTTGCTGGACCAATCTGGCCAATCAACCCAAGGAAACAGGAGACCGGTGGTCACCCGGTCCTTGCGAACGTTGAAGATTTACCCGAAGCGCCCGATGCGACCTTTTTGTGCGTTGCAGCGAAACGGTCGATCGGGATGTTGGCGAAGCTCTCCTCCATGGGTGCGGGCGACATGGCGTTGATCGGGCCGAACGGTCTCGGCATGATCAATGTGCTCGACGGGGTGGTCCTCTGGCCGGATATCGCCATTGCACCACGTTCGATCGAGCGCGGTGCCGTGCTCATCACACAGAACGGCAGTGTCAGCATGAACTATGCGCTGAACCAGCGCGACCTGCCGATTGCCGCTATCTTCAGTGTCGGCGGTCAGGCGACCTGCGATGTCGCCGATATCATGTCGATCATGGCCGAGGATGAGCGTGTAACGGGTTTCGGCCTGTTTCTCGAGGGGTTGGGTGACATTGCGGCATTCAGCGCTTCGGTCGCTGACGCCTTTGCGCGTAATCTTCCAGTTGTCGCCTTCAAGACCGGACGTTCGAAACACGGACGTGCTTTTGCGCAAATGCACACCGCCTCGCTCGCTACGCCGACGCCGTTTGTCGATACGCTTTTCGAGCGGTGTGGCATCGTGTCAGCCGATACGCTGCCACAGTTCGATGAGACACGAAAAGTGATGCCCTGCAGCCGACGACCACAAGGGTCGCGCGTTGCCGTACTGACCAATTCTGGCGGATTTCGCACACTTGCCGCCGACATCGCTGAAACAGGCGGAATTGGCTTGCCCAGCCCGGCAGCGAGGTGACGGATAGCTTGCGACCTCAGCTTCTTCCTTCGCCCAAATTTCCAATCCGCTCGACTACAATGCAGCAGGCTATTACGCTGGAGTTGGAGGATCGTCGGACATTCTCTGGAGACGTTGCGGTCGGTCTCGGTGAAGGTGTCCTCGCCGTGCTCGGCATAGATGTCGCAGACCCGTTCGCGCTGCTCCAGCCGATGCGCATAGGCGGGCAACAGCACGTTCCACCACTCCCCGATGCCCAGTTCCTGCGCCGCGCGCCTCGACCGCGGTTTCCTCGACGAAGCTGATACCCGCCCCGCCCATGGCAAGCCGGCCCATGTGCACCAGATGCCAGTCCGTCGGTACACCGTTTTCCGAGGCGTACTGGCACATGGGCGCGACAAAACTGCGGTTCTTCGAGGTGATGCCATGCAGGGCATAGGGCTGGAAGAGGAGAGGCTGGGGTTCAGGCATCGGCGTTGATCGAGATGCCGCCTGTCATATGCTCCCCGGCATAGATCACCAGGGTCTGGCCGGTGATGGTCTTGCCGCCCATCAGGAACCAAAGCACGGTCTCGGCGACATCCTCCGGCCCGATCATCTGTTTCAGGGGAAGCTGATCGGTCAGTGCGGCGCAGAACCGTTCGTAGGCGTCCTCTCCAATGCCGCGGCGGCCCCAGCGTGTCGTGACATAACCGGGACAGACGGCATTGACCCGACCGCCGGTGCCAAGGCGCGGGCAAGCGAAAGCGTGAGCGTGTCAAGTGCTACCTTCGACGCGGCGTAGGCCGCGCTACCCGCTCCTGTGAACCCCGACAGGGAGGACATCAGCACTACCGATCCGCCGCCGACCTCTCGGCATGCCTTCTCGGTCGTGCGTACTTCTTCCTCGCTACGCGTGTAGTTCAGCACCCCACCCGCGATCCGACAGCGCCAGCGCAATGGCCGCGCCGATGCCCGTCGCCGAGCCTGTCACGATCGCGGCGTGTTCCACATCGGTGGTCATGGGCATCCCCCGTTCGATCACGCGGTCCATCTTGTCCTCTCGTGCATGTAGGGTGGAAGCTGCAACCTGGTCAGGTCGTTCTGAACGGTCAGGAGAGAGAGCAGGATGCGGCGCATTGGAATTGACGTTGGCGGGACCAACACGGATGCCGTCCTCCTGCTGGACGGCGATGCCGTGGCTGCGAAGATCAAGTCGCCGACCACTGCCGACGTCATGTCGGGCATCCTCGATCAGTCCGACGCCGAGCCGGCAGGGATCGATGCCGTGATGATCGGCACCACCCACTTCACCAATGCCGTCGTGAAGGGGGCTGGAGTCTGTCGCCGTCCTGCGTATCGGTCTTCCCGCAAGCCGTTCCCTGGGCCCTTTCATCGACTGCCGGACGATCTGCGGCCCCATATCAAAGGCGCGGTGTTCGAGATCGAGGGCGGCCACGAATACAATGGTAGGCGCCTGGTCGATCTTGATGAATCCGCCATCCGGGACGCTGGACGCACGATCACCGGGGCGGGCATCCGCGCTGCCAGCATCGCGGTAGTTTTCTCGCCGCTCACGGGCGCATGCGAGGAGCGCGTCGCCGCAATCCTCCTGGAAGAATGCCCCGACTGCAGCGTGATCCTGTCGCACAGGATCAGACGCATCGAACTGCTCGAACGCGAGAATGCGGTGCTGCTCAACGCAAGCCTGGGTCCGCTGGCGCACCACACCACCCAGGCGTTTCGCCATGCCCTGACCTGCAGCGGCCTGGAGGCCAAGCTCTACCTCACCCAGAACGACGGCACGGTCATGCTGGCCGATCAGGCGCAGAAGTATCCGGTCTTCAGCTTTGCCTTGGGCCAGGCAGTGTCGGCCATCGTCTGCCCGAGCAGGCCAGGGTGTTCGGCGGTCCCGGCCTCACAGCGTCAGATCTGGCCGTCAGCGGCGGCGCGTTTCTCATCCCCGACGATCTGCCGGGTGCGAGCGAGGTGGTGCGTGTCGAAAACGGCGATGTCGCCAACGCAGTCGGTGCGGTCAGCGCGCAGGTTTCGGGAGAATGCGATCAGGTCTTCACTGGCCTGTCGCGCGCCGACCCCCTGAAACAGGCCCGGTACATCGCCGAAGCGCGCGCCGTGTAAGGCGAGACCGATGCCGCGATGCTCAAGACCGTCGAGGTCGAGGATCTGCCGCTCGCCTACCTTTCCGGCAACGCGGTGCGGGCACGGGTGCGCGTGGTCGGCGACATCGCGGCCTGATCACATGCCGTCGGCGGTCGCACCCGCGGCGACGAAACCGTCGATCTCCGCGTTGCTGAAACCTGCCTGGCCCAAAATCTCGCGGGTGTACTGGCCGTAGACGGTGGAGGGCAGTTTCGGGCCGCCCGGCGTCCTGGAGAACTTCACCGGCAACCCCAGCGTTTTCACTTTCCCGGCGACGGGATGGTTTTGCGTCACGACCATGTCGCGGGCGAGCGCCTGGGGGTCTGCATGCATTTGCGGGATCGTGTTGATCGGTCCCGACGGCATGCCCGCGGCTTCCAGTTCAGCAATCCATTCGACGGTAGTCTTTACCGACATGCGCTCGTTCAGGATGGCCTCGAGTTCCTTGACGTTCTTCATGCGCTTCTCGTTCGTGTCGAAGCGCGGATCGTGTTCCAAGTCCGGGTCAACCAGCTCGCAGAACTTGCCCCACATCCAGCCGCCCGCGCTGACGGTGATGTAGCCGTCTCTCGTCTTGATCGCCTGATAGGGCGCCTGGAGCGGATGGCCGCTGCCCAATGGTTCGGGCGCCTGGCCGGTCGAGAAGGTCAGCGCGCTGTGCCAGTAGGTCTGCACAATGCCTGCTTCGAAAAGCGAGGTGTCGACCATCTGACCTTTGCCCGTTACCTCGCGATGGCGCAGCGCCGCGCAGATGCCCATGGCGAGCAGGATACCGCCGGTGATGTCGGTCATGGGCACGCCGGGCTTCACCGGCGGGCGGCCCGGTCCCTTGCCGGTCACGCTCATGATGCCCGTCATGCCCTGGGCCATGAGGTCGTAGCCGGGCCGCTGGGCATAAGGTCCGGTGCGCCCGAAGCCGCTGACCGCGCCGTAGATGATGCCGGGGTTGGTCTTCGAGGCGGCTTCGTAGCCCACGCCCAGCCGGTCCAGCACGCCGGGACGATAGTTTTCCACGACGACGTCGGCGTTCGTGATCAGTCGGTGGGCGATCTCAATGCCCTCAGGAGTCTTCAGGTTGAGCGGCAGGCCACGCTTGTTGCGGTTCACGACCATATAGGACGCGCTTACGCCGTTGATCCAATAGGGATCGTCGGCGTTGTGTGACGCGTCCTCTTCATAGGGCACGCGCTCGATCTTGATGACGTCGGCCCCCATGTCGGCCAGCATCATGGTGCAGGTGGGGCCGGCCATGACGTGGGTGAAATCGATGACGGTGACGCCGTTCAGCGGTCCATAGCCCGTCTCCATGGTCAGCGCCCCTTGAATTGGGGTTTGGTCTTGTTGGCGAACGCCGCGCGGCCGATGTCGTAATCCTCAGTCTGGAAACAGGCATAAGGCTCGCGCAGTTCCTCTTCCGTCAGAGGCGCGGGATCGAGCAGGCGGCGCGCGAACTTCTTGTGCCAGCGGGCCGAGAGCGGGGCGTTGGCGGCGATGCGCTCGGCCGTCGCATAGACCTCGTTCTCGACCTCGCCGTCGGGAACGACGCGGCTGACGAGCCCGATCTCAAGCGCCCGCTGAGCGTCGAACTGCTGGGCCTCCAGCAGGATTTCCAGCGCATGGGCATGGCTCACCAGGCGTTTGAGCTTGGCTATGTCGTCGTGGCCATAGGTGATGCCCAGCCGCCCTGCCGGAATGGCGAACTTGGCCGATTCGCCCGCGATGCGCAGATCGGTTTCGGGCAACAGGCCCATGCTGCCGCCGATGCAATAACCCTTGATGAGCGTGATGACCGGATGACGGCAGTTGGCAAGACCCGTTCCCCAGGAGGCTTCATAGTCCTGAGCCTGATCGGGATCGTTGCGCACGTCCTTGAATTCGGAAATGTCCGCTCCGACACCGAAGGCCTTGTCGCCGGCGCCGCGCAGCACCACAACGCGCAGGCCGTCGTCGGCCGACAAGGCGTCGAAGGCGTCAGACATGGCGCGCGCCGTCGCCGTGTCGATGGCGTTCAGCTTTTCAGGACGGTTGATCGTGACCGTGGCGATGGCGCCGTCGCGGTCGATGAGCACGGTGTCTGTCGAGGATGCGTTCATGGCGCGATTGTCACGCCGCGAACGCAGCTCGGCAAGAGGTGTCTGCTATTCGGCGGTCTGTCGTACCGTCATGGCGGCATCCAGACCCGCTTCGATGTCTTGGAGTAGGTCCTCGATGTTCTCCAGGCCCACCGACATGCGCACAAGCCCTTCGGAGATGTCGTGCCTGGCGCGTTCCTCGGGCGTGTAGGTCGCATGGGTCATGCTGGCGGGGTGCTGCACCAGCGTTTCGCTGTCGCCCAGGCTGACTGCGCGGGTGATGAGGTCTACGCCATTCATGAACGCCATGCCGGCGTTGTAGCCGCCATGGAGATCGAAGCTCACCAGACCACCGCCACGCGTCATCTGACGCCGCGCCGTCTCCGCCTGATTGAAACCATCCAGCCAGGGATGGGCGACGGTAGCGACGGCATCGTGGCTGACCAGCAGTTCGGCGACCTTCATGGCGCTTTCGCTGTGGCGCTCCATGCGCAATTCCAAGGTCTTGAGACCGCGCATCACCAGAAAGGCCGTCATGGGCGAGATCGTCGCACCAGTCATGTACCGCAGGCCGTGCTGGCGGATCTGATGGACATGCTCATGCGCGCCGACCACGACGCCGGCCAGCAGGTCGCCATGGCCGCCCAGATACTTCGTCGCCGAGTGCACGACGAGATCGGCGTCGTGTTCCAGCGGGCGCTGCAGGGCAGGGGTGCAGAACGTGTTGTCGACCACCGAAAGCGCGCCCACTGCATGGGCCTTGTCCGATACGGCGTGTATATCGATGACGCGCAGGTTCGGGTTGGCTGGGGTTTCGAAGAAGACCATCTTCGTCTTCTCCGTCAGTGCCGCATCCAGGTTGTTGGTGTCGGTGAGATCGACCGGCGTGACCCTTACGCCGAACTTCTGCAGGCCGTGGGTGAAGAGAGCGAAGGTGTTGCCGTAGAGCGTGTGGTCGATCACCACCTCGTCGCCCGCCGCCAGGTGGGACCAGCACATCGCGCTGATCGCACCCATGCCGCTCGCCAGCGCCAGTCCGGCTTCCGCACCCTCCAGGCTGGCGACGCGTTCCTCCAGCAGGTTCTGGGTCGGGTTGCGGTTTCGCCCGTAGATGTAGCCCTTGCGCTCGCCGCGGAAGAGTTCGCCCCCCACCTCGGCGGATTCGAAGGCATAGGTCGAGGTCATGTAGATCGGCGGGGTCAGCGCGCAGTTTTCGTCCATGGGATCGTATCCCAGATGAATCGCGCGCGTGGCGAATCCTTGTGGCCGGTTGCTGCCGTCTTTTTTGTTATTTGTCATCGTTCTCTCCGCGCCTTGCGCGCGCACCTTCATCTCAAGGGATGTGCGGGTCAAGAACCCCGGATCGGCAACGTGTCGTGTTTTCCGATAAGCCAGGCGGTGATGTCGGCCAGCACACCTTCGCGCAGGGCTTCCAGCACGGTGTTGTGGCGGTTTCGGCCGGCCAGGGCCCAGTGCTGCAGGGAAAGTTCCGCATCCAGGGTTTGGGCAATCGCGCTGTCCTGACGGTTGTTCGCGGTATGAACGATCAGGAGTCGGTCAGGGGCGCTTGCGCTTGGTCCGCAAGCAAGTTGAGGAGATCGCGCTCCAGGGCCTGCCGCCGGCGTTGCTCCTCGGTCCCGCTTGGTCCGCGCGGGCCTGCCTGCGCCATTGAGGTCTGGGGCTGAAGGCCACGGCACGGCCTGCGCCAAGCTGTAGAACAAGACGCAGGGCCGGGTACGCCCGCCGCGCTGTTGCACAGAACGGAGGTCTCGCTGCACGCAAGCGCTCCGACGATGGTGCCGATGCCGTCCTTCATGGCCTGCCAGTCCTTGCCCAGAACGTCGATGCCGTTGACATAGGCAGCACCCGACCGATCGTGCAGATAGAGCATGTGGATCGGCTTTCCCGCAAACCAGCGATGCAGAATGGTGTGGGGAAGACGAAGGCGGCCTTCGCCGCCGCTGAGCGCCACGATCAGCGATGCGTCCTCTGTCTCTGCCGCCGAGACCAACTGCGCGGCCTATGTCGGGGCGGTGTTTGTGCGGGCTGGCAGCGTAACGCGCTGCCCCTGCTTGCGGTCGGGGCCACTGCCGTTTTTGTTCCCGCCATGACCGGGCCGGAAGCTATTCTGGCGTTCAACCGCCGTTATGGTGCCACGGTCCTGGGTGCCTATGTTGGGACGGCCCGGATGCTCGCCCGTCATGCCCAGGCCGTCACCGCCTTCGCGCGTTTGCTCATGTTCACCATGTTTGGCGATGCGCGGCAGGATATCGCCGCCATGCGGGCCGTGCTGCCTGAAGATACCCTGATCTGTTCCTCCTACAGTCAGAATGAACACTGGCGCATTGCCTCGTGTTTCGTCGACTCCGCGCATCGCGACGAGGGGCCTCGCGTTCCCGTCGGATACCCGCCGTCCGATACGGATGTCGCTCTGATCGTCGAGGATGACGATCGGGCTGGCGACGTGACCGGTGAATTGTTCGTGGCAAGTCCGCTGCTTGCGATGGGGAGCTGGCCCGACCCGTCGTCTTCCCACAAGGACCGTCTCATGGGTGCCCGCTTCATGGAAAACCTGGCAGACGGCTAGGGCGATCTATCCATGGAGTCTCTCTAGCCCGATCCGGAGGAGCGCGAAATCGCCGCGCTGATCGCCAGCGAAATCCAGCAGCCCGCGGTCAGGCCGGACCGCTCCCTGATCGATCAGTTCGGCGATCCGCTCGAAGCCCTCAACATTGCGCTCGAGATCGAACGGCGATTTGGCGTTTCGCTCGATCCGACCGATTTGCTGACCGACGAACTGCTTGGACTTCTGGTGGGCGGCGTGCGTGCGCGGTCGTGCCGAGTCGGCACATAAGCCCAATCGGCTGGCGCTTGGCACCAATCGCGATCTGGTATTTCCGATGCGTATCAGCTCGCCAGCGTGAGGCGTTCGTCTTCCGCTTATCCGTTCGCAACTTTGGGCTTGACCGTCAAACTTGTCTCATACGCCCTGTGGCTGACCGGTTGGACGGGGCGTTGTTTTTGTCCAAGAGGCCGGCCTCTGTGGCGGCTTGGCACATACGACGTGCTTTAAGGATGCCGCCAAGCTAAATCGCCAGCACAAACACAATGCCTCTGACACAAGTAAACAAAAACTGTTCCAGCATGGTTGTGGTCCTTCAGTTCTTCTCTGCACGCGCAATGCGCCATGATTGTTGATCGTGATCGACGCAAACGCTGTGCCAGATTGGTGTTTGGCGATTCGTCTCCATCACGGGTGACGATGATGGTTGATACGCATGTACGGACGTCGCGGATGGGCAAATTAGCGGGCTAAAGAGGGTCGATGTGACGGCCGTCACGATTTCCCGGCGCCTTTCTGCCTCCAAGCGCCCAATCGGCTTGGACGCTTGTCTCACTTTGGAGCGAAAACGTCTTGGATTGGAATGTCGGTCAGGCCTAGGCAGGGTCGCCCGACATCGTAAGAATCGTGGAAAGGCAGGGGTTTGGCCCTTGCCATGAGCCATCCCAGGGCTCGTTGCCTTCGGCAAGCCGCTGCGCCAGGGATGCGAGCGCGGCGGGCTCTGGCCCGCCATCGGCGATGTCGGGATGTTGTCGCTCCAAGCGCCCGAAGACCTCGCTGCACCAGCCGGCATGGGCGATGACGCCTTTGGGTTGCTCGATGCGGTATTTCAGGGCTGTCGCGGCCAACCGGATGAGGCCTTGGAGATAGAGCCGCTCGGGCGTCCCCTTGGGCTCCCGTTGCCAGGGCGCTTCCCATGCCTCATGAGCTTCCCAGAAATACCCATGGTTGAAAAGGTCTGTTCCCCGGGCAAGCGCGGTCAGACGCTCGGCTCCTTGCATTGGAGCTCCCAAGGGGGGCCAGGAAGGCACCTTTTCCCCGGTCTCGCCATCCCGGCGGTCGGGATGGGCTGTCTCGCCCGGAACATAAGCGGTTTCAGGCAATGGCAGATCGGGTGCGTGGCGGTATCTTTTGGTCAAAGGTTCTTGTCAAGGTGTGAAACAGATCACATGATAGCACCAACACGGCGAAGTTGTGCCGTGGGAATGTCTGCAGGTTTCGAGCGCTACATTGCCCCTCTTTGGGGAACGAAGTTCGGTTGGGTCGCGTTTTCGCGTGGCTGGTCGAACCGATTGCAAACGATGGGGAGGAGTCTGTGACCAGGTTTGCAGCTCCATTGTCCTCGACGATCATGTTCGGACTTTTTGTATCAGACATGTCTGTGTGCCCGCCCCGTGAAAGGTCGGCTTCATGAACGCGACCGTCCATCGCATGGAAGGGAATTTGCCCAGCCTCGATGGGGAGCGCAAGGTAGTCTCCGTGCTTTTTGCCGACATCGTCCGCTAGTCGGACATGGTCGTCGGCAAGGACCCCGAAGATGCCAACGACCATCTCCTGCCGGTTCTGCAAACCATGATCGATGCCGTGCACCGCTTCGGTGGTCCGGTATGTCAGATTCTGGACGAGGGCATCATGGCGGTGTTCGGCGCGCCCATGGCGCAGGAAGACCATGCCGCGCGCCTGTCTGGCCGCCCACGCCATGCGTGGCGACCTCCATACCGAATACAGAATTGTCGGCGAAGCCGTTTACCGCGCCGCCAGACTGGAGAAGGCCGCACCTGCGGGAGCCGTGCTGCTCTGCGCTGCCACGCCGACTCTTGCAGGCGATGCGGTTGATACCCATCCACCGGCCATGTCGGTCTTTCGGATGACGAACCAGGCATTGCGGCATTTCGGGTTATTGGCGTGGGTCGCAAGCGGTCCCATGTCGAGGTGAGTCATGTCCTAGACTCACCTAGTTTTATCGGACGCGACGAAGACTTGGCATTTCTGTATGCACGGTTGACGAACGCGCAAGGCGGTTTGGGCGACACGGTCGTGCTGTCCGATGATGCCGGTGTTGGCAAGATCCGCGTTGTCAACAGATTTCTGAGTGCGCTGGACGAAACGTCGCATTATCTCATCAATTGCAATCTGCACCCTCTGGGTGTGGTCCGTTGCGGCAACGCGCTCGATCGCATCGCCCGCCAGGACTTGTCGGGCACGATTGCGGACGTTCGTTCTGTTTCGGTGCGTCTCGAAGCCTTGGGCATCGAAGACTCCATGAGTGTCTTTGCCATACTTGAGGTCTTCGGTCTCTCACGCGGCGATGCGCTGTGGCAGGAGGCTGTGCTGGCCGAACGTCTTCGTGTCACGGTCGATGCGATCAGCCATCTTGTGCCCGCAATGGCGCAGGATCGGCCCGTGGTCCTTGTCTTGGAGGATTTTCACTGGTCCGATTCGAGAACCCGTGCATTCGCACAGGAATTGTCTGGACGCACCGGCGCGGCTTCCATTCTTATAGTCGTGACGTCATGCATCTGGAGCAATCCGCCCTGGGAGTCCTGGGCTCGGTACGAGGTGAGGCGTCTGTTGCCTCTGGCGTCGGATGCGACGGCACAGCTTGTCGGTCACCTGCTCGGTACGGCGCGCGAACTGAGCCGCCTGAAAGACCGCCTTGTCGATCTCACCCAGGGCGTTCCCCTGTTCGTGATCGAATGCGTGCGGAGCTTGCGGCAGTCTTCGGCACTGACCGGTCCCATGGGCACGTGCAGCCTTAACATTCCCATGACCAAAATCCTGATTCCGGCCTCGGTTCATGTCTTGCTTGCGTCACGTATCGACCGGCTGCCCGGTGGCGACCGTTATATCCTGTTGAGTGCCGCTGATGTCGGCATCCGGTTTGATGTGTCACTCCTGCAAGAACTCACCGGACGGCAGGGGCCGGATCTCTAGGTACATCTCAACCGTCTTGAGAGCGCCGGGTTCATCCACCACACATGCGTGGTGCCCAATCTCGAATTTAGCTTCCAGCACGCGCTGATGCAGGATGTCGCATGCCAGCCTCTGTTGAAAGGCAGGCGTTGGGATCTGCATGGCCGTCTTCCGGGTACGCTGGAACGTCGGCGGTCCGCTGACCTGCCCGGCCGCATCGAACTGCTGGCCACTCATGCCTACCGCGCCCACAACTGGCCCAAAGCTGTGGCGTACGGTCGCGTCGCTGGATGCAGAATGTTCGCCAGTTCTCGCAATACGGAAGCTGTGGAAGTGTTTCGAGAACGCGTTGTTTGCCCTATCCCGACTTCCGATGACCAATCGGCACAGGGAGAGGAACATCGTTGAAGCTGCCTTTCCATTGGGTGATCACAAACGTGGCTGCAAGGAAGTATATGAGGCTGAAATCATTGCGAGGCAACTTGGCGACGAAGGGCGGCTTGGCCACGTGTTGGCAAGCAAGAGTTTGTACTACTGGGCCGATGGCGTTGTTTTCAAAGCGATCTAATGTGGTTGCCAGTCCTTGGTAATTGCACGAAAGCTCAACAATGCTGCTCTTCAGATCATCAATGCGGGACGATTGGGCGCGCTCTTCATCGATCGTGGTGACTTCGGGGCTTATGGAATCGGTTGAGTCCTACCGCGCCGAACGAATGGCGTTGCCGCTTGTGCTTGGGCGGCTTCGAAAACATTCGTTATGGGTGCCAAGTCGTCGAGGTCGAGTGCCTGCTTGCACCTGACCGACAGCCTCTACACGCCTCACACCCAGATCCTCTGGATCGAGGGCCGCAACCTCATGGACGACAGCGGTGTCTGGGTGCCCTACGAGATGGTGCATCTCAACTACACGCTTCCGTTGCCGACCGGCCACGGCTGTTTCTTTTCCAGTTCCAATGGTCTGGCCTCGAGCAATCATCTCTACGAACCCATGAGCCACGGCATCTGCGAGGTGGTCGAGCGCGACAGCACGATCCTCTGGCATCTGCTGGACTCCGACGAATCAGGAGATGACCCGCGTCGATCTCGACACAATCAAGGATCCAGTCTGCCGCGAACTCCTCGACAAGTACAGGGCCGCCGGCGTTCTGGCCGCGGTTTTGGGAGACCACATCGGACGTCGGCGTGCCGTCCTCCCTTTGCCGGACCTCCGGTAAGCACCGCCGCCCTACCAAGATTACCGTCTCGCCAGCGGCATGGGCTGTCATCCCACCGCGGAAGTCGCCATATCGCGCGCGCTGACGGAAGCCGTGTAGAGCCGATTCACCTGCATTTCGGGCGTTCGCGATGATCTCTGGCGCTCGGATTACGACAGCTTCCTCAATCCAGAATCCCACAAAATCTGGCTCTCCTAACATGGAAAAAAGCTGAGAGGGGCGTCCCTTCGACAAGATCAAGTCACACCGCGGCGAGACCTTCGAGGACGATATCGCCTAGCGAGCGTGCGCGCGCCATGATGCAGTGGAACAGATGAGTGTTCACGTCTTCCTCGACCCCTCCCTGACGCCCGAAGACGCCCGCAACGAACTCGACGCCACCTTCCATCCACCGGTTGCACAGGGCGACGTCATTCGTCTTGTGTGTCAGAAACCCTCAGTCATCGGCATCATCGACGGCTATTTCGAAGGTGTGCCCAGTGTCTGGCACAAGGAAATCCTCTATGCCATGTCACGGGGCGTGCATGTCCTAGGCGCTTCCAGCATGGGGCACTGCGCGCTTCCGAACTCCACCCAGTTCGGCATGGAAGGCATTGGCGCGGTGTTCGAAGTCTTTCGCGAGGGGTGGTTGGACGATGCTGACGAGGTCGCGGTGGCCGGCGGAACTGGGCTTTCCGCCGCTTTCCGAAGCCATGGTCAACATCCGCCGCACGCTGTCGTATGCGCTCTCGCACGACATCATCTGCGAGGTGACCCGCGAACGTCTCGAAGAGCTTGCCAAGATGCTGCCCTACAAGGACCGGACCTTTTCCAACGTGATCGATCTGGCGCGTGAATACGGACTTGGCGAGTCGGAACTCGACCAGTTCGGCTTCTGGCTGCCTGGTGGCCGCGTCGACCAGAAGCGCGAAGATGCCCTGCTTCTGCTGCGTACCTTGCGTCAGTGCACGAAAACGGGTTTCAAGTCCAAGGCAGTGAAGTATCGTTTTGAGCACACGACGCCTTGAAAGCGTGCGGTGCGCGAGTCCGAGACGGTTAAGTCCTGATCGTGCGCCCGTGCAAGGTGGATGAAGGGGCCGGCGGGGTGCCGGGGAATAACATCAGATGGCTGTGACATCGCAGAACCCTAGAATTGAGCCGGAGGTTCTCCGCCGCAATAAGTTGCTGGATCAGTTCTCCGCCGACGAAATGGATGAGTTCCCGGGGCTTGCGAACACCCGTCGCTTCGACAGCAACCAGATGATCTTCCAAAAGCAAGATCCCGGCGACTGTCTCTATGCCATCGTCACGGGCCGGGTCGGCATCACTACGGAATCGGCCGGCGGCAAGGCGATCTTCCTCAATATGCTCAAGGCTGGAGAGGTCTTCGGCGAAATCGCGCCGCTCGACGGCATGGAGCGCACGGCCAATACCGTGGCGCTCGAAGACAGCGAGCTTTCGCGCATCGACCGCTCAGCCTTCATGCCGTTTCTCGAAAGCCATCCCCAGCGCGCTATCCGTCTGATGGCCGTGCTGTGCCGGCGCCTGCGCTGGACCAGCGACATCATCGAAGACACGATCTTCCTCGACATTCCCCACCGTCTGGCCAAACGCCTGGTTACACTGGCCGACCAGTACGGTCTCAAGGCCGGCAACACAACGCGGGTCGACGTCGAGCTCTCCCAGGAAGGCCTCGGCCAGATGCTGGGCTCGACCCGCGAGAGCATCGACAAGGGTCTCAAATCCCTGGAACACAAGGGTCTGATCGAGACGAAGAGCAGACATATCAGCGTGTTCGACATGGAAGCGCTGGAAGACTTCGCCGAACAGCAGGACGACGACTGAGTTGTGGCCTCCGATTCCCTAGGCAACGCCGGTGAACTGCGTCATCGTCTGGAGTCCGCGCGCCGCGTCGTCGTGTTCACCGGGGCGGGCATCAGCACGGAATCGGGTATTCCCGACTTCCGCAGCCCCGGCGGACTGTGGACCAAGTTCAAACCCATCCAGTTCGCCGACTTCGTCGCGTCCGCAGAAGCGCGGCGCGAGTACTGGCGCCGCCGCTTCGCCACGCTCGATCCCATGGAACAGGCCCGGCCCAACCGGGGCCACCGTGCGGTGGCGCACATGGTGTCGCAGGGCAAGGTCACCATGGTCGTCACACAGAATATCGACGGTCTGCACCTGCGCTCCGGCGTGCCCGACGAACAGGTCGTGGAACTCCACGGCAACGCGACCTATGCCCGTTGTCTCGATTGCGGCGAACGTCACGAAATTCCGCCCATCCGCAAGGCGTTTATGGAAGAGGATCTTCTGCCCGCGTGTAACACCTGCGGCGGCATCGTCAAATCGGCGACCATCTCCTTTGGCCAGGCCATGCCTCAGGATGCGATGGCGCGCGCCGAGGAAGCCACGCTCGACTGCGATCTCTTTCTGGCCATCGGTTCCTCGCTTGTGGTGTATCCCGCTGCCGCGTTCCCGGTGGTCGCCAAACGCAACGGCGCCGGTCTCGTCATCCTCAACCGAGATGCAACCGGTCTTGACGACCATGCCGATCTCGTGCTCCACGACGAGATCGGCCCGGTTCTGGGTTCGGCCTCAGGAATCAACTGAGCGGACGTTTAAGGGATCGACTCCAGGTCACCGTCGAATTCCATTTCGGGGAACATGCCGCCGCCGAAGGTATGTGCAACCGGCCCGCCCGGCTCGGGAGGATTGACGGCGAGCAGGCGCTCGGCATGGACCTCAGCATCGTCCTGGGGCCTGTAACCCAGACTGTACGCCAGGCTGTTGTCCCACCAGGCGCGGGCGTTGCGCGAGATGCCGTAGACCGGCGCAAAGTGGAGTTTGGGCGTTTCAAGACCAGCGGTCACCAGGCGCACCATGTCGCCGTGGCTGAGCCATGTCGCGAGCTGGCGGGCTTCCAGCGGTTCGGCCTGGAACGAACCGATGCGCATGCAGAAAACCTCCATGCCGTGCTTGTCGGCATAAAAACTGCCCAGGTCCTCGCCGAACGCCTTGGAGAGACCGTAGCGTGTGTCGGGACGGTGCGGCACCGTGTGGTCGATTGTCTGGGTGCGCCGGTAGAATCCGATGGCGTGGTTGGAACTGGCGTAGACGATGCGTCTGGCGCCCGCCCGCCGTGCGGCCTCGAACACGTTGTAGGTCGTGACGAAATTGTCTTTCAGGATCGAATCCCAGTCACTTTCGCCTGCGATGGCGGCCAGATGCACCACCGCGTCCATGCCCTCCATCAGGTCGCAGGTCGCGCTGAGGTCTGTGAGGTCGGCGCGAACCGTTTCCTCGCTGCCGCACGCACCGGCCATGTCGGCGCAGTCGGTCAGACGCAGCAGGTCATAGCGGCTGCGAAGCCCTATGCGCAGCACCGTGCCGATCACGCCCGCCGCACCTGTGATCAAGACCTTCATCATCTTCTTCTCCTGTCCATGTCATCGGTCAGTCATGATACTAAAGGACGGTGCAACGGATGACAGGTGGGCACGCGACATGGATATGACGACCATCGTTCCGGGCAGGAAACCGACCTTCATGCAGCTGGTCCGACGCCGCCTGATCACCGGGCTGGTGACTGCCATTCCCCTTCTGGTGACCTGGTTCGTGCTCTCGTTCCTGTTCCAGCTGCTCTCGGACCTCGGGCGACCGCTTGTCAGGGCGATCAAGCGCCCCATCCTCAAGGTGTCGCCCGACCTCGCAGACTTCATCGCGCAGGCGTGGTTCGTTCCGACCCTATCGGTCATCATGATCATCATCCTGCTCTATCTGCTGGGCATTCTGGCCTCGATGGTGGTCGGGAGGCGGGTCATCGGTGCCTTTGAAGCAATCATGCACCGCATCCCGGTAGTGCAGACGGTTTACGGCTCCGTGCGTCAACTCCTGGATGTATTGAAGCAGGATACCGGCGATATCCAGCGCGTCGTGCTGATCGAATTCCCTTCACCGGAGATGAAGGCCGTGGGTTTCGTGACGCGCACGTTGAAGGATGCCGACACGGACGAGGAGCTTGCCGCGGTTTACGTCCCCACCACACCCAATCCGACCAGCGGTTATCTCGAAATCGTACCGGTGGATCGCCTGATCTCGACGACTTGGACCTTCGATGAGGCCATGACCTTCATCGTCTCGGGTGGCGCGGTCTCCAAGGACACCATGAACTACGCCAAGAGTGCGAGCGAGGATGCCGTGCGTGCGGCAAGGGATGAGCGCGAATAGAGCGGATCGCATTTAGGCTAAATCCCTTCGTGCTCTAGCCTTGGCGCGATTCATACCGCAAAGCCGGCCTTCAGGCCCTCCAGCACCGCTTCCTCGCAGGTGCGCGGGGATAGGCAGTCGCCAGCCATCAGCACTTCGCCGTCCCAGGCCTCCAGGGCGTCGGCCAGGCCGGTCACGGACTGGTGGCCCGGCGCCGTGACGATCATGTCGATCTCGTCCAGGATGATCGCCTCGCCGCTGGTTGTGCACTGCAGATAGACGCTTTCGGCATCGGCGCCGAACAGGCGGGCACAGGGGATCATCTCCACGCCTAGCTTGCTGAGTTCGCCGACCCAACGGTCGCGGACATACATCTGGATCATCTGGCCGGGCATATAGCCGTTGACCGCCAGCGTCACCTTACAGCCGTCGCGCGCGAGACGTTCGGCCATTCCGAGGCCGATCCAGTCGCAGCGCCAGTCGGCCACCACGACACGCCCGCCCACATTGGCTTCGCCGCTCAGGATCTGCCAGGCGTTGACGATGTGCGCTTCTCCCTCGCCTTCGATTGCCGGGTGCCAGGGCAGGGCGCCCGTGGCGACGATGACGGCCTCGGCCCCCTCGGTTTCCACCAATTCCGGCGTGGCTCGCGTATTCAGGTGTATCTCCACGCCGTGGCGTTCCATTTCGCGGTTGAGGCTTGTGACGATTCCGCCGAACTCCGCCCGACCCGGCAGTTCCTGGGCCAGCAGCGCCTGACCGCCCAGACGGCCCGACGCCTCGCAAAGGATAACTCGGTGCCCACGCTCCGCAGCGACCGCAGCAGCTTTCATACCGGCTGGTCCGCCGCCCGCGACCAGAACCGTCTTCGGCTTCGCGGCCTTGGGTTTTGTCTCATAGTCCAGCTCGCGCCCGGTTTCGGGCCGCTGAATGCAGGAAATGCCGATGCCCATCTGCATGTGCCCGATGCAAGCCTGGTTGCAGGCAATGCAGGCGCGGATGTCGTCGGTGCGCCCCTCGCGCGCCTTGTTGGCCATTTCCGGGTCGGCGATCTGTGCGCGGGTCATGCCGATCATGTCGGCCTGACCGGTCTCCAGGATGTGTTCGGCCTCCTGGGGCTGGTTGATGCGTCCGGCGACAAAGATTGGGACCGACACCAGCTTTTTCAATGTTTCGGCGTGGGGTGCGAGATAACCGGTTTCGATGTTCATGGGCGGAACGACATGGATACCGCCGCTCAGTCCCACCATGGAGCCTGCGATCACGTTGAGGTAATCCAGCCCGCCTTCGTTGCCCACCAAGCGGCAGACCTCCAGGATTTCTCCGGGATCGTTGCCACCGTCTTCCAGCTCATCGGCGGATATACGCATGCCCACGACCATGTCGTCGCCGACATGGTTGCGCACGCTGGCGATCACCTCGCGCATGAAGCGCATGCGGTTTTCCAGGCTGCCGCCATAGGCGTCCGTGCGCCAGTTGAGCGTGGGGTTCAGGAACTGCGCGGGAAGCAGGGCATGGCTCGCCAGGATTTCCACGCCATCCAGGCTCGCCTGTTTCATGCGTCCGGCCGCGCTGCCATAGGCTTCGACATACTCGCGGATCAGCGAAACGGGCAGGGCGCGCGCGATGTTGTGGGAACGCGACGCTTTGGCCTGGGAAGGCGCATAGGACACACCCAGACTGCCATCCCGGGTCGCCGCGCCGTAAACGCCGGAATGGCCCAGTTGGCCGAACAGCGTGCAACCGTGTTTGTGCACGGCCTCGCCCACCCGCCGCAGGCACGGAATGCAGCTGTCGCGCGAGGCGTCCAGATTGCGGTGGCCGCCGGTTTCATGAATGCGCGATGCCTCCATGATGATAAGACCCGCACCGCCGCGTGCGCGCGCCTCGTGATAGGCGATAAAGCGGTCGTCGGGCTGCAGGTTGCCGTCCAGCAGGCAGGTCATGTGCCCGGTGGAAAAGATCCGGTTGCGGAACGTCGCGGGGCCGACGTCGAGCGGAGAAAAAAGGTTGGGAAAGGAGGACATCGCGCTTCAATCAATAGCCAAACTTAGCACTCAGCGACGTGATTGGGCCTGCCATACGTACAATTCACTCAACGAATTGATTGAGTCGGATCTTATGATTCCACCATGAGCGCAATGGTTACGAAATACTGCATGCATGCAAGATCCGTCCGAGTGGTGCGTGGTTCGATCAATCACCAATCCAAGACGGCTCTCGAATGCAACACGGTTTCCTTTCAGAGCTTCAATGTCCCGCTCCGCCGCCACCGTCGAGCGATAGGACCGCGCCGGTGGTGAAGCTCGCAAGATCGGAGGCGAGGTAGAGAATGCCGTTGGCCATCTCCTCGGCGGTGCCGATACGGCCCATCGGGACCCAGTGATCAATGTCGTTGAAGTATCCGTCCTCGTCGCCGGACTCACATGCTGGGATGCGGTGCATGTCGGTGTCGATGGGGCCCGGCGCGACCGCGTTCACGCGCACCTCGCCCGCCAGTTCCAGAGCCATCGCGCGGGTCATGTTGTTGAGCCCGCCCTTGGTCGTGCAATAGACCGTCACGTCCTCGGGATGACCCATCAGGCCCGAGACCGAGGAGACCATCACCACGTTGCCCTTGGCTTCGCGTAAGGCGGGCAGGGCGTATTGGGTCAGGAAGAACGGCGCGCGCAGGTTGACGTCCATCATGGCCTGCCAGAGTTCCGGGCTTGATGTCTCCAACGGTGCGCCGTCGCCCAGGGCCGCGTTGTTGACCAGCACGTCCAGCCCACCCAAGGCTGCAAGCGCCTCATCGATCAGCCGGCGGCAGCCCTCCAGCATTTCGACTTCCGCGGCGATACCGATGCCGCCGCCCAGCTTGCGAACCGTGCGGTCAACGGAGGCCTGCGTGCGGCCATGCACCACGACCTTCGCTCCGCGCTCCAGAAACGCCTTTGCCGTAGCCAGACCGATGCCCCGGGTCGATCCTGTCACCAGTATCCTTTTGCCGCTGAACTCCATCGCCTGCTCCCCGGTTTTTTTCAGGGCGCATAGTGTACTCCGGCAGCCGCACTGTGAAGCGGTGTTTCAGGCCGCCTGCCGGCCCTGTTCGTTGAACGCGGTGATGACCTGCTCGGCGGTGCACCGCGCATCGCGCTGCAGGTACTCCATAGCGTTGAGCGAGGCCTCATGCGCGGGAACGCTCGAACCGCCGACGCAGTCCTCGACCACGCGCGCGTAATAATCGTGCTGGTGCGCGTCGGCGAAGGTATAGTGCACACACACGTCTGTCAGGCCGCCGCACAGGATCAGCGTGTTGGCGTTGAGGCCTTTGAGCAGGATTTCGAGGTCGGTGCCGAAGAAGGCGGAGTAACGCCGTTTCGGGATCAGGTAATCGACGCCGTGCCGATAGGGCAGGCGGGTGTGGATCACAGTGCCTAGATGTCCCTCGACGCAATGCACCGATTCGGCGCCGTCAAGCTCACGCCCGAAATCGACATGGTCGGGACGGTGGACCTCAATGATGTAGACCACGGGAACGCCATTGGCCTTGGCGGCTTCGATCATGGGGATGACGCGGTCAACGCGCTCCTCTCCGCCACCCATGGAGGGTATGCCGCCATCGTCGTCCTCGGGCCTTCCAGTGCCCATGATGTCGACCACGATCAATGCCGGATTGCCTTCGATGAATGCAGGCATGGTTTGCCTCCCCGAGATTGCGGCCTTCAGTCTAGCACAGGACGGAAAAGCGCCTGCAAGGTCCGCCGCATGACGACGCGTTGCGTGCGGTCCAGGGAAGCTCGTAGCCCAGTTTGCCGCGAGCCTTTGTCCAGGATTCCCGGATCAGGACCTTACACCTGGCGGTCGTGCGGATGTCCCCCGCGGGTCGCCTTCGAACCTCCATCGGTCAAGACGCCCGCCTCGTGCATGGTTTCCATCGCAGCGCGAGGCTTCATCACGGCGCGATCTCAAAACCTTGCCCGACATCGTTATCTTCCTGTGGTGCTCGGCGACTATACGGGTATCCTGTTATCCTCGGCAGGCAAGGGCAAGTACGGAAGTCTTCCATGTTCAATCTGGCAACCAATCTGGAGAGTGCCGCGTCGGAACGGCCCGATCGTATCGCGATCGTGTTCGAGGGCCAGCGTCTGACCTATTGCGAGGTCGAACGGTAGGCGGGCCGGATCGCGGAAGGGCTTGCCGCCGCTGGCATCGGGCTGGGCGACTATGTTGTCCTGGCCTGCCCCAACCGCCTGGAGTTCGTTTTCAGCTATTTCGGAATTCTGAAACTGGGCGCGGTGGTCGTGTGCGTCAGCGCCTTGCTGCGCGCACGGGAAATCGCCTATCAGCTCGACCATTCCGATGCCAAGGCGCTCATCGCCTATGGCGGGGACGACATGAAGATCGGCGAAACCTGCCGTGACGCGTTTGCGGAGGTGGAGGAATACCGCACTGCATGGTTCATCAAACCACGGGACGGCCTCGTGAACGGCAGCGACTTCCTCGGCTTCCAATCCCTGATCGAGGGGCGCCCCGGCCGGCGCCATTCGGTCGCGACTTCCGGAGAGGATACCGCCGTCATTCTTTACACATCGGGTACGACCGGCAGACCCAAGGGTGCGGAACTGACCCACAGCAACATCATCATGAACATGGTCATCGTGGCGCGTGCGCGAGCCGCGCCTCCGAAGGGCTCGCGATCCCTAGTCATCCTGCCACTGTTCCACATCATGGCCCAGACCTGCATCATGAATCTTGGAATTTTCAACGCCGGCATGCTGGTTTTGATGCAGCGTTTCGATCCGGCTGAAGCGGTACGCTTGATCTTGGCCGAGAACATTCAGAGATTTTCGGGTGTGCCCACCATGTACCGGGCTCTTCTGGACTGCCCTGACATCACGCCGGACCAGCAGGAGCGGCTTTCGCGGCAGCTCCTCACGGTTTCGGCAGGCGGTGCATCGATGCCTGCCGAGCTGCAGCGCGAGTTTCTCGAGCGTTTCGATACACCCATGAGCAATGGATACGGTGGAACGGAAACCTCGCCGGTCAGTTGTTTTCACCAGGCCAACAGCGATATGCGCCTGGGTTCGATAGGCACCGCCGCATGGGGTGTGGAATTGCGCATCGTCGATGAAAACGGTCGGGATGTGGCGTCGAGTGAACCCGGCGAGCTTCTGGTGCGCGGCCATTGCGTCATGAAGGGCTATATACAAGGACGCGCAAGCCACGGTCGCGGTTATTCGCGACGGCTGGTATCATACCGGCGACCTCGCGTGCATGGATGGGGACGGTTATGTCTTCGTTGTGGGGTGCAAAAAGGAAATGATCGTCCGCGGCGGTTTCAACATCTATCCCGCTGAGGTCGAAGCTAGCCTGATGGAACACCCAGACGTCGGCCAGGCTGCTGTGATCGGAGTGCCACATCCCGTACACGGGGAGGAAGTGAAAGCGTTCCCCACCCCGCTGCCGGGCAGGACGATCAACCCCGCTGCCGTGATCGCCTGGGCGTGCGAGGCCATGGCGTCCCATAAATATCCCCGTCTGATCGAGGTCCGCGAGAGCCTTCCCCTGGGTCCCACGGGCAAGGTTCTCAAACGCGAACTGATGGAAGAAAACAAGCGGGAGGTCGCCGCGCAATGACCACAGGCACCAACCGCCAGTTAACGCTGGCAGGACTACGCGACCGTGCCCGGCGCGAACCTGCGTAAGATCGATCCCACCCTCGCGCCCATCAGCACCACGCTCGGCGTGTTGGGCATGCCCAGACTGACGGCCTATCACGGTCTGTTTAAGGTCGGTGAGCCGAGGGCCGGCGAAACGGTGTTTGTCTCCGCGGCCTCCGATGCGGTGGGTGCGACCGTCGGGCAGATCGCCGGGATCAAGGGGTGCCGTGTGGCCGGCTGTGCGGGCCCGGACGAGAAGGTCGCCTATTGTCAGGATGACTGCGGCTTCGATGCCTGTTTCAACTACAAGTCCTGCGGCGATATTGCAGACGCGATCCGGGAGGCGTGCCCCGATGGCATCGACGTCAGTTTCGAGAATGTCGGGGGGAGAGATCAGCCGCGCGGCGATGATGCAACTCAACCTGCACGGGTACATGGCGGTGTACGGCACCATCTCCAACTACAACGTAACGGAGCCCCAGATGGTTGAGGATAACCTCTGGTGGTACATCGTGCACCGCATCCGCGTTCAGGGACTGCCGGTCACCGACTACGAAGACGATCATGCTCGCGCGCTCTCCGGAACTGGCCGGATGGATCCGCGGGGGCAAAGCTCACCTATCGCGAAGCCATCGTGGACGGGCTGGAAACTGCGCCCGAAGCATTCAATGGCCTGTTCGAAGGCAACAATTTCGGCAAGTTGATCGTCCAGGTCAGCGCAGACCCGGCCAAAGGATAGCGCCGTGTCGATCTACCGCATCGTCGATGACCGGTTCCGCCAGATGATCGATGAGTCTGCGGGTTTTGAGGTGTTGGCCCAAGGCTTTGCCTTCACCGAAGGCACGACTTGGCATCCACGCGAACGCCATGTCACTTTCAGCGATATCCCCTCCAGCCGGCTGCACCGCCGATTTGCGGACACGGGTGAAATCGAGATCTTGCGCGATCCTTCGAACATGACCAACGGCACGACCTATGACCGGCAGGGCAGACTGCTCATGTGCGAGCATGAGTCCAGCAAGGTGACGCGCCTGGAAGCGGACGGTGCGGTCACGGTCCTAGCGGACCGATGGGACGGCAAGGGAACTCAACAGTCCCAATGATATCGTCGTCGACGCGCGCGACGGCATCTGGTTCACCGATCCTCTCTATGGGCGCCAGAAGGAAACCGGTGTCGTGCACGATGCCGAACTCTCGTTCTGCGGCGTGTTCCATATCGCGCCAGACGGCACGCTGCATCTCATCGACGACGACTACGCCGCCCCCAACGGGTTGTGTTTTTCGCCCGACCGCAAGCGGCTTTACGTCAACGACAGCACCCGCCAGCACATCAGGGTCTACGCCATGGATGGTGGGGGACGTGCGTCGGGCGGCGAGGTCTTCGCGGAAACGCGCGATATCGACGGCATGAAGGTCGATGCGGGGGGGCAACGTTTGGTGCACGGGGCCCGGCGGAATCAATGTTTTCGACACCGGCGGCAATCTGCTCGGGATCGTGTTGACGCCGCAGTTCCCCGCTAACTTCTGCTTCGGCGGCGACGATCTCTGCGATCTCTTTGTCGCGGCGGGCACGACACTGGTCCGGCTGCGCGTCGCCAAACCCGGCCACGCCCTGTTCAATCCCGCCTGAACCGTTCGCGGAGCGTGTGGAACCACTCGGCCAGCGGCTGCGTGGGCCTGGTGGCGGCTTGCGCAATGCGCGGCCCGGTCCTAGGCAACCGACGTTCTTGTTCACGAACAGACGATGGATCCGGCACTGTCGGTTGCAGAGCGTTGTTGCCTGAGTTTCTTCGCAGGGCAACGCGTTCTTTTGGCAGATGATCCAACATGATGCTCATGCGTATCTGCAGACGGCCTCAGACTGCGGCGGTGGATCGGCACGAAGTGCACGCCGAACTGGCACGGCTGACAAAAGACTGAAAATCCCGGGTCTTACTACGTCAGCGATGCGAAACGGTCGGTGTGCCAGTCGACATCGCCGAACAGGCGGGCAATGACGCTGAGCCGCTTGAAATAGTGGCTGGCGGCATAATCGTCCGTCATGGCGATGCCGCCATGGATCTGCACGGCTTCCTGTCCTACCTTGCGCCCAGCCTTGTCGCACTGGACCTTCATGGCCGAGACGGCATAGCGGCGCTCGTCCCGGTCACGCGAGTCGACATCGGCCATGTAGACCGTCGTGAGCGAGCGTGATTCTTCCAGGGCGATGAACATGTCGACCATGCGGTGCTGCAGAATCTGGAACTTGCCGATCGCCTGGCCGAACTGCTCGCGAGTGTTGGAATATTCGGTGGTCATGTCGTTGAGCACGGCCATCAGACCCAGGGATTCGGCGCAGACCGCCGCGGCGGCCCGGTCGATGATCTCTTCGATCACGGGATAGGCCTCGCCTTCGGCGCCCAGCATGTCGCGGGCGGTGACGTTTTCCAGAGCGATCTCGGCCGCGCGGCCGTCGTCGTTGGTGGGATAGCCGCGCACCGTCACGCCCTCGGCCTTCGGCTCGACCAGGAAGAGGGAGATACCCTTTTCATCCTGCACTCCGCCCGATGTGCGCGCGGAAACGATCAGCAGGTCGGCGGTGTCGCCGTTGAGCACGACGCCCTTGTAGCCGTTCAGTACCCATCCGTCACCCGATTTCTCGGCGCGGGCCTCGACATGGCTGATGGTGTAGCGGGATTTTAGCTCGCCGTGGGCAAGCGACATCAGCATCTCACCGCCGATCACTGCGCCCAGGATCTCTTCTTTCTGTGCATCGCTGCCCGCCAGCGCCACGGCCTTGCTCGCCATCACGACGGTCGCCAGATACGGCTCGACGACGAGTCCCCGGCCCAGGCATTCCATAAGGACGGCAGTCTCGCGCGCGCCGCCGAAGCCGCCCTGGTCCTCTGGTATGCCCATACCCAGCCAGCCCAGGTCGGCGAAGGTCTTCCAGGCCGAGCGGCGAAATCCCTCTTCGGATGCGGCTGCCTTGCGCCGTGCGACAAAGTCGTATTCGCGTTCGATGAAACGGTTGGCGCTATCGCGCAGGAGCTGTTGCTCCTCACTGAGTTCAAGGTCGAGCATGAGAGAAACCGGCTCCTAAAGACCAAGCACGTGCTTGGCGATAATGTTCTTCTGGATTTCGTTGGACCCGCCATAGATCGTGACCTTGCGGGTGTTGAAGTAGGTCGGCGCGACCGGGGCGGCGTATTCGGGACCCAGCGGCTCCTCGTTCCATCCGTCTTCGGACGCCTTGAGCGAGAAGGGCATGACATAGGGCCCGACCGCTTCCATGGCGAGTTCGGTCATCATCTGATCGATCTCGGTGCCGCGGATCTTGATATAGGAGGCTTCCGGTCCCGGGTCCTTGCCGGCAGCCTGGGCGGCCAGCATCTTCAGCATCGTTGATTCCAGGGTGATGATCTGGATTTCCGCATCCGCCACCTTGGCGCGGAACCGCGCATCGTCCATCAGGCCCTGGTCCTCGGCCATGGCTTTCAGCCTGCGCACCTGGCGCTTGGCGCTGGGAATGCCGGCCATGTTGAAGCGCTCGTAACCCAGCAGGAACTTGGCATAGGTCCAGCCCTTGTCCTGCTCGCCGATGCGGTTTGCGACCGGCACGCGGACCTCGTCGAAGATCACCTGGTTGACCTCATGACCGCCTTCCATGGTGATGATGGGGTGCACGGAAATGCCGGAGCTCTTCATGTCGACCAGCAGGAAGGTAATGCCCTCCTGGCGTTTGCCGCTGCTGTCGGTGCGCACCAGCAAGAAAATCCAGTCGGCGTATTGCGCCATGGTCGTCCAAGTCTTGCCGCCGTTGACGACATAGTGGTCGCCGTCCAGCACCGCCTTGGTTTTCAGGCTGGCGAGATCGGAGCCGGCATTGGGCTCGGAATAGCCCTGCGCCCACCAAACCTCACCGGAAAGAATGCCCTGCAGGTGCTGTTTCTTCTGCTCCTCATTGCCGAAGGTCCACACCACCGGCGCGACCATCTCCGGGCCGAACGGCACACCCGGAGGTGTGCCTGCGTTGCCGGTCTCTTCCTCGAAGATGTAGTGCTGCACCGACGTCCATTCGCAACCGCCGTGTTCCACGGGCCAGTGGGAACAGGCCCAGCCCTTGGTCGCCAGCTTTTTGTGCCAGTTGACGTAATCCTCCTTGCGCAGGGCCAGGCCCTTGCGCACACGCTCGCGCGCGGCGGGATCGCATTCTGCTTCGATGAAGTTGCGGACTTCCATGCGGAACGCATCTTCTTCCGGGCTAAAGGTAATCTGCATTGGTTTGTCCCCATGGGCTGGCTTCTGCGATGCTAGTATGCGCTTTGTGTGCAGTGCAATATGGGTTCGTGGATTACGGGAAATTGGAGGACGAAAGATGGGTCTTTTCGACCTCACGGGGCAAGTTGCGGTTGTGACCGGCGGTTCCAAGGGCATTGGCCGCGCCATCGCCGAGTGCATGGCCGAAGTTGGCGCGAAGATCGTGGTCTCGAGCCGCAAGCTAGATGCCTGCGAGGAGGTCGTCGAGGGCATCCGCGCTAGGGGTGGCGACGCAGTCGCGATTGCCTGCAACGTCACGCATATCGACCAGCTCGAGAACCTTGTCGAAGGGTCGATGAGGGCCTATGGGCAGATCGATTGTCTGGTCGGCAATGCGGCGGTCAACCCGCATTACGGACCGATGACCACTATCGACGAGAGCGCGTTCGAGAAGATCATGAACTGCAACGTGCGCGCCAACCTCTGGCTCTCGCGTCTCGTCCTGCCGCAGATGGCCGAACGCAAGAACGGATCGATCATCATCATTTCGTCGATCGCAGGCATCAAGGGCACCGACGATATCGGTATCTACGGCATGTCCAAGGCCGCCGACATGGCGATGGCGCGGAACCTTGCCGTGCGCTGGGGCGAACACAACATCCGCGTCAACACCATCGCGCCCGGTCTCATCAAGACCGATTTCGCCAAGGCCCTGTGGGAAGACCCCGAGAAGCGCGCCAAGTTGGAAGCGCAATATCCCCTGCGCCGTATCGGCGAGCCCGACGATGTCGCCGGAACCGCGGTCTTCCTCGCCGCCGATGCCGGGCGCTACATCACGGGCCAGACCATCGTCGTCGACGGCGGATCGACCATCGCCGTCAGCGGCATTTGACGATCAAGCGAGGGCCGCGGAGACCCGACCCATCGTGCGTTCGTCGCTCGTCGTGCAGGACGAGGATCGGCACAGTCTGGCGCAAGCCTCCGTTGCAGTCCGCCGCGACAAAAGCGTGCGCACTACGGTTGAAGCGGTAGGGCGGTATTGGCGCGCCCGTGACGATCAGCAGCACTAGCTCGCCAGGCAATGTGCGGCGGATGCGGCCGAGTAGCCGACATCACGAACTTGCGACCGACCCCGCCTTGCGCCGTTGGGTTTCGGCAACCATCTCAAGGGCACCGACCCACAGGAGTAGTCAGGATGGCCAAAGCGACTTTTGCATGCGGATGTTTCTGGAGTCCCGAGGCGACTTTCCGCCAGATCAACGGCGTGACCGATACCGCCGTGGGTTATATCGGCGGCCATACCGAGAATCCGACCTATGAACAGGTCTGCGGCAAGCAGACCGGTCACGCCGAAGCGGTAGAGGTCGAATACGATCCCGAAGTCGTTTCCTACGACGATTTGCTGAAGGTCTTCTGGGAAATCCACGATCCCACGACCAAGAACCGCCAGGGCCCCGATGTCGGCAGTCAGTACCGATCCGCGATTTTCTTGCACGGCTCCGAGCAACGCGCCGCCGCAGAAGCGTCTGTGGAGGCCGCCCAGGCCGCCCGCCACGACGGCCGCCCCATCGTTACCGAAATCGTTGACGCCCCAACCTTCTGGCGCGCCGAAGACTACCACCAGCAGTTCATCGAAAAACGCCGCACCCGCTTCGGCTTCAAGGTCGCGTAGATACCGTGTATCCATATTAAATATCCCTCTGTCTCACGTCATGGCCCGGTCATGCCCAGCCATGACGGGTATTGTTTGGGATAGTGAGTTCTGCCCGCAACCTACGTCCGCGCGATCAGGTCTTCGCAGCGTCGGTTGAGCGCTTTCACGCGGTCGCCCAGGATGGCGAAACGTTCGTCCCGGGTCTGGCCGCGCAGGTAGCGGATGTAGATCTGTTGCAGAATGACGGCGACCTTGAAGGTCCCGAACACCTCGTACCAGCCGAAGCGCGAGACATCGAAACCGGTTTTCTCCGCATAGCGCGCGACCAGTTCAGCGCGCGACGGAAAGCCCGGCATGTCAGTGGGCATATGGACGGCCCGGCGCCAGACATCGTTGTCGTCGTCCTGGCTCCAGTAGATCACAAGGTTCGCGAGATCGAGCAGGGGGTCGCCGCGCGTGCACATGTCCCAGTCGAGCACCGCGACGGGCCGTGCGGGGTCGTCGTGGGCCACCATGACATTGTCGAGCTTGTAGTCGTTGTGGACGAAGGTCGCGGCCTGGGCCTCGGGGAGGTCGGCCTGGAACCACGCCATCACTTCCGACGCATCGGGCGAGTCATCGTCCAGCGCGGCGTCCCAGCGTTTCGACCAGCTGTCGACCTGGCGTTCGACGAACCCTTCCGGTCTGCCCAAATCGCCCAGTCCGACCGCATCCGGATCGACCTGGTGAAACCCCGCCAGAACGTCGGCCATCATTTCGCCGATGCGCCGGCGTAGTTCCGGTTGGCCGTCAGTCGCCTCGGGGTTGGTCGCGCGCAGCACGAACCCCTCGCGGCGCTCCAGCACATGGAAGTCCGCGCCCAGGATGTCGTAGTCGGTGCACAGCACGAAACTGCGTGGCGCCAGGGGCCACTTGCGCCACAGGCGGGAGAGAATGCGGTGCTCGCGCGTCATATCGTGGGCCGAAGGCGCGACCGGGCCCAGGGGCGGCCGGCGCAGGACGAACTGGTTGTCGCCGAAATCCAGCAGATAAGTCAGGTTGGCATGGCCGCCGCCGAACTGGCGCAGGGTCAGCGGGCCCTCCGCACCTTCCAGGTTCTCGCGCAGCCACGGCTCCAGCCGAGAGAGGTCGACCCTCTCGTCGGAACGTACATCAATGGTTTCGGGATCGGACGTGGTCATGGGCGGTTCCCGCAGGCTTGTATTACAAGGGGTTTTCCCTGAAACATCGCGGTCTGACAAGCGATGCGGAACGTGGATCATGGCAGGCGAGGCGATTGTTGAGAAGCTGAACGGAAACTGGCCGCCTTGCTGCGAACTGCTTGGCGCCCGCACGCTGGCATTCGATCCGAAAGATGGAGAGCTTACCACCTCCTGGGCCGCAGACGAGCGGTTCTGCCATTCTGGCGATGTGCTTCAGGGCGGATTTGCCACGGCCATGCTGGACGCCACGATGGCCTATGCCGCTCTGGCGCATGACGGGGAGATCGCCTATCTTCCTTCGCTCGAAATCAAGGTCAGTTTTCTCTCGCCGGGCCGACCGGGTCGGCTGATTTGCATGGCAAGACCCGTACAACTGGGCGGTTCCGTTGGGTTTCTGGAAGGGGAACTGCGGCAGGACAGCAGCCTGGTGGCGACGGCAACCTCGACCGCCAAGCTGATACGTCAACGATCCCCAAATAGGTAAACGACCTTGTGGAACGGTCTGCCGTGCCAATCGAAGGTGTGGAGATACGTGAGCGTGCGCCCGCCACGGCGCTCGTAGAAGCAGCGCGCCCGGTCGTTGCCTTCGAAGGCCGACGCCCCGGTCTTGCGCATGTGCGCAACGGTCTCGCGCCAGATCGCACCGCCCATGCTGCCCGACTGCCGGGCAGGCAGGAGATTGATTTGGTTCAGAAACCGGCGCGCCTCAGAGGCCATCGCGCCATCGCTCAGCAGATCTCGAAGAGCCCCGCCATGCCCTGGCCACCGCCGATGCACATGGTGACGACCGCGTTCTTGGCACCCCGGCGCTTGCCCTCGATCAGCGCGTGGCCGGTCATGCGCGCGCCCGACATGCCATAGGGATGGCCGATTGAGATGGAACCGCCGTCGACATTCAGCTTGTCGCTGTCGATGCCCAGCTTGACGCGGCAATAGATCACCTGCACTGCAAAGGCTTCGTTGAGTTCCCAGAGATCGACGTCGTCGACCCTGAGACCGTTGCGCTCCAGCAGGCGTGGCACGGCATGGATCGGTCCGATGCCCATTTCGTCAGGTTCGCAGCCGGCCGCCACCATGCCGCGGTAGATACCCAGGGGTGTGAGACCTTTCTTTTCGGCGACGCTGCGTTCCATCATGACGCAGGCCGAGGCGCCGTCGGAAAGCTGGCTGGCGTTGCCCGCCGTGATGTACTTGTCCTCGCCCATCACCGGCTGGAGACCCGCGAGGCCCTCCAGCGTGGTCGAGGGTCGGTTACCCTCGTCCCTGGAAAGCGTGACCTCCTCTTCGCTGATCTCTTTGGTTTCCTTGTCCTGGACCAGCTTCACCGTGGTAATCGGCACGATCTCGTCGTCGAAGCGGCCGGCTTCCTGGCCAGCGGCCGTGCGCTGCTGGCTTTGCAGGGCATAGGCGTCCTGATCCTCGCGGCTCACGCCATAGCGCTCGGCCACGATGTCGGCCGTTTCGATCATCGGCATCCAGAGTTCGGGCTTGTGCTCCATCAGCCAGACTTCCTTGGCCTTGTAGTGATTCATGTGCTCGTTCTGCACCAAGCTCACCTGTTCTACGCCGCCCGCCACGGCGACATCGACCTGATCGACGATGATGCGGTGTGCCGCGGAGCTGATCGCCTGGAGTCCCGAACTGCAGAAGCGGTTGATGGTGGTCGCCGCGGTCGTCACGGGCAGGCCCGCGCGCACCGCCGATAGGCGCGCCATGTTGTGGCCGGTCGCACCCTCGGGTAGTCCGCACCCGATGATGACGTCCTCGACTTCGCCGCCCTCGACTCCGGCGCGTTCGACGGTATGTGCGATGGCATGGCCGGTCAGCGTCGCGCCATGGGTGTTGTTGAAAGCGCCGCGATAGGCCTTGCCGATCGGTGTGCGGGCGGTGGATACGATGACGGCTTCTCGCATGGTTCTCTCCTCTTGCCGGGTGTGAACAACTTCCCCTCCCTCACGGCTGCGCCGCAGACCCCCTCTCCCTCCAGGGGGAGAGGGGGAAGAAGTTGCGCTCCATTCCCTCTCCCCTGGAGGGAGAGGGAGCCTATCGCGTGAGCGATGAGGAGGGTGAGGGGGATCTTGGTTGCTTAATCTCCCTTGTCGTAGTCCTCGAAGGTCTTGTCTTCCTCCGCCAGCTTCTTCAGCAGCGGCGAGGGCTTCCAGTGTTTGAAGCCCAGTGTCTCATGGTATTCGCAGACCTTGTCGTAGACCGTCTTCAGGCCCACGATGCCGCCCCAGTGCATCGGGCCGCCGCGCCAGACGGGATAGCCGTAGCCGTTGATGTAGACGAGATCGATATCGCTGGCGCGCAGGGCATGGCCTTCATGCAGAATGTCCGCGCCGATGTTGATCAGCGGGTACATGCAACGCTCCAGGATTTCCTGATCGGTGAAGTCCCGGTGCTCCAGGCCGAAATGTTGGGCCGCATCGCTGGCGAGTTGGTCGACCTCGGGATCGGGGGTGGGACGGCGGCTCTCCTCTTCATAGATGTAATAGCCGCGCCGGGTTTTCTGACCGAAACGGCCCATCTCGCACAGGTGGTTGGAAACATAGGCGCCCCGGTCGTCGGTTGCTTCGCCGCCGCCGGCATCCTTGCGTTTACTCCAGCCGATATCGAGGCCGGCCAGGTCCATCACCGCCAGCGGGCCCATCGCCATGCCGTATTCGTACATCACGGTGTCGATTTGTAGCGGTCGCGCGCCTTCCTCGACCATGATCGAGGCCTCACCGAAATAACCCTCCAGCATGCGGTTGCCGATGAAGCCGTGGCACACGCCGGTGACGATAGGGAGCTTGCGCATGCGCTGGCCCACTTCCATGGTCGTCACCAGGTTTTCGTCGCTCACGTCGTCCGTGCGCACCACTTCGACCAGGCGCATGACGTTCGCCGGGCTGAAGAAGTGGGTGCCCAGCACGTTGCCGTGACGCCCGGGGATCGAATCTGCGATCTCGTCGATGTTCAGATAGGATGTGTTAGACGTCAGGATGGCGTTGGGCTTGGCGACCGCATCCAGCTTGGCGAAGACTTCCTTCTTCACCGCCATCAGCTCGAACACGGCCTCAATGATCATGTCGGCATCGCCCAGGTCTTCCATGGCGATCGACGGCGTGATGAGCGCCATGCACTTGTCCATGGCTTCCTGGGACAATCGGCCCTTGGAGACCGTACTGGCATAGTTTTTCTCGATGATGCTCATGCCGCGATCCAGGTTTTCCTGGCTCTGCTCGACGATGGTGACGGGAATGTCGGCGTTGGCGAAGTTCATCGCGATACCCCCTCCCATGGTGCCCGCACCCAGGACGCCCGCCTTCTCGATCTTGCGTGGCTGCACGCCCTTGCCGATGCCGGGAACCTTGCGTGCGGCGCGTTCGGCGAAGAAGACGTGGCGCAGGGCCTTGGATTCGTCTGACTTGACGCATTCCTGGAAGATTTCGCGTTCGTGCTTCACGCCCTCATCGAAGGGGAGTTCGACCGCCGCCTCTACGCATTCGATGCAGGCATGGGGTGCACGCATACCTCGCGCCTTGCGTTTGATCTTCTCGCGCATGGCGTCGAACACGCCGCGGTCCTCTAACGTGACCTCGATGTCGCGCGTGCGGCGGTGGCTGCCTTCCTGCGCACTCTTCTCGGCGGCAAAGGCGATCGAGCCTTCCAGCAGGTCGCCCTCGATCACCTTGTCGACAATACCGGCCTCGGTGACCTTGGGCGCCTTCATAGGACGGCCCGACACGATCATGTCCAGAGCGGTTTCGATCCCGGCGAGGCGGGGCAGGCGCTGTGTGCCGCCCGCGCCTGGGGGAAAGCCCAGGTTGACTTCCGGTTGGCCGACCTGCGCGCCCGGTACGATCACGCGGTAGTGACAGGCCATCGCCGTTTCCAGACCGCCGCCCAGCGCATGTCCGTGAATGGCAGCGACAACCGGCTTCGGGCTGGCCTCGAACGCGGCGATGATATCGGCGAACCTTTCCTCGCCCTCGGGCCAGGGCAGGGAGAAATAACGGATGTCCGCACCGGCGACGAAGCCGCGCCCCGCGCCGATCAGCACGATCGCGGTGATCTCGCCGTCCTCGTTGGCCTTGGCCATGCCCTGACAGATGCCCTTGGGCACACCCGGGCTCATCGCGTTGACGGGAGGATTGTCGATTGTCAGGACTGCAACCGATCCATGTTTTTCATACCCAACCAAAGACATCGTTCCTCCCGCACCTGCGAAACAAAATATTGCACTGCACAACGCTAATTCGATTCTCCATGAATGGGAAGTGTCCTTGCCTGTGTTCAGGCCAACTCGGTCAGTCTTGACCGGATGGCATGCGCTACCGGTTCGGACACGTCGTAACGCAGTGCTTCCTCGAACGAGAGCCTTGCCCGCTCCGATTGACCTAACGCAGCCTGGATGTCGCCGCTTGCCAGATGAACCGGTGTGTATTCGCGCATTGCGGCGAGGCTGCCGATGGCTTCAAGCGCCGTGAGACCGTCTGTAGGACCATCGCCCTTGCCCGGGCGACATTGGCATTGATGGTCAAGACGGGTGAGCGGGTCAGCATCTCCAGGTGCTCGTAGAGGACGATAATGTCGGACCAGTTGCAGCTTTCCCAACTGGGCGCCAGCGATGCCCGCTTCCAGGTTATAGCGGGAAACGGTATGGGTCTGTCGGGCCGATTGGAGATGTCCAAGCCCTTCCGTGATCAAGGTGCGGTCCTAACGGGACCGGTCTTGGAACTCCAGCAGGATGATCGCACCGTCAGGGGTTTCGCGCGCATCGAATCGGGAGGCCTGAAAGCACAGCAGGGGACATAGCGCATAGCTTTCCGCACTTGCCGTCGTTGCGTGGCTGTAAAGGAATCGTGCAAGGCGGAAGGCCTCCATGGCGACGTCGCGACGCACCACTTGCCGGCCCCTGCGCAGCGCGTAACCGATGGCAAACATCAAACAGACGACCTTGAGGATCGAGCCCAGGCGCGCCCGCAGTGCAGCCGGTTCGGAAAGGTCGGGAACGGTCTTCCCCAACCCGCAGGGCGGTCTTAGCGCGTGTCGGGCGGCGCGCCATGGCTGCCTCGCTTGTCAGGAAAAGGCTGGCGACTTCACCGGTTGTGAACTCGCCGACGATCTTGGTGGTTAGCGCAAGCCGGTCCCGTTCGTTGAGCGCATCATGACTGCAAAGCCCGACAGACGCAGTTCGGGGCCGTCACCGGGCGTTGCGCAGGTCTGCCTCGTTCTGCAGGCAGACCGGCGGACCTGTGATCGTTGTCGGCTTCATATTGAGTGTCGCATGCAGTTGCGTCACCTCCATGCCGTACTTAGGCGTTCGCGTGCTTGGCCAGTTCGATTTTCGAGATCACGCCGCGGTGCACTTCGTCGGGGCCGTCGGCGAAGCGCACGGTGCGGGCGTACATCCAGCCGTGGGCCAGGAAGGTGTCTTGGCTGATGCCCAGCGCCCCGTGGGCCTGGACCGCCCGGTCGCAGACACGCTGCGCCAGGTTGGGCGCGACCACCTTGATCGCGCTGATCTCGCTTTTGGCTTCCTTGTTGCCGACCCGGTCCATCATGTCGGCGGCTTTGAGCACCAGCAGGCGGGCCATGTCGATCTCGATGCGGCTGTCGGCGATATCGGCGCGGATCGTGTCGCGCTGGGAGAGCTTGCAGCCGAAGGCGACGCGGTTCTCGACACGCCGACACATCGTCTCCAGCGCGCGTTCGGCCAGACCGATCAGACGCATGCAGTGATGGATGCGGCCCGGGCCCAGGCGTCCCTGGGCGATTTCAAAGCCCCGCCCTTCGCCCAGTAGCAGATTGGACGCGGGCACCTGCACGTCTTCGAAGGTGATCTCCATGTGGCCGTGGGGTGCGTGGTCGTTGCCGAAGACATGCATGGGCCGCACGACCGTGATGCCGGGCGTGTCGATGGGGACCAGGATCATCGATTGCTGCTTGTGCCGGTCGGCCTCCGGGTCGGTCTTGCCCATGACGATCAGGATCTTGCAGCGCGGATCGCCCGCGCCTGTGATATAGAACTTCCGCCCGTTGATCTTGTAGCCGTTGCCCGACTTCTCGATGCTGGTCGAGATGTTCGTCGCGTCGGATGAGGCAACCGCCGGCTCGGTCATGGCGAAGGCCGAGCGGATCTCGCCGTCCAGCAGGGGTTTCAGCCATTCCTCCTTGTGTTCCTCGTTGCCATAGCGTTCCAGCACCTCCATGTTGCCGGTATCGGGCGCCGCGCAGTTGAACGCCTCGGGAGCGATGAAGCTGCGGCCCATCAACTCGCACAGCGGCGCGTATTCCAGGTTCGAGAGACCGAAACCTCGCTCGCTGTCGGGCAGGAACATGTTCCACAGGCCTTCGTCCTTGGCCTTCTGTTTCAATTCCTCGATGATGGGCGGCGCCTTGGTCCAGCCGAACTCCTTTGCCTGCTCCTCATGAAGATGCTCGTTGGGCAGGATGTGCTCGTCCATGAAGGCCGAGACACGGGCCATGAGTTCCTTCACATGATCGGGATAGTGGAAGTCCATGATGTCGGGTTCCGCACGTTTTGATGGGGCCGCCATCCTAACCGCCTGCGTCTATGGGGGAAGGGCCTGGTTGCCCGCGGAGTGTACGATGGGACATCACCACCATCTCAACTGTGTCATCCCGGCCCTTTTAGTTTTGCCTCAGTCGCCTGCGTTCCCTCCGGTCACTTGGCTTCCGCGCCATGCGCGGCGCCGGTGCGGTTGCACCGGTCGGCGGCCGCTTCACTCTCGCCGCCGAACGTCATCATGACCACCACAGCGGTATCATCCCGTCATTACGCGCTTCAAAGGTAACGTGCGGAGCGAGATCCCGGCTCAAGGCCGGGATGACAGCAGTTGGGGTGGTTTGTGGACGGGAGACCCTTCAGGGCCGACAGGGACGCGACTGCGGCCCCGCGCCGCATGGCGCGGAAGCCAAGTGACCGGAGGGAACGCAGGCGACTGAGGCAAAAACTGAATCAAACCGTCGGCAGGACGTGGTCCTTGAAGCGTTCGCGCAGTTTCAGCTTGGAGACCTTGCCCGTCGCGGTGTGGGGAAGTTCCTCGACGAAGGCGAAGTCGTCGGGCATCCACCAGTTCGCGATGCGGTTTTTCAGATGTTCGCGCAGATCCTCGGCGCTGGGTTCCTTGCCCTTGTGGGGCACCACAACCAGCATCGGGCGTTCCTGCCATTTGGGATGGGGCATGGCGATGGCCGCGGCCTCGGCGACGCCGGGATGGCTCATGACTTCGTTTTCCAGATCGATGGAACTGATCCACTCGCCGCCAGACTTAATGAGATCCTTGGTCCGGTCGGTGATCTGCAGCAGACCGCCCTCGGCGATCGTGGCGACATCGCCAGTGCGAAACCAGCCGTCCCCGGTCATGGCCGCCGCGCTTGCCGCCTCGTCGTTGTAATAGCCGCTGACGACCCAGGGGCCGCGGCATTGCAGTTCGCCCTGTGTCTCGCCGTCATGGGGCAGGGCGTTGCCGTCCTCGTCGGCCAGGCGCAGTTCGACCCCGAAGAACTGGCGCTCGCGCAGCTTCAGTTCGAAACGGGCGTCCCCTTCCAGCGCGTCCATTTCCGGTCCGTTGGCGCCGACGCAGCACGCGGGGCTGGTCTCGGTCATGCCCCAGCCCTGCACGACGTTGATGCTGTATTCCTCCTCGTATCCCTTGATCGTGGAAAGCGGGATCGCCGCGCCGCCGCTCACCAGGTGTTTCAGCGTGCTGAAGCGTTTGCCGGTTTCGCGCAAATGGGTCAGCAGGCCCATCCAGATGGTGGGCACGCCCAGCGTCAGCGTGACGTCCTCGGTTTCCATCAGTTCATAGATACTCTCGCCGTCCAGCTTGGGTCCGGGCAGCACCAGCTTGGAGCCTGCGATGGGCGCGGCATAGGGTTGGCCCCAAGCCTGCACGTGGAACATCGGCACGACCGGCAGCACACAGGTGCCCACGCCATAGGGCATCACGGCAGGAGCCAGAAGTCCTAGGGCGTGCAGAACGGTCGAACGGTGGCTGTAGAGCGATCCCTTGGGATTGCCTGTGGTGCCCGATGTGTAACACATCGCCGCGGCGGCGCGTTCGTCCAATTCCGGCCAGTCATAGGTCTCGGGCCGCCCGGCGAGGATCTCCTCGTAACAGAGCACGTTGGCGAGGCTGGTTTCGGGCATATGTTCACGGTCGGTCATCACGACATAAGTTTTCACGCCCGGAAATCGGCCGGCCAGCTTCTCGACGAGCGGCAGAAGGTTGAGATCGATGAAGATGACGCGGTCGTCGGCATGGTTGACGATGTATTCAAGCTGGTCTTCGAAAAGCCGCGGGTTGATCGTGTGGCACACCGCGCCGACCCCCGACACGCCGTAATAGAGCTCGAAATGACGGAAGGTGTTCCAGGCAATCGTCGCAATCCGGTCGCCTTCCGCGATACCCAGTGCCTTCAGGGCGTGCGCCAGCTGCGCCGTGCGCCTGTAGGCGTCGCGATAACCGTAGCGGTGGATGGGCCCCTCGACTGTGCGCGAGACGATCTCGATGGTGGGAAAGGCGTTGGCTGCGTGTTTCAGGATGTCGATGATCTGTAGCGGCCGATCCATCATCTGGCTTTCAAGCATGGTCGTCTCCCAACGTGATGTGGCTCCGTGAAACACCGATCATAACAACTGCAAGGCCCTGTGCCAGCGCCATCGATCGGGGATAAGATCATTGTGAGAGGGGAGGCTTTCATGGTTGATATCTTTGCCGACAACTTTTCCGAACATCCCTACTGGTGGGATCTCGCGCCGCGCCGCGAACGCGACGATCAGACCCCCCCGGCCAAGGCCGATGTCGTGGTTGTCGGTTCCGGTAATGTCGGACTCTCGGCGGCGCTCTCGCTCACCCGGCACGGACGCGACGTGGTCGTGCTTGATGCCGAGGCCGTCGGCCATGGCGCCAGCACGCGCAACGCCGGTTACCTGGGCCGCGGGTTGTGGTTCAAGTACGGCGACATGGTGAAGTCCGTAGGGCGCGAAACGGCGGGCGTCCTGGCGCGCGAAGCGGTGCGTGCCCACGACTATGCCGCCGGTCTCATCCGCGACGAGCAAATCACCTGTTTCTATCGCGACACCGGCCGTTTCATCGCAGCACCCTCGAAGGCGATCTACCACAAGCTCGAAAAGGACCTCGAGTTCATGCGCGCCGACGGCGTTCCGGTCGATGCCGAGATGATCCCGCCCGAACGCCAGAACGAGGAGATCGCCAGTTCCATTTATCATGGCGGCCAGCTTCTGCACGGCAATGGCATCATCCACGCTGGGCTTTACCATCAGGGCCTGGTCGACCGCGTGTGCGGGCAGGGCGGCAAGGTCATCGGCTTCTGTCCCGTAACCGGCATCAGCCGGGAGAACAAGGGTTTCACCGTGACCACGCCCAAGGGCAGGATCCAGGTCGGTGAGGTCTTCGTCGCAACCAACGGCTACACGCCCAAGGCGTTGCCTTGGCACCGTCGCCGCGTCGTTCCGGTCTCGGCCTTCATGGTCGCGACCGAAACGCTCCCGCCCGACCTCATGAAGCGAGTCCTGCCCAAGGGCCGTCCGCTCATCGAAAACTGCAACACGCCTCTCTGGATCTGCCCCAACGAGGACGGCACACGCATCCTGTTCGGCGGCACGACGGGCGAGGATCTGGATTCCCTGCCCAACAAGGCGCACCAGCTCCATGGTGAGATGACTCGCGTCGTGCCCGATCTCGAAGGAACCAAGCTCACCCATTGCTGGACCGGAAAGGTCGCCTTCAGCTTCGACATGCTGCCCCATACCGGCACCCATGACGGCGTGCACTACGCCATGGGCTGGTGCGCCGCGGGCGTGCCCATGGGCACCTATCTGGGCCACAAGACCGCGTTGCGCATCGTTGGCGATCCCAACGCCTCCACGCCTCTCGACGACCGTCCGTTCCCGACCAAGCCGTTCTACACCGGCAACCCCTGGTTCCTGCGCTGGGTGGTGGGCTGGATGAAACGCCAGGACGCCATGCTTATGCGGAAATAGCCCATACCTCGACCGGCAAACCAAACGTGCATCTTCATGTTCGCTGGGTGGCCCGTGCCGCCGTCACCTAGGCATAGATCACGCCTGACAGGATGATGAGGCCGCCCAGGATGTGATGCTAGGTCGGCACTTCGCCGAACCATATGGCGAGTCTGATCGCGACCGCCGGAACGAAGTTCGCGAAGATCGCCATCAGGCTCACGCCCAGGCAGCTGACCCCAGTGTGCCACATCAGGTTGCCCAGCGCGATCGGCACCACAGCGATGAAAAACGCCAAGGGCACCGTCGTACCGTTGAGCGGCAGGTGATATCGGCAAGCCCGGTGAGCCAGAGCAGGTAAGGTCAGCGCGGTCAGAATCAGGCCGCCCGGAAGCATCGTACAGGCGATGATCTCAAGCTGGGTGAACCCGTCCAGCCAGCGTTGGCAGACGACCGAATACCAAGTTCAGAAGCACAAGTTCAGCAGCATAAACCCTTTGCCTCCGGTCGGCTACACTCGCCCAGTTGCGCCGACTTGATGACGATGCCCCCTAGGCAGGTCAGAGCAATGCCCACACCGATGCCTTTCTGCAGGGGAATGGCGAACAGCACCCGCGCGACCAGTGTCGCGACCAGCGGTCCCGAACAGGCCCAGCACGATCAGGTGAATGGGGAAAGCGCCGTCCACGCGCCCAGAGCAGCATGACGACGATCGCCGCGCCGTTGCCGACCAGAAGGTCGCTCTGGCTCAGGCCGGTCACAAGTTCGATCTTCACGTGCGCCGTTCGCGCTCGACCTGGTGCAGCTTCGCCTGGTCGCGGTCCGACATGCCCGCCGTCAGTCGCGTGACGCCGTCCTCGGCGGCCAGATGCAGATCGGTGTCGTCGATCTCGATGGTGATGTCGCGCATGGTCGCGCCGTGACAGTGACCGCCCATGCGGTCCTCATCGACGATCAGGTGCAGGTGATAGCCCGGCACACCGACCGGCGCGGAATCGCCGGGAAAGCGGAAATCGACCAGCACGCCGTCCAGGTCCTTTTCCTGGAATTCCGCCTGACTCTCGCTGGCGGTGTCAAGATCGGTGCTGTTGGTCTGGCGGTGCATGACGCGGAACTGCAGATCGTCGAACCGGGCCGTGATCTTGATCGCGCGCAGGGCGTCGGGTTCGGGCACGTTCTCGTCGATGGCGGCCTGCACCGCTTTCAGGTTCTGGGGACCGTCCGGTGCGAGTGTGATGTCGGTGTTGAACCGTTTGACGACCGCGAACGGCGCCCGGCTCGCCGGGTCGACCGGTTCGCCTGCACCGTCCGGCCTGAAGCGGTAAAACCTGCCGTCCACCGCGGCCATCTCTCGGTCCAGTCCGGTAAAGGTGCCCAGGCCGAAATCCCCGTGGCGCATGATCTCGCCATGGGTCATCGCACCGGATAGTCGGCGTCGAGCAGGCGTCCGATGGTTTCCACCTGAAACACCTCATCGGACGTGCAGCGGCCTTTCAGGTAGTCATGAAAATGATGGACCAGAGGTTTCATGGCGTGTCCGTTTCTGCCGGCACACAGGTTCTATGCCACGAAAACGGCCGGGCTGTACTGGCAACCCGGCCGCATCGTCGATCCCTGATTTTCGAAGGACTCTTTCGCGCCGTCAGGCTTCCGCGTCGGCGAACCACCAGCGTTCGATCAGCTTGTAGCCGTCGAACTCCCAGTTGCCGGCCACATGCTCGGGGTGGCGTACGTTCTCGCGCGTCGCCAGGACGTGGTTGGCGAAAAGATGGATGACCGAGGGGCAATCGTCGCGGCAGATCGCTTGCATTTCGAAATACATATCGCGGCGCTTGCCGATATCGAGTACGGCGCGCGCTTCACGCAGCAGGGTGTTGAATTCCGCGTTCTGCCAGTAGGACTCGTTCCAGTTGGACTCATCGGAATAGCCCTGGGTGAACATCCAGTCCTCGGTGGGACGCCCGCTCCAGTAGCTTGCCGACCAGGGTGCCTGCATCCAGACATCCGACCAGTAACCGTCCGAGGGCGCACGCACCGGGGTGATGTTGATCCCCGCGGCCGCGGCCTGCTCGGCATAGAGCACGGTCGTATCCACCGCACCGGCATAGAGACCGTCCGAGGCGATGAGCTCGACATCAAGCGAATCCATGCCCGCCTGGCGCAGATACCAGTTGGCCTTTTCGGGGTCATAAGCGCGCTGCGGCAATTCATCGTTGTGGAATCGGTTGGCCGGGCTGATGGGATGGTCGTTACCCAGCGACCCGCGTCCGTTGAGAATGGTGTCGAGCACCTGTTCGCGGTCGATGGCGAGTTTCAGCGCCATGCGCACGTTGTTGTCGTCGAACGGCGCTTGGGTGCCGCGCATAGGGAACGTGTAATGCTGCGTGCTCACCGTATCCTCGACCAGAATACCGGCCTGCTGGGCCAGTAGATCGGCGGTCTTGGCGTCGATATCGCCGCTGATATCGAGCGCGTCGGTCACCAGGCCGTTGGTCCGGGCGTTGGCGTCGGCAATGACCAGCATTTCCGCGCTGTCGAAATGCGCCTTCCCCGGAACGAAATAGTTCGGGTTACGCGTCACAAGGGCGCTTAGGCCCGGCTCGAACGATTCGATGATATAGGCGCCGGCACCGACGCCGCTGACATCGACGATATCACCATCGGCCGGCATGATCGAAAGCGAACTTGCGCTTAAGCCGAACGGAAAGTCGGCGTTGCCCCCGTCGAGCGTGAAGATGACCTTGTCGTCGCCGTCGGCCTGCATGTCGGTGATGGTGTTGGCGAACGAAGCCATGGCCGAAGCCGAGTCGCCCTGCGACCGGCGGATCGACTGGATGACGTCGTTGGAATCGACCGTCTTGCCGTTGTGGAATTCGACACCCTTGCGCAGGGTGAAGAGCCATTTGTCGGGCCCGCCCATGGGTTCGTAAGACTCTGCCAGAAGCGGTTCCAACTGGCCTTCTGCGTTGACTTCCGTGAGCTGGGAATAGGCCGTGTACCACAGGAAGTTCACGAACCCGCTGCTCAGCGTCGTGGGGTCCAGCCCGTCGGTTGAGGAGCCCTGCACCGTGGCGACGCGCAGATGGCCGCCTTTCTGCGGCTCATCTGCCTTGACCTGCTGGGTCAGAAGCCCCGCCGGCACGGCGGTCAGTGCGCCCATCGCGGCCGCACGGTTGATGAAGGTGCGGCGCGTGGTCCGCCCTTCCACGAAATCTCTCTGCAGACGTTCAAACATGCTCATGGCCCTCTTCCTCGATTGCATTTCTTTTTGGTTCGCACGATCCCAAAGATCGATTGGTTCGCACGATCCCAAAGATCGGCGGGCTTGTCACGCAAAACTGTGATCACAGATTGGCATCCGCCGGTCCGGTCAAGCCTGATTTCCGGCTAGTTTGCCGTAGACCCGGGTACCCCAGCCGATATCGCGTTTGACCAGTTCGCGGGCGCGCTGCTGGTCGCGCGCCTCCAGCGCCTCGGCGATCCAGACATGCAGCTTGCGCCATTCTTCCGTGGTCTAGAGCACGTCGAAGACATCGGCCGGATAGGGTCCCGACTGCACCCACAATCCCTCGATGATCGAAATTGGCTTGCCGTTACCGGCGCTGTTGTAGATCGTAAAATGGAAACGGTAGTTGTTCGTGAGATAATCGTGCCGGTCGCCCGAAGCGACATCCTTCTCGGTCTGCTGTGCAAGTCTGTTGAGCTTCTTGAACTGCTGTCTCGTCAGACTGGCTACGGCAAGTTCCGCCGCGAGACCCTCCAGGTTCGCGCGCAGGAAGAAGAGTTCCGAGACCCGTTTGGGGGCGAGTCTGGGCACCCGGAACGAGCGGTTCGCCCGCGACACCAGCGCACGCTCGGTGGCAAGGCGTTTGAGCGCCTCGCGCACGGGCATGGCGCTGGTACCGAATGCCTCGGCGACCTTGCGGATGGAAAGTTTGGCGTCGGGCGCGAACTCGCCGACGATCAGCGGCCACTTAAGCTGCTGATAGACCCGCTCGCTCATGGAAGCATCGGGCCTCGGGAGTGCTGCTCACGCGCGTGCGGCGTTACCGGACGTTGCGTCTACACGGCGACGATGACCCGGTCGCGTTTCATACAATCCTCGCTGTCGAGGGTGCGTGCATACAGATGGCCGGCATGGATCGCTGCGGCGATGATGTTGGGCGCCTCGCAATCGCCGATCCTTTTCAGGCTTCTGATCCCCGCTTCTTTCAGCTTGCCGGGTTCGTCGCTGAGTTGGCGATAGAGACGGTCGTCGGGATCGCGGGACGTCACCGTCACGACCGCATCGACATTCTTCCAAATCATGTTGCCCGTATAGGTGCAGGCCAGCGCCGCCTTTGTGCCGCTGAAATCGGCCAGCTTGCGCGCGGTCACGATCTCCACGCCCAGATCGATCAGGCGCGCCTGGATGCGCGGCTGATCCAGCGTACCGTGGCAGTTGGGCGAAACGTTGTCGGCGGTTGTCGCCAGCATCACCTGGTTGCCGCGTGCGCGCAGCGTCTCGGCGATCACCCCGCCCAGGTAGAACAGGTCGTCGTCGTAGATCAGGACGCGGCCCTCGATCTCCGCTCCGGCCATCATGTCGTCGGGCGTGAAGACGGCATCGCCGTCATGGCCGTCGAACGGGCTGTAGCTCGACGCACCCATGCCGTTGCGCCGCCAGGTCGAGCCGGTGGCGATGCACACATGCTCGAAGCCGAATTCCAGGATTTCCGGGGCGGTGAGCTTGCTTTCCATGTAGACTGAAACGTTGGGCAGCTTGTGCAACTGGCCGATGCGCCAGTCCTTCACCCGCGCAAAGGTCGAAAGCCCCGCCAGTCCGGCCTCGCGCCGGGCGCGTCCGCCCAGTTCGTCGGTGGCTTCTGCCAGTGCGACTTCATAGCCGCGCTGGCCCAGCGCACGGGCCGCCTCCAGACCCGCCGGACCGGCGCCGACGATCAGCACCTTGCCCTCGCCGGACTTCTCGGCAATGCGCTCGGGGTGCCAGTCGCGCCGCCATTCCTCGCCCATGGTCGGGTTCTGCGTGCAGCGCAGCGGCACGCCTTCGCCGTTGGCCATGATGCAGACGTTGCAGCCGATGCACTCGCGGATGTCGTCGATGCGTCCTTCCTCGATCTTCTTCGGCAGGAAGGGATCGGCGATCGAGGGCCGCGCGGCGCCGATCATGTCGACCAGCCCCTTGTTGATGATCGAGACCATGCGGTCGGCGGTGGTGTAGCGGCCCACGGTCAGCACGGGCTTGCTCGTCACCTGCTTCACAAAGGAAATGTAGTCCTCCTGGGCTCCCTCCTCGACGAAGCGGGCGGTGCGTGCGTCGGCCTGGAAGTTGGCGATGTTGACGTCCCACAGGTCGGGCAGTTCCGCGACATGCTCCACCAGTGCGCGCCCGTCGCCGTCGAACGTGATGCCGGCATCGACGTCCAGGTTGTCGACGGCAAAACGGATCGCCACGCCGCAGGTATCACCCACCGCGTCCTTGGTGTCTTCCAGCAGTTCCTTGATCAGGCGCGCGCGATTCTCGAAGCTGCCGCCATATTCGTCTGTGCGGTGGTTGAACACCGGTGAGAGGAACTGCGCGGGCAGATAGCCGTGGGCAGCATAAACATACACGATGTCGAACCCGGCCTCCTTGGCGCGCAGCGCGGACTTGCGATGGTTCTCGCGGAACGCCGTGATGTCGGCCTTGTCCATGGCGCGCGTCTGGTTGGTGCCGTGCCACACGGGCATCGACATCGGCCCGGTCGGCGTCATGCGGCTGATCTTGTTGCCGCTGGCGTAACCGCCGTGCCACAGTTCGACACCGGCCAGCGAGCCGTAACGGTGCACGCCATCGACCATGGCCGCCTGGTTCTTCACGTCGCCGTCGTCCCACAGCGTGCAATAGGCGTGGGGGCCGTCATCGGAGGTGGGATCGGTCGAGCAGTATTCCGTGCACACCACGCCCCAGCCGCCCTCGGCCTTCACCTCGCGCATGGCGTTCAGCGTGTTGGGATAAGCCCAGCCCATGCCCGAGCAGTGCGGCACCTGGTAGAAACGATTGGGTGCTGTGGCCGGACCGATCTTGATTGGTTCGAACAGAATGTCGTAGCGCGGATCGCGGGCCATGGTGATTCCTCTCCGGTAGGACCGCCAGCATAGCGGCGGTTCATTGTTTGCCGAAAGCTCTATGCCCGCTAACGTGGTCCTGGCTCAAATTTTTGGGGAGAGTGCTTGTGTCGGAAGCTGTGGATCTGTTGCGCCAGCTTGTTCAACTTGAAACCTGCGATCCACCGGGCCGCGAGATCGAGATCGCTAATTTGGTGCATCGACGCCTCCAGGCCGCTGGCCTCGACTCCACGCTGGACGAATTTGTGCCCGGGCGTGCCAACGTCATCGGGCGGGTCAGGGGTTCGGGCAACCGGCCGGCCATCGTGATGTCGGCCCATTTCGACACGATGCCGCTAGGCACCAAACACTGGGAACACGACCCCTTCGCCGCCGAAATCGCCGACGGCAAGCTCTACGGGCGTGGCGCGGCGGATATGAAGAGCGGCATGGCCTCCATGATCATTGCCGCCGAACGCATCGCCGCCAGCGGCGACCGGCTGGGCGGCGACGTGGTGCTGGCTTTCAGCGCGGGCGAGAGCTCGAACTGTCTGGGTGCGAATCGCATGGTCGAAACCCGCGCTCTCGACGGGGCAGGGGTCATTCTGGTCAGCGAACCCTCCTCCATGGACGTTCTCATCGCAGAAAAGGGCGCACTTTGGATACGCCTCATCGCGCACGGCCAGGCCGGACACCGCTCCGGCGCGTCGGGTTCCATGGGCGGCGGCCACAACGCCATCGAACGTATGCTCGATGCCCTCCTGGCCCTGCGTTCCTTCGCCTTCGACGTGCCCGATCATCCCCTGCTGGGTACGCCCACGGTCAATGTCGGCACGGTCAAGGGCGGCATGGTCGTCAACCTCACCGCCGACCGTTGCGAAGCCGAAATCGATATTCGCCCGCTGCCCGGCATGGACCCCGACGCCATTGAGGCCGCCATTCTCGCCCATGTCGGCAACGACCTCGACCTTGAGCGCATCGACTACAAACCGCCGGTAGAAACCGCTGCCGACCATCCCTTCGTCGAGATCTGCCTTGGCGTCACTTCGGATGTCCGCGGCGCCAAGGCCGAGCCTAAGGGCGCGTCCTATTACAGCGACGCCACCGTGCTCACGCCTGCCTTCGACCTCCCCATGGTCATCATCGGCCCCGGCCCCTTGGGCATGAGCGGCCAGACTGACGAACACGTCGAAACCGCCGCCGTCGATCAGGCTGCAGACTTCTTCGAAAAAGTCGCGCGCGAATGGCTGGGGCCTGTTGACATTCGGGATTCGCTTTTGGGCTGATTTCCGGTTCAAGCTTCCAAAATGGAGGTTTGAATGAACGAAAATCGCTTCGTGGTTTCTGACGGACTTCGGCAGAAGACTGCGCCACGTCTGCCCGGCAAACCGGCAGACGCGGGTGTTGCCGCCCGCAACAACCGATTGTTCCTGGGGCGTGTCCGCACAGGGTCCCCGTGGCGGGACCTCCCCAGGGAGTTCGGCAACTGTAACGGCAGTTTCAAGCGGTTTCGCCGATGGGCGGAGAAAGGCGTGTTCGAGAGCCTTTTCAATGCTGCAAGCTGGGACCCTGACCTTGAGTACACCCTTGTTGACGGCGCCATTGTCCAGGTTCACCAGAAGGCAGCGGACGCAACGCTCATCGCCGCCAGACGATTGTCAACTGGACCTAGTGCTTAACCTCTTGATTGAACAAATGTCAGAAACAGGACACCCAGATACACAGGGACAGATTATGACATATTGTCAATAACCGACACATGTTAGGGGCAGGCACATGAACGCGCATCCAAGAACAGTATTTGCAGAACTGATGGAGCGCGCGGGCCTCAGTATCGGAACCGCAGCCGAGTTGTTGGATGTGAGCGCGCGGACAATCCGGCGCAATATCAGAAGCCCGAATTGATCGCGTTGCAGGTCACGCCGTGGGGTGCGGCTTCCAGCGCGGTGCAGCGCATCAGACCCAGAAGCCCTGCCTTGGATGCGCAATAGGCGCCATAGTTGGGCGCGCCGACATTGGCCGCCGTGGACGCGATTAGCACAATGCGATCCCAGCTCTGCCCGGTCATGTGGGGAAGGCAGCGTTTCACCATGCGGTAGCTGCCGGTCAGGTTGACGTCGATCACCTTGTGCCAGGCCGCGTTATCCAGGTGGGAAATCGCGCCCTGCACGCAGATACCTCCGGCATTCACCAGGATATCGACCTTGCCGAAGTTCCCGGTCGCGGCGTCGCCCAGCGCCTGGCAGTTCGCGTCCGATTGCAGGTCGTGGTGCTGCCCGTGCGTTTTCACACCGTGTTGCTGAATGGCGGCCAGCGTGCCTTCCATCTCTTCGTCGCTGGGAAAGGTCGTCGATTCGCCGGCCAGCATCGTGCCGTGGCCCGCAACGAAAGAGCCGAAGACGATATCCGCACCCATCTCGGCGAGCGCGAGTGCGGTCGCGCGGCCCTGTCCCGTGCCACCGCCGGTGATCACGGCCACACGCCCTTCCAGTTCACGCTATCTCATGCTTCCCTCCTGTCCGGCAGGGTGAGCCTACAGCGCGCGCGTCTTGCCGCAAGGAGAAGAGCCGTGCTGATTGCGGCGCATCTTGAAGCAGGCAATCCAAGGGGAATGATTTTATGAAAATCGGCGGCATCGGTTGGCTGGGCGGGTCGATCACCAAACGGCTGCTCAAAACGGGTCATGTGGCTCAGCAGGACCTCCGGCTTTTCAACCGCTCGGGAAAACGCAACGGCTTCGAGGCGTGGCCGGATGCCGTGATCGCGAACAATGATAGCGCGACCTTTGTAGCCGACAATGACGTTGTCGTGCTGGCCGTGCGGCCCGAACAGTTCAAGGATGTCGCGGTTGACGCCTCGGACGTGCTCGTCGTCTCGGTCATGGCGAGCACGGTCATGGGCGCAGCGCATCATCCGCACCATGCCCAATCCCGGCGTCGAACACGGTGAGGGCTTCACACCATGGTTCGCCTCGCCCGAGATGACCCAGGCAGACAAGGAAACCGTGCAGGCCATGTTTGACGCCTGCGGCATCGCGCGCGAGGTCCACGGCGAGGATGACATCAACTACCTCACCGGTCTGACCGGCCCCATTCCCGGTCTCTTCGGCCTTGTCGCCTCGGTACTGATCAATGCGGCGGTTGCCAAAGGCTTCGACCACGCGATCGCCGAACGTGCTATCCGCTTCCACGTCAAAGTAGCGGGCAACGAAATCCTGCGCAGCGACCTCACACCCGCCGAAGATGTCGCGCGACCCTCGGCTACGGCGGTGTCACTACCGCAGCCTTCCGCACCGCCTTTGACCAGGGCCTCGAATCCTGCCTCTCCACCATCCTCGACGCTGCCCTGGAAGTTGCGAACAAGGACCGGATGCAGAGAGTATAGACTTCTATCTCCGTTTTCCGTCATGGCCCCACTTGATGGGGCCATGACGGAAATGAGAGACTAAAGGGTGGAGGGCTGCAGCCCCGTCAAGGTGTTCTCCACCAGTGCGTCGAGGTCGCTGCCTTCGCCCAGGTTCATGACGAGAGTTTCCAGCTCTTTCGCGCGCTGGTCGCCGGTGGCCGGGGCGCAATAGATGTGGAACTTCTCAATCATGGTCGGCGCATCGAACGGGTCGCCCGGTTCACCCCTGGGCGTGGTCGGGGCCGAGGTGAGTTCGCGCCCGTCCTTCAGCGTCACCGTGACATGGGCCCAGCGTTCGCGCGGAAAGCGGTCGTCATAGGCTTTGTGGTCGTGGAGATGGATGGTGTCGCTCACGCGGGCGATCTCCTTGTCGGTCAGCGCCTCGCCCAGAATCTCGTCGACGCCTAGCTGGCCGCGTACCAGGGCCGCTGCCACGGGGTAGGGCAGGCTGTACTGCGCCTGCTCGGTATCGGCGGGGTGATAGGTTGCAAGGCGCGTCGCCTCATAAAACGTGTGGACGTCGATGTGTTCGATCTCCGTCGAATCGACCTGGTGCGCGCGCTGCACGGCAAGCGCCGCCTCCACCGAAGGCTGTGCCCAGCGGCACACGGGATAGGGCTTCACGTACTGGTCCAGCATGTGCCAGTTGCTGTGAAGGTCCTCCCACAGATGCGAGACCTCCGGCATCTCCACGGTGGCGGCAGGCGCGCCGGTAAAGCCGTCGGCGGCGAGATAGGCGGCACTCACGCCCGCCATCGCGCCCCAGCCCGAGCCGTCTTTGAGCATCGTGGGGTGGTCGATACAGCGCATCATCTGGCTGCGGGGGCCGTGATATTCGGCAATGCCGATAGCGTGGCGCAGTTTCTCGGCATCCAGCCCCATCATGCGCGCGCCCAGCGTCGCCGCGCCCAGGCAGTTCCACGCGCCGGAGGTATGGTAGTCGGGCACCGTGCCGTGGAGCGCCAGGCCCGCGCGGCCCGAGACCTCGTAGCCCAGCACGAAGTTGAACAGGAACTCCCGCGCATCGACTCTGTGACCGTGGTCGTAGAGTGCCATCAGCGCGGGCAGGATCGCGACACCGATATGGCCTTTCGTCGGGGGCTCGCCGTCATGGGCGTCCACCGCGTCGATCGACATGCCGCCGGCCATCGCCGCCCCCGCGGGACTTGCCGCACGCCCGTCGAACAGGATGCGCGCGCCGCGGTTGCCCGCGCCGAACATCGCCATCGCGTGATCCCGGATGATGCGCGCGAGCGGCGTGCGGACCGAACTCGCGGCAACGCCGATCAGGTCGAGTAGGTGCAGCCGCGCACGGACCTTCACCTCCTCGGGCAGATCGTCATACCCGGCCCCTAGTGTGAATTCGACAAAACAGTCGCGGTTACCTTGTGAAAGCTCGGTATAGGTCGGCCGGAATTCCATGGCTGCTCCTCGTCCCTGCGCGCGCCGCATTAGAGGGGCACTTCGCACCGGCTGTCCATGGCCTTGACGGCGATCGGTGCGGCGATGCGCAACGATACGGCCCGTCCACGTTCAGTAACCCCGTGTGGGATCCGTAACATTGACCAGCGGCTCGCCGTCAATGAAGCGCTGAAGGTTGTCCAGGAGGATCTCAGTGCTCAGCCGGTCATAGTCTTCCCAGGTTATCATGCCGCCGACATGGGGTGTGATGTAGACGCTCTCCATGTCCCAGAGCGGGTTGTCGACGGGCAGCGGTTCCTCCGAAAAGACATCGAGCGAGGCCGCGCGCACATGGCCGCTTTTCAGCGCCTCCATCAGCGCGGCTTCATTCACCACGTGGCCGCGCGCCATGTTGTGCAGGATGACGCCGGGCTTCATGGCGGCGATGGCCTTGGCGTCGATCAGGCCACGCGTCTTTTTGGTCAGCGGCGTGACGACGATGACGTAGTCGGACTTCGCCAGCACGTCGTGCATGGCATCGGGCGGCACCACGGCAGCCACGCCCTCGCAGGGTTCCGGCCTAGCGCGCACGCCGAACACCGTCATGCCCATGCTGCTCGCGAGTTTGGCGCAGGCCCGCCCGATATGGCCAAGACCCACCACGGTCAGCGTGCCGCCGGTGGAATTCAGCGCATCGTGCGTCTTCCAGACATGTTCCTTCTGCTGGTCGTGGTATTTAAAGAAGTTGGCGTTGATCGCGATCAGACGCGCGATGGCGTATTGCGCCATGCCCTCGTCCTGGATACCTGCTACGTTGCACACGCTGATTTGTTCGGGGTCCCAGGGCGCGAGATGGTTGATGCCCGCGCCCGAGACATGAACGAAGCGCAGGGACGAGCCGCTGAACAGCGCCTCGCGCGGATATTCCGTGCGCGCGAAAACATCGGTGAAGCAGGCCTGCGGGTCGGCGGCCTTGATCGCGTCGGCGAGGCCCTCATAGGTATCGCAGGTGCTGATTTCCGCATCCGGAAACCGCTCGGCCGTCAGTGCGGCAACGGCTTCGGTATTTTCGGTGTGAATCAGAATGCGCAAGCGTTCGTCTGACATGAAAGACCTCTCTTGATCGTCCCGAACCGTAACCGCATCGGCGGACTGTCGGAACCCCGTCGGCGTTGTTACGGTGCTCCCGCACCGGAGGGACCATGGCCAAAGTCGAATTTCTGTTTCTCAACCGCCACGATGTCGAGGGCCTGCTGCCCGACATGACGACCGTGGTCGATCTGGTCGAGCAGGGCCTTGCCGCCCACGGCCGGGGCGACGTCGTGCCGCCACCCAAGTCCCACATCCATCTCGACGAGCGCTACAACGGTCATTTCAGCGTGCTTCCGGGATACGCCGGTCATATCGACCGCGCCGGCGTGAAGGTGGTCGGCGATTACGTCGACGACTGGAAACACGGCTTCCCCTTCCGAAGTCGCGCTGCTCACAGTCTACGATCCCGCGATTGGCACGCCGCTCTGTTTGCTGGGCGCCACCGACGCGGCCGACATCGTGGTCGAAGCTACGCGCCTCGAGTGGCCCGAGATTCTCGTGTGCGACAACCTCATCAAGCCTGCCGCGCACGCGGCGTAAGCCAAGGGATGCGGATGCATCCCACCAGGCGTTTGAGGGCTTTTGATGTGATAGCGTGCGTTAATCGCGCAGCGCCTTCAGCACTGTATCGGTCATCTCGGCGCTCGTCGTTTTGCCTCCCAGGTCCGGCGTGCGGCAGCCGCTTTCCAGCGCTGTATTGACCGCAGCTTCGATGCGCCGGGCGAGGTTGGGGCGCGCGAACGAGAACTCGAACATCATGGCCGCCGACAGGATCGTCCCGATCGGGTTGGCAATGCCGTTTCCGGCGATGTCGGGCGCCGATCCGTGCACGGGCTCATAGATGCCGTTGGTGCGCCCGCCGTCCTCGGGCAGTCCCGTCAGGCAGGCCGAGGGCAGCATGCCTAAGCTCCCGGCAAAGGCGCCGGCCTGGTCGCTCAGCATGTCGCCGAACAGGTTGTCGGCCAGGATCACGTTGAAGCGCAGTGGATTGCACGCCATCTGGAACGACACGTTGTCGGCATAAAGCGCCTCGAACGCGACGTCGGGGTATTCCCGCGCCACCTCGGTCACGACCTCACGCCACAGGACATAGGTTTCCATCACGTTGGCCTTGTCGGCACAGGTCACACGGTTCTTCCGGCGCCGCGCCAGGCGGAACCCGGCATGAGCAAAACGCGCGATCTGGTTCTCGTCGTAGATCGAGTTGTCGTAGCCCACGCGGGGGCCGTTCTTGGGCCGGTCGATACCGTGCGGCGTACCGAAGAACGCACCGCCCGTCATCTCGCGCAGCACCAGCACATCCGCCCCACTCGCCAGCCCCTCGCGGAACGGCAGCAGATTTTCCAGACTGGCGAAGGCGCGGGAAGGGCGCATGCCGACAAAGGCGTCGAGCCCCATGCGCAGGCGCATCAATCCGTCCTTCTCCTCAGGCCTACCTTCCAGGTGGATGTGGTCCCATTGCGGTCCACCCACCGCACCGACCAGAACGGCATCGGCTGCCTTGGCTGCCTCGAACGTCTCGTCGCGGCAGAACGTGCCGTGCGCGTCCCATGCGACCCCGCCCAGCAGGTCTTCGGCAATGTCGATCTGCAGGTCTTCGCGCCGACTGACCGCGTCCACCACCTTCAGTGTGCAGTCCACAACCTCGGGCCCGATGCCGTCGCCCGCCAGTGCCAATAGTTTGAAACTGTTCGACATAGCTCCGTCCTGCTCCCGTGTCCCGATTATGCTACCTTGGCGGGTATCCCGATCACACCGTGGCCGAGATTGCGGCCCTTGCCAATCCATCAGGGGGAGACCTGCGCATGATGCGGTGGAAAATGAACATGCTGGCCTGCCTAGCCCTGCTGGTGCTCGGCGCCTGTCAGACCGCCTCGACCCCGTCGCAACTGGCGGGCAGCGAATGGCGCCCGGTCGATCTCGATGGGCTCACCATTCCCGCCACGACGCGGGCCTTTGTCGGCTTCAAGGTGGGCGGGGAGCTTCTCGGTAATACCGGCTGCAACACCATGACCGGCGCTTATGACGAGGACTGCATGGCGTTTTCCTTCGGCCCCTCGCGGTGACCAAGATGGCGTGCTCCTCGGGCGTCATGCTGGCCGAGATCGAGCTTCTCGAAGCGCTGGAGAACACCGGCGCAGCGGTGCGCGAAGTTCCCAACCTCACCATGATGGCTGCCGACGGCCGCGTGCTCGCCCGCTTTGTCCAGACCGACTGGGACTGACCGCGCGGTCTTCAGTCCAGGCCTTCGACCATCACCAGGTTCGTTTCCGCTGCACCGTGGCGGATGGCGACCACGCCGGGTATAGTCGGGATCGGCCATCCACTGGCGCACGTAATCGGTGTTGGGAAAGCGCATCACGACCGCGCCGGGCAGAGGCCAGGAACCCTCCCAGCACCGCGACCTCGTCTTCAGAGGCGGCCAGCGTCCGGCCGCCGTGGCGCTTCAGCAGGAGACGGAACGCCGCGATGTAGCGCTCGTAGGCTGCGCGGTCGTCCCAGCGGATCTGTGCGATGACATAGGCGCTCGTGGTCTCTCTCCTTTGGCTGGCATCCCGGTGCAGTCTCGGTCATGCTGGTGTTGCCGTCTGCCCATCCCGGAGGGACTACCATGAACGAAAAAGCCTATGCTGGCGACGTGATGCCCGACGAAGCCTTTACCGCGCTCAAGGAACAGCCCGATGCGGTGCTCATCGACGTGCGTACAGAACCGGAATGGCAGTTCGTCGGTCTGCCCGATCTCTCGCCCACTGGGAAAAAGCCGCTGCTTGCGCAGTGGCAGACCTTCCCCGGCGGTCAGCCCAACCCGAACTTTGCCGCCGATTGCAAGGCCGCGGGCCTCAAGAAGGGCCAGCCGGCCTATTTTTTGTGCCGTTCGGGCGTGCGTTCCATGCATGCCGCGGCCGCCATGACCGAACTGGGCTACGGTCCCTGCTACAACATTGCCCAGGGTTTCGAGGGCGACAAGGACGGCGAAGGCCACCGCGGCCACGCCAGCGGCTGGAAAGTCGCCGGCCTCCCCTGGCAACAAGGCTGAGCGGGGACGGGACGCTCCGGCTCCTCATCAGCGCCGCCTGCACGCCGTGGAGCATGAGTCCTCCGATCAAGTCAGAGGACGACACACAAGGGGCAAGGTGCGAGGGACGGGAAACAGAAGCAAATACCACCGTGTCATCGTCGAGCTTGATTCGACGATCCATGCGCGGACCGATGCCAGACGCTTGATGCTTTAGTTAGTAGAAGATTTTCCACACGCCCCATGATTTTCATTCCGTAGCAACACGTTAGTCGGCGCATCAGAGTCTTGAAACGCGATCTTGGCCCCCTATATTTAGCCTGTGTCCGGCGCCTGACAATTGTGGGTGCGCGGACGGGCACGCTGGCCCCGCCGATATCGGGGGGTCGCTTAAACCAGCATGTTGCTCAAAGGAGAATGTGCCAATGACTCGTTATGACTACGCTCCCCTGTTCCGTTCCACCGTCGGTTTCGACCGTATGATGAACCTGCTTGAGGCCAATGCCCGTTCGGGTGACGAGGGTTATCCGCCCTACAACATCGAAAAGGTGGATGAGAACGACTATCGCATTACCATGGCCGTCGCCGGTTTCAGCGAGGATGACCTCAAAATCGAGGCCAAGGACACGACCGTGACCGTCTCCGGCGAAGTCGCCAAGGACGCGGAGGAAGGTCGCACCTTCCTGCACCGTGGCATTGCCGGCCGTGGCTTCAAGCGGACCTTCCAGCTTGCCGACCACGTCCGCGTCAGTGGTGCGGCTCTGGAGAACGGTCTGCTCCATATCGATCTGGTGCGTGAGATCCCCGAGGCTCTGAAGCCCCGCATGATCGACATCCGTGCAGGCTCCTCTTCGAAACCCAGGCAGATCGAGTCCGAAAAGAAGGCCGCCTAACGGCCATCAGCGATAGCTGAACCTATGGAGCGTCGGGCCAAAAGCCCGGCGCTCTTTTCGTTTGGTCGTGGGCCATTGTCCGCTGCCATGGCGCCCAGCTGGTTCAAGGGACTGCACGTTCGCTCGTCCCGCATTGGGAGAGGGAAATCATGTCGCAGTTTGCTTCGCTTGTCGGTACGCACGTGGAAAGCCATGGCTTTCTGGGTCAGGCATTGAACGGCCTCACGCCGGACCTCACGTCGCCGGCCGAAGATTACACGGTCACATTGACCGGTTGCACAATTGTTTTTGACGAGGCCGCTGCATCGCAGGGTATGCCCACTGTTCTGCCGTCCTGCATTCCCATGGACATCCCGCGTACGGAGGCGGCCAAAGCTTCGGGCATGCCGATCACCCTGCCGCCGGTTTGCCTTCGGTAGAATCAAATCAACGGAATAACTTCCGGATCGCTGATGTCGAAGAAGGCGTTTGCCAAGGTTCGGGCGCTTTTTTGTGTCTGCATTTTCTTGTTTCTGTCGATTCTGAGCCTCGCTCTTAGCTCCCGACGGAGTCAAATGCCGGTCTTGACTCCAAATCGACGAAAGACTACTTAATCCTACCTCACGTGGTGATTTGTGCCGACCGGCTTGCGGCCACGTTAAAGAACTCGCTAAAAGGTCGTGGCGGGTTCTCCAGGAACCCAGATGCCCTGACCCGAAAGCGGGTTGGGGTTTTTTGCTTTCTGGAGGATCAGCGATGACCGATACCCTGACCGCTTCTCCCACCTGGCGTCCACAGACGGCGCTGGTCCGTGGCGGAACGACACGCAGCGAACACGACGAAACGTCCGAAGCGCTCTATATGACCTCGGGTTATGTCTACGGCACAGCGGAAGAAGCCGCCTGCGCCTTTGCCGAAACCAACCCGCGTTACATCTATTCGCGCTATGGCAATCCGACCGTTTCCATGTTCGAGGAACGCCTGCGCCAGCTTGAAGGCGCGGAGGCCTGCCGTGCGACCGCCTCGGGCATGGCGGCGGTCCATGCTGCGCTGGTCTCTTCGCTCAAGGCCGGCGACCGGGTCGTCGCCTCGCGCGCTCTCTTCGGATCCTGCCACCATATCGTCGCTAACATCCTGCCGCGCTTCGGCGTGGAGGCGGTGTTTGTCGACGGCACCGATCTCGACCAGTGGCGCGCTGCGTTGAAACCCGGCGTGCAGGCTGTGTTCCTGGAATCGCCGTCCAACCCCACGCTGGAGGTCATCGACCTTGCAGCCGTGTGCGATCTTGCCCACGATGCCGGCGCGGTCGTCATCGTCGACAACGTCTTTGCCTCGCCGCTTCTGCAGAAGCCGCTGGAGTTGGGTGCCGATATCGTCGTCTATTCGGCGACCAAACACATCGACGGGCAGGGCCGCTGCCTGGGCGGCGCCGTTCTGGGCTCGTCCAAGTTCGTCGACGGCCCGCTCTTTGCCTTCCTGAAACACACCGGCCCCGCGCTTTCGCCCTTCAACGCTTGGCTGCTGCTCAAGGGCTTGGAAACCCTCGACCTGCGCATGGAGCGTCACGGGCGCAACGCCGGAGAAGTCGCGCGCTGGCTCGAAGCGCGCAACGGCGTCCTGCGTACGCTCTGGCCCCATCTCGACAGCCACCCCCAGGCCGATCTCGCCCGCAGGCAGATGAGTGGCGGCGGCAGCGTCGCCGCCTTCGAACTCGACGGCGGCAAGCCGCGCGCGTTCCGGTTCCTGAATGCGCTCAACCTGGTCGATATCTCCAACAATCTGGGCGACTCCAAGAGTCTCATCACTCATCCCGCGACCACGACCCACTCCAAGCTCACCCAGGACGACCGCGATCATCTGGGCATCACCGATGGTCTGGTGCGCCTGCATATCGGCCTGGAGGATGTGCGCGACATCCAGGACGACCTGACGCAAGCCCTGGCTGCCTGACGTTAGCCCCTCCGTGCCATCATGGCTCTTGCGTAGCATATGGAGGGAGGGGACATGCTTGAGAGCGTGGGACCTCCGCCTATGTGATCTCCAGCGGGACCTGCCCGGACCTCGATCCGGGGGCTGGGGTCCATACGCACGAACGTCCAAGTAGCGACGAACGTTTGAGGAAGGGAGCCTGACGGCTCAATTATAAGGTGACGAAGCGTTTCGTCCTGCACCGGGCTTAAGGTCCCCGGCTTTCGAGTTTGTGAAGGGATCGCGATTCGTTTGATTTGTGCTACAAGGCAGTGAGACCCGTCGTTACTCTCAGGGCGCCCGGTCGTTTGATCTTGTTTCAGGTGTTTTGCACTGCGGCCCTGATGCGTTGCGTTGCCAGGATGTCGTTGGCCGGTGCGTGCCACAGGGACGATGGCGTGTGCCTTGAGCCTTCCACGCACGTCGATGCGCTCGAGGTCCCGGTTCCTGCAGTGAGCGTGGATGAGTTCGGCGCATGTGCGTCTTCGGGCGATGTTCCGGGCCTTCCGGGTTTCCATTCCGGCGCGCCGGCTTTCGATCGCTTCGGGTTCTTATCCTGCGCTTGTAACGCCGGCTGACGCGCGATGCCGGGGAGAGATCGTTCTCGCCGGCCTCATCGGGCGTGGGCATGTAGACCGTGACCGGTCCGGCTTGCGTTCTGGCCGGGGCGACGATGGCGTCACAGCTGTCACAGCCCCGATTGAGCGGCACGCGCCGGGATCGAGGGCGACCTCCGCGCGCGGGGCGGCAACACCCTCGCAGGCAAGGCGCGCGACCCGCTCCAGGCGCGTGTCCCGGCTGCAGGAGCCACGCGACCGCTGGGCGGTCCCAGGTCCCGTCCACCGCCGATCTCATCGAATGACACAGGACCCTGCGACACAAGCGCCGTCACGCTGACGCTCAAAAGGCGGGACAGTGTCTCGTTCCAGTCAACGCGGGAGTCCGAAGAAAGACCGTGACAGTTCACGCTCACCCCACCGGCCGACCCGCGATACGTGATGTCCCCGGCGACAGGAGGTTCTCAGGCAAACGCGCCGAACCCACCCCTTCAAGGGTCGTGAAAAGCCACAACGCAGGCAAAACATGCGGTTCCGCAGGAGGACGGCCCGCAACGCCCTCGCGCGCACCGATCGAAGCGTGGAACGCGCCAGGATCCAGCCCCTCGCAAAACGACCGCAAAGGCCGGACCCGATGGTCGCAGGGCAAAACGCGTCAAGGTCAACAGGCTCGAAGGCTGGGGATCAGATTTGGCGAGGTCCGCACGCAATTCCGACCATCGCAAGTGTGTCATCCCGGTTTTTTGTTGCGCCTCAGTCGCCGGCGCGCAAGTCATCAAGATAGTCCTGATAGCCCCAAATCCCGCCGACATCCCCGGGCGGGCAGGCATTTTCTCCTTCAACGCAATGCTCGAAGTACAAAGACTTCCGGTTCGCGAGCCGTCTTGCGCCCGCGCCGTATATCATGTTCCCAGTCATCGCCGAAGTCATACAGATTAGGACAGGCTTTCGCCGACCTTGAGAAGCGAGCCAATCGATACAGTGCGCTCATCGATTTCGCCGGCCTCAAGTGGGTTGTCGGCGAACGGGAACATGTAGACTGTGTCGCCTGCCGTGAAGCCGTGGAGATGGCTATCGCTCCAGCCCATGGCGCCTTGAAGTACGGCGTGCAGTTCATGGAGTTTGAGAGAATCCAAGACGAGTAGACGGCGCCAGATCTCAGGCTCGTGACCAACCAGTGAGATGCGCAATTGCGGGAGCGATAAGGCGTTTTCCCCTTTGGTCTGACGGTCAGGCGAGCTTGGCATGGAGGCCCTCGTCGAGTTTGGCGAGGAACTGGTTGGTTGTGAGCCAAGTCTGATCGCGGCCGATCAGTAGGGCGAGGTCCTTGGTCATGTCGCCGCCCTCGACCGTGTCGACGCAGACCTGTTTCAACGTCTCGGCGAATTCTACGACATCCGGGGTGTCGTCGAACTCACCGCGTGACTTCAGGCCGCGGGTCCAGGCGAAGATCGAGGCGATGGGGTTGGTTGAGGTCTCGTTGCCCTTCTGATGTTCGCGGTAGTGGCGCGTGACGGTGCCGTGCGCCGCCTCGGCCTCCACCGTGCCGCCGTCGGGTGTCATCAGAACCGAGGTCATCAGGCCCAGCGAACCGAAGCCCTGGGCCACCGTGTCAGACTGCACGTCGCCGTCATAGTTCTTGCAGGCCCAGACGAAACCGCCCTCCCACTTCAACGCGGCGGCGACCATGTCGTCGATCAGGCGATGTTCGTATTCGATGCCCGCGGCCTCGAACTCGTCGGCGAACTCGGTATCGAAGACCTCCTGGAAGAGGTCCTTGAAGCGCCCGTCATAGGCCTTGAGAATGGTGTTCTTGGTCGAGAGGTAGACCGGCCAGCCAAGGTTGAGGCCGTAGTTCATACAGGCGCGCGCGAAGCCGCGGATGGAGTCGTCGAGGTTGTACATCGACATCGCCACGCCACCGCCGGGGAAGTCGAAGACCTCATGGCTGATCGCCTCACCGCCGTCTTCCGGCTGGAACGTGATCGTGAGTTTGCCCGCGCCGGGCACGACGAAATCGGTGGCGCGGTACTGGTCGCCGAAAGCGTGACGGCCGATGACGATGGGTTTGGTCCAGCCCGGCACCAGGCGCGGTACGTTTGAGCAGACGATCGGCTGGCGGAACACGGTGCCACCCAGGATGTTGCGGATGGTGCCGTTGGGCGAACGCCACATCTTCTTCAGACCGAATTCCTCGACGCGGGCCTCATCGGGCGTGATCGTGGCGCATTTGACGCCCACGCCGTACTTCTTGATCGCGTTGGCCGCGTCGACTGTGATCTGGTCGTCGGTCTCGTCGCGTTTCTCAATGCCCAGATCGTAGTACTTCAGATCGATGTCGAGATAGGGGAGGATCAGCCGCTCCTTGATGAAGGCCCACATGACGCGGGTCATCTCGTCACCGTCGAGTTCGACGACCGAGTTCTTCACCTTGATCTTCGCCATGGGCTCGCTCCGTGTTTCCTGTTCTTTTGTGCTGCGCCGCAACATAAACCGCCTGACACGCCACGCAAGCGTGACGTGTCAATCGCTTAGCTGTTCCATCCGGTCACTTGGCTTTCGCGCCATACGGCGCCCCGGTGCGGTCGCACCGGTTGGCGGCCGCTTAGCTCTTACCGCCGAACGTCATCACGACCATCTCAGCTGTGTCATCCCGGCCGCAGCGTAGCGGAGAGCCGGGACCTCGACAGGGTAGCGCCGAACTCTCGAGATCCCGGATAACCGCTGCGCGGTTTCCGTGATGACACCCTGTTGGGATGGTTTGCAAGCGCGAGGTCCCTTGCAGGCCGACAGGGGGACACGACTGCGTTTCCGCCGCGCATGCGGCGTAAGCCAAGTGAGTGGAACGAGCACCCGGCGCTTGAGGGAACAAATCGAAAGGCAGAGCGCGCAGCGCGCGCGGTTAAAGAGGGTGTTCCTGGAGCGCCGCCATAGCGCTGTCGAGATCGGGGACCACGATGAAGAGATTGCGCACGACGTCCTTGGCATAGCCGTGCTTGATGACGTGGTCGAGAAGATTTCGGAAGGGCGTCCAGTATCCCTGAAGATCGACTAGCACCATGGGTTTGGCGTGTTGGCCGAGTTGAGCGAGCGTGATGACGTCAAGCACCTCGTCGATCGTGCCCAATCCTCCGGGAAGCGCGATGAAGGCGTCGGAGCGCTCCACCATGAGACGCTTGCGCGCGAACATCGATTCCACCTGGACGAGTTCGGTGAGACCGGGATGCTCGACTTCGGCATAGCGCAGGTGCGCCGGGATGATGCCGGTAACATCGCCACCGGCTTCCAGTGCGGCGTCGGCCACGATGCCCATCAAGCCAACGTGACCGCCGCCGTAGATCAGATGCGCTCCGGCCTCTGCTATCCTACGTCCAAGCTCGCGGGCGGCCGACTGGTTCTCCCGGGTGTGGCCCATGCTGGAACCGCAGAAAACGCAGATGGAGGCGGGATAGGACATGACGAATTCGGGTGCTTTGAAGGTTGTCGGGGCGCTCTTGCTATCGCTTGTCCTGACCACCGGTGGGTCCGATGCGGGAGAAGCCGATGTCGTGGCCGTGGAGGTAGAGCAAACCGCGCCCGGCGTCTATGCGTTCCATGTGACCTTGCTGCATGGGGACGAGAGCTGGGACTACTATGCGGACCGTTGGGATGTCGTGGGCCCGGACGGAACCGTGCTGGGCAGCGGAGTGCTGGCTCACCCTACATGTCAACGAGCAGTCATTTACGCGTAGCCTTTCAGGCGTTGCCATCGATACAGCCATCGGAGAGGTCGTGATTTGTGCGCATGATAGCGTGCATGGCGAAGGCGGGGAGACCATGACGGTGATTCTGTCCGAGATGTGAGCGTCGAATCGGCTGTCGTGTCTGTGTGCAAACGTGTTAGAAGGTTACGCTGAAAGCAGGTGGGGCAGGGGACGTGAAACAGGTCGCCGCGGCGGGAGCCGTCTTTGCCATTCTGATTTTGGTCGTGATCCTGATGATGATGGGCAATCGCGACGATATCGCTGTGCAGGAGGACGAGCATGTGCAGGAAACCGCCAGCGTGGGCCTGGATTCCAGCGACGATGGCGGCGGGGCGGGCGCCGACGCGGCAGACGAAAACATCTCCGAACCCGACGATGATGGCATTGTGCGGGACCAGGACGGCGAGGATGACTTTGTACCCTTGCCGAGCTTCGACATCATCCGGGTTGAAGGCAACGGCGATGCGGTGGTCGCCGGACAGGCCGAGGTCGGCTCCACGGTGACCGTCATGACCCATGACAGTCAACTTGCCGAGGCGCTCACCAACGATGCCGGAGAATGGGTCGTCGTTCTTGAACAGCCCCTCGCTCCGGGCGATCATGAACTCTGGATCACGGCACGCAGCGAAGACGGAAAACGCTTGGAATCCAACGAATCTGTGGTGATGTCCGTGCCCGACCTTACCGGAAGCGAAACCGCCGTCGCGGCTGCGACCGAGGAGAGTGACGAGAGCGGAGGGTATTCCCAGGGCAATGCTGGCTCGTCGTCCGGCGATGACGGCGGGCTTGCTCTCTCCCAGAACGGCGATGCGGAAAGCCTGACGGAAAGCAATGTGGCCCACACGGACGGCGATCCGGTCGCGGTCTCCGAAGGCGACGAAATTCTGGCCATCGTGGTGCCGCGGGACGGCGAGGGCGATGTCGAGGTGATGCAGGCGCCCCGCGACGGTATCGGGATTTCCGGTGGGGGCGATCTCACGCTCGATAGCCTGACCTATGACACCGAGGGCAGTGTCACGCTCTCAGGGCAGGCCAAACCCGATGCAATCGTGGTGCCCTATGTCGACGGTGAGGCGTTGGGCCAAGGGCAAGCCGACACGGAAGGTTCCTGGCAGGTGACGCTGGACCGGACGTTGGAGGAAGGTCAGTACGATCTGCGCGTCGATCAGGTCGATGAAAGCGGCACGGTCTCGGCACGCCTTGAGACGCCGTTCCAGCAGGCCGCCTTCACCATGCCCACGACATCCGAACCGCTGGTCGTCATCCAGCCCGGCAACAACCTTTGGCTGATCGCCCGTCGAATTTATGGCGAGGGTACACTTTACACGCAGATCTTCGAGGCCAACAGCAGCCAGATTGCCGATCCGGACCTGATCTATCCGGGCCAGATCTTCGTCCTTCCCGCATCGGACGAGTCCGGCGGCTGACGGTTGAACGTCCGCGACGGTGACATGTCTGAGGATCTCGAGAAACTATACAAGCCCGCGGGACCTGTGAGCGAGGCGCTTTCCTCCTATTACGTGCAGAACGTCGTGCAGCGCGCCATCGATCAAGCATTTCGTCTGGGCATGACGCAGGGTCGGAAGTCTGGGGAATCCGGCTGGTGATGCCGCAATCGAACGGTCGAAACCGATCCGACTTCTGCATCTCTTTGGAACGAACCGAAGGCTTGTCCGGGTTGTGTATAGAGTCTTCTGCGAATAGTTCATGGCCGCTGGTTTTTTGGCGGGGCGTGCGTGGTGCGGAGAGATAGCGCGAGCGCCCGGATTGGGCGCAGACAGTTCCCGGCGTTTGGGAAGATGCGCACCACATGGTTGCGTCGCTTCAGTTCCTGGTTCAGCCGTTCGAGCATGTTGGTCGACTTCATGTGCTTGTGATGGACCAGCGGCAAGCGGTAGTAGGTCAGGGTTTCCTCGATGTTCTCCTCGACCCAGTCGACGAGTTTCGGGTGCTTGGCGTGCCACTTCTCCAGCCAGCGCGCGAGACCCTGGCGCACCCCGGCGAGGTCGCGCTGATCATAGATCCACCGCAGTTCCTGGAGGCAGTCGTCATCGGCCTTGCGCGGCAAGTGCGCGAGGACGATGGACCCTTGCTTGGCACTGTCACGAATGGGGGTGCAAGAAGATCATCGAAATCGTAAAAGCCATAGCAGCCGTTATCTATCCCGCTCGACGAGATCACGAGTGAATTGCCGGGAAGCAGGCCCTCTTTGCTGTGTAGTGCATTCTGGCCATAGACGATGTCGAAATACGAGCCGACTGTGGCGGTGCGCTGGGATGTAAGCCACGCAGGAGGGCCGCTTTGCCTTCCGGGGATCAACCGCGCCATCTGTATTGAGTTTGACAAGGTCGGAAGCATGTAGATCGGCGAAAGCGGTGCGCCCTCGGATGACTTGTTGTATCCCGGTGTCGATCTTGATCTCTGAGAGTTCACGCGCCAGGATATATGCGCCTGTCGCGAAGCTGAGTTCGCTGTCGAGTGCACCCCAACCTGAAAACCCTTCTTCGCCAAGAGCGCCTTGGAAGTGCTCTAGCGCGCGCGGCAACTGGTCGCCATCGCAAGCAATCCGCACACCTTATTTTCAGCCGGAAACCGTCATTTTCGATCCGCACGAAGAACACCCGCTTGTTCTTCGGATGCAGGATACCTTTCCGCAGATAGATGACCGCAGTCGTAGCGCTGGCATAGGGCTGAAACAGGTAGTCCGGCATCTGCGCCACAGCTTCGAGCGTATCCTTCGCCAGCAGTTCGCTGCGCCATTTCTTGACCTTGCCACCTTATGACCAGCAGCGATTGAGGGATAACCTCCACCAAGCGCCCGCCCTGTGCCAGCCCCTCAAGCCCGCGATTGACGAACGCTTCGGTCGGGGCATCCGTTTTCTTGTGCGGGTAAGGAGGGTTCATCAAGACAACCGAAGCGCTGCCTTTGGGGTATTCCGGCGCAGAGAATGCGTCGCCACGGTGAACGTTCGACGAACCGTCGCCGCACAAGATCATATTAGCGACACACAAAGCCGCTGTGACTGGCTCGTCATCGAAACCGATAAGCCGCGTGCTGACCAGTTCGACCATTTCGGGGTGGGAAATACTGGCCAATCGCATTGCCGCCAGCATAGCGGAAGAACGTCTCGTTTCATCTTGCGCATGTTGGCGGCGGCCTGGTGGTTGCGCACGCCGTCCCAGTAGCTCCCTCCTTCGGCGACCAGATCGTCCCAGCCCCATTCGCTGGGTTCCTGTTTCATCAGCCAGTATGCCATCGTTGTCTCCCATTTCAGCGCATGGCCATCCTAACAAAAGAAAACCCCCGGCGGTGACCCGCCGGGGGTTTGATCGTTCAAACCGGATGCCGGGTCAGGCCGGGCTGGCATCCTGGTTCGGGTTCTCTTCGATGATGTCGTCCACCAACTCGATGAGCTCGTTTTCCTCAAGGCCGTGGTCCGAAGCGGCCGCGAGAATCGCCCGCGTCGAGCGGTCCGTCCTGACGGCGATGGCGGTGACAACCTGATCAAGCGTGACAACGACCCCTTGTGTCGCAGCGGCATCCACGGCGTTGGAAGCAATGGCCGCCAGAGCCGCGTCATCGGCGCCTGCCGCTGCGGCGGCCGCAGCGGTGTCCTCGGCGATATTCACGGCTTGTGACGGAACTGCGTTCACCGCGGCGCGCGTGATCCGCACGGCAGCGCCGGGGCGGGCCGTGGCCGCGGCGCCGGCGACATCGGCCGCCGCGGCCGGATTGGCATTCGCCGCGGAATTCACCAGAGCGGCAACCGTGGCGGTCGAAAGGCCGGGATTGTTGGTGATGAGTGCGCTGACAGCAGCGGCTACCTGGGCCGACGTGGCGGCTGCAACGCTGGTGCCGCCGAGCTGCGCCGAAATCGCGGCGGTGAGAACGGTGTCGAGGGCAGCGCTGATCTGCGTCTGGCTCGCCGTCGCGGGATCAATACCCTGTGCGTTCAACTGCGCGGCAACCTGCTCCTCAATGCTCTGCGCATGGACCGGCGCGGCAAACAGAAGGGCGGCGGCGAATGCGCCAACAATAATCCGTTTCATGATTTCATCTCCTTGTCCGAACCACCCGGTTCCATCATCACACCAGCATATCCAACGGTCGTTCCGGCAGGGCCGAAGCGAACGGGTATGGCTTTCCGTGCATGTTTATAGCAAAGCTGTACCAAAATGAAAACGCCTTAATCGGGCCTTGAACCAAATCCCACCGCATCGTTGCATCCAGAACACAGTGTAACCGATCAGCCCGTCTATCCCACTCAGACAATCGGGGTGGTTCCCGCGACGGCTTTCCACGGCCGGATATCGACCGAAGCAAAGAGATCGGCCTTCTTATATGGGTCGTTGGCCGCCCAGTTCCGGACTTCCTGCAGGGATGCGGCCTCAATCACAAGCATCGAACCGACCATCCGGCTGCCATCCTCGCTGAGCATGGGTCCGCCCAGCTTGACGCTGTCACCGGTCTCGCCGAGAAAGGCGAGATGGGCTTCCCGGTTTACCTGACGCAGGGGTCCGCCGCCTTCCCGGTCGATGGCATGAATCACGAACAGCATGGTCGTCTCCAATCGTTTTCTCAAAACTCAATCGAATTCGTCGCCCGCAGGGCGCGCCAGCAAGCGTTCGATGGCCTGATCGAGATCGCACCGCCCCGTGATCACATCGTCGATGGCTCCGGCGATGGGCATCTCGACGCCGTGCCGCGCAGCAAGCGCCACCACCGCCGGCGCAGTCGCTGCACCCTCGACCACGCTGGTGCGCCCGGCCATCAACTCGGCAACGCTGCTGCCCTCGCCTAGGCCCTTGCCAAAGGTGAAGTTGCGTGACAGGTCGCCCGTGCAGGTCAGAACCAGATCGCCCAGGCCGGAAAGTCCCATCAGCGTCTCGCGGCAGGCACCCAATTCTTCGCCCAGGCGTGCCATCTCGGCCAGTCCTCGGCTGATCACGGCCGCCCGGGCGTTGTTGCCCAGTCCGCGCCCCATGGCGATGCCGCAGGCAATGGCGATGACGTTCTTGACAGCGCCGCCGATTTCGATGCCCACGACGTCGTCGCTGCGGTAGATGCGGAACATCGGGCCGGCAAGACAGTGCGTGATGGCATCGATGGCGCCGGGCGTCCCCGCCACCGTGACCGCGGTGGGCAGGCCCTTGGCCACCTCGGCGGCGAACGAAGGGCCTGAAAGTCCACACACCGCCTCGCGGTCCAGAGCGTGGGCGGCCAGTTCCGTCATCAGTCGTCCGGTTGCGAGCTGAATTCCCTTGGTGCACACACAGACAGGAACGGACGCGGAAAGACGTGGGGCGAGGTTCCGACAGACACGTTCCAGATGGGCCGAGGGAGACACCAACAGCACGGCATCGCAGTCCGATATCGCCGCCATGTCGGAACTGGCGGCGATGTCGGGATCAAGCGCCACGCCGGGAAGGAAAACGGGGTTGGCATGATCTTCACCGATAGCGCGTACGGTCTCGGCCTCGTGGGCCCACATCGTCACGCCGGTTCCCGCGCGCCGCGCCGCGCAGGCCAGAGCCGTGCCCCAGGCGCCGGCACCCACGATGCCCAGATGCAGATCGGCGCTCATGCCGCCAGCGGCCAACGGGCGCGCGCCGCCACGTCAAGCGGGTCGGTCAGGTTGCGCTGCAACCGTTCGATGCCGGCCCAGGCGATCATTACCCCGTTGTCCGTGCACAAACGGGCGGGGGGTGCGATCAACGTGAGACCGGTCCACTCCGCCAGGTCCTGAAGCGCCGCGCGCAGGCGTGCGTTGGCTGCAACGCCGCCCGCCACCACCAGATGACGTCCCTCCGGCCAGGCCTCGCGGAAGCGGCTTGCGGCCAGTTTGGTACGATCGACCAGAATATCGGCGACTGCCTCCTGGAAGCTCGCCGCCAGATCGTTGGCGTCGTTCTGGGTGGGATTGCCCAGATTTTCGAGCGTTTGACGCACGGCGGTCTTGAGCCCGGAGAAGGAGAAATCGCAGTCTTCACGGCCGACCATGGGACGCGGGAGCACGAAACTGCCGGCCCGGCCGGTTCGCGCAGCCGCTTCAACGGCGGGCCCGCCCGGAAAGCCCAGGCCGAGCAGTTTGGCCGTTTTGTCGAAGGCTTCTCCGGCTGCATCGTCGATCGTGCCGCCCAGACGCGTATAGCGGTCTACCTCCTCCACCACCAGAAGCTGGCAATGGCCGCCTGAAACCAGAAGCAGGAGATAGGGAAAGGCGATATCGTCGGTCAGTCGCACCGTGAGCGCGTGGCCTTCGAGGTGATTGACCGCGGCCAGCGGCAGGCTGTGCACGGCGGCGATGGCCTTGGCCTCGACCAGCCCGACCATGACGCCACCCACCAGGCCCGGGCCGGCTGTCGCGGCAATGCCGCCAAGATCGCTGAACGTCACGCCGGCCTGTGTCATGGCATCCCGGATCAACCAGTCGAGTCGTTCAACATGGCTTCGTGCGGCAAGTTCCGGGACGACACCGCCAAAAGGGCTGTGTTCGTCGAATTGCGCATGAAGAACGTCGGCAAGCACCGTGCGGTCCGACGACACGACCGCAACCGCTGTTTCGTCACAACTGGTCTCGATTCCCAGAACGAGCATGATTCACGCTTACAGGATCAAACGGGCCATGCCTAGAGACCGATTCACAGTTCAGGTTGTGTGCGGCCTGAACTGTGAATCGGTCTCTCACTGTCGAATCAAAGCAAGATCACGACCGGCTGTGACAAGGACCCGTCTGCGTCCGGACCGAACCGACCGGTGCGCGCGACGCGCACGGTCATGTGAGACGATCACCGATTTTGGTGCCCAGTCATGCGATGTTCATGCTTTTCACGCTCTTCGAACTGCCGTAAAGCGCGGCCATGCGAGGTTTACGATTGGTCACACGCGGCAGCCCCCTTGCGCTCTGGCAGGCAGAAGCGGCCCGCAGCGCGCTTATGGAGGCCCATCCGGCGATTCCTGAGCCGGAAATCGTCATCGTGCGCACTACCGGTGATCGGGTACATGACCGTCCGCTGGCCGATGTTGGCGGCAAAGGTGTCTTCAGCAAGGAGATCGACCGTTGTCTTCTGGATGGCGAAGCCGAGATCGCCGTCCATTCAATGAAGGACGTCGAAACCGAGCTCGACCCCGGGATCGCTCTCGCGGCCATGCTGCCGCGTGAGGATCCTCGCGATGCCTTTCTCTCATCCGTGGCCGGCGGGATCATGGATCTGCCCGAAGGCGCCCTGGTTGGCAGCGCCTCAATCCGCCGCAAGGCTCAGGTTCTGAGACTGCGGCCGGACCTCAAGGTCGTGCTGTTCCGGGGCAATGTGGACACCAGACTCGCCAAGCTCGCGGCCGGAGAGGTCGCGGCGACCTTGCTGGCGGCTGCGGGACTGAAGCGGCTGGGACGTCTCGCGGAAGCCACGGCCATTCTGGAACCTTCGGAGATGCTGCCGGCAGCCGGTCAGGGGGCGGTCGGCATGACCTGTCGACGGGAAGATGAGGGCACCCGCATGCTGCTCGCGGCCATCGATGATCGGAATACCCACATCACGGTGTCCTGCGAACGTGCGGTGCTCGCCAGGCTCGATGGTTCCTGCCGCACGCCGATCGCGGCCCGAGCCGTGTTGCGCGATGGGCGGGTGTCTCTTGATGCCATGGTTCTCTCCGAGGATGGCGCAGAGGTTGCGGAGGCCACGCGCGAGGGCCTGGCCGACGAGGCTCTGGCATTGGGAGACGGTGCCGGCCATGCGCTTCTCGATGCCGCCGGTCATGACCTGTTCGGGAGCAGGTTGGCGTGAGAGTTCTTTTGACCCGGCCGCTCGCCGATTCCGAACGCTTTGCCGCCCGGCTGCGCCGGGACGGCGTTGAAACGATTATCGCACCTCTGTTGCGGGTCAAGTCGCTGCCCGGTGCGCGTCCCGATCTCGACGGCGTTCAGGCGCTCCTCTTCACCAGCGCCAACGGCGTGCGGGCCTATGCGGAATTTTCCGACTGCCGGGATGTGCGCGTGCTCGCGGTCGGACCATCCACGGCCGGACAGGCACGCGAAGAAGGCTTCGGCGATGTCCTGGTGGCCGGCGGCGATGCCGGGCACTTGACCGAGCTTGCGGTGCGGTGCCTCAAGCCCGGGGACGGCGCGTTGTTGCATGTGGCCGGCAGCGTTCAGGCCGGCGATCTTTCAGGCCCGCTTCAGCAAGGCGGGTTCACCGTCAACCGGTTGGTCGCCTACTCCGCGACAAAGGTGGATCGCCTGCCCGACGAGGCCCGAGCCGCGCTTCGCGATGGCATTCTTGACGGCGCTGTGTTTTTCTCGCCGCGAACCTCCGCCACGTTTGCTACACTGGTCGCAGAGGCGGAACTTGAGGCGTGTATTGCGCCGCTGACGGCATTCTGCCTCAGCCAGGCTGTGGCCGAGGCACTCGGTTCGCTGCGTTGGAAAGCCACAAGTGTGGCGCAACAACCCGAAGGTGACATGCTGGCGCGACTGATCTGTTTCAGCCAGGAGACATCATGATCGCAGACCCCAAAGACCCCTTTGACGGCACGAGCAGTTCGCAGGATCGGGATGAGGTGATCGACTCGGTCGATACGACCCTTGCGGCATCGACTGATGACCCTGTCGACGTTGTTGCGGTCGAAGAGGCCGAAACGCAGACGGAGCCTGGCAGCGACGTAAAGGAAGATGATCCCGAAACCGGGGCGTCACAACAGTCATCGGGCGGCCGCGGGCTTCTGGTTGTCCTTCTGGTGGTTCTCAGCCTTGCCGCCGCGGCAGCGGGCGCTATCTTCGGGCCGAACATCCTCAATCCCGATGCGGGCAACGAACATGCCACGCTGAAGGCAAGCATCGCCACGCTGCAGAATGAACTGGATGCGCTCAAGACCGTCTCGCAGGGCGATGCCGGCCAGTCAGACCGTCTGAGCGCGTTGGAGACCAAGGTTGAAGCCCTGGAGGGCCTCGAAGCCCGGGTCAGCGATGCCGAACTCGGCCTTTCCGCCCTTGCCGCGGATGTGCCCACGGCCGATGGCGAACGTCTCGACGCACTCGCGGCACGGATCGACAGCCTTGAGGCTGCTTCCACGGGTTGGCCAGACGGCGGCGCCGGGGATGCTGCGGGGTCCTCGGATGACTTCGCGGCGCTGCGTGATCGGACCCGTGCCCTGATCGCGCGCATGGAAGCGCTGCCCGAAGGCGGCCTTGCCGCGCTTGCCGGCCTTGATGAACGGCTCGCAGCGCTGGAAGCGGCAACGGACGGGAATTCCGCCGCGCTTGGCCGTGTCGCGGGGCTCAATGACGCGGTGGGGCAGTTGCGGGACCAGATCACGACACTTTCGGCGTCGTTGGACGCGCTGGAAAACCGTGCCATAGACCCTGCCTCGGCCTTCGTTCTGGCGACCAGCCAGTTGGAGGACGCGGTTTCGTCGGGCGAGCCCTACCCCAACCGTTTGGAAGCGACGGCATCCCTTGCACCCGAAGACGAAGCCGTCACGGCGTCCCTGTTGACGCTCGCCGGCCATGCCGATACCGGGGTGGCGACAACCAAGAGCCTAGGTGAGCGGCTGCCCGGCGCCATATCGGACGCCATCACGGCCGAGCATATCGCAACCTCGGAAGGCTGGGTCGACCAGACCCTTTCGCAGCTTGAAGGGCTTGTCAGAGTGCGCCGGGTCGACGGGGAGGTCGAGGGAAGCCATGCCGAGGCCGTCACCGCGCGTGCCGAGGCACGGTCCAACGACGGCGACCTTGACGGTGCCGTCAAGGAACTTGAGGGTCTGTCGGACGCGGCCAAGGAGGCGATGGCCAGTTGGATCGCCGACGCCCGCGACCATCTCAATGTCCATCAGGCGCTGCAGGATCTCCTTGAACGTGCCATCGTGCTGGTCGCAGGTGAGGCGAACTGAGCCATGATCGCACTTCTGGCTTACCTCATTGTCATCTGCGGTCTTGCTGCGCTGTCCGCTCGGCTTGTCGACATCGGCGGGCCGGTCACCATGGTCTGGGGTGCCTACGAGCTCACGACCACCGGGCCCATTCTGATCCTGGGCCTGCTTGTCCTGACCGTCGCGCTTTTGTCGATCATCTGGCTTATCTCCTGGCTCTGGCGTGTGCCCGGCCGCATCAAGAAGGCCGTGGAACAGAGCCGGCAGGAGAAGGGTTACGAGGCGCTCACATCCGGATTGGTCGCCGTCGCCGCGGGCGATGCCGGCGAGGCCCGAGGGCACGCCAGGAAGGCCGACAATTTGCTGGGGCATCCCCCGCTCACGTTGTTGCTGACCGCGCAGGCCGCGCAACTGGACGGTGACCATGAGGCTGCAGAACGGCATTTCGAGGCCATGCTGGAACGGCCCGAGACCGAGTTCCTGGGCCTGCGCGGACTGATGGCGGCAGCCCTGCGACGCGACGATCACGAAAGCGCGCGTCAATACGCCCGTCGCGCGCACGCCCTGCGTCCCGATGCGCGCTGGGCGGCCGAAGCGGTCTTCGACCTGCAAACCCTGGAAGGGGACTGGTCGGGCGCGCAGCACACGCTCGAAGCGGCGCGCGACCGCCGCGCGATCAGCGCCGATGTTACGCGCCGGCGCCGCGCAGCACTTCTGGTCGAGGAAGGCCGGCAGTCCTTGGAAAATCTCGATCACGCCGATGCCTTGCTCCGTGCGCGGAAAGCCCACGCCGAAGCGCCCGAACTGGTGCCCGCAACCGCGCTGCTCGCAAGGCTGATGATCGACGATCAGAAACTGCGTGCCGCGGCGAAGGTCATCGAAAAGGGCTGGGCGGCGACGCCCCATCCCGATCTCGCCGCGCTTTACGTCGAGACGGGCCGTGATTCCGGCATCGCCCATTACAAGCGCATCAGCAAGCTGGTCAGCCTGGCGCCCGAGGCGCGCGAATCCCATATCGCGGCGACCCGCGCCGCGCTCGATACCGGTCTTACGGGCGAGGCCAGGCGTCACCTCGCCGAAATTCGGCGATGCGACCGTGACCGTGCGGGTTGCGGCCTGTGGGCGAAACTCGAAGAAGTCGAGGGCAACAGCGAACAGGCCGAGATCTGGCTGCGGCGTGCCGTCGCCGCCGACCCCGAAGCGACCTGGCAGTGCGACCGATGCGGCAATGTCAACGAGATATGGAACGCGGTCTGCGACGGTTGCGGCAGCTTCGACAGCTTTGTGTGGCGGATCCCAAGCCGGATTGAAACGGTAACTAGTTCTAGCCAATCAAAACCTGCATTTAATATTTAGTTAGTTCTTATATTTCAGTATTTTTCAAATTATCCCATTACGTAATCAATATTCACTATAGTCTACATGCCAGTATAAGGTGTGAAAAGGCGAAGTCGCCCTGAAGGTCATCGCCGGGGTGGCCGGGTGACCGCTGATCGTCGGCGACGTAGAGATACCCTGCTACGTGCTTGAGGATGAAACGCGGGTTCTGAACCAAGGTGGGTTCCTGAGAGCAATCAGTCGATCGCGGATGCCAAAAGCGGGGACAGGGGGTGTCGACAATCCCCCTGCCCTTTTTGCGCCGGACAACCTAAACCGTTTTTTCCAAGGAGTTGAGCCGGTCGACCAACCCTGTCCGATTCAACCCCATGGCAGATCCGATCGGCTATGGCTATCCGGTCATCGTTCTTCCCCAGGTCTGCGAGGTTTATCTCAAGGCGCGGGATGCCGGTACGTTATTGCCGTCGCAACAACACATCGCCGAACGAGCCAAAATCCTGATTCACGGGCTCGCGACCGTCGGCATCATTGCCCTGGTGGACGAGGTCACTGGCTATGCATGGGCTGCTTTAAGCTCGGCGCGTAAACATCCGATTTCTATGCGGTTTTGTGATCAAAACGTCCCGTGCGGTTTATTTGGTCCAACCGCCGATGCCGATGTGGATTTTGCGCCCGATGCCTTGGCCATGGCGTATGCCTCCTTGCGGTATGCACGTCAAGGTTGCAGCTTCGAGGGGTTGGCGCAATGCTTGGTAGGGGGGCTTATGTGATCTCCGCCTCCCGCTCCTCCAGCACCGCTCGCAAGACCGACCGGTGGCAGCGTGCTTCGTCTTCGCAGTAGCAGCCCACAGAAAAATCCGTGCCGTGGCTGAGCGCGGCAAGGAGGTCGAGGGTGCGCCCTGGGGTCGGCGCACCCATTTCTTTTATGAAAGCGTGCACGAATGCCTGCCATTCCTTTTCGGTCTCCGCGTTTAGCGCCTGCTTCACCAGCGGCGCGCTGGGCGCCAGTTCCGGGTACCACACGTCAAACCAGTCGTCGGCGGCAAAGCGCTCTTTGGGCACGCCGCGGGGCGGACGGCGGACGGTGCCGATGCGCAGGCCCTCATTTGGCTGGCGCGGGGTGCCCAGGCGGACAATGCGGACGCTCATGTTGGCCTCCTTGCTAGGTGAAGCGGTTCAGCCGTTGGCGGGCTGCTGTGCCGGTTCCGCAGGCGGGCCGGGCACGTGGTTGAAGACGGTGCTGGCCGTGGCCAGTGCAATGGCCGCACAAACAATCATGGCCGTGCTGAAGCCGAACCGAAGGCCGGCGATCACGGCAACGTCCACCTGGGCGGCGGCCGCGCCGGCCAGCGTACCTGCGATGTCTTCGGCATTGGCGGGCGATTGCGCGATCTGGGCCAGGGTATTGGCCTTGAGATCGCCGTCGAGGGTCTTCTCGACCGCCGCGCCGTAAACGGAGGCAACACAGCGCTCCGATGATCGCCACGCCCAGCGCCGCGCCGACCTGGCGGGAGACCTGGTTGGCCGCCGAGGCGCTGCCGGCATGACCGAGGTGCCCGGCGTCATCAGGATGAGTGCCGCGGCAATCAGCATGCGTTTGTCGCCGAAGCGGCTGCACAAGGCAGACATGCGCGCCATGGTGAGCGAAAACACCACCGCTGGAATGGCGAGCAACAGGCCGACATCGCCGGCCGGGTGTTTCTCCACGAAGGTGAGGTACCGGGGCACCAGCAGCATGGTCGAGAAGAACAGCATCCGGCCGAAGAACATGGGATGTTTGATCCTGTGTTCGACGCTGATGAAGGTGGCCAGCGCCAGCACGCCCACGAACAGCGCGATCAGGATTTCCGAGCTGGACCAGCCAAAGCGTGGCCCTTCGATCAGTCCGCTCAGGACGGGTCCCGATGCCAGCGCGATGCCCGAGGTCGTGGCCCAGCGCGCGATGATCCTGGGTCGCACTTGCGGCGCAAAAATGGCCGAGATGAGCGAGAGGGTGGAAGGCAGCATGACCACCTCTGGTGCGAAGGCTGCGAAGAGCGAGCCCACGATGAAGACCGCGATGCCGGAGGAAGATCAGCCAGCGGCCCAGCCTGTCGCCAAGGCCCGCGCCCAGCAGCACAAAACCCACGATCACCAGGGTATAGGAATCGACGATCCACTGGCTGTCCGTGTTGGACCCGCCCAGATCGCGCAGGATGATCGGCAGTGCGACATTGACGATGGTGAGATCAAGGATGGTGACCATCAGCGCCAGGTAAAGCGACGCCTGCGCCCACGGCCGTACCCCTGTGAAGTATTCGTCATGCCGTACCCCCTGAACGCTGTGACAGTCCCACACACCACGATCAAACCATGCCCGTGGATGACAAGCCATAGCGACCCGCATGTTTCGGGCACTTGGCCATTGGTCTCCCAGCGCCTAATCTTGGCGTATGGGTAAGGGACTTGCTGCCGAATGTCAGGCCTGCTGGCGCGGCAGTGGGTATGTCGCGCCGGTCGATGTGATCGTCTCGGCGGCAGCCTGCCGGGCGGAGCTGGAGGATGCCGAGGCGATCGTCGCGGAGAACGGCTGGAAATAAGGTGCTGGCCTGCAAGGCCCACGTCGTGCTGTCGTTCCTGGTCGCGATCGCGCGCAAGCCGCATCTGCTCGACGCCATCGAAGATGTCATCGGCCCCGATATCGTGCTCTACGATTCCGGCTTTTTCATCGAGGAAGCCGGAACGCCGGGCTTCGTCTCCTGGCATCAGGATCTGACCTATTGCGGGTTCGACGGCACGGCCATGGTGAACTGCTGGACGGCGCTGGCCCCTCCACGGTGGAGAGAGGCTGCCTGCGTGTGGTGCCGGGTTTGCACAAGCTGGGGCCGCTGGAACATCGCGATATTCCCGACGGTGACAACATGCTGGGGCACGGCTTTACTGTGCAGCATCCGGTCGTCCCCGACGAGGGTCACGATCTGGTGCTCCAGCCCGGCCGGGCCTCGTTCCATCACGGCTACACCTTCCACGGCCCACGCACCAACCGTTCGCACGACCGGCGCATCGGGCTGGTTCTGCCGTTCGTCTCCGCGTCCATGCGCCGGCCATCGCGACGGCAGGGCTGCGGGCCTGCTGCTGCGGGGCGAAGACCGGGGAGGAAACTTCGCGCCCGATCCGCCTGCCGAAAGCCTGTTCGACCCCGCGATGATTCCGGTCCAGGCCCGTTTGATCGAGGATCTCCTGGCCGTGGAATATGCCGGGGCAGGGACGGAGGTCCATGTGAAGCGGTAGCGCCGCGCCGGGTGACGGCGGCTGGTTCGGCAACCTGCTCGCATTGGGCGCTTCCATCACCTTCGCCTGTTTCGACGTTTCCCTGAGCGGCGGGCACAACAGCGACATGGGGCCCGGTGTGATGCTGGCCTCGATCATCATCGCCAACCTGTCGGCCATGATGCTGCAGGATTTCGCCATTTCTGGTCGCGACCTGATGTTGTGTTTCTACATGGGGGCCTTCCAGGTCTCCGCGTCTCTGGTGTTCTATGCTGCCGGAGCGCGCTACGCTGTAGCCGCCGAACTGATGGTCCTGGCCATTACAAAAAGTCATTCTGGGGCCGTTGTGGGTTTGGCTTCTGCTCGACGAGGCGCCCGCGCGCTGCCGGGCTTCCTCGGAGGCTCCATCGTGATCGCGCGGTTCTCGTCAACGCGCTGACAGGTCTGCGGCGCGCTCGCGACTGAAGGCGTAGAGCCCGCCCGCCACGACGATGGCGACGCCGGTCAGGGTCCAGGCATCGGGAAAGTGGCCCCAGATCAGCAAACCCAGAACGGTCGCCCAGACCACCATGCTGTAGCTGAAGGGCTGCAAGGCCGATGCCGCGCCGACCTGCAGCGCCTTGAAGAGTACCAGAAGTCCCGCACTCCCCAGCACGCCGGTCAGGACCAGAAGCGCCCACTGTTCGCTCGTCGGCGGCTTCCAGCTGAACGGCGCGAAGAGCGCCATCACGGCAACGGCGATCGCCGCGGAATAAAGCGCGGTGGTCTCCACGCTGTCCTCCAGCCCGACCTTGCGGGTCAGCACCTGCAACAGCGCCCACAAAAAGGCGGCCAGCAGCGGCACAAATGCGGCCCAGCCCATCACTCCCGATCCCGGTCGCACGATGATGAGGACGCCGATGAAACCGATCGCGACCGCGCTCCAGCGGTGCCAACCGACCTTCTCGCGCAACAGCGGCACGGCCAATGCCGTGGCCATCAGGGGCGAGACGGCGGCGATGGCGTGCACATCGGCCAGGGGAAGCAGGCTGAAGGCCCAGATGAAGACGCTGATCTCTGCCAGCATGACCATGCAGCGGATGACCTGCAGCGCCGGCTTTTTCGAGCGGACCGTGCGTATCAGGCTGCGCCGGCTTGCCAGCGCCAGGGCGACGATTAGGAAGACGCCGAACCGTACCAGCAGGATCTGTGGGATGGAGATGTCCTCCACCAGCCATTTGGCGGTTGCGTCCATGGAGGCCATCAGGCACATCGCCAGCACCATCAGCGCGATGCCCTGGCCTGTTCCTGGTGCCTCGGGCTTGCTCACGAGTGCAAGTCGGAGAGGCGCGGGCCCTGCAGGTGACGCTGGACCTCCGCATCCATGCGCCCGGTCAGCATCAGCCAGAACATATGGGAATCGCCCATCAGGCTCCAGAACGGATGCGTGAAGGTCGCCGGTTTGTTGCGCTCGACAAAGGCATGGGCGAACCAGGCAAAGCCATAGCCGAAGACCGGCAGGGCGAGCAGCAACCAGCCGTTCGAGAGCACGATCGCCAGGATCGCGAGCACGATCACCCCGGAGGTGCCCAGGAAATGCAGCAGCCGTGTTCGGGGGTGGGCGTGTTCGCGGACATAATAGGGCCAGAATTCGCGGTAGGATGTCGGTCCGGTCATGGGTGCAGGATAATGCGGGGGATCGGCCGCGCCAATTGTCATAGAAACGCAAGGACGCGTTGCCGGGGTGGCTCGGGATAGCTTAAGTTAGCCGCCGATTCGAAAAACGAGGTAGGGCGTGGCCGATACTGGCGACCAACTGTTGCGCGAGATCGATGAGGACCTCCAGCGCGAGCAATGGCTCAAGCTGTGGAGGGCCTACGGCCGTTATGCCGTTATGGCGATTGTGCTCGTGATTGTCTTCGTGGCCGGATACATGGGCTACAGGGAATACCGCCAGTCGCAGCTTGCCAATGATGGGCACAGCTTCTGGGTTGCCGATCGCAGCGCGGCTCTGGGCGAAACCGATGAGGCAGTGGCGATCTTCCAATCTCTGCATCGGGAGGGTTCCGGCGGTTATCCCTATCTCGCGGGTCTGCGCGCCGCTGGATTGCTGGTTTCCCGGGGCGAGCGCGATGCCGCACTTGCCATCTATGACGATCTCGCCGCCAACGCCGATGTCTCCGGGCGCTACCGCCAGCTTGCCGCGCTCTATGCGGTGATGTTGCTGGTCGACGAAGGCGATCCCGTCGACGTGGAGAGCCGCGTCGCGCCGCTGCTGGACGGTGACTGGCGCCATTCGGCCATGGAAATGAAGGGGCTCCTGGAACTGCGCACCGGCGACAAGGCTGCCGCCGCGCAGACCTTCACAAACATCGTGTCCGACCCCAATACACCGACCACGCTGCGCAGCCGCGCCGCGGAGCTTCTGGCCATCGCGGGCGGGACCTCATGATGCCGCATTGGTTGATGGCCGCGGCATGCAGTGTCCTGCTGTCGGCCTGCAGTTCCGATGCGTTCGACTGGCTGGGTGAACCCCCGCCCGATCCGTTGCCGGGCAACCGCATCGCCGTACTGGAATTCGATACAGAACTCAGCGCCGATTCCGCGGTCGCCTCGACGCCCGTGGTCCTGCCGCCGCCGCTCGAAACGCCCAATTGGCCGCAATACGGCGGTCTGGTCGACAAGGCCATGCACCACATCGCGGCCCCAGGCCCGCTCGACGAGGTCTGGTCGGCCGACATCGGCGAGGGTGCGGGCCGCTTCCGCAAGCTGATCGCACCGCCCGTCGTTGCGCTGGGCCGAGTTTACACCATGGACGCCGATACCGAGGTCAGGGCCTTCGATGTCGAAACCGGCAAGCGGCTCTGGGATTTCGACATCACGCCGGAAAACGAGGATGACGGCGGCTGGGGCGGCGGTCTCGCATTCTATCGCGGCCGTCTTTATGTCACGACGGGCTACGGCGAACTGATCGTACTCGACCACGAGACCGGCAACGAATACTGGCGCGTGCGGATCGGGCCGCCCCTGCGTACGCCTCCGACCGTGAGCCAGGACCGCGTTTTCCTGGTCACGTCCGATAACGAGCTCTTTGCGCTCGACGCCGATACCGGCGAGATTCTCTGGACCCATCGCGGTCTGGAAGAAATCGCCGGTCTCCTGGGCGGCGGTGGCCCGGCTGTTTCGGGTTCCTTTGTCGTCGTGACCTATTCTTCGGGCGAAATGTACGCTCTGCGCGTGGAAAACGGCCGCGTCGTCTGGGCCGACACGCTGGCCTATTCCGCGCGCCTCGGTTCGCTCGCTGCGCTCAACGACATCAACGGCAGCCCGGTGGTCGACCACGGGCTCGTGTTCGCGGTAAGCCACAGCGGACGCCTGGTCGCCATCGATCTTGCCAGCGGCGGGCGCGTCTGGGAGCGCGAGATCACCGGCGTGCAAACCCCCTGGGTTGCCGGCGACTATCTCTATGTCGTCACCATCGACGGTCTGGTCGTGTGCCTGCTGCGCGACGTCGGCCGGGTGCGTTGGATCTCGCCGCTGCCCACCTTCGAGGATATGGAAGACCGCGAGGACCCGATCCTCTGGTCCGGCCCCATTCTGGTCGGGGACCGCCTGCTTGTCTCCGGCACGGACGGCACGGCCGCGGCGATCTCGCCCTATACCGGCGAGGTGCTTGGGATGGTCGATCTGGGCGACAATCTGCCGCTCTCGCCCATCGCGGCACAGAACACCGTGTTCTTCGTTGAGGACTCGGGCGAACTGATCGCCCTGCGCTGACCTATGACCTTCACGGTTGCCATCGTCGGGCGCCCGAACGTCGGCAAATCGACCCTTTTCAATTGCCTGACGGGAAAGCGCTCGGCAATCGTCGATCCCCAGCCCGGTGTGACACGCGACCGTCGTGAAGGGGAGGGACAACTCGGCACGCTGAACTTTCGCCTTGTCGATACCGCAGGCCTGGAGGACGCCGCACCCGGCAGCATCGGCGCGCGCATGCGTGCGCAGACCGACCGCGCGCTGGCCGATGCCGATGTCCTCCTGTTCGTGATTGACGCGCGCGCGGGCGTTACACCCGAAGATCGGCATTTTGCACGCGAACTGCGCCGCCTCGACAGCCCGGTCATCCTGGTCGCGAACAAGTCCGAGGCGCGCATCGCCGATGCCGGCTATTTCGATGCCTTCTCGCTGGGCCTGGGCGAACCGGTCCGGCTTTCGGCCGAACACGGCAACGGCATGGGCGGTCTCTTTTCGTCCCTGAAACCCTTCGCCGAAAAGGCCGGCGAGGCGCCGGAAGAGGACGGGGAAGGTCCGTTGCGCCTGGGCATCGTGGGTAGGCCCAATGTCGGCAAGTCGACCCTGGTGAACCGTCTGCTGGGCGAGGAGCGCATGATCACCGGCCCGGAACCGGGTCTCACGCGAGACGCCATCGCCGCCCGGTGGATCCATCAGGGGCGCGAGATCGAACTGGTCGATACCGCGGGCATGCGCCGGCGCGCCCGGGTTCAGGAAAAGCTCGAACAGCTCTCGATCGGTAACAGCCTGGAAGCCATCCGGTTTGCCCATGTCGTGGTCGTCATGCTCGATGCCGGGCAGGCCTTCGACCGGCAGGACCTCTCCATCGTAGACCTGATCGAGCGGGAAGGGCGTGCCCTGGTGGTCGCGATCAACAAATGGGATCTGGTCGAGGACCAGAAGGAGACCCGGGGGGAACTGGAACTCACCTTGGGCGAACTGCTGCCCCAGGTCCGCGGTGTACCGCTGGTCACGTTCTCCGCGCTCGACGGCCGGGGAACCCAGCGCCTGATGCCTGCGGTCGTTTCGAGCTACGAACGCTGGAACCGGCGCGTCTCCACGGCCGACCTCAACCGCTGGCTGAAGGAGGTCGTTTCCAGCCATCCGCCGCCTATTTCGGGCGGCGGCAGGATCAAGTTGCGGTACGCCACTCAGGGCAAGACACGGCCGCCGACCTTCACCGTCTTCGGCACGCGGGTTTCCAACCTGCCCAACGCGTACAAACGCTACCTCGCCAACCGTCTGCGCGAGGATTTCGACTTTCCCGGCGTTCCCTTGCGTCTGCGCTTCAAGGCGCCCAGAAACCCCTACGAAGGCAAGGCGCGAACACGCTCCTGAAAGTGCGGAAAGTCTCTATCGGATGGAGCTTGCTTCGACCCGTTCGCCGTTGGCGGTCCAGTCCGGCAGCGCCATCTGGATGAACGCCTCTGCCAGGCTGTCGGGTTCGGGCAGAGTTTGGGGATCCTCGCCGGAAAACGCGCGGCCGCACTTTGCAGCGCTCTCCCTTCTGGCCCTTCCGGATGGGGTGGGTCTGGCAGGGAGGGGAAAGGTTATCCACAGCTCAGGCTTTTGCGGCCTGTAGAGCGTCATTGATACGGGTCTGCCATCCAGGCCCCGTAGCCTTGAACTTCACCAGCACGTCCGGGTCCAATCGCAGGCTGACGGGCACCTTGGGATTGCTGGATCGGGGACGGCCACCGACATCGCGCTGCATCTGGCCGGCCAACTCGGGGAAGACATCCGTGAAGGGCTTGGCCTTCGCTAAATCATCCTCGGTCCATTCCGAGTTGTCGGGATCGCTGGCGATTTGGCGTTGAATGTCGGCTTCCTCCGCATCTGAGATCGGCGGAAGCGGGTTTTTCGGGTCGATCATAGCATCCTCCTTTCGGCACGGCTTGCGGGACGCATGGAGATCACCGAGATAGCCTCAGCGCCCAGCAGGACGAAGATCACAGCCACGGGACCGTTCGCCAAGCACCCGATAGCCTTCTGACGGCCATCCTTCGCCGGGACGGTGAGAGCATCGAGAAAGAACCATTCATCGATGTCGGCAAATAGGCGATTTCAATAAACCAGGCGATTTCAAGGGCTATTCGCTGATCGGATTGTGTGTGAACCGACCGTTTACACAGCGCCGCAAACGCGGTTCCAGCAGTGCATCACGTTCCTAAGGTTCTGCTTTGCCCTTGCCAGATCACTCTCAGCCGCGCTGCAGGGCCTTTGCCGCGTCCACACGCGCCTGATCAATCTCAAGAGCCTCCTGGGCGCTCTCAGAGGCGCTGTGAGCCTTTCCCTCGCGGTCTTTCTTCTAGGCGGTGTGTCAGAACAAGAAGGGGGGTGCGCTCTTTTTTGAAGAAATTTTCAGGTGATTTTGGCGCTTGTGGAGCCGTTTTGACCCATTCAACCCCTGTGGAGGCTGGGCCAGAGGTCCGAAGACGGTGCTTGTGGCGGGGTCAGATCGCGGTTTCCAAAAGGGCGATTTCGTCTGGTGTCAGCTCGAACAATTCATAGACGATGACGTCTATCTGCGCCTCGGCTTGGGCAATCTCGGCGGTAAGGCGGGCGATTTCCGCGCGGTCGCGTGTAATCCAGTCTTCCCAGTCGGAGCGTTCGGAGAGCGGAATATCGACCTTGAAGGCTTTCTTCACCTCGGCCCGGAAGGCGGCAAAGTCTGGCAGGGTCCACCATGCCTTGAGCTTGGTCGTCAGCTTGGGTTCGCGCTTAGGTGGACATAGGTCGGAAATGCGGCGCGTGAGGGCGGTTTGCAGCTTCAGTGTTTCAGCAGCCGATTCCGTTGCTCGCAAGGCAGCTTTTCTCAGATCTTGTACATCATCGCCCCATAACGGGATGGGCATCGTTTCCACGTATTGCACTCGCAGTTCGTGGTATCCGCCCCTGACAGGTGGGCTCATCGAGGAAAGCAAGAACCAGATCACACGGCTATTCAAAAGCGCCAAGATTGCCACGTCGTCGGACGGCATCATGTAGGATTTATCATTTGAGAAGGCACCGTAAGGCTCGAACGAAAAATTCCGGTCAGCGTTGAAGTGTGGATAGCTGATTTTTGGCGCAGCGAAGTGCGGAGCATAGGCTTCTTGGGCCTGTTGCAGTTCGAACCATTCCTGCTTTGTCGCGCGTTTTTCCAGACGATCTTTGAACGGTAACAACCAATCGCAGATCGCCGGATAATCCTCGATGTCGATCCGGTTCTTGGGGATGTAGATCAGCCAAAGCCCGCGCGGTTCCGCCCGCCAGCGTTTCAGGTCCTTGCCTTCCAGGAAAGGCTTCAGCAGTTCCGCAGAGCGCGGGTCTTGGGCACAGAGCCTTTCCTTGGTGGGCGTGTCGATCACAAAGGCGGCGTTCAGGCCGGTCTTTATGCCGTAGAGGGGCGAACCATAGACCTCTTTCAGCGTCTTGCGCCCTGTCCTGATTTTATTGCGCAAGGCTCTTAGTGCGGGATTTTCCAATTCCCACGATCCGGTCCCAAGGGCGGCTTGCGGATAAGGGCCTTGTGCGGCTTCCCAGCTTGCCAGGAAGTTCGTTTCCGGCAGCGCGTCCACCTTCCAGAACCGCAACTCATGGCCCTTTGGCGCGGCCCCGCGCTTCATGGTCAGGATCGCCGGATAGGTCGTCACGCCTTCGAACACTTGCAGATCGCCAAAATCGACAACCCCCTCAATCGTGGCGTCCCGCAGCAGGTATTCGCGCAAGGGCTTGCCCGACCCGGTCTTGAAGAAGGTGTTCGAGGAAATGTAGCCCAAGCGCCCGCCTGGTTTCAGCAGCCGAAGCCCGTGTTCATAGAAATAGCAGTAGAGGTCCGCCCGGTCGGACACGACTTCATAGCGGGTTTCCAGATAAGGCTTCAGTGCCTTCAGAAACTCCATGCGCACATAGGGCGGGTTGCCCAGAACCACGTCGAACCCGCCTTCGGCAAAGACCTCGGGAAAGGCTGTTTCCCAAGTGAAGGCATGGTCGAGATAGGCGAAGTTGCTGTCTTCAATCAGGCTATCGCCCACGCGGATACCGCCCGAGAGGCTGTCCAGCACCTTCCCGCGCCGCGCGGTCTTGATCCAAAGCGATAGCTTGGTGATTTCGACGCTTTCGGCGTTCACGTCCACGCCAAAGAGGTTGTTGGACAGGATTTCGCTGTCTGGATCGAGCAGGTCGTCGATATAGCCCGCTTTGCCTTCCAGCTCGGCCACCTTTTCGTTCACGCGGGACAGCTCGGCTTTCAGGAAGTCGAACGCCATGATGAGGAACACGCCAGAGCCGCAGGCGGGATCGACAATGCACAGCGTCTTGATGCGTTCGCGGTAGGCACGCCACGCTTCCAGCTCGGCCGATTTTCTGCGCCAGGGGATCGCGGCATAGTCGCTGAGGTCCGCGCCTTTTTTGGCATGGTCGCGCAGGATCGTTGCAAACGCTTCCCTGAGATGTGCGCCCAAGGTTTCGGTCACGATAAACCGCGCGATGTAGTCTGGCGTATAGACCACCCCGTCACGCTTGCGTCGCCCGCTTGTGCCGCTGGCCTTTTCCGGTTCTTCTTCCTCGCCGCGTGCAATGGCTTGTAAGCGTTCCACGTCCGCGATGGATTGTTCGAATATGTGGCCCAAGACAGTGACGGACACCTCAGACGCGAAGTCGTATTCGCCCAGGGTCTTGAACCCCTCGCAGATGGTGTCGGGCAGACCGAGGCCGTTGATTGCCTCATCGGGACGGAACAGCCCACCATTGTAGCGGGGGATTTTCAGTTCATCGTTGCCCTGGTCGATTGCCCGGAACAGGCCCTTGAAGTTCTCCCACACCGGGCGCGGGTTGTAAGGGTCACGGGCTGTGAAGGCGGCGGCAAGCGTATTGTCGGGCAGAAGGCCGGTATCCTCTGCAAAGGCGATGAACAGCACGCGGTTGAGGATCTTCTGAGCCAGCGCGATTGCGTCGAGTGCCTCAATCGTATCATCGGCTTCTTGCACCGCGCCCAGGAGCCGAAGGCGCAGTGCCTTGTAGTCCTGGTAAAGCTTGTCGGTAATGTACTTATCTTCGCGGCGGCTTTCCTCGAGCAGATCGAGGGTGCGGCCCGATAGCAGGTTGTCCGCCGACAGAAGCAGCATGAAGCGGGCGTATTCATCCGGGTTGGTGAGCTGGTCGAGCCGGAAGGCTTCATAGGCGGCGGTGCCTTCCCCAAACCCGTAGAGGCGCAGTTCAATGTAGTTGGACACCAGAACCCATTTCACGCCCCGCGCGTGCACGGCGTATTCCCACGCCTGCTGAACCGGGCTTTTATTGCGCCCAGGCATGATCGCATCGAGGTCGCGGGTATCGGCTCCCTTCAGTTCGAACGGGGCCAGGATTTCAGGGGATTTCCCACCAAAGAGCCCGAGGGCTAGATCGACGCTTCCCCGTAGGATCGTTTGTTCGGTCGCTACGGTATATTTTACGCCCCCGCTGGGACCATGATAGCCAAGCACGCCTTCAACAATCTTCGAGGTGAATTGCCCATGAAGGGCAACTTCCTTCAACGTGTAGATACGGCCATCCCGGATCAACCCGGCCCAAGCATCAAGGGCGGCTAGGTGATCTTCGGGAACAGCAGCGGGCTTGATATGGCGTGCAAGAGTCTTGCGATTAAAAAGATTCATGAAAGCCGGTTCACATATTTACGTAATTACGCATTTGCGCGCTTGAGGTATTTCGCAAGAGCGGCTTCCAGAATGGCTTGGTGCGTTTGATCGGTTTCAACGGCATGAAGTCTTAGGCGGCGGTAGGTTTCACCATCGAGGGCAAGCGTAAGCCGCTTCTCGCCTGGTCGCTTTGCCGGTTTCTTGTCCTGGGCCGCGCCCTGCCCTGCCCCGCGTTGCGGTATGCCGGTATCGGTCGGGCGGTTTTCGGTGTTCAACAGGCCATCGAGGGCCACGGGTTTCTTAGCCATCCAGAATCCCTTTCACGTAGTCCCACACGGCAGCAATCTCTGCCCCCGCCTTCTGGTCGGTTGTTTCGGATACCCCCTGCCCGGTCGCGCCGGTTTCGGCGTAGGCGACACGCTGCGCGATATTCACTGGGGCAATGCGGCCATGCTGCGCCAGGACGCGGGCGGCTTCCTCTGTGACCCCGCACGCGGCGTCTGAGACAGGGCAAAGACAAATGGCACCTTCGCGGCGTTCACGGCGGCTATGGTGGCCCCTACGGCGCGCAGATCGTCCGGTGAGGGGCGCACGGGGATCAGCACTAGGTCTGCCGCGTCTAATGGTTCATTGAGCCATTCCGGATGAGCTGGCGGCGTGTCGATAATGCAGAGGTCGAATTGCGCCTTCGCGGCGTCCAAGGTTGCTTTGAGCGCATCAGGGGCGGAGTCACGATCTAGCATTGCGGGCGTGTCAACATCCCGGCTTTCCCACCACGCCCTGAGTGAGCCTTGCGGGTCCAGATCGAGGCAAAGCACCTTGAGGCCATCCAGAGCGGCGGCAACGGACAGGTTGCGGGCCAGCGTAGTTTTCTCAGCCCCGCCTTTCTGTGCGGCTATGAGGATCGTTTTCACAGTTCGGGAAACTAACTGAGTTACGCGGAGCCGCAAACGCATAATTTCACATATACGTATTTACGTAATTGCGTAACTGCACACATATGTATAAAAACACAACGGACGTAGGGTTTTATACGCCCTAAGATCACCCATAGGTTCAGAGGACCACACCATGCAATTCGTCACCTATCTTCGCGTATCAACAGAACGTCAGGGTCAGAGCGGCTTGGGATTGGAAGCGCAGCGTGCAGCGGTCGCGGCGTATGTGCTTGGACGGGCGGTGTTGTGGCAGAGTTTGTCGAGGTCGAAAGCGGCAAGCGTGCAGATCGCCCGCAGTTGGCGCTGGCAGAGGCGAAACGGGCAGGGGCCATATTGCTCATTGCAAAGCTGGATCGTCTCGCCCGCAACGTCGCCTTCATTGCGAACCTTTTAGAAAGCGGGGTCGAGGTCACGGCGGCGGATATGCCTGAGGCAAACCGCTTTGTGTTGCACATCATGGCGGCGATTGCAGAGCAGGAAGGCCGCGCAATTTCTGAACGCACTAAGGCGGCACTGGCGGCGGCAAAGGCGCGGGGTGTCAAGCTGGGCTGGTCTATCCCTGAACGGTCTTCTGAGCAGAGGCAGGCCGCGAAGAAGGGGGCGGCGGTGGCTTACGGCCCATGAAGTAATGATAGATTCTAGAAGAAAATAGAGATGAACCGGTCGAAAGTGTCTTCCTCGTCTTCTTCTTCCTGATGGACGGGCGCTGACCGTTCCAGATGAAGCAGCGTCATTTCCTGGTCGTAGCGTTCTGAGCGGATACACATTTCAAGGACAGGTTCGGGAAACCAGACATCTGCTGGTTGTTGAATCCCGATTGCAGTTTCATCACAATAGTTTTTGGTCACGGCTGTCGCAGACTGCGGCAGCTCAAACATCGTGTTCCGTGTCCGAATGAAACGACCTGATTTAAGTGCGGGTGTGCTGGTCTTGGCCCAGTGGGCAAATCCTTCATTACTGACGACAAGCAGTGCCCGTGTTTCGGTGTATTCAAGCCAGCGTAGGGTCGCGGCCGTCAACGACACACCATAGCGGTCTGCGATTTTCCCAAGGTCGTCGAAATTCGGGACTGACTTCGCGGGGATTTGCTGTCTGAAATCATTCAGCGGCATGAGCAGATTGGCAGCGAACTCGTCAGCTTCCTGCTCAATGTCCGAGCCGTTTCGGCGCAAAATGCTGTCTTCACTGCAGTAAACGCCACCGTCAAAACTCTCGTCTTGATCAATCATCTCACGGTGTAACACGTAGTGCCCAAATTCATGAGCGATGGTATAGGCGCGACGGCCCGGTGTCTGGTCATGGTGATAGAGGATGCCCCATTGTCGCGGTCGGTTGTCGCCATAGACGAGTGCGCCCATGCAGCCCGGAATATTCCTTTCGGTCACTTCATGGATCGGGCTTTTCGGCGAAGTCTGCGCTGAATACTGCAGCGCCAACTCTTCGATCTGAACGGGCATTTTGTCGAAGCGGTCTACACCCAGCACAGTGTCCAGCATACGTGTGATGCGAAACGCTTCTTTCAGCGCTGATGAAGCCGAAACTGCACCCATTCACTTGAGCCCGGTCTTCTTGCTCAAGATCTTGGCCATGTCGCGCAACTGCTCGCGTGTTTCGTCTGGTAATTCAGAGTACTCTCGAAAGAATGCCATATCCTCTGCGCTCGCTTTCGTCTGATCGTCAGTTCCAAGCAGGTAATCGACCGTGACACCGAGAGATTTGGCGATCGTTGAAAGTTTTTCGGCCGACGGCCGCGGCGGATTCTTGTTTTCCAACTCCCAAATGTAGCTTTTCGAGCTGCCGGTTGCGTCAGCAAGCTGGTCCAGTGTCATTTTTTTTTCGGTACGTAATTCCTTGATTCTGGTACCGAATTTCGGCCTTGCAGGCATTAGATGTTCCAAAAATCGTTGCTGTTCGGAGCGGCTATACAATAGCACCCTTGACTCTGCTTTTCAGAGTTCCCATATAATGTTCGGAGTAGCGAGAGTTTTTTTTCGCCATCGTGAATTCACCTAAAGGGAGGACCACCATGAAACGCAACAAACAACAGACCGAATATCTCGAAAGGACGGTAAACAATGAACTTTTCAAACCCACCGCTGGGCATCGACCCATTTGACGATCCCCTAGATCGTATTCTCGCTGAAATTGCTTTCAGCCTGCAGCTGCCACCGACGCAGCACCAAAAAGCAGTGGAACGCTATGAGGCGGTCCGCAAATATCTCGAAGAAACGTTCGACCTCTTCAAAGACCAAGTCGAACATTTTTACCCGCAGGGATCAATGTCGATAGACGCGACGATCTCGACCAAAGGTACCGATGATGAGTACGATCTCGACATCGTTGCCCAACTTGGCGGCAGTTTCCGCCACATGGCACCTTTAGAAGTTCTCAAGGAGCTGGAAAAAGCGCTCAAAGGCTATCGTGGCCTGAAGGTCGTGCGTCAGAGTCGGTGCGTGACGCTCTATTACAGCGACGGGATGCATCTGGACATTTCTCCATCAATCCGCGAGTTGGAGACGCCTGACCGCCAGAGCCATATCTGCCATGCCAAAGGACCGACCGCGTCGCCGGAAGACCACATGGTGCCAATGAATGCGAAGGCCTTCGAGCTTTGGTATCGTGACTGTACGCCGCTGGAGCAACGTGTGGTCGACAGTTTTGCGAAGCGTTGGGAAAATCATGATCCGTTATCGATCCGCGCGGATGCGGAAGTGGATGATGTGCCCGAACCGATATCCTTCGTCGTCAAGAACACGGCGACCTTGGCGCTGCAGCTCCACAAGCGATATCGTAATATCCAGTACGCTGATGTCGCTGGGCGCATGCCACCCTCAGTCTTGCTGTCCTACTACGCAGGTACCACGGCCGCAGGTACCACGGCACGGCCGAACATGCCGCTCTCCGAAATGGTCATTCGTATGGCCAATTTCATGATCTCTGAGATCGAGAATGCCTCCCTTTATGGTCGCACGATCGACGTTCCCAATCCCCGCCACGACAAGGACGTGTTGACCGATCGCTGGCCGGAAACGGTCGCGCAGCAGGACGTTTATTTTGACCAATTAAAGGAACTAGTCGCCGGCCTCGAAAAGATAAAGGCTGGCCGGATGGTGCCGACCGACATGATGGGATGGCTGCGTGAGAAATTTGGCGAACGCGTCGTCACAAAGGCAGTTGACAGAATGGCAGCGCAGGTGGGCGATGCCGTGCAAGACAGCACGCAGCATTACACCGCAAAAGGGAAACTGATCGTACCGACGCCAGCCATTGTCGCAGCACCGGCGACCGCAACCACTGGTGCGGTTGCTTCCGGACGTGACCACACGTTTTTTGGAAAGAAGATCTGATGCGCAGTCGGGCTCTGACCAATGATGAACAGATAGCGTCCATGAAACGCATATGGCCAGGCCTTGCGCGCCGCGGCCAGCGATATGGCAGGGTCAAGTGGGTGGGGAATGTGCGACCACAGTTCCAGACCTATCGGATCGAAGTCATCCACCAGATTCCGGAGCCGCCCGAAGTCCGGGTACTATCGCCTGAGCTGACAAGGTTGCCAGACAACGAAGAGGGAGCGCTTCCGCATGTTTACCCGCCAGCCACCGATCCAACGCTTTGCCTGTACGACCCGGCCAAAGATGAGTGGGATCATTCCATGCTGATCAGCAAGACGGTCGTCCCTTAGACGCTCGATTGGCTGACCTGTTACGAGTTCTGGCTCATGACCGGAAAATGGACAGGAGGAGGTCGTCATCCGGGTCGCGGCCCCGCCGACGAACTGGAGGCCCAAGAAGCATGAACGAAATGGTGAGAAGACGATCAGATGGTACGATTCAGCATAGGCGATTGTTGCAGTCCTGGCCGAAGGGGAAGCCGTTCAAGATCCTGTCCATCGACGGCGGTGGTATTCGCGGCGTGTTCCCTGCGGCCTATATTGCCGAGCTGGAAAGAAGATTTCTCGTCGGCGCACCAATCGGTAACCATTTTGATATGGTCGCCGGCACCTCTACAGGTGGGATTATCACTCTCGCGCTGGCCAAGGGCATGACGGGGCAGCAGGCGTTGACCATTTATACGGAGCGAGGCGGTAGGATTTTCCCGAAGAAGAATGGGCTGCCTCGGCTTTTGCGCTGGACCCGGTCATTGTTCGGACCCAAACACGACCAAGCCGTTCTCAAAGCCGAACTTGAGGCGGAATTCGGCGCAACGCTCTTCGGTGAAGCTCACCACCGCTGCGTCATACCCAGCTTCGATGGGATGTACGGCGAACCTGTGATCTACAAGACGCCGCATCATCCGGACTACAAGCTCGATCAGCACAAGACGATGGTTGACATCGCTTTGCACACAACGGCGGCACCGACGATTTTCCCAGCGGTGAAGGACGGCGAACGTGTGATGATCGATGGCGGCATTTGGGCCAAAAACCCAATTATGAACGCACTTGTTGACGCGCTTGCTTGCTATGATGTGCCAAGAGAAAATGTTCGAATTCTCAGTCTTGGCACCGGCGAGTCCACGTTCTCGCTCAGTGGAGCAGCACAAACAGGTGGCAAGAAGGATTGGGCCATCCTGTTGCTGTTTTTGGCCGCATCGCGCGCGCAATCGAAGAACGCGCTCGGTCAGGCCTTTCTACTCGCTGGTAAGGACAATGTCTTACGCATTGACGTGCCCGAGACCGATACACCGATTGCCCTTGATGATGTCGCCCGGTCACTGAACGAGTTGCCGCATGCAGCCAGATCATTGGTTGAAGCCTCTGGTCATCAGGTATTCGAAAAGTTTCTGACAGAGCCTGCGGAACCCTATCAGCGCTGCCGTCAATCGCTCTGTAAATAAAGGACCCTGATTGACGATCAGAACCTTACGGCGCGGTGACCTTTATTGACGCGCTACAGCCTGACGAAACCGAAAGCGCAGGAGGCTGCTCTCGCCACGCCTTCCAAAACATGCCGCCCTGTGGCAGGTGGGGGAAACAAAGCCACGGAGGCAAGGCGCATGAAAAGGATGAAGCGGGCTGGGGAGCGATGACTGGAATACGCCGGGCTTCTTCAAGGACGCGGATGGCGATTTGGTGCGCGAATACCTCGCCGCAGAGGCCGATCCCAACGTGCGGGACGAGATCGGCGGAACCCCGCTGCACCACGCGACATTTTTTGGCCATGCAGAAGCCATCGCGGCACTGCTGGCTGGCGGAGCCGATCCCGCCCCGCAGATACGATGCTAGCCACAGTGTTTAAGTTAGATTGTTTTGTTTCCCCCCGAACCCCCTTCAACACACACTCAGCCCATTGAGGGCTTCGCGAGTATGGACAAAAAAACTCCACAGCCCGTCCGTAGGCAGGGGGGCGAACACGCTCCTGAAAGTGCGGATAAGTCTCTATCGGATGGAGCTTGCTTCGACCCGTTCGCCGTTGGCGGTCCAGTCCGGCAGCGCCATCTGGATGAACACCTCTGCCAGGCTGTCGGGTTCGGGCAGAGTTTGGGGATCCTCGCCGGGAAACGCGCGGCCGCGCATGGCGGTGCGCACGATGCCGGGATCGAGCAGATTGGCCTTCACCTTGGTTTTGCCCAGCTCGCCGGCCCAGCACTGGACCAGCGCTTCCAGCGCCGCCTTGGACGCTGCATAGGCTGCCCAATAGGCCGGGTTCATCTTCGTTATACCCGACGTCACGAAAATGGCGCGTCCGGCATCGGACCGGCGCAGAAGCGGATCCATGCTGCGAATCAGCCGCCAGTTGGCCGTCACGTTGATGTCCATGGCCTGCTGCCAGATCTTCGGTTCGATGTGGCCCGTGGGGGTCAGCGTGCCCAGCGTCGCGGCGTTGCCGACCAGAACATCCAGATGCCCGTGACGTTCGAAAAGAGCCGCGCCCATGCGGTCGATGCCCTGGCTGTCGGTGATGTCGAGTGGGACCAGGGTTGCCGGCGGGCCACCTGCCTGGCGCACGGTATCGTCGACCTCTTCCAGGCCCCCCACGGTGCGCGCCACCAGCACGAGTTGCGCGCCCTGCAAGCCATAGGCGCGGGCGACCGCCGCGCCGATCCCGCGTGATGCTCCGGTGATCAGGGCGACACGCCCCTCAAGTCTGCGCATGTCCACCACCGCGCGGGTCCTTAAACCGGCTCGTCCAGCAGGGAGAGCTGCCGGCTGCCGTATCCGCCGTCGCGGTCGACCAGCGGAATGGCATAGTCCCCAGTCAGGCAGGCGTCGCAATATTGTGGTTCGTTGATACGCCGCCCGTCGGTCTCGCCGACGGCGCGGTAGAGCCCGTCGACGCTGAGAAAGGCCAGGCTGTCGACCCCGATCAGGTCGGCCATGTCCCCGACATCCATCTTGGCGGCCAGCAGTTCGTCGCGCGATGGCGTATCGACGCCGTAGAAACAGGAATGGGTCGTGGGCGGGCTTGCGATGCGCATGTGCACCTTGGTCGCGCCCGCATCGCGCACCATGGAGACGATCTTGGTCGATGTCGTGCCGCGCACGATGGAATCGTCGATCAGCACGACCCGCTTGCCATTGAGTTCGCCGCGGTTGGCATTGTGTTTGAGTTTCACGCCGAGATGCCGGATGTGCTGGCTGGGCTGGATGAAGGTACGCCCGACATAATGGTTGCGGATGATACCCAGAGCAAAGGGGATATCGGCTTCCTCGGCGTAACCCAGGGCTGCGGGCACGCCGGAATCGGGCACGGGCACCACAACGTCGGCGGGCACGCCGCTTTCGCGGGCCAGTTCGCACCCCATGTATTTGCGCACTTCGTAAGCGTTCAGTCCCTCGACCTGGCTGTCGGGACGGGCGAAGTAGATGTATTCGAAGACACAGAAGCGGTGCTGGTCTGGCTGGAACGGCTGCAGCGACTGCAGCCCGTCGGCATCAATGATGACCATCTCGCCCGGTTCGATATCGCGCTCGAAGGTAGCGCCCATGATGTCGAGCGCGCAGGTCTCCGATGCCAGGACATAAGCGCCTTCGAGTTTGCCCAGAACAAGCGGGCGTACGCCCAGGGAATCGCGCACGCCGATCAGCGAAGTTTCGGTGAGCGCGATGAGCGAATAGGCGCCCACCACCTGTTTGAGCGCCTCGACCACCCGACCCGCCATGTCGCTCATGTCCGAGCGGGCCACCAGGTGGACGATGATCTCCGTATCGGCGGTCGATTGGAAAATCGCACCCTGCTTGACCAGTTCCTGGCGCACCTGATGGGCGTTGGTCAGGTTGCCGTTATGCGCGATGGCGAGCCCGCCCATGTCCGTCTCGACCAGGATCGGCTGCACGTTGCGCAGCACCGTTGCGCCGGTCGTCGCATAACGGTTGTGGCCGATGGCCGCATGGCCCTTCAGCCGTTCCATGACGGACTGGCTGGCAAAGACATCCGACACCAGGCCCAGACTGCGATGGACATGGAACTGGCTGTTGTCGAAGGCGACGATGCCGGTGGCTTCCTGTCCGCGATGTTGCAGGGCATGGAGTCCCAGCGCGGTATGTGCGGCGGCATCGGATGTGCCGAAGATGCCGAAGACACCGCATTCTTCTTTCATGCGGTCTTCATCGAAGGGATGACTTGGAAGGAATCGGGTCACGTATGCCCGCTTTTTCCACTGGCCCAAATGCTGCGAATCACTGTTCGGCTCCGATCATGTCGTCGAGTGCGGAACGATCATCGTCGTTATACCCTTCTTCGGGCGAATTGCCAGCTTCGGGCGCCTCCGTCTGGGGATCGACAAGGTCGTTGTAATCGACCAGCGGCTCGATCGCAGAGGAGGTTTCCTTCAACTGCTTCGCGACCCTCTCGCCCTCAATGCCCCAGTCCCCGGGAACCAGCGCCAGCATGATCTCAGCACCCTCGGCGACAATGGGTGTCAGGCGTGCTTCGCGCAGCCACTGGGGATGTTCCTCGGCGGGCGCCATCAGCGTGTAGAGCAGGTAGATCAGGCACACGACCAGGATGCCCCGGATCAGACCGAAGACGAAGCCGAGCGATCGGTCCAGAACGCTGAGCTTGGAATTCTCGGTGCGTTTGACCGCCACCATGGAAATCAGGGTCAGAACCGTCAGGGCGGCAACAAAAATCCCCGCCGTGTTGGCTAGGGCGGCAATCAGCGGGTCGCCGCCCACCCAACCGGAAACCATCGGCAGCGTATAGTGATAGAGATAGACCGTCACCGCAACGGCGCCGCCCCAGGTCGCCAGAAAGAAGAACTCGCGCACGGCGCCCCGGAAATAAGCCAGGAAGCCCGAAAGAAAAATGATCCCAAGCGCTACGAAGTCGACGAGGGTGAGCGGCAGTTCGTTCATCGGCGTCCGTCGTTTCCATATATTAGATCGACCAGCGAACCTAGTTCCCCGATTGCGTCCAGCTTCATGGCCGATGCCTTGGGTTTAGCGCCCTTTGAGCCTTTGCGCGAGGGAACAATGGCGCGCCCGAACCCCAGCTTCGCCGCTTCGCTCAGCCTCGCGTCGGCCTGGCTGACCGGGCGTACCTCTCCGGCAAGACCGACTTCGCCGAAAACGATGCCATCATGAGGCAGGGGACGCGCGGCAAGCGAGGAAATCAGCGCCGCCGCAACCGCCAGATCCGCTGCCGGTTCGCGGATACTGAACCCGCCGGCAACGTTGAGATAGACATCGTTCCCTGACATCGCAAGGCCGCACCGCGTGTCGAGCACCGCCAGCACCATGGCGAGACGGCCCGAATCCCAGCCCACGATCGCCCGTCGCGGCGTTCCAAGCGCGGAGGGTGCGACCAGCGCCTGGATTTCCATCAACATCGGCCGGCTGCCTTCGATGCCGGCAAAAACCACCGTACCGGCGACGTTCTCGTCGCGGCGGTCCAAGAACAGGGCCGACGGGTTGGGCACTTCGTCGAGACCGTGGTCGGTCATCTCGAGGACGCCGATCTCGTCGGTCGGCCCGAAGCGGTTCTTGACCGCGCGGAGAATGCGGAACTGATGGCCTCGCTCGCCCTCGAAATAGAGCACCGTGTCGACCATGTGCTCCAGCACCTTGGGCCCGGCGATTTGGCCTTCCTTGGTGACGTGCCCGATCAGCAGGACGATGGTTCCGCTTTCCTTGGCGTGACGGATTAGTTCTTGGCCGGCGCCGCGCACCTGGCTCACGGTGCCGGGCGCGGAATCCAGGCTGTCGAGATACATGGTCTGAATCGAATCGATGATCACGAGATCGGCGCGTTCGGCCGAAAGGCTTGCGAGGATGTCGCGCACGTTCGTCGCGGCTGCCAGTTCCAGCGGCGCCTGCTCCTGGCCCAGACGCCGGGCGCGCAGGCGCACCTGGTCGATCGCTTCCTCGCCAGAGAGATAGACGCAGCGCACGCTGGCTTTCGACAGCGTCGCTGCGGCCTGTAGGGCGATGGTCGATTTGCCGATGCCCGGATCGCCGCCCAGCAATAGCGCCGATCCCGGCACAAGGCCGCCGCCGAACACGCGGTCCAACTCGGCAATACCTGTGACACGGCGGGGGGGGGGATCCGATGCACCTGAAAGGCTCTCGAAGTTGAGCTTGCGTCCGCGCTTGGCGCCTTTGAGGCCCCCCGGCTCGGCCTGCTTGGAGACTTCCTCGGTGACACTATTCCACTCGCCGCAGCTCTCGCACCGTCCGACCCATTTGCGATGTTCGGCGCCGCAGGCCTGGCAGACATAGACGGATGCGCGGCCGGCCATCAGCGTTGATCCGTAGCGTTCACGGCCTGCGGATGTCCATCTTGATCGGGCCTTCCGCGCGGCCGTGGATGAACTGGTCGACCAGTTCGTTGCCGCTGTTGTCGATCTCCTCGACAGATCCGGTCCAGACGAACTTGCCATGGTGAATCATGGCGACCCGGTCGGCGATCTTGCGCACGCTTGCCATGTCGTGGGTAATCGAAATCGTCGAAAGACCCAGTTTCTCGCGCACCAAGACGATGAGGTCGTTGATGACGTCGGCCGTGATCGGGTCGAGACCGGTCGTGGGTTCGTCAAAGAAGATGATGTCGGGCCGCGCGGCGATGGCGCGCGCCAGGGCGACACGTTTCATCATGCCGCCTGAAACCTCCGAAGGCAGCAGATCGGCGACATCGCCGCCAAGGCCTACCATGCCGAGCGTCTCGATCGCCGCTTCCTTGGCCTGCTTGCGGCTGTGCGTGCGGTCCTGGACTAGGCGGAAGGCGACGTTTTCCCAGACCGTCATGCTGTCGAACAGCGCGCCGCCCTGGAACAGCATGCCGAACTTTTCCATGAGCTTGTCGCGTTCGCTGCCCGACAGGCCCACGGCGTTTTTGCCGTCGATCTCGGTCACACCCTCGTCGGGCTGAATAAGACCCAGAACGCATTTGATCGTGACCGACTTGCCGCTGCCCGATCCGCCGATGATGACCAGTGATTCGCCGGTCGCGACATCAAAATCGATACCGTTCAGCACGGTCTTGGGCCCGAAACGCTTCTTCAGGCCGCGCACGTGAATCTTGGGCGTTTCTGCGTTCATCGGGAGAAGAACATCTCGGTGACGATGTAGTTGAAGGTCAGGATCAGGATTGAGCCCGAGACTACCGCATAGGTCGTCGCCTGGCCCACGCCCTGCGCGCCGCGCTTGGAATGGTAGCCGTGGTAGCAGCCCATCAGCGCGATCAGGAAGCCGAAGACGGCCGCCTTCACGAGGCCCGAGACGACATCCATGGTTTCCAGGATGCTGAACGTGTTGGAAAGATAGGACGTGGGGTTGAAGCCGAGTTTGTGGATGCTCACCACATAACCGCCCATCACGCCGATGACATCGGCCACCAGGACCAGGACGGGCAAGGTGAGCGTCGCGGCGATCAGGCGTGGCGCCACCAGATACTTGAAAGGGTTCGTCGAGAGCGTCGTCAGTGCGTCGATCTGTTCGGTCACGCGCATGGTGCCGATCTCCGCGGCGATGGCCGCCCCGACCCGGCCCGCGACCATCAGGCCGGCCAGCACGGGCCCTAGTTCACGGGTGACCGTGAGAACCACGATCCCGGCGATCGCCCCTTCGGCTTCGAAACGCGAAAAGCCAGTATAGCTCTGCAGGGCCAGCACCATTCCGGTGAAGACCGCGGTCAGGCCGACCACGGGCAGCGAGAAATAGCCGATATCCATGATCTGGCGCAGAATCAGACGCGGATACCAGGGCGGGACGATACAGTGAGAGATGCCCAGCCCGGCGAACATCATCATGCGGCCGGTTGCCGACAGGAAAGACAGAAAGGTGCGGCCGATCGCCGCCAAGGGGTTCATGACGTTGCCCTTGGCTCATAGCTGCGCGGATACCGCCTGCCAAGCGCGGTCAGCAACTCGTATCCGATGGTTCCAGCGCGTTCGGCCACGATATCCAGCATCTCCCGTCCCCAGATCAGGTCGACCCAGGTTCCGACCCTTGCCTTTTCAGTCGGCAACGCCCCAATGTCCAGCGTCACAAGGTCCATTGAGACGCGGCCGACGACGGGAACCTCCACCCCACCGATAGACGCAATGCCACGATCGCTCAGCGCACGCAAATAACCGTCGGCATAACCGACCGGGATCGTGGCGATCCTGGTGGGCTCCTCGATGCGGTAATGTGCGCCGTATCCCACCGTCTGGCCCGGTTTTGCGTTGCGCACCTGAGTGATTTGTGCGGAAAGCCGCACCACCGGCTCCATTGGGTTCGGCCTTCCCGGCGTCGGGTTGCCGCCATAAACTGCATAACCGGGCCGGATCATATCGGCGTGGTATTCCCGCCCCAGAAAGATGCCCGAAGAGTTGGCGAGACTGCCGCGAACGCCGGGAAAACGGCTCAGAATGGCGGCGAACTTCTCCCGCTGCCGGCCGTTCATGGGATGCGTAGGTTCATCCGCGCAGGCCAGATGGCTCATAACATAGAGCAGGTCGATGGCCTCAATCAACTCCGGGCGATCCAAAAGTGCGTGAAGTTCGTCGTCGGGCAGGCCCAACCGACTCATGCCCGTGTCGGTATGCAGGATCGCGGGCAGACGCTGGCCCAATTGCTTGGCGCAGGCGGCCCATTTTTCAACCTGGTCCAGGTCGTTCAGGACCGGCACCACGTTGTTCCCGACATAATCGTGGGGATCGCCCATCAAGCCGTTCAGGGTGTGGACTTCGGCTTCCGGCAGCCGGGTGCGCACGGCCAGGGCGCCTTCCAGATTGGCGGTGAAAAACCGCCGACACCCGGCATCCCACAGCACGGGCACGACGCGGTCGGCGTCAAGCCCGTAAGCGTTGGCCTTCACGATCCCTGCACACTCGACACCGTTTGCGCGCGCTTTCAGGCTCGCCCAGTTGGCGGCCAGCGCATTCAGATCAATGGCAAGGTGTGTGGCGGCGCGTTCAGGCGTGGGCGTCGTCGGAGGAATACCTGGTCTCCAGATCGGTGTACTTGGTCGTGGCGGCGTCAAAGAACAGTTTCACATCCCCGGTCGCGCCGTGCCGGTGTTTGGCAACGATCACCTCGGTGATGCCGCGTATCCTGTCCATTCTTTGCTGCCACTGCTCAAGACGTTCCCGGAAACCTGCGCTTTCCTCGTCCTCTCCGTCCTTGGGCTGGGGCTGCAGGCGGCCCTGGTAATACTCCTCGCGATAGAGAAACATCACGATGTCGGCGTCCTGCTCGATCGAGCCCGATTCGCGCAGGTCCGAAAGCAGGGGGCGCTTGTCCTCGCGCTGTTCGACGGCGCGGTTCAACTGGGAGCACGCGATCACCGGCAGGTCGAGTTCCTTGGCCAGCGCCTTGAGCCCCTGCGTGACCTCCGAGACCTCCTGCACCCGGTTCTCGCTGCTGGAGCGCCCGCTGGGGCGCACGAGCTGCAGATAGTCGACGATCACCAGCGACAGGCCTTGCTGGCGCTTCAGGCGCCGGGCGCGCGTGCGCAGGGCCTGGATCGTGATCGCCGGCGTGTCGTCGATATAGAGCGGGATGCGCGAGAGCTCCTGGCTGGCACGCACGATCGCCTCGAAATCGCGCTGGTTGATGTTGCCCCGACGCAGCAGGTCCGAAGGAACGCCCGAGGCCTCCGAGAGCACCCGGGTGATGAGCTGCTCGGCCGACATTTCCAGCGAGAAGATGCCGACCACGCCGCCGTCGACGATGCTCGCCGAACCGCCCGCATCGACTTGCGAGCGGTAACGCCTGGCGATGTTGAAGGAGATGTTGGTGACGATCGAGGTTTTACCCATGCCCGGCCGCGCGGCCAGGACCACGAGGTCGGAACGGTGCAGCCCGCCAAGCAGGTCGTCGAGACCGCGGAGCCCGGTCGCCGTGCCTGACATGCCCGCTTCCTTGCGGAACGCCGCCTCCATGGTGCCCAGCGCATCCACGGCAACGTCGCGGAAACTGCGGAAGTCGCTGCCGTGGTTGCCCGTCTCGGCAAGATCAAAAAGCTGTTTCTCGGCTTCCTCGATCTGGTTCCCGGCATCACGTCCGAGGGAATGCTCGAACGCCTCGTTCACCATGTCCTCGCCGATCGCGATCAGTTCGCGGCGCAGGAAATGCTCGTGGATCTGCCTGGCGTATTCACCCGCGTTGATGATGGTCGCGGCACTCGCGGCGAGCCTGGCGAGATAACCCGCGCCGCCGACTTGCGCCAGCGCCTCGTCGTTCTCGAAATAGACCTTGAGCGTGACCGGGTTGGCAATCTGCGCCTTTTCCACGATCAGTTGGACCGCCTCGTAGATGCGGCCGTGTACGGGAATATGGAAATGCCCGCCCTGCAGAAAGTCCTCGACGCGCGTCAACACATTGTTGTTGACCAGGATCGCGCCCAACAGCGCCTGCTCGGCCTCCTCGTTGTGCGGCATCGCGCGGTAGGACGGCGCATCGTCGTCGGAGCCAAGCTGAATGAGATCTGCGTGAACCACGGGCCCTCATCGTGTCTGGAAATTCTATCGTAACGCGGACGCAGGCGCTCTTCCATAGATCATTGTCGCATCCATAGATCGTTGTCGCAATTCGCGAAAATTCAGACCGTTGACGTCTGGCATTGGATCGAACACCATGTGGAAAAGCATGGAATGTTCAGGGGCGCTGTGGCTTGCGCTTCGTGACAAGTACGTGAACTGGATGCAGGTAACTGGGGATAGAAATCCGATTCTCGACCATTTCGTCGACCTGTGCATAGGTCCTCCGGTCAAGATCGTATGGGGTTTGGCGAGCGGGGGTTATGGTTTGGTTTTCGCTCACCCACTAGCTTGGGAGAGACTGATGAACGACCTTGCGCGACACGCCTCGCCCGCCGGAATTGACGAAAGGCTGGAGCGCTGCCTTGTTGCAATCGAGTTGAGCAAGAAGAGCCGGTTGCCGGGCTCAAGACCGTCAACAGCGGGGCAGTCGAGGCCCAGGAGGTTCAGGACCTTGCGAAGCGTGCCGAGGGGATAGGCGGAGAGCGCATCGTTAGGTGAGGCGCAGCGGATCGAGGTTCTCCGCTTTAAACCAGCGTTCCCACTGGCGGTTGTAGTCGGTCATTTCCGTGACGCAGGCTCCGATCACCATTGAATCGTAGGCTGGCTCCTCGGGCGGTTACAGCCGCTTGAGTTCCGTGCCGTCCGGCGCCTTGTGCCAGAGGCTCGATTGTTTGGCCTTCACGTAGGAGACGGCCTGTTCGACCTTGTCGATGTGGGTCAGATAAAGGAAGTAGGTGCGTTCGAACGCGGCGCGGAATTGATCAGCATCGCTTTCATTGCCGGGGTGGAGAACCGCAAGCTTTTCGGCGAAAAAGTGAAAGCCGTGACGCTGAAGCCTGACGCCGAACATACCGGTATCCGGGCTCCCCTCCGCGATGGCTGCCTTGAAGATGCGTCCCATAACGTCAGGCTCCGGGCTCGCAGGGTCCCGCGTGAGGTCGTAACAGGAGAGCCATGCGGAGATCGAATGTTCGTGAAAGTGTGAACCAGGGTTACCGGCCACGCCTGTCGCGGCCAGAAGCTTGCACAGCAGCGTACTCCCACTGCGCGGCGACGTGCAGATTACATAAGAGTCATAGATTGGACATGATCAAGACGTCGGATCGGCCCTGAGACGACGCCGTCCTGAAGGCCGGACCGCCCGCCAATGCAGATGCATATAGGTAAGAGCGGCCGGTGCCAGTTTCCTATTAGAAGCCCCAACCGCACGTCCAGATTGAGGTTGCTGGCCTTCTCAAGATCGGCGGTCGAGACCATCATGGTTCCCGCCACTGCATTGGGCTCGGGCAGCGGTTCCGGCGCGACCTCGAGTTGTGCGGCGACAAACTGCGTGGGTTCCGGATCGAAGGCTTCCAGGGTCGCGGTCATGAACTCGATGGGATCGGGCGAAGGCGCCAGTACCGGCTCGAGTACGACCGCTACAGCGACAGGCTCCACCGGTTCGGGCCAGGAAATGGGTTCGCTCTGGGCTTCGATGGCGACCTCGACCGGCGTATCGGGAACCACCTCCATGGCCAGCACGACGGGTTCGGGTTCCGGCGCGGTCGTCGCGAGCGCGACAGTATCGACATCGTGCTCGACCACCGCAGCGGAGGCGCCGTCGTCGAGTTCCAGCGCGGAGACATCCTCGGTAGCACCCAGCCGGTCTGGCGTCCCATGGTCTGCTGCAGCGCGCCTTCGAAGGCCACCTTGCGTTTTCCTGGGCGATCTGCAGGCGCGTCTTGGCCTGGAGTTCGTCGAGTGTCACGCCGGAACCGCGTTCGATGCGTTCGGTTTCCAGGTTGAGCTGCGTCTGAATGACGCTCACGTTCCGGGTCGAAAGGTCGATAAGGGCCGGCACGTGCAGGACGTTGAGGTGGGCGCGTATGCCGATGAAGACCAGCGTCTGGGTCTGGTTGTTGATGTTGACCTCGGCGACCTCGCTGGTGATCACCGCGCTGTCGTACTGCGACTGGGTGCCGAAACTGTCGAACAGGCGCTGGCACAGCGTCGCCGTGACCCGCTTGCGTATCAGTTCCAGCGGATCGGTGGAAACGGCACGTCTCGATGGGGAATTGGTATACTTCGTAGCCATAGTCGGCCGAGACATCGATATCGGGCAGGAAGCCCGAAAACGCGATGGTTTCGCCTTCTCGGCCGCGAGCGCCTGATTGCGGAGGCTTTCAAGTTCGGGATTGTCCACCATCAGCACACGAATCTCGTTTTCGAGACTGTCTGCCTGCGCGACACCCCCGCCAAACATCACACCGGCAGCCAATGCAATGGCCGAGACGGAACCTGATCACTTGGACATTCTTGTCTCCCCCAAGCACGCATGTCCGGATGGAACGTCCTTCCAGAAAACGCATGATAACCCCGCCCGGCCGGGCTGATCGACCGATTCAGATGGAAAAAACGCTCAACTGCGTCCCTGTCCCATTTTGGTGGCGTTCACCAGGCAGGCCATATTGCCATAGGGGTGCTTGTTGTCGCGCATGAGCTGATGGGCATCGCCGATCTCGTCGAACGCCATGATGGCCGAGAGGCAGGGATCGATCTTCTTGTCGATCATCAGTTGGTTGACCGCCGCGGCCTGCTCGTCGTTGGAGAGATGGCTGCCCTGCAGACGCTTCTGGCGCATCCAGTGATGGCGCAGGTCCATAGTGATGTTGTAGCCTGTGGTACCCGCGCAGATCACGATCATGCCGCCCGTGCCCGCGACAAAGCCGCTGGTCGGCAAGGTTGCCTCGCCGGGATGCTCGAAGACGATCTGCGGGCTGACCCGCTCGCCCACCGCGTCCCAGATCGCCTTGCCGAAGGCGCGCACGCCCTTGGCCCAGGCGCCGTATTCCTCGCTCTCTGTGTCGGGCATCGTGCCCCAGTGGTCGAAATCGTTGCGGTTGATCACGCCAACCGCACCCTGGTCCAGGCAGAACTGGTGCTTGTCCTCATCGGAGACCACGGCGACCGCGCGACCGCCTAGGGCTTTGGTGATCTGCATGGCATAGCTGCCCAGGCCGCCCGCCGCACCCCAGACCAGGACGACATCGTCCTTCTGGACGGCGTTGGGCGCCCAGCCCATGAGCATGCGGTAGGCCGTGGAGGCGCAGAGCAGGTAACAGCCGGCCTCTTCCCAGGAAAGATGCTTGGGCTTGGGCTGGCACTGGTGCGCCTGCGCCTTGGCGAACTGGCAATAGCTGCCGTAGTTGGTCTGATAACCCCAGATGCGCGTGGATTCGGCTAGCATCGGGTCCTTGCCCGACAGCACCCAGGGATCGTCGGGCTCCCACCAGCCCGAATGCACAACCACCTCGTCGCCGGGCTTCACGTGGGTTACGTCCGAGCCGACCTTCCAGACGATGCCCGAACAGTCGGACCCGCCGGCGTGGAAATCTTCCGGCTCGCCCTGCTTCTGGCGTACCGCAATGACGTCGAGGGGATAGCCCAGGGCCGCCCACACGTTGTTGTAGTTGATGCCTGTCGCCATGTTGTAGACCAGCACCTCGTCGGGCTTGATCTCGGGCACGTTGATGATCTCGTGCTGCCACGCATCCTTGGGCTCGCCGAAACGGTCCTGACGCACCAGAAAGGCATGCATCTTCTCAGGAACTTCTCCCAGAGGCGGCTTCTCTCCAAGTGCGCAGATTTCCATCGTATCTCTCCTAAATCTTGCTGTGTTGCAGTGCACAATAGGCAGCCATTAGTCCCCGACTGTCCGGCCAACGTCAACCCTGGTTGCGTTGATTGGCGAGCTTCGCCAGCGCGGAAACCAGGTCTGCCGCATCGCGGCACACGGTGACACCCAAGGTGGTGATGCGGTTGGCGACATCGACCGGCAGACTGGTGTTCGAGGCGTCGGGAATCTGGTTGAGGCGGCCGCCGATCAGGACCGGAATGTCGCTGCCTGCGTGCTTCATATCTTCCTGAACGCGTGCGACAAAATCCAGTGCCACGCCGTTGTAAGTGCTGATGCAGATCACATCGCAGCCCGACTGGCGCGCGGTTGTGGCGAGATCGTCGGGATCGACCGAAACGCCGCCGTCGATCGCAGTCACGCCGAGGTCGCGGCACATGATTTCCAGTAGGGTCTTGCCGTGTTCGTGCACGTCGCTGGTCGCGATCAGCGCCTTCAGCCCGGCCTGCGCGATGGCCGCGCGGGTTGCGGCATCAACCTTCTCGAGACGCCGAGCCGCCATCTCGTCGAGTTCCTGGCGCACCGGAGAGACGGCAACCGGCGCGGCCGCGCCGAACGCCGCTTCCAGCTTGCGCGCACCGATCCTTCGCAGGGCAAGGAAGAGTTCGAAGGGGTCGTTCGCGTCATAACCGCGGTCTGCGAGTCCGGCTAGGACTGTGTCACGGAACGCCTGGCCGCCGGCGACAATCCTTTCGGCCTGCGCGGCGGCGGTTTCCGTCTCAATCACGCGCGAAAGCCCGGCAGCCTGTTCGATCAGACGCCCGGCAAAGAGTTGGGCGGCCACGACTTCGTCGATATCGGGAATGCGCTCGTTTTCCGTCACCGGCACGGGGTTGATGGCGTGGCCGGTGGGCCGGGCCATCTGGCCCAGGATGTCGGTCAGCAGATAGGACGACAGGCTGGCATAGTTCTGCGCCTCCGCGCCGCGGTAGGAGGTTGTGTTGCCGTAGACCATGGAACCCGGCGTTTCCGCATCCTCGGCAAGGGCCAGGTGAAAGGCCATGCGCGGCACCGGTTCGGAAAAGTGGTGACCGTAGCAATGCGCCATCCGCCCGCCGATCAGGTCTTCGACGATGTGGCGCTCGATCAGCGCCGCACCCAGACAGCTCGCCAGATCGGAGAAGGTCGCGGCAAAGCCGTCGTCCAGGTTGGCATGGACCAGAACATCGACCGGCTGGGCGGCGATCAGGCCCAGTGCCTTCACGGTTTCGGCGACGCTGATGACATCGTCGTCCCAGTCGGGCAGGCGGAAGGTGAAAAGCTGGCCTAGGTTGCCGACCACGGTGGAGCCGGCGGCCAGCGCCCAGCAGGTGTTGGTGAGCGCACCGGGGAATCCCAACACAAAATCGCCGAAATGGGGCGCGGCCGGTGCTTCCCCGGTCAGGGCGGCGAAATCTTCGGGACCTTCCAGCATCATGCCCGTGCCGCACGGTCCCCCGCGGCGGCGCTCCAGCGGATAGCCCATGGCCCAATCGAGACAGAGACCATAACGGTCGACCGGCTCGCCCTGACGGTCGCAGGCAGACCAGATCTCGCCATAGGCGCGGCGGCTTTTTTCAGGGTCGCGAAAGCCGATCTGGGCGTGGCGCATGACCCGGCCTTGCGCCATGCAGCGCCGCTTGAACGCCGCCTCGCTGGCAACGCTGTGGTGTTTGAGAAAGGGAGAGGGGCCGACCTGCCAGTCTCTCGCGAGCGCCTTGCCTTGGGACAGCAGATCGGCGCCGCCCGGCAGGTCCGGCTCGGGCAGAATGGCGGAGCGGTCGAGTGGATCGGGGCTCATGGCCGCGCCACTGTGCCGCCCGCCGCGCCGCTTTGCCAGCCCCTCATGGCAGGTTATAATGGGCTATGCAGCGTGACCGCACTCTGATGCCCGCTGAAGCCCTGCGCCTGGCCGCGCTGGGCGTGCTGGCGGGCAACGTTTCCATGCCTTATGCGGCACTCGCCACGGAGGTGCGCCTCTTCACCGCCAGCTACGGTGGGTCGCCGGTCGACGTGATGTCCTCCTCCATCGAACTGCTGCGCTTCGAGGGCCTGATCGAGGTCGTGGAGAAGGCTCAGGATCCGGGCGATGCCATCGTTGCCCTGACCGGGAAGGGACGCGAGGAACTCAAACGTCTGCTGCAGGCCCCGGTGAAGGCCTCCGGAGCCTATGCCAAACTGCTGACTGCGCTAAAGATGTGCTTCCTGCATCTGCTGACCGATGATGGGCGCGCCCTGCAGTTCGACCTGCTGGCCGACGCCCTGGAAGGCGAGCTCGCCCGCCTGATCGACCTGCGCGGCCGCCTTTCGGGCGAGCATCCCGACTTCCTCGCCTGGCTCGACCGCGATATCGACCGCGTGAAGGCGGAATTGGCATGGTTCGAGGGGCGCGGCGAAGGATAGGTTCTACTTCGGTGACAACTCGCTAATTTTCGTATGCTTGCAGTTTCAGTGCGTTGACTTCCAATTCGAAGAGGTAATGGTAAACTCTTACCAAAATTCAAACTTATGGCGCCTAAATTTTTGTCTTAGGATCATTTATCTCTATGAAAAACTTGCTCTGAAATTTTTATCCATTATCTCTATTGAGGAAACAGGATTTTAGTTTTAATTTAGTGTCATAGTCTAGCTTACACTTAAATCTTTCTTCACTTTGGCTGGATTCTTCAATGATGTTTGATGATGAAATGTTTAACATCGCAAGCATACCTGTCGGCGAGGTTCTCGCAATGTCAGAGCCGACTTCTACCGTTGAAAGACTTCAAGGATTTGACTATCGGCGGTCATCTCATTGCCTGGCGATTGCTGCCTTTGGTGCCATCGACCTCTCTTTCGAGTTCGCCAATCGTTGTTCTGATCAGGATTTGATAGACTTTATACTTCAAAGCCGGTGACTTTGTGACTGTGAACCTACTCGGGTGCAGCACTGCGGTGTCCTCGTCATTACTAACCCAGTGACGTCGAATTCGACCACAGATTGAAACGCTTGCCATTGCGGCGAAATTGATGTCTGTTTTCATTGTTTTGTTCTAATTTTGAATAGTCTCGGCCTCGGTCCTTTGCGGTGCCCAAGCTTGGAGCATGAATGTGTCGGACGGGCCTTGCTCCCACTCTGGCGGTAGGGCGGACGAAGCTACTTTAAACATGGGGGTTGAACCGCGATTTTTGCTACAGGATCCCTTCTGGCGTCGCGGTGTACCGTTCCGGTGAGGCTGAGGCAAAGCGTTGCATAGGGGAAAAAGGGGTGGCCTTTCACCGACAGCCCGGACACACTTTCCCGCACAAGAAATCTTTCGAGGAGAGGGACACGATCATGTTGCGCAACACCAAGCACAGTGCCGAGGAACTCTGGCAGAAGGATCACGATCACGTTATCCATCCTTGGACCGACTTTGCCCAATGGGACGAAAAGGGCTCGGACATCATGTCGGAGGCCGAGGGCATCCGCGTCTATGACACCCACGGCAACAAGTTCATCGACGGTATCGGCGGCCTGTGGTGTGTCAACATCGGTTATGGGCGTGAGGAAATGGCCCAGGCAATCGCCGACCAGGTGCGCGCCATTCCCTACTACTCGCCGTTCAACCATCTCTCCACGCCGCCTGCGGGCGTGCTGGGCGCGATGATTGCCGAGCGCACACCGGGCGATCTCGACCACATGTTCTTCGGCACCGGCGGGTCCATGGCCAACGACACGGCCATCCGCTTCGTGCATTTCTACTGGAACCAGAAGGGCAAGCCGAACAAGAAGAAGGTGATCAGCCGCGTCGATGCCTATCACGGCATGACCTATCTGGCCGCCGCGCTGACTGGCATCGCCTTCGACAAGGTCGGCTTCGATCAGGCCGACGATCTGGTCGAATATGTTGCCTGTCCCTATCCCTACCGCCGGCCCGACGGAATGTCGGTCGAGGAGTTCTGCGACTGGCTGATAGAGGATCTCGAAAAGAAGATCGAAGAAGTCGGGCCTGAAAACATCGGTGCCTTCATCGCCGAGCCGATCATGGGTGCGGGCGGCGTCATCGTGCCTCCGGAGGGCTACCACAAGCGCACGCTGGAGGTCTGCAAGGCCAACGAGATACTCTATATCTCGGACGAGGTCGTGACCGGCTTCGGCCGCCTGGGACACTATTTTGCCTCCGAAGCGGTGTTCGGCATCGTTCCCGACATCATCACCTCGGCCAAGGGCATCAGTTCGGGCTATCAGCCGCTTTCGGCGACCATCATCAGCCAGGAAATGTACGACGTGATGTCCGTGCCCCAGGCCGATGGCGCGATGTTCACCACAGGCTTCACCTATTCGGGCCACCCGGTGTGCTGTGCCGCGGGCATCAAGAACATCGAAATCATGGACGAGGAAGACATCTGTGGCCACGTGCGCAAGGTCGGCCCGTATTTCGAGAAGAAGCTGCACGAACTGGCCGACATGCCGCTGGTTGGCGAGGTGCGCGGCAAGTGCTTCATGATGTGTGTCGAGAACGTCGCCAACAAGGAAACCAAGGAGTTGCTGCCGCCGGAAGTCAATGTCGGCGGACGCATCGCCGATCATGCCCAGAAGAACGGCCTGATCGTGCGTCCTCTCGGTCACCTCAACATCATGTCGCCACCGCTCATCCTGACCGAGGCTCAGATCGACGAGTTCGTCGATATCCTGAAAGGCGCGATCGAAGCAACCCAGGATGACCTGGTGCGCGAAGGCGTTTGGAACGGCTGATCGCGCGACCTTGATTGCCGGGGCCTCTCCGCCGACGCGGAGGGGCCTTTCTCTTTTCCCGGACAGCGGGGTTGCTGATCCGGTCTTGGATGCTCGCGGGTCGGTGCATGGGTCGTCGAATCAGGTTCGACGATGACATGAAGTGGATACAACCACGATGCGCATACCCTTTCCGAGTCATTCTCCAGCATGAAACAATGGTCCGTCCTTACACTGGTCTTTTGGTTGCTGGCCGTCGTTGCGCCTGCCGGTGTGCAGGACGACGCGGAATTCCTGGGATGAGATCATCATCGGAGAGCATGCGGCACTGGGTGCGGGCGACTACGAGGATGCCCAGGGCGCTTTCATCGAAGCGGCCAAGGCCAACCGATACGCGGTGGCGGTGATGACCGCGCTCAACGGTCCCAACCATCCCGAAGTCGCGCGTCTGCGCGCAAGTCTAGGCAGGAGGCTGGTGGCCGCGGGTATGCTGGACCAAGCGACGGCGGAACTCGACCCCGCGCTGGCAACCTTGCAGGCGGCCTTCGGACATGACCATCTCGATGTCGCCGAAATCCCCTCGCCGGTCAGGCGGAAGCGGTGCGGCTGTCGGGCGAGTATTCACGCGTCCTGGAGCTTAACGCCGAAGCCACGGCGATTTTGGAGACACTGGAGTTGGGCGGCAGTCTTGAGCATGCCGATCTGGTTTTCACCCGCGCGACGCTCTTCAAGGAGACCCGCGACATGGAGGCCGCCGCACCGCTCTATGCTCAGGCGCTTGCTATCCGAGAGGAGCACCCGGGCGCCGACAATCCCGCACTTGCCGCCACCCTGCGCGACTATGCCTATGCGCTGCGCAGTCCCAAGCGCAATGACGAGGCCGTCGTGCTTGAGAGTCGGGCCGCGGCGCTGGAACAGGCCTCCGTTCCATCGGCCGATGTGCCATGAGCCTGCCGCAATCGTGCAGAACCATGGCCCGGTCGTTCAGGGGATTTAATGGCAAAACCAAAAAAACACCGGGAATATCCGGCATTCGTTCTTGGTCTGCTCATGCTGGCGGTCGGAATGTTGGCCGCTTCGTCCATGTTCGGCCTGGAATCGTGGATGGGTGAACTGGCGGCAAGCTGGCGACCGCATATCGTGATCGCCACGCTGATCGTTGCCGTCCTGTGTCTGGCCTTCAGCCGGCGCTGGATTGCCGGCCTGCTGGTCGCCGTGGCACTTGCACTGGGTGCGGATGTGCTCTGGTCAGGACTGGTCTCCGGCCAGGCCGAGGCGCGCGCGGTGTTCGACGAAGAACCGCCCATGGCGCGGGTCATGTTCGCCAACGTTTTGCGTGTCAACCCCAGTCTGGCCGACCTCATGGACTGGCTGGAGGAAAAGGACCCCGACGTTTTGGTTCTGACGGAAGTCGGCGCGGCGCATGTCGAGCAAATCTCCGATGCCATGCGGGACTACGACTACCGGATGCTCGAACCGCGCCATCACGCGTTCGGCATGACGATCTACAGTCGCATACCCATAGTCGAGCGAAGTTTTGAAACGCTGACCACCGATACCCTGAGCGAGGGCGGGCCTATCACGCTGATCGTCTGGCTTGAGACCGGGCAGGGCGTTCTGGTGGTGGCTGGCGTCCATCCGTTCCCTCCTAGCCGGAGCGTGTCGATGGACGAGCGTGACGGTCAGCTCAATGCCGCGGTCGATCTGTTATGGCAGATCGACGACCCCATGGTCGTGGTGGGCGACTACAACGCCACGCCCTGGTCGCCGGTCTTACGTCGGTTCGCCGAATCGCTGGAATTGCACGGCTTCAACATCTCCGCGACGTGGCCCGTCTGGTTTGGGTTCGCTGGTATTCCGATCGACCATGCTCTGGTCAGCGAGGAACTGCTGATAGGCAACCTGGAGGTTGGCCCCAACATCGGATCGGATCACCGTCCCGTCGTTGTCGATGTCATGCTCGAAGCCGCGCTGGGCGGTCAGGGGTCGCCGGGGACGCCGTAGCTTGGCGTATCGCGCGGATCGAGCGCGCGCATGATGTAGGCATCCATCTGCGGTCGGTAGACGTCCCAGACGCGGCGCAGTTCCGCGATGGGCTCGTCATGCCAGTCGACACGCAGTTCGCAGATCGGCCAGTCGTGCTGGTGACAGACTTTCACGCCCACGGACTTCACGTCGCCTTCCTCGCCACCGGCATCTAGGCCCGCTTCCACGCCGCGCAGCAGGCGTTCGGCCAGGTGTTCGTCGGCATTGGCTCCAAAGGATGCGACCATGGCCTCGGGCACCTTGGGCGTGGAGAGCAGGTTGCCCGCTGCAATGCAGTTGTCGCCCTCGGCTACCTTGTTGGTGCCCAGCGTGCCCGACCCGGAGTGGTGGGCCGTATGACCCAGCGCGTCGATCAGCGCGATTTGGCGGTATTCGCTGAACGCACGTGCGCCCACGATCATCTCTATCGCCTTCTTGGCTCCGAAACCCTGTTCCATCAGGTCGAGGCCCATGATGCCCAGGCCCGGGTCCGTGATGTTCTGGGTGGAGACCGCGCCCACATGGCCGCGTACCCATGCGCAGCGCGCCGCCACGGCAGGACTGGAGGAGGTGACCACGACGCCGAACATGCCCGTGTGCGCGCACCGGCCGGTAAGTGAGAAGGTCATCGCTGGGGTTCCCTTGTCTGTTCGCTCAGGCTCACTCGCACCGGCCCGCTCCCCCACCTTGTCATGAGTGGCCGGGTGGGGGAGCGGGCCGGTGCAGCTTCAGTACAAACTACGCCTCGTCGTCGGGGATGACGGCATCGACGTCGATTTCCATCACCATTTCGGGCTTGGCGAGTGCCTGGACGACGAGGCCCGTGGAGACCGGATGCACACCCTTCAGCCACTTGCCGATGACACGGTAGACGGGCTCGCGGTAGCGTGGGTCGGTGAGATAGATCGTGATCTTGCAGATATGCTCCAGCTTGCCGCCGGCTTCCTCGATCAGGCGCTTGACACACGACATCGCCATTTCGGCCTGGGCGGCGGCATCGCCGACGCCATGAAAGCTGCCGTCGAGGTCAAAGCCGGTCTGGCCGCGCATGAAGATGTGGTTGCTCGCGCGCACGACCATGGCGAGATCGTTGTCGAGCGACTGCTCAGGGTACATGTCCTTGGTGTTGAACTTGCGAAAACGCTGATGCGCCATGGGTGGTCCCTTCAAGACTTGGATGTTGGATAAACGTTACAACGAAGACCCGCGCCTTCCCACAGCGCTGCTGGAGAAAGACGCGAGCAAGGATTTGTCCCCAAGCCCGTCGGCCGGGACCTGGCCGGGCTACATGACGTTGTCGGAAAGGCCCGCGGCCTTCTTGACGAACTCCATGGGTCCGTTGAAGTCGAAGTTGCGATAGACCGCGCCCAGGTGGGCGAACGGCGGCGACTGGGCGAAGAGCTGGAAGGTGACCTTGTGCCCGGCGTAGTCGGAGTTCACGAGGTCACGTCCGAAGGCCAGCAGTTTGCGGCGGTCTTCTGCCTGCCAGTTGTCGTTGACGTTGTAGAACTTGTCCATCCACTCCTTGGTCTCCGGAGCGTTGAAGGACGGGCTGTCGGGCGTGACGCAGATCTGGCCGCCGCAGAGTTCGCGCGTCAGGTGCATCATGGCCGGAAGCTGCGAGCAGGCCAGCACGCGGCCCGTATAGAGCAGGGACTGGTTGGGCATCAGGAAGCCGCCGGGGCTCTTCTGCGCGGTGGCGATGGCACCGGTCATGTGGGCGTTGATGCCTTCGCGGTAGCAGGCGAGCTGGGCGAGCTTTTCCTGCACGGCCTGCTGCTTGTCCAGACCGGTCTGCTCTACGTTGAAAAGCGCGGTACCGATCATCAGGTCGGCAATATGCAGGATGCGCAGGGTGAACATATAGGCGCTGTAGCGGTGCAGGGTGCCACGGATGAACGTGGCGGCAGTCGTGTGGCGGTAGAACAGGACATTCTCCCAGTGTACCAGCACATTGTCGAAGACGAGCAGGGTGTCGACCTCGTCGAAGCTGTTGGAAAGCGGATAATCGGCCTTGAGCTTCACGCCGGCGAAACCGTTGCGGCAGATGTGCTTGAGACCCGGCGCGTTCATCGGGCAGATGAAACCCAGCGCATAGTCGGAAAGCTCGGCGTTGCCCCAGTTCGCGATGGTCGGCTTCACGAATGCCTGGGTGGCATACGCGGCTGCCGTCTCGTATTTGGCGCCGCGCACGACGATCCCTTCGTCGGTCTCCTTGACGACATGGAGCAGCATGTCGGGATCCTGGTCCTGAGGCGCCTTGGAACGGTCGCCCTTGGGATCGGTGTTGGCCGAGACGTGGAAGATGTCGTTCCTCAGCACGTTGTCGATGTGCTTGTCGATGTTCGACGCCCATTGGTTGTCGACCTGATTCAGGATGTCCTTGCCGTCGGCCAGCGACCACATCTCGCCCACGGTCTCATCCCCGACACGCGTCACCACGCCGCCGATTTCCTTCATGACCATCTCGACCCAGTCTTTCTTGGCCCACCAGTCGTCCTGAGTGTAAGGCGGCTGCCAGGACGTGGCGAACTTCTCGCCGTCCTTCTCATAGGCCATGACGTTTTTGAACTTGTCCTCATGCGCCATGTCGTAGATGCGCGAGCGGACATCGACGATCGGCTTGAAGGCCGGGTGGTTAGGCACGTCCTTGACGCGTTCGCCGTCGATGAAGACCTCGCGATCGTCGCGCAGGGAGTCGCGGTACTGGTTGCCTGTCATCAGCATGGTCTGGGTTCTCCGTTCTGGTCCGCCCATTCGGCGAGCAGTGTATCTTGATGATGTGACCGGAGATTGACAAAGCGCCGCAATACAAGAAAACATTATCTATCGACGCGCTGAATAGGTTTTCTTGATCAATTATACGCTCAAGCACCTGCGTTACTTCGTGGCGGCAGCCGATGCCGGCAGCGTGACGGGCGCGGCCGAGGCGAGCCACGTCTCTCAGCCTTCCGTGTCGGCGGCGATCAGCCATCTTGAAGATGTCTTCGGCGTGCAACTCTTCGTGCGCCATCATGCCCAGGGCCTCTCGCTCACCCCGGCAGGGCGGCGCCTCCATGCATCGTCGCGGGAACTGCTCGTGCACGCCGAGGAACTCTCCCAGGACGCGGAAGGTCTGGCGGAGGGCCTGTCGGGCGATCTCGACGTTGGCTGCTTCGTCACCTTCGCGCCGATCGTGCTGCCCGGACTGTTGCGCATGTTGGCGGGCGATCACCCCGCGATCCGAGTGCGCCCACACGAGGACGATCTGCGCGCCATCCAGGACGGCCTGCGTCAGGGCCGGTTCGAACTGGCGCTCACCTACGATCTCAATCTGGGTTCGGACATCGCCTTCGAACCCGTCGTGACCGTGCCCACCTACATCATGCTCCCGGACGATCACCGTCTGGCCGGAAAGAACGCAATTCGTCTGGCCGAGCTCGATGGCGAGCCTCTGGTGCTGCTGGGCCTGCCCGAAAGCCGGGGACACTTTCTCTCGATCTTCGCCGAAGCGGGTATCGAACCCGCCATCGCCTACGAGACCCGCTCGTTCGAGATGGTGCGTGGTCTGGTCGCCAATGGTTACGGTTACAGCTTGCTCCATTCGCGCGCGCCTCATCACCGCGCGCTCGACGGCTCTGGCCTGATCTGCCGGCCCTTGGTCGAGCCGCAGCGCGAAATGCAGCTCGGCCTGGCGCGCCTTGCTCGCACCCGTCCCACGCGGATGGGCACGGCCTTCGCACAAGCCTGCCACGAACATCTGCCCGACCTGCTGGAAGATCAGGCGGAGGGGTGATCACTTTACAAGTATGTCATCCCGGTAAGCAACCAAAAGCCGCGCTGCGGGACCTCGGACGTTCAGCGCCTGCCTTTCGAGGTCCCGGCTCTCCGCTGCGTTGCGGCCGGGATGACACAATGCTTGTGGTGACCCCGCTCACATCTTGCGGTCTTCGGGTGCGGGGTTGTGTTTGCGGACCCACAGGAAGAGATCGCTGGTGGCTTGGTTGCCGCCTGCCACGACCAGGGTCTGTCCCGAGATCCAGCCTGCTTCATCGGAACAGAAATAGACGGCCGTCCCGGCAATGTCCTGGGGCTTGCCCACGCGGTTGATGGGATAGAACGAGGCGCGTGTGGTGCGATCGTCGTCGGTCTGCAAATGGCGCTTTACCAGCTTGGTGTCGATCAGTGCCGGCGCAATGGCGTTGATGCGCACGTTGTGGCGGCCGTATTCGACGCCCATGGCCTCTGTGAGGCTGATCAGCGCGGCCTTCGTAGCGCCATAGATGCCCTCGCCGGGTGCGGCATGCACGCCGTCGATCGACACGATGTTGAGGATGGTGCCGCCGTTGTGTCCGGCCATGTGGTCGGAGGCCCTGCGGGCGCAGAAGAAGGGAACGCGCAGATTGAGTTCGAACAGCGCGTCGAAGCCTTCGATTGTGGCGTTTTCGATGGGGCCGATGCCTCCCTTCACGCTGCTGCCGCCTCCGGCGTTGTTGACCCAGACGTCGATGCGTCCCATCGCCTCGATGGCCTGGTTGACCAGGGCGAGTGCCGCATCGATATCGCTCTCATGTCGCAAACCACCGGCCAGGCCTCACGTCCCAGGGAACGGATTTCTCCAGCAACATGTTCGAGTTCTTCCCCGGAGCGGGACGTGATGATATGGCCCAGCAAGATACACAGGTCCAGTATGTCTGGATGAACCCGAAGGAAGGCGCGCTGACCTGGGTCTGCGGTCTGACCATCCACCCCGCGACCAAGGAACTGGGTACCTGGGAACAGGCTTATGCGCTGGTCGATGCCTATATTGAGCCCGAGTCACAGCACTACGAACTGATGAACTGGGGTTACGGCGTGGTCAACAAGAAGGCCTACGACTTCCCGGATGTGACCGAGGAATACCTCAATTCGCTGGGTCTGTGCCTGCCGATCGACAAGTTCCTGGCTTCGGGTAAGTTCTCGGCCCATCAGAGGAGCACTATGGCGAGCTGGTCAACCTCTACGACCAGATCCTTGCCGGCATGTAATAACCTATGGCCTTAAAGACGAACCCATCGGTTCGCCTTTAAGGCACCCTCAGGCGCCGGGCGAGATGCGTCCGCAACCCTTGGCTCACGCGCCGTGCGGCGCGGGCTTCGGTCGCGACCCTCCAACGGCCGATGAGTCAAGCTCTTCGGCCGTTGGTATAGGTCTTCGTCCCTGTGACGATGCGAATGGGTGGGTGCGCAAACACCCGCCCGCTTCCTCATTTGGGTGCGATGGCCGTCCAGGTCGAGCCGTTGCCCAGGAAATGGGTGCAGGACGGCGCGAAGGCGCGCGTCAGGCCGAGGCGTTGCTATTGCGCTGGGCATTGCCGTTGCGATCGTCTTTGCTGCACCCCTGTTGGTGGTGCCTGAATGGCTTGCTGCCGTTTTTCTCGATATCGACGATCCAGACAACAAAGAGACGCTGCGCATCATCGCGCTGCTGTGCGCCATCGGTGCGCTGTTCCTGATTTTCGACAATCTTCAGATCATTGCCGCGCGTGCGCTGTGCGGGCTTCACGACACGGTCATCGGCATGGATATTCTTTGTCGGCCACTGGATCCTGGCCGTACCGCTCGCAGCCCTGCTGGCATTTCCTCTCGGCCCGGATGGCGCGGGGCTGTGGCTCGGCATGGCTGCCGGACTGGCACTGGCCGCGGTCTGGCTGTGCCTGCGGTTATTCCGCCTCTCTTCGTAATCCTGACCGTCAGGCTGCGCTCTTCTTCAGGCCGATTGCCCAAATCTCCGTGCCGGCAGGCCCGCCAGGAGCAGAACGCCCGGGATGGCATCGATGAGACCGCTGAAAACGATCCAGCCCCGGCCGTTGAGGCCGCCCATGGTCAGGCCCGCGGCAAGTTTGGTGACGCCTTCGATGAGTAGCAGAACCGCGAATGGCGACCGTGCCCAGGATGAGCGGAACGATGCCCTCCCACATCAGCGCCCTGGAGGCGTTCGCGAGGTCGGGGGCGCCGGGCGCCTGTGTCGTTTCGTTCATGGTCTCAAGCCTTCCTGTTGCCGTGCGGCGCTCAGAGCAGGTGCTGACCGCCCGTGATCATGATTTCGGTGCCGCTGACATACCCCGCATCGGGACCGCAAAGATAGAAGATCGTGCCGGCAACCTCTTCTGGCGTGCCCATCCGTCTCAGGGGAATGCGCGGCACCAGGTCGTCGTATTCGGGCGAGAGCATCGCGGTTTCGATTTCGCCCGGCGCGACTGCGTTCACACGCACTTCCAGATGGGAGAATTCCAAGGCCATCTCACGCGTGAGTGCCGAAAGCGCGGCCTTGGAGCAGGCGTAGGCGCTGCCGGCAAAAGGATGGATGCGATGACCGGCGATGGAGGTCACGTTGACGATGGCGCCTTCGCCCCGGTGGAGTGCGGCGGCGAAGCCGCGCGCCAGGATGAGTGGGGCGAAGAAATTGAGCTCGAACACCTCGCGCCAGTGATCCAGCCCGCCGTTCAGCGTCCCCAGGCGCTCCTTGAAACTGGTCTTGGGCGAAACCCCGGCATTGTTGACCAGGGCATGCACGGGTCCGTCGCCAATGAAGGCGTTGGCTCTTTCCACGAAGGCGTCGATGCTGGCCGGATCGGCAAGATCGGTTGGAACGTGCAGATGGGGCGAATCCACGACTTGGCGGTCGACGGGAATGTCGTCGCGCGAACAGCTCACCACGCGCCAGCCCTCACGCACGAAACGGATGACGACCTTGTGGCCGATGCCGCGGCTGGCGCCCGTGATGACGACGGTTTTCTGGAGTTCTTTATCAGCCATGCTGGTTCCTGGTGTGCATCAGAGCGGCGTTGAGCTCTGTCTCAACGGTATGGGGCATGGAACCCATCGCGCGCGCCTGCTCAACGAGGACAGGTTCCGGTCCGGCATCAACTCTCCTTGCGGCTCAGGACGGCATCGACATCGATCTCGTCGATCTGCTGGGGCATCAGGAACTTCTCGGCATAGTCGCGATAGACCTCGGACTCGATGAAAAGATCGAAGAAGTCGGGATCGATGTGACCGTCCTTGTTTCATGAAGGTCATGATGCGGATCGATTCCGAAAGCTTCTTGTGGGTCTTGTGGGGCCGGTCGGCGGCGGTCAGCGCCTCGAAGATGTCGGCAATCGCCATGATGTGCGCAGGGATCGACATCTGTTCGCGGTGCAGGCCGCGTGGATATCCCGAACCGTAAATTTTTTCGTGATGGCCGCCGGCAAATTCCGGGATGCGGCGCAGCGACTTGGGGGAGGGAAGCTGTTCGAGCATCTCAATGGTGATTCCCATGTGGTCGGTAATGACCTTGCGCTTCTCGCCGGTCAGCGTGCCGCGCTCAATGCAGAGATTCTTGATCTCTCCCTCCGACAGCAGCGACGTGACGCGGCCTCCGGCATCGCGCCATGTCTTTGCGGCCATGGCGCGGACCCGTTCCTTCTTGTCGTCGGCCATGAACTCACTGCCGATGTTGACGAGCTGCAGGAACATCAGATCCTCGTCAAGTTCCGCCACCTTGGCGCGAAACTTGGCTTCCAGAATATCCTTGTCCGCATCGGGCTCCATCGAGGCGCGCAGAAAGTCGATCTCAGCATCGCGCTTGGCCACCGCGAAGCGTGTCTTCGCCTCGACAATGCGATCGTGGATGGTTTCCAGCTTGGTCGACTTGTCCATGACGTATTCGGGCGTCGTGACCTTGCCGATGTCGTGCAGCCAGCCCGCGCCATGCAGCGCGAAGGTCTGCTCGTTGTTCATGGAAAATGTTGCCATCGGTCCGTTATCGACATCACAGGCTGCCAACGCCGACATTTCCGTCAGCGCCGGCACGCGGATGCAGTGGCCGCCCGTATAGGGCGACTTGCGGTCAATGGCGTTGGCCATGACCTTCATCAGCGCCTCGGACGGCTGGCGCTGGGTGACCAGCAGGGGGTTGTTGTCGAGCGATACGGCGGCCTGGGATGCTAGGGATTCGACGTCGCTCTGCAGATCGGGATCGAACGCGATGACGTTGCCGTCGTCACACGCGTCAATTAACTGGAGCACGCCGATGACGACTTCCTTCCGGTAGCGCAGGGGCACGGTCAGCAACGAGGTCGAACGATAGGAATTCATCTCGTCGAAACGCCGCGTGCCGGAAAAGTCGAAGCCCTTGGCATCGTAGGCATCGGGGATGTTGATGGTTTCACCGATCAGCACGGCGTAACTCGCCACGTTCTTTTCGTTCGGCTCGCCCGTTTCGGGATTGTAGATCGGCAGTTTGGGAAGCACGATTTCCTTGCCCAAGGTGCCGCCCATTGAGATATCGAGCGTGTCGTTGACCAGAATCGCAAACTCCAGCGCTCCCCGAGGGCGCCGGCGGTCCTTGCCGCTGGCGTTCGTCGATGCCGGTGGGTGCGCTGAGGTCGATCCTGCGACGGTCGCAGATACGGCGGTCGCCGCCCGTGCGCCGGTCGATGCTCTTGCCCCCGACTCAGCACGCGTTCGGGGGTTTTCTCGGTCTTGAGATAGATCGTTCCGCCATCTGCCCGACACAGGCTCTTGGCCTCCGGCATGATCATCTCGAGAAGCGTGTTGAGATTCTTTTCGCCGGCCAGCGCAACGCCGACCTCGTTCATGCGGCGCAAGCGTTTGCGACTGAATTTGACCTCGGCTTCGCGCTGACAGAGGTCGGTCACATCGTTATAGACGGCGATCGGACCATCGCCAGGGGCGATCACGCGGATACGCAGGGTGCGTCCATCGGTCAGATTGCGGTTGAAGGTGCTGCCGGGTGCGTGCGCCGCGAGGGTTTCTTCGATCCAGGCATCGCCGGACCGGTCGTCGAGAACGACGATCTCGTAGTCGACCAGCGCATGCAGAAAACTTTCCAGGGTGGAGCCGTCGCCAAGATGGCCGCTGGCCGTGCCGAACATGCGCCGCGCGGTACGGTTCCACGAAAGAAGGTGCAGGTCGTTGTCCAGCACTAGGACCACGCTGGGCAGATGGTCGAAGGTCTCGACAATCAGCGGCCGGCGACCGGCCGAAGCCTGCTGTGACATCGACATGTCCTGGGCCAGATTTTTCGGCACAAGCCACCCTTCCGAAAAGGCCTTAGGATTTCAGAGTGCAAGCAAGCGCTGCAGACCCGCGAATGGTCGGAATCGTACCGTCTGTCCCGTTTGGTAACAAGTGACGGCTGTCGCCGATCTGCACAATCAGTGGCTGAAGAGAACCGGCAAATCCGAGCGGTTCAGCATGAATCGCGTGGCCCCGCCTAGGATCAGCTGACGCAGCTTGCCCTGGCTGAAGGCGCCCATGACGATAAAGGCGGCCCCTTCCTGATGCGCGATTTCCAGCAGCGTATCGCCGATATTCGTCCAGTTCGTGGGCAGATTGTGGACGTGGCAGCGTATGTCGTGCAGTGCCAGATAACTCGCCAGCGCATCGGGGCCGGGGCCGCGCATGGAGCCCTCTTCGGGCGCCATGATCGCGACTTCGTTGGCTTTCTGGAGCAGCGGCAGAGCGCGGTGGACTGCGCGGGCAGCTTCCGAACTGCCGTTCCAGGCGATCGCGGCGTTGCCTGAGAGGTCCGAAACACAGCCCGCCGGCACCAGCAAAAGTCCGCTGCCGGACTCCATCAGAACGGATTCGGCCACGACCTCTTCCTTGGCGTCGCCGTCGGCGGTGGGACGGGCGGCGATTACCAGGTCGGAGAGACGTCCGCGGGCGGCGATGACCTCGTCCTCGCGACCTTCTTCCTGGCGGAAGGCCACGGAAGCCTTGTTGTGCGCGGGACTTTGGGTGACTTCGACACTGTGACGTCGGGCAACCGCCTCAAGGTCCGAAGAGGCTCTGTCGGCGCGACGGTCGATGTCCTGTTCGGCGGTGGAAATGATCTCCTCGATCACCGCGCCGGTCATGCCTTCGGTCATGAAGGCGACGGCATCGCGGGGATTGCGCCGAACGTTGACCGCTTCGACATGGGCGTCGAAGCGCTTGGCCAGCAGCAGCGCCGTTTCCAGCGCGCTTTGGCCTTCGGTGGTGCCGGATGCTGCAACCAGAATCTTGGCCATGGTCATGCTGTTCTTCCTTCGAGTCCGTGCGACATGAGCGTGGCTGACAGTTTACGCGCGATTGGCCGTGTCCGCCACGTTCGCGTGATCTCGCGGTCACTGGAGTGATGGAATCGGCGAATGCGGCTCCTCGAAGCCCACGGGGTCCTGATGGATGATGATCTCCGCTCCGGGGAACTCGTTTATGATGAGAAGTTCGACTTCGTCGGCGATTTCGTGGGCCTGGAAAAGCGAGAGATGGGGCTCGAGCTCCAGATGAAACTGAATAAAGGGCTGGATCCCCGAGCTACGGGTACGCAGATCGTGCAACCCCCTGGTATCGGGGTGGCTCCACACGATGGCCTTGATCTGCTCGCGTTCGTCGTCGGGAAACTCGCGGTCCATCAGCAGGTCTAGGGATCGGCTTGCCACGTTCCAGGAGCTGTAGGCGATGTAGAAGGCGATGGTGATCGCGATGGCGCTGTCGAGCCACCATATGCCCAGTTCCGATGAGGCGAGTAGCGCGACGATCACGCTGATGTTGAGCATGATGTCCGTGCGGTAGTGGATGGCGTCAGCGCCGATGGCGGTCGATCCGGTGCGTTTCACGACGTAATTCTGGAAAATCACCAAAATGATCGTGAGCACCAGGGAAAGTACCATGACGGCGACGCCGAATTCGGTGTTTTCGATGTACCGACCGGTGGAGAGCCGATGCAGCGCCTCGACCACGATAAAGACCCCGGATCCGGCGATGAACGCCGCCTGTGCAAGGCCCGCAAGCGGTTCGGCCTTGCCGTGGCCAAAGCGGTGCTCGTGATCCGCAGGCTGCAGAGCGTGGCGCACGGCAAACAGATTGACCAACGAGGCGAAGGCATCGAGCAGGGAGTCTACGAGCGAAGACAGCAGGCTGATCGATCCGGTCAGCAGTGCGGCGATGATCTTGGCGATGATGAGGACGATCGCGACCGAAATCGAGGCAAAGGTCGCAAGTCGCATCAGCCTTGCGTCCTTGGCATCGACTCTGCCGATGCCCTCTGCTCTGGTTTCGGTCGTGGATCTCATATCAGGGGAACAGCCTCCTCGTGGTCCAGGTTCCGCTCTTTTGCCTGCGGGAGAACTCAATGCGCTCGTGCAGGCGGAACGGCTTTTCCGACCAGAACTCGATCAGATGGGGCACGACGCGGAATCCCGACCAGTAGGAGGGCCGGGGAACTGCGCCCACGGCGTGTTTCAGGGCCATCCTGGCGACATTCTTCTCCAGATCATAGGGCGTTTCCATGGGCTGCGACTGCTGGCTTGCCCAGGCGCCGATCTGGCTGTCGCGGTGGCGGCTTGCATAGTAGGCGTCGGCCTCTTCGTCGCTGACCTGTTCGACCCGTCCCTGAATACGGACCTGGCGGCCAAGCGGCATCCAGTAAAATGTCATGGCGGCCTTGGGATTGGCCAGAAGGTCACGGCCCTTGCGGCTTTCATAGTTGGTATAGAAGACGAAGCCGTCAGGGCCGTGACCTTTGAGAAGCACCATGCGCAGCGACGGCTGTCCGTCCGTATCGGCGGTCGCCAGAGCAACGGCGGTGGGCTCCTTCAGCCCGGATTCCGCCGCCTCGGCATACCATTGCGAAAAAACTTCGTAGGGATCCTCGTCCTCAATACGTGCCATGGATGATTCCTTGCGCGAGGGAATGCCGCAAATTGTGACTGGCGTCCCTTTTCTTGAAGTTTCGGCATCCAAATCTAGTGCATTGGGTACCATATTGATTCTGCCTTCTTATGGCCGGATTTCCTGGTTATCGCTAGGGTCCGGGTCAGAGGATTTTGATTAGATAACCGCAGTCAGGATGAAAACCATGAAGTTTCCAAAAATTGCCGCGCTGGCTCTTGCCGGCGCTCTCACATTGTCCGCCTGTTCCGAGAATGCCGGCGGCAAGGAAACCGTGGGCACGCTGTTGGGCGCCGCCGGTGGTGCCTTGCTGGGCTCGCAGGTTGGTGACGGTACAGGCCAGATCTTCGCTGCCATCGGCGGTGGTCTTCTGGGCGCCTACCTGGGCAACCAGGTTGGTGCTTCGCTCGACCGGGCCGATCAGGCCTATGCCGCCCAGGCCGAAGCGGTCGCACACAACGCAACGGTCGGCGAGACTATCACCTGGAACAACCCCGATTCGGGCAACTACGGCAGCTACACGCCGGTGCGCGACGGTACGGACCAGAACGGCCAGTATTGCCGCGAGTATCAGACCACGGTAACGGTCGGCGGCGAATACCAGCAGGCCTACGGCACAGCGTGCCGCCAGCCCGATGGCTCGTGGAAGGTCGTGAATACCTGATCGTCGGTATCAGGTCTCCATGCGCGTAAGAACCCGCGCCTTGATGCTCTTTCGGGGTGGTGGGTTCTTTGGCGTCCGGGGATCGGCAAAAGCAGTATAGTTAAGGTGAAGCGCGTACGTCCGTCGCGCGCTGAATAGTATTTGATCAGGATCACCTCGTCCGAGGTCATCTCCGGTGCGTAGTACCAGCGATGCGCCGGATTTTAGTGAGCGTGATGGATTTCGCCGACACGGTCGGGGTAGATCAGGTTGGTAAGCGTCAGGTCGCCGGGATCGATGCTGCGCGCATCGCATGGCACCAGCAGCGTCATCAGGACCGGTCCCTCGATCGGCCGCCAGATATTGAACTCGATGAAACGTCACGCGATCCAGTCTTCGGCCTCATCGCCGGGAAACAGATCGCTCACACGTTTGATCGCAGAATTCTCGGTATAATCGTCGTGCACGACACGCACCGGCGCGCGCATCACGGTGCTGTCTTGCCTGCTGCCGCCTTCGATACGGATCGTATGGTCGAAGACCAGAGCCTCCCTAGCGCCGGTCGCGCGTTTCACGAAATCCGAAAGCTGGGGATAATACTCGCGCTCGACGGTGTCGGAATCGTAGAAATCGTGCACCGAAACCGTCTCGTTCCACAGTTCGAACCCTTCACGGTCTAGGGACAGGCTCTCGGTCTCGCGCATGTTGGCTATCACGACGGGAAACTCTTCATAGTTGCCGTCGCGTTTGGACAGGTCGGGCTGCGTGTAATGGATGACCGGCTTGATATCGAGATTGGCGAGATAGACCAGTTCGGACTCCACCGTCGTATCGGTTCGATTGTTCCGTGCAGGCATGGCCACGACATCTCTCCTTGGAAGCAAACAGATGGCTGCCTTGGATATGGTGCACGGCCTCCGGCGCGCAACGAAGCAAATCTCAGGCCTTGGATCAGGTATTCTCGCATGCGATCCGACCAAACGCCCTGGAAGGGACGCGTTGGCCCGCCTCTGGCTTTTTGTGTAGGATCGCAACGTTTAGGGCCGCATTGAGCGGCCCACCGGTTCGACCACACCACTTCGAAGAGGTTTCAATGACTGAGCCCGGCCCTTTGATGGCAGGCAAACGCGGGTTGATCATGGGCGTTGCCAACGACCGCTCGATCGCCTGGGGAATCGCCCGCACGCTCGCTGCGCATGGCGCGGAGCTCGGTTTCACCTATCAGGGCGAGGCGCTGGGCAAGCGCGTGAAGCCGCTGGTCGAAAGCGTGGGTTCCAAGATCGTCGTCGAATGCGACGTCACCAACGAGGACAGCATCGACAACGTGTTCGATGCGGCGTCCAACGCTTGGGGCGGTCTGGACTTTTTGGTCCACGCCATCGGTTTCTCCGACAAGGATCAGCTGCGCGGGCGTTACGCCGATACCACGCGCGACAACTTTCTGCGCACGATGGATATCTCCTGCTACAGCTTCACCTCGGTCGCGCGCCGCGCCGCGGAACTGATGGGCGACAGCGGCGGCAGCCTGATCACGCTGACCTACTACGGCGCCGAGCGCTGGATGCCCCATTACAACGTCATGGGTGTCGCCAAGGCCGCGCTGGAGGCCAGCGTGCGGTATCTCGCGGCCGATCTGGGCGAGCAGGGCATCCGCGTCAACGCCATCTCGGCCGGGCCGATCAAGACGCTGGCCGCGTCGGGCATCGGCGACTTCCGCTATATCCTGAAATGGAACGAACTCAACTCGCCCCTAGTGCGCAACGTTTCGATCGACGAGGTCGGCGGTTCCGCGCTCTATCTCGCCAGCGATCTCTCGACGGCGGTCACCGGCGAAGTGCACCATGTCGACTGCGGCTATCACATCGTGGGCATGAAAAACCCCAAAGCCCCTGACATCGCGATTGTTTTAGGGGCGATGGACTCCCCGCCAGAGGCATAATCAATATGGCCGGTAACAGCTCCGGACATCTCTTTCGTGTCACGACCTGGGGTGAGAGCCACGGGCCGGAGATCGGTTGCGTGGTCGATGGCGTGCCGCCGCGCATCGCCATCGCGGAAGCCGACATCCAGCACTGGATGGACCGGCGCAGGCCTGGCCAGTCGCGTTTCACGACCCAGCGTCGCGAGCCCGACACGGTGAAGATCGTCTCGGGCTGGTTCAAAGGCCAAACCACCGGAACGCCGCTTGCCATGGTGATGGAGAATGTCGACCAGCGTTCCAAGGATTACGGCGATATCGCCGCGAAATACCGGCCCGGCCACGCCGATTACACCTATGACGCCAAATACGGCATCCGCGATTATCGCGGCGGGGGTCGTTCCAGCGCCCGGGAAACCGCCATGCGGGTGGCCGCCGGCGCAGTGGCGCGCAAGGTGCTGGGCGAGGAGATCACGATCCGTGGCGCGGTCGTTCAGATCGGTCCTTACGGCATCGACCGTGACAAGTGGGACTGGAAGGAAGTCGAGAAAAACCCGTTCTGGTGTCCCGACAAGGCGATGGCCGAGACTTGGGAATCCTTCCTGGACGGCGTGCGCAAGCAGGGCTCCTCGGCCGGCGCGGTGATCGAGATTGTCGCCTCGGGTGTGCCGGTCGGGCTGGGCAGCCCGATCTACGACAAGATCGACGGCGACCTTGCCCGCGCCATGATGACGATCAACGCCGTCAAGGGCGTGGAGATCGGCGACGGCTTTGCGCTCGCCTCCGAGCCGGGCGAGACCGCAGCCGACGAAATGGCCATGGGCAACGACGGACCCCGCTTCCTCTCCAACAAGGCAGGCGGCGTTCTGGGCGGCATCTCGACGGGCCAGGATCTCGTCGTGCGCTTCGCCGTCAAACCCACCAGTTCCATCCTGCACGAACGCAAGACCGTCGACCGTGACGGCAATGACACCACCGTCCAGGTCAAGGGCCGTCACGACCCCTGTGTCGGCATCCGTGCGGTACCGGTAGGCGAGGCGATGATGGCCTGCGTGCTGGCCGACCACCTGCTGCGCCACAAGGCCCAGTGCGGCTGACGGCCGCAGTCCTGATCCTCTTGGCGTCGGTGGCCGCCCAGGCCGACGACGATGCCCAGCCGGTCCCGATCCACGGCGCTATGGGGCTCTTTCGCGTCCATTGCTGGCGCGCAGGCGAACTGGTCCAGACCTATGAATACGTCCGCCTCTTCGTCTCGCGCCGCTCCTTCCTCTCGATCATTGACGACGCCGGCAACCACACGCACTTCGCCGCCTTGCAGAACACGCAGTGCGAGATTATCTCCATCGGAGAAGCGGAGGGATGACGCGGCGCGAGAAGATCTGGTTACGCGCAGCCGCGAGGCCCTGGCGCGCGACGGCATTGTCGCGTTCGAGGGCTTCACGAAGCCCGAGACGACCCGGATGCTGTGCGACGAGGCCGAGGCTGTCGCAGATTGCGCCTATTTCTGCGAGCAGTGTCGCAATGTCTACCTGGCCGAACCCGATCCCTCGCATGCGCCCGATCACGCACGCAACCATCTCGTCGTGACCGACAAGGGCAATGTAGCGACTGATCGGATTGCAAACGATGGACCTCTGCGCACCCTCTACGATTGGCCCCCGCTGCGCCTGTTTGTCGCCGACATGCTGGGTCTGCCACGCCTTCATCCTTATGGCGATCCGCTCGCGGCGCTGATGATCAACGTCGACCGTCCTGGCGAGGGCCTGAGTTGGGGCATTTCGACAAGGCCGACTTCGCCGTCACCCTGATGCTGCGCCCGGCCGAGGCGGGCGGCATCTACCGCTACCTGAGCCGTTTGCGCGTGGGCGGCAGCGCGGAGTTCGAGGTCGTGGACCGCGTGCTCGATGGCGATGACACCGGCTGCATCGACTTATATGCCCCAGGCGGGAACGCTCATCCTGTTTCGCGATCGTGAGTCGCTCCACTGCGTCACGCTGGCCCATGGCCGCCGGTCTCGCCTCATCGCCGTGCTGAGCTACGGGGAGACCCCCGGTCTTCTGCGCATGAGCGCCCACACCCAGCGCCTCTTCCACGGCCGCGTGGCCTGACCTCCAACGCGTGTCATCCCGCATAACCACTACGGGTTATGCGGGATGACACGCGTTCGGCGCTAGCCTCTCGAGGTCCCTGTCCGTTGATGTGATTGTGCTTGTAGGCGAAGAGTCCGGAGTGGTTTATGTTGAAGTGCCCGTCGTCGGGATTTTGGGCCGGTTGGGTGCGTGATTTGACGGAGGCTCTGTCTCACCCCGGTTGCTGTTGAGCGGCTTGCCGCTGACGTTTCAAGCGGCGGTTCCCAACGGTGGGTTCCTTGATCCGTTTTCTCCTTTCGACGATGGCCGTTGCGTACCCGGAGCAGGCATCGGCCGGCGTGACGTTGCCGGTGCCTTCGTGATGGCGCTCGTTGTTGCAGTGCTCAACGAAGGCTGCGATCCGGTTTTCGGGATCCCCGGGCAGGCAGTGGTTTTCCGGCAGCACACGGTTCTTCGGCGTCCGATGCCGGCGTTCGATCCTGCCCCGGGTTTGCGGATGGTGCGGAGTGCCACGGACATGATCCATGCCCCTGACGCTCAGCCATCCGGCCGGACCGGCAGAGATGCAGGACGTCCCGTTATCGCCGGGCAGCCGCAGCCTGTGGGCGACGTTCGCACGGTCACAGCCTGACGCCTTCAGGGCAGGGTTCAGCGTGTCCGTAACGTCCCCGGCCCTCATGGTCGTACACGGTTTCCAGGCGACGACGGTGCGGGAGAAGCCATTCAGGACCGTCGACAGACAGAACCGGCCCCAAGCGATCGCCCTGAAGCAGGTTAAAGTCGGTCTGCCGGAGCCGGTTCGGGGCTGTCGTCCCGTCCCTGAACCCGTCGTCCGTCTTGATGACGGGCCGGTCGTGCGGTCTTCAAGGCCGTTTTCACCGAATGCTCGATACAGGCCGTACCGTCGATAGAAGGTCGTTTTCGGGATGCCGGGCTTGTCCGGTGTTCGCCGGATCGGCAGGTGAGAGTGCTCGATGGTGCGGACGATCTCCAGCTTTTGGGATACGGGATACCTCATTTCTCGTCGTCCCCATCCCCGATCATGCTTTTTGAGCCGCCGGTACCGGCATCTGCTCGGCCGGCGCTTCCTCGAGACGGCGCGCCTCGCCACGCAATGTCTGCACCTCGTTGCCGGCGGGATCGACGATGCTGGTGTGGCTGGTGGAGAAACCGTGGTGGCCGTCGTCGGGTGCCAGCGCGCCTTCATCCCAACCCTGCAGCGTTCCAGGTTGCCCCTCGCCCATGGAGAGTGCGGGATCAATCAGCTTGGCGCGTTCAGCCAGGTAGGCTTCATCGATCAGAGCGTTGGCAGACACGGCAACAAAGTCGCTGTAGGCAAGATAGAGGTCGCGGTCGGCATAGGCCAGCCGCTCGGCTTCCACGATGAGATGCACCACCTCGAGCGATTACAGTTCGACGGCGGCAAGGTCCACGCCTTCAAGCAGCAAAAGAATCAGCGCCACCGTCACTCCGCCACTGTTGGGCGGAACCATGCCGCAGACTTCCCACTGGCGATAGTCGACGTAGACCGTCGGGCATTCGGCAGTCCAGTAGCTCGTGAAATCCTCCAGCGTCATCACGGCGGGGTTGACCGGCGTCGTAGCAACGGCATCAATGATGCGCTGGGCGACGATGCCGGTGTAGAAACCGTCCGTCATAGCTCATGACGTCGCCGCTCTTGGTATCGAAGTGGAGCATGCGCGCGCCGCCCCCAGCCGCGCCGAGGTCATGCATCACATCGAGGTCCACACACGCGAGGGTTCGCTCTGTTACACCGGTGAGTGGCAGGCCTGCGCCACCTTGAAGCTGTGCGGCGGGCACGTCGTGATGCGCAAGGAAAAGGGACGGCCGCCGGGGCGCGACCACATCAACGGCATCGAGGGCTTCCGGAGCTATGCCAAGAACTGGCTCTATCCCTGTCGCGGCGTGCCGCGCAAACAGTTCCACCTCTATCTCGGCGAGATCTGCTATCGCTACAACCATCGGGCAGAGGACCTCCATCCCTTGATCATCACCATGTCAAGGCAAACTCCCTTGGAGCATATCAACCAGATTCCGAACCGAAAACAGTAGGAATTACCAAGATAAAAAACACCCGGGAAAGGAGCGGCAAGTGGCTGAAACGCGTCGACGCACTGGTCCCCATCGGGTCGAATGGATCACAGGCGATCTCTTCAGATGCCTGGCGGCGCTTGTCTGCATCGCGCTTGCCTGCCTCACCGTACCCCTGGAGTTCATACCGTTTGCTGTCTTGCTGCCTGGCGCCGTGATCACGGTATTCGGTCTTGCCATCACGGCCCGTGACGGCGTGCTGATGCTGCTGTCTTTGCCGCAACCTTCTTCACCGGTTACTTCGCCTATGGCTGGATCATGTCACTGATGTAGCCGGTCAGACCCTGACCGAACCGTCCTCGATCACATTCAGGTCGAACGCGGCGGCCATCAGGGCGCGCGACACCGATGCCCTGGACGCCACATGCCTGCTCAAGGCGGTGGATGCGGCGGTACTCTCGGGCGGATCGGCCCTCGGTCTTGATGCCTCCAGTGGTGTGATGGCTTGGCTTGCCTAACGGGGCAGGGGTTTTCGGTCGGCGAGTCGGTCGTGCCCATCGTGTCCGGAGCCATCCTGTTCGACCTCGCCAAGGGCGGGGACAAGGATTGGGGGCCGGCCTCGCCCTATCGCAGCCTGGGCCGCGACGCCATGACCTGCGCCGATGTAGAATTTCGGCTGGGCAATGTCAGTGCGGGGCTGGGTGCTTCCGCCGGGCATTTGAAGGGCGGCCTGGGCAGCGCGTCGGCGGTGACCGATGATGCCATGCAGGTGGGGGCCCTGGTTGCGGTCAATGCCGTCGGTTCGACGGTCATCCCCGGCACCCGGACGCTCTGGTCGGCCATGTACGAACAGCAGAACGAGATGGGTTCGCCGGTCCGTGAATTGCCACCGGGCGACCTCAAACTCGGTGCGGACGTGAAGGGTTTTCCACGCGGGAACACGACCATCGCCGTGGTCGCCACCAATGCCGTGCTGCACAAAAACGAGGTCCAGCGCGTCGCGATCATGGCCCATGACGGCTACGCCCACGCCATCCGCTCCGTGCACACGCCGTTCGACGGCGACACGATCTTCGCTCTGGCGACCGGCACGTAGCACACCGAGGTCGATGCCGAAAGCCTGGGCGATCTCATCTGCTACAGCGCTTGAAGATGGCGCGCGAGGCTCTACCTTGAAACTTGGAAATCAGTTGAGGGAAGGCCATGCCGACCACCGCGATCACGGGTGCGAGCCGAAGCATCGGGCTGGAGTTCGTGCGCCAGTACCTGGGGGAGGGCTGGACCGTACATTGCCGGTGCGCGCGATCCCGATTCCGTCGGCAAACTGTTCGCGCTTTCCTGTGACAGCCTCCATGTCCACTGGCTGGATGTCACGGATCACGGCCATATTGCCGCCTTGGCCAAGGCGCTCGACGGCGCTCCGGTCGATCCACTGATCAACAATGCCGGCGCCTATCCTGCTGCCCGCAAGGCCGACGGATCGATGGACTACGAGGCCTGGGGCGCCGCCATCCGGACCAACGTCTTCGCGCCCTATCGCGTGGCCGAAGCTCTGGTGCACCGGGTCGATGCGGGCGAGATGTTGGTCATCGCCAACCTTTCGAGCAAGATGGGCTCCATCGTCGACAATCATTCCGAGGCGCGCGTATATCTACCGCACGACGAAGACGGTCTTCAACGTGATCGCGGTCAATCTGGCCCAGGATTTTTGCGAACGCGGGATCACTGTGCTCGCCTTTCACCCTGGCTGGGTACAGACCGACATGGGCGGAAGAAACGCACTGAACACACCCCAGGAAGCGGTGGCCGGCATGTGCAAACAGATCGCGTCGGCCGGTCCCGATTAGAGCGGCAAGTTCTTCAATTATGATGGCGAATCGCTGCACTGGTAGACGTCAGGCCGTCAGGTCCGGGGCGTTCACGATGGTGCAGCCATTGATGCGCCAGCTTCCGTCCTCCTGGTGCTCCATGGTGTAGACCGCAAGCACCGACAGTCTGTCCTGCCCGGTCACGTAAACCTCCTGCACCGGCTCGCCGTTCATCATGTGGAGTGCGCCGAACTCGACCCGGGTGGAGCGGTAGACCGGCGGATAACCGTCGCGCACCATCGTCATGAAGACATCGACGGTCTGGAAGATTCTCTGGATGGTCGGCGAGGCATGTCTGTAGGCCCGCACATCGTCGTCCTGGTTGAAAGCGTCAACTTGATTCTGGATCACCGCCTGGATGGCGTTGGCATCGGCCGCCGAAAGCGGCTCGTCGGCATGTGCCTGTCCGATGATGAAGATCGTGAAAAGAGCAGCGAGGGTACGGCGCATGGTTGCCTTCCGTTCAGATGCGTTGACGATCCCAACCCAACAACACTCTGTACGGCGCGCAGGGCCGTTTGGATCAGCGCACGAAAATGCGCACCTCGTTCACGACGGCGTCGTAGCTCATCGTGGCCGACAGCGTGACGCGTTCGCCTGGCAGGCCCATGTTGGTCAGCGCGCGCAGGACTTCTTCGGCATTGCGCTTGGCATTGGTGCTGGCCAGCGCCACTTCACCGGCCGATCCGCCGGCCGGTGCGACGGCAACGAGGTCGAAGATGGCGTTGGGTTTGCGCTGCAGAGCCGCTCCGACCGCCTGATAGAGTGGGTCCTGGAAAGTGAGGTCTTCGCGGTCAAAGCGAATGACGACCAGCGGCTGGCGCCCGGTCAGCGCTGCGTCGCCGGTTAGCGCGGGCGGCGCCTGCTGCGTGCCGAACTCGGCTAGCGCGGGACCGTGAAGACGGCCATTGCTGATCGCCGCGGCAAGCTGGGTCATACGCGTGCGTTCGACATTGACGTAACCGGTTTGGCGCTCGACCACGGCGTTGAGCGCATTCCACTGCGATTCAATGCCGACGAGCGTGCGGTTGTTGACGTCCTGGAGCTCGTTGAGCTGGCGATGGTCTTCCTCGACCGCGCCGGAGAGACGCAGCGTGGCGTCGATGGCATTGGAAATGTAGGTCGAAGTCGCGGCGTTGGAGGCAACAGCGACACCCAGCGTATTGAAGGCCGCGACGTCGCTCATAAGCTGGTCGAGCTGGGTCTGGGCGACGTTGTATTGGCTCACCAGAATGGGATTGCCCGGCGTCGTACCGATTTGCAGACGCGAAGTGATCGCCGCGATCGTGGCGTAATACTGCTGCGCATTCTGTTCGGCACGAGCAAGCTGGTTGGCGTAGGCGGCGCTGTTTTGAGCTTCGGCAGACTGCAGAACCTGCAGTTCGCCGGCAATATCTCGCACCTTCTGGCTGACGATCGTGCCGGTGTTGCCGTAGTTCGACGCGCTGATCGTCGGTACATCCATGCCGGCCGCGGCCAGCGGCGCGATAACGGTCGTATCGGTACCGATATTGGCCTCGCCGGAGGCCGAAGGCGAACCAGCGGAATCTTCGCCAGAGAGACTGGGGAAAAGGGTGTCATCGGCGACCTGGCAGCCGGTCACGAATGCCAGACAGGCCAACAACTCAGTAATACGGTGCGACAAGGACATGCGGAAGCCTATCGTCCTGAAACCAAATTGAAAACCAGTGCCCCGGGGAACGCCCCCACGCCAGCGTTGCGCCGTCCCTGCAGCGGTCCGTCGACAGTGTGAATACTACGCGAGCAACCGAACTGTCACAAGGTCCAAATCCTGGCACTTTCCGGGCTGTTTCAGGGCTTGTGCAGCAGGTGGCCTTCGATTACGTTCCGCGCCTCTTGACGGCCGCGCCGCGGCGTTGGCACCCCTAGCTCAATTGGATAGAGCACTTGACTACGAATCAAGAGGTTGGAGGTTCGAGTCCTCCGGGGTGCGCCACGGCCTGATCAGGCCCCTTCGGCAGATAATTCGGACGTGCAGGCCGGGCAGCGCATCACCTTGATCGGCACCGAAAGTCATACAGAACTGGCAGTTCTTGGTCTTCGGGCTCGACGTCTCACCGGATTCTTACCCTGCGTTTCAGGCGGTTGATTGAGCGCACCAGCAGGAAAACGGCAAACGCCAAGATGATGAAAACGCCGACGTTGATGGTCGCCGCACCGGCTTCCTGCGCGGTCGCGAGCGTCTCATAGCGCCGTCCGACAGGTTGACGAAGAGATTGCTGAAGTCGACATTGCCCAGCAGGATGCCGATGGGCGGCATGATGACGTCGGCGACAGCGACGAGACGATCTTGCCGAGGATCGTGACGCCGAAGCGTCTTTAAGACCGCCGGCTCGGGATCGTTGGGTTGATAACGGCCGGGCAGCCGGACGAGCTTCTTGCTGAAACAACGCTGATGGTTGGCTGGCGTCACGATGGCATCGCCCAGCAGTATAGTCGAAGAAGGGTGCGCCCGTGGTGTTGGGGAAACCGAGCCACGAGATCTGAATGAGCGCCAAGCTTCCGCATGGCCCGAATTGACCTTGGTCGCCCGGATGAAGGTTTCGCCGGCTTCTTCGAAGGCGCTGGAAAGCACCTGTGCGCGGCCAAGCAGGATGAAGGGCAGGCTCGTCGGCGAGCACGGCCCAGAACGCAGCGATGGCGCCCCTGCGGTCGCCTGCGACCATCGCGCGACGGCCCGCCGCCGTGGATCGCGAAACGCTGATCGACCGAATTGTCGTGATGGCCATTGAGGAGGCCAGCATTGGCGGCCTACTAGACCGCGCCGCCAAACGGGTTGGCCGTGCCGTCGGCAAACCGTTCGAAGCGGAAGGCGGCAAGATCGATGTTGTTGGGCGTGCCGGTTACTAGGTCGGCGGTAACGCGTCCCGCGCCAAGCCCGATACCGAACCCGTGTCCGCTGTATCCGGTCGAGATGAAGAAGCCGGGGATGTCGGCGACGGCTGAGATGACCGGGATGGCGTCGGGCGTGACGTCAATCATGCCCGCCCAGGTCTCGGCGATGTTGACATCGGCCAGATCAGGGAAGGTGCGGCGCATGGCCGCGAAGGTCTCCAGGATGACCGACTTGCGCGGCTTGGGATCCATGATGCGCGTGGCCTCGAACGGCGTCGTGTCGTCCAGATTCCAGTGTTTACGGGTCATCGCCTCCTTAAGGCTCTGGCCGGAAAAACGCAGGCGGATCGAGTTGCGCTCCTGCTTGTAGGCGGGGCCGAACTGATAGAACCAGCGCAGCGCCTCGGGCCCAACATGGAAGTCGGCTTCCTGGCCGTGGGCGACCGTATAGCCGCCGTCCTGGCGGCGGCGGATGGCGACATCGTCAGCCCAGATCGCGCCCTGTGTCACCTCGGGCGCCTGGGTCGTGCGGAAAACGTTGCTCTGGATGCGCAACTGGGGCAGCGCGACATCGTGGTTGCCGCACAGGAGGGACGACCACATGCCGCCCGCCAGCACGACGGTCGAGGTCTTGACGCGACCGCGTTCGGTGACGACGCCGGCGACCTTTCCGCCCCGACGTTCCAGGCCGCGCACTGCGCACCGGGACGCGACGTGGACCCTCGCCCGTTCGGCGGCGCGCGAGATCGCCGGTGCGGCTAGCCGCGGTTCGGCGCGCCCGTCAGATGGCGTATGGAGCGCGGCGGTATAGTTACCGGCGATACCGGGAACGAGTTGTTTGAGTTCGGCGCCGGTCAGCAACTTCGTGTCGAGCTGGTGCTGTTTGGCGATCTCCAGGAACTTCTCGAATTCCTCGATGTCGCGCTCGCTCTTGGCGGTGTAGATGACGCCGCCCTGATGGAAGCCGACGTTCTCGCCGATCTCCTGTTCGATGCCGCGCCAGATGCGCAGGGATTCCATGACGAGCGGCACTTCCTCGGGTGCACGGCCCTGCTGGCGCACAAAACCCCAGTTGCGGCCGGACTGTTCGCCCGCAATCACGCCCTTTTCGCAGAGCAGAACCGAAACGCCCTTCTTGGCTAGGAAATAGGTCGTGGAAACGCCGATGATGCCGCCGCCGATGACGACGACATCGACGGATTCCGGCAGGGCGGGGAGTTCTTCAACAACCATGGTCAATCGATCCTGAGAATGAAGGCGGGCACCATTGCTTCACCGGCCTGCAGGTTCAAGCGAGCGGCCGATACGCAAAAGGACTCGGTACGCGGAGGACGCGGAGTGCATGGGGAGTTCAGGTCCTGACACTGGTGAATTCTACTGGGGATAGTTTTGCCATCCCACCGAAACTACTCTGGATCGCGACGATCCTCAGATTACAATGCAACACTTTAGACTCCGCGTCTCCACGTCTCCGCCTGATTTCTATTCTACCTCTATCTCTACCGTCTTTTCATCGACCGGAGGCTCTTTGAAGAAGGCGCGGCCGGCCAGCAGAAGGCCCAGGAGAACGACGCAGATGCCGAGGATGATGGGTTTGCGCCAGGAGACCGGTTCGCCTTCGCTCATGCGGGTTTGGAGGCGACGTTACCGCCGGTCCAGCTCTGTTTGCCGGCTTGGACTCCGGCGAAATAGGCGGCGGCCTGTTCGTCGGTGATCCGTCGCCAGTTCGCCATGGCCGTGGCGTCGCCGTCGGCTGCGGGGCGCGGCACGGGCTGGAAATGGCCGAAATCATCGCGGCCCCGGACAAGCTGGGCGTAATCGTGGTCGGCCACGACCTGGCGCATGGCGGGTGTGGTATAGCGGACGGCAAGCCCGACGCGGCGGCAGTCTGAATGGTTGGGCATGGAGGCATGGAAGGTGAGGCCGTGATGGATCGACATCTGGCCTGCCTGCAGCGCGCCCATGATGGCGGTATCCTCGTCGACGTCGCGCGCGATAGTCTGGCCGCGTGTCAGCAGGTTGCCGTCCTGGAAGGTATCGGTGTGATCGACCAGGCCCTCGCGGTGCGAGCCCGGGATGAAGCGCATGCATCCCATCTCGCCCGAGGCATCCGTCAGCGCGAGCCAGACCGTGACGGCATCGGTGCCGTCCACACCCCAGTAACGCAGGTCCTGATGCCAGGAGATGAACCACTCCGACCCGGCTTCCTTGGCGATGACATCGCTGTCCCAGACCATGAGGTTGGGGCCCAACAACGCTGCGACCGCGTCCAGAATGGCGGGGTGGCGCACCAGCTCGTCGACCGCCGTGATCGCAATGTGCGCGCCGGTGCGGAAGATGGCAGCAACCGGCAGATCGCCCGCGCGGCCGCGCTCGAACGCCTCGATGCGCGCGAGATAGGCCGCGACTTCGTCGTGCGCCATCACGTCGATACCGACGAGAACGCCGTCACGGTCGAAAGCGCCTGCGTCGATCATCGCGCGTTAGGCGTGGTCGAGCAGGGAGAGAATTTCTTCGTCCTCGGGGAAGCGGTTCTTCTCCAGCTTAGAGAAGAGCAGCCGGTCGCCCCGGGTGATCTCGAACGAACCGGTGCGTCCGCCCGCGATCTCGACGTCGACGCCGTACTTGTCTTTAAGCTGGCCACTCGCACGGAGGGCCCGGGGCTCGTAGTTTCAAGCGCGGCAGTATTCGATATGGACCGTTTCGGCCATGATGCGTTCCTCCTGATGCAAACATTATAGTTCGGCCCTGACGCAGGGCCAATGCTGTGGTTTGTTTGTTGAGCCTCAGGTGCGCTCCGCGCACCTGTTTGGTTTGTTCCCCAAGCCGGGCGTTCGCTCCGCTCGCTTGGCTCATACGCCATGCGGCGCGAGAATGCCGTCGCATGCCTGTCGGTCCATAATTAGGGCCTCCCGCCTACTCAGTATTCCAACAGGTGTTCCGGACAAGGGAGCCCTACGACCCCGATCCGGGATCCCGTCATGACGCGTTCCAAAAGCAACGTGCGGACCGAGATCCCGACTCTCCGCTGCGCTGCGACCACACCGGCGCCGCGCATACGGCGTAAGCCAATCGCACGGAACGAGCGCCCGGCTTGGGGAACAAACAAAACACGAGAGGTCCTTCATGGGCTGACAGGGAGCGACTGCGTCCCCGCCGCGTATGCGGCGACTGAGGCCTCCCCTTCACAAAAAGTCGAAAACAACCCCATGCACCCTAGATTGTTCTTAACTATCACACGAATATAAGAATATAAAGGGAACATTATTGTAAGGAGAAGTTTGTCAGTGATGCAGGAAAGCGACTGGAGTTTCGGCGCGGGGGTGTGCAGAACCGGGTGCTCAAGGCATCCGTAGAGGGTCTGGCCAAAGCCACGGGAACGGCCGATCCACCGCTGCAGACCCGCTTGGTGCGCGAGGTGCTCGATGCGCTGTGGATTCTCTTCGGCCTGCCTGAAGAGGAGCAGTCCGTGCAACTCGATGTGGCCTGTCCTGATTCGCGTAATGGCGCCGCGCGATGCCACGGGAGGCCTGCTGACGGCCCAAATGGTCGGCGTGCACGGGGCGGCCGAGCGCGTGAGTTGTCAGGTGAATTCGTCTCCCTCTCGACCGTCCTGTCTCGTCCGCACTCCTTGAGGGGCCTCTGGCATGGATGGCCCCATCAAGTGGGGACACGACGGATTGTTTTTGGGACGGGGCGAAACCGTCGTAACCGGAACGCTTCGCACTAGACTGAACGCCGAGGTGAAACAGGGAGACGACGATGGGCGTTCCGGTGCTCTACATGGTGAAATACGGGAACGATCAGAAGGCGGCCATGCTGTCGGACGAAGCCATGCGCGACCGGGCGGCGGTCCACCGCAAGGCGATTGCCGATTTCGGCGGCAAGCCCATCGCGCAGTATGGAAGCTATGGCGAATACGACATGGTCTATATCTACGAGATGCCCGACGACAAGGCGCTGGCCGCCAATCTGCATCTCACCGACGGCTACGGCCTGGCCAAATACGCCAAGGCGATCCCGCTGATGGAGGCTGGCGATTTCGGGGCCTCAATGGCTTTGGCGCACGAGACGCCGACGGAATACTCCCCAGTTAAGGGGTAGGGTAGTGCTTCAGACGAGGCGGACCGTCCGTGGCGTGCGGGATCGCGGTTAGCGCAGCCAGTAGGCGGGATACTGGACGGTCTAGTCGTTGACGCTCTGGAGGTTGAAATCCTCCGGGAAGCCGGCCGCGTCGCAGCCACCCTCGGCGACTTCCTGGGCGGTGGTGTCATAGTCGGGCGTTTCGACGAACGAGACTTCCGCGCCCCTGCTTTCGAACATTTTGGCGGCATGACGGCGCGGTCCGCGCATGACCGCCGATACGCCGTCGAGATTGCCTTCGGCCCTGTACTGTTCGGTGATTTCCGAAGCGGTAAATGAAGACATAGCCGTCGATATCGGCCCGCACCGGCGGCCAGTTTCATGAACATTCCCCCAGATTTTCGTCGATTATCCCCCTTTTCGAGGATTTTACCCATGAAAACATGCACGCGGAGAGGTTGCAGACGGTTTGCCGACAGACCGACCATCATCTGATGGTCATGGATTGGCTTGGTCGAACCAGCTACGCACGTCTTCGTAAGAAGTCTTTTCTTCGGCGACGCCGAGCCGGCGCTTGATCTCTGCGATCTGTTCGGCGCTGAGATGCGTTGCGCCAGGCTCCCAGTCGGCGACGCTCAACAGGAGTTCCGCAGCTTCGTCCTGCCGTTCGTTCGGCGCTTGCGGATCTCGGCATTTGCGCGATCAAGACGTACGATCATAGGCATATTCTACCATGGCTCATGGCTGGTTTGTGGGAACCTACGCCGCATCGCGCCGGTGGTCGGGTTGGGTCGGCTCACACATACGCCGAGATTCGCATAATTGTCGTCGTCAACCCCGCAACCGCTTGTTTTCCGGGTCGAACAGGGCTTCCTGAAGCAGTTTCGCGGGACGCATTTGGCCGAGGATTTCGACTTCGAGGTCGCCGGCGTCGGCGGTAAGGTCGGGGTTGAGGAAGACCATGGCGATGGACTTCTCGACGTGGTGGCCGTAGCCGCCGCTGGAGACGACGCCGACGACCTTGTTGTTCTGGAGGACCGGTTCGTTGCCCCAGCAGTCGGCCTTGTCGGCATCGACGACCATGGTGGCGAGCTTGTAGCGCGGGCCCTTGTTGTGGGCCTTGGTGAGCGCCTCGCGGCCGACGAAATCGCCCTTGTCCATGGCGACGAAACGGTCGAGGCCGGCTTCCTGCGGCGTGGTGTCGGCGGTGAATTCCGTGCCCCAGCGCCCGTAGCCTTTTTCCAGGCGCAGGGCGTCGAGCGCGCGCGCACCGCAGAGCGTGAGGCCCAGATCCTCCCCGGCCTTGCTCAGGGCGTGGAAGAGGGTGCGCTGGTACTCGGCCGCGAGATGGATTTCGTAGCCCAGATCGCCTGTGAAGGAGATCCGCATGACGCGCGCGGGCACGCTGGCGACCTCTATGTCGCGGGTGGCGAGGAACGTGAAGTTCTCGGCGGAGACATCTTCGGAGGTGACGCGTTCGAGCAGTGTGCGCGAGTTGGGGCCCGCGATGGCGAGACCCGCGCGCTGGGCCGTGACCGACCGCACGGTAACATCGGCATCGCCGACCTCGTCTGCGAAGCGGCGCAGGTGGAAACGTTCGGCGGCACCGGCACCGACGAGATAGAACTCGGCATCGCCGATGCGCGTGACGGTGAAGTCGCCGATGATGCCGCCGCACCGGTTAAGCGTCGGAGCGAGCACGGTGCGCCCGGCTTTCTTCGGCAGCTTGCAGGCAAGGATGCGGTCGAGGAAGGCTTCGGCATCGGGCCCGGTGATTTCGTATTTGGCGAACCCGGAAATTTCGATCATGCCCACGCCGGTGCGCAGGGCGCGGCACTCGCGGCCCACCGCGGCGAACCAGTTGGGGCGGCGGAAGGTGAGGATGTCGCGTGGCTCCTCGCCGTCTTTTGCGAACCACAGGGGCCGCTCGAAACCGAAGGAAGCGCCGAACACGGCGCCTTCCTCCTTCAGGAGATCGTAGATGGGCGGGGTCTTGAGCGGACGCCCGGCCTGGCGCTCCTCACCGGGATAGGCGATGGCAAAGCGTTTGCCGTAATTCTCGGCCGTCTTGGCGAGCGTGTAGCCCTTGGTGGCGTAGTCGCCGAAGCGCGCGACATCGAGCGGCATCATGTCGACCTGGGGTTCGCCCTCCAGGATCCAGTCGGCGAGTGCCCAGCCCACGCCCGCACTCTGTGAGAAGCCGGGAATCATGCCCGCGGCGACGAAATGGTTGCGCAAGCCAGGCTGGGGACCGACCAGTGCGGCCGCATCGGGCGACCAGATCATCGGCCCATTGACGACGCGCTTGATGCCCGCGTTGCCGAAGCAGGGCACGATGTCGATAGCAGCCTCCATGTTCTTTTCCATGCGTGCGATGTCGTCGGGGAAAAGCTGCATGCCGAAATCGAGCGGCGTGCCGTCCACCGCCCAGTGCACGCCCGAACGCTCGTAACAGCCCAACAGCAGGCCGTCGCGTTCCTGGCGCATGTAGAACTCGCCGTCCTGGTCGCGGGTGAGCGGCATCTCTTTGGCGAGTTCCCCGACCTCGGGAACGGACTGGGTGACGATGTACTGATGCTCCATGGGCACCAGCGGCAGTCTGTAGCCGGCGAGCCCGGCGACCTCGCGCGCCCACAGGCCCGCGGCATTGACCACGGTTTCGGCGACGACGTTGCCCTTGGGCGTGGCGATGTCCCAGCCGCCGTCGGCGCGTTGGGCAAGGCCGGTGACGGGGCACTCGCGCTCAATGACGGCACCGCCCATGCGCGCGCCTTTGGCGAAGGCCTGGGTGACGCCGGAGGGATCGACATGGCCGTCGGAAGCACCCCACATGCCGCCGATGACGCGCTCCATGTTGACCAGGGGGTTGAGCTTGGCGATTTCGTCTGGGCCGACGATTTCGAATTCCTGGCCCAGGTAACGCGCCCGGGCGCGCTGGATCTGGAGTTCATCGAAGCGCTCTTGGCTGGTCGCGAGGTAGAGGCCGCCGCAGCGGTGGAGGCCGACGGACTGGCCGGTTTCCTCCTCCAGGCGGTCGTAGATCCTGATCGTGTAATCCTGCAGGCGCGCCAGACTGGCGTTGCCATGCATGGCGTGAATGTTGGCCGCGGCATGCCAGGTCGAACCCGAGGTGAGTTCCGCGCGCTCGAGCAGCAGGACGTCGGCGTAGCCGGCCTTGGTGAGGTGGTAGGCGATGCTGCAGCCAAGAACGCCGCCGCCGATCACGACGACACCGGCATGGGTTTTCATGAGGTGGAACTCCGCTCCGAATGGGAACCGAACACTGGGCCAAGCGCAGGAAACGGGCAACGCCCAAACGCGACCTCCGGTGTCGGGTTAGGTGTTTGTTTAGCCTCAGTCGCCGGCACTCGCTCCGCTCGTTTGGCTTCCTCCGCATACGCGGCGTCGTTGCGCTCTTGCCGCCGAATGTCATTACAACCACCTCAAGTGTGTCATCCCGGCCAAGCGAAGCGCGAGCCGGGATGACACCCGTTGGGGCGGTTTGTGGGCGGGAGGCCCCTTGGGGCCGACAGGGCCGTGGTCGTGTCCACGCCGCGCATGCGGCGTGAGCCAAGTAAGCGAAGCGAACGCTGGCGATTGAGGCTAAACATGAAAAGCGGAGCGTGCTGGCCTTGCTGGTTGCGCCGGATCTGGCCGAAGGGCTCCATGGCGAGGCTCTGTTCCTCGTCGCTCATGCCCGCACCGGTATCGCTGATCGTGATGTGGAGGCGCTGGTCCGGCCCGCATACGGCGTGGATAATGATCCTGCTGGCCGCAGGCGTGAACTTGATGGCGTTGAGCGGGTGCGGAATTCGTGGCTCATGGTGGCGAGGAACTCCGACTTCGCCAGGGCGACCTGTTCGGCGCTCCACTTGGCTTCGAGCAGTTTGCGCTCGCGCCGGCGTATCCCGGTCATAATTCTCGAAGGAGGAGAGCACGATGCGCTAGGTGTCGCGGTGGGTCGGCGGTACGAGAATGCGGCCGCGCACGGTGAGGGGCTTGCCGTCGGCGGCCGAAATGGTCATTCCCGACCAGGCGACATCGAACACGCCATCGGCGAACTGCTGGAGAACGTGGGCGATGCTGGGCGTGATGGCGGGCTCGAAGATATCCATGCAAATTGTCGAACAGGTCCGACGTGTCGATGCTAATCACGGCGATCATCGCCGGGTTGGCGGCGATGTGGCCGATGCGCAACCAGATCTCCGGGCTCAGGGCGGGGTCGGCCAGGATCTGCCGTTCGACGAAAACATCGGGGTTCTGTTTGAGCTCTTCGAAGAGATCGCGGATGCGCGACCGGTCATCGACCATGACCGGGGCGGGCGCCAAGGTGAAAAGTTCGGTATATGAGGTCCAGGCTATCGCCGAACGCATCACGGAACCGCTCGCGCCAAGCCCCGGCCGAAAGCGGCGCGACGTCGGTTTCCTCGTCGGGATCGTGATGTGTCATGGTGACGCTGCGCTTCCCGTCCAAAGAAATTAGGCTCCATGGACAACCCACCCTATTCTCATCCAGCCGGCACGTCCGGCGCAATGTACTCGATCACACATCGCAAACCGCCTCTTCTGGTGCTGGTCGTGATCACGGCGATCGGTTCGTTCGCGCTCCAGATCGTGGTGCCGGCGATGCCGGGCCTGGCGGAAGAGTTCAACACCAGCTTCGGCATCGCGCAGATGTCGCTGACCGCGTTCCTAGTCGGCATGACCATCGGGCAGTTGCTCTATGGACCGCTGTCGGACCGCTACGGTAGGCGTCCGGTGCTGCTGGGTGGTCTGGCGGTCTTCATGGCGGGGTCGCTCTGCTGCGTTTTCGCCTGGGATATCGGGCCGCTGATCCTGGGCCGTGTGCTTCAGGCCTTCGGCGGGTCGGCGGGGATCGTGCTGTCGCGCGCCATCGTGCGCGACCTCTACGACCGCGAACGCGCCGCCCAGATGCTGGCCTATATCACCGCGGCCATGGTCATCGCGCCCATGATCAGCCCGATCATCGGCGGCTATCTCTACGAGTGGTTCGGCTGGCAGGCGATCTTCTGGTTCGTCACCGCCTTCGGCATTGCGGTCACGGCTGCGTGTTTGATCTGGCTTCACGAAACCCATTTCGATCGTGGCGTGACGACAACGCCGCGCGATCTCCTGAACGGGTTCGGCATTCTGATGCGGCTGCGCCGGTTCCGCGGCTACGCCTTCCAGGTCGCCTTTACCACCGCCTCGTTCTACAGCTTCCTGGGCGGCGCCTCGGCGGTGGCGATCAACGTATACGGCATCTCGGCCTCGGGTTACGGCTGGTGGTTCATCCTGATCTCGGGCGGCTACATGACCGGGAATTTCATCTCCGGGCGCATCGGGCGGCGTATCGGATCGGACCGCATGATCACCACGGGCACGGTGCTTTCCATGGTGGGCTGCATGGCGATGCTGGCGGTCTATCTCGCCGGCGGATTGTCGGCGTCGGGATTCTTCGTCATCTCTGGCGTGGTTTCGATCGGCAACGGATTTTCCATGCCCAACGGCTTTGCCGGCGCGGTCAGCGTCGATCCCAGCCGGGCGGGCACGGCTTCGGGCCTCTCGGGCGCGCTGCAGATGGGCATCGGCGCAGTGCTGATGACTGCGGTGGGGCATACACTGAGCGATACGCCGCTGCCCGTCGTCCTGATGATGCTGATCGGCTCGGTCTGCGCTTGGCTCGCCCACCTGCACGGCCTGCGCAAGGTAGGCTGATCTGCGAGTTAGGCCGGTGCGTGGATGGCGGGCGGCTGTGCTCCGTCGTTTGGAACGGATCGGTTCACGCGGAGACGCGCAGGCGCGGAGTCCGAGCGTCACTGTGAGGTCGCACGCTCATCCGGCAAATGTCTGGTTTGGGAGCGCAAGGCGAACCCGGTCAACCTGCCTCCACGGTCAGGGTCCAACTCCTGATCGCATATTGGGTGACGACTTCCTCCGCGTCTCCGCGTGATTCCTTTTTTGTTGTCCGGTGTTCCCAGAGGGCGCCGATGCATTTCGGAGCCATGGCGTACGGGCTGCGATGTCTTGTGTGAAATTCGAGGGGGTATTCGTTGGGGTTCCTGGTGTAGCGTTGAGCGAACCGATCGAAACAAGTGGGACGTTGTGCGATGAAAGCTGTTGTGTGCCATCAGTGGGGCGGGTCAGAGAATCTCAAGGTCGAGGAGGTCGCGGAGCCGCAGCCGGGCGAGGGCGAGGTCGTGATCGCCATTGAAGGCTGCGGCGTGAACTTCGCCGACACGCTGATCATTCAGGGCAAGTATCAGGTGAAGCCCGACCTGCCGTTCTCGCCGGGCATGGAGGTTGCGGGCACCATCGAGAGCGTGGGCGAGGGCGTGACGGGGTTTGTGCCGGGCAATGCGGTGATCGGCATGATGAGCACCGGCGGCTATGCACAAAAGGTCGCGTGCAAGGCTGCCGACGTGATCTCCAGGCCCGCGAGCGTGTCGGGTGCGGTGGCCTGTTTGCTGCCCGTGGCTTATGGCACGGCGCATATCGCACTCGATGAGCGCGCGCATCTCAAACCCGGTGAAGACCTTCTGGTCCACGGTGCGTCGGGCGGCGTCGGCCTGGCGGCCGTCGAGATCGGCAAGGCCATGGGCGCGACGGTGATCGCGACGGCAAGCAGTGAGGAAAAGCTCGCCATCGCAAAAGAGCACGGCGCCGACCATCTGATCGACTACACCAAGGGCGAGTTCCGCCAAGAAGTGAAAGGCCTGACCGGCGGAGGTGCGGACGTGATCTTCGATCCCGTGGGCGGCGACGTGTTCGATCAATCGATGCGCTGCATCACCTGGGGCGGACGCCTCCTGGTGGTCGGCTTTGCCGCCGGACGTATTCCCGAGGCCGCGGCCAACATCGTGCTGGTGAAGAACATCTCGGTGATCGGCGTGCACTGGGGCTCCTACCGCAGCCACGAAGGCGGCCGGGATATTCTGAACCGATCCTTCGCGCAGATTTTCGCCTGGATTGAGGAAGGCAAACTCAAGCCGCTGGTCTCCAAGACCTATCGCCTGGAGGAGGCATCCCAAGCGATCAAGGACATCGGCGCGCGCAGGGCGAGGGGCAAGCTGATGGTGGTGCCGTAGTTTTTGTTTAGCCTCAGTCGCCGGCGTTCCCTCCGGCCACTTGGCTTCCGCGCCTATCGGCGCGCCGTTGCGGTCGCACCGGTCGGCGGCCGCTTCGCTCTCGCCGCCGAACGTCACCACAATCGCCACGATTGTGTCATCCCGGCCGCAGGGCAGCGGAGAGCCGGGATCACGGTCCGCACGCTGCTTTTGAAACGCGTCGTGACGAAATTCCGGATCGCGGTCGGCTCCCTTGTCCGGGATGGCACCTGTTGGGATAGCGTGAAGGCGGGAGGCCCTTTATGGGCCGACAGGTATGCGACGGCATGCTCGCGCCGCATGGCGCGTGAGCCAAGTGAGGCCCCGATCAGGTCGGGGCCAAACTCCGCAAACGCCCGGTGCTTGAGGGAACAAACAAAAAAACTCCTGAAGCCTTTCAGGGCCGACCGCGTCACCCCTTCTTTCCAGGACACAAAATCACTTGCTGTCGGGGTACCGGCTGCACAAGGTGGGGTATCCGACGGCGTGGGACCGTGTGTCGTCCGGATCTGTTTTCAGGACCTGTTTCTCTCACGATGGTTCAATACTGGGGAGCCTGCGGATAATTGAACGCCTTGATTACGTCGCGCTGAACGGGCGGACCATTGCAAGTTTGGGAAAGGCCGGCGGAGATATGCCGTTGATCGACGGAAAGTTCAGGCCATGGTCGAGTTGCGCATCTCGCAGATCAATGGATGCGCCTACTGCGTCGACATGCACGCGACACAGGCGCACGATGCGGGCGAAACACAGCAAAGACTGGATTGCCTGGCGACCTGGCGGGAGTGCCCGTTTTTCGATGCGCGTGAGAAAGCCGCGTTCGCATGGGCCCAAGCCATCACCCTGATTTCGGACCGTGGTGCGTCCGAGCCCTTGTATGAAGCGCTCTTAACACATTTCTCAGAGAAGAAGATCGTCGATCTGACGCCGATCATCGCGCAGTTGAACGTGTGGAACCGGCTGGCGATGTCATGGCTGCCAGGTTGCAGACGAGAGCCGCTCCAGCACGCCTGCGATCAAGCGGCCCACATCACCGGCGGCGGTGGCAGCGGTCTCATGGACTTCCTCGGCGGTCGGGGGCGTGTCGGCGGAGCCGGCGGCCATGTTGGTGACCATGGAAAGGCCCAGGACATTCAGGCCAGCCTGGGCGGCTACAATGACTTCGGGCACGGTGGACATGCCCACGGCGTCCGCGCCCAACGTGCGGAAGGCGCGGATTTCGGCCGGCGTTTCGAAGTTTGGGCCGGTGACCGCGAGATAGACGCCTTCGTGCAATGTGATGTCTTCCTGCCCGGCGGCCTCCAGCGCGAGCGCGCGCAGGGCGGGATCGTAGACATCGTTCATGGGAAAGAAGCGTGGACCGTCGGCATCGTCGTGGGGTGCGGCGAGCGGGTTGGCGCCCATGAGGTTGATGTGGTCGGTGATCGCCATCAGCGCGCCCGGCCTCATAGCGGGGTCGAGCGAGCCGGCCGCGTTGGTGACGATCAGCCGGGTGCAACCCAGTGCTTTCAAGGTGCGCACGGGCACGCCGAGCGCTGCCGGTTCGACGCCCTCGTAGAGATGAATGCGGCCCTGCATGCAGGCGACGGGATGGCCCGAGAGCGTCCCCAGGATTAGGCGGCCGCGATGGGAGGGCGCGGTGGCGGCGGGGAAATCCGGCAGGTCGGAGTAGTCGAACGCGGCCTCTGCCCGGATGGCCGCCGCGAGATCGCCTAGGCCCGAGCCCAGGATGAGACCGGTGTCCGGCGCGAACGCAGCGAGCGTTTCGCGGATGTGGCGGGTGGCCCGGGTCATATCGGCGGTAGGCGCTCGACGAGCGGCTGGCTGTAGTGGAGTTCGGTATCCCAGGGGAAATGAATCCAGGTGTCTTGGCTGACCTCCGTAAGAAAGAGGTCGACCATGGATGCGCCTTCGGGCTTGGCATAGACGGTCGCGAAATAGGCGTTGGGCAGCATCTCGCGTACGGCGCGCGCGGTGCGCCCGGTGTCGACTAGATCGTCGACCAGCAGGGTATCGGCGCCGTCGCCCACGACCTGCTTCAGCACGGTGATGTGTCCCTGGATCGTATGGTCGTAAGAGGCGATGCACACCGTGTCGATGTGGTGGATGTTGAGTTCGCGCGCGACGATGGCCGCGGGCACCAGTCCGCCCCGGGTGATCGCGACGACGCGCTGCCAGGGCCCCTTTTCAGCGAGCCGCCACGAGAGCGCCTTGGTGTCCCGGTGGAACTGGTCCCAGGAGACGTTGAAGTTCTTTTCTTGGGCTTCGGTCATGGCGCATCCCCGCGTTGCAGGAACGGTTGTGCCGCATGGGGCGTGCCGTGCCAAGGACGTTGATTTTGCTTCTGTGGGCTTATACCAAAGGCCATCAAGCGCCTGCCTGCGTGAAGCCGGGGCTTCGCGCAGGCAGGCGGGGCTGCGGTTGCGGCCCTCCAACGGCCGATGAGTCGAGTTCATCGGCCGTTGGTATTAGGCTTCGTGACAGGTTCGGCGCGATGGTGCGGCGTCGTTTCTTTGGCTGGAGCATAAGCCATGGCTGAGGCACAGGCTCAGGGTAGAGGAACCGAGAACAGCGGGCTGGGCATCGCCCTGCTGGTGGGCGGCATCGCTGTCTTCTCCGTCCAGGACATCATCGTCCGGGAGATGAGCGGAACCTATCCGGTGCTGGAGTTCGTGTTTTTCCGCACCGTGTTTTCCATCCCGCCGATTCTGCTGATCGTCGCCCTGCAAGGCGGCTTTGCCACGATGCGCGCCAAACGGCCCGTACTTCTGCTGGTGCGCGGGTTTCTGATGCTGATGGCCTACACGACCTATTATCTGGCCGTGGCGTCCCTGCCGCTGGCCACGGCGGTCGCACTCTTCTTCTGTGCTCCGCTGCTGGTGACCGCGCTGGCCGCGCTGATCCTGCGCGAACCGGTGGGCCTGCGCCGGTGGTGCGCGGTGCTGGCGGGGTTCGGCGGCGTGCTGCTGATCATCCAGCCCGGTGCCGGATTCGTCGATCCCGGCGCGATCATCGCCATCGTCTCGGCCGCGATCTATTCGACCTCGGTCATCATGACGCGCAAGCTGGGCGCGACCGAAACGAGCAACGCTATGCTGATGCATCAGGCTATGGTCTATCTGGTGTTCTCGGGCATCGCGGGACTCTTCATGTGCGATCTGGCGGTCGAGGCCGATGCTCATGCCGCAACGAAGTTCCTGATGAGCAACTGGGTCATACCGCAACTCCAGCACGTCGCCCTGATGGCGCTGTGCGGCGTGATTGCGGCGGCAGGCTTCTATGGCCTGACGCAGGCCTACCGGCTCGCCGCGCCCAGCGTGGTCGCGCCGTTCGAATACACCGGTATGACCTGGGGCATCCTGTGGGGCTATCTGATGTGGTCGGAGGTCCCCAACCTGTTGGCGGTCGCCGGCATGACCGTGATCGTGGCGGCGGGCATCTACATCATCCACCGCGAGCGCGTGCGGGGCCGCAGGCTGGTCGCGAGCCGCCAGCTACGCCCGCGCACCTGAGGTCCGCGCTTTCGCTGAAGGCCTTCCGGCCGCAGCAGAACGTTGCGGTGAGAATGAAAGACGGTGTGACTCTCCGCTTGTTTGTTGTAGTACCGATCTGTTGGATGCAGGGTGTTTTCGGCATCCAGGATCACGACGACAGATCGTCCGACCCTTGAATTTGGGGCCCCTCGCCACGAGCGCGTTATGTCTGGATCGACGGCTCCGTTGCTGTGCTGCTCCTGTCCGGATTCGAGCCCCGGGAGTGTGACCGGCATCACAAAGCAACTGGCCTGATCCTTGCCGGTAGGAACCCCAAACCATCATATGTCCGATAAGTAATTGCTTGGATCCAACCCATGACGGACGTTACCTCCGGAAACGACCGCATCGTTGGACATTTGTCCCAAGACGATACAATTTTGGGCCTTGGTGGCGATGATACGCTCAAGGGCGGCGAGGGCCAGGATGCCATCAACGGCGGCACGGGCGTCGATGGCGACGACCTGATCGTTGCAGGCGAGGCAACGACAATATCGCCGGCGGCGACGATTTGCTGACCGGTGGCACAGGCTCTGATATCTTCGCCTTCGCGCCGGCGGGCGGCTACGATGTGGTGAGTGATTTCGACCTTGCCGGGGATCGCCTGCAGGTCGATCTGCTCGGCATCACGGATCTGTCGGGCCTGACCATCGGCGCGTCGCTGGTTGGCAATGCCCGGATCGGCACCGGCGTCGACGGAAGCGTCGAACTGATCGGTGTGAACGCGGGCGATCTGGGCAGCGCCCACTTCATTTTCCAGGAGATTGTGTAATCCGGTACGCGAGCCAGGAACGTGTGCGCATCACGGATTGTTGGTCAAACGAGATTGTATGGACGTATTGACAATAAAGGCGGGATCGTGAGTATGATTTGTTCTACATTGTGACGCTTTTTGAAGCGCATGGCGTTTGGGGCGTCGTGACTTTAAGGAGTTCTGCCGTTGCAGGCGCGTCGGATATGTGACGGATGTCCCGACTCTTCTGGCGCAATAATTGCCTCGAGTTAATGTTAGGAGTACTGCGCCTGTTTTGGGCCGCGGAAGTTAAGTAGCGGTGAGGCGTTCAAGATCAAGGCTGGTTCGATCCCCGCCAGCGTGAGTGAACGTTTTCGCGTACGGCGAAGGCGATCCCGATGCGGGACTCCTGTTCCAAGGCAGCACGGATGCCGGCACCGGATTTTTCCAAGGTGTGACTGGCACCTGGGAAGGTGTGCACGCACAACTGGGCTACAACGCCCGCACCGGCGAGTTCGGAAAGCATGGTGTTCGACCTGGACGTCGATGCGCTCTGGGCGACGTTCAAGCTGGAATCCTTCTATTGCAACGAATACGAGGTCGAGCGCGGCATCTGGACGATCTACGACGATGGCGTCAAGGTTGGCAGCGGCGTTTTCCAAGCCTACAAGGGCGACGGTGAGGCAAGCTTCAGTATTGACGAGGGCGTGGCCTTCGACACGATCGAATTCGAGGCGACCAGCTATGGCGCGGGTGCGCGCCCTGCTCTAGTGCGCGCCTTGCTCTAGAGAGCCACACCCACACCGTGAACGGTGAGGAATACGCGCTCGCCAGCAGCGATTACCTGATCAAGGAAGTGAAGTTTGAGGCCGCCGTGGCGCCCAGCTACGACGATCTGCTGTACGGCGGCGCCGGCGACGCTTCCATTGAGGGCAACACCGGTAACGACGTGATCTCCGGCGACGACGTCGCCGATGTGCTCTATGGCGATTCCTTCGATGGCAGCGACGTCGATCCCGAGGCCGGTACGTTCACCATCACGCCCGGCTCCGATGGCTCCATCGAGCTGGTGGGTGTCAACGCTGGCGACCTTGAAAACGGTCACTTCATCTTCGGGCCCGAGGAAATGCCGTAACCGCGGCTGGCCAAGGCCGTCGAAACGGGAGTTTTGTAAGTCCCTAAAAACGTGCAGAATCTGCAGCCGAAAGGTTGCGGATTTTGTCCATTCTGGGGCATGTTGCCGCTGGGTGTGCATTCGCCGCATGCACGTTCCATCGTGAACCGCTGAGTCGATGAAACAGGCCCAGACAGAACTAGAGCTTGTCCTTGCCGACATGCGCCGGACCTTGATGGTCATCGGCGTGTTGAGCTTTTTCATCAATCTCCTGCTTCTGACCGCGCCGCTCTACATGCTCCAGTTCTATCGACTGCGTGTTGTCGAGCCGCAACGATGCCACGCTGATCGCGCTGACGATCGTCGTCATCCTCATGTTGGCGGTGATGGGCATCCTGGAGATCATCCGCAGCCGTGTCCTGGTGCGCATCGGCAAACGGCTCGACGATCGGCTGGCGAACCGCATCTTCTCGGCGACCTTCCACAAGTCCCTGCCGGCGGCTGAGATCGACCGCGGCCAAGCGCTGCGCGATCTCGATGCCCTGCGCCAGTTTCTAACCAGTTCGGCGCATTTCGGGCTGTTCCACGCGCCCTGGACGCCGGTCTTCCTGATCCTGATCTTCATTTTGCCATTCCCTTCTGGGAACGATCGCCCTGATCGGCGCGGTCCTGCTGTTCGGTCTCGCGCCCGCCAACGAACTGCGCACACGACCGAAACTGGACGAGGCGGGGAAGCACTCAGCCGAGGCCAATCTTTTTGCCCAGACCAGCCTGCGCAACGCCGATGCCATCCAAGCCATAGACATGATGCCCGCGTTGCAGAGACGTTGGCGGGTGCGCCACGAAAGCGCTCTGGCCCTGCAGACGGTCGCCAGCGGCCGGACCGATCATGGCCATGTCGAAGGCGCTGCGCATGGTGATCCAGATCGCCATGCTGGCGATTGGTGCACTGCTCACCATCGTGCAGATCATCATAGGTCGACCGCTGGCACCGGTCGAACAGGCGATCGGCAACTGGCGCAATGTCGTTTCGGCGCGCCAAGCCCATCACCGTATGCAGGAACTGCCCAACCGGACCGCGTGCATGCGCCTGTCCGACCCGGTCGGCCAGGTCACGGACGAACGGCTGGTCGGCGTGCTACCGGGGGTCAGGTCGCTGTGCTCAAAGGTGTGAACTTCGAGACCGACGCGGGCGATACCGTGGGCGTGATCGGCCCCACGGGTGCGGGAAAATCCACATTGGCGCGGCTGGCGGGTGTGCACGAGATGATCCTGAACCTGCCCTATGGTTACGATTTCATCATCGGCGAAGGCGGACGACGCCTCTCCGGCAGTCAGCGCTAGCGTATCGCATTGGCCCGCGCGCTTTATGGCGAACCCTCGCTGCTGGTGCTTGATGAGCCTAACTCGAACCTTGATGCCGATGGCAACCGTGCGTTGGCCGAAGCCATTCAGGCGCTCAAGGAAATGGGCAAGATGATTGTGGTGATGGCGCACCGGCCAAGCGCCATATCCACGGTCGACAAACTCATCATGCTGCGCGACGGTCAGGCCGAGGCCTTCGGGCAGAAGGAAGAGGCGCTGAAGAAGGCCGTAGAACGACAGGGCTCGCTGGCGCGGATCAAGGGTAAGCCATGACGATGAAAATGCTGCCATCGCCCAACGCGGGCCAGGAGCGCCGGGCCGGTACGGACACCCGGCCCTAGGTCATCAGGTCATCGCCGGCCTCGTCGCGATCTTCGGCGTCTAGGTGGCCATGGCCGAATTGGCCAGTGCCGCGATTGCGCCAGGCGTCGTGGCCGTGGATTCCGACTGGCGCACGGTGCAGCATCTCGAAGGCGGCATTGTCGCCGAGATCATGGTGCATGAAGGCGACGAGGTCGATACCGGTCAAATTATTCTCAAGCTGGGCCCGATCCGCTCGGATGCGCAGTACAACATCATCGAAAGCCCGCTCGTTCTGGCGCGCGCGACGCTGGTCCGGCTGATCGCCGAACGGAACGGCAGCCGATACATCGGCTTCGGCGACGACCTGATCGACCGCATGGGAGGAGCATGCGGAGTCCACCATCGCCGGTCAGGAGCTTCTGTTCCGCGCATGGCGTGAAACCATTGAAGGTCAGGACGGTATTCTCAAGCAACGGATCGATCAGCTCGAACAGCAGATTTCGGGCCTGAACGTTCAGGACCAGGTGCATCTGCGCCAGATCGAGATCATTGAGGAAGAACTGGTGGGCTTGCGCGAGCTCTTCGAGGAAGGTTATGTAAGCCGCCAGCGCATCCTGGCGCTGTAACGCGATCTGGAAAGGCTGCGCGGCGAGGACATCGCGGCAATTGCCCAGACCGAAAGCTCAATCGGGGAAACCCGCCTGCAGATCATTGAGCTTGAAACCGGCTTCCGCTATTCCTGACCGGTAAGGAGGAACTCCGGAGGCACCAGGAAGATATGGTCGTGACCCTGCACGCTGGCTGCGAGGTGGCAGCCGATGCAGTAGTCTACACGTTCGGCGTTCTCTCCAAGGGTTTCACCGAACAGGCTGCCGTGGGGCATAGTCGCAGGCTGCTGGCAGTTCGTTCAACCCATAACCGGGAAGCAGCGCTAGGTAGACCGTTTCGGCGTCTTCGGGCGTCAGCGTTGCGGGATTCTCGACACGGAAATGCTGGCGCGGATTGTCGTGTTCTCTGCTGATGTCGGAGAGTTCAACCTCTTCTGCCAGGGCGCCTGGAGCGTCGGGCAAGAAAAGCAGCCAGGCCAGGAAAGGATTTGAATATGCGTGATTTATTGGATACAGCAATGTTTATGGGTCTTGCTCTATTGATCATAGTAATTGTTATTGCTTTTGTATTGGCCTTGATAGAAATGTAATGACACCTGATAAAGTATCATCTCTTAGAGGCCTACATCACAGGTGTATGCGTTTATCGAGGATACTTGCTTTTGGGGGAAGACCTAGAGAAGAACGGCGGCTTTCGCGAGCTTATGCATGGGGTCGTTACCTCGCTTTCGAATGTCCCGCCATGATAGGCGTGGCCTTCATCACGATGGGGTCAAGGCTTGGTGCGGCAGACGTGAAAGCCGGTGGTTCGCTGCCGGTGGACAGGGTTGACCCGGCCCTCATTTCCGTCACTCTGGTTGCTCACAACAACGTGCGGGGCCGCCATGGTTGATCGTCCGAACGAACGGATTGCATATTTCAATGGGGAGTATGTGCCCGAGAGCCATGTGCTGGTGCCGTTTCGCGATCGCGGTTTCCGCTGGGGTGACGGTGCGTTCGATACCGAGCGCACGATCAACGGCAAGCTGTTCCGGCTCAAGGAACACATCGACCGCCTTTACCGCTCGCTGCGTTATCTCAGCATCGAGATCGACGAGACGCCCGAGCAACTCGCGGAAATCACCGAGGAGGTGGTGAAGCGCAACCTGTCGCTGATGCCCGAGGGCGAAGATTACTGGGTGTTCCAGAACGTCTCACGCGGCGCCGACTGGGTGGGCGACGAGCCCAATTTGCGGAAGGGGCCTACCGTCATCGTGCATGTTCAGCCGATCCCGTTCGCCAAGCGCGCCAATCTCTACCGCGACGGCATCGAGTTGATGATGGCGCCGTTCCGTCGCACGCCGCCGGAATCGCAGAGCCCGCGCGCGAAACTCACCAACTACATCAACGTTACGCTGGCCGACCTGCACGTGAAGGCCCAGAACCCGGATGCCTGGGCGGGCTTGCTCGATATCAACGGCAATCTCAACGAAGGCACGGGCCAGAATCTCTGGCTTGCGCGCGACGGCGAACTCTATACGCCCCGGCGCGAGATGATCCTGGAAGGCGTGAGCCGCGAGACGGTCGTGGAGCTGGCCGAGACGGTGGGCATCAAGGCGCGCGAGGCCAATCTGGATCTGTTCGACGCCTATACGGCCGATGAGGCGTTCCTGTCCTCGACCAGTCTGTGCGTCTGTCCGGTGCGTTCCATCGACAGCCGCAGACCGGGCTGTCACGACATTCCCGGTCCGGTCACACGCAGGATCATGGATGCGTACAAAGAGTTGCTCGATTTCGACTTCGAACAGCAATACCTACAGTACGCGGATTAGAGTTCACACGACGATCAGCCCTGACTGTCCCCGTCCTATTCGTCGATCTCGACTTCGGTGATGAAGAGTTCGCCGTCCTGTTCGACAAGCAGGACATCGCCCTGGACACGGTCGTCCTCGTCGGCGGCCTCGTTGAGCAGGAACCAGATAGTGGCCGTGGCGACCATCTGGGCGTCGAGAACGTCCTGGGTGAGGGAATCGTCATGCATGCGCACGTTGGCGCTCAGCATGGCGACGGCGGTCTCGAGCGCCTGGTCGAGATCGACCTCCTCGCGCATCAGGTTGCCAACGACGTGGTTGTATTGCAGGCTGTCGACCTCGAAGATGAAGGAATCGTGCGTCCCGTCGAGTTCCAGGTCGTAGTAGATCTTGCGGCTCATGGCGCCCTTAGCGGTGAAAGATTGTGCGCGGGTTCACTGGCGACGACAACGACCTGCTTGGCTTGCGTGCTCCGGGCTCCAGCCGCTGATCCAGGTCTCCAACGTCACGACTTCGGCGGCCTGTCCATTATCATGGAACCAAGAGTCCACCACATATAACCGGTCCGTGCCAACCTCGGCGATGACCGCACTGGTATGCGGCCAGCCGTTGACGAAAAAGCCGCGACATGGGCGCGCGCACGTCGTGCCAGACGAGCAGGCCCTAGTATTCCAGCAGGGTCAGGGTGGTTGTGGTGTTGGCGGTCTCGTCGACACAGTCCTGCTGACCCTCTTCGCCGAAGCCGGTAAACGTGTCGCCGATGTCCTCGGACGTTCCATTCGCGTAAAATGCTGATCTCTTCGGTCAACCTGCAGCCATAACCGTGGCAAACCGTGAGCGCTGCGATGCAGGGTTCGGGACCGGCGTACTTCGCGAGAAAGTGGTTCTGCTTGCCGGTGACCACGCAGCCGGCAAGCAGAACCACCACCAGGAGAGAGAGTTCGCAACACGTTGGATGATGTCTTGTTGAGAAAATCGGGGCGCGGTCGCGGAAATAGGCGAACATGGACCGCTTGTCATAGAGCGACATTTCCGCCTGATAGCTGTGGCGGGCGAGTTCCTTATCCGTGAGGGGGCGCGTTGCGACGATCTCGGAAATGGTCGGAAGAAGGTAACCGCTGACTGCCGGGTGGATCTCGTCACGGGTAAAGCCGTTGGTCGCGATCAGCACCTTTTCGGCGGTGACGGTGCCGCGCGCGCGATGGTCAGACGGTGGCGACCGTTTTTGCGCCTCCAGCCGGTCACGGGACTGCCACCGTGGATGATGGCCCCGTGACGCGCTGCGCCAGACGCGCTAGTTCCCGGGCGTATTTTATGGGATGCAGGCCAAAGCCGAACGGAAACAGCCTGCCCCCGTGACATGCGGCGCATCGAACATGCCTTTCGCGGAACGCTTCGGGCAGGATGATCTCACAGTCGAAACCGCCCAGGCGCCAGGCGTTTCCATGTCGCCGTCTCGTTGTTGAACTCCGCCATGGCGCGCTGATTGTGCGTGACGCAAAGCTCGCCCTGGTCCTGCATGTCGATGGCAAGGTCGTTGCTGACGGAAAGGTCGCGCACAAGGTCGATGGCTTCGCGCTGGATATTGATGTTGGCGCGCGCGACCTCCTCGCCGAAGGTCTCCTCGACCTCCGTGGCGTCGAGCTCCACGCTGCCGAAACAGCAGTGACCGCCATTGCGGTCCGATGCACCCCAGCCCGGAGCGACTGCTTCGACCACCCGCGCGGAAAGCTGGTCGTCGCGGGCAAGATGGAGCGCGGCCGACAGACCCGTGAAGCCGCCGCCGACGATGGCGACATCGCAGGTGAGGTCGCCCGCGACGGGATCGCAGTTTCCCACCGGCGCGCCCGCGCTGGCTTCCCGGTGACCTCCGACCGGGCGGTCGGGGTCGTACATGGCATCGTGAAAGAGTTTGGTCATGAACGGAGTCTATGCTGCGATGCCGCGCCATGGAACCAGGGACACGCGGCTGACCGTTTCCTGAGAGCAAGAAAAGAGGTGGTCGCAGACCGGCTCCCAGTTCTATTTTAACAGGGAGGACGCTCATGGAGGGGTGAACCTTGAATATGGCCATGGTTTGCGGGAAGCGAAGTGACCACGGTCATCCGGCCGCATGTTTTAGGAATGAGCCCGAAGATCGTTTTCGCGGTTGGTTTGGCCTATGAATGCCTCTATGGATTTCGACGCAATCGCCACCCTGAAGTCGCTGGGTGTGCTGGATGCCCGGGCGGAAGCCAGGGCATCCGTGCTGGCCGGGGCTTCTGGAACGATGTCGTACGCGTGGAGACGGGTGCTGACGATCTGGTGGTCAAGCACTTCGGTGCGCGCAGCGCCGACTGGACACTGTTTCCCAATGTGCCCGAGGTCGAGGCGCGCGCCATGGATCTTCTTTCCAGCACCGGAATCGCGCCCGAGCCGTTGGGCTTCTGGCCGGCCCAAGGCAAGCGTGGCGCTGGCCCGCCTGGAGGTTCTTTCACCCTATTTCACTTACTGCTATGCGCATTACGCCGTCTTCCGCGTCCATCAACTCGAAGAGGGATCGGCCGAGCAGAAGCGCTACCGACAGGCGGCGCTGGCCGGCATCGCCGAACTGGAAAACGTTCAGTCTTCGACGGCCTCGTAGCGGAAGGTCATGCGCAACTCGCCCGCGGTGTTGGCCACGGTGGCGAGGCAGGTGTCGGTGCGGCGTTCGGGAATGTTGACGGCGAAACGGGTGACGTAGCGGTCATGGCCCTTTTCGGGAATGTGCTCGGAGTTCAGCCGGACGATGTTGGCGCCGAATTGGCCGAACACCTCCGACAGGCGCGCGATGATGCCGGGCCGGTTGCGCCCGTCAAGCTCGACGCGGTGGGTGATGTGCCCGCTGTCCTCGTGCACGGGCTTCATGTCGAAAGCCGAGACGGCGATGCGTGCGTTCTCCATGTCCTGGAGCGCGTTGAGCTCCTGGTCGATCTTTTCGAGCGTCACGGAATCGGGCACTTCGGCGATGCAGGTGAACTCCGCGGCATCACCCAGCACGGCGAAGGTCGTGTCGCCAAGCTGGACGTTAAGATCGAACAGCCGCCCGGTGATATCGGCAACGAGACCGCTGCGGTCATGGCAGATGACGGAAATCAACGCGTTGGTCGTCATGGGCTTTGAGCCTCCTCAAGCGCGGATTGTATCATTTCGTCTCGCGCCTGTCGCTGCATGAGCCAGGCCAGAACGGCCAGTCCCGGCAGGGCCGCGATCGTGGTGAGGATGAAGAAGCCGATCCAGTTGACCTGCAGGGCGACGGCATCGGGCGGTGCGGCGCCGGCGAACCAAGTCCAGGCGCCGGCCCAGTTGACATGTTCGACCAGCCATCCCGCCGGAGAGGAGAGCAGCGTGCGCCCGCCCGCCATGAACGAACTCAGGAGCGCATATTGCGTGGCCGTGTAGGCGACGTTGCAGAGCGAGGAGAGGTAGGCGACGAAGGCCGCGGTGCCCATGCCGCCAGCGAGATTCTCGGCCGAGATGGTGACGATGAGAACGTTGAGGTCATAGCCGTACCAAGCCTGTACGGCGAACATCAGGTTCGACGCAAGCTGGAGAATACCTGCTATCCAGAGACCGCGCAGCAGACCCACGGCGCGGATCAGCAGGCCGCCGAGCGCGACGCCGATCATGGTGGCGGCAAAGCCGTAGAGTTTGGCGACCTCGGCGAGTTCGACCTTGCTGAAACCGATCTTCAGGATGAAGGGCGTATTCATGTTGCCGGCCAGCGCATCGCCGAACTTGTAGAGTAGAGCAAAGAGCAGGATGGGGATGGCGAGACGGCGCGAGAAGAACTCGACGAAGGGCGCGATGACGGCGGTGTAAAGCCAGGCGCCGCCACGTTTGAGCGGATGGCTCGCACTTTCGCCCGCGACGCGCTCGAACTGAGCCAGGCGGCGCGCTTCCTCGGCCTCGCGTTCGCGTGATTGTGCGGGCTCGCGCGAGATCAGCACCGTTGCCATGCCCACGGCCATGAGCGCGGCCATGGCGAGATAACTGATGTGCCAGCCATAAAATTCCGCAAGGAACAGGGCGCCCGCACCGGAAACGAGCATGGCGACGCGGTAGCCGCCGATGTAGACCGCTGCCCCCGCGCCTTGCTGATCCTCGGTGAGGCTCTCAATGCGGAAGGCATCGATGACGATGTCTTGGCTGGCCGACAGGAACGCTACCAGCACGGCGATGAGCGCCGTGGCTGCAGGCTGTTCCAGCGGGTCGATGCCGGCGAGCAGGATGATGGCCAGGGCAAGCAATACCTGGACCAGCAGAAGCCAGGCGCGCCGGTGACCAAGACGCACGGAGAACCAGGGGACGCGGATGCGGTCGATTAGCGGCGCCCAGAGATACTTGAAGGTATAGGGCAGGCCCGCCAGGGCAAAGAAACCGATGACCGTGAGGTCGACGCGGGCGTCCGTCATCCAAGCCGACAGGGTGGCCCCGGTCAGCGCAAGCGGCAAGCCGCTGGAAAAGCCCAGGAAGAGAACGGCCAGAACCCGCGGGCGGGTATAGACCGCAAGGCCTGCGATCCAGTCGGCGCGTGATTTCTGTTCAGCGTTCATGGCGGTACACTAGAGAAGAAAGCGGGCCGGCGAAATCTTGGCGCATACAGGCTGGAAAAGGATTCACACAGGTTCGTGATGACCCTGCCGAAGTCTTGCCATCTTGGAGCCCTAAATCAGCATCAACCACGGTGCCCCTTGCGCCCGGATGGCGGGTTCGGGAGAACCTGTGGGGTGTCCGGGTGCGGGTTTGATGAGGAGACGTGAAGTTCAAGTCATCCCTTGCCGCCACCATGGTGCCCATGGCGCAGGCAGACATGTCTGCGCTGCTTCTGAACGAACAGTTTGAACCGGCGCTTGCGCCGGTGATCCGGGAGACCGGCCCGGCTGTCGTCAATATCGCCACTATCGGTTCGGCACCGCGTGCCGGCTACGAAGATCCGTTCGGCGAGCTTCTGCCGCAGAATCCCGGCGGTGGTAAGGCCAGCGGTGGGTTCGGGTGTCATCGTCGATGCTGAAAACGGCTACATCATCACCGACCATCATGTCATCGCCCATGTCGACGAAATCATGGTGACGCTGACCGACTGCCGCTAGATTCCCGCGGTGCTCATCGGTTCCGATCCCGAAACCGATGTCGCGGTCCTGCAAGTCGAGGCCGAAGGCCTGACGCAGATTGAGCGCGGCGATTCCGACCGTCTGAACGTCGGCGATTTCGTGATCGCCATCTGCAACCCGTTCGGTCTGGGACAGACCGTGGCTATGGGCACCGTCAGCGTCGTGGGCCGCAGCAGGCTGGTCATCGAAGACTACGAGGATTTCCAGATCGTCGCTTCGACGAACAATCCCGGCAACTCCGGCGGCGCGCTGATCTCGCTTTCGGGCGATATCATCGGCATCAACACCGCCATTATGGGCGCGCAGGGCAACATCGGTATCGGCTTTGCCATTCCGATCAACATGTCTAGCGCCATCGTGGACCAGATCATCGAACATGGTTCGGTCGAACGTGGCCTGCTGGGCATCAAAATCCAGGACCTGACGCCAGACTTGGCCGACGCCCTGGTGGTCCGTGTGTTCCCCAACTCGGCGGCCGAGGAAGCCAGCGTACGCGACGGCAGCCCGAGTGATTGACGTGATCATCGTGGCAAGCCCGGAAGAGCCTCGGCTTGCTTCGCTCAACACCGACGAGCATGGGGTACGCACTAACGATGTCGAGTTCATGGATGCGCTCTTTGGTCTCATCGATCCGGCTTCGGAACTGACGGGACGCATCAACGGCGTGCAGGTGGTCGACGTGACGCCCGACAGCCGCTTCGCCCTGCACGTGCGCCGTGGCAACCAGGCTTTCTACGTCTTGATCTCAGAACAACCCGATTAGGGTGCGACCCCGGATCAACCGGGGCGTGGTCAGTTGACTTGAACGTGGGAGGGATCCCTCAAAAAGGGATCCCGCCCAATTTTCTATGGTCGACGACAGATGTGATGGTGCACTCCGGCTCCGACTGATCTCCAGCGAAGGCTGGGACCCATAAACCCGATGGTTGTGGCGCGCGTGGACCTTTCGCCTTGCGCTCCAAAATCTCATGGCGGTGCGGGGCCCCAGCCTTCGTTGGGGATCAGGTCAGGCGGGGTTCCTCAGGCCGCTTCTAGGACGGCCTTGCGGTCTTCGATGATCTGGTCGGCGGCGCGCCCGGAGAGTTCCTGGAGATGGTCGAAGGTGGCGCTGAAATAGGCGACGCCCTGGCTCAGCGAACGCAACTCGCTGATGAGGTCCTGGATTTTGCCCTGGGGCATGTGGGCCGTGATTGTGTCCCAGCCCCTCCAGTCCTCGCGCGCCTTGAAGCCCAGCAGTTGGCCGCGCCGTCCCGTGACCAACTGCTGCACGCGCGAGGTCGCCGTGTTGGGCGCGTGGACATGCACTTCCATGATGGGTTCGAGAAGCGTGGGCCCGCAATTGGGCATGCCTTCGGACATGGCCAGACGCGCTGCGAGCTTGAACGCCATCTCATTGGAATCGACGTCATGGTACTTTCCGTCGAAGACCTCGACGGCGACGTCGACGACCGGGAAACCCAGCGGGCCCTGTTCGAGATACTCCTTGGCCCCGGCCTCGACGGCGGGGATGTATTGCTTGGGAATATTGCCGCCGGTGACCGAATTGGTGAACTGGAAGCCGGTGCCGCGGGGCAGGGGTTTGATGTTGATCTGGACGTCGCCGAACATGCCGCTGCCGCCGGTCTGGCGCTTGAAGCGACCGTGCTGGGTGGTCGGCTTGCGGATCGCCTCGCGGTAGGGCACGCGCGGCCGCTCCGACGCGACCTCCACGCCGTAGCGGTCGCGCAGCTTGGCGAAGGAAACCTGGAGGTGCATGTCGCCCTGACCCCATAGCACGAGCTGGTGAAGGTCCGAGTCCTGTTCGGGCTCGATGGAGGGATCCTCGTCATGGATGCGCTGCAGGGCCGTCGCCATCTTGACCTCGTCGTCGCGCTTGGCCGCGTGGATGGCCAGACCGTAGAGCTTGGGCATGCGTTCGGCTCGCGGATAACTCTCGTCCTCGCCGGGCGCGTCGCCGCCCACGAGCAGCGTGTCGCCGGTGCGCGCATGTTCCAGGCGTCCAAACGTGACGATGTCGCCGGCATCGGCGTGATCGACCTTGTCCTGTTGGGCGCCGACCATGCGGTACATGCCGCCGATGCGTTCGCCGTTGACTGTGTCGCCGTCCTTGATCGTGCCGCGCCACATCCGCACCAGGGAGAGCTTGCCGCCGTGCTGGGTGTTGAAGGTCTTGATGATCTGGGCGGCGGGAGCGCCATCGAGACCGTGGAGTTCGGCACGCACCTTGGGTCCCGGCACCCAATCGATGATTTCCTGGAGCAGGCGGCGCACGCCGTTTTCCAGTTCCGCCGCGCCGATCAGCACCGGGGAGATCTTGCCCTCGCCGAAGGCGATGCGAAGATCCTTCACGACCTCGTCGATGGAGGGGATTTCGTCCTCCAGCAGCTTTTCCATCAGGGCATCGTCGAAATCGGCCAGGGTCTCGAGCATCAGGCTCCTCGCCTCGTCCTCGCGGTCGCGCACGCTGTCTGGCATCTCGATTACATTCGAGGGTGCGCTGGGTTTGTATTCGTAGGATTTCTCGGTGATGAGATCGACGTAACCCACGACGTCCTCGCCGTCGCGGATAGGCACCTGGGTGATCAGAAGCGGTGTCTCGGCGACATCCTGCATGGCCGGCAACAGGTCGCGCATCATCGTCGCGGTGCGGTCCATCTTGTTGATGAAGATCATCGCGGGGATGCTGTTCTGTTCCAGGAACTTGAAGATCGGCCCCAAGGTCGAGGCGCGCTCAATGACGGGCTCGTAAACGATGATTGCGGCGTCAACGCCCATCAGCGCGTTACGCGCTTCGGCGACGAACTCGATGGAGCCTGGACAGTCGACGATGTTGAGGTGCACGCCCTCGAATTCCGCATGCGCGGCGCTGACCTCGGTCGACATGTTGCGTTCGCGCGCCTCGGGCGCGGAATCGCCGACCGTGTTGCCTTCCTTCACCGTGCCCTTGCGCCCGATGGTGCCGGCGGCAAACAGGATGCTTTCGAGCAGCGTTGTCTTGCCGCTGAGCGACGGGCCGATGATGGCGATGTTCCTGACGTCTGACATGAGTCCTCCCTGAGCATGTCGACGCCCATTCGGACTCCGCCAACGCGGCCCCGCCTCTGCCCGTTTGCCGGGCTTCGAGGCCACAACGAAGCGCGCCGGCGGAGCGAGCGCCTCTTGTTTCCCAAACGGTAGTGTGATGGAACGTTGCCTGCAACGCCTATTGCGGGAGATCATGCCGGGTCAGCGCTTCGAGATAAGAGAACAGGCTTCGCCTAACCATGGCGAGCGCCGTGACGGTGCGGCCGTGGATATGCTGATTCTCCACTATACGGGCATGCAAAGCGCACAGGTCGCGCTGGAGCGCATGTGCGATCCCGCGGCCGCGGTCTCCGCGCACTATCTGGTCGACGAGGGCGGCGGGATCACGGCGATGGTGCCCGAGGAGCGGCGCGCCTGGCATGCCGGGGTGTCCTCCTGGCGCGGACGGCATGACATCAACAGCGCCTCGATCGGCATCGAGATCGCTAATCCCGGCCACGAAGGAGGTTATGTGGATTTCCCCGAGAAGCAGATGGAGGCCGTGGCCTGGCTGGCGCGCGGCGTGCTGGAGCGTCACGCCATCTCCGCCCGGCATGTGCTGGGTCATTCCGATATTGCGCCCGGGCGCAAGATCGATCCCGGCGAGCATTTCGACTGGCAGGGTCTCGCCGAAGAGGACATTGGCTTGTGGCCCCAGCCGGCGCAGATGCGCGGGCGCGAGATGGAGGAGGGCGACCACGGCGAGGATGTCGAGCGCTTCCAGGCGGCGCTTGCAATCTTCGGATACGGTCTCGTCGCTGACGGCCGCTACGGCAAGGAAACCGCCGTCGTGGTCGCGGCGTTCCAGCGGCACTTCCGGCCCACGCGGACCGATGGACGAGCCGACCACGAAACCCGCGACCTGCTGGCGGGTGTGCTGGCTGCCTGCGTTGACCGGGTCTGAGCTAAGCGATACCTAGTCATCAGGATCAGACGGCCGGATGGCCGCCTTCCGGGCTTTATGGCCCGGTGGGAGGAAAGTCCGGGCTCCACGGAGACACGGTGCCGGGTAACGCCCGGCGGGGGCGACCCCAGGGAAAGTGCCACAGAAAGCAAACCACCTGCCCGCGCCAAGGCTCTGGCAGGTAAGGGTGAAAGGGTGCGGTAAGAGCGCACCGCGCCTGCGGTAATGCAGGCGGCAGGGCAAACCCCACCAGGAGCAAGATCGAATAGGGACGGTGCGTCGGATTCTTTGTAGAATCCGGCAGGCATGTCTTCGGCCCAGCTGTCCGGGTTGATTGCACGAGGCGTCCGGCAACGGGCGTCCCAGATGAATGGTCATCGGCCGGCCCGTGCGGCCGGTCACAGAACCCGGCTTACAGGCCGTCTGATCCCGCTTTTCCTCTCCGGCCCTGGCCGCTTGCTACCGCCGTCACAGGCCCTGCAGGAACGGCCGGTCTCATGTGGGTGTCTGCACTGAAGGCATGAACTATAAGTGAGAACAAAGCAAGATTAAGAACAAACCATGATCATTCTATGATTCTGTATTTAGTGGCATTTGAAAAATCAACTACTATATGTGGTATTATCGCCTGTCAGGCTGATGCCTGTCACTAGATAAAGCTGGAATTTACATAGTTATCCCAATTACTTACACATATTGACCATTGACACCCATATAATCCCATGTTATTCCATGACGTCCCAAAGTGGATTAGACTCTGGTCCATGCGGCCGGAACGTCATCCCCCGGGACGCGGAGGGCGTGGAGAGGTGGTGGCGTGTCGGTCTTTGTCGGGACCCATATCAACAAGGTTGATCGCAAGGGGCGGGTGTCCGTTCCGGCGCCGTTTCGTGCCGCATTCGGCACGGCGATCGCCGGTGGTGCCTATGTCATGCGCTCGATCTCCGGGGCCCAGGCGCTCGACGCGTTCACGCCGGAAGTGTTCGGCCAGCTTGCCGATAGCATCGACAACCCGTTCGCGGAAGAACACGAAGACTTCACCAACGCCGTCTTCGGTGCGTCCCAGCACCTGACCTTCGATGCCGAGGGCCGGGTCATACTGCCCGAACTCTTCTGCACCTTTGCCGGCATCACCGATCAGGTCTGCTTCATCGGCCGTGGCAGCCACTTCCAGATGTGGCAGCCGCAAGCCGGTCTCACCCAGCAGGAAGAGGCTTTCCGCCGCGCCGTGGCGAACCGCGCCAACCTGGGGCTGCGCCTGGCAGGCAAGGAGAGCAAGGAAGCATGAGCGAAAGCCCCGCGAAATCCCGCCACGTTCCGGTCCTGCTTGATCACGTGATTGCCGCGATGGTTCCCGCGGTCGGTGAAACCATCGTGGACGGTACCTTTGGTGGTGGCGGATACAGCGTCGGTCTGCTTGATGCCGCCGACTGCTGCGTGCTGGGTATCGACCGTGACCCTGACGCCGTGGCGCGTGGCGCCGATGTCGTGGCGCGTGATCCCGGCCGCCTGACCGTGGTGGAGGGAAGGTTCTCCCAGCTTGAATCCCTGGTCAATCTTCATGTCGGCGGAAGCATCGACGGCGTGGTGTTCGATCTCGGCGTCTCGTCCTTCCAGATCGACCAGCCCGAACGCGGCTTCTCGTTCCGTCAGGACGGCCCCCTCGACATGCGCATGGGCGCACACGACACCAGCGCGGCCGATGCGGTCAACACGCTTTCCGAGGCCGAGTTGACCGAGATCATCGGACGGTTGGGCGAGGAGCGCCGCTCCCGCTCCGTCGCCCGCGCCATTGTCGCCGCGCGCCACGAAGCTCCCATCGCGCGAACCGGCGAACTGGCCGAGATCGTGCGCGCTGTGGTCAGAAAATCGCCCGACGGAATCGATCCTGCGACGCGGACCTTCCAGGCCCTGCGCCTCTGGGTGAACGACGAGTTGGGCGAACTGGAAAAGGGCCTGGCCGCCGCTGAGGCCGTGCTGCACGAAGGCGGTCGGCTGGTCGTGGTGGCGTTCCATTCCCTGGAGGACCGCATGGTGAAGCGCTTTCTTGCCGAGCGTAGCGGTCACGGCGCGCGCGCCAGCCGCCACATGCCCGAAGAGATCAATCGGCGTGCGCCGACCTTCCGCCTTCTGGAGCGTAAGGTCGTGCGTCCCGACGACGTGGAAGTCAGTCGCAATCCGCGCGCCCGCTCCGCCCGGTTGCGCGCGGCCGTGCGAACCTCCGCACCGGCATGGAGGACGGCGGCATGACGACGCGCGGCGGCATGATCTGGATGGCACTGGCGCTAATCTCGGCGGTGGCCGCCTTCACGCTGAAGTACGAGGTGCGCGATCTCAAGGCGCAGCTCGCTTCCTTGGACCGGCAGATTACCAAAAGCCGCGAGGGCACCCATGTGCTGCGCGCCGAGTGGAGTTATCTCAGCCGGCCCGAACGTCTGGCCGAACTGGCCGCGCGTCATCTTGATCTGGTACCGATGGATGCACGCCAGATGGGCTTGCTGATCGAAATTCCGCTGCGCGAGGATGTGTTTGTCGACACCGGCGAGGGCACCCTGATTACCTATCAGGTCGGACAGCCGTGAGCGGGCCGATCATCCACGAAACCTATTCCGGTGCGCATGACGGCGCCGCAACCGCCGCTGCGACGCTCAGCCTGGAAGGTGCGGTCAAGGAGGCCTCCGATACCTGCCGCGCGCGCATGGTGGTCCTGGCCTTGTGTTTCCTGGCGGCCTTCGTCGTGGTCAGCGGGCGTCTGATCGAGGTCATGGCCGTGCCGCTCTCGCCCGATGTCTCGATCACCGACAGCGGTCCGGTCGTGCCCATCGGGCGCGCCGATATCGTCGACCGCAACGGCGTGCTGCTCGCCACCAATTTGCCGACCGCTTCGCTTTACGCTGAGCCGTGCCGCGTTCAGGGCGCCGCCGAGGCCGCGATCAAGCTGGGCGAGATCCTGCCCGAGCTTGATGTCGCGGACCTGGCGCTCAATCTCGACACCGACCGCGGATTCATCTGGGTCAAACGCAACCTGACGCCCAGCCAGCAGGCTGAGGTCAACGCGCTGGGCATTCCGGGTCTGGGCTTCCTGCGCGAGGAGCGCCGGGTCTATCCCCAGGGCGAACTCACCTCCCACGTCGTGGGTTTTACCGACATCGACCGTCATGGCCTCTCGGGCGCGGAGCGCACCTTCGAGGATGAACTCCAGGCGCGTGCGGTCCAGGACGGCGCGCCGATCGCCCTGTCGCTCGATGTACGTTTCCAGCAGATCGTGCGCGAAGAGCTTACCAGGACGATCGAAACGTTCAATGCGATCGGCGGCACCGGCATCGTGCTCGACGTCGATACCGGCGAAGTGATGGCCATGGTCTCGCTGCCCGATTTCGACCCCAACCACGCCGGCGAGGCCGATACTGACAGCCGCTTCAACCGTTCGACCCAAGGCGTCTATGAGATCGGCTCGATCTTCAAGGTCTTCACCGCAGCGATGGCGCTGGATGCCGGGCTGGTCAATCTGGCGAGCGGTTATGACGCGTCCGAGCCGCTGCACATCGCACGTTTTACGATCCGCGATTACAAGCCCAAGAACCGCTGGCTCTCCCTGCCGGAGATTCTGGTCTATTCCTCCAACATTGGCGCCGCACGCATGGCCATGGATGTCGGTGCGGAAGGTCAGCAGGAATTCCTGCACCGCATTGGCCTGATGTCTCCCAGCGGGATCGAGTTGCGCGAGGTAGGGTTGCCGATGTATCCCGCGACCTGGCGCGAGATCAACACCATGACCATCGGGTTTGGTCACGGCATCGCCGTCACGCCGATCCAGACGGCCGCGGCCCTCGCGGCCATGGTGAATGGCGGCACGCTCTATCAGCCCACGATTCTGGACTGGCAGTCCGACCTGCTACCGTCGGGCGTGCAGGTCGTTTCCCAGGAGACGTCCGACACGATCCGTCTGCTGACCCACCTAGTCGTGCAGTATGGCAGCGGACGCAAGGCGCAGGTCGAGGGCTATCTCATCGGCGGCAAGACCGGCACGGCCGAGAAGCTGGATGCCAACGGCGGTTATGCAGAGGACCTGCTGTTATCGTCCTTCGCCGCGGCGTTCCCGATCAACGATCCCGAATACGTCGTCCTGGTCTTGATCGACGAGCCCCAGGGCATCGAAGAAAGCTACGGTTATGCCACCGGCGGCTGGACCGCCGCGCCCACGGTCGGAAACATCATCGCGCGTATCGGTCCGCTGGCCGGCATCGCCCCGCGCGACGGCGTGCTGCCCAAACTTCCCGTCGCCCAGGGCGACGCCGACGAACAACTGGAGGCGATCCTTGCAGCTTTCAGTGCTCGTTGAGAATGCTGACGCGCATCTGGTGCGCGGCTCGCTCGATCTCGATATTCGCTTCCTCACCGCGGACTCGCGCGAGGCCGGCAAAGGTTCGCTCTTTGCCGCGCTTTCCGGCACGACGACGGACGGCAGCCGCTATGTCGGTGACGCCGTTGCGCGCGGCAGCGTCGCCGTGCTGGCCGATGCCGTCGGCGCGCGGTCGCTGGATGTGGGAACGGCGACGCTGCTTGCCTCTGATCGGCCGCGGCGCAGCTTTGCCCTAGTCTGTGCGCGGTTCTTCGAAACGCAGCCGCGTCTGGCCATCGCGGTCACCGGAACCAACGGCAAAAGCTCGGTCACGGAATTCTGCCGCCAGTTCTGGGCTGCCCTGGGTTCGCCTGTGGCCACCGTCGGCACCCTGGGCGTCGTGGGAACCAAAGGCACGGACGCGGTCGTTCACACCACACCCGATCCCGTGACCCTGCACCGCGAACTGCGCCATATGGCCGAGGAAGGCATCGAGCGCGTGGTGATCGAAGCCTCTAGCCATGGCCTCGACCAGCACCGTCTGGACGGCGTCGGCCTGCGCGCGGCAGGGTTCACCAACCTGAGCCAGGATCACTTCGACTATCACGCCAGCGCGGAAGCCTATCTGGAGGCCAAGGCGCGCCTGTTCGATCTGGTCGAGGAAAGTGGCACGGCGGTGATCAACGCCGATGCGCCCGAGTTCGATCTGCTGGCAAACCGCTGCCGCGCACGCGGCCTCACCGTCGTTTCCTATGGTCGCGAAGGAGACAATGTCCGTCTGGTTGGTCATGAGGCCATGACGAACGGACACCAGCGTCTTGCGATCGCGCTGGGCGAACGCCGCCTCGACATCGAACTGCCGCTGGCAGGCCATTTCCAGGCCATGAACGTGCTGTGTGCTGCCGGTATGATTGCAGCCGTTGAAGATCGCGATGTTGCCGAGGTGCTGGCCCTTGCCGAAGGTCTGACCGGCGTGCGCGGCCGCCTGGAGGCCGTCGCCGGCCACTCCAAGGGCGTGCGGGTTTATGTCGACTATGCCCACACGCCCGATGCGCTGGAGAATGTGCTGGGCGCGCTGCGCGAGGATGTCGCAGGCCGCTTGGTAGTGGTGTTCGGCGCCGGTGGCGAACGCGACAAGGCCAAGCGCCCGCTGATGGGTGCGGTTGCCGCCCGTCTGGCGGATGTGGCCTATGTCACCGACGACAATCCGCGCAGCGAAGACCCCGCGTCGATCCGTGTGGAGATCATGGCCGCCGCGCCCGGCGCGATTGAAATGGGTGATCGCCGCGAAGCCATCGTGACGGCCGTTCGTGCCCTGAAAGCAGGCGACGTGCTGGTCATCGCGGGCAAGGGCCATGAGACCGGCCAGACCGTCGGCAACAAGGTCTACCCCTTTGACGATGCGCGGGTGGCCGCGCAGGCCATTGCGGATTTGAGAGGCGCGTCATGACGCGTGAACCTCTCTGGACCGACAAGACCGCGGCCGACGCGACAAAGGGCGAGGCGACCGAAAACTTCGAGGCCGACGGTGTCGCTTTCGACAGCCGGCAGGTGAGCGACCGCGATCTCTTTGTCGCCCTGAAGGGCGAAGAGACCGACGGCCATCGCTTCGTCAGCCAGGCCTTTGCCAAGGGCGCCTCGGCCGCGATGGTCGATCACCGGCCCGAGGACGTCGCGCCGGCACAACCTCTGCTGCTGGTGGTCGACACGACCAACGGGCTCAACGACTTGGCGCGCGCCGCGCGCGAACGCACCAAGGCGCGCATCGCCGCGGTGACCGGAAGCGTGGGCAAGACAGGAACCAAGGAGGCGCTGCTCCATGTCCTGGCGCGCCAGGGTCTGACCTATGTCAGCGAAAAGAGCTTCAACAATCATGTAGGCACGCCGCTCAGCCTGGCGCGCATGCCCCAGCGCGCGGCCTTCGGCGTGTTCGAGGTGGGCACCAGCGCGCCCGGCGAGATCGGTCCGCTGGCGGACCTGGTTTCACCCCACGTTGCGCTCATCACCACGGTGGCGGCCGTCCACATTGGTAACTTCGAAAGCGAAACCGAGATTGCCCGGGAGAAAGCCTGTATTTTCAACGGACTGGAAAGGGGCGGCGTCGCCATCATCAACGGCGACAACGCGCACGCCGATCCGCTCGCCGAACGCGCCGCGGCCTCACCCGCGGGCACCATCGTGCGTTTCGGCTCGTCGGAGTCATGCGAGCACAGGCTCCTGGACCTTGTCGAGGATGATACGGGCAGCGAAATTTCCGCCTCGATCGCGGGCAAGACCGTGAGCTACCGCCTGCCGATGGCCGGCGCGCATCTGGCGCTGAACAGCGTCGGCGTGCTCGCGACCGTGCACCATCTGGGCGGCGATACCGCCAGGGCCGCCGCCGATCTGGGCGACATGGCATCCCTGCCGGGCCGCGGCGCGCGCTGCACGGTGCAGGTGAACGGCGGCACCGCGACGGTTCTCGACGAAAGCTACAACGCCAGCCCGGTGGCGCTGCGTGCAGCACTTGCGGTTCTGGCGCGCGCGGAAATCGGTCCGGGCGGACGACGTATCGCGGTGCTGGGCGACATGCTGGAACTGGGCCGCGACGCGGCGGCCATGCATACCGATCTGGTCGGCAATCTGATTCAGTACAAGGTCGACCTGCTGTTCGCGGTGGGTCCGATGATGAACCGGCTTTACGGGGAACTGCCGCCGGCACGGCGCGGCGGCGCGGCTGGCGATGCACGGGTCATGGCGGGGCTGCTGGGGAACGTGCTGCGTCCCGGCGACGTGTTGCTGATCAAGGGTTCGCGGCGTATCGGTCTGGAAATGGTGGTTGAGGCCCTGGTGACGGGCACGCCGGCTGGCAACGCGGCAAGGGGAGGGTAGGCGCGGTGCTGTATCATCTTCTCCCCGCGCTGGCCGACGAATTCGGCGCCCTACGTCTTTTCACGTTCATCACGTTCCGCACGGGCGGGGCAATCATTACGGCACTGCTGATCTGTCTGCTGTTCGGCGGACGGACCATCGCATGGTTGCGTTCGCTCCAGGGTGAGGGCCAGCCGATCCGCGAGGACGGTCCCGAAACCCACATCATCACCAAGGCCGGAACGCCGACCATGGGCGGCGTGCTGATCCTGGTCTCGGTGACTGCCTCCACGCTGCTGTGGTCCGATCTGGGTAACGGATTCGTGTGGATCGTGCTGCTGGTCACTCTAAGCTTCGGCGCCCTGGGATTCGTCGACGACTACATCAAGGTCTTCAGACGCAGCAGCAACGGTCTTCCGAGCCGTGTGCGCATCCTGGTGGAAGTCGTTCTCGCACTGGCTGCTGCTTTCGCGATCGCCTCGCTTTCGGGCCCGGAATTGGGCACCAGCCTTGCCGTTCCGTTCTTCAAGGAGGTCCTGCCGGATCTGGGCTGGTTCTTCCTAGGCTTCTCGGCCTTCGTTATGGTCGGTGCGTCCAACGCGGTCAACCTGACCGACGGACTGGACGGCCTGGCGGTCGGCCCCATCATCATCTGCGCGATGACCTTCGGCATTGTCGCTTATCTGACGGGCAACGCCGTCTATTCGGTCTATCTGCAGCTTCCCGCCGTTGCGGGTGCGGGCGAACTGGCCGTGTTCTGCGGTGCCCTGGTCGGCGCCGGTCTAGGTTTTCTGTGGTTCAACGCGCCGCCGGCCATGGTTTTCATGGGCGATACGGGCAGCCTTGCCGCGGGTGCCGCACTGGGTGCGACCAGCGTGGTGACCAAACATGAGTTGGTGCTGGCAATTGTCGGGGGCCTGTTCGTGCTGGAGACCGTTTCGGTCATCGTTCAGGTCGTGTCGTTCAAGCTTACCGGACACCGTGTGTTCCGTATGGCGCCCATTCATCACCACTTCGAAAAGAAGGGCTGGGCCGAGCCAACGGTCGTGATCCGATTCTGGATCATCGCGATCATGCTCGCACTTTTCGGTCTCGCCACACTGAAGCTGAGGTAGACGGATGATCGATCTCTCGCGTCACGCCGGAAGCTCCATGGCCGTATTTGGGTTGGGGAAGTCCGGCATATCCACTTCGCTGGCGCTGGCTGCCGGTGGTGCAGAGGTCAGCGCATGGGACGACGACCCCGCGCGCCGGCGTTATGCGGCTGAACTCGGCGTAACCCTGAACGACCTTTACCGCATCGAATGGGAAGGCATCCGGGGCCTTGTGCTCAGCCCCGGCGTGCCGCTGACCCATCCTGCGCCCCATCCGCTGGTCGCGCGCGCGCTGACCGCCAAGATTGAGGTTCTGGGCGACATGGAGCTCTTCGCGCGTTCGCGTCCGCCCGGGCGGACCGTCGGCGTGACGGGCACGAACGGTAAATCCACGACCTCCGCGCTGACCGCGCATCTTCTGAAGTCCATGGGTCTCAACGTCCAGCTTGGCGGCAACATCGGCACGCCCGTGCTCGATCTCGAGCCGCTGGAGGACGACGGCATCTATGTGCTGGAGCTTTCCTCGTTCCAGCTCGATCTCATTCGCACGCTGGTCAGCGACGTCGCGGTACTGCTCAACGTCTCGCCCGATCACATCGAGCGCCACGGCGATTTTTCCAACTACATCTCGTCGAAGACGCGCATCTTCTCACGCCGCGCCTCGAGCCAGACGTCGGTGATCGGCACCGACGACGATGTCTGCCGTCAGATTCACAAGGAGTTGGCCGGACGGCGCGGCCGTTCGATCATTCCGGTTTCGATCCTGCGGCGCATCGCCGGCGGCATCTATGTGCGCGACGGCATCCTGATCGACGAGACCGGCAAGAAACCGGTCGAGGTCGCCGATCTCACCAAGATTCACTCGCTGCTGGGCCGTCACAATTGGCAGAATGCGACCGCGGCCTATGCTGCCGTGCATGCCCTGGGCCTTCCCGGCCTGGACGTCGCCAAGGCGTTCAAGACGTTTCCGGGCCTTGCCCATCGCCAGGAAGTCGTCGCCAAGATCGGCAAGGCGACTTTCGTCAACGACAGCAAGGCGACCAACGCTGCGGCCGCGGCGCGCGGTCTTGTCTGCTATGACAACATATACTGGATCGCCGGTGGCCGGGCAAAGGAAGGCGGTATTGCTACGCTGTCACCGTGTTTCCCGAAGATGGCCCACGTCTTCCTGATCGGAGAATCCGCGGGCGCCTTTGCCCAGACCCTGGAAGGGCGCGTGCCCTATACGGTGTGCGGAGACATGGAGACGGCGGTCAAGGCCGCCCGGGAAACCGCACTCATGGAGCGGCGGGCGAATCCGATTGTCCTGCTGTCGCCTGCCTGTGCCTCGTTTGACCAATTCGACGATTTCGAAGACCGGGGAAACCGGTTTCGGGACCTCGTCCTTGCCGAAAAGAAGCAATGGGACGCGGAAAACACCGAAGATCAACCCGCGAAAGGTAAGAGGGGAATTGATATGAAGAAACCTGCCGCCAAGAAGGCCCTGGCCAGGAAGAAAGCTGCGCCGAAGAAGGCTGCCGCCAAGAAGGCCCTGGCCAGGAAGAAAGCTGCGCCGAAGAAGGCTGCCGCCAAGAAGGCCCTGGCCAGGAAGAAAGCTGCGCCGAAGAAGGCTGCCGCCAAGAAGGCCCTGGCCAGGAAGAAAGCTGCGCCGAAGAAGGCTGCCGCCAAGAAGGCCCTGGCCAGGAAGAAAGCTGCGCCGAAGAAGGCTGCCGCCAAGAAGGCCCTGGCCAGGAAGAAAGCTGCGCCGAAGGAGGCTGCCGCCAAGAAGGCCCTGGCCAGGAAGAAAGCTGCGCCGAAGAAGGTTGCCGCCAAGAAGGCCCTGGCCAGGAAGAAAGCTGCGCCGAAGAAGGCTGCCGCCAAGAAGGCCCTGGCCAGGAAGAAAGCTGCGCCGAAGGAGGCTGCCGCCAAGAAGGCCCTGGCCAGGAAGAAAGCTGCGCCCAAGAAGGCTGCCGCCAAGAAGGCCCTGGCCAGGAAGAAAGCTGCGCCGAAGGAGGCTGCCGCCAAGAAGGCCCCGGCCAGGAAGAAAGCTGCGCCCAAGAAGGCTGCCGCCAAGAAAAGCAAGTAGGGCGGGGGCCGCGGTAACACATGACGACCTTTGCCCGAACGGACCGCAGTGTTCTGGGGCGGTGGTGGTGGACCATCGACCGGTGGACTCTGGCGGCCTTGATCGCGCTACTGCTCTCAGGCGTGGTGTTGATCATGGCTGCCAGCCCATCGGTCGCGGACCGCATCGGCGCGGACGCGTTTCATTTCGTCCGCAGGCATTTTGTCTTTCTGGTGCCTGCGGTTGTGGTGATGCTCGCCATGTCCCTGCTTGGCCTGCAAGGGGTCCGCCGTGTTGCTGTATTGATCCTGATCGTTTCGATCGGGTTGCTGGTGGTCACGCCACTGGTCGATTCCGAGATCAAGGGCGCGCGCCGCTGGATCTCGTTCGGCGCCTTTTCGCTGCAGGTGTCGGAATTCGTGAAACCGGCTCTGGCTGTCGTGGCCGCCTGGCTTATTGCTGAAGCAAAACGCAGTTCGGGATTTCCCGGTTACTGGGTGTCGGCCATTCTGGCCGTCGTTGTCGTCGCCCTGCTCGTTTGGCAGCCCGATTTCGGGATGGCGGCGACCGTTGTCGCCATATGGGGTGGCCAGCTCTTTCTGGCCGGCCTGCCCCTTATTTTTGTCATGGGCCTTGTGGGCCTGGGCGTTGCTGGCGTCGCCGCGGGTTACACCCTGCTACCCCATGTCCGGGACCGTATCGACCGGTTCCTGGATCCCGCATCGGGCGACAGCTACCAGGTTGACACCGCGATGCGGGCGTTTGAATCCGGTGGCGTGCTGGGGCGCGGTCCCGGCGAGGGCGTCGTCAAGGACGTGCTGCCCGATGCCCATTCCGATTTCATTTTCGCCGTGGCGGGAGAGGAGTTCGGCCTGCTGGCTTGTCTCCTGTTGCTCGGCCTTTTTGCGTTTATCGCCCTGCGGGGCTTCGCGCGCCTTTCGGTGGAGCGCGACCTTTTCATCATGCTGGCCGTTGTGGGCCTGCTCATCCAGTTCACCATGCAGGCCATCGTGAACATGGGTGTCTCGTTGCAGCTTGTGCCGGCGACCGGCATGACGCTACCGTTCGTTTCCTATGGCGGTTCGTCGCTGCTGGGCATGGCGATCGGCATGGGCATGCTGCTGGCGTTGACTAGGCGCCGGCCCGAGCGGGGGCGGCTGCCATGAGCGGTCCCATCGTTCTTGCTGCTGGCGGCACCGGCGGACATCTCTTCCCGGCCATCGCGCTGGGTCATGAGTTGGCGCGCCGTGGCCATGCCATTGCTGCGGTTACCGATCAGCGCGGCGGCGAACTGGCCGAAAGCCTGGAAGGCGTGCCGGTGCATCGCCTGCGCGCATCCGCCATGACGGGTCGCAGCCTGAAAGACAAGATTACCGGCGCGGTCGATCTACTGCTGGGCACGCGCGATGCCAGGAAACTGCTGAAACCCATGACCCCTGGCGCGATCGTGGGATTTGGCGGCTATCCCACCGTGCCGCCGATGCTGGCCGCGCAGCGGCTTGGAATTTCCACAGTCCTGCACGAGCAGAATGCCGTGCTAGGCCGCGCCAATCGTCTGCTCGCCCACAGGGTGGACCTTGTCGCAACGTCCTTTGCGCGTACCCAGGAGGTCGATGACCGCAAGGTGCTGTTGTGCGGCAATCCCGTGCGGGCCGATATCGCCGTGCTGGCCGACCAGCCCTATCGCCCGCCCAACGGCGACGACCGCTTGCGGGTTCTGGTTTTTGGCGGCAGCCAGGGCGCCCGGGTGATGAGCGACGTTCTGCCCGCAGCACTTGCCAAGCTTCCCGTGGGCGCCAGGCGCCGTCTTGTCATGACGCAGCAGTGCCGCTCCGAGGACCTGGACCGCGTCCGCGCGGCCTATGACCAGTTCGGCGTGACGGCCGAGGTCTCGACATTCTTCGACGACATGGCCGCGCGTCTTGGTGAAGCACAACTCGTGATCTGCCGGGCGGGCGCGTCCAGCGTCGCCGAGCTTTCGGTTGCGGGCCGCCCCTCGATCCTGGTTCCCTATCCCCACGCGACCGATGATCATCAGACGGCCAACGCCCAAGCGGTCGAGGAGGCCGGCGCGGGTTGGCTGATGCACGAGCCTGCCTTCACCCCCGAAGCCCTGGCGGCGCGGCTGGAGGCGTTCGTCGCCTGTCCCGCCGCGCTGGTCGATGCGGCGGCGGCGGCGAGCCGTTCCGCGCGAAGGGATGCGGCCCACCGCCTTGCCGAGGCCGTGGAATCGTTCCTGGGCGGCAATGGCAACCATGACGGCGAGATGCGGAGGGTGGCGGCATGAAGCAGTCCCCGGCACATCTCGGGCCCATCCATTTCGTCGGCATCGGAGGCATCGGCATGAGCGGCATCGCCGAAGTGCTGGCCAATCAGGGCTGCCGCGTGCAGGGCAGCGATCTCGCCGAAAGCCCGAACGTCAAGCGTCTGCGCGAACTTGGCATTACCATTGTCATCGGTCATGATGCCAGGAACGTCGGCGAGGCTGCGGTGGTGGTCACCTCTTCTGCAGTGAAGGCCGACAATCCGGAGGTCACCGAGGCGCGCAGCCGCTGGATCCCCATCGTGCGCCGCGCCGAGATGCTGGGCGAACTGATGCGCCTCAAGCACGCCATCGCGGTGGGTGGGACACACGGCAAGACGACCACGACGTCGATGATCGGCTGGCTGCTGGAACGCGCCGACCTCGATCCAACCGTGATCAACGGCGGCATCGTCAACACCTATGGCAGCAATACGCGCTTGGGCGACGGCGACTGGATGGTCGTCGAGTCCGACGAGTCCGACGGCAGCTTCGTGCGTCTGCCCGCGACGGCGGTGATCGTGACCAACATGGATCCCGAACACCTGGAAAACTACGGTTCGTTCGACGATGTGCGCGACGCCTATGACGCATTTGTAGGCAACATTCCCTTTTATGGGTTCGCCGCGCTCTGCACGGATCATCCCGAGGTGCAGGCGCTGGTGAGCCGAGTGACGGACCGGCGCGTGATCACCTATGGCCTGGGTCCCCAGGCCGATGTGCGCGGCGTCAATCTGCGCGTGTGCAGCGGCGGCTACCGGTTCGATGTCGTTCTGACGGACCGCGTGACGCGTTCGTCGCGCACAATCCGTAACCTCTATCTCCCCATGTGGGGCCAGCACAACGTCACCAATGCGCTCTCCTGTGTCGTCGTGGCCCAGGAACTCAAGATCGACGACGGAACCCTGGCCGACGCGCTGGGAAGTTTTAAGGGGGTCCAACGGCGGTTCACGCGCACGGGCGAGGTCGGCGGCATCACGGTGATCGACGACTACGGCCATCATCCCGTCGAGATCACGGCCGTCCTCAAAGCGTCGCGCGAGGCGTTCCAGGGCCGCATCGTCGCGGTCGTACAGCCCCATCGCTACACGCGGTTGGCGGGCCTGTTCCACGAGTTCTGCACCTGCTTCAACGATGCCGACACCGTGATCGTCGCCGATGTCTATCCCGCCGGCGAAACGCCGATCGAGGGTGCGGACCGTGATAGTCTGGTCCAGGGCCTGCGCAATGGCGGACACCGCCACGTCGAGAGTCTAGACGACCCCGAGGACCTTGCGGCCATGGTCGCGCGGTTGGCCGCGCCTGGCGACGCCGTAATCTGCTTGGGAGCGGGTTCGATCACCCACTGGGCCAACGCGCTTCCCGAAGGTTTGCGCAAGCGCAAGGCCGATGCTGGCGTGGCGGAGGCATCGTGATGGCCGCACTGGAGAACGATCCCATGCCCGGCCTCCCAAGCGTGCGCGGGTCCTATCGTTTCGATGCGAATCTTGCAAAAACGACCTGGTTCCGTGCGGGCGGACGTGCCGAGATTCTGTTCCGCCCCGAAGACGAGGACGATCTGGCCGCTTTCATGATGCAACGTCCCGCCGACCTGCCTGTCACCGTGATCGGCGTGGGTTCGAACCTTCTGGTGCGTGACGGCGGTATTCCCGGTGTCACCATCCGCCTGGGCCGGGGGTTCACGACCATAGAGGTCGAGGACGATGACGTTCGTACCGGCGCCGGCGCGCCGGATCTTCAGGTTGCCAAGGTCGCTGCGCAGGCCGGTTTGACGGGTCTGGAGTTTCTGGTTGGGGTGCCAGGCACGATCGGCGGCGCTGTACGCATGAACGCCGGCGCCTATGGCCGCGAGACGGTCGACATCATCGTCGCCGCGCGTGTGGTCGATCCGCGCGGCGCCGTGCACGAACTGCTGCCCGAGCATCTGGGCCACAGCTATCGCCATTCGAGTATCCCCGAGGGTTGGATATTCACCCGGGCCACCCTGCGGGGTGCGCCGGGCGACAAGGCCGGGATCACCGCGCGCATGGAGGAAATCCAGAATAGCCGCACCGAAAGCCAGCCCACGCGCGAGCGTACCGGCGGCAGCACGTTCCGCAACCCGCCAGGCCGGAAGGCCTGGGAACTGATCGACCGGGCGGGATGCCGCGGTTTGCGCCGTGGCGACGCCATGGTCTCCGAGCGGCACAGCAACTTCCTGATCAACACCGGAAAGGCTACCGCCACGGAACTGGAGGAATTGGGCGAGGAGGTGCGCCTCCGCGTCTTCGAGAGCCAGGGTGTGCGCCTGGATTGGGAAATCTGCCGGGTCGGCCGTCACGCAGCCGGGGTGAGGGTATGATGACGGCCAAACACGTTGCTGTCTTGATGGGAGGCTGGAACTCCGAACGCGAGGTTTCGCTGGTGAGCGGACGCGATTGCGCCAATGCGCTCGAAGGCGAGGGCTATCGCGTGACTCGCATCGATGCCGGACGCGATATCGCCCGGGTCCTGCAAGATATGCCCGAACGTCCCGATGTGGTGTTCAACGCGCTGCACGGCCGCTATGGCGAGGATGGCTGCATCCAGGGCCTGCTCGAAATCATGGGTCTGCCCTATACCCATTCCGGACCCATGGCCTCGGCACTTGCCATGAACAAGGACGCCGCAAAACACGTGTTTTGCGGCGTCGGCATCCGTTGCCCGAGGGGCGAGGTGGCCCACCGCGACAGGATCGGCAAGCCCTCGCCCGTGGAACGGCCGTTCGTGGTGAAGCCCAACAGCGAGGGCTCCAGCGTGGGCGTGCGCATCGTCTCCATGGGCGATAACGACGACCGCCTGATCGAGGACGATTTCAAGTATGGCGACGATGTGCTTGTGGAAACCTTCATTGCCGGGCGCGAGTTGACGGTCGCGGTCATGGGCGGCAAGCCGCTGGGCGTGACCGAAATCCAGACCAGCGAGGGGTTCTACGACTACCGCAACAAATATACCGAAGGCGGATCGCACCACGTCATTCCCGCGCCGATCGACGAGGGCATCTATGCCGAGGCCCGGGACATGGCGCTGCGCGCGCATGAGGTCTTGGACTGCCGCGGCGTCAGCCGGGCCGACTTCCGCTATGACGACACGCAGGGCGAACCCGGAGAGCTCTACATGCTGGAACTCAATACCCAGCCCGGCATGACACCGCTTTCGCTGGTGCCCGAGCAGGCCGCCCATGTCGGCATCTCGTTCGGCAAGCTGGTTGCCTGGATGGTGGAGGAGGCGCGATGCAACGCCTGATCTCCACCCCCAAGACCAAGCGTGAACGCCAGGTGAGGCCGGTCTGGCAGGCCGTGCTGCTGCGCTGCCTGCCGCTGGGCCTGCCCGTCGTTCTGGCAACCGGGCTTGCGATCTTCGCGTTCGTGAGCGGAGCCGCCGAGCGCAACTGGCACAGTCTGCGCGGCGACGCGGCCGCACTTTCCGCCGAGACCGGTCTTTCGGTCGAGCGCGTGCTGGTTTCCGGACGCAACCGCACCGACCGCCAGTCCCTGGTGGATGCCTTGGACATTGATCTGGGCGAACCGATACTGACGCTCGACATCGAAACGTTGCGGGCGCGCATCGACGCACTGGCCTGGGTGCGCAGCGTCACGATCAAGAAGCGTCTTCCCGACACCCTAGTCGTGTCGCTGGTCGAACGCCGGCCCCTGACGCTCTGGCAGAATGACGGCAACGTGAGCGTGGTCGATGCCGACGGCAACGTGATCGACGGCGCAAAGCCCAGCGACTTCGCCGAACTGCTTCTGGTGGTGGGTCCCGACGCCCCGGGGCATGCCGCCGAACTGCTTTCGGTCATGGAGGTCACGCCCCATCTGCAACGCCGGGTCGCTGCGGCCATCCGTATCGGCGAGCGACGCTGGAACCTGCGCCTGGAGGACGGTATCGACATCCAGCTTCCAGAGCAGGATCTCCACGGTGCGTGGGTCGCGCTGGCCGATCTCGACCGCAGCGAACAGCTCCTGGCACGCGATGTGCAGGCTGTGGACCTGCGCTTCCCGGACCGCCTGGTCCTGCGCCTCACCCCCGATGCGCGGGCCCGCATGGAACTCGAAGCCATCGAAGGGGAGGACACATGAGTGTGCCCCGCTCCGGTATGATAGCAGCCGTCGATATCGGCAGCACCAAGGTGGTGTGTTTCGTCGCACGCGCGGACGAGAACGGCGGCCTGCGCGTCGTGGGCATTGGCTGCCAGGTATCGCGCGGCATCCAGGCCGGCGCTATCGTCAACATGGATGCAGCCGAACAGTCGATTTCCGCCGCCGTTCATGCCGCCGAGGAAATGGCGGGCGCAACCCTGCGCAACGCCTGGATCAATGTTTCGGGCGGCAGGCCCAAGTCCACTTCCGTGGCGGTCGATGTCACGATCGCCGGGCACGAGATGGGCACCGCCGATCTGCACCGTGTCATGCTGCAGAGCCGCAACGCCATCGACACGACCGAACGGGCCGTGCTGCACGCCATGCCCGTGGGCTACAGTATCGACGGCAACCGGGGCATCCGCGACCCGCGCGGCATGATCGGCGAAAAGCTCGGCGTGAACGTGCATTTGGTGACGGTTGCCGACGGCCCGCTTGCCAATCTGGAAACCTGCGTCTCGCGCTGTCATCTCGATATCGCCGGCCGTGCCTCCACGCCCTATGCCTCAGCCATGGCCGCTCTCGTCAAGGACGAGATGGATCTGGGTGTGACCGTGATCGACATGGGCGGCGGCACGACCAGCGTTGCGGTGTTCTTCGACGGCGACTGCGTCCACGTCGATGCCGTGCCCGTCGGCGGCCAGCACGTCACGAACGACATCGCGCGGGTGCTTTCCACACCCGCCGAGAAGGCCGAACGCCTGAAGACGCTTTACGGCAGTGCCATGGGCTGTTTCGACGACGACCGCGACATGATGGATGTGCCGATCATCGGCGAAGCCGAGCACAGCACCAACCAGGTGCCACGATCAATGCTGACCAGCATCATCCGTCCGCGAATTGAGGAAACCTTGGAACTGGTCAAGAACCAACTTGCCAAGGCCGGGCTCGAAAACGTGGGCGGGCGCAGGCTGGTGCTGAACGGCGGTGCGTCCCAGCTTCACGGCGTTGGCGATCTGGCGGGCCACATGCTGAGCAAGCAGGTTCGAACAGGCCACCCGATCTGGCTGAAGGGTCTGGCCCAGGCGACGTCGGGACCGGCGTTCACGACCTGCGCTGGCCTGCTGCGTCATGGTGCGAAGGACCGCGACACGATCAAGATGGATTTCAACGACTGGCACGGCACCGGCGGCTTCATGAGCCGGTTCGAACGTCTGGGTCAGTGGTTCAGGGAGAATTTGTGATGAACCCCCGCTGCGCCCAGCGGGTGGCTCAAGGTGCCGACGGGCCCGCCTTCGCCGAAGCTGTTTTCTCTTGCGGGAGAGAAACGGCTTCGCGCAGGCAGGCGGGCCGTCGGAATGTGGGCGTCACTCTCGTGCAGGAGGTATAGAAATGACGATCAATCTCGGGTTGCCCGAAACTCAGTGTCTAAAGCCGCGTATCACGGTGATCGGCGTCGGTGGCGCCGGTGGCAACGCGGTCAACAACATGATCCAGTCCGGGCTGGCAGGCGTCGACTTTGTCGTCGCCAACACCGATGCCCAGGCTCTCAACCAGTCCGAGGCCGAACGCCAGATTCAACTCGGCACGTCGATCACCCAGGGTCTGGGTGCCGGTTCGCGACCGGATATCGGCAAGGCCGCGGCTGAAGAAGCGATGGAAGAGATCATGGAGCAACTGATCGGCTCGCACATGGTCTTCATCACCGCAGGCATGGGTGGCGGTACCGGCACCGGTGCCACGCCCGTTGTCGCGCGCGCCGCGCGCGAGCAGGGCATGCTGACGGTCGGCGTCGTGACCAAGCCGTTTCATTTCGAAGGCCAGCAGCGCATGCGTTTGGCCGAGGAAGGCATGCAGGAACTCCAGCAGTATGTCGATACGCTGATCATTATCCCCAACCAGAACCTGTTCCGTGTCGCCAACGAGAAGACTACCTTTGCGGATGCCTTCAAGATGGCTGATGACGTGCTCCACGCCGGTGTGCGCGGGGTGACGGACCTGATGGTCCAGCCGGGCCTGATCAACCTCGACTTTGCCGACGTGCGCACGGTGATGAGCGAGATGGGCAAGGCCATGATGGGTACCGGCGAGGCTGGCGGCGAGCGCCGCGCCATGGATGCGGCAGAAGCCGCAATCGCCAACCCGCTGCTCGACGAGGTCTCGATGAAGGGTGCGCGCGGCGTGCTCATCAACGTCACGGGCGGCAGCGACATGACCCTGTTCGAGGTCGACGAAGCGGCCAACCGCATCCGCGACGAGGTCGATTCCGACGCCAACATCATCTTCGGTGCGGCCTTTGACGAGGCCATGGAAGGCAGCATGCGCGTGTCGCTGGTCGCCACCGGCATCGAAGCCGAAGGCATGATGACGGGAACTCCGCACCGTCCTGCGTTGACCGCGATCGAGGGTGGCCAGTCCGCCAGGAACCAGCAGCCCATGGGCACGCCGATCATGGCGCGCGCGGGGCAGCATGCCCTGGCCCTCGATACTTCCGCCCAGCCCCAAGCTGAACTGGAAGGCGCACTTGAGGTCGCCGAGGATCTCGCTCCCGAACCGGTCGCCCTGCAGCAGTCTGCTCCGACCGCCGATCAGGGTCTGGCGCGCTCGTTCTCGTTCTTGGGACGCACCGAAGCCAAGCCCGCGGCCGAGTCCGTACCGGCCAAACCGGAACCCTCGCGCAGCGATGCCTTCATCGCTCCGCCTCCGGTTGAGGCGCCCAGGCGTCTGGCCGATTCGGCCGGCCAGTCCGGCGTTTTCGGTTCGGCGGTGCTTGCCAACAATGGGGCCAAGGAAGTGCGCAAGCCTTCGCTTTTCGAACGCATGACCGGCACCGGCCGCGCCCACAAGGAAGCCGAGCGTCACGAGCCGGCGATCCGCAAGGCCGAACCTGCACCCGCGCCTGCTCCCGCAGAGCCCAAGGCAGAGGTGGCACCATCGCAGCCCGAGCCGCAGGCCGCACCTGTTGGGGCTGCCGTGCAGCCCGAGCAGGCTCCTGCGGTTTCCACGGCGTCCAAGGCCGAAGCGGCTGAAGCGGTCCAAGCAACCCAGACGACGGCCCCCGCACAGCAATTCAGTGTGCCGATGGACAACGCGCCTGTCGAGGACGATGTGCTCGACATTCCCGCCTTCCTTCGCCGTCACAAGAACTAGAGTGGATCACGGTCATGACGGGCATCGCCTCAAGGGGGCGTCCGTCATGACCGTCGCTTTGGAAAAGCATTGCAGCCTGGTGGAAACCGGACGGTGGAACGGGCGTGTTTCACAATTTTCCCGGCTCCTGCTAAGAAGCTGAATTAACAGGAAAATTTCCTGAAATATCCTGTAACAAAGAGTGACTTGAGTGCTTCTGGAGTGGTTGTTAGACATACTCCAGAGGCGTTCGCCCATAGCGGGTTTTCTGACGCTTCACGTGTAGATCAGCAACGGCCGGTGACCAGCAGCCAAAGCGCAAACAACAGCCCGAACAACAAAATGGGGCAAGTGTAACGTCGTGTATCAGAACACTCTTAAATCACCGATTTCCTGCGCCGGCATCGGACTGCATTCGGGCGAAAAGGCCGTTATGACCATGAAGCCCGCCGAAGCCAGCACCGGGATCGTGTTCAAGCGCACGGATCTGGTCAACGGTGCGCGGCATTTTCCCGCCCATTTCGATCTGGTGTCCGATACCTTTCTGTGCACGACCCTGCGCAACACCTCGGGCGCGACGCTTTCGACGGTTGAGCACGTCATGGCGGCCCTGGCCGGTTGTAGCATTGAGAATGCGCTGATCGAGGTCAGCGGCCCCGAACTTCCCATCATGGACGGAAGTTCCGAAGCCTTTGTCTCCCTGATCGATTGCGCCGGCACTACCGTACTGGACGCGCCGCGGGGGTATGTCCGCGTTCTCCAGGAAGTCGTGGTCGAGGATGGCAACAAACATGCGCGCCTGACCCCTTCGGCCTCGCGTCGCTTCCGGTGCGAGATCGTCTATCAGAACGAGCGCATCGCGCGCCAGGAAGCCGCATTCGATCTCGACGACGACGATTTCAAGGCCGAAGTCGCCCGCGCCCGCACCTTCGGCCTGATGGAAGAGGTCGACAGCCTGCGTGAGAATGGTCTTGCCCTGGGCGGATCGCTCGACAACGCGGTCGTGGTGAGCGGTAATAGGGTGCTGAACGAGGGCGGTCTGCGCTACGACAACGAATTTGCGCGCCACAAGGTACTTGATGCGGTTGGCGATCTCGCCCTTGCTGGCGCGCCGATCCTGGGCTCGTTCGACGGCTATTGTTCCGGCCATGCACTGAACAACAAGCTTCTGGCCGCGCTCTTCGCCGACGAAGAAGCCTGGTGTTGGGAAACCGGCCGGGACGATGGCGCACGCATGGCCGCCACGGCCTGATCGCCTTTCTTCCCTTTCCCCTTTGATCGTTGGTCCAGTTCGTCGTTTTTGACTGCGATGATGTCTTGCTGAAAAGCGAGATCATTTCCTGCAGCACGGATGCCGAGGAATTCACGCAAGCTGGCTTCCCCTACACCGCCGAGCAGGTCGCCGAACAGTTCCTGGGTACCTCCCTGCTTTCGATGCTGACCACGGTCGAGGCCGATCACGGAAAGCCGCTGCCCGAAGGCTTTGCCGACCACCTCAGGCGCTTGCGAACGGTTCGAAAGGGAACTGGTTGCGGTCGAAGGCGTTGAAGAGGTTCTCGACGTAATCAAAACGCCGTTTTGCGGGCATCCAGCAGCGATGTGGAGCGGCTCAACCATGCGCTGGGTCCGGTCGGTCTGCGCGAGTGTTTCGCACCCCCACATCTTCAGCGCCGACCATGTTCGCCGGTCCAAACCCGCGCCCGCTCTCTTTTTGCATGCCGCGTCCAGCATGGGAGCGGATCCGCGCGAATGCGTCGTGATTAAGGACAGCCTTGCCGGCGTGACGGCCGCGCGCGCAGCGGGTATGACCGTTCTGGGCTTCCACGGCGCCTCGTGCTGTCCGCCGGGCCATGGCGAACGGCTGAAACAGGCCGGTGCGGAGCAGATTTTTATCAGGATGCTCGACCTGCCCGCCCTGATCGATGTACTTGACTGACGGCGGTGTTATCTTTGCGCCGAATCGTGGCGTTGAACCGGACCTAGAGGATTGCATGAAGCGTGTGCGTTGGGCATTTCTGGCTGCCGTGACCCTGTTGCTGGTCGCTTGTTCCTCGGAGCCGGAGCCCTATGTCGAGCGCCCGGTCGAGGGCATCTACAATGATGCCGTCGACCTGCTTCTGGTGGGGAATTACGGCGCGGCGGCACGCGAGTTCGACGAGGTCGAGCGCCAGCATCCCTATTCGCAATGGGCGACCCGCGCCCAGGTGATGGCCGCCTTCGCCTATTACGAGAACACCGACTACGACGAGGCGATCTTCGCCGCCGACCGGTTCATCCAGCTCCATCCCGGCCACAAGGATGTCTCCTACGCCTACTACCTGATCGGCCAGTCCTATTACGAGCGCATTTCCGACGTGAAGCGGGACCAGCGCATGAGCCAGCTTGCCCAGGACGCCTTCCGCGAGGTCCTGCGGCTGTTTCCCGATTCCGAGTATGGCCGCGACGCCAAGCTGAAGCTGGAACTGACCGAGGACCACCTTGCCGGTAAGGAAATGGACATTGGTCGCTGGTACCAGCAGCGCGAGGAATACGTCGGCGCGATCAACCGGTTCCGCAATGTCATTATCGGTTACCAGACGACCAGCCATGTGCCCGAGGCACTACACAGGCTGGTGGAATCCTACCTTTCGCTGGGCGTCGTTGGGGAAGCGCAGAATGCCGCCGCCGTGCTGGGCTACAACTTCCCGGGTAGCAAATGGTACGAGGATTCCTACAACCTGCTCGCGGAGCACAACCTGATTTCCCAGCTTGCCAGCAGCAACGAGTTACTGGTCGAAGAGGTAGTGGAAGTCGAAGAGCTCGAAGTCATTGAGGAAGTCGATGGCGCGGACGGTTTTGACGGGCTCGAAGCATTCGAGGAGTTCGATGCATTCGAGCGGGCCGAAGATCTGGAATTCGAAGAGGACGACGACTTCGTTTACTTCGACGATGTCGAGGAATTTTGAGAACGCGGCATGCACAGCCTGATTGGGCAGAACCTGGACCGAACCGGAGCGGACGCCAGACGGCGCGTCCGCGTTAGGGCTAGTGCGGCACGGATATGCTGATGTCCTTGGGCATTCGCGATCTGGCGGTGATCGAACAGGTCGATCTGGATTTCGGTGCGGGGCTGACGGTTCTGACCGGGGAGACCGGTGCGGGCAAGTCCATCCTTCTTGACGCCCTGGGCCTGGCGACCGGCAAGCGCGCCGAGTCCGGCTTGGTTCGCCTGGGTGCGGAACGCGTCAGCGTCTCGGCAGTGTTTTCGACCGCGTCCGACAAGGCTGTTGCCGCGATCCTGGAAGAACATGGTCTGGAATCGGGCGAGGAACTGGTCGTGCGCCGCCAGGTGCAGGTCGACGGGCGTAGCCGCGCCTTCGTCAACGACGAACCGGTCGGCGTCACGCTGCTGGCAGCTCTGGGCGAACATCTGGTCGAAGTGCACGGCCAGCGCGGTCTGATTCGCCCGGAAACGCACCGCCAGCTTCTTGATGCTTTCGGTGGACATGGTACCGAGTGCAAGGCGACGGCCCAGACCTTCGCGGAACTGCGTCATACGCGTGAGGCACTCGAAGCGATGACGGCCGATGCGGCGCGCCTGAAGGAACGCCAGGAGGCACTCACCCGCGATGTCGAGGAACTTGATGCCCTGGAGCCCAAGGCGGGAGAGGACGAGGAACTGGTGGCGCTGCGCTCCCGTCTGGCGAATGCACAGAAAATCGTCGAGGCCCTGACCGCAGCGAACAACGCGATGGAGGACGACGACGGCATCGATGCCCGCCTGCGCCGCGCAGCCTCCGAGCTCGCGCGCATCTGCGAGGTGGCGGCCGGATCGCTGGACGAAACTGTCGCCGCGCTCGACCGCGCGCTGGTTGAGATTGCCGAGGTGCAGAAGGGCATCGAACGGACCGGACGCAATCTCAATGCCGACGCGGGCCGCCTTGACGAGGTCGAGGAGCGGTTGTTCGCCCTGCGGGCGACAGCCAGACGCCACAAGACGACGGTGGACAACCTGCCGCGCGTCCATGAGGCACTGGCGCAACAACTGGCCGGTCTCTCCGATCATGAGGGCTCCACGGCACGGCTACAGCAGGCCGTGACCGATGCGGAGTCGGCTTTCGACAAGGCTTGCCAGGCACTCTCGAAAGCCCGCAAGAAGGCCGCTGCCGCGCTCGACAAGGCCGTGGCGGCGGAACTGGGGCCGCTGCGCATGGGCAAGGCGGTCTTTTCGACGACCCTGAAACCGCTCAATGCGGAGGACTGGAGCGCGGAAGGCGCCGAACGGGTGCAGTTCGAGGTGGTGACCAATCTCGGTTCGCCGCCCGGTCCGCTCAACAAGATCGCCTCGGGCGGCGAGCTTTCCCGCTTCATGCTGGCCCTGAAGGTCGCTGCGCAGAAGGACGGTGCGGTGCGCACGCTGGTCTTTGATGAGATCGATGCCGGGATCGGCGGTGCGGTCGCCGATGCGGTGGGCGAACGCCTGCAGGGTCTGGGCAGGGACGCCCAAGTGCTGGTCGTCACCCATGCACCCCAGGTGGCGGCTCGTGCAAATCGCCATATCCGGCTGGTGAAGACGGGCAATGAGAGATCCGTGGCGACGAGCGCAGCCGAACTCGATAGGAATGAACGGCGCGAGGAACTCGCACGCATGCTGGCCGGTGCGGAAATCACCGATGCGGCACGCGGGGCCGCTGAGAGCCTTCTGAAGACGGGGACATCATGATGGATGCATCGTTGCGGCAGCGCGCGGTCGAGTACCTGACGGTCGAGGAGGCCGCGGCGGAACTCGAAGCTCTGGCGGCTGAAATCGCCCATCACGACAAGCTCTATCACGGCGACGCCGCACCCGAGATCAGCGACGGCGACTACGATGCCCTGCGCCAGCGCAACGAGGACATAGAAGCGCAGTTCCCCGATCTGGTCCGCGACGACAGCCCGGCCAGGAAGGTCGGCGTGCGCCCTGCTTCGGGCTTCAAGACGGTGCGTCACTCCGTGCCGATGCTCTCCCTGTGCAACGCCTTTGCCGATGAGGACGTGACCGACTTTCTGGTGCGCGTGCGCCGCTTCCTGGGGCTTGCCGAGGGCGATGCGGTGAACATCGTCGCCGAACCAAAGATCGACGGCCTGGCGGTCTCGATCCGTTATGAGAATGGCAGGTATGTACGCGCGGCGACGCGCGGCGACGGACAGGCCGGTGAGGACATCACCGCCAATGTCGCCACCATGGACGAGGTGCCCGACACCCTCAAAGGCAAGGACGTGCCCGACGTGATCGAGGTGCGCGGCGAGATCTATCTGCGGCGCGACGACTTCTTCACACTCAACGAAACGCGCGAGGCGGCCGGTGAGGCACGTTTTGCCAATCCCCGCAACGCCGCTGCGGGTTCGCTGCGGCAGCTCGATGTCGAGGTCACGCGCACCCGCCCGCTCAAGCTTTTCGTCTACGCCTGGGGCGAGGCAAGCGCCTTGCCCGCCGACACCCACCACGGCATGCTGGAGGCCTTCGAGCGCTGGGGCCTGTCGGTCAACCCCGAGATCGCGTTGTGCGTCGGCGCCGACGAACTTCTCGCACGCTACCACGCCATCGGCGAGCAACGCGCGACGCTGCCCTATGACATCGACGGCGTGGTCTACAAGATCGACCGGCTGGATTGGCAGGGCAGGCTGGGGTTCGTGAGCCGCGCGCCGCGCTGGGCGATTGCCCACAAATTCCCCGCCGAACAGGCCCAGACCGTTCTGAACGAAATCCGCATCCAGGTCGGGCGCACGGGCAGCCTGACACCTGTCGCCATGCTGCAGCCGGTCACGGTGGGCGGCGTGGTCGTGCAGAACGCCACGCTTCACAACGAGGAGGAAATCGCGCGCAAGGACGTGCGCATCGGCGATACCGTCGTGGTCCAGCGCGCGGGCGACGTCATCCCCCAGATCGTCAAACCGATCCTGGAAATGCGGCCCAAGAATGCCGTGCCGTATGAATTTCCCGAGACCTGCCCGGTCTGCGGCAGCCATGCGGTGCGTGAGATTAACCCCAAGACGAGCAAGCCCGATGCGGCGCGGCGCTGTACCGGCGGCCTGATCTGTCCCGCCCAGGCGGTCGAGCGGCTGCGCCATTTCGTTAGCCGCCTGGCCTTCGACATCGAGGGGCTGGGCGACAAGCAGGTGACGTTCTTCTGGGAAAAGGAACTGATCCGCAATCCGGTCAACATCTTCGATCTTGAGAAGAACGCGGGTGACAGCATCGCGGAGTTCGAGGGTTGGGGCGAAACCTCGGTGTGCAACCTCTATGACGCCATCGACGCGCGGCGCACCATCGGCCTCGACCGCTTCATCAACGCGCTGGGAATCCGTCATGTCGGCGAAACCACGGCGCGTCTGCTGGCGCGCGGCTACGGCGATTTCGAAACCTTCCGCGACGCCATGACCGCCGCCAAGGTCGGCGAGGGTGAGGACTGGGAGAGCTTGGTCAACATCGACGGTATCGGAACCACGGTGGCTGAGGCGATCGGCGATTTCTTCGATGAGCCCCACAACCAGGAAATTGTCGCCGGGCTGGCCGAGCGACTCACCATCGAACCGCTCGAACAGGCCGACGCGACCTCGCCGGTCTCCGGCAAGACCGTGGTTTTCACCGGAACGCTGGAGGAGATGACCCGCCAGGAAGCCAAGGCGCGCGCCGAGTCCCTGGGTGCGAAGGTCGTGGGCTCCGTCTCGTCGAAGACCGACATCGTGATCGCGGGTCCCGGTGCGGGCTCCAAGCTGAAAAAGGCTGAGGAACAGGGCCTGGCCGTTATGACCGAAGCCGAATGGCTGGCGCATATCGGCGGGTAATGCTCTTGGCTTATGATCATAAGATGATCATCGGACATAGGCGGCTCCCGTGAACAGTAAGTCGTTCATCCGCCGTCTGGAGAAGGAAGGATGGGTACGCGCCCGTCAGAAGGGAAGCCATGTGACGCTGAACCATCCCAATGGGGCAGGGCTGATCACGGCGTCCCATCCCAAGAAGGATTTGCCGACCGGAACGTTACGTTCAATTTTCAGAATCGCCGGATGGGATTGGCCACTGTGACCGTAGGAATGCTGGCGTAATGTGCGTTTGCGGGAATACCAAGGAGGGTGAGGAAATTGCAGAACAATGCCGAATACATTGCGTTTCTGAGAAAAGAGGCAACCCGGACTTCGGTGTCGAATTCCCCGATTTTCCCGGCTGTGTTACCGCAGGCGCCACGTTGGAGTAAGCCATACGCATGGCCGTGGCGGCATTGGAGCTTCATACCGAGGAGATGAAAAGGCTTCCTGTGTGGGGGACGGAAAGTCTTTGTGAATCGGGAAGAAGGTGGGAAGAAGGCGGAAGAGGCGGGATATCAAGGGCTTGGTGGCGTTTCCTGAGGGAGTGGAAAGTTTTTAAGAATCCGCCGTGAACGGGTGTTTCCGGGGGCGATTTCCGGGCGTTTCGGGGGTGCAAAACGGCGGGAAAATCCGGCCCGTTTCAGGGATACAAAACGGCGGGAAATCAAGACCCGTTTCAGGGGTGCGGAACGGCCCCGGAAAGACCCGTTCACGGCGTGTGAAACGGCGCTAAATCGGGAGACGTTCGGAGGTGCGGAACGGCGCGGCCGGGCCGGGACGTCAGGCCAGGTAGAACGCGATGATCTGGCCGTCGGTGGTGCGCCTGGCGCCCGCCGGGGCGGGCTCGTCGGTGACGGTGTATTCCGCGTTGGGAGGCGGGAAACCGATCATCTCACCGTCCTCGTCGATCAGGTATGCGGGGCATGGCGCCTTGTCGCCGTCGGGGAAGGTGACCATGGGCCACGTGCTCTCGGGCTCCGTCCGGCCGCCGTCGAAGACCGGCGGCAGGGTGACGGTAATGCCCTGGTAGGGCTTTCCCGGCCTGTGGACGCCGGCCCAGATGTAGCCCAGCAGCCAGATGAGGTCGCCCGGCCTGTGGGCCGGGTCCTCGAGCCAGACGCGAAGGCCCTCCTTGACGAGCCATTCGGGCTCGCGCCCGGCGACCTGCTCGTTGAGCCAGGGCACATCGCCGTGATCGCCGGAGAACGTCCCGGCCTGGTCGTCCCAGAGGATGGTGCGCCTGGCGCGTCCGTAGCGCCGGTCGGGCAGCATGATGGTGTGCGTGGCCATGTCAGGGTATGTGGTGAAAGAGCACGCCCAGTACAAGGTCGAGCATCTCGGGATCGTCGCGCGCGAGAGAGGCGATGTCGAGCACCTCCCTGGTGCCGTCGCGCCGCGGCCTGACTACCTCGTGGAAGGTGATCTGGAAGGCGCGGGTGATGACCTCGAGGGCGGGGCTGGCCGGATCGTAGCCCAGGTCCCTGAGCATGTCGGTCCTGTACTCGGCGCCGAAGTAGGCGTCGATGTATTCGTCCGTGCGCCCGAACCCCCTGTAATCGTCCAGAGGTGCGGGGGCGCGGCCCCGGTTGCGTGTCTTGTGGAGGTTCTGGAACAGTCTGTCGAGCCCCGGCATGGTCGCCTGCAAGTGGTGGACGTACTCGTGCAGCGCGTTGCCGGGGGTGGCGTCGGTGGTGATCACGGGCGGTTCTCCCTTGATCGTGGGACGATATTGCCCCAGGGCGGTTTCGCGTTTCGACTTGGCCTTGACGATGACGTCGTCCGCCCCGTTGCCGACGGCGATCCATGTATCGGGCAGGGCGCGTGCGGCGTCGTCGACGGCGATGCGGGCGTTCATGTCGGCCTTGCTTTTGGACCTGGCGACGACCGTCGGGGCGACGTTGCCGGTGACGATGCCCCGGTCGGCGAGTTCCCTGCGCAGGGTGGTCAGGAGCGCGGCGGCAAGGCCGGGGTGCGTGGGGTCGAACCCCGGGTCGGCGGGATCGAACCCCGCGGCGCGCAGCAGGCGGCGGCGGGTGTCGCGCCCGACGACGACGAAGGGCATGGGATCGCCCCTTGCGAGCGCGGCGGCGAAGTCCGTGGACGGTGGGCTGCGCAGCGGCTCGACGAGGCCCGCGTTGTGCTGCCAGCCGGGATCGATGCCGAGCGGGACCTGAGCGGTCTCGCCGGTCCGCTTGTTGGTCCATGGGCGGGTCTTATCGGCGCCGTCGGGCGGGCCGGCGTTGGCCGGGTCGTAGCCGAAGCGCTCGAGGTCTTCCTCGGCCAGTTGCTGGACCATGCAGCGGCAGCGCCAGCCGTTGGGCGGGTAATGGGTAGTCCAGAACGGGTGATCGACGGGCAGGATCGTGCCGTGCCATTTTCTATGTTCTTGCCGGGTGCGTTCGTCGAGCACGGCGACGTAGCGCAAAAACGGGAGGCGGTCCTTGAGGCGCTCGATGCGCTCCCAGTGGCCGCGCGCGGTGGCCGAGCGCATGTTGGCGTCGAAGATGAGGCGCAGGCGGTGGACCGATCCGAGCTGGGACGCGCGGATATCGCCGGTGCGGGGATCGACCATGAACTTGCGGCCCCACCAGCCCTTGCGTTGCAGTTCCGGGGCGAGGGCATCGATGAAGCTCTCGACGGTATCGCCCCTTGCGTAGGCGCGGTCGAAGGCGGAGCGGATGTCCCTGAGGATGTCGCGGTCCATGGCCTTGGCCACGGTGAAGGCGCGGGCGTGCTCCGCTGCGGCGGTGTCGCGCCAGTCGAAGCCGATGCGGTAGCCCTTGAGCCGGAAGTGCTCGATGGCCTCGGCGTCGTGCAGGTCGAGGATCTCGACGGCCACGTCAGGCTTCCCCCTCGGGTTCGCCGGCGGCGGAGACGCGGGCCGAGAACGTGGCGCGGGCGAGGCGGCGCTCGAACGCCCCGTTGTCCATGGCGTCGGGCAGGTCGGGATCGTCGAGGATGTCGCGCAGGCCGTCCATGGAGGTGGCCCGTCCGGCGGCCTCGATGACGGGGGCGATCACCGGTCCCATGAGCGGCTCCCAGCCGCGTGCGATGGCCTCGACGGCGCTGTCGATGGCCTCGTCCGCGCCGGGCGCGGCCAGCCTTGCGGGTGGACCGGAGGCCGGTGGATCGGATGCCGGTGGATCGGATGCCGGCTCCCACTCGCCGCCATAGACCGCCTCGATGTAGGCGCGCGAGGGCCGCAGCCCGGAGGCCGTGGCCAGGGCGGCGTCGCGCCGGGCGCGGGACTCCAGATCGTCGGCGGGCGCGGTGTCGCGGTGCAGGCGCGGCACGGCGGCGCCGGGGTGGTTCCAGGCGGTGAGCCACGTCGCGACGGTGCGCCGCAGGGCGTCGCAGACGCGCCGCGCATCGGCGGTAACCAGGCGTTCGAGCACCTTCATGTGAACCTCGCCGGTGCCGACATGGGGTCCGATCTCGGATGTCCCGTGCTGGCCGATGACGGCCGAGGCGATCATGCGGTCCATCTCGCGGGCGAAGACCTCGTAGTCTCCGCCGGCGCGGCGGTTGGCCTCGAGGATCTCGATGGCGATGTCCTCGGGGATCGCGAGCGAGGTCCCGGAGGCCAGGGAGGCCAGGGCGGCGAGCGCGCGCTCGACCTCTTCGGCCGAGGCGTCGCGCTGGACGCGGGCGGTGGCGACGGGGGTGCCGAAGCGCTCCAGCGCGACCGCCCATGAGCGCACCGTCATGCGTTTGAGCCAGACCGGCCAGATGCACCACTGGGCCACGCCCGGCCCGTGGGGCTGGCCGCCGTGGCCCCGGGGGTTGGCGACGAGGACGAACTTGGCCGGCGGCAGGGGCGCGCCGGCCGGAGCGGACCGGGTGACCAGCAGCGGTTCCAGGGTGTCGTGGTCCCAGCGGATGATTCCGGGATGGCGCACGCGCAGATCATCCAGAGCGACGCGGGCGCCGTCGACGCGCCAGAGACACTCGGCCGCTGCGTAGCCGTACCAGACGGCGTGCAGCATCTCGCGGGTGATGCGGTCGATCTCGAGGGCCTGGAGCTGTTCGCGCAGGTCGTCGGCGGCCTGTCTGTCGCGACGCATGGTCCCGCCGGGCTCGATCTCCAGGGGCGCCGCGACGCCGGCGTCGATGCGCTGGTCGAGCACGGCGCGGGCCCTTGCATCGGTCAGGGCAGCCTCGAACAGGCGCAGCGCGCCGCGCCGGCCGTGGCGGCCGCGCGGGTCCAGGTCGATCTCGTCGATCCAGGCCGCAGCCCTGTCGTGGACCGACCGTCCGCCCAGATGCACGCCCGCGGTCTGCCGGGGCGCGGCGATCTCGTCCGTGTCGGGCCGGGCCGGGTGTGCGGTGTCATCCATGGTCGCTTACCTCCAGCGCCGCGCAGTGGCGAGCGGGGAGAGCACGGCGCCCCGGTCGCGGTCGATGACATAGCCGCCGTCGGGCGGGCCGCCCCAGGCGGCGAGTGCGGCGTGGCGTCCCCCGCCGGTCCAGGCCTCGAACGGTCCCGTGTTCCGGGAGGCCACGAGACAGGCCAGCGCGAGCGCCCAGAAGCGGTCGGCGTGGCCGTCGGTTTCAGTGCGCCCGGCGACCAGGCGCGGCGCGCCGGAGGGACCCGCCTCGGCGCGCACGGCATGGAGGTCGCTGCGCAGCGCCTCGTTGTCGGGAATGTGCAGGCGGCGGTCCTCCATCGCCTCGCGCAGCGCGGTGGCGGCGTCGAGGCGGCGCGGGCCGGTCATGATCACGCCTTCGATCGCGAGTTTCCAGTTGGCCTCGAAGACGCGCTCGGTCGATCCGCCGTGCTTCAAACAGGTAAAGTCGAAGGCCGCGTAGCGCTTGCGCAGCGGCTCGGTGTGGTGTTCCAGGGGCTTGGCCTCGCCGTCCAGATTGACGAAGACGATGCCCAGTCAGGTATCGACGCGGACCGGTTGCAGACCCAGGTCGGACTTGTCGAATCCCTCGGCCTCGGGCTTGCCGATGCCGACCAGGTTGGGGGTGGCGACCAGACGTCCGTTCAGACCGTTGGTCCAGGGATGCCAAGGGCAGCGCAGGCTCTTGAGGCCGCTGCGGCGTTCCGCCACCACGGTCATGGCGCGGTGGCGACAGATGTTGTGAAAGCTGCGCACCTGGCCGTCGCGGTTGCGCAGGATGACCAGCGGCAGACCCGCCACCTCGATCGGCACGGCATCACCGGGCTCGGGGATATCGCTGGTCAAGGCCGCCGCGACCCAGGTGCGGGCAAACAGGCGCTCGTTTTCCAGGGCCATGAACCCGGGGTCGTTGAAGGCCGCACCCGGCAGCCCCACCGCCTTGCCGAGCGGGCGCGACACCGCATCTTTAATGTCGCGTACAACCGTATCCAGTGTCACCCGTTCGTTCATCGTGCGGTTCCCCATTTGGCCGCTGGCATCCTGTCACCTCGCCAAATCGGTGGTAAGGCGCTTTGCATGGCTGCAATCTCTCCCGCCGACGTGGTATACCCTCGCGCCATGGCACCACCCATTCTCACCCTGCGCGATGTTACCGTGCACGCCGACCGTGAACCGCTGTTCGACGGCCTGGGGCTCTCGCTCGAGGCGGGCGACCGGTTCTGCCTGATCGGGCGCAACGGCAGCGGCAAATCGACCCTGCTGCGCGTCCTGTCGGGCCAGATCTATCCCGACCGCGGCGAACGCTTCGTGCAGCCGGGCACCACCGTGGGCGTTCTGGCCCAGGACCTGCTCGACTGCCCGAAGACAGGGGCGTCCATCGGGCGCTCGCCTTCCTGGACCACCTGGGCCTTGATCCCGAGCGCGAGATGGCGGGACTTTCGGGCGGCGAGCAGCGCCGCGCCCATCTCGCCCGTACCCTTGCGGACGAGCCCGATGTCCTGCTGCTGGACGAGCCGACCAACCATCTCGACATCCGGGCCATCGAATGGCTGGAGGGCTTCGTTGCCTCCTGGCGTGGTACGGTGGTGATCGTCAGCCATGACCGCGCCTTTCTGCGTCGCGTGACGTCAGCCATGCTGTGGCTCGACTGCGGTAGTCTGCGCCGCCGCGACGCCGGTCTCGAGACCTTAGAGGCCTGGGCCACAGAAGTAGCCAATGCCGATGCCAAGAACGCCGCGCACGTCGAACGGCGTATCTCGGAAGAACAGCGCTATATGGAACGCGGCGCCACGGCCCGGCGCACTCGCAACCAGCGCCGCGTCGCCGCACTCGCCGATCTGCGCCGGGAACAGGCCGCCCTGCGTTGTGCGCACCAGCCCGAAGCGAACGTTGGTCTAGAAGGCGGCGTCTCGCGCAGCAATCTGGTTATCGAGACCGAGGGCCTAACCAAGCGGTATGACGAGTGCACCATCGTCGCGCCCTTCACCACACGTGTGCTCCGGCGCGACCGCATCGGGATCGTCGGACCCAACGGGGCGGGCAAGACGACGCTGGTCCGCATGCTGACCGGCCATCTTGACTCCGACGGCGGGACCGTGCGGCGCGCGGAGAACCTCAAGATCGTCTACTTCGACCAGCAGCGTCAGGCGCTTGATCCCGACAGAACGCCGTGGAAGACGCTAGCCTAGGGCAACAGCGACCGGGTCATGGTACGCGGCGAGTCGCGCCATGTGGTAGCTTATCTCCGTGACTTCCATTTTGCCGAGAATCAAGCGCGCCAGCCTATCCGCTCGCTCTCGGGCGGCGCACGCAACCGGCTTCTTCTGGCGCGCCTCTTCACCCAGCCCGCCGATCTGCTGGTGCTCGACGAACCGACCAACGATCTTGACATGGAAACTCTCAATCTGTTCCAGGAGGTCCTGTTGGACTTCCCCGGAACTCTGATCGTGGTCAGCCATGACCGTGACTTTCTCGACCGTATCGTCACCGTGACCTGGGGCATGGAGGGCGACGGCCGTATCGTCGAATGTCCAGGCGGCTACGCCGACTACCGCCGCCAGCAGGACCGCGCCGCCGCGCCGATCGCCGAAAACGCCATGCCGGAAAAGACCGCACCCAAAACAGAAAAGCCGAAGGCGCGCACCGAGTTGAGCTACAAGGACCAGCGCGAACTCGACATGCTGCCTGACCGCATCAGTGCGCTCGAAGCCGAGATCGCCAAACTGGAAGCCACACTCGCCGACGCGAACCTCTTCACCCGCGATCCCGACGCCTACAACAGCACTGCCGCCGGCCTCCAGAAAGCCCAGAGCGACCTCGTCGCCGCCGAGGAACGCTGGCTGGAGCTCGAAGAAATGCGCGAAGCGATCAGCGCATAGCAATCTTGATGCCCAGCGAAGCATGCCCCGGACCTGACCCGAGGGCCGGGGCCCATGTGCACCGATCTACCAGAAACGCGCCGCCGGTGCGTATGGCTCCCAGCATTCGCTGAGAATCGAAATTTACAGGTTTGAAAGGACGAATTGATCTAGCTGACCGGCCAGTACTCGTACTCCATGGCGCGCGGGTGGCGGTTTCTTCGCCGTGCAGACGTTCGATCATGTGCAGGGTCATGTCGATTCCGGCAGAGACGCCGGAGGAACAGACGATCCTGCCGTTGTCGGCCCAATGCGCGCCTTCCTGCACGTCGACAGTCGGCTCGATCTCGCGCAGCCAGTCATAGGTGGACCAGTAGGTGGCTGCCTTCAGGTTCTTCAACGGACCGGTGGCAGCTAGTAATTGCGCGCCGGTGCAGACCGACAGTATCATCTCGACGCGCTCGTTCTGATCGGCGACCCATGCGACGATCTCGGGCCGCTGGGTGAGGGCACGGGTTCCCTCGCCGCCCGGGGTCCAGAATGTCGACCTTGGGCATGGTGTCGAAGGACCAGCGCGGGGTGACCAGCAAGCCGCCGGAGGCGGCGACAGGCTCCATGGTCTCGCCCAACATGCCGACATCGAACAAGGGCTGATCGTCTTCGGTCGCAGCGCAGATGAAGGCCTCGAACGGCCCGACGGCATCAAGCGGCTCGAACGCATCGAAGAGATAGGTGGCGGCGGTGCGCTTGGTCATGTCTCAATCCCGGAAGGTGATCCTAATGATCCCGTGGATCGAGGGCGTCGCGCATGCCGTCGCCGATGAAGTTGAGGCAGAAGAGCGTGGTTGCAAGGAAGACGGCGGGGAAGAGCAGCATCCAGGGCGAGGCCTGCATGGATTCGGCCCCTTCGGAGATAAGCACGCCCCAGCTTGTCATCGGCTCCTGCACGCCCAGACCCAGGAAGGAGAGGAAGGATTCGAAGAGGATGACTTGCGGCACCGTCAGCGTGGCGAAGACGACCACCGGGCCCAGGAGATTGGGCACAATGTGGCGTGCGATGATCTGGCGCGTGGGCACGCCCATGGCCTGTGCCGCGCGCACGAAGTCCTGGCGTTTGAGCGAAAGCGTCTGGCCGCGCACGATGCGCGCCATATCGAGCCAGGAAACCGCCCCCAGCGCGACGAACATCAGGATGGGGTCGCGGCCGAAGAAAACCATGAGCAGGATGACGAAGAACATGAAGGGTAGAGCATAGAGCACATCGACCATGCGCATCAGGGCCGCGTCGACCAAGCCACTCAGATAGCCCGCGAGTGCGCCCCAGACGACGCCGATCACGAAGGCAACCAGGGTGGCGGCAAGACCCAGGGCCAGCGAGATGCGCCCGCCGGTCAACACACGGATCAGTAGGTCGCGCCCGTTGCCGTCGGTGCCGAACCAGTGTTTCGCGTCGGGCGTCGTCTGGATGTTTTCCCAGTCGATGGTGTCGAGCTCATAGTCGATCAGCATCGGTCCTAGCACGCAGGCCAGCGTGATGAGGAAGAGGATGACGACTGAGACGGCGGCAGTCCGATTGCGCAGGAAACGGGTCGACGCATCGCGCCAGGGCGAGCGGGAGAGGGTGAGCGTGGCGTCAGTCATGACGCACCCGCGGATCGAACAGGGGATAGAGCAGATCGACCAGGAGATTGAGCAGGATGATCAGCACGGCGTACAAAATCACCACGCCCATGACCAGCGTGTAGTCGCGGTTGAGCGCGCCCTGCACGAAATAGCGCCCGATGCCGGGAATCCCGAAGATCTGCTCGACCACGACCGAGCCCGTGATGATGCCCGCGGTCGCGGGGCCCAGATAGGAGAGCACGGGCAGGGCCGCGGCGCGCATGGCATGGCCGGTCACGGCGGCGCGCTCGGAAAGGCCCTTGGCGCGGGCCGTGCGGATGAAGTCGGCGCGCAGCACTTCCAGCATGGAACCGCGCGTCAGGCGCGCGATTGTGGCGATCTGGGGCAGCGCGAGTGCGATGACAGGCAGGATGGCATGGTCGATGCCGCCCCAACCGCCGACGGGAAGCAGCGCGAACCAGACGCCCAGCACCAGGGTCATGAGCGGGGCGACGACGAAGTTGGGCACGGCAATGCCGGTCATCGCCATGCCCATCACTGCCATGTCGCTGGGCGTGTTGCGGCGCAGGGCGGCCAGCGAGCCGGCGGAAAAGCCGATCGCTACGGCGAGGATCATGGCCGAGAGACCAAGCTGCATGGAGATCGGGAAACCGTCGGCCAGGAGTTCGCTGACACTGAAGTCGCGGTAACGGAAGGAGGGACCAAATTCGCCCGAGAGGACATTACCCAGATAGCGCAGATACTGACCGAAAAGCGGCTCATCCAGGTGATAGGCACGCTCCAGGCTGGCCGCGACTTCCGGCGGCACCTGACGTTCCTGATCGAACGGGCCGCCGGGTGCGAGACGAATCATGAAAAACGCGATGGTGATGACGACAAAGATCGTCGGCACCGCGCTCGTCAGACGCCGGGTCGCGTATCTGAACATCAGCGTCGCACCGCGCCGCCCTTAGTGCTCACGGACCGAGAGGAAGCGGCTGGGATGCACGTCTTTGATGTTGTCGACCCAGCCTTCGACCCAGGGCTTCACCATGTGCTGGGTCGTGTAGAAATAGATCGGTATGACCGGCGCATCGGCAAGGAAGATGCGCTCGGCTTCCTCCAGCATCGCCTGACGCGCCACCATATCGGTTTCGACCGCCGCCTCGGCGATGAGCGCGTCATAGGCGGGGTTGTCGTAGCCGGGCGAATTCATCAATCCGGCATCGGAAACGAAAAGGTCCAGGAACGTGTTGGCGTCGTTGTAGTCGCCGATCCAGCCCGAGCGCACGACCTGATAAGTCTTCTCGTCGCGGCTGGCGAGGTAGACCTTCCACTCCTCGTTGCGCAGCGTGACCTCGACGCCCAGCGTCTGCTTCCACATGGCGCCGATGGCGATGGCGATTTTCTTGTGGTTGTCGCTGGTGTTGTAGAGGATCTTGATCTCCAGCGGATTGTCTTCGCCGTAGCCGGCCTTGGTATAGAGCGCGCGCGCCTCGTCGTTGCGTGCCGGCTGGTCCCAGTCCTCGAAGTCCATGGGCTGTTGCCGGTAGTGCATGACTCCGGACGGCACGAAGGAATAGGCTGGAATCTCGCCCGCGCGCGTGATGCGCTGGGTGAGGATTTCCCGGTTGATCGCCAGGGAGAGCGCTTGGCGCAGGGGAATGTTGTCGGCGAACGGCGGCACGGTCGTGTTGAGGCCGTAATAGTAGACACCGAGGTAAGGGAAGTTGCGGTATTCGGCGTTGAGGTTCTCGACGATCCAGTCGATCTGATCGGCCGGAATGTCATAGGAAACATCCAGTTCATCGGCGCGGTAGCGCTGCAGTTCCTGGCCTTCGTCTTCGGTCGGGTAATACCAGACCTCGTCCAGCGTAACGTTCCCGGCATCGTGGAAGTGGGGGTTGGCGACCAGTTTGATGTGCGACTGGGGAACCCATTCGTCCAGCACGAAAGCGCCGTTGCCGACCAGGTCGCCCGGCCGCGTCCAGGCGGCGCCATGCTCGGCAATGGAAGCGCGGTGAAGCGGGAAGGCCATGTGATGGGTCAGCATGTCGAGAAAATAGGCCGTGGGTGCGTTGAGCGTGATCTTGAGCGTCAGGTCGTCGATCGCGCGGACGCCAAGGTTGCCCAGTGCCGGTATCTCGCCGTTCACGACCGCTTCGGCGTTCTTCACGGGGTAGAGAATAAAGGCATAGGCGGCCGCCGTGGCCGGGTCGAGGCCGCGGTGAAAGGCGTAGACGAAATCATGCGCAGTCACTGGATCGCCGTTCGACCAGCGCCCGTCGGCGCGCAGATGGAAGGTGTAGACGGTGCCATCCTCACTAATCTCCCAGCTTTCGGCGGCACCGGGGATCAGGCTGGCGTCGGACCCTTCGGCGATCAGGCCCTCGAAGAGGTCGCGCTGAATGTTGGCCTCGGCGGCGCCCGAGGAGAAGTGAATGTCGAGACTTTCCGGCTCGGCTCCGTTGCCCAGATGCAAGGTGCCATCGGCCGCGGCATGGCTCATCGAAATGGCTATCATGGCAAGGCAGCCGAGGAACGCGCGGATCGGGGTCTTGGGCATGGTGAGGCTGTCTCCAGTTCCGAGGCCGGTCCGGAATCGTATGACGAGCGGGACGGCGCGTCCACGTGCGGTGTGACGGCCAAGCCCATTGACGGGTGCAGCCCGACACGAATGGTTGCGCGCCATGCCAACAAGCGCGCCACGGTCCAGTCTCCTGCCCACTGCGGCCATCTGTCTGGGCTTTGCCGGTCTGCTGGCCGGCGACGGCGACCCCACGCCCTGGCCCACAGCGTGGCCGGATTTCGAGAAGGTGTTCGTTCAGGAGCCGACCGGCGCCCCGGCGGCCGTGGGTCCTGGCGCAGATACCGACCATGGCAAGCTACGGGGCAGCGGACTTCGATACGTTGGCCGATGCCATCCCCTAGGCGATCTGCGCCGCGCTGGTCTGGATCATTCCCGGCATGTGGATGAATTTCTGGGGTGCGCGTTGGCTGTCACCGGGGTTTGTCGGCATTCTGATGCTCTCGGAGGTGCTGTTCGGCACGTTATCCGCCGCGCTCTTCGCTGGCGAGCCGCGGGGTCTCAATATCTGGCTGGGCGCATGCTGATTGTCGGTGCAGGCCTTGTCGACGTGCTGGCCCGCCGCTATTCCGGGACGTCTGAAGAGCGTGCGCAAGAGGAGTGACATGCAACAGGTTGCAAGACTGGTGGACGGATACCGTTCGTTCCTGAAGGTCCGTTATCCCCATGAAGCTGAACTCTATCGGCGTCTGGGTGAACAGGGGCAGAGTCCCAGAATCATGATCATCGCCTGCTGCGACAGCAGGGTGGATCCCGCCACCATCTTCAGTGCCGCGCCGGGCGAACTCTTCGTCGTGCGCAATGTCGCCAATCTGGTGCCGCCGCATGAACCTCACAGCGACTACCACGGCACGAGCGCTGCTCTAGAGTTTGCCGTCGGCAGCCTGGAGGTCGAGCACATCGTGGTCATGGGTCATGCACGGTGCGGCGGTATTCAGGCATTCCTGGACGGCGTGGACGCGGGAAAGGCGGGCGGCGGGTTCATCGGCAAATGGATTTCCCTGCTGAATCCCGCGCGGGGCGCGGCGTTGCGTGCGGGTGTGGACGGAGAGGCGGCCCGTCTGCGCGCCGTCGAGCATGAGGGCATCCGTCATTCCATCTCCAACCTGGAGACGTTCCCCTTTGTGCGCGAGCGCCTGCAGGACGGCCGGCTGCACCTGCATGGCGGCTATTTCGACGTGGCGTCGGGCGAACTGCTGTCGCTCGACCGGGAGAGCGGCGCGTTCGAACCGATAATGCCTAATCCAGCGTGATGTTGCCTTCGACGACCGTGAAGGTGTGAACGGCGCCGCTGCTTTCCACCAGCCAGTAGAACGTGCCGTCGCGTTCGATCACGGGGTAGCAGTTCTCGCCGCCGCGCCAGACCGAGCAGTAACGTCCCGCGCTGCTGATGCGCCAGGTTCCCCAGTCGGGTGGGCTGCCGTCCGCGACATAAACGGTGCGGCCGTTTTTCTGAAAGTGCTGCACGTAATGACCCTGGCCCCACATACCGTCGATGGAGTTGACCGAAAGCAGCGTTTCGAGTTCTTTGCCCATGACCTCGCAATCCTGCACCAGGACTGGTGTGGCGAGTAAAGCGAGCGCGACAAGGATCGCGGTACATCCAGCCTGTTTCACCGTGCGTCTCCCGAATGCAATCCATCCATGCCATGAGCGTGCCCCGGTGGTAACCGCCTGCCGCGACCAATCAAATGCCGCTGAACCGCATCCCGAGGAAGGGTGTAGCAGGCGAGCATGTTGGCCTCAGGTCCGTGGTTCCTGAGCATGGTGCTGCAAGGCGCCGCAACCGGAAAGAAACGTCATGCACACCCCGCGGAAATGCCTCCCTGGCATCCTTGCCGCCCTGGGCCTGATGACCCTGGCTGCTCCCGCCGATGCGCAGAAAAGCACGGTGTATTCGGGTTTCGCCGCGATCGATTTCCAGGGTCTGGTAGTGGTCACGGGCCCGGAGAGTTTCCGCGCGCTCTCGACCATGACCGGCGCTCTCTTTCTCGATGACGGCAACGGCCTGCTCGACACCGCCGATGTCATGCGTACGTCCGGCATTGAGAACGGTATGGCCGCCGGCATGATGGAAGGCAGCGGCGAATGCGTTATTGCCGCGCCGGACGGCGCGCAGATGCATGCGATCTGGACCTGCAAGGAGCCTGTCATGGTCGGCTGCAACGGCGATTTTCGGATCGTCAGCGGCGTCGGCCGCCATGTCGGCGTGACCGGCGGCGGATTGATGGGCGTCGAGACCATGGAAACCGAAATCGCGCCCGAGGACGCCACCGCGGGCGCGGAAATCTCCAGGCGCGGCTTCGTCATCTGAGACGAATTCGTCTTGAACATACCCCGACTGGGAACCGCCATCCGCGCCGCTTTCCGTCCGGATACATCGCGACCGGACGCACGGTCGATGTCCGCAGCCTGCGTGGTTTTCGGTTTCAACACATCACAACGGACGCGGGCCGAACCGATCTCGTTAGTTGGCCTCGCTTTTTGAATCTTGCCCTAATGCGAGAGGATCTGGGAGAGGAAGAGTTGGGTGCGTTCGTTCTTCGGGTTGGCGAAGAACTCCTCGGGTTCCTCCATCTCGACGATCTCACCCTGGTCATGAACACCATGGTATCGCCCACGGTGCGTGCAAAACCCATCTCGTGGGTCACGCAGATCATGGTCATGCCTTCGTTGGCGAGCTCGACCATGACGTCGAGCACCTCCTTGATCATCTCGGGATCGAGCGCGCTGGTCGGCTCGTCGAAGAGCATGATCTTCGGCTTCATGCAGAGCGAACGGGCGATTGCCACACGTTGCTGCTGGCCGCCCGAAAGCTGGCCCGGGTACTTATGCACCTGCTCGGGGATCTTCACGCGCTCCAGATACATCATGGCGGTCTCGATTGCCTCCTTCCGCGGCACCTTGCGCACCCAAGTCGGGCCCAGGATGAGGTTGTCGAGCACGGTCATGTGCGGGAACAGGTTGAAGTGCTGGAACACCATGCCTACTTCCTTGCGGATCGCCTCGATCTGCTTGAGGTCGTTGGTGAGTTCCAGGCCTTCCACGAACAGATGTCCGCGCTGATGCTCTTCGAGCCGGTTGATGCAGCGGATCATGGTCGACTTGCCCGAGCCCGAAGGGCCGCAAACCACCACCTTTTCGCCCTGGCGGACGGTCAGGTTGATGTCCTTGAGGACGTGGAAGTCCCCGAACCACTTGTGCAGGTGGCGCAGCTCGACGGAAGCCTCCAGGTTGGGCGTGATGGCCTCTTGTGCGCTAGCCATGCCTCATCTCCCTAATGGTTGCGACCCTTGGACAGGTCCTTCTCCAGCCACATCGAATAACGCGACATGAAGATACAGAAGCAGAAGTAGATCGTGGCACAGAACAGGTAACCCTCGACGAAGAAGGGTCGCCAGTTGATGTCCTGGAACGCCACGCGGCTCGTCATCAGAAGGTCGAAGAGACCGATGATGACCACCAGCGAGGTATCCTTGAAGCCGCCGATGAAGCCGTTGACCATTGGCGCAATCGTGATGCGGAGCGCCTGGGGCAGGATGACCTTCAGCATGGATTGCCAATAGGTCAGGCCCATGGCGTCGGCCGCCTCGTACTGACCCCTCGGGATAGCCTGCAGTCCGCCGCGGACAATCTCCGCGGCATAGGCCCCGCCGAACAGGATGATACCCACCTGCGCCCGAAGCAGCTTGTCGATCGACACGCCGGCCGGCAGGAATAGTGGGAACATCACAGACGCCATGAACAAGATCGAGATCAGCGGAACGCCGCGGATGAGCTCAATGTAGGCAACGCTGAACGATCTAATGATCGGCATCTTCGAGCGCCGTCCCAGCGCCAGAAGGACACCGATCGGGAAGGCGAAGATCGTGCCGAACGTGGCCAGGAACAGGGTCAGCGGCAGGCCACCCCACTGGCTTTGGTCAACATGACTCATACCGAGCACGCCCCCCCACATAAAGACGCCGACGAAGACCAGGCCCACAGCCCAGCCGGCAACGATCCACCAGCCCAGGCGCCAAACCGGCTTCAGACAGCTCGCGAAGATCAGGAACAGGAAAATGATCATCGCGATCAGCGGACGCCAATGCTCGTCATAGGGGTAGACGCCGAACAGGATGAAGCGGTGCTTCTCGTAGATGAACGACCAGCAGGCACCGTGTGCCTCGCGGCAGATATCCGGCGGATTGTCGCCCCAGATCGAGTCGATGAAGGCCCACTGGATAATCCCGGGGATCGTCGTGATCAGGAAGTAGAGCGCCAGCAGTGTGAGGAAGCTGTTGAACCAGTTCGAGAACAGATTCTTTCTCATCCAACCGATGACGCCGACCTCGCTCTTGGGCGGGCCTTCCCACTCTGTTTTCTTGTCGATGGCGGATTCGGTCATGTCAGCGCTCCACCAGTGCAATCTTCTTGTTGTACCAGTTCATGAACAGCGAGATCGAAAGGCTGAGCGACAGGTAGACCGCCATGATGATGGCGATGCCCTCAATGGCCTGGCCCGTCTGGTTGATCGTCGTATTCGACGTGAAGACGATGTCGGGATAGCCGATCGCGACGGCGAGTGAGCTGTTCTTGGTGAGGTTTAGGTACTGGCTCGTGGTCGGCGGAATGATGACCCTGAGCGCCTGGGGCAGCACCACGAAACGCAGGATTTGACCACGCCTGAGGCCGAGCGATCCGGCGGCCTCCCACTGACCCTTGGTGACGGCAAGAATGCCGCTTCTGACGATCTCGGCGATGAAGGCCGCGGTGTAGAGCGTCAGACCGAGCCAGAGCGCGAGGAACTCGGCGGTGACTTTACCGCCGCCGTTGAACGAGAATCCCTCGAACTCCGGTGCATCAAAGCTCGTCGGCGCGCCGCTGGCGAGCCAGCCGACGAGGACAAGGCCCGCAACGATACCGATTCCGGGCGCGAACGAGGGTTTCACATCGCCGGTCTGGTCGTGGATCTTCTTGTTGCGCCGGACGAGCCAGATAAAACCCGCTACGCCGATCACAAAGCCGGCCAAGACACCCAGGTAACCCCAATCGTTGGGCAGTGGCATGTTGAAGCCGCGGTTCGACAGATAAACGCCCAGGAAGGGGCCATAGGCCTCCCTGGCTATGGGCAGTACGTCGACGATCAGCGCGTACCAGAAGAAGAGCTGGAGCAGCAGCGGTACGTTGCGCAACGTTTCGATATAGACGGCTGCCAGCCGCGCAACGATCCAGTTGGGCGACAGTCGCGCGATGCCCACCAGGGTGCCGATAATGGTCGCGAAGATGATGCCGAAGACCGCAACCTTGATGGTGTTCAACAGACCGACGATGATTGCGCGGAAGTAGGTGTCGGCCGCCGAGTACTCGATCAGGCTCTCGCCGATGGCGAAACCGGCCTCAATCTCGAAGAAGCCGAAACCCGAGGCGATGTTCTGGCGCTCAAGGTTCTCAAGCGTGTTCTGGATCAGATAACCGAATACCGCCACCACGCAGATGACCGCCACGATCTGCCAGAAAATGGCGCGGACCTTGGGGTCGTTCCAGAAGACGGCTTTTGCCGGCTTCTGGCCTTCGGACTCGCCCGAATAACTAGCCATATTGCCCCAAAGCTCAGACCGCCGCCCGGAGCCACACCGGACGGCGGTTCAACCTTGGATCCGATTAGCGGACCGGCGGCGCGTACATCAGGCCGCCATCGGTCCAGAGCGCATTGATGCCGCGCTCGAAACCAAGCGGCGTGTCCTTGCCGACATGACGCTCGAAGATCTCGCTGTAGTTACCCACCTGTTTGATCGCGTTGTAGGCCCACTTCTCGTTGATCTTCATGTTCTCACCCATGCCGGGTGCGACGCCCAGAAGGCGCTGGATGCCGGGATCGTTACTCGACAGGTGATCGTCGACATTGCCGGAGTTGACACCGAACTCTTCGGCCTGCAGCAGGGCGAAGACGGTCCACTTCACGACGTCGTACCACTCGTCGTCGTCGTTCCGGGTGACCGGGCCGAGCGGCTCCTTAGAGATGATCTCGGGCAGGATGAGGTAGTCGTCCGGGTTCTCGACGTTCGAGACGCGGATCGAGGCGAGGCCCGAGGCGTCCGTCGTGTAGACGTCGCAGCGCCCGCTGATGAACGCGGTAACCGCCTCTTCGAGGCCCTCGAAAACGACGGGATTGAACGACATGTCGTTGGCGCGGAAGAAATCCGTGAGGTTTTTCTCGGTCGTGGTACCAGTCAGTACGCAGACCGCCGCACCGTCGAGTTCGAAGGCCGAACTGACGCCGAGCGCGGTCGGAACCATGAAGCCCTGACCGTCGTAGAAAGTCACGTTGGTGAAGTTGAGGCCCAGCGCGGTGTCGCGGGTCAGCGTCCAGGTCGTGTTGCGCGAGAGCATGTCGACCTCGCCCGACTGAAGCGCAGTGAAACGCTGCTGTGAGGACAGCGGTACGAACTCGACCGCATTGGCGTCACCGAGCACGGCGGCCGCGACGGCGCGGCAGACATCGGCGTCGAGGCCTTGCATGACGCCCTGGCTGTCCGGGATCGAGAATCCGGCCAAGCTGCCGCTGACGCCGCAACGTACGGCACCGCGGTCCATAACCGCATCCAGCGTGGCACCCGCAAGTGCCTGGCCGGCAAGCATGACGGCACCAACCGCCAGTCCTACTACTTTGAGTGATCGCATAGGATCTTCCTCCCTATTGTGAGCCTGTGAAACCGCAACTTTTATGAACATGCCGCTCGCGCGTCAAGTATAGATCCGTCTTGCCCACAACGTCCAGCATTCATCTCGCAGGGGTGTCATCCGGTCCCTGATTCGCCAGCTAGGGCGCGGTGTGCATTGGTTTGTCTGCAGAACCGACAGGTTGGCTTCTTCGGTTGCAGGACGGTCAAAAAGTTCCCCCAAACGGGACCGGGACCCGCGAATCGAACGGTGGTGCTGCGCGAAAATGACGGTTCTGCGACACAAATCAGGCGACTCGGGCGTCAGGCTCCATCCTTGCCGCGAAGGGTGACATGGCGAACGGTGGCCAGTGCGGCGAAGATCAGGCCGACCGAGACGGCAAGCGCAATAAGCCCATGAGGGTCCCAGAGCAGAATCGCGACACCTGCCACAGGCGGGCCCACGAGATGCCCGAACTCGTAGACGAAGATGAAGGTCGCGTTTGCTGCGGCCAGTTCCTGACGGTTGAAGCGCTGGCCGACCATGGCCAAGCCGCAGGTATACATGCCGCCCATGATTCCGCCCCAGAAAAAGAGCAGTGGCCACAACAGGAACGGATCGCCGAGCGTGAAGGGAAAAACGGCGGTGCAGACCGCGATGAGCAGGGCAAACAGAATAAGTAGGATACGTCGGTCGAAGCGGTCGGCAATCATGCCGACCGGGTATTGCAGGAACACATTGCCCACGGACATGACGATTAGGAGGATCAGCGCGTTGCTCTCGTCAAAACCCTGGCGCTGGACATAGACCAGGAAGAACGCGAACAGCGCTCCGAAGACAAAACCGTCGGTGAGCGCGGCCATCATGGTCGCGGGCGCACGTTTCATGGCAGCGAAAACCCCGAAGCCTTCATGTGCCCGGATGTCCGGCGCCAGATCGCGGGCCAGTACCAGGGGAAGGACCCCCACCGCCAATGCGGCGGCGATGATGGAAAACGGTTCGGTACCCTCCGATCCCACGACCAAGAGGATGGGCAGGCCGGCCAGATAGCCGCCTGACATGGCGGTGACATAGATACCCATGACGCGACCACGGATACGGTTGTCGACCAGGGTGTTGATCCAGGTCTCGCTGACGACCCAGTGGATAGCGATGCCCACGCCCATGACGAAACGCAGCGGGAACCAGGCCCATATGTTATCGAAGACGGGCAGCAGGACGATCGACAGGATCATCAGGGTGAAGCCCAGGTAAAGCGCGCGCATGGTGCCCAGACGGCCCACGATGCGCGGCATCAGCATCGTGAAAATGAGAAGGCCCGCGGGCGCCGCCGCGGTGTTAAGGCCGATCAGCCAGGACTCGGTTTCCCTGCGCTCCAGAATCAACACCAGCAGCGGCATGCAGATCGAAAAGGTGAGCGATGCCGCGAACGCGCTGGCGATAACCGCACCCAGACTGCGCCAGATCTGTCCGGGCGTCAGGGTTGGCGGTGCTTCGTCGTCGGTTTCGAAGACGCTGGGGTCACGGGGTTCGGTCATTCCGATGTGTGCAGGATGCGCGTGAAATACGCGATGAAGAGCAGGTTGGGCGTGGAGAAGCCCGGCAGCGGCCTGTCGCGTGGAAAGTCCAATGCGACATGGACATCGGCCAGAAGCATGTTGGCGGGATAGGCTTCGCCCGTGAACGCAAGGCCAGGCCCGTGGCGCACGGTGCTGTGGGCACCATCACATCCCATGAGATAGGCGGCGCCGCAGCTGGTTTCCTTTCCGTCCGGAGTCCTGATCGTCGCCGTGACGCCTAGCGTATTCTGTCCGGAACCCGAAAGTTCGGTATCGCGCTCCACCTTGCCGCCCAATTCCGCGAGCGGTTCCATGAGCAGGCGCTCGGTCTCGCCCTGAACCAGGTCGAGCATCATGGCGTAGGGCGATTCGAGCCCTTCGAATTCCATGTCCAACAGCTTGTGACGGCCGGAATAGAAGGTTGCCCCGTGCACGATGTTGCCGCGCTCAATGGCCCGGTCGACCATGTCCAGACCCTGGAGAACCTCCAGCGACCGTGCATGAACGCCGATCGTCTTGGAGAGGCCGGCCGGCGTTCTTGTCGATGATCCGGGCGTTGACGCCTCCTCTGGCAAGGTCGCAGGCAAGCAGCGCCGAAAAGGCATCGAAGGCAGCGTCGTGGTCGCCTAAATCGTAAAGCGCCATCGCGTCATCAATCTCCTCGGCTTGGGCCAACGTGGGCAGGCTCAACAGGAAACAGGCGAGGGCTAGACTGATCAGGCGGCACATCACGCGCCCCGGGTTAAGTGACTCATCGGCATGACACGACCGGCAACCGAAGTGCCGACGCAATGCGGCGGCAAATCCAATTCCGGTCGGGTCATTCCAATCTATGGGCGCAACTCTATCGCGCTCTTCCCGCCTTGTAAGTAGATGATCGTGGGAGTGTGACGGTCGCCACGTTTGGTGCGTTCGGTCCCGCCACGGGACCGAGCCAGTGACCGGTGTCACACGGGCCTTCGCGGAACGTTCCCATATAGAGCTTCAGACCCGCAACGAACGCGGTTTGCCGTTGATGTCACAGCCGGCGGCAGGCTGCGGCTTCCAGTTTCCGCACGAAAGCAGCAGTCCCCGTGTTGGGCGTTGTCAGGCCAGGTCGGTCCCCCCAGAGCATCAGTTCTTCTTGTCCTGTCATGCCAAACACGGGGATTGTTCTTTGTCTCAGGAAAACACCGTCATGGTCCAGTGGCGAAGATGCCCTGACCGGTTTCACAAGGATATGATTGCTTGGCTCCTGCTCAGGCAGTTTGCTGCTTTAGCAGGTTATCGAGCGCCTCGGCGCCCTTGCGGCGGCCATCCTGGCTTTGCATATGCTTGGAAATTTCGTCCAGGCGACCCTGCATCTCCTTATCGGTCAGCATGCGTCTGATCGCCTTGGCGATGTCGCCCTCTTCCCAGTTGTAGCGCTCCAGCGCGATGCCGTAGCCGCGTTCGTCGATGTGTGTGGCGTTGTCATGTCCGTCCCAGCAATAAGGCATGATCAGCGCCGGTTTGCCGAAATAGAGGCACTCGTTGAAGCTGTTGTTGCCGCCGTGATGGATCACCGCGTCAACCTGCTTGATGACGCTGGGCTGTGGATACCAGCTTTCCAGATGGCAGTTGGCGGGAATGCTCTCGTAGGCATCGCCATAATCACCGACGTTGACGAGCACGCGATAGGGCAGCTTGCCCAGCGTTTCCATCAGACGCGCCATCAGGTCGGTGTCGCCCGAGCCCAAGCTGCCGAAACTGACGTAAAGCAGGGGCATATCGTCATGTTCCGCGAAATGGGGCACCTCATAGGGTTTGTCTTCGCGGATGCAGCCTTCCAGATAGATGAACTTCTTCGGGTCGAGTGGGTTGCGGCGATTGAACGCCAGTGGCTTGGGATAATGAAGAAGATTGAGCCAGGGCGACGCCTCGAAGAACTCGCCCAGTGGATAGAGCTCTTCTCCGCACTCTTTCAGAAACGCGTTGAACTTGGCGTGGATGGGGCCGATCTCCTTGTTGAACTTCTCGCGATAGGCGGCGAAACATTCGGAATCGTCCTCGCGACAGCCCGAGAGATGGGGCGGAATGTCGGGGTCCTCGATTTCGTTCTCACTGCACGAAATGATGCGCACCCAGGGCGCGCCGTATCGTTTCGTCGCAGGAAACAGGATGACATTGTCGACACAGATCAGGTCCGGCTTGATCTCCTCGAGTGCGGCGGGAAGATCCTTCTCTGCCCAGTAGGCGGTATCGACGATCGCCTCCCAGCAGGCCTTGATATAGGTCGAGACTTGCTCGATGGGCGGCGTCTTGAAGTTGGGAATCTGTCCGTTGATGAAATCGACCCAGTAGCGCGCCATGGCTTCGGGTTCCATCGGTTCGGACATCGCGATGAGACGTTCCTCGAAGCCGTAGCCCTCGAACACGCCGGCAAAGCCGGCATCGGCGACAAAGATACAGCGATGCCCCATGTCACGGCAGATCTGGGCAATGCCCACGGAATTGAGCGCTGGGCCGAATGCGGCCTCGGGAAAGAAAACAATTGTCTTGGCGTCAGCCATCTTCAAAGCCCCGTTTGTATCAAGGTTGTCATTCGTGAACGCGTTCCTAGCACAGTGGAACCGCGTGCGCTGCCCCGTCGGCCCAGGTACACCACACCCGCCGGCCTTCCGGCAGGTCATCGGCGTCCAGTCTTGCGGTGTCCAGGCGCGCAACCAGGCTTTCGCCCATGCCCGCGATCTGGATGCGCACGCTCATGCCGGACGGCGCATAGCTGATCCGCTCAACACGGCCTTCCAGGCGCGGTGCCGGCGATGACGGCTGGTTGAGATGGATTTCCAGATGATCGGGACGCAGGGCCAGAGCCCAGCCGGCGCCCGATCGCGCGACCTGACCGGCCGGGCTTTCCCGATCGTTGTCCTTGGATTCCGGCAATATCTCGCCTGGTACCAGATTGACGGGGCCGGTCAGACGGGCGGTCAGGGCCGAACGCGGTGACGCATAGAGGATACTGGGCCGGTCATGGTCGATCAGCCGTCCCTGATTCAGGATCGCCAGGCTGTCGGCCATGCCCATGGCGAGTTCGGCATCCGTGGTGGCAAGTACGATGCTCAGTTCGACGCGGCGTTGCAGATCGCGCAGATTGGAGAGGATCCGTGCGGCCCCGAGGGGGTCGAGCTGGCTGAGCGCTTCGTCGAGGAGCAGGACCAGTGGCTCCACGGCGAGCGCGCGGGCAAGGGCCGCCTGCTGGCGCTCGGCCGTGTTCAAGGTCCTCGGGTAGACTGTCTCCAGGCCGCGCAGGCCCACAAGGTCGAGCGTCCAGCCAATACGGGCATCTTGCTCGGCAGGCGCGAGCTTCCGGGCCTTGAGGCCATAGGCGACGTTGCTGGCGATCGTCATGTGCGGGAAGAGGGCGTTCTGATCGGTAAGCAGGGTGAAGGGCCGCCTGTGGGGGGCATATGCACGCATATCGTGGCCGTTGAACACAATGTGACCCTGTTCCAGCACGCCAAAGCCGGCAATCAGGCGCAACAGGCTGCTTTTGCCGGCTCGCGCCGGGCCAAGCAGGACAAGCGTCTTGCCCGATTCGACCTTCAGATCGATGCCGGCGACCGGGGCCGCGGACCCGTCACGGCCTGTGACGCGCTGCAGCTCAAGGATGTTTGGCTTGGCCATGACCGGGATCGTTGCGCATTTCGGCTGGCGTGTTCAAGCATGGGGCGTATTCTTCGCGCCCATGATGACGAGCCGGCCATCAGAGACAGTGGAATCATGGTCATGCGCCCTCAGAGAAGGCAGCAGGGCCGCCCTGGCGCGCGCGATCACCCTGGTTGAAAACGATGCACCCCAAGCGGGCGATGTCATGCGCGCCGCACGCATGTTGACCGGTCATGCCCTGGTCGTGGGAATCACAGGCGCGCCCGGCGCGGGCAAGTCCACGCTGGTCGGTGCGTTTGTCGGGGAACTGCGCCGGCGTGGCCAGAGCGTGGGCGTGCTTGCGGTCGATCCCTCAAGCCCGGTGACGGGCGGCGCCCTGCTGGGCGACCGCATCCGCATGCTGAGCCATGCCGGCGACGCGGGAGTTTTTGTGCGCAGCCTGGCCTCCCGGGGTCATCTGGGCGGGTTGGCCCGCTCAGCGGGGTCGGTCGTGGATGTCATGGATGCTTCGGGCTGTGACGTGGTGATCATCGAGACCGTCGGCGTCGGACAATCCGAAATCGAAGTGACCGATCTCGCCGATGTCCGCATCGTAGCGTGGGCGCCCGGAGCGGGCGATGACGTTCAGGCCGCCAAGGCCGGCATTCTCGAAATCGCCGACATCCTGGTCGTGAACAAGGCCGATCTGCCCCAGGCGGCGGCGGCGGAAGCCGCGTTGCGCATTGCCGCGTCCTATGGTTCCCGAAACCCGCCCAGCGTGATGCGCACCATCGCGACCAACAGCCACGGCGTGCCGGAACTGGCCGACATGGTGATGGCCGTGGGGCGCCATTCCAAAGACGACAGGATCACCGGCGCGCACAAACGCCTGCAACGCCAGATCGTGGAGGCGGTTGCAGAGCAGACCCGTTCGCGTGCCCGAAACGATTCCAGGCTCACAGCGCTCTGCGATGCCGTGCGCGGGGGAGACCTGGAATTCGACGAGGCGGTGCTGACACTTCTTGAACAGCCGTCCTGATCCCCGGCGAACGGCCCTGGGCATGGTATGATTCCATCCTGGGGGTATATGCTCTAGGGTCGGTGGGTAACCCAAGGGTAGCGCGGTCCATGACCGTCAGGGTTACTTCTTTGGGGGTTCAACGATCGGAAGTTAGAGGTCGATCATGTGCGACAGGATCGCCGTCAGGGCTATGGTAGCCCTGTCGAGCGTATGGCTGATGTTCGGGGTTGCATCGGCCCAGGCCGACGACGTTCCCGTGACCTATGGCGAGGCCATGGCCTGGTACGGTCAAGCGGCCGAGGCGGGCAATGCCGAGGCGCAGTTCCTGCTGGGATACGCCATGGAGACCGGCGTGGAAGCCGTTGCGCGGCCCGGGCAGGCCAGGACCTGGTATCGCGCCGCGGCCGAGCAGGACCATCGGCGCGCCCAGGTCAGGCTCGCCCTGATGCTGGCCGAGAGCCGCGGCGGCGACAAGGATTCAGCCGAGGCGCGCGCATGGCTGCGCAAGGCGGCCGAGGCCGGAGAGGTCGACGCCCAATCCCTGCTGGGCTTCCTGCTGGTCGCTGAACAACCGGTCGATATCGTCGCCGCCTATCGTTGGTTCCGATTGGCGAGCGAGGCGGAGGATGCCGCGGCGACTGGCAATCTGGCCGCCCTAGTCGATACCATGACGCAGGACGAGCAGGCCGCCGCGGAGGCCGCGCTGCAATCCTGGCTGGCCGAACGCTGACGCCGCCGGCTTGTGAAACGTGTTGTGGTTCCTTGCAGGCCTGATCCGCTTTATCCTGACGGCCTGATGAATGCTGTCCTTTCCCTTTGTCGGTCCGCCGGCGTGCTGGTGGTGGCGGGTATGGTTGCCCGCGCCGAGGCCGCCGGGACACAGACGCCACCCGAAACCGCCGTGATTGCGGTCGAACAGTCTTACGAATACCGGCGGCCCTCGATCATGGGATACGTGCCCATCGAAGGGTTTGAACTTCCGGTTCTCGAATATGTCGAGGACATGATGTTCGCGGCCGGCATTGAGCCGCTCTATCCAGACGACGAGGGAGCACAGGCCACGATACGGATCACACTGCGCGGGCGGGCGTCTGGCGGGACCTATCTCGAGCCCACGAGGGCCTACCTCTATACCGGCGCCGACATCGCGGGCGAGATCGCGATTGCGGGTCCGGGTGAGACGGCTGCGGACGGCAGTTTCACCGCAACCATACAGCGGCCATTCAACATCGCGATCAATCTTGGCTATGAAGACCCAGCCAACGCGCCGTTCGACCAGGCGTTGAGGCAGGCTGGAGGCTTTATCGAAGCGCTCTGTTACGTGCTGGCCGATGCGTGGGGTGTGGAGGTGATTCTGCCTTCCCTGTTCGAACACGAGCCCAGCATTCGTGCAGGCGCCGCCACGGCGTTGGGCACGATCGGCGATCCCATCGCCGTGCCCGACCTCCTGGATGCGCTCTATGATGAAAACGACCGTGTGCGCTGGGAAACCGCGTGGGCACTGGGACGCATCGGCGATCCCATCGCCGTGCCCGAACTGATAGACGCCCTGTTGGACGAGTCCCAGGACGTGCGCTGGTTCGCGTCCTGGTCCCTGCGCACCATCACGGGCGAGGATTTAGGCCTGGATCATGAGCAATGGTCGGCCTGGCTGGCACGCCAGCCCGAAGCGCAAGGCTGACCATGTCCCGCGCGCCGGATTGCTGGCCCGTCGTTCAGAACAGGTCGCCCAGGCTGCTGCCCTCGCCGTTGCCGCCGAGATTGTCGAGCAGACCGCCCGCATCGCCGTCTTCACCCGTGAGATATTCAAGCAGACCGCCGGCATCCTCGCCGCCAAGCTGTTCGAGGGTTTCGCCCAAGGTTTCGGGGTTGCTCAATGCGTCCCCGGCAATGGCTTCGATGTCGGGTGCAATCGAGGGATTGGCCCAGGGCCCGCGCACGTTGATCGGGATGCCGAGACCGGACGTGTCCTCGGTTCCCTGGCCTTCCAGGGAACCGGTCGCCTTGGGCGTGATCGTGTAGTCCAGGGTCTTGGCGGGCATGTTGACATTGCCCTCGCCGTCCATGCGCAGAAGTGGCGCCGACATGAAGAGGTCGTTGTTAGACAGTATGCCGTTCTCGATGTTGTAGGTGCCCGAGAGTTCGGCGAAGTCGGTCTTCTGATCGGGCGAAACCGCGTTGTCGAGCGAATCGAGCGAGAGATCGCGCACCATCGCCGCGATGTTCGCGCCCTTGAAGGCACCGTCGCGGAAGATGAAACGGCCGTTGCCGAACAGGTTTTCGACGAACTGTTTCTGGGAGATACCAGACGTCGTGACATTGAGGTTGATGTCGACTGTACCGGAGAGCATTTCGAAACCGGTGGTCGCGATCAGCAGGGGTTCAGCCTGCATGCCGGTCGCCTGGAACGTCTTGGCGATGGCCGGACGTGCGCCGCCGCGCTCGATCTCGACATGAGCCGTGCCTTTGCCGTCGTAGAGCGCTGCCTCCAAGAGATCCACGGTGGCCGAGCCGTTGTTGACCACGATATGGAGTCGGCTGCGGCCGATTTCGATGTCCTGTACCTTCAGGCCGGCAAGGTCGAAGGTGAGATCGACATTGGCCGCATCGAGGCCGGAAAAGTCGATTTCCTCATCGGACCATCCGCCGGCAAGCGGATCGCCGCCCCCTGACCCGTCATTTCCGGATCCGCCGCTCGCGGAACCATCGCCGCTGTTGCCGGCCTCGCCGGAGGCCCCCTGTTCGGGTTGGGGAAGATAGGGATTGAGATCAAGCATCTCGGACTGAAGATCGACGGTGATGCTGGGTCGGTCGTCCGACAGATCGACCGCAATGTCGCCACGTGCGATGAGATCGTCGATGGTCATTTCCGAACCGTTGAAGGCGATCCGGTCGCCCTGCATGTCCAGGGTGCCGCTGACCTGGATCGATTCAGGCGCCATGCCGGAAGGATCGAGCGGTTGTTCGAGCCAGGCCGCGAGGGCCGACAGCGAGGGGATGGTCAGCGCGACATCGCCTGTCATGGCGCCGGCCTGCGCGACATTGCCGTCGAAGCTGACATTGATCGGCTCGCCTTCGATCTTGAAGCTGGCATCCGACACGCCGCCTTCCATCAGGGCCTTGGGCGAAGCGAGGTTGCTGGTGAGCGAGAGTGTCTTGTCCTTGAAGGCGAACGATCCCTCGCCGTCGAACGGACTTGCCAGGCTGGGCAGCGACAGCGTCATGTCGATACCCGAGATCACCGTCGTTTCGCCGCTCGCGCCATCGATAAAGGTGACCTGCCCGTTCTCGATGCGCACATCGCCGAGCGTGAGGTTGTTGAGACCGCCACGGCCGCCGGATGATCCGCCGTCGCCGCCCGCATCCGCCGTGGTCTGGGGCGTGAATTGCCAATTGGCGCTGCCGTCGCTCCTGCTTTCGAGATAGACGACCGGTTCGATCAGAACGAACTCGTCCACGACCAGGTCGCCGCTGAGCAGGGGCATCAACTGCACGTTGAGCGCCAGTTTGGAAAGCGAGGCCATGTCGGCCGCATCGCTGCCGGGTTCGTTGGCGAAATGCAAGTCGCTGGCTTCGATCCGCACGTTGGGGAAGATCGACAGGCTGACATCGCCGTCGATGGAAAGCTGGCGACCTGTCGCCTGACTGGCCCGGGTTTCGGCCTGTTCCTTGACCCAATCGACGGGAATGAAGAAGGGCAGGGCCACCACGGCCGCGATCAGCAGCACCATGACAACACCCAGTCCGATCAGAATCTTGCGCATGAGGGCTCCCCTATCCGCATTGTGACCCGGAGTTTCAAGCTGGGCCAGAAGTACGACGATTGAAAGGCATCAACGCCTCATTTTGGGTATGGTGATCGTCGATGCAATTTGATCTTGCCCCAGCCGTCTCGAATGCTCTCACGAACCAGTCGTCATGGCGGGGCGTTGTGGCACCAAATTTGCTGTGAGTGAACTAACTTCACTGCCGGCTGTCCCGCTCCCTGGCAGCGAGCGTATGCGGCATGGGGCATCAGGCTGACAAACTGGTAGAGGTGAGATACTTGCGGAAGGATAATGGGGCGGTGGTGACCCGTTTCATGAGCGCCCGAAACAAACCGGCCGTTGCAGGAGAGTCGAGAGCATGACGGCAGCGTCAAGAACTGTATTGGTCGTGTAAGACGAAGCCGAAATTCGCGATCGCATGCTGTGCTTTCTGGAATTCGAGGGCTTTGCCACGATGGACGCTGTTCGATCCGTGAGGGACTGCGCCTCTGCTGCATGGAGGAGCAGCCCGATGTGGTGGTCAGCGACATCATGATGCCGCAAAGCGATGGCCTCGACCTCATCGGTGTTCTGCGCGCGCTGACGCTGCCCGATGAATCGGAAGAAACGCTGACCGTGACCGAGACGCGCCTGCTTCTGGCGCTTCTGGACCATGTCCGGCAGGGCCTTTCGTGCGCGGTGATCTTCGAGCGAATGGGTCGGCAGTATTCGCCGCTCGACCGGACCGTCGATGTTCTGGTTGGACGGCTGCGTCGCAAGCTTGGCGATGAAGAAAAGAACCCGAAGCTCATCGTGGTGACCCGCAGCGCGGGCCACATGCCCGATATGTTAAGTCGAACGGGTGTTTCTCGAATAGCTGTCCGTCGTGACAAGCATAAGCCCCGGCAGGCGTTGAGGTGTCCGGGCGGGGCTCGAGGGTGGGTCCAGGAGGTTTGCGCTGGTTCCGGAACCGGTTTGATCTCTTACTCCTTGAGATGTGGTGGTGCCTGGCGCCAAACCCAGTGACCATAGTCACTGGTGCGGCGATTGCACCTTTGCGCCGAAGGTCTGGAAATCTGCAATCCGATCGTGACAAGGTCGCTTTTCAGCAGCTGGAGTTTGCGATGAGCGGTGTTCTACTAGGAGACGATGCGGTCGGCATTGACGAAGTCGCTGCGGTCGCACGCAACCATGTAAAGGCCGCGCTGGCGCCGTCGGCGCGTGAGGCCATGATGAAATCGCGCGCCGTGGTCGAGCGGTTCACCGCGGAAAACCGTCCGGTCTATGGCCTGACCCGGGGATTGGGCGGGCGTGTCGTGCACGAGATCAGGCAGGCGGATCGGGCCGACTACAGCCGGGTCACGGTCCTGGCGCGCGCCTGCGGTGCCGGTGATCCCCTGCCGGTCGATGCGGTGCGTGCCGCCATGTTCGCGCGGGCCAGCAGCATGGCCCAGGGCGGGGCGGGCGTGCGTCCGCTGATCGTCGATACGTTCTGCGCCATGCTGGAAGCGGGAGTACATCCCTACATCCCCGGCATCGGATCGGTCGGCGCTTCTGACCTGGCGCTGTGCGCCAACATGGCGTTGCCGATGCTGGGCGAGGGCCGGGCGCTTTATGACGATGCCTGGGTCGACGGTGCGCAGGCCATGCAACAGGCCAGCATCGAGACGGTTGCGCCCCAGGAAAAAGAGGGTCTGGCGCTCTGTTCGGCAAACTCCATCTCCGTGGGCGTCGGCGCGTTGGCGCTGGCCGACATCACCGCGCTTCTGGAACTGATGGATGGCATCGTGGTTCTGACCTTCGAGGCGTTCCGGGCCAACACCAGCCCCATCGATCCGCGCATCGTCATGGCGCGCGGTGCGCCGGGACAGGCACGTGCGGCGCAAAGCCTGCGCGAAAAGCTGGCCGGCACCGCGCTTTTCAATCCCGGTGAAGCGCGCCGTGTACAGGATCCCATCAGCCTGCGTTGCGCCAGCCACGTGCACGGCAGTCTGCGCGCAGCCATCGATTTCTGCCGGCCCAATGTGGAGGTCGAACTCAACGGTGCGGGCGACAACCCTCTTGTGCTGGCCGATCACGACGACATTCTCTCGACCGGCAATTTCCACACCCCGGCCATGGCGGTCGCCTTCGACGCCCTGATCCTGGCGATCGGTCAGGTCGGCGAGATGGCGGCCCAGCGGGTAGGCCGCCTGATGCAAAGCCAGTACACCGATCTGCCGGATTCACTGAGCAGCCACGGTCATACTCATATCGGCTTGGGCATTCTGACCCTGACCTCCGAGACACTCGTCAAGGAGATCAAGATTCTGGGCATGCCGGCGAGCCTGCACGATGCTTCAGGCTACAACGTCGAGGATCATGCGCCGATGACGTCGCCGGCCGTGCGCAAGGTCGCCGCATCGATCGACCTGCTGCGTCAGATTGCGGCATGCGAACTGATCACGGCCGCACAGGCGTTCGATCTGCGCGGCTTGAAGAAAAGTGCCCACATTGCGCGGGCTCTGCGCGATACCGTACGTGAAACCGTGGCGCCGCTCGAGGGTGACCGCAGCATGACCCATGAGGTCGCCGCAGTATCGGACCTTATCCGCGATGGCGCATTCCAGGCTTGTCTCGACGCGGGGGACCGAGGTGCTAGGCTGGCGGAAACAGCCGGGAGGGTTCCATGACGCGGATGGCGGACGATATTCCGGTTCTTGATCTGGGACCTGGCTTGCCGGGGAAGCCGGCGCTCTGGAGAAACTCGCCTGCGAACTGCGGCGTATCTGCATCGATGTCGGTTTCTACTTCATCACCAACCACGGTGTTGACCAGGATCTGGTCGACCGCACCTTTGCCCAAACAGCCGCTCTCCACGCCTTGCCCGAAACGGTGAAGGTCAATTTCCGGATCAACGGGCACAACATTGGCTACATAGCCTCGCGCGCCGGCGTACAACGCAGTCCGCGTGTGCATCGTGCGACCAAACCCAATCTCGTCGCTGCGTATTTCATGAAACGCGAGCGTTCACCCGGCGACCCGGAGGCCGTGAACGATCTGCCGTTGTGCGGCCTGAACCAGTGGCCGAAGGACCTGCCGGTGTTCCGACCGACCATGCTGGCCCAAACCGAAGTGCGTGGTCTCGACATCCTGTCGCGTGATGGCGAATGGGCGCCCGCGCCGACCTTGCAGGGCGCTTTCCTGGTCAATATCGGGCAGATGCTGATGCGCTGGACCAACGACATCTTTCCGTCAACCCCGCATCGGGTCGTCAATCCGGCCGGTCGCGAACGTTACTCGATCCCATTTTTCTTCGATCCGGACTTCGAAACGGTGGTCTCGTGTCTGCCGCCGTGCACCGGACCGGGTAATCCGCCCAAACACGAACCGATCTGCTATCTCGATCACATTCTGGCTTTCACCAACGAGAACTTCGACCCCCGCGGCAACGCGCCTGAACCGGCAAGTGGCTTCAGGCGCGTTGCCGCCGTCATGTTGCGAGCCGACGGACCAGCCGGCCTCGATCTCTCCGGAGAGATCGATATCCTCACCCTTGTCGACGATGGCCGGTGCAGCCCAAGAGGGGGCTGTCCGGCTTCTCCCGCGAGCGCTCCAAAATGTCCGGGTCGTTGGAACGTTCAGAGATGTCCATCATGTCCCACATGTGGCTACGATCTGCAAACATCGCCCGAAGGGCCGTCAGATCGCCATCATCCAGGGGTCTAGGGAAGAGTCGTTCGGTTTCGAGGATTGCCATGGAAAGCCCTGAAGTTCTCTTATCGGCAACAATCTTGTACGGGTCGTCATGAAGCCCAATCGCCGGGGTGTCCTGCTAGGCCTTGCGATCGTGGTTCTGGGCCTTGCGTCCGGCGCTGGTTTTCTTTGGCTGCGTTACGGCGAGGCGGTGACGACCCTGCGCGCGCTGCTCGAAGCACCCGCGGGTGTGGTCCCAGATGATGTGGATCGCCTGGATCTCTCCATGGTCGACGATGGCGATATCCACCGCGCCTATATCTATGAACCGCACGGCGAAACCGGCGCCGTTCTTCTGCTCGTACCGGGGCTCATGCCGGCCGGACGCGAGGACCAACGGGTCACGGCGGTTGCAGGTGCGCTGGCGCAGGCGGGCTTCCGGACCGTCGTTCCCGACCTTCCCGGCGCCAGGACCCTGAGGGTCGATGCCGGGGATGGCGATGTCATCGGTCTCCTGTTCGACCGCCTTGCCGAAGACGCCGAGCGCGAGGGACTATCGCTGGTCGTCGTTGCGATCTCCTACGGCCAGGGACCCGCGCTGGTTGCCGTGGCCGAACCCGAGCGCGCGCAGGCCCTGGATCGTTATGTCGGACTGGGCGGGTATTTCGATGCCCGCTCGGTCCTGACCTTCGCGACCACCGGCCGGATCGTGAACGGTGATGAATCCCGCACCGGTGTGCCCGACCCACGGGCGCGATGGATCGTGCTTGAGGCCAATGCGGACCTGGTCTCGTCCCCGTCCGACCGCATCACGCTACATAAACTCGCTGATCGGGGGCTGTGGGAAAGCACGCCGACCATGGCGGATATCGCCCTTGCCATGGCCACCCTTCAGCCCGACGCGCAGGCCCTTTTGACCTTCGTTGCCAATGTCGATCCCGGTCGCGTGGATGACCTGCTGATGACGCTCGATCCGCGTTTGCGTTCCGGCGTGGTCGGCCTCTCGCCCTCCGATCAAGACCTGGCGCCGCTGGCGGGCAAGCTGTTGCTGGTGCACGGCGACGCCGATCCCATCGTGCCGGTCGAAGAGAGCATGGTGCTGGCCCGGACCGTTCCCGGAACGGAACTGATCGTCGTGCCGGGATTGTCGCATATCGAACCGGAGGTCACAGGACTTTCGGGCCAGATCGCCATGGTGCGGGCCGTCGCCGAACTTTTGGCGTTGCGTGCCTTGCCCTAAGGCGGACGCCATGTCACCAGACCGCTCTGTTCCTGTTTCCCGGTTCATCCATGCACGATGCTGACGACGCCATGCCGCCCGTGATCGAGGGCCTCGCTTCCCTGGCCGATAACTATGACGGACTGCTGGTCGATCTCTGGGGCTGTCTCCACAACGGGGTGGAGGCCTATGAAGCGGCTGTCGATGCGCTTCAACGGTTTCGTGGTGGCGGCGGAAGGGTGGTCCTGCTCTCGAATGCACCCAGGCGGGAGGATGCCGTTGCCTTGCAGATCGCCGGATTCGGCGTGCCCGACAATGCCTGGGACGCAATCATGACCGCGGGGATCGCGGTGCGTCTGGAGATGGAGGAGCGAAGCGACCCCTGGTTCGCGGCGCTCGGCCGGTGCTTCTATCACATCGGCACCGAGAAGGACGCCGCCCTGCTCGAGGGACTGGACTACGAACGCTCCGACATGGCGGATCCGGACTTTGTCCTGTGCTGCGGCAAACGCGATGCCGAGACGACGCTGGACGATGTCATACCCGAACTCGAAGCGGCCCTGGCGCGCAAGCTGCCCCTGGTTTCGGCCAATCCGGACAAGTTTGTCCTACGCGGGTCCAGGCGGGAAATCTGCGCCGGGACCATGGCGCTCGCCTATCGCGACATGGGCGGTGACATACGTCAGGAAGGCAAACCCTACTCCGCCGTCTATCGCCGCAGCCGCGCCCTCATGGACGGCATCGAACCGGGCCGCGTGTTGGCGATCGGCGATGGCATCGAAACCGATATCGCCGGCGGGCGCGACAACGGTATCGACACGCTCTGGATCACCGGCGGATTGCCCGCCAGTTTCTGGGGCACGGACCCGGGCACCCCTCCTCCGATGGAGAAGGTGCTGGAAGCATGCCGCGAGCACGCCGTGTGGCCCTCTGCTATTCTTCCGCTGTTGAAATGGTAATTCCGGAGCGACCCTGATGGACGACGTGGCAACAGAGACTTCGCTGGGCTACAGCGTCTGCCCCCACGACTGCCCATCTTCATGCGCCCTGGAAATAGAGGTGCTGGGGCCCGATCGGATCGGGCGTGTGCGGGGCGCCAAGGACAACAGCTACACCGACGGGGTGATCTGCGCCAAGGTCGCGCGGTATGCCGAACGCATCCACCATCCCGACCGCCTGACACAGCCACTGCGCCGTTGCGGGCCCAGGGGCTCGGGCCGGTTCGAGCCGATCTCGTGGGACGATGCGCTCGGCGAGGCCGCGGCACGGTTTCGCGAGGCCGAGGAACGGCACGGCGCCGAAACCGTCTGGCCCTACTACTATGCGGGCACCATGGGGTTTGTCATGCGCGACGGCATCAACCGGCTGCGCAATGTAAAACGCTATAGCGGCCAGCACAGCACGATCTGCACGACGCTGGCCTGGACCGGTTTCATGGCCGGGCCGGGTGCTTTGATGGGTCCAGATCCGCGCGAGATGGCGAAATCCGACTGCGTGGTGATCTGGGGCACGAACCCGGTCAACACCCAGGTCAACGTGATGACCCATGCCATGCGCGCCCGGAAGGAACGCGGCGCGAAAATCGTGGTGATCGATACCTATCTGACCGGCACGGCCAAGCAGGCCGATCTTTTCCTGTGCGTGCGGCCGGGCACCGATGCCGCGCTGGCCTGCGGGGTGATGCATGTACTGTTTCGCGACGATTGTGCCGACCGCGCCTGGATGGCGGAAAACACGGACGATCCCGACGCGTTGGAAGAACATCTGAAAGACAGGACGCCGGCCTGGGCCGAGGCGATCTGCGGTGTTCCGGCCGGGGAGATCGAGGCTTTCGCGAAACTGATCGGCGAAACGCCGCGCACCTATCTGCGTCTGGGATACGGCTTCTGCCGGGGCCGCAACGGCGCGATGTCGATGCATGCCGCGTCGTCGATCTCGTCGGTGACGGGGTCGTGGCGTCATGAAGGGGGCGGCTCGTTCCACAACAACGGATCGATCTATCACTGGGACCGGACCATGATCGAAGGGCTCGACAAGCGCGATCCCTCCGTGCGGGCGCTCGACCAGTCGCGCATAGGCCCGGTGCTGACCGGCGACCGGCGTGATCTGGGGGAGGGGCCGCCGGTAACCGCGATGCTGATCCAAAACACCAATCCGATGATGGTCGCGCCCGATCTGGGCAAGGTCCACGCGGGATTCGCACGCGAGGATCTGTTTGTCTGCGTGCACGAACAGTTCATGACCGAGACCGCCGCCATGGCCGATATAGTGCTTCCGGCCACGATGTTTCTGGAACACGACGATCTCTATCAGGGCGGCGGCCACCAGCACATCCTATGGGGCCCGAAGCTGGTCGATGCGCCCGGCGACTGCCGCAGCAACCACGAGGTCGTCTGCGACCTCGCGCGGCGTCTGGGCGTCGCAGACGATCATGCCGGCTTTGCCATGACACCGAAAGAGCTCTGCGCGGAGGTGATGCAGGTTTCCGGATGGGGCGATCTCGAACGTCTGATCGAGCAGCACTGGATGGATGTGCAGCCCGGCTTCGAGGCGGCCCATTTCATCAATGGGTTCGCCCATGAAGACGGACGTTTCCACTTCCGCGCGGACTGGTCGAGCAGCGCGAACCGGTTCGGGCCCGACGGCATGCCCGACGCGATGCCCGGCCTGCCCGACTTCTGGGATGTGATCGATCATGCCGACAGCGAGCGGCCCTACCGCTTGGTGACCGCCCCTGCGCGCAATTATCTCAATTCAAGCTTCACGGAGACGCCCACTTCCAGAGAACGCGAGGGGCGGCCTGTGGCGCAGATTCACGAGGCCGATGCGGCCGATCTGGACATTTCTGAAGGCCAAAGTGTGCGTGTCGGGAACGCCAAGGGAAGCGTGGTGCTTCACGCAACCATCACCGTGGGCCAGAGGCGCGGCACGGTGATTGTCGAAAGCGTGTGGCCCAATGCCGCATTCGAAGAAGGGATCGGCATCAATCTTCTGGTTTCTGCCGATCCCGGTGCCCCGATTGGTGGATGCCTGTTTCATGATACGGCGGTCTGGATCAAAGCGGCCTGACCGCCGGATACTTTTCAGATTCAGACCTTATTTCGAGTCGGTCTTCAGTTCGCTGACCTTGTCGTCGGCCTTCTCGCGTGCGCTGTTGATCGCATCGCTGGCGGCCTTGCCCGCACGGTCGATCGTGTCACGGCCATGGGCGTCGGAAGCGATGACGCCGGGTGGCTGCGGCGGTCGAGCTCATCGATGTCACGATCGATGCGGCCCTGGGTTTGGAATTGTATACCTAACTTGAAGAACAGGCCGGTTGACTCCCCCCCTGCTTTATGGTCACGTTCCGTCATCGCCAAACCAGCCATGGGATGCCCTGTTTTAGGGCTCCCGTGACCACTGGACCGCGTTCGCGAAGGAATCAGCGGGAACCCTGAAAATCACACGGTTGTTTGGCGGCCGGCCCGGCAATCCTGCCGGATACGGCACAATCTGAACGTCAAAACATTGGAAATTCCGTTATGATAAAACACGTATCGGTCGTCGCGGCTTGCTCCTTGTTTCTCGCCGGATGCGCTTCGCACTCGGCAAGCATCGAAGCGGCCTACGTCAGCCCGTCCCAGTACAGCGGGTGGTCCTGCGACCAGTTGCAGGAGGAAAAACAACGGCTGACGCACGAGGTCAGGAAGATTGCCGACCTCCAGGACGAGAACGCCGACGCCGATGCCGTCATGATGGGCGTCGGCCTCCTCGTGCTGTGGCCGGTCCTGTTCGGACTGGCCGCGACAGAGGATCGCGAGGAGGAATTGTCGAACCTCAAGGGTCATTACGATGCGGTGGGCCACGAGATTCGCGAGAAGAACTGTGGCGTATGATCGCTCGACGCCCTTTTTCTGATCCCTTATCCGGCGTTGAAGATTCGCGTCTCAGGTATCCGACTTTTTCGCGATAACCCAGATCGCGTGCACCAGGCCGGGGATATAGTAAAGAAAGGTGAGCAGGATGTTGAGCCAGAAATGCCTGCCGAACCCGACGGTCAGGAAGACGCCGAGTGGCGGCATTAGCATGGCAAGGATGACGCGGAGAATGTCCATGGGCGGTTTCCTTGGTTGAAATGTTTCAGCGCCAGGCGAAAACCGGCTGTTCGAGATGGGCGACGCGTGTTGCTTTACCCGTCAGGGCGACCTCGCGAAACTGATAAATGACGGCGGCCGTGGGGGCGTGGATCTTGCTGTCCGCGATGGGCATGCGGATGACCGGCCGGTCGCTTTCGGGGATCGCGACGAACTCCGGTGAACCCGGCTTGAAAAGCGTATCAAAACGGATGCGGTGGATGGACGCGACCTCATCGGGATTGGCGACGAGATCGACCCGTTCGCCTGCCCAGACCACGACCGGCGTGATCAGATAGCCAGAGCGGGTCGCATAATCGTCGAGCCGACCGAGGATCGCATCGGCCGGCAAGCGAAGGTTGACCTCCTCCTCCAGCTCACGCAGGGCGGCTTCTTCCGGCGTTTCGCCGGGGTCCATGCGGCCGCCGGGCAGGGCCCATTGGCCCGCATGACGGTTCATGCGCGGTGCGCGTTTTGTCAGGATGAACGCGCCATGCCCCCTGCCGTCGTCGATGACGGTCATAGTGACGGCGGCGCGTTTGAGTCCCTCGTGATTGTGTTCCATCCTCACGAATTCACCGAGGCGCGTCACCATTGCCGCGCGCATCGTGTCGTCAATCGGGAACTGGTTCACCATGCAGGTTGAGTAACCCGGCTACCCCATGGCGGCAACTACGCCCGATGCGTTAGGATCACGCAACCAAGGCATAAACCAGGGAAATCACCATGGAATTTCGCACGATGGGCCGTTCGGGCCTCAACGTCTCGCTGGCCGGCATGGGCTGCAACACGCTGGGCTGGTGGGTCGGAGAAGCCCAGGGCAAGAAGGTCGTGCATGCGGCACTGGATGCAGGCGTGGAGCTTTTCGATACGGCCGACATGTACGATGACGGCACGTCCGAAAAGATCCTCGGCAAGGCCCTGGGAGCCAAACGCAAGGACGTGGTGATCGTCACCAAGTTCGGCATGAAGAAGGAGAGCGACCAGCGCGACATTCCCCGTGGCTCGCGCGACTATATCATCCGCTCCTGCGAAGGCAGCCTGAAACGGTTGGGCACCGACTACATCGATCTTTATCTCCATCACGCGCCCGATCCCGGGACGCCGGTGGAGGAGACGCTGGATGCGCTCGACCGTCTGATCGACCAGGGCAAGATCCGCTATGCCGGCTGCTCGAACTATGCCGGTTGGCAGATGGCCGACGCATCCTGGCTGGCGCGCGAGCGTTCGCTTGCGCCGTTCTGCGCCGCGCAGAACGAATGGAATCTCTTTTCGCGCGGTGTCGAAGAGGGGGTCGTGCCCGCCGCAAAGCGCTTCGGTCTGGGTATCATGCCCTATTTCCCACTCGCCATGGGGCTGCTTTCGGGCAAGTACGCTAGGGGCAAGCGGCCTTCGAAATCCATGCGCCTTGGCAGCGGCGAACCGCGCCACAAGGCGATGCTGTCGGATGCCAACTTTGACCGGATGGATCGGCTGGACTCTTTCGCCTCGGAACACGGCCACTCGCTGCTGGAACTTGCGATCGGCTGGCTGGCGAGCCACGACGTCGTCTCCACGGTGATCTGCGGCGCCACCAAACCCAGCCAGGTCAAGGCGAACGCCAGGGCCGTGACGGCCTGGTGCATGTCGTCGGACGAGATGACGCAGATCGACGCGATCATGGAAACCTGACCGGGATGCAGTCTTCCTACCTCGTGCTCGACGATTTCTTCGACCGGCCCGACAAGGCGCGTGAAATCGCGCTTGGCATGGACTATCCGCCTGCGCCCGACACGGTCTATTACCAGGGACGCAATTCGCGCCAGTCCATGGCCTGGCCCGGACACGGGAAGATGTTCAGCAACATCCTGGGTCAGCAGCTTGCGCCGTTGGGGCAGTCCCACGGCTGCGCGCGTATCACGCTGGGGAATGATGAGCGTCCCGCCGGGCGCGTGCATGTCGACCCCGGCGCGGCGTGGGCGGGGATCATCGGGCTCAGCCGGGACGAGGACTGGCAGGGCGGGACCGATTTTTTCCGCCATCGCCCTACGGGGTCGGATCGCGCGCCGGTGAACAACGAGGAGGCCCAGCGCCTCTACGGCAAGACGACGCCGCGCGAAGCGTTAATCGACATTCTCGACCCCTCGAAGGGCGAAAACATGGACGAATGGGAGTTGAGCTTTACGCTGCCGCTGAAGTTCAACCGGTGTATCCTGTTCCGGCCCTGGTTCTGGCACTCCAGCGGCGACGGGTTCGGGCAAACCCTGGAGGACGGTCGGCTGGTTCTTCTGCTGTTCTTCAAGCCGGGTCCCGACGCGGTCAACACCGTCACCGTGCCGCAGCTTTGAGGATGTCATGATTTTGCGCAGTCTCTTCATGTCCGCCGCCCGCCGTGTGGCCGCCGATCCCAAGGTGCGGGCCAAGGCTAAGCAGATCTTCGATCAGAACGCGCGTCCGGTCATCGAGCAGAAGGCACGTGACGTGAAGCAGATGGCCTCAGAGCGGGAACCTGGCGAACATCCAGCCCGCTTCGTCGGTCGCGCCTTCAAGAAACTGCTCGACGGCTAGTGCTTTGGGATAGGGGCGCCAGTTAGATCAAGTAGGTACTTAAAACCATGAGAGTCACTCGGATAAAAATTGAGAATCAGATGTGGTCTTTGAAATTGACTTGGGAGAGACAGACGCTCCTACAGAATGGTCTTGCCATCTAGACTTTGGTCAAGATAATCAGAGAAAAAAATTATCAAAAATGAAATAGTTAAGAAAAATAAAATAATAATCAAGAAAAATCCAGATAAAGAAGATTTATCTGATCGCGAGAGATTGACCCAAACTCATTTGGAGCAAGTTAGTTCTAACTTTGAATTTCGTCCTATTACGGAATTTTTGGCTACAAAATGATTGGGATCCCATTGAAGCGTCCCTCCACGCGCCGAGTCTGATGCGATGTATTCGCTCTTTGGCTCGATAGTCAGTTGACTCTGTCGTCGGCATCCTTCTGGCGCACGCCGCTGATGGTGATTGCGGCGGGCTGCGGCGTCGCCATGATCGGCTTTGGCGTGCGTTCGACCTTCGGCCTCTTCCTGGAACCGATGACCGAAGCGCGCGCATGGAATCGCGAGACCTTCGCCATCGCGCTGGCCATCCAGAATCTGCTCTGGGGGCTGGGTGTGCCGGTCGCGGGCATGATCGCCGACCGCTTTGGCCCGGCCCGCGTGATCGTCCTGGGTGCGGTCATGTATGCCATGGGCACCTGGGCGATGTCGGTGGTCGAAAGCGGGGCTGCCTTCTATCTGGTGGGCGGTGTCCTGGTTGGCCTGGGCATCGCGTTTACCGCCTTTTCGCTGGCGTTCACCGCCATGGCGCGCGTCGTGCCGCGCGAGAAACGCTCCTTCGTCCTGGGGCTGGGAACGGCGGCAGGTTCGTTGGGCCAGTTTGTCTTTTCGCCCAACGCTCAGGCTGCCATCGATTTCTTCGGCTGGCAGGGTGCGCTCCTGGCTCTGGCGGCGGCGGCCCTCGCGATGATCCCGTTGGCGTTCATCCTTCCCAACGCGACTGCCGCGGTAGACGAAGCCGCCAGCAACCAGAGCATGATCGAGGCCCTGCGCGAGGCCCGCGACCATTCCGGTTTTATCCTGTTGACCCTGGGTTTCTTCGTGTGCGGTTTCCAGATCGCCTTCATCACGGTGCACTTTCCCGCCTACATCACGGGTCTGGGGCTATCACCGAGCATTGCGGCCTGGGCCATCGCGCTGGTCGGCGGGTGCAACATCATCGGCTGCCTGCTGGCCGGTCTGGCGGGCCAGCGATGGAGCAAGCGTTGCAGCCTTTCCGGGATCTACTTCGTGCGTTCGCTGATCATCGTCGGTTTGCTGCTCGCGCCCAAAACGGAATTCGCCATCTTTGCCTTCGCCGCCGCCATGGGTTTTCTGTGGCTGGCAACCGTGCCGCTGACATCGGGTATCGTCGCTCAGGTGTTCGGCACGCGTTACATGGCAACGCTCTTCGGCATTGTTTTCCTCAGCCATCAGGCGGGCAGCTTCATCGGCATCTGGCTGGGCGGCTGGCTGTTCGATGCCACCGGTTCCTATGATGTCGTCTGGTGGATCAGCGCGGGCCTAGGCATTGCCGCGGCCCTGGTGCATCTGCCGATCAACGAAAAGCCGCTGGCCAGGCTGGAGCCCCAGCCATCCTGAACCGAGGGGTCACATGCCGCGGGGCAGGTGGCGCGCGTACCAGGCGTAGAGGAACATCGCCAAGCCCGTGGCCATGAAGACCGCGTTGAGTTCAAAGAAGATCAGGATGATCGTGTAGAACGTCGGGATAACCAGGCCGACCATGTCACGGAAGGTGCCGTAGACCATGGACATCTCGGTGCGTTCGCGCCCCTTCACCGCACGCAGGAACGGCGTGTTGCCGGCGGCCTCCAGGCTGGTGAGCGAGATCGAGGACAACAGAACCAGACCCAGCACGATCCACGGATCGCCGAAGGTGAGACCCGCCAGAAGCAGGATCGCCCCGGTGATTACGAGGCCGCCGATCATGTGACGGCGCATGCCGATGCGCGTTATCAGACGGCCCCAAAGAGGTGTCGCAAGCTGGATACCACTGCAGAACGAAAGTGTCAGGCCGCCCGCGGGCAGCTCGATGCCGAAGACGTCGATATCCATGTCGTTCCGTTCGGCATAGACCGGCAGATAGAGATAGATCATCCACCACCAGTTCTCGCGCCCGAAGATGAGGAAATAGGCTAGGCGCAGGCGCGGCTGTTTCAGGAAACGCGGGACGTAGGTCAAGGGATTGCCGGCTTTCTTCGGTGCCGCCCGCAGGATCGGGGTTTCGTCAATCCGCACGACGACCAGATAGGCGATCAGCGCAAGGGCAACGAAGGCCGAGGTAAGGAATGGCGCAGAAATGCCGAGGTTATCGTAGAGCCAGAGGCCCAGGGTCGGACCGATGGCCCAGGGTACCGAGGCCATCAGCACGCGGATGGGCTCGGAACGGCCCATATCCCGCTTGCGGATATAGGCCATGATGAAAAGCGACAGGCCGACCGCCAGACAGTTGATCGCGAAGACGCGCAGAAAAAGGCCGCCGGACATTGTGGTGAGGGTGCCAAGCGCCATGATCAGCGGGGCGACCGCCACCAGAACCGCGCCGAGCTGATAGGTCCTGACCGGCTTCAGGCGGTGCACAACGAACGGGACCGCAAAGGCTGAAGCGATCGAAACAATGCCCACGATGACGAACATGAAGGTCATGCGAAGATCGCTGCCGCCCAGCAGGTCATAGGCTGCAACCGGAATAACCGGGGCGACGACCGACCGCGCCAGGCTTTCCAGCGCCCAGAAGCTCGCGAACATCCAGGGACCGGGGCGGGTCAGTTCGGCGACAAAACGAAGGCGCATGGGTGATATCGTGATCAAACGTGACCCCGCTGGACGGGAATGGCCTCCTCTTATCACGGTCAAAGGTTGTCGCACCTCCCCCAATTCGGTCAGGATGGTAGTAAGAGTTTCCCGCTCCGCGGACTTGCGATCGCCCTTACTTATTGTCAGCAACGAGATACGGTCCGGCGCGACAACAACCAGGAACCATCATGCGTACAGACGAACCCCAGACGATCCATCTTTCCGACTACGCGCCGCCGGCCTATCTGGTCGAGAAGCTGTTGCTGCACTTCACGTTGAAGCCGGAATCGACCCGGGTTGTCGCCGAACTGACCCTGGCCGCCAACCACGACCACGGTGCCGGAGCGCAGCCGCTAAAGCTGGACGGTGACGACCTGCCGTTGGAGCGTATCGCGTTGGACGGCAAGGCGCTGGATGAGGGCGCCTACAGCCATGATGAGACCGGTCTCACGGTCCACAGCCCGCCGGCGCATTTCACGCTGACCACCGAGACGGTCATTGCTCCGGCCAGCAACACGGCGCTGGAAGGGCTCTACATGTCCTCGGGCAAGTACTGCACGCAATGCGAGGCCGAGGGGTTCCGGCGCATCACCTTCTATCCCGACCGGCCGGACGTTCTGGCCGTCTGGACTGTGAAGATCGATGCCGACAAGGCATCCTGTCCGATCCTGCTTTCCAACGGCAACCTGATCGAGGAATCCGATCTGGGTGAGGGGTGTCACCGCGCCGTTTGGCATGACCCGTTTCCCAAGCCATCCTATCTCTTTGCCCTGGTGGCGGGCGATCTGGGCTGTCTGGAGGACAGCTTCACGACCGGGTCGGGGCGCAAGGTCGACCTGAAAATCTGGAGCGAACACGGCAACCAGGAGAAATGCACCTATGCCATGGATGCGCTCAAACGTTCCATGCGCTGGGACGAGGAACGCTTTGATCTGGAATACGATCTCGACATCTTCAACATCGTCGCCGTGGGCGATTTCAACATGGGGGCGATGGAGAACAAGAGCCTCAACATCTTCAATTCCAAGCTGGTGCTCGCCAGCCCCGAGACGGCAACCGATGGCGACTATGAGGCGATCGAAGGCGTCATCGCCCATGAATACTTCCACAACTGGACCGGCAACCGCGTGACCTGCCGCGACTGGTTTCAGCTTTCCCTCAAAGAGGGGTTGACCGTTTACCGCGATCAGGAATTCAGCGCGGACATGAGAAGCCATGCGGTCAAGCGTATCGACGATGTGCGTCGGTTGCGCGGCGCGCAGTTCCCGGAGGACGCAAGCCCCATGGCCCATCCCATCCGACCCGAGAGTTTTATCGAGATCAACAACTTCTATACGCCGACAGTCTATGAGAAAGGCGCGGAGGTGATCCGCATGATGGAGCGGCTTTTGGGCCGCGACGGGTTCCGCAAGGGGCTCGATCTCTATTTCGAACGCCATGACGGGCAGGCGGTGACCTGTGATGACTTCGTCGCCGCCATGGCCGACGCGAACGGCGCCGATCTCTCGCACTTCAAGTTCTGGTACAGCCAGGCCGGCACGCCGAAGATCTCCGCGAAGGGCAGCTACGATGCGGATGCCCGGACCTATGAACTCATCCTGGAGCAGACCACCGATCCGACGCCGGGACAGCCCGAGAAAAAACCGCTCCATATTCCTTTTGAGGTCGGTCTGATCGGTCCCAACGGCGGTGAGATGGAAGCGACGGTGGAGGGAACGTCGGACTCCAGTCACATGATCGAGCTTACGCAAGCAAGCCAGACCGTGCGGTTCGAGAATGTCGGGGCTGCTCCCGTGCCCTCACTCAACCGCGGTTTCACCGCGCCGGTGCGGGTCAGCAGCGATCTTTCCGATGCCGACAGCGCGTTCCTCATGACGCACGACACCGACCCGTTTGCCCGTTGGGAAGCCGGCCAGCAGTACGGTACGAAGACCTTGCTCGCCATGGTGCAGCAGATCCAGGAGACGGGTACGTGCACGCCCGATCAGGCCTATATCGACGCGATGGGTGAGACGCTTTCGGACGACACGCTCGATAACGCCTTCAAGGCAATGGCCCTGGCGATGCCCGGCGAATCCTATCTGGCCGACCAGATGGAGACCGTCGACGTCGATGCAATCCACGAAGCGCGCGAGGTCATGCGCACGGTGATTGCAAAACAGTTCCATGACGCCTGGCGCGCGACCTATGCGGACAACCGAATCTCGCGCGACTACAACTCCGATGCCGAACTGGCCGGCCAACGTGCCCTCAAGAATGCAGCTTTGTCCTATCTGGCGGCAACGGGGGAGCAGGAGGACATCGACCTCGTGGCCGGCCAGTACCGCAATGCCAACAACATGACCGACCGGCAGACCGCCCTGATCCTTCTTGGAGCCCTGGATGTGCTCGAACGCGAAGCCGCCCTGGAAGATTTCTATAGTCGCTTCAGGGATGACGATCTGGTGGTCAACAAGTGGCTCAGCGCACAGGCGATGTCACCGCTGCCCCGGGCCCTGGACCGCGTGAAGGCGTTGCTGGAGCACGAAAGTTTCACGCTGAAGAACCCGAACAAGGTCTATGCGTTGATCGGCGGTTTCATCATGGGCAATCCCGTCGCGTTCCATCGCAAGGACGGGTCCGGTTATGCGTTCCTGGCCGACCGTCTGATCGAACTCGACAGCATCAATCCGCAGGTTGCCGGGCGCATGGTCGATGCGCTGACACGTTGGCGCCGGCAGGACGCCGAACGCCAGAACCTGATGAAAGCACAACTCGAACGCATTCGCGCCAAGGACGGTCTCTCCCCCGACCTAACCGAAAAGATCGGCAAGTCGCTGGATTGACGTTTCGCCTGGTAGGCTCCGACATCAAGAGGATTCCCCATGCCGCATTTCAAGACATCAGGTGCCAACCTCTACTATGAACAGACCGGCTCGGGCCCCGACATTGTCTGGCTGCCGGGCGGCGATCAGCGCGGCGAGGAAATGCGCTGGCAGGTCGGTGGCTTTCCCGATTTCCGCAACACGACCATGGATCCGCGTGGCGTCGGCGAAACCGAGCATCTTGAAGGCCCGCCCTGGACGATCCTCGACATGGCGCGCGATGCCGCCGAGTTGATCGAAGCCCGTTGCGACGCGCCGGTCGTCGTCGCCGGTCTTTCCATGGGTTCGCTCATCGTGCAGGAAATCGCGATCAATTGGCCGCATCTCGTGCGCCTCACCATTCCCATGGGCACGTTTGCGGTCTCGGAAGGCTTCTCCTGGGAGTGGATGGCTTCGGAAATCCGCTATCGCCGCGAGCATGGCGATCTGCCACCGGACTTCGCCACGACCCACTATGCCGCCTTCATGTATCCACCCGAGGTGCTGGACGATCCTGAAAAATGGGCGGAACTGCGCGCCGTGACCGAGGCGGCTTACAAACACCGCGATGGCAAGATGCTCGATGCCCAGTGGCAGGCTTGCTGCGACTTCGACACGACCGACCGCCTGCCGGACTGCCAGGTACCCATGCACGTCATCGGCTTCGGCCTCGACATGCAGGCCCCGCCCTCTCTAGGCAAGAAATGCGCGGAACTGGCGGGCAACGGCCACTACCACCGGCTGGAAGGCCTCAGTCACCTCTCGCTCTGCGGCCACAAACACGACGTGGTCAACGCGAAAATTCGCAAGATCATCGAAAGTCTGGACTAAGGTTGGCCGACGGCGTTCGGATCAGTCATGGGCGTCAACTCGAGCTCGGGCATCGATTGCAAGCCAGGAAAGCCGGGCGGCGGTATTGCACAGGGCTCCGATGTCGAGTGCAGGCCTGCCACGCACGTCCTCCAGCAGCGGCCACAGGCGTAAGTTGCGCAGACGTTCGGCGATGCGCTCGGGATGGGCGGAGGCAGGGGAGCAGGATCACGTCGTTCAGCACCTCGGCCAGCACGCTGCCCAGACCGACCAGCAGTATCGGCCCGAACTGCGCGTCGTTCTGAATGCCCGGTATGGCTTCGGCCTCGCCTGAAGCCATTTCCGCGACGATGCACCCGACGAGCCGTGCGCCGAGACGTTTCTGCATGGCGGTCCAAGCCTCTTTCAGGGCCTGTGCGTCGGCGAGGTTGAGCGCGACGGTACCTTCGTCGGACTTGTGGATGATATCCGCGCCGAAGCCTTTCGGCGCGACCGGCCATCCCACGGTCTCGGCGGCCTTGATGGCTTGCGTCGGATAGGTGGCGGAACGTTCGCGCGTGACGGGTAAGCCATAGCGGTCCAGCACCGATTTCACTGTGTGCTCGTCAAGCCAGCCGTCGCCTTGTTCATCAAAGGGGTCGCCTTCGGGGAGATTGTCGGGCCGGACGGGTCCGGGGTCGGCATGGGGCGGCGCAACTCACGTCTTGAGAACGCGCAGGACCTCATCGGTGGTCTCATAGGCCAGCATGTCGAGATTTTACACACGACCTCGCGCCCGCCGTCCGACGACGAGCCCGGCGTGAACGTCACCAGGCTGGATTTGCCAGTGGCTTTCGCGCTTTTCGCCAGACTCTGGGCCGATTTGGTCATCTGCGGGCCGGTGGTGATGACGATGAGGTTTGACGCGACATCAGGGTCCGCGGCGGCGATGCCCAGTCCGCCGTCGTCGACATCGATGAAGCTGCGGTCCTTCATGGCGCCCAGATCGAGCGGATTGCCGAGCTGGGAGGGCTGGTACAGCGCCTCGAGATTCGAGCAGGCCCCGGACGAGAACTCAGCCAGCCGCAGACCGACATCGTCGAACCGGTCCGTGGCGCGAGATCATTTCGGCAGCCTGCATCATGCCACTGACGTCGTCGACCGGGACGACGCCTGCCTCGTGGCAGACCGCTTCGAGGACACGCCAAGAGCCGGCAAGACTAGCGGTGTGGCTCATGGTGACGCGCGCGCCTTCCTCCGAGCGTCCGGACTCCACCATCAGCACCGGTTTTCCGGCATCCCTGCAGCGCCGTGCGGCCGCGACAAAACACCCGGGGTTCTTGAAGCGCTCGACGTAGAGCGTGACCACGCGTGTGCCGTCGTCTTCGACCATCCATTCCAGAAAGTCGGCGAGTTCCAGGTCAGCCTGGTTGCCGATGCTGATGGCGCTGGGAAAGCGTGCGCCATCGTCCACGAACTGGTTGTAGACGGTCGTCATCAACGTGCCCGACTGGGCTGATGAATCCGATACCGCCGGACTCATGGCCAGAGTCCTGCATGGACGGCGAGGGGTTCATGATCAGTTTGGCATGGATGTTGACGAGCCCCAGGCAATTGGGGCGGATGAGACACATGCCGTGGGCACGGGCCACCTCGACCATCCGGCGCTCCAGTTCCGCGCCTTCCTCGCCGATTTCGGTGAACCCCGCCGTAATGACAACGCGACAGGCCACGCCGGCCGCTGCGCAATCCCGGATGTGATCGAGCACCAGGTCACGCGGCACGGCAACCACGGCCACATCGACCTGGGCATCAGCCTCGGAGACTTTTGGAACGCAGGGCAGGTCGAACAGGGTGTCGCGTTTCGTATTGACGGAAATGATGCGGTCCGGAAAGCCCAGACTGAGCGTGTTGTGGAAGATACGTCCGCCGAACTTGCGCTGGTTTTCCGATGCGCCGACAAACGCCACGCACCCGGGGTTCATGATTTCTGCAATCGTCCGGCGTGGCGCGAGGTTCGTCACGGCGTGCGTCCTGTTATCAGGTCAGTACTGCCGGGGAACGTAGCGCGCGTACCAGGCCATGACGAGCATTCCGAGCCCGCCGGCGACAAACACCACAGGCAGAGCGAAGGTTGTGAGTAGCAGCGAGAAGACACCTGGAGGCCCGATCTGGGAAGTATCGCGGAACGTCGCGAAGACGCTGGTCATCTCCGCACGCTCGTAGGGATGCACCGCACGCAGGAAGAGCATGTTGCCCGCACCGTCGATCATGCTGGTGGCAACGGCCGCGATCAGGAAGACGGTGAAGCCCAGCCATGGCGAGCCGGCGACCAGCGCGATCGCAAGGCTTCCAAGGCCAGAGGCGATGTAGCCTACGATGAGCAGGCGGCGGATTCCCCAGCGTCTGCCGACCCAGGCCCATAGCGGACAAAGCATGACGGCGAACGAGCCTGCTGACACCACCAGTCCGGCTACCGTGTGGCCCAGGCCCGCCTCGACACAGTAGATCGGCGCATAGACGAAGAACATGGCCCACCAGCTCGAACGGCCGACGGCCAGCAACCAGGCCAGGCGCAGGCGCGGCTGGACGAAGAAATGCGGGAAGAACCGCAGCGGGTTGGGCGGCGAGGATTTGGCCGCCTGGATTGTCTGGTTGTCGGAGAAGCGCAGATAGAGAAACACCGCATAGACCGTGCAGGCCAAAGCAGCCATGGCGATGAACGGTGCAGGCCGGCCCAGGAATTCTGCCAGCCAGACCCCGCCGATAGGGCCGACGATGAACCCGCTGCCCATGAAAAGCACCCGTACCGGCTCGAAGCGCCCGAACTCCTGACGCGGAATATGGTCCATCAGGTAGAGGTTGAAGGCGATGTCGAGCGCGATGAAACCGACCAGGAAACAGGTCAGGCCCATGGCGAAGACGATCCCGCTTCCCAGAGAAAGCAGCACGGCGGCAAGACAGAGGAACGCGGTTCCCATGGCGACCACGCACCGCCTGCGGATCAGATGCACCAGAAGCGGCATTGACAGACTGCCGACGAGACCGACGAAGGATGCGCCAAAGTAGAGCATGCTGACCTGCTGGGCCGAGCCCATGATCTCCAGGGCAGTCAGCGGAAGGATGGTCAGGGGAAGACCGCGCGCCAGGCCCTGCAGGCCGTAAAGCACGGCAAACGGCATGGCGTTGGGAAGGTTGGTTACGCCAAGCCAGACCTGAAGATGAAGCCCCCGCACCGGACACGCTCCTCGCGTTGGTGATCGCTATGGGACTCCCGATTTGGACGATGTGCAAGTCCCATGCCCTGCATGGCAGCCCTGCGTCAGGCGGGAGCCGAGATGGGCTCGGGATCATCGGAACCCTGCTGCTGACGTTGCCACATGCCGGCATAAACGCCGTCGCGCTCCAGAAGTTCCAGATGACGGCCGCGCTCGACAATCCGTCCGCCGTCGAGCACCAGAATCTCGCCGGCATCCACCACCGTGGACAGGCGATGGGCGACCACCAGGGTCGTCCTGCCCCTGGCGATGTCGTTCAGATTGGCCTGGATGGCGCGCTCGGTATGGGTATCGAGCGCGCTGGTGGCCTCGTCGAAGATCAGGATGTTCGGGTCCTTGAGAATGGTGCGGGCGATGGCGACGCGCTGTTTCTCGCCCCCGGAGAGTTTCAGGCCGCGTTCGCCGACCATGGTGTCGTACCCGTCGGGCAGGCCCATCACGAAATCGTGGATACGCGCCAGCCTGGCTGCTTCCTCGACCTCTTCCTGGGTCGCGCCGGGGCGTCCATAGGCGATGTTGTAGGCAACTGTGTCGTTGAAGAGCACCGTGTCCTGGGGAACGATGCCGATCGCGGCGCGCAGGGAATGCTGGGTCACGTCGCGCAGATCCTGGCCGTCGATCCGGATCGCACCGCCGGCCACGTCGTAGAAGCGGAACAGCAAGCGCGACAGCGTCGACTTGCCCGCGCCGGAGGGTCCGACCACCGCGACCTTCTTTCCCGCGGGAACCTCGAAATCCACGCCCTTGAGGATCGGGCGGCGCACGTCATAGGCAAAGTCCACGTTCTCGAAACGGATGCTGCTGCCATCGGTTCGAAGCTCGTGGGCCTCGGGGGCGTCGACGATCTCGGCATCGACGGCAAGCAGTTGGAACATTGCTTCGATATCGATGAGCGCCTGCTTGATTTCGCGGTAGACGAAGCCGAAGAGGTTGAGCGGCTGGTAGAGTTGCATCAGATAGGTATTCGCGAGGACGAAGTCGCCCACGGTCATGGTGCCGTCGACGATGCCGTCCGCCGAAAGAATCATGACCAGCGTCAGGCCGACGGAGATGATCGCGGCCTGGCCGAAGTTGAGCGCGGCAAGTGACACGTTGCTTTTGACCGCGGCCTCTTCATAGTTCGCCAGACGCTCGTCGTAGCGGTTAGCCTCATGCGCCTCGTTGCCGAAATATTTCACGGTCTCATAGTTCAGGAGGCTGTCGATGGCGCGTGTGTTGGCGCTGGTGTCGGCATCGTTCATGCGCCGGCGGAAGCGGATGCGCCATTCGGTCACGAGCATGGTGTAGACGATGTAGACGACAACGGTGACCAGCGTGATGCCGGCAATGGCGAAATCGAGCATGTACCAGAGGATGCCGAAGACCAGCACCAGTTCGATGATCGTGGGGATCAGGTTGAACAGACTGATGCGCAGCAAGAGTTCGATGGCGCGGTTGCCGCGTTCGATGATGCGCGAAAGACCGCCAGTCTGACGCTCCAGATGGAAGCGCAGGGAAAGACTGTGGAGATGGCGGAAGACCTGCAGGATGATCCGGCGGATGGCGCGCTGGCCGACCCGGGCAAAGATGGCGTCGCGTGCCTCGCTGAACCCCAGGGATGCGATGCGGGCAAAACCGTAGGCCAGGATCACGCCCAGCGGGATTGCCAGCAGCACACCTTCCTCGGCCGAAACCAGAGCGTCGACCGCATCCTTGTAGAAGATAGGCACCAGGACGATGGCGATCTTGGAGAGCACCAGAAAGATCATCGCCACCACGACCCGGGCGCGCAAACCCCATTCGCCTTCCGGCCACAGGTAGGGCAGCAGGTTCTTCAGTGTGGCAATGCCACTGTGCTTTGGGTCGGTTGAGGCCGAAACCATAGGTTGAAAATTGTTTTCCGTGCCGGAGTGGCGGCGACGTGCCGCCCGTGACATATGGTGCGCGCGAACCGAAATCCAAAGTCCAAGGTTCCTCGACGATGGAGGGGAGGCGCAAGCCATGATCGACGTCGACAAGGCCAGGGAAGAAACGCCCGGCATCGCCAATCAGGCCTCTTTCTACAATTCCGGCGCAGGGCTCATGCCGAAACCGGTGCTGGATGCCCTGCACGAGCCTCTCGATCTGGAGACCAGGATCGGCGGTTAATGCAGCCGAGGAGGCCGCCGCGCCGAGGGTTCAGGAGACCTAATGTCGCGATCGCGCGCATGCTGAACTGCTCGCCCGATGAGATTGTCTTGGTTGAAAACGCGACCGTGGGATGGTGTCAGGCGTTCTACGGTCTCGCACAGGATATGGAGCCCGGCGACAATGTGACAACGGTAGTCGCCGAATACGCTTTCAACTTCATCGCGCTTCTCCAGATGGTGAAACGTTGCGGTATCGAGATTGTCGTCGTCCCCAACGATCCCAGCGGACAGGCGGATGTCGAGGCGCTGGAAGGCCTGATCGACGAGCGCACAAAGCTGATTGCCGTAACTCATGTTCCGACGTCGGGCGGCCTGGAGCACAAGGCATCGCCATCGGGAGTTCGGGATCGAGTTCGACCATGCTCGATTTCCAGGTGCGCCATCTTCCCGACCTCTGCCGGGCCTCGGTGCACTGTCTCAACACGGAGGAAGAAGTGGCCTTGCTAGCCACAGCCATCGTAGGGCTCTGGCGGCGCAGGGCGTTCATGCACTACCGTAGTCGCGCGTGGCTGCCTCCCGCGACACCAGGCCGCTTTGCGCATCGGCCGCGATGGCCTTCGCGTCGCGGCGGTCAGCCGACCCGTAACCGCCGCCGCCAGGCGTTTCGACCCACAGACGGTCGTCTGGCGGAATGTCCTGTTCGCCCTTGCCGTTCATCGGCTTGCCCGATGAGAGACGCAGGATGCCGGGAGCACCGTCCTTGCCGCCCGCGCGGCCACGTGCTGGATAGGTGATGCGGTCCAGGGCGGCGGCAAGCTGGAACGGCGCTTCCTCGCTGGAGCCGATTTCGATGATCTGGCCGTTGCCGCCGCGATACTGGCCCGCACCACCGGAATCAGGGCGCAGTTCGCGCCGCCAGACGATCAGCGGGGCGGTCGATTCCGTCATTTCGACCTGACTGCCCAGCACGCCGGATGGATAGGCCGTCGCGTCCAGGCCGTCGGCGTTGGGCCGCCCGCCGGTGCCGCCGTTGTGCACCAGTTCCATTGCGAACTTGCTCTGGTTGCTGGCATGGTGATGGCCGAAGCCGCCGCGCAGGGAGAGGTCCCAGAGCACCGAGGTTCCTTCGGCGGGAACCGTCCCTTCGCGCGCCTGATGCAGGCATCCGAACGCCGCTTCGGGAAGCAGCTGACCGACGACATGGCGCATGACCACAGGCGCGGGTTTCTGCGCATTCATGATCGAGCCCTCGGGTGCTTCGACGGTAAACGGCTCCAAGGCGCCGGTGTTGTTGGGGATGTCGGGTGCGATGATGCATTTCAGCGCGAAGACAGTGTAGGCCTGCGCATAGGTGAGTGGGCAGTTGATGCCGAAGCGCGAACGCCCGGAACTTCCGGCGTAGTCAATGGTGAGGCCGTCATCGCCGATGGTCATGGTCGCGGCGATCTTGATTTCAAAGTCGTAGCCATCGGTCATCATCTCGGAGTTCCAAGTGCCCCTGGGCCAGGCACGGATGCGCTCCAGCGTTGCTTCGCGCGAGATATCGATGATGTGTTCGGCGAGCCCGTCCAGACTCTCCAGCGCGAATTCGCGCATCATGCCAACCAGGCGTTCCTCGCCGACTTCGCAGCATGCGATCAGCGCATAGAGGTCGCCTTCATTCTGGACCGGCACGCGACTGTTGGCGTGGAGCAGCTTCATCAGCGTGTCGTTGATAATGCCTGCATCGACCAGCTTGATGGGCGGAATATAGATACCTTCCTCGTGCACGTCGGCGGTATCGGGCCCGAAACTGCGCCCGCCGACATCGACAAGATGCGAGGTACAGGAGTTGAGGCCGATGAGCCTGCCGTCCAGGAAGCAGGGCTTGACCAGCACGAAGTCGTTGAGGTGGCCCGAGCCCAGCCAGGGATCGTTGGTGAGGTAGATGTCGCCTTCGACCATGGTCTCGGGCGGGAAGATGCCGACGAAGTGTTTGACCGCCGCAGCCATGGTGTTGATGTGGCCTGGCGTGCCAGTGACGGCTTGGGCCATCATGCGGCCCTGAAGGTCGAAGATACCTGCGGAAATATCCCCGGATTCCCGCACGATGGGGCTGAAGGCCGCGCGCATCAGGGTCTGGCCCTGCTCCTCCACCACGGCGATCAGGCGGTTCCACATAATCTGTAGGTTGATGCGTTCAAGCGCGTCGTTCATGGCGTCTGCTCCAGGCGGCGTTCCAGAACGATGTGGCCGAACCGGTCGATGCGCCCGTCATAGGCGCCTGTGACAACTGTAGTGGTCTGGCCTTCATAGATGACGCAAGGCCCGGCAAAGGAAGCGCCTGGCGCTAGGGACTTGCGCGCATAGGCAGGCGCTTCGACGGGCTTGCCCGCGGCGGGGTCGACCAGCGCGCGATGCCCGATGGGCTCCGCCCGGTGGGGGTTCTCTTCGCTGCTCTGGGAAGCGGCCTCCGGAGAAGGACCCGAGACCACGACCTTCCAGCCCAGGATTTCGATATCCATGCCGGGCACGGCGCGGCGGAAGAGGCGGGCGTATTCTCTGTTGTAGCTCCGGGCCAGCCGTTCGTTTTCGCCGGCTTTGAGTTCACCCTGACCGACGGCAACCTCGATCTCGTGACCTTGGCCCAGATAGCGCATGAAGCAACTGCGCTTTTCGGTGAGTTCGGCATCGGGCGCGCCTTGGCGCGCGATGGCGTGCGCCTCCGCGCCGAGGCTGTCGAACACGGTATTCACCGCCTCGACATCGAATTCTGCCACGGTCATGTAGCGGCTGCGGATCACTTCATAGGCGATCGGTGCGCGTAGAAATCCCACGGCCGATCCGACGCCGGGATCGTGGGGGACGACGATCCGGGGTATCTGCAGTTTCTCGGCCATGCGACAGGCATGGAGCGGACCGGCGCCGCCAAAGGCGATCATGGTGCGGTGGCGCAAATCCTTGCCGCGCTCGACGGCGTGGACGCGTGCGGCATTGGCCATGTTTTCATCCACGACCTCGGAGATGCCCAGCGCCCCGCCTGTGGCATCGAGCCCAAGAGGTCCGCTGATGTGTTCTGCAACGGCATTCCGGGACGCGGCGACATCCAGGATCATGCGTCCGTCGGCGAAGCCGTCGGGATCGAGCCGCCCCAGCACCAGATCGGCATCGGTCACGGCCGCCTCGCTGCCGACGCGGCCATAACATGCGGGACCGGGTTCCGATCCGGTGCTGTCTGGACCCACGGTGATGCGGTTCAGCGTATCGAGCCGGGCAATGGAGCCGCCGCCCGCGCCGATCTCGATCATCTCGATCACCGGAATGCGGACGGGAAGGCCGCTGCCCTTGATGAACCGGGCGGCGCGCGCGATCTCGAAGGTGCGCGCGGTCTGGGGCGTGGCATCGTCGATCAGGCAGATCTTCGCCGTGGTGCCGCCCATGTCGTAGGAGAGCACTCCGGCTTCTCCGCGCTCGGCGGCCACGGTCGCGGCCAGGATGGCGCCGCCGCTGGGCCCCGATTCAACGAGACGGATGGGATAGCGTATGGCGGTTTCCAGGGCGCAGACCCCGCCGCCCGAGGTCATCAACAGTATGGGGTTATGCATGCCGATGGCTTTGAGTTCCCTGTCCAAGGCATGGAGATAGCGGGCCATCAGAGGCTGGACGTAAGCGTTGCACGTGGCGGTGGTCAGTCGTTCGTACTCGCGCATTTCCGGACAGACTTCGCTGGAAAGCGTGGCCTGGAGATCGGGCAGTTCGGCCTGCAGTAGTTCGCGCAGGCGCTGTTCGTGTGCGGGGTTGGCATAGGCGTGGAGCAATCCGATCGCCACGGCTTCAACGCCTTCCTCGTGCAGGGCCGTAACGATGCTGGGCACGCCGCTTTCGTCCAGAGGGATCAGAACCTGTCCGCGCACGTCCATGCGCTCGGCCACGGGATAGGTCAGGTGGCGGGGGACCAGCGGCTCCGGCTTTTCCAGGAAGACATCGTATTGGTCGAAGCGGTTTTCATAGGCCAGACGCAGCGTGTCGCGGAACCCGTCCGTGCAGATGAGCGCCGTGACGGCACCCTTACGTTCGATCAGGGCGTTGGTCGCAAGGGTCGTGCCGTGGATGATGCCGGCGATCGCACCGGGTTCGATACCTGCGCCGTCCAGCGCCAGACGGACGCCATGCATGACGCCCTGTTCCGGGGCCTGCGGCGTGGTGGGAACCTTGCATGTGACAAGACTGCCATCATCGCATTCCAGCGCGATATCCGTAAAGGTGCCACCAATATCTGCTGCCAAGCGTGCCATGGCCAACGTACCCCCAATTCAGGCTAGACGTTGTCAGTGATTGCCGGGGCTGCCAATCGGAATCGGACGCGAATCCCGCGCAGGGAGGCACATTCTTTCGGGATGAAGTCCGTTTCGGCGAATCCCGCCGTCTGGAATCAGTCGCCCGCACCGTCGACCAAGTTCAAGCCCACCGGGGCCGGCCGTATGGCGGTTGCGGTGGGTCACCATGCGGCTATGCAGTTCGGTGATGGCGGCACTGCCCGTCTTGGCGAAGGCGGAGGGCAGAAGGGCATGGATCAGGCAGGCGTATCCGGCCAGGATCATCCGAAACCCGAAGCAAGAGGCAACGCCCATGTGCTCCATGTAGGTTTCGTCGATGGTACGGGGATGGCGGGTAAAAAGCTCGAACATGATGCAGCAAAACGTTCTTATGTTTTGAGCTTTCTGGAGAAAATGTGCTCGACTCCCAAGACGCGTTTCTTCGATGCCAGTTCGATGTTCGCCATGGAGCGAATTAAACACACGACAGCCTTACCGCTCACCTAGTCTCTAGGTACGGGCCAGTTCGACCTTCTGGGCATTCTTGAAGCCCACCACCCGGCGGTCGCCCAGATCGAAGACCGGACGTTTCATGATCGCGGGCTGCTCCATGATCAGATGGTGCGCCTTGGCATTGTCGAGACCGACCTTCTCGGGATCCGGCAGGGCGCGCCAAGTCGTGCCGCGCGTGTTGACCAGAAGCTCATGGCCTAGCTCTTCCAGCCACACAGCCAGGACCTTCCCGTCCAGGCCGCCGGCCCGGACGTCGTGAAAGCGATGTTCGATACCTTCGCCCTTCAACCAGACAAGCGCCTTTTTGCAGGTATTGCAGTTCTTCAGTCCGTGAACGACTATCAATCCGGTTCTCCATGGTCTGGCGCCAACACTAGCGATGGGCGGCCGGTTGCGTCACGTCGAAAGCTTCGTCCCGGTCGGGAATGTGAAGGGTCAGACAGGGCGTTCTGCCTTCGGGAATGGCTACGCGGGCATCGTGGGTGGTGCCGTCGAGGAGATCGGGTAGGAGATGAGTGTGCGGCCCCTCGGGCGTGACGGTCTCGGCTGTGGGTTGGATGACGAGAATCTTCGGCAAGCGCCGAGCGGAAAAGGCGCGGCGGGCTGGCTGCAGCAAGCGCCATGAGGGCAGGGTGGTGCGTTCCGACCAACCGTTCGCCCAAGGCATGGCGCAACGTCTCTTTCAAGGCCGCGTCCCGAATCATGACCATGGGTTCGATGCTGGGGGCGCCGGCACCGATGTCGAACAGGGCCGCACCGTCGTGTTTGCCGGCTTCACGCAGGGCATCGGATGCAGGCGTGTGAGTCTCCCGGCTGTGCAGGCAGAAATATACGCCGCGCACACGATGACCCGGCCGACGGTTCGGCAGATCATAGGGAACGGCCATCACGTCACCGCGAACGCCAAGGGTGATGGCGTCCCCTTCGCAGGTGCCGGTCATGGTGTGAGAGTTTTAGGTCCAGCGGACGCCGCCCGTCGGCGGGGCATGAATCTCGGCCACGGCGCCGGGCACGCCCACACTCCAGGATACGCCGGGCTTGGCGCGCCAGAAGGTGGTCAGTGCGTGCCTGAAGGTTGACTCGTCAAGATCGTGCATCACCGCTAAACTTGGCAACGAAACCGGCGACTTCGCAAGGAAACTCCCCATGGTCGATGTCTATCTCCAGCCCGTTGAACATCCCTCCGCGTGGACCGCCAAGGAACTGGGATTCATCGACGCGGTGAAGGTGCAATGGGAGCAGCGTCACATCGATGCGCTGGAAGATGCCTATGCCGCGATCAGGAAGCAGGGGCTGATCCTCGATGAGGTAGAGCATGAGCATTTCAAGGTTCCGGAGATCGCGGGTGAATTGCGCGACATCTTTGAAGAGGTGATGTGGGGACGCGGCATCGTCCTGGTCGACCGTCTTCCGGTCGAGGAATGGCCGCTGGAGAAGGCCGAGATCATCTATTGGGGGCTCGGCACCCATCTGGGGCGTGGACAGTCTCAGTCGGTGATCGGGGACCGGCTGGGCCATGTCGTTAATGTCGGCGGCAAGGACCACAACGAGCGCGCGTATCGTAACTCCCTGCCGCTCAGCCTGCACACCGATGCTTGCGATATCCTGTGCATGCTCTCGATCCGCAAGGGCGACAGCGGCGGTGAATCGCAATACGCCAGCGCGCTTGCCGTGCACAACATCATGCTGGAGGAACGGCCCGATCTTCTGGAACCGCTCTACCGCGGCTTCCGCTATCACCGGTTCGGCGAGGAAGGACCCGGCGAGGCGCCGGTCACGGACCATCACGTGCCGCTGCTTTCGGAAAAGCAGGGCTACGTCTCCTGCCGTTATGTCGCGGGTTACATCTACATGGCCTATGATGAACTGAAAGAGCCGTTGAGCCAGCATCAGATGGAGGCCCTGACCTATTTCGATGAGGTCGCGGCCCGGCCCGAGGTCCGGCTGCAGTTCATGATGGAGCCTGGTTACATGCTGCTCTGCAACAACCACACCACGCTCCATTCGCGCACCGGCTTCGAGGATACACCGGGGCTTGATACCGGGCGGATGCTGCTGCGTTTGTGGCTGACCGCGCACGAGGGCGAACGCCGGCCGATCAATCCCGATATCGAGATGTACCGCGAGGTCGGGATCGCCAAACGGGACGACCGTGTCGACACCCGTTATTGCGGCGAGGCGACCAGAGCTCTGGAAACCGGGGTCCTCAAGTACTAGAGAGCGGGCCTGTTCTTCCTCATCGCCGCTGACCTATTGGTTGCCGGCATGCTTCCGAGGCAATGGTTTTTCCTTCTTGCCAGCATCACACATCTGGTGCCTGCCGCCCTGTGTCTGATCTGGCCGAATGCCATCTGAGCCTATGTGATCATCGACCCGGTCGTGCTCGCCACCCTGCTGGCCGTGGCACGGGCTTCGCACAAGCACCTGGTCGATCAGCAGGTCGTTATTTTCGGTGCGGGTTCCACCGGCTGCAGCATCGCCGAGCAGATCGTGCGTGGCATGGTGCATGACGGTCTCACCGAGCATGAGGCACGCGGCCGCGTGCACATGATCAACCGGGTCGGCCTGCTGCCCATCCAGAACAGGTTGCTCCAGCCCCGCAAAAAGGTCATGCCTTGGTCAGCTGACGGGGAGACCGTCAGTCTGCTTGACACGGTCAACAACCTGCAGCCGACGATCCTGATCGGCGTGAGCGGCCAGCCGCGCCGCTTTACCGAGGATGTCGTGCGTGCCATGGCGACCCATGTCGAGCGGCCCATCATCGTCCCGCTCTCCAATCTCCCACCAGCCGGGTGGAGGCGGTGCCCGCCGACCTGATCGAGTGGACCGACGGCCGTGCGCTGATCGCGACGGGCAGCCCGTTCGATCCGGTGGAGCACAAAGGTTCGCACAGCCACAGGATCGCCCAGTCCAACAACGCCTACATTTTCCTGGGCTTGGGGCTGGGCATCCTGGCAAGCGAAGCGCGCAGGGTAAGCGACGACATGTTCATGGCCGCGGCCGAAACCCTGGCCGACTTTGCGCCTGCGATCACCGACGATATCGATTGCCTTCTGCCACCGGTCTCCGAACTGCCCGCGGTCAGTCAGCGCATCGCCTTTTCGGTGGGACGCGCTGCCATCAACGAGGGACTGGCGCCTGAGCGCAGCGATGAAGACCTGTGGGCCCGGGTCGAAGAGACGTTCTGGGAGCCACGCTACCGCCCCTACCAGAAAATCGAATAGAGCAAGATCACGTCAGGTTGGATCGACCTGAACTGATCGGACTCTAAACCGGCCGGTCGCCGGCTGCAGTGGTGCGGTGCATCAGACGTGGCATGGTCTCGTCATAGTCGTGCACGGCATAGTGCATGACGGCACGGTTGTCCCACATAAGCACGTCGCCTGCCTGCCAGCGGTGCCGGTAGATGTTATGGTGCTGCGTCGACCAGTCGTAGAGCCAGGCGAGCAGGCCTGCACTTTCCTCACGCGTCGTGTCTTCGAACGAAATGGTGAAGCCGGGATTGACGAAGAGCGCCTTCCTGCCGCTTTTGGGATGGGTGCGCACGACCGGGTGGGCAACCGGCGGCTGACATTCGGGGATGGGGAGCGCATCGGTGCCCGGTTCGTTGTTGCGCCGCACCAGGTCTTCGGCGCTGTGCATGGCCGACATGCGCAGCAGCATCGCACGCATGCCTTCAGACAACGTTTCATAGGCACGCACCATGTTGCAGAACATCGTATCGCCGCGGTTCCCTGGCACTTTCAGAGCCTGCAGCACTGACAGGGCAGGGGGGCGTTCCGAACAGGTGATGTCGCTGTGCCAGCCGTCGTTGCGTGCGCCGGGCTTGCCGGGCCGATTCTGAATCACCAGCACCTCGGGGAAACCTTCGACGCCGCGCCGAGAGCCGAGCGGATGGGGTTCGACCGCCCCGAACCGGCTTGTGAAGGCGACCTGGCGTTCGGGACTGAGCGACTGGCCGGAAAACACCAGAACGTGATGCTCCAGGAATACGTCGCTAATCGCCGCCATGGCGGCCTCGTCCAGGTCGGTGGAAAGATCGAGGCCCGTGACCCGCGCGCCCAGCGCACCCGTGAGGGGGACAACTTCCAGATTTGCCGACACTCTCGCTTCCACGACTTGCTCCGAGCCCATCCTATAGCGATGGGGAGCGCGGCGCAGCAGGCGATCGCGGTGGTTTAGTCTGGAGCGATGAACCGGGAAGAACGCAGGCGTGCAGAGAATGCGTCGTTGCGGGCCTATTGAGAGAGGGGTCTGCCGCGGGAGTTCGATTTTTCCGCGATGTTCGCCCATACTCGATCTCTGCCCTGATGCAGACCCTGGGCAAAAAGCCCGATGTGGCGAGGCTGACGAAGACGACGCGCGCCTATCATGCCGGGTTCGAACGTTCGCTGGCGTCCTTTCCTCCGTCTTTGCCTGTTGCTTGCAGGGTGGGCTGTTCCCTGTGCTGCCATAATTGGATCTCAGTCACGGTCCCCGAAGTGCTCCTGATTGCCGACGGACTTCATCGTCGCTCCGACAAGGTCGTGCTTGCCGAAGTCGATCGGACGGCCGAAGCGGGCATGGGTCTCGACCGAGATCAACGGCTGGAGGCAAGACTTGCCTGCCCGCTGTACGGTGTCCACGATCGTTGCTTCTGGATGCCGCTCAAGTCCGCTGGACTGCCTTGCGAAGCTTATGAGTTGAACCACGCCTTGGCGTTTGCATTGGGTCACGGCGACCCGGTGAGCGCATGGCTGGAGGGAGAGGGTGTGTTTACCGCGGCGACGCCTGATCTGGCCCACGATGGGGAAGAGCACCTACTTCTCGACGTGCTGATTGCCGGCGCGCAAAACCGCAAACTGCCAGACAATCCCTGGGTTTCCTGATGATCGGGCGACCATGGCGAAGGCTCGCAATGCGGGTTAAGGTCCGCAGTTAACCACGCCGGTCTTCCCATGCTCGCATCTCTGCGATCTCTCGACGACAGCCGTTACGCCTGGGTCGTCGTCGCCGCATCGTTTCTGCTTCTGGTGATCGCCAACGGCGCGCTGTTCCTGCTAATCGTCGCCATGAAGGATATTGCCGCCACGTTCGATTGGCCGCGCAGTGTTCCCTCAACAGCTTACTCGCTGCAGTTCATCGGCGGTGGCCTTGGCGGCATCGTCATGGGCTGGTGGCTCGACAAGGCCGGAATGGGCAAACCCGCCATGCTGGGTTCGATCACGATCGGCCTCGGCGCGGTCGCGGTCAGCTTTGTCGAAAGTGCGTGGCAGCTTTTCACCGTCTATGGCCTCATCATCGGTATGATAGGCAACGCGACCATGTTCTCGCCGCTGGTCGCCAACGTGACGCGCTGGTTCCACCGCAACCGTGGCATGGCCGTGGGGCTGGTCACGAGCGGGCAGAGCATCGCGGGTTTCATGTGGCCCCCGATCTTCGAATACGGGCTGGGAACCATCGGCTGGCGCGACACCTATCTGCTCTACGGTCTCCTGGGTGTGGCGACCATGGTGCCGCTCTCCCTGTTGTTTCGCCGCCGTCCTCCCGTTCGTGTCGCCAAAACCGGATCGTCGAAGCCTGATACGGTGGATGAGGACGCGCCTATCCTCCACATCCGGCCTTTCGCGCTGCTCTCGCTCCTGTGCGTGGCGATTGTAGGCTGCTGCATCGCCATGTCCCTGCCGTTGGCGCATCTGAAGTCGCATGCCACCGATATCGGCATCGAACCCATGCAGGCCGCGACGATTCTCTCCATTCTGCTGGGGGGCAGTTTTGTCGCGCGGGCTTTTGGTTCAGGCCTGCTGATGGCGCGGATCGGCAGTCTGAAAACGCTCTTCGTCTTTTCCTCCATTCAGGCCGCGACCCTGGGGTTCCTGCCGTTCATCGACGGGATTGTTGTGCTTTATATCGCCGCTGCCGCCTTCGGCTTCGGCTATGGCGGCATCGGGCCGACCTATCCTGTCATCATCCGCGACTACCTCCCGGAACAATGGGCCGGACGCTACACGGCGATCGTCATTATGTTTGGTACGTTCGGCATGGCGATCGGCGGCTGGATGGGCGGCTTCGGTTTCGATCTTTCGGGCGCCTATGATGGCGCATTCCTTCTGGGGGTTGGATTCAATCTCATCAATCTGGGTATCGTCGCCTATCTGATCACGGCAACGCGGCGACCAAACCTGATGGCGGCGACAGCCTGATAAGAAACCTCACGCTTGCTCTTCTGACCGTTCTGGCGCCGCCGAGGTTCGCCCGGGCAGAGGTCGAACATTTTGAAACCGATTGCTGGATCCGCGCCAACAAGGTGCAGAACGTCAACTGTTATCACGTTCTGGTGCCGCTCGACCGCGCCAACCCGCCGGCAGGCAGGGCACAGTTCGCCGTTGCCGTGCTGCGTCCCTCATCACGGGATCCCGAACCCGATCCCGTGATCTACATGGAGGGTGGCTCCGTCGCACCGACCTTTGCCTCCAACTATCCCGATTACGAGGACTACAACGAGTTCTGGTGGAAACACACCTCGACCTTCCATCGGACCCGTGACTTCATTTTGTTCGACCAGCGCGACATCGGCCTGTCGCGTCCCGGCCTGGACTGTCCGGAACTGCATAACCTTGATGAAACGCTGCCGCCGATTCTGCATTTCGATCATCCCCTAGTCGAGCGCGAAACCCGTGAAATCGCAAAGTGCTGTGCGCTCCTGCGGAACGAAGGCGTGCCGTTCGAACAGTTCGACACCCGCAACAGCGCCGACGATGTCGCCGATATCGTGTGCGCCCTGGGTTACGAGCAGGTCAACCTTTACGGTGCCTCCTACGGCACGCGGTTAGACTTGGAAGTCATGCGCCGCTATCCCGGTCTCGTCCGCCCGGCCGTTCTGGACGGCGTCTACCCGCCCACCGTCGATCCCGAACTCGACTTTCCCCGGGCCGTGGCGTGTGCCTTTGCCAATCTGTTTGAGGATTGCGAGTGCGATCCCGGTTGCCGAAGGATTGCCCCGATGTCGCTGCGACCTTCGAGCGTCTGATCAACGATCTCAATCGATCATCCAGAGAACTTGAACTCTATGACCTGGAGTACTTCGACAGGGGTACCTTCGTGCGGTTCGACGACAATGGCGTGACATCCTCGATGGTGGGGTATCTCTATGAACAGTTAATGGCTGACCTAACATTACCCTGATGATCGGAACGGCGGCCGATGGCGATCTCGACGCGCTTTCCTACTTCTACTGGCCGGCAAGCTGGGGTAGCGACGGCATGGACGAGGGCGTCTTCGTCAATGTGGAATGCCGCGAGGCGTCGGCCCTGGACATGACCAGCATGGAGCAGGAGGCCTCCCGGTGCGGTCCCGCCCCCGTGCTGCAGGGACTACACCGACCCCGCCGATTTCGCGCAGCGTTTCTAGCCGGAAGGCGGAGTTCACATCGCTCAGCCGCATATTTCCAGATCGATCGCGCCGGTGCCGGCCAGCATTTTCAGACCCTTCTCGGTCATCAGCCACGTGCCGCCCAGGATGACACCGTTGCCTGATCCCGGCGGGGTCACGCATGAATGGAGAACGAAGGTCATGCCGGGTTCGAGCCGTTGGTCGATTCCCCGGCTGATCTGCAGGGTTTCAAGCCAGATCGGTGGATAGGCGATGCCGATGCCATAACCAAAACGCATCATGGCCGCCTTCGCCAGATTGGCATTGCGCAAGGGCTCAAGCGAGGCTTCTTCAACCTCGGCCACCGGTACGCCGGGTTTGATCGCCGCGATCCCTGCCTCCAGGGAGTGACGCGTCGCTTCATAGAGTTCAAGCAGCTCGGGAGAGACGGCACCGGCCGCCATCGTGGCGATGGCAACGGCGTGATAGCGCTGGTCGACCCCGGCAAACTCGGCATGGACCAGGTCGCCCGCCTCGATGGTCCGATTCCTAGGCGTCGCGTGACCTCCCCCTGTCCGCGGACCGGACGAGAGTTCGATCGGGACGGACCAGAAATCTCCCCCCGCACGGCGCATGGCATCCTCGATCTCCGCGGCCAGGGCCATCTCGTTCATCCCGGGCTTGAGGCTGCGGCGCATGGCATCGGATCCCGCCTTCGCGATTTCGGCAGCACGCCGCATACAGGCGATTTCGGCAGGCGACTTGATCCAGCGCAGGTCTCCCAGAAGCGTGGTGACATCCAACAGACTGGACGGCCGCAGTGCACGTTCCAATTGCCGGCCGAGTTCAAAGGACAAAGCATAGGATTGCGTCTCGACGCCTAGCATTCCGCCTGCAGCACCTTTCTCGGTCACGACTTCGGCGATCAGGGCGGCAGGGTCGTCGAGGTGCATGTGGTAGGTTCGGATATCCCTCAGCCACGTGGTCTCGGTCGCCAGCGGCAGATCGACGTTACGCACGATCAGGGTCGGTTCGTCCTCCTCACCGGGCGTGAAAACCATGGCCTGCGGGCTGTTGACCCCGACCCAGGAGTCGTACCCCGCCAAGTAGTAGAGATTTTCGGGCGCAACGCAGAGGCAGGCGCCGAAGCCCGCTTCTTTCAGCGCGGTTCTGGCGCGCGCCAGTCGCTGTTGGTGTTCATCGACGGGAAAAACCGCGTACTCACTGGCCATGTCGGCTCCTATCTGGCTGCGCCCGATCCTGCATCGGGGCCCGTGATTCCAACGTTTCCTGTGCATGACGTCCACATCCGATTGGGCAGTGCCGGTTGCTTGTGATGTACCTTGGGGACACACTTCTTCGTACACGACAGAACTGGCGTTGCAGTGCTTCCTGAGATTGCAGTTCTCTTAATCGCTTTGGTGTGCTCGGTGTGGCCTTCGTGCTGGCGCTGCGCTATCGCAATGGTCTGATATGGGTTCTGGTGCTTGTCGCCCTGTCGGCCTTGCAGGCGATTGCGATGGCCGCGGGCGACAGGCTATCGCCCGAGGTTCTCCCCTGGATCGCTCGCCTGTCTCAGAGGGATGCCATTGTTCTGCTTTCGGTGGGACTTTCGCTTGTTGCGATAGCTATCCTGGCCAGTTTGCTCTCGCGCCAGAGAAAGGTCGAACAGGATCTCTCAGAGCGCACTGCCGTTATTACCGCAGCGCAGCGTATCGCGGGATTTGGATCCTATCGTTTGTTCACCGGAGTTCGCCGAAATCTACGGTCGTCCGCGCGAAGATTTTCTCAAGGCCTAGTCGGACACCCTAGACTATACCCCGATCCCAATGACAGGAATCAGGTCGAGAATGCGTTCAGGACGGCAGAGGATGAGCGCGGCTCCTATGTGGTCGGCTACCGCACCATTCAAGCCAACGGCAATGTCCGCCACGTGCAGGAAGTGGGGGGCTTTCTGGAGGACGGTGCCGGGCTCTAGGTCGGCGCCATGCTCGACATCACCTCCCTGAAACACACCGAGAGGGAACTGCGCGAGTCTGCCTGGTTCCTCTTCACCGCACAACGTATCGCCGCCTACATTTTCGACGATGCGGAGGAACGTATGATTTACGTTTCGCCCGAATACGCGGAGATCCATGGCGCCTCCTAAGAAGAGTTACTGGGCGCGATGGGAAAGGCGCTCTCTCATGTCGACCCACGGGACTTCGAACGCGTCATGGCGGCGCATCGGGAGTCCATGCGTCACGCGTCACCCTATGACATCGAACACCGACTGGTCCGCCCCGATGGGGAGCTACGCCATGTGCGTGAAGTGGGTGAGGTCGTGGGCAGCGAGGACGGGAATCTGCCCAGAACCATCGGATCCCTTCTCGATGTAACAGCGCTCCGGCGTGCCCAGGCTGAGTTGGAGGAGCGCGAAACCATCCTTGCATTCGCCCAGCGTGTCGCGGGCATCGGTCATATTGTCTACGACGGTGAATTGGATCGTGCGGTAGAGGTTTCCGATGTAGCGGCCTAAATCCGAGGTGTCAGGCCCGAAGAAATGCTGGTTTCCTGGGAGAAGGACCTGGAAGTCGTCCATCCCGATGACCGCAAACGGGTAGCGGAGGCGTTCGCGATGGCCAACCGCCGGGAGGATTTCGGCATTGAATACCGTGTTCAGTGCGTTGACGGTGAAGTCCGCTACGTCCATGAGGCTTCCAAAGACATGAACATTGAGGGAGTCGAGCGGTCTCTCTCAACCCTGCAGGACGTCACGGAGCGCAAGCACGCGGAGGAGGCGTTGAGTCAAGCGCTCGACGACGCCGAAGTCGTGGTTCCTGGCGACGATGAGCCACGAGATTCGCACGCCCATGAACGGTATCCTGGGTATTGCGACTCTGCTTTCCTATTCTGGGTTGGACCGTCAGCAGATGTGTTATGTGAACAATCTTCGCCAGTCCCGGCGAGGCGCTGCTGGCCATCATCAACGATGTTCTGGATCTTTCGAAGATGGAAGGGGTAAGCTGGAACTTGAAGTGGCGCCCTTCGACATCGACGATGTCGTCACGGCTGTCGCCGACCTTCCCTGCCCCGTAGCATTTGGCAAGGATCTGGCGCTAGGGGCGATCATCACCCCCGACATTCCCAGCGACCTGATGGGCAATGCCGGCAGGCTCCGTCAGATTCTGGTCAACCTGATCGTCAATGGTCTTAAAGGTCTTAAATTCACCGATTCCGGTAGCATCATCGTCAACGTTGAGGCGGTCTAGGCCAGCCAGCGCGGCTTGGTCCTGCGGTTTTCCGTGGCGGACACTGGCATGGGCATTCCCAAGGAGGCCCGAAACCGGTTGTTTGAGATGTTCAGTCAGGTCGACCCCTCATCGGGTCGCTCGCGGGTAGGAACGGGCCTTGGTCTTGCGATCTGCAGGCGTTTGGTGAATTTGATGCAGCGTGAAATCGACTTCGATTCGAGTCAGGGGAAAGATGGTCCATCTTCCACTTTAACCGCACATTTCGGTTGCAAAGGTGACGCCGAGGAAGGGATTGCTCGGCCACTCACGGGCAGGGTTCTGGTCATTGATGACACGAAACATGGGCCGCGAACTCATCGGAGGCCAACTCCGCAATGCCGACGCGGATCCAGTCTTCATCGGGCAGGGCAGCGAGCCGCCTGAAGGTGAAGCCTGGTTGGGCATCGTGGTGGGATACCTTTCGCGGGACATCGATCCTGCCGGGGAGGTACGCAGGCTGCGCAGCAATGCGGTGCTGGCTGAAACACATCTGGGCGCCCTGGTTCCGGTCGGCTCGCGGGTTTCATCGAAAGACGGAGCGGATGCCTTTGTTCTGGTCCCTGTTCATCAGAGCGACCTCATCATGGCCTTGTCGGCCGCCGACCGGTCTCGTGACGAGCGTAGGGAACAACTGACCCATGGCGATTTGACGGCTGCGCGCTCGGACGTCCGGATTCTGTTGGCCGAAGACAACCGCGTGAATCAGGTGGTACCCGTCAAGTTCCTGGAACAGGCAGGCAACACTGTCGATATCGCGAACAACGGCATCAAGGCGCTCGAGGCCCTTAAACGCATGACCTAATGACCTGGTGCTGATGGATTCCACATGCCCGAGATGGGCGGCATGGAAACCACACGACGCATCCGCAGGATCAAGGGCGCGGTCGGGAGCATTCCCATCATCGTCATGACCCAGATGCTCTGCCGGGGGAACGGGACCGTTACCTCGGTGCGGGCATGTCCGAATTATCTCTCCAAGCCCGTGCGCAAGAACGATCTCTTGAGCATGGTTGGCGTCCTGGGTGGAGGGCACGGCGTTATGCCGTCCCGGCGATCAGGATAACGAGCGGCGGTAGGCGGAAAACGCTTCGAGAGTTTCATCCACCGCTTGCAGGAGCGATGCGACAAGATCACGCGCTTCGGAATGATTTCCCGCGCGGCAGGACGCCATCAGGTTGCGTGCGTGCGATGCCAGCGCCGGAGCGCTGAAGGTTCCCACAGCGCCGGCCAGTTCATGGGAATTGCGTTCCAGGTACTTGAGGTCTTCGCTGCATTCGCGTGCACCAAGGCGGTTCACGATGACCTCGATCTGCTCGGTGAAGGTCTCGGCGATTTCCTGAAACGCCTCGTCTCCTGCTGTCTCCCGCAGTTCTTCGAGCACGGATCGGTCCAGCAAGTCCTGATCTGATGTCACGCGCGTCATCCGTATGCTTCAGTCGTCACAGACTATCATGAAGTCAGTCCCACGGTTTCCGTTTGATCGGCCGGTTTCGAGAAGTGCGGCATGGCGGTTCTACAACCCGCCAATCCGCTCGTCCTCAAAGAGAGTGAGCATCCCAGCCATCGGAATTGCATCTCAAGGCGTTTCAATCCCGATGGGATGTGCTTTAGGGTTTGTCCGTCGTGAGTGGATTGGCGATGGTGGAAAGCATGGAAGAGCAGGAAAACGACCGGAGCCGGCGGTTCGATGTCGTCATTGTGGGCGCGGGATTTTCGGGTCTCTATATGCTGCGCAAGACTCGAGAGCTTGGGCTGCGGGCGATTGTCCTGGATGCTGCCGGTGATGTCGGTGGGACCTGGTATTGGAATCGCTATCCCGGCGCACGCTGTGACATTCACAGTATGGATTATTCCTACTCCTTCGACGACGACCTTCAGCAGGAATGGGAGTGGTCGGAACGTTACTCCGCCCAGCCCGAGATTCTCGACTACGTTGCGCACGTCGCCGAGCGGTTCGATCTGCGCCGTGACATTCGTTTCAATACACGTGTCGTGTCGGCTGTCTACGATGAGGAGGCAAACCTATGGAATCTTGAGACCGAAAGCGGCGAAACTTGGAGCGGAGCCTGGTGCATCATGGCGGTCGGTTGCCTTTCCCTGCCGCAGAAGCCGGACTTCGAGGGCCTTGAGAGCTTCAAGGGCGACTGGCACCACACCGGGTTGTGGCCCCATGAAGGCGTCGATTTCACCGGCCTTGATGTCGCGGTGATCGGAACCGGATCCTCGGCGATCCAGTCCATCCCTCAGATCGCAAAACAGGCCGAACACCTGACCGTCTTCCAGCGCACGCCGAACTTCACGGTGCCTGCCTGGAATCATCCCCTAGGCGAGGAAGAGATACGCGCCATCAAGGGGAATTACGACGCATACCGCGAAACCGCGCGCTGGTCCGAAAGCGGCTACAACGGTGAACCGCCCCATGAGTCCGGCCACGATGTATCCCAGAACCGGCGCATCAGTGAGCTTGAGCGCCGCTGGGCCGTGGGCGGGTTCACGGTGCTCTCGACGTTCACCGACGTGGGCTCGGATCCCGCGATCAACAAGATCGTTGCCGATTTCGCCCACGCCAAGATCAAGGAGCGGGTGGACGACCCCAAGGTCGCTGAACTGTTATGTCCCAAGAACCACCCCTTCGGCACCAAACGCCTGTGCGTCGATATCGACTACTACGAAACCTACAACCGTCCCAATGTGAGTCTCGTCGATCTGCGTTCGGCGCCGATTGAGACGATCACGCCCGACGGCCTGAAGACCCGGGAGAAGGAATACCGGTTCGATGCCATCGTTTTTGCGATCGGGTTCGACGCCATGACAGGGCCGCTGCTCAGCATCGACATCCGCGGAGCGGAGGGGCAGTCCCTGCGTGAGAAGTGGGCTGACGGTCCACAGAGTTATCTGGGTTTGGCCGTCGCCGGATTCCCTAACATGTTTACGGTAACGGGACCCCAGAGCCCGTCGGTTCTGACCAACATGATGTCTGCCATTGAACAGCACATCGAGTGGATCAGCGATTGCCTGGACTATATGAAGTCGCACGGCCTTGAGCGGATCGAAGCCACGGAATCGGCTGAACGTGCATGGGTCAAGCACAACGGCGAGGCGGCCGAGGAGACGCTCTATCCAAAGGCTGATTCCTGGTATGTCGGCGCCAACATTCCGGGCAAGCCGAGGGTTTTCCTTCCCTATGTCGGAAGTTTCGGAGATTACCACAAGAAATGCGACGCCGTTGCGACCGATGGCTACAAGGGCTTTCTCATGCATGCCATGGAAAGAGCGGCGTAGTGGTTAACCGTATCGCACTGCGCCGCTTTGCACGGGCAGGATTTGGGCGGGACGTATCCGCTCACCGGATCGGACAAAACCTCACCGATTGGCAGTTTGACCTAGAAAGCTGAAGGTTCTTCGGGTTGATGATCTGGCCGATCCGGCGTCGTCCCGGGGCCAGACGCAACCGCCTCACTGCCTGATTCCCGATGATCCGCTGGATCGCTTCGGACTGCTTGGGCGTGCACCTTGTCGCTTTTCTGCTTGAGCAGCGCTTCAGAAAACCAATCATCTGAGAAACCGCGCTATAGTGCTTTCGCGTCATCCGATACGGGGCGAGCGATGACCAGCTTTCTTGACTTGTCCCAGAGCGATGGCTTCATGCCGCACGGCATGTGTTACATCTGGGTTTCAGAGATCCTCTATATGCATGTCGGTTCGGATCTCACGATCGCACTTTACTACTTCTCCATTCCCATTGCTCTGTTCCTGCTGGTGCACCGCAGCCCTGACCTGATTGAAACCCGGCTGGTCGGCCTGTTCGCGGCCTTCATTTTCTTGTGTGGGCTGACCCACGCGCTGGGCGCCTGGGTGGTGTGGAATCCCGATTACATGATCCAGGGCATCGTCAAGGTCGTGATCGCAACGGTGTCAGTCGTGACTGCCGCTGTGCTCTGGCTGGTCTTTCCCAAGTTGCTGCAACTTCCCAGTCCTGCGCAGGTCCGCGAAGGCAACAGACAGCTCGTCAGAGAGATCGAAATGCACAAGGCGACCGAAAGGGAGCTGCTGACGACGCAAAAAATACCTCAGTGCGCTGCTCGATGCCGTTCAGGACGGGATTGTCGTCTGTGACGCCGATGGCAACATCCGCTTCCACAACAGTGCCATGCGCGAGCTTTTCGAAGTCGACGAGTTTCCCGATACGCTGGAAGAGTAGATCAAGCTTGAGAAGATCTGGGACCCCATGGAGAAAGCGCCTGTTTCCTATGAGGCCTTCCCACTGGTGCGACTGCTTGAGGGCAAAACCGCCAATGACGAGGAGTATAATGCTACCCGTGAGAATGGCGAGAGTCGGGTCGTTCTGGCCACCGGTTTGCGATTGATTAACGATGACGGCTAGACTCTGGGTTCGATCGTTTCATGGCGTGACGATGCGGACCGTCGTGCGGCCGAGCACAATCTGATGCGCGCGCAGAAGATGGAAGCCGTCGGACGGCTAACCGGCGGCATGGCCCACGACTTCAACAATCTGCTCACCGTGATCGGCGGAAACCTCGAGTTGATGACATCGAAGCTAACGGACGATACCAAGCTCAAGAAGCGCGTTGATGCTGTATTGCGTGCTTCAGGCAAGGGCGCCGAACTGACCGAACGCCTGCTGGCCTTTTCGCATCGCCCAGGCGCTTTCTTCGGTTGTGGTCAACGTGAACATCCCGATCGAGACGAGAAATGTCGAGTTCGATGCCGACTATGCCGCCCGCAATCCCGGTGCAAGCCCGGGCCTCACGTCCTGATTGCCGTCAGCGACAACGGAACGGGGATAGATTCCGATGTCCTTGATCGTGTGTTCGAGCCTTTTTGCTCGACCGAGGAAACCGGCAAGAGCACCGGGCTGGTTCTCAATATGGTGTATGGATTCGTCCGGCAGTTGGGCGGATCCATCGGCATCTATGGCGAACCCGGCCACGGCACGATCGCCAGGATTTTCCTTCCGCGCGCGGATGCCGATATCGCCGAGACGCAAAGTTCCCTGGTCGGACCGGCGGTCGTTTCCGGAAACGCTGAGGTCATTCTGCTGGTCGAAGACAACGAGGACGTTGCCGAAACGGCAATCGCGATGCTTGAGGAACTGAGTTACAGGGTTCTCCAAGCCATCGGATGCGGCCTCGGCCCTCACCATTCTGGACAGTAATCCCGATATCGAGCCCATGTCGACCGATATCGTGATGCCCGGAGGCATGGATGGCGCGGAACTTGGACCCGATGCGCGCCGCCGTATGCCGGGTCTCAAGGTGATTTATGCGTCTGGATACACGCGCAACGGCATGGGCGGAGGCATCGATCTGGACGCCGACATCGACCTCGTCAACAAGCCCTATTCCAAGGAAGACCTCGGCCGTATCGTTCACACCGTCCTCAATCGGTAACATGTTTCCTTTGGGGATCGCATCAGCCGATCTGGGTGATGGGGGCGCCCGTGCGGAAACTGCCTTCCACCAGTACCGCGGCATAGACGCCCGTCATGCCGTCATGGTTCTTGCTGACATGGGTCAAGATGGCCGGGTCGCGCTCGGCGGTGTCGGGGTCGAGCGTGATCAGCGCACACCGCGGGTCGCGTTCCAGAATTGAGACGACCGCTTTGGGGCCGATTCTCAGTTGTTTTCCAATCAGCGCGTCTTCGGCGAAGCCGCCGCCGGATTTGAGTTCGATGTAGACATTCGCCCGGAACTGACGTTTGTCGACCGGCTTGCCGGTTTCTTCGGCAAGCTGCTCGATGGTCGCCAGTGAGCACAGGGAGAGCGGACGGCAGTCGGTCATGGCTCGGTCCGAGCGCAGCAGGCTCAAGCTGTGATCGCGTCCGATACCCGCGTTCAGGCGGTCGATGAGTCGGGGGTCTTCGAGCGCCAGACACTCGCCTTCGGGCGTTTCGATGTCGACGGCAAGCCCTTCCTGATCGGCATAAACAGGGGTGAGACCGGGCGCGGCGACTTCGGCTTCATCTAGATTGGGTGGCTTGGCCGCGAGTTCGGGATGGCGGAAATGCGGTCGGTAGAGCAGCATTCTGCGCTGCTCCCGCGCAGTCAGATAGGGGAAGCCGGGAATTGCTGCCGCGCTCTTGAGAGCATAAAGGCGGTCACCGTAGACGCCGGCAAAGCCCAGATACGCTTCGTCGAGCTTCTCTCCGGCCATGCTCTTGACGGGATAGCGCCACAGGCTTTCGATGGTTCCGATTTCCGTCATGGAATGAATTCCCCTCGACTGCTGCATTTTCCTTTTCCGATCATAGGGTAAAGCCGGGAAACCGTTCCAGCGAGAAGGGCACGAGTTCGGGCGGCGACGTATGCCTGAGCATCAGCCTTGCCATCAGATCGCCCAGGGCAGGGGCGAGGGTAATACCACTGTGGGTCGCAATCAGATAGAGGCCGTTTGCTCCAGGCAGGGCGCCCGCCAAGGGTTTTCCGTCGCTGGGATAGGGCCGTACGCCGACGTCCAGACTGCACTGATCCGCCGTAATGCCGTTGATCACACATGGCAATCGCTCTTGTGCGCGTTCCAGCAGCCGTGTGGCGGCGAAGTGAAGCTTGTCGCGCGATGCCTCCTCGCTGATCAGGCCGTCGATATCGTTGGCGCCAAGTCTCAACGCGCCATCGCCGGCGGGCCGAATGTGGAACGCTCCCGATGCGCTCTCGAAATAGATGATGTGCTTCAGCGTCTCGCTTTGAGCGCTGGCGGGTGTGGTAACCAAGAGGCCCGGCACGCGCCGCATGGGAAATCGTGCGGCATAGGCGGAATACCCGGTCAGGGCAGCGAGAGCCTCCGGTGTGTCGGGGCCGGCGGCCAGCAAGGCCTTGTCGGTGTTTAACGTACCCTGGCTGGTGATCACGCCGGTGATGGCGCCTGCGTCAGTCATGGCGAGTTCGCGTGCCCGGCAGTTCTCCATCACGACCGACGATGAGTTCTGGATTTCATCGGCCATCGCGCGGGTAAACCGTGGTGCGTCCAGCCAGTCCTCGGTCATGGCATAGAGCGCCACATCGCCGGTCGAGAACGAAACATGGGGCTCCAGAGCTGCCAGTTCGTCCCTATCGATCATGCGATTGGGATAGCCGTAATCCCGCAGGTATCCGGCCTGTTGCCGTACAGCCTCGTGGTTGCTGGCGTCATCGGTGTTGATGTACAGCAACATGCCGGTCCTGTGGAGGCCGAGGCGCTCGTCGCCATGGGTTTTTGCAAGCTCGCGGTAACGCGCGGCACCCATGGCACTCAGCCGATGGTAGGGCTCGTCGGCGACCTTGGAGGAGGCGTTGATCCAGGTAAAGGACCGGGCGGTCGTTCCCGCACCCACACGATGCCGCTCCACAAGCGCGACCCGTGCACCCCCGCGCATCAGGGCATGCGCCGCCATTGTGCCCACAATGCCTGCACCCACGATCACGGCGTCGAAGCTCTGCTCGTTCATTGATCCCACAGCTTCGCTGGCAACGCTTGATCCTTCTGAAGGCTACAACCATGCCTAGGTTTGGGTGGAACGGGCCAGCTTTCTCTTCAGCGTAGCGCGTCGATGTCGAACAGAAAAAGGTCTTAGCCGTAATCAGCTAAGACCTTGATTTTACTGGTGGAGCCGGACGGAATCGAACCGACGACCTCTTGAATGCCATTCAAGCGCTCTCCCAACTGAGCTACGGCCCCGAAATTCTGTGCGACGCACGACGTTGAGACCGATCGTGCGGGCGGGAAACTAGGCTTCGACATGGTCGGATGCAAGGGGGGATGTTGCGTCCTGGCAGCAGCATGATCGAAGGTCAGTTGTCCTCGTCGTCATCTCCTCCTGGCTCGGTCACGCCGACATCGTTGAGATCGTCGTCTTCATCGTCGTCGTCGGGGAGAAGATCGTCGTCGTCATCCTTTGGTTTCGTGACGGCAGCCGTCTTTTTGGCCGCGGGCGCGGGTGTTGCCGTACGCACCTTGCGCTTGGTTTCGACTTCGGCCACTGCGCCGCATGCCGGACAGGTTGGCGGTGTTTTCTTCATGTCGTAAAACTTGGCACCACACCCATCACAAAGATGTTTGTCGCCCAATTCGGCTTTTGGCAACGCTCAATCCTCCGAGGCACATCACATAAACCATCAGGTGGGCCGCGCGAATATCGTTTCACCAGCCTTCTGTCAAAAAGAAATCTGCGGGTTTGTGATCGTCGCGCGCAGGAAAAAACGACCCCGGTTCGGCCGGCCGGCAATGCCTTTGGATTGGTGCTTCGCCCCTTTGCAACGGCCATGATAGAACCCGCGTCATGAATGCAACGAAAAATGCCGATCCCGGGCCGCCGGATCGATCGCTGACGGCCCTGAGCGCGGAGCGTGTGCACGGCAGCGTGCAGGTGCCCGGCGACAAGTCTATTTCACACCGCTCGCTCATCCTTGGAGCACTGACGGTTGGCGAAACCGTGGTTCATGGCCTGCTCGAAAGCGAGGACGTCCTGGCGACGGCTGCGGCCATGCGGGCGATGGGCGCCGATGTGCGGCGTGACGAGGGCGGCGTCTGGCATGTCCACGGCTGCGGTGTCGGTGGATTGGCCGAACCCGCTGGCGTGCTCGACATGGGGAATGCCGGAACCGGCGTGCGTCTCCTGATGGGTGTTGCGGCCGGATACCCTTTCACCACGTTTTTTGCCGGCGATGCGTCTTTAAGCCGCCGGCCGATGGAGCGGGTCAGCAAACCCTTGGAGTCGATGGGTGCGCGGTTCGTCACGCACAGCGGTGCCCGACTTCCTCTTGCTGTCACCGGTGGGTCGCCGCTGATGCCGATCGAATACGAGCTTCCCGTCCCGTCCGCGCAGGTCAAGTCGGCCGTGCTGTTGGCGGGACTGCATGCGCCGGGCGTGACGTCGGTTATCGAGCGCGAGGCCACCCGTGACCATACCGAGCGCATGTTGCAAGGATTCGGCGCGAAGGTTCACGTCGACACCGACTCTTCGGGCCACACGGTGATCTCCGTTCCCGGGCACCAGGAGCTGAAGCCTGCGAACATCCAGGTGCCGGGTGACCCGTCCTCGGCGGCATTCCCCGTCGTGGCGGCGGCCTGTCTACCCGGATCGCAGGTGACCGTCGAAGGCGTCGGCGTCAATCCGATGCGGATCGGCCTCTTCGAGACCCTGCGCGAGATGGGTGCGGATTTGCGGTTCGAGAACAAGCGCACCCAGGGAGGCGAGCCCATTGCGGATGTCGTGGTGGCTGGCTGCGCCCTCAAAGGGGTGGAAGTGCCGCCCGAACGCGCGCCCTCGATGATCGACGAATACCCCGTTTTCGCTGTGGCGGCCGCCTGTGCGGAGGGCAAGACCGTCATGCGCGGCCTCGCGGAGCTGCGCGTCAAGGAGAGCGATCGCCTGGCCGCGGTTGCCAAGGGGTTTTCCGACAACGGTGTCCGCGTCGAGGAACTCGATGACAGTCTGATCGTGACAGGATTTGCCGGACGGCCCGCGGGCGGACAAATGGTCGCCAGCCAACTCGACCACCGCATCGGCATGGCGTTTCTCATACTGGGTTTGGTCTCGCGTGACGGTGTTACGATCGACGATGATGCGCCCATTGCCACCAGTTTTCCGGACTTCCGATCACTGATGGCCAGCCTGGGGGTCAGCTTCCAGCCGTGAGCGGTCCCATCGTCATCGCCATCGATGGACCGGTCGCTGCGGGCAAGGGGACCTTGGCGCGGCGCCTAGCGGAACATCTTGGCCTGTGCCATCTCGACAGCGGCATGATTTATCGCGCCACGGCCGCCAGGCTGCTTGAAGGCGGCGGTGGTCCCGGTGACGTAGCCGACGCCGAACAGGCAGCCAGGGATTTGACACCCGACGATTTACAGAAATCCAACCTGCGGGAGCAGGCCATCGGCCAGGCAGCCTCGCAAGTTGCGGCCTTGCAGACGGTAAGGGATGCCTTGCTCGATTTTCAGCGCAATTTCGCGGTCCGGATGCCCGGAACTGTGATCGACGGCCGGGATATCGGCACCGTGGTATGCCCCGATGCCGATGTGAAACTCTATGTCACCGCCGGTCTGGAGCAACGCGCGCGCAGGCGCCATGACGAATTGCTTACGCGGGGTGGTCAGCCCGATCTCGACGACATCCGCACCGAGATCGCCGAACGGGACCGCAGGGATAGCGAGCGTGAGGTTTCCCCTTTGCGGCAGGCCGGGGACGCGGTCCTCATCGACACGTCCAATCTCGACGCTAATGGCGCGTTTCGTCTGGCGCTGGAAATTGTTCATCGGCGGTTGAACGCAGCCGATAACACCTCTATACAGTCGCGCGTTTGGCTGGAGGGCCGCTTGGCCGAAACGGCCGCACCTGCGTCTGTCTCACTCCGAAACCGGAACGAAATCCCAAACGGGCGCGGGGAGGAAGTGAAAAAACTTCCCGAAAATTCAGGAGACAATATGATCGACATCAGCGTGGTGCAGGATGCATCTGCGTCCGACGAGAGTTTTGAAGACCTTTTCAACGAGTTTATCGAGCGCGTCGACATCATCGAAGGTGCCGTGGTCAACGGCAAGATCGTGTCCGTGCAGGGCGATGCCGTCCTGATCGACGTCGGCCTCAAGGCCGAGGGCCGCGTGGCCCTGCGCGAATTCGCACCTCTTGGCGGCAAGGCTGCCGTGGATGTGGGCGACGAAGTTGAGATCTTTGTCGAGCGGCTCGAAAACCGCAACGGGGAAATCGTCCTTTCGCGTGAAAAGGCACAGCGTGAGGAAGTCTGGAACCAGCTTGAGAAGGCGTTCGAGACCAACGACCGGGTCAAGGGCTACATCGTTCAGCGCGTGAAGGGCGGCTTTACCGTCAACATGAACGGCGCTCTGGCATTCTTGCCGGGCAGCCAGGTTGACATCCGGCCCGTGCGTGATGTCACCCCGCTTATGGGCGACGAGCACGAATTCCGCATTCTCAAGATGGACCGCCGCCGTGGCAACATTGTGGTTTCGCGCCGTTCGGTGCTCGAAGACGAGCGTGCCGACCAGCGCGCCGATCTCATCGCCGGCCTGACCGAAGGCAAGGTGCTCGACGGTGTGGTCAAGAACATCACCGATTACGGCGCCTTCGTGGATCTGGGCGGGCTTGATGGCCTGCTCCATGTCACGGACATTTCCTGGCGCCGTATCAACCATCCCACGGAGGCGCTCAGCATCGGCCAGACGGTGCGCGTCCAGGTCATCCGCTTCAATCCAGAGACTCAGCGCATCAGCTTGGGCATGAAGCAGCTTGAGGCCGACCCGTGGGAAGGCGTGGGTGCCAAGTACCCCGTGAGCGCCCGTTTCAAGGGCCGCGTGACTAACATCACCGACTACGGCGCCTTCGTGGAGCTGGAGCCGGGGATTGAGGGTCTGGTCCACGTCTCGGAAATGAGCTGGACGCGCAAGAACGTGCATCCCGGCAAGATCGTTTCGACCAGCCAGGAGGTCGATGTCGAGGTTCTCGATGTCGACGCCGACAAGCGTCGCATCAGCCTGGGCATCAAGCAGACCCAGGAAAACCCGTGGGACATCTTCATCGGCCAGCATCCGGTCGACAGCCAAGTCGAGGGTGAGATCAAGAACATCACCGAGTTCGGTCTCTTCATCGATCTGGGCAACGATCTTGACGGCATGGTCCACATGTCGGACCTTTCCTGGGACAAGAGCGGCGAAGAAGCTATCCTGGACTACAAGAAGGGCGATCAGGTCAAGGCCAAGGTGCTTGATGTCGATATCGAGAAAGAGCGCATCAGCCTGGGCGTCAAGCAGCTTGAAGCCGATCCGCTGGCCGGCGCTATGGACGGTGTCCAGCGTGGCGCGGTGGTGACCTGCAAGGTCACGAAGATCATGGACAACGGTATCGAGGTCCTGGTCGACGACACCTTGCCGGGTTTCATCCGCAAGGCCGAGCTTGCCCGCGAGCGCGGCGATCAGCGTCCCGACCGGTTCGCCGAAGGCGACCGCCTGGACGCCAAGGTCACGGCAATCGACAAGGGCACGCGCCGTCTCTCGCTCTCGGTCAAGGCGCTCGAGATTGAGGAAGAGAAGAAGGCCATGAAGACCTACGGTTCGGCCGATAGCGGCGCCACCCTGGGTGATATCCTGGGTGCCGCGCTCTCCGCCAAGGGAACCGACGACGAGACTGCCGATGAGTTCGAGGACGAGACCGACGGTGCCGCCGAGGAAGCAGCATCGGAAGCCGAATCCGACGATGACGCAGCAGGCGAGGACAAAGAGAAAAAGTCTTAAAAGAGATTGTGAGCGCTGATGGAGGGCGGTGCCGATGGCCGACGACGCGGAAATCCTTTTGGAGCGTCAGAAGTTGCGGCGTCGTCTTCTTTTTTGGCGTGTTCTTTTTGTTGCCGCACTCGTCGTGGTGGCGGTCTTCGCGTTCGGACGCATCAAGGTTACGCCCATCGGCGACTATGTCGCGTTGCTTGAAGTCAGCGGGGTGATCGAAAGCGATCCGGACCGTGACGCGGCACTGCGCGAGCTTGCCGAGGATGGCCGCGTCAAGGCGCTTCTTCTGCGCATCAACAGCCCCGGCGGCACGTTCGTCGGCGGCGAGGCCCTTTATATCGCGCTTCAGCGGGTCGCAGAGGAGAAACCCGTCGTCGTGGTAATGTCCGACGTCGCGGCTTCGGCGGGGTACATGATCGCCATGGCCGGCGATCACATCGTCGCGCGCAGAGGTACGATCACAGGCTCGATCGGTGTCATCTTCCCCACCACCGAAGTCGTGGATCTCTTCGACAGCATCGGTGTCACCTTCGACAACATCAAAAGCGACCCTCTGAAAGCCAACCTGTCGCCGGTTGAAGAGACCCTACCTGAAGCGCGGGCGTGGACCCAGATCGTTGTGGACGACATGCAGAAGGTGTTTGTCGGCATTGTCGATGACGGGCGGCCCAATCTGGGCCGCGCCGCGGTTGAGTTGCTGGCCGACGGACGTATCTTTTCGGGCACCCAGGCTCTTGAGAACGGTCTTGTGGATGCATTGGGCGGAGAACCCGAAGCCCGAGCCTGGCTGATGACCGAGTACAACATCGCCGAGGATCTTGCGACGCGCAATGTCGAGGTCGAGGAAGACCTCCCATGGTACCTCGAATTGGTTCGTGAGACGGGAAAAAGCGTTTTACCTGAACCACTTACACTTGACGGCCTACTGGCGCTCTGGCAACCTGAACTTTACTAGGTTGCAAGTCCGAGCCACAGGGTTCGGTGGGCGCGCCTCCACCGGGATGGCCGATATGACTAAGTCGGAATTGATTACCCGCTTGTCGGAACGTTATCCGGATCTCTACCAGCGCGATGTCGAGCGCATCGTGAATACGGTTTTTGATGAGATCACCAGCACGTTGGCCGACGGTGACCGGGTGGAACTGCGCGGCTTTGGTTCCTTTTCCGTGCGCCGCCGCAATGCCCGGGTCGGTCGCAATCCCCGGACCGGCGCCACGGTCAATGTAGAAGAGAAGTTCCTGCCCTTCTTCAAGACCGGCAAGGAATTGCGCGAGCGCCTCAACACCGACGGCGATGGAGATGGAGACTGAACAATGTCCATGCGCAACCCCACCCGGATTGTCATCGGTTTCCTGGCGCTTTTAGTGGCTATCGTCATCGTTACGTTCGTTCTGGCAAACAGGACCGCGGTGGAGGTTTCCTTCGCGCCGCTGCCCTGGACCACCCAAACGCAGCCGCTCTGGCTCGTGATCATGGTCTTTTTCGCGCTGGGTGCGCTGCTGGGCGGCCTGTTCGTATGGGCCAGCGCCCACAAGAGCCGGCGGACTTCGGTCCACCGCAAGCACCGGATCAAGGAACTCGAGCGAGATTTTGCCTCCGCGAACGCCCAGATAGGTGCACTCGAGGCCGAAAAGCGCAAGCATGTCGCCGCCGACCGCGCCATCGCTCTGGTGGAAGACCAGAGCGCGGCCTGAAGCCCGCGCAACGGAATATCAGGAGATTTCACGGTGCATATGGTTTCAGCCGAGGAAGTGCATCGTCTGCTGGACTATCCGTCCTTGGTGGAAGGCCTGAAGCAGTCTCACCTGCAGGATACCGACGAAGCGGTTGACCTGCATCTCAAGCAGCCGGCACCGAGCGGCAACGAAAACGTCTTTCTTGCGCTGCCCGCCTGGCAGCGTGACCAGGCGATCGGCATCAAGCTCGTGACTGTGTTCCCAGACAACGAATACACCGGCACGGGATCGCCTTCCGTTCAGGGCGTCTATGCGCTTTTTGACGGCAAGAACGGCGAGCCCCGGGCGCTGATGGACGGCACGGCTCTGACGCTGCGCAAGACTGCGGGTGACTCCGCGACCGGAGCGAGTTTTCTTGCCCGTGAGGACGCTAAAGCCATGGTAATGGTGGGAGCGGGCGCGATGGCCCCCCACCTCATCATGGCGCATACAGCCATCCGGCCCTCCATCGAACACGTCCAGGTCTGGAACCGCTCACCCGAACGTGCCAGAGCGGTTGCAGCCGATCTGGAGCTACCGGGCATTGAGATCGAGGCGACCGAAGACCTGGAGACCGCTGTGCGCGGAGCGGACGTCATTTCTTGTGCCACCATGGCGACAGAACCGTTGATCAAGGGCGAGTGGCTCCGCGAGGGGGCGCACCTCGATCTGGTGGGCGGCTATCAGGTTCACATGCGGGAATCCGACGACGCGTGCGTGCGCCGGTCTAGGATCTATCTCGACTCGCGCATGTTCTGTCTGGGCCGGGTTGGCGATATTTCGCAGCCGATGGATGCCGGCGTCATATCGGAAAACGACATTGTTGGGGATCTCTACGACCTCTCTAGAGGCGGCTGCCGTGGCCGTGAAAGTGCCAGGGAGATCACCTTTTTCAAGAATGCTGGCGGCGGCCATCTCGATCTCGGCACGGCGAGATTCCTGCTGGAACGGCTGGAAAACGCCTGACCGGGAACTTTCGCTGACGATGGGTTCGGCAATCTGCTATAAGCCGCCGCAATACCGGATCGGAATTTCGGATGGATCGCAATCAGGCAGCGGCGCGCTTGTTGTGCGCGGTGGACACCACGGACCTTGACCAGGCGACCAGGCTGGCCCGTAAGCTTCACGGCCATGTTGGTGGCTTGAAGCTGGGGCTGGAGTTCTTTTGCGCCCATGGGCCGGCTGGCGTCCGGTCGGTCGTCGGACCGGACCATGGGTTGTTTCTCGACCTCAAGTTTCATGACATCCCCAACACGGTTGCCGGTGGCCTGAACGGTGCTGCCAAGGTGCATCCGTTCCTGACCACGATTCACGCGTCGGGCGGTCCCGACATGATGCACGCGACCATGAAAGCCGCCTATGCCCTTGGCGAGCAGCGTCCCAAGGTGGTTGCGGTCACGATGCTAACCAGCATAGGCGATGCCGCTCTCAATGCGGTCGGCATGAAGTCGCCGGTCGCTGATCAGGTCCTGCGCCTGGCGACCCTCGCGCAGTCCTGCGGTCTCGATGGGGTCGTCTGTTCCGCGCACGAGGCGGCGCGCCTGCGCAGTGCATGTGGTGAAGACTTTCTGCTGGTCGTCCCCGGCGTGCGTCCGGCCTGGGCGGCGAGCGACGATCAGAAGCGAATCATGACCCCTGGCGAGGCGATGGCCGTCGGTGCCAGCTATCTGGTCGTGGGCCGTCCGGTCACGCGCGCCGACGATCCGGCTGAAGCGGCGGACCGCATCGTTTCGGACATGGCGGGCTGACATGGGCGTCGCAACCAAGATATGCGGCCTCAGCACCCATGAAGGCCTGGATGCCGCGCTGCGTTTCGGAGCGGCGATGGTGGGCCTTAACTTTTTTCCCAAAAGTCCACGTTATGTCACCTGGGATCAGGCTGCCGCCCTTGGTGCGCAGGTTCCCGCAGGCATCGAATGCGTTGGGGTTATGGTCGACCCTGACGATGCGTTTATCGAGCAGGCTATCGCCGCTGGAAAGCTGACCGTGGTGCAGCTGCACGGCACCGAGGATGTCCGGCGTGTTGCAGAGGTACGTGAGCGGTTTGGGCTGAAAGTCATGAAGATCGTTCGTGTTTCCGAACCCTCCGACCTCGAACAGGTTTCCGCGTTCGAATCCGTATCCGATCTGCTGATGTTCGATGCGAAGCCGCCCAAGGATGCCACACGACCCGGCGGCAATGCGATTGCTTTTGACTGGCGCATGCTTGCCGGCAGAACCTGGAAACGGCCATGGTTGCTGGCTGGCGGACTGAATCCTGCTAATGTGCGCCAGGCGGTCGAGATTTCCGGTGCAAAGACTGTGGATGTATCCTCAGGCGTGGAAAATGCCTCGGGAGCCAAGGATCCAGTCTTGATCCGGGCATTCCTTGAGGAAACTAGGGCGATCTGAGGCTGCTTGAAAAGGCGGATCGCAGGCGTTGCGGACCATGGCTGAAAAGGGCATGGTCCGGCCTCCCAATTTGAAACGGACAGCGGGTGGAAACGGTCAACACCTATCGCGCGGGGCCCGACAAAGAGGGCCATTTCGGCATATTCGGCGGCCGCTATGTCGCCGAAACGCTCATGCCGCTCATTCTTGATCTGGAACAGGCTTGGAATGACGCCAGGAACGACCCTTCCTTCCAGGCCGAAATCGACCATTGGGCCAAGCATTATGTCGGACGGCCCAGCCCGCTCTATTTCGCGCAACGCCTTTCCGAGCATCTCGGTGGCGCCAAGGTCTACTTCAAGCGCGATGAGCTTAACCACACCGGCGCACACAAGATCAACAACACCGTGGGCCAGATTCTGCTCGCCATGCGCATGGGCAAGAAACGCATCATTGCGGAAACCGGTGCTGGCCAGCATGGCGTCGCCACCGCGACCGTGTGCGCCAAGGTCGGTCTGCCCTGCATTGTCTACATGGGTGCCAAGGACATTGAGCGCCAGGCCCCCAACGTCTTCCGCATGAAGCTGCTGGGCGCGGAGGTGCGGCCGGTAACCTCGGGATCGCACACGCTCAAAGACGCCCTCAACGAAGCCTTGCGCGACTGGGTGACGAACGTGGAAACCACGTTCTACATCATCGGAACCGTGGCGGGACCGCATCCTTATCCGGAACTGGTGCGCGAATTTCAGGCCGTGATCGGGCGGGAGGTGCGCGAACAGATGATGGAAGCCGAAGGCCGGCTGCCCGATACCCTGGTTGCCTGTATCGGCGGGGGATCGAACGCCATGGGTTTGTTCCACCCGTTTCTCGACGACAAGAACGTGAAAATTCACGGCGTTGAGGCGGCGGGTTACGGTATTGAGAGCGGAAAACACGCAGCCTCGATCAGCGGCGGATGCCCCGGCATTCTGCACGGCAACCGGACCTATCTGCTGCAGGACGACGATGGGCAGATCATTGAGCCCCACTCCATTTCGGCAGGCCTCGACTATCCCGGCATAGGCCCGGAGCACGCCTGGCTGGCCGATATCGGACGCGTGAATTATGTCTCGGCGACCGACGACGAAGCGATGGAGGCATTCCAGCTCTGCACGAAGCTTGAGGGCATCATTCCTGCTCTCGAACCTGCCCACGCGCTGGCCCATGTCATGAAGATCGCGCCAATACTTCCTAAGGACCACATCATCTGCATGAACATGTGTGGCCGCGGCGACAAGGATGTCTTTACCGTTGCCAAAGCTCTGGGAGTGGAGTTGTGAGCCGAACCAGGATCGACCGCCGCTTTGCCGCACTGCGGGAAGATGGCCGTGCCGGGCTTGTCGCGTTCGTCACGGGCGGCGATCCCGATTTTGATCTTTCGTGCGAGATCGTCGCCGGCTTGCCGGGGACGGGGGTCGATGTCATCGAAATCGGCATGCCGTTCACAGATCCCATGGCGGACGGTCCGACCATCCAGGTCGCATCGCAGCGCGCGCTCAAGAGCGGCGTGACCCTGCGCCGCACGCTTGATCTGGTCAGGAAGTTCCGCAGCGGGGATGACGACACGCCGGTCGTCCTGATGGGTTACTACAACCCTATCTATTCCTACGGCAACGAAGCCTTTCTGAAAGATGCACGGCAAGCCGGCGTCGACGGTCTGATCATCGTCGACCTGCCCAGCGAGGAAGACAGCGAACTCTGCACGCCTGCCATCAATGCGGGTCTCAACTGGATTCGCCTGGCGACTCCGACGACCGATGCTAGGCGACTTCCCGCGGTTCTCGCGAACGCCTCGGGTTTTGTCTATTATGTCTCGATCACTGGAATCACCGGCGCTGGCTCCGCCGATCCGTCGATCGTCGGCGGTTCGGTTGCGCGGCTCAAGGAGAGCACGGATCTACCCATCGCAGTGGGCTTCGGCATCAAGAATGCCGAGCAGGCTGCCGAGATCGCGCGTGTGGCGGATGCGGTCGTGGTGGGTTCGGCCTTCTGTCAGGCCGTGGCCGACGGCTTGGATGACGATGGCAAAGGCACCAGGGCCTGTGTCGAAAACGTTCTTGGGCTCGCGCGTGAGCTGGCCGCGGGTGTAAGGGGAGTGCGGGCGTGAGTTGGCTGACCAACCTCTCTCTGCCGAAGATCCGGGATCTGGTTCGCAAACCGCAATCGCCGGAAAACCTCTGGGACAAATGCCCATCCTGCGAGCAGATGATCTTTCATCGCGACTTGGAAGCCGCCATGAACGTCTGCACGCATTGCGGCTTTCACATGCGTATTTCGCCCAAAGTGCGTCTCAAGACGTTGTTCGACAACGGCGACTATACAACCATCGAATTGCCCAAGGTCGCGGTGGACCCGCTTCGGTTCCGCGACCGTAAGCGTTACTCGGAACGTCTGAAGGAAAACCAGAACAAGACCGGCGAACGCGATGCCATGGTGGTTGCTCACGGGACTATCGGATCCATGGGTGTGGTCTGCGCCATCTTCAACTTCGACTTTATGGGTGGCTCCATGGGCATTGCCGTGGGCGAGGCCATCGTTGCCGCCGCGAAGCTCGCCATTCTCCAGGACCGTGCTCTGGTGATCTTCTCGGCTTCGGGCGGTGCCCGCATGCAGGAGGGCATCCTCTCGCTCGTGCAGATGGTGCGCACCACCGCGGCTATCACGGAGTTGAAGGAGGCCGGGCTCCCCTATATCTGCGTCATGACCAACCCTACCATGGGCGGTGTGACGGCCTCATTTGCCATGTTGGGGGACATTTCCATTGCTGAGCCCGGCGCCATCATCGGCTTTGCCGGTGCACGCGTGATTGAAGAGACAATTCGCGAGAAACTTCCCGAAGGCTTTCAGCGTGCCGAATACCTACTGGAACACGGCATGCTCGACATGGTCGTCCCGCGCACGGAACTGCGCGACCGCTTGTCATCTCTGTTGGGGCATCTCATGAGCGAACGCCCGCAGGAGGGCGAACTCCTGCCGATCCCGACCAACGATTCCGAAAGCGCGTCCCCTGCGTGAACATGAAATCGAGTGACGTTCTACTCGAACGTTTGATGCAGCTTCATCCTAAGCTGATCGACCTCTCGCTTGACCGCATGTACGATATTCTGGGCAAGCTGGGCAATCCCCATCATCGCCTTCCCCCAGTCATTCATGTTGCAGGAACCAACGGCAAGGGCAGCGCCATTGCCTACATGCGGGCCGCTTTGCTGGCCGCTGGCTACCGGGTACACGTCTATACCTCTCCTCATCTGGTGCGGTTCCACGAGCGCGTGGAACTCTACGGCGAGATCATCACCGAACCCGCACTGGCCGAATTGCTGGACGAATGCGAACGTCGTAACGGCGGCGCGGCGATCACCTATTTCGAGGTTACCACGGCAGCTGCTTTCCTCGCGTTTTCCCGTAATCCGGCCGATATCCTGTTCATGGAGACCGGCCTGGGCGGTCGTCTGGACGCTACCAACGTCGTGGACAGGCCATTGGCCACGGCCATCACGCCGGTTTCTCTCGATCACCAGCAGTTCCTGGGCAATACCCTTCCCGAGATTGCCCGGGAAAAGGCCGGCATCATCAAGCCCGGCGTACCGCTTGTTGTCGGACCGCAGGAAAACGCCGCGCTGGATACCATCCTCGCAAGGGCCAAGGAGGTCGACGCGCCTGCAACCGTGTGGGGCAGGGACTTTGAGGTAAGAAATCCGACCAGGGACGGGTTCCTCTATGTCGAGAACGGCAACGAACTTCCCATGCCGGCGCCGGTTCTTCTGGGATTCCATCAACCGGCCAATGCGGCGACCGCAATTGCGACCTTGCGAAAGCTGGACGGCTTTGATCTCTCGTCAGACGCCTTGGCGACAGGCCTGACTTCGGCGCGATGGCCCGCACGCATGCAGCAGATCCATGAAGGGCGCCTGAAGGAGCTTCTGGGTGAAGGCACGGAACTCTGGCTAGACGGCGGTCACAACCCGGCGGCAGGAGAGGTGATCGCGGACATGGCGAAAACCTGGAACGACCGCCCGCTCGATATCGTTGTCGGCATGATGAACACCAAGGACCCCGTGGGTTTCCTGGCACTCATCGCGCCCTTCGTCCGGCTCGCCGTGGCTGTCGATATCCCCCGCGAAAAGAACACGCTTGCTGCCGATCAGACGCTCAAGGTTCTGTGCGAGGTGGATATCGCCGCAGAAGCCGCTCCGGATATCGAGACGGCGCTACGCAGGCTCAAAACATCCGGAGAGCCGTCCCGCGTGCTGATCTGCGGATCGCTTTATCTGGCCGGGTGGGTCCTGGAAGTCAACGGCTGATCAGACCAGGGTCAGCAGCCGCCGGTACTCCAGGCTGGAAATATGGTCGTTGAACTCGTGGAACTCCGACCATTTGAGCTTGCTGTAGATGTCCCAGTAGGCCGATCCGAAATAACCCGGCAGCACCTTCGCATCGTCAAAGGCGCGCAACGCATCGACCCAGATTGCCGGTAGGCTTGCCTCAACCTGCTCTGCAGCATTGCCTTCGATGGGGTCACCTGGATCTACGGCGTTTTTCAGCCCGTGATGGACGCCGGCCAGCACAGAAGCCAGCACCAGATAGGGGTTGGCATCCGATCCCGCAGGGCGGTGTTCCAGGCGCCGCGCGCTGTTGGGACCGCTTGGCACGCGCAGGGCGACGGTACGGTTGTTGTAGCCCCAGGTCGGTGCCAGAGGCACCCAGCCTGTGGGTGTGATGCGGCGGAACGAGTTGGCGTTCGGTGCGAAGATGATCATGGCTTCGCCCATGGCCGCGGCCAGCCCGCCAATGGCGTGGCGCAGCAGTTTGCTGCCCCTCGCGCTGCCGTCGTTGAAAACATTGTGCCCTTGCGAATCCAGCAGGGAAAGATGGACATGGGTTCCGCTGGTCGAAAGCTGCCGGAAGGGACGCGCCATAAAGGTGGCTGTCATGCCGTGCTTGGCCGCAACGCCTTTGATGGCGCGTTTCATGAGCAGCGCATGATCGCAGGCCGCGACGGGGTCGTCCGAATGGTTGAGATTGATCTCGAACTGACCGGGAGCGTATTCGATGGTCGCGACATCGGCCGGGATGTTCTGCTCCCGGCAACTACGCACGATGTCATTGAGTACCGGCGAATAGGCATCCAGTTCGTCCATCAGGTAGACCTGCGTATCGGCCGGGCGTTTGCCGGTCACCGGTGAGCGGGCGAGAACCGGCTCGCCATCGTCCCCAAGTTCGTTTTCCACCAGATAGAATTCAAGCTCGATCGCAGCAATGGGCCGGTAACCCAGTGCAACGACCTGATCGGCGATCCGGCGCACGATATGGCGCGGGTCGAGCCACCAGGGATCGCCTTCGTCGTTGGACATGGAGAGCAGGACCTGCGCATGTTCGGACCCAAGCCAAGGAACGGTAGCCAACGTACCCGGCACGGCATGGCAGAGATAATCCGGGTCTCCGTCGCCCGGGCCCATACCCGTGGCCTCGACATTATTGCCCAAAAGGTCGAGCGCATAGGTCGACCCAGGTAGGCCTAGGCCCGTGGCGAAGATCTTGCCCAAAGCGGAAACGTCGAGGCGTTTGCCGCGTGGAATCCCACAAATGTCTGGTAGCATCGCATCGACCCACCGGGCACCCGGATGGTTCTGCAGAAACATCTCGATTTCGTCTTCCGGCGTGTAGGAAGACGATGTGCTGCTGTCCTCGGTCATCGCGCCCTTGCCGTTGCGCGGCGCTTCGACGGGTTCTGGGCGCTCGAAGAAATCATTGGGCTCTACTTCACCTTGTGACGCCTCGACGATACGTTGCATGATTTCGGCGCGTGGGAGGCGTTTGCCCGAGATCTACCGGCTCATCGCCGCTTCGGTCACGTTTACCGCTTTGGCAAAGTCGCGTACAGAAAAACCCGATTGCGCAAGATAACGACCCAGTTTCATGCCTTGGGTCTCCACTGCCGCCATGCGGCAACCAAGCGTGTCCTGGTCGCGCAGGCGTCACAATGTCGCGATGGTTACGTTCCTGCTTCGTGAAGCAGGCCGGGCCGGTTAGATCGCTTCGTCGATCCACTCATAGAGCTTGCTCTTGGGCATCGCTCCCACCTTGACTGCGGCGACTTCGCCGTCCTTGAACATCATAATGGTGGGGATGCCGCGCACGCCGTACTTGGACGGTGTCGAGGGGTTTGAGTCGATATCGACCTTCATGACCTGGACCTTCTCGCCGTATTCCTTGGCAAGGTCCTCCAGGGCAGGAGCGATCTGTTTGCAGGGGCCGCACCATTCGGCCCAGAAGTCGACCACGACCGGGACGTCGGATTTCAGTACATCCTGCTCGAACGACGCATCGGTCACGTGTTGAATGTCCATGGTTCCTATCTCTCCCGGTTCAAAATATCCGACTGTTGGCGGCAAAGTGCCCGTCGGTGAAGTCCGTATGTAGGAAGGTCGCCCGGACCCGTCAAGCAGCGTGATGGTTACGCATGGCTGGGCTGTGGGTATTGAGCAACTTCTGTGATATCTCTACCAGATACGGTATATCGGTCCACAGAAGGGCACAAGAAATCGTGTGATCCGGATAGATTGTCGTCAGAACATCGCGATACGCGGCCAACTGCCTGAGATAAGCGACCGGTGTATCTTCCGGCCGTTCTGGAACCATGCGCCCGGTCTTGAAATCCACGATCAGGACTGCGTCGTCTGTCACGATCAGACGGTCGATCTGTCCAGCCACCACGCTTTCGCCGAGACTGCCCGCGATCAGGGCTTTGGCCAGACTTCCAGGGCCGAAGAGTTTCGCAAATGAAGGGTTTTCCAGTATCGCCAGCAGGTCCTTGGCCAGTTCGGTCCGATCGTCGCGATCCATGCCTGGATCATGCCGGTTGATCAACCGGATTGCGGCCGCCTCCCGGTGCTGTTCCCGCACGCCGGGCAGCAGTTCCAGCAGACGATGGACCAGCCTGCCCCTGAGCAAGGCAGCAATGTCGTCGTCCGAACCCACGGGCGAGCGCGCCGGCGCTTCCCTGCCGCCCAGCTTCGAGGGACTGACGGGCCGGTCGATGGGGCGTTCCCTGGGCAGCGTCTGCAGGAACGTCGCAGGCAGATCCTCAATCTTCCTGCGTACCGCTTCGTCCGCCGCGAGGGCCTCAACGCCTCGTTTCTGAACGGAAATCCGGCGCAGAATGTCTCCTTCCCATCCCAAACCGGAATCGCGGGACGGAACCGTCTGGGTGTCGGCCATGTCCCGCACAACGGTCTCGATCATGTCGTGCCATGTGCCTTCAACTCTGGAGGAGGACGTGGCGCTGGCGCACACGTAGAGCCGGTCGCTGGCACGTGTCATCGCGACATAGAGAAGGCGCCGCTCTTCTTCGGCCTCCCGTTTGGCGCGGCGGTCGACCAAATCCTGACTCACGCTGTCGCGCTCGGCCGCGCTTGAAATCCAAAGAGGCGGTTGCTGCGCGTTCCAGAGGATCGAGGCTCTCGCACTCTGCCCTATCTCATTGATGAGAAAGACCACCGGTGCCTGAAGGCCCTTGGCACCGTGCACGGTCATGATGCGTACGGCATCGCCCGCGGCTTCGGCTTCGCGTTTGACCTCTGTCGTACCGCTGGCGATCCACCAGATGAACCCTTGCAGGGATGGTGCATGGTCCGTTTCAAAGGCCAGCGCGACGTTGAGAAACTCGTCCAGAGGGTCCTGTGCTTCCAGCCCCAGCCGATGGATCAGGGCCTTCCGGCCGCCGAAACCCGTGGCGTTCGCACTGGCATGGGTCAGCACATGGTCGAAGAACTCGAAGGGCGCCAGGAGGTCCGCGCGGGAAAGCAGGTCGCTCAGCCAGTCACAGGCTCTCTTGAAGGCTGGATGTTCGTCCTGGCGCCTGCGCAACGTCCGCCACAGCGACTCGGGCTTCTGCCTTTCGTCCTGCGGCCTGCTTCGGGCAAGTTCGAACAGCAGGTCGTCGTCAAAGCCGATCAGCGGGCCCTTGAGCACCGCGGCCAGGGCGACATCATCCTCGGCCAGAAGGCAAAAATGCCCCAAGGCCAACAGGTCCCGAACGACGATCTCGCCGGTCAGGTCCATGCGATCGACCCCGGCAACGGCAACGCCGGCACGGTGCAGTTCGCGAACCATGGCCGGCACAAGCTCGCTGCGTTTCCGCACTAGGATCAGAACGTCGCCCGCCCTGACGGCATCGCCACGGGATTCGAGCACGTCGCCCGGACCTCCGTCGTCACCGGTCATGGCTGCGATGCGCATCGCCATGGCATGGGCCAGCGTGTTGTGCCGGTCCGGCGGCGGGTCGTTGGTCAGGCATGCTGTCCAGGGGTCGCCGGGAGGTGCAGGTTCCTCGCGCAGCAGGGGCCAAATCTCCACCACACCGCCGTCATCAGCGCGAAACGACTCGTGCTGGATGCGCTGTCCCTCGAACGCGACCCCCGCGGCCGCTTCCGGTACCGCGAACACAGCATCGACGGTTTCGAGGACGACAGGTACCGCGCGGTATGAGAGATCGAGGCTATCGGAGTACCACTCCTGTGGTGGGACCCAGTCTCGCAAATCCTTGCGCACCTGCTGCAGGGCCTCGAGATCCGCCCCCTGAAAGCTGTAGATCGACTGTTTTTCGTCGCCCACCACAAAAACAGTCCGCTGCAGATCGCGTGCGCCTTCGCCGGCGAAGAACTCCTGCACCAAGGCAATGATGACGGCCCACTGGTTGGGGTTCGTGTCCTGGGCTTCGTCGACTAGGACATGGTCGAGACCGCCATCGAGTTTGAACAGCACCCAGGGCGCGATGTCTGGCAGGGCAAGAAGACTCCGGGTTTTTTCGATCAGATCGTCATAATCAAGCACGGCGCGATCGTTTTTCAGGCGCCGGAACTCGTGCACGACCGCTTCTCCCAGGCTGAGGATCGTCTGCGTGCGCTGATAAGTCATGTGGCGTTTGAGCGTCTCGTGAACGTGCTCCAGGCGTGCCTGTTCCCTGTTGAGGATATCCAGCACTTCGGGGTGCGCCGCGCGTACGTCCTTGGTTGCGAGTTCCCGCGCGCCCGGGCGGAAATCGGACTTGTTGAGGAACGCCAGGGAGTAGTCATGAAACTGATGAACCTGACAGGCCAATTCGGCCGCGAAGAACCGCTTGATCCGTTCGGCCTTTTCACGGTCGGTTTTCCCGCCTCTCTCCAACAGCCTGGCAGTCTGGCAGAGGTCGTTCTTGATCACGGCATTGCCCCTGCAGGCCTTCTCGATCACGGCCTCGAACGACTGCGCGGAATCGATCTCGAGGTGTGATGCCAGTTCGTTCAGCGCTCCGTCCAGAGAGCCGTAGTGCTCGAAGATGAGGTCGAGCCTGCCTGAGGAAGCGCAGATCTCGTCGAGCAGTTGGCTGGCATGGGTCTCGCCGGCCTTCACGATCAGGTAGTCGAGAAACGGTTCCAGGTCCGGTGCTCTCCCTGCGGCGATACGCGCGATGACCCGGTCGCGTGCATCGCGGAGCAGTTCGCTGCGACCACGGTCTTCGATAAGACTGAAATGGGGCGCGATGCCTGCCTCGAGAGGGAACCTGCCGAGCACGGATTGGCAGAAGCTGTGAATGGTCGCAATCTGCAGTCCTCCGGGTGCGTCCAGAACATCGGCGAAGAGCTGACGCGCACGTACCTGTTCTTCCTGATCGGGCGGTCTTCCCATCAATGCTGTGAGGTCGCCGACAAGAGCCTCTTGGTCCATGGTGACCCAGCCCGCCAATTCCTGGCGGATTCGGTTGGCCATTTCGGCCGACGCTGCCTTGGTGAAGGTGAGGCAAAGAATGCGGGACGGCTCGCTTCCACCCAGCATCAGACGCAGCACGCGATCGGTCAGAACCTTGGTTTTCCCCGTGCCGGCGGATGCTGCGACCCATACTGTCCGGCAGGGATCAGACATCTTCTGTTGTCTGTCGTTGAACGTGCGCAGGCGCGACGTACTGTCGGTCGGTACGTCACCATAGAGCACGTCTTCCAGCATCGTCTGCCAGCCCAACCGCCATTCGCGGGTGCGTGCGACATCGGAAAACGCGTCGAAGGGTCCGATGGGCTGCCCGGCCGGGTGGTCAAGGTAAGGCGTGGAGGGGTCGGAAAAGGCTGTAATCAGTCTGCCAAGACCGCTCAGTGCATCCTCGGCGATGGTCTTAGGGTCGGCCTTGATGCGCCGTATCGATCCAGCTGGCTCGCCGCCCTTCAGTTCCCAATACTGCAGATCGGAGACGTCTGTTGCCGGTACGTCGGGGAAGACTCCCGCCGCGACCATGGCGGCCTCCAATGACAACTGGGGGGCCGTTCCGGCTTCGACCGCTTTCGCGGTGGGGACTGCTCCGGTCTTGTAGTCGATGACGTTGACCCGGCCATCCTCGTCGATTTCCAGACGGTCGGCCTTGGCAGTCAGCGTGAAGGCGCCGTTGTCTCCGTATGGAAGGACAAGCCGTGCCTTGGTCTCGGCATGCACGGCCTTCAGATGCATGCGTCTTGTCCACTCCTCCTTGATGAACCACGTCGCGATGCGCTCGAAGCGGCGCCACCAGAAGGTCGCGACAGACGGCCGCTCGATCATGGATCCCAGAACTCCGCGCCCCATGGCGAGAAGCTGATCCAGACTATCGTCGGGAAGCGTGACGGGGTGCGCGGCAACGAACTTTTCCAGCGCATCGTGAATGAAGCTGCCCCGGTTTGCTGCATCGGCGTTTTCGTCGAGGGCATCCAGCGGATTGAGGCCCAGGATACTGCGTGCATAGATGGCATAGGGGTCACGCTGCCAGATCTCGATCTGGGTCACGGAAAGACCGTCGGGCCGCAAGTCCAGAGGCGGCCTCGGATCGGGCGCGGCTACAGGTTCGATGGCCGGCGGGCGATCCAGCATCGCCTGCCAGCACTGCCAGACCGTGGCGTCCAGCAGCAGGTGCCGGAACAGGCCCCGTGCACCCAGAAACGCGCGCAAACGAACCAGCCAGCGCGCAGGGACGGTGGGTGCGCCATCGACCCGGTCAGGATAAAGCAGCAGGACTGAGCGCGCCATGGCGGCCTGAACGAAGTCGTGCGCAGCCAGCCCGATACGCTGTTCCGGCGTGGCGAAGCCGAAGCGTGTCCGCATGGGCCTGCTCATCCAGGGGTCGCTCGGCGGTTCCGGCGGCCAGTTGCCCTCGACCAGACCACCGAGAATAACGCAGTCGGCGTGTTGCATGCGGGCTTCGAGGGGCCCCCAGATGAACGCTCTGGGATGGCTGCCGAAACGCGGCCGGACGACATGTCCGGTAAGCAGCGTGTCGAGCAGCATGGGATAGGCGCCCGTTTGCGTGAAACCCAGCACCTCGGATTCCTCGAGAAGCTCGCTCAAAAATCCGTGTAAGGCTTCGCCGTCGTCGTTCTGCCAGATGGAACCTTCCGAATCCGGCCCCGGCCGGGCGAGGTTTTCCAAGGCTCTGGCATGGCAGGCCACCAGATGGGCCAAGGATGCGTGCTCGCTTTGCAGCAGGCTGTCGAACTCCGAGGTGGCCCCCTCCAGGTCGTTCAGCAACGCTTCGAGTTCGTGAACCTTGCTTTGGCCGGCGAGTGCGTGATGCAATCCGGTGATTCCCGGGGCAGGCCGAGGTCCGCGAAGGGTGAGCAGTTCCAGCCGGCGCACCAAAGCGCGGACCTCACCGGCTTTGCGGCCGAGGCGGACAAAAGGATGTTTGAGCATGGCCAGCACGGGGACGGGAGCCCATTTGGCCGCTATCGCGATGGCGACGAGTCGGAAGAAGGTTCCGGCAGGCGTAGAGCCCAGCGGCTTGCCGGCGGAGTCGTCGACCTCGATATCCCAGCGCCGGAGATCCGCCGCGACACGGCGCGCCAGATCGCGGTCGCGCGTGACGAGAGCCACGGTTCGGCCCGGCGTCTCAAGCTCGAAGCGCATGCGCAGGGCGGCGACGTGCGCCTCCTCACGCGGATTGGCGCATGGCGCAAGGCCGAGACCGTCGATCGCCGATGCCGGTGGGTCCGGCAGATCGGACCAGGAAGCGGTTGATTCCGCCGGGCGCATGACATCCGACAGCAGCCGGTGGCGCTCCGCCGATCCTTTGGGAAGATCTCCCCAATCGGGCACCGGCCACACCTCCACGGCGCTGCGCTCCAGTGCGAACCGCTCCATCAGGGACTTCAACGCGTGCTGGGGATGGCTTGGCGCAAGCTGAGCCCAGGCTGCATCGTCCAAGTCGTGGTCCAGTCCGGGAAGGACCACCATACCGTTTGGGAGCTGCCTCACCTGGTTCAGCAGGCGGGCCGTGGCCGGAATGGTGCCGGTCGAACCGGCCGCAACGACCGTTTCTTCGGGAGGATGATCGCGCCAGTGCTGCGCGAGACCATCCAGCAGTCGCCGGCGGCGCGCCGCTGGATCGATCCTGTCGTGCTGCTTGAGTGTTCTCTGCCACCAATCCATCATGTTGTTGAGGAAGGTCAGCGTGATTTGCCAGTGTTCGGAGAGGTTTGCTTCGTCGACCAGGGCCTCGAGTTTGTCCGGGTCAGCCTCTGCGGTAGCGATTTCGTCGATAAAGGCCGCCAGCGATGCGGCAAGCTGTGCGGCCTGTTCATCGCCCGCGACGCCCAATCTCCTGTCGTCGCGGATGTGACGTGCCAAGAGTAATTGCCGGCGCACCAGACTGATCGTGGGGGGAAGATCGAGGTTTTCCTCGAACGCCCCGCTGAAATTCACGATCATTTCGTCCTCGTCCACGTCCCCGATGGGGCGCATGACCGGCAGGATCATTGCCTTACCGCGCGACTGACGCAGAAACGCATCGCGTAGGCTGCGCACCGATCTGCGGGTGGGGAGTAGCACGAGGGTGTGGGCGAGGTTTTCGGTTTTCCCCTCGTTGCGTTCGATTAGTCCGGCTGCCAGCGCATCGACGAAGGATGTGCCTGCACGAATGTTGAAGACCCCACTCATGTCCTTGCCCTGAGCCAGGCTTCGGCCGCATCGATGTTTTCCGGCGTGTCGACCGTGAACCAGTCGCCATCGAGGACCGCTCCGAACAGCCGGCCCCATGCCATGGCCCGGTCCCACAAGAGGTTGAAGGAAAATGCGCCATCGGGTGCATCTTTGAAGAGCCGTGGATGAACGAGCTGCAGGCTGGCATAGACGTACGGCGCGGACATGGCATCGCCGCGCCGGGTCAGACGCCCGGCCTCGTCCATGAAAAAGTCCCCGGAACCGCGAAAGCCCCCCGCCCGGTCCCGCGCGACTAGCAGCAGGAGCGCATCCATCGACCCATCGTCCCAGCTCTGGGCAAGCCTGGCGAGTGCAGGTTCACGTCGCTCTTGAAGCAACACGTCGCCGTTGGCCACGATAAACGCATGCTTGCCCAGGAGAGGCAGCGCGTGTTTCACTCCGCCGCCGGTATTGAGCAGCGTGTCTTCTCGTGACAACTGGACAGGAGGAGCCGCATGCCGCCGTTCGAGCGCCTCGGCGATCTGATCGGCAAGGTGCCAAGCATTCACCACCACGCTTTCTAGCTCATTCAGCCGGTCGAGCATGCGGTCCAGCATCGATCGGCCGCCCAGTTCGATGAGCGGTTTGGGAATGGCATCCGACAACGTCCGCATGCGTTGGCCTCGGCCGGCGGCCAGCACCATGCCCCGGCGTGGCATCGTCATTCCGCGCGCGTCCTGGCCCCGGCCGGAATCCAGCGGTCGAGCCAGCCGGCAAGCGGCGCTAGGGCGGGATGCCGTAGGTCCTTGGCGACGTGACCCCAGACTCTGGGGAGATAGTTCTGATAGTTCGGCTTACCGTCCCGCGTCAGCAATCGGCAGAAGATGCCCACGATCTTGAGATTGCGCTGTGCACTCATGACGGCATAGGCAGTCTCAAACGAGGATTGCTGCAGGTCTGGAAAGTGCTTGAGATAACGCCCAATTGCCGCATCGACGGTGGCCGGGGCCACATCGCGCCGGGCGTCTTCCAGAAGGGAGACGACGTCATAGGCGACAGGCCCGATAACCGAATCCTGGAAGTCCAACTGGCCGACCCGTTGGATGCCGGCACGGTCGGGGAGCCAAACCAGGTTGTCGGCATGGTAGTCGCGCAAGACCACGCAGGCTGGAACCTCGCGTACCAAAGGCAGAAGATCGCGCCACAGGGTGAGGTAGTCGTCGCGGCCCTTCCGGCTGAGTTCGAGTCCGGCCAGCGGCATGAACCAGTCGGTGAGAAGCGATGCCTCGAACAGAAAGAGGTCATCGTCGTAGGGCGGCAGATCGTCGGGAAGGGGGTTGCGATGCAGGGTGGCGAGGGCGTCGATGGCGGCCAGATAGAGCGCTGGTTCGTCGCCACCTTTGGCAAGAACGCGGGTAAAGATCGCATCGCCCATATCCTCCAGCAGGAGCAGGCCGGCGTCTGCGTCCTCAATCAGAATGCGTGGTGCCGCGAGTCCCGCACGGGTCAACAGACGTGCCACCTTCACAAACGGACGCACGTCCTCCTCGGGCGGTGGCGCATCCATGAGGACGGCACGCCCTTTCTTCCCCTCCAGGCGTTCATAGCGCCTGAATGAGGCGTCGCCTGCCAGGGGCCGCCGTTCGGCATCTGCCCAACCTGCCCGCTGGAGAAAGCCTGCAATTGCCATATCGCGCTGGTTTGTCATGCCGCTACCTGCCGAACACGGCCCTGCCAACTGACTCCCGGAGCGAGCACAGCGTGACGTCTCGTCCCGTCGATATGATGCAGAGAAACATCGAGCCGATCCCTCGGCAACTCCTGCTCCATGCGCTCGGGCCACTCAATCAGCACCAGGCATGCACCAAGGGCGTCATCAAGGCCCAGTTCCTGGAGTTCGCGCGGGTCATCAATGCGGTAAAGGTCGACATGCCAGATTTCGTCGTCTCCCTCGCCGTAGGTCTGCACTAGGGTAAAGGTCGGGCTGGTGACCTCGACATCGTTCAGTCTGGCGTGAACAAAGCCCTGCGCAAAGCTCGTCTTTCCTGCACCCAGATCACCGCGCAACGCGATGGTGTCGCCCTTACGGGCAATCCCGGCGACCTTTGCCCCCAGCGCACGCGTCGCCTCGACCGTCTCAAGGCTAAAGGTTAGGTTGTCCGTTGTGGGTTCCATCGGTTAAGGCTTAGCGCCAGTGGGGGAGCTTGGAAAGCACCGCTATTTGATCACAGGGATAACTTATGGGCGAACAGCATGAGACCGACATCGTTGTGGTTGGCGCGGGACCAGTCGGTCTGTTTCAGGTCTTCGAAGCGGGCATGCTCGACATGCGTTGTCACGTGGTCGACACGCTCGACGCCATCGGCGGCCAGTGCACCGCGCTCTATCCCGAAAAGCCGATCTACGACATTCCCGGCTATCCCGAGATTGAGGCGGAGGCACTTATCAAGCGTCTCAACGAGCAGGCCGCCCCGTTCGATCCGGTTTTTCATCTCGACCAGCAGGTCGTGGCCCTAGACGGCGAAGTGGGGAACTTCACCGTGCGGACCTCGTCGGGTACGGGAATCGCCTGTAAGGCCGTGGTCGTGGCTGCGGGCTGTGGCGCGTTCGGGCCCAACCGTCCGCCCCTAGTGGGAATCGAGGCCTTTGAGGAAACCGGCGGTGTCTCGTATCTGATCACCCGGCGTGATGATCATCGCGGCAAGCGGGTCGTGATTGCCGGTGGCGGGGATTCGGCGCTCGATTGGGTTCTGGGGCTGCATGGCATCGTGGATCGGATCATGGTCGTGCACCGGCGCGACAGGTTTCGCGCCGCGCCCGACAGCGTGAAGCGCGTGCAGGCCCTGGTTGAGTCCGGTGAGGTGGAGCTCGTGGTGCCCTACCAACTGCATGGCCTCGAAGGCCGGGACGGGACGCTGGAGGCCGTCGTGGTGGCCGACCTCGACGGCAACGAACGTCGCCTGGAGGCCGATCTGTTGCTGCCGTTCTACGGGTTACGGATGGAGCTTGGCCCGATCGCCGATTGGGGTCTCAACTTGGAAAAAAACCTCATTGCCGTGGAGCCAGCGACCTCGTCGACCAGCACGCCGGGTATCTATGGCGTCGGCGATATCGTGACCTATCCGCGCAAGCTCAAGCTTATCCTTTCAGGCTTCGCCGAAACCGCCATGGCTGCCCACGATATCTACAATCTCGTGTATCCCGACAAGCCGCTGCATTTCGAATATTCCACCACGCGGGGCGTTCCCGGCGATTGAAACCCCGATCGTGCCGGAGTTTTGCCTGATTCATGAGGCATTAGTAGCGCCCGGCAATGCAAAGCGGAGCGTTAGCGGCTGCTCGATAAACTTTCATGCGTATCCTTATAGTGTTAACCCTGCTCACGAGTGCGGTTCTGATCGGACCGCACCAGTCTTGGATTCGAATTCCGGCCGGTTGGTAGCCGTGGGAAGAGGTCGATCTGGAGTCTGCGCCGGGCTACGTGGCGCGCTATCAACTCAACGCGCTCATGGCCGAACCCGAAGCCTGCTTTGCCGCGCTCAAACGCTCAGAGCTTCTCTACACCGCCCTTGACGAACGACCGAGCGAAAACGGCTGTGGTCTGATGGACGGTGTGCGCTTCGTTCGCTCGAATGTGCCCTACAGCAGCGGTTTCTACCTCTCATGCGGCATGGCCAACGCCATTTCCGGCTTCACGCTGATGGACGGTCGTGAGGTGAGCGTTCGGGCGGACTGAGACGAGGTTCCGACGAAGGTCGGTTTCTGCGTGCGGCCCATCGTGAAGCCTGCGGTCTTGTTCAATACGGTCCTGGGGCCTAACTACAACGCGCGCCACGCCGATCACTTGCATTTCGACATGGGCAGAATCCGCGCCTGCCAGTGAGAAGCAAAGATAAGGCAATTCCTAACGTTTTCAGCTCAGAATCTGGTTGATGTCCTCCAAGGGAGTTTGCCTTGACATGGTGATGATCAAGGGATGGAGGTCCTCTGCCCGATGGTTGTAGCGATAGCAGATCTCGCCGAGATAGAGGTGGAACTGTTTGCGCGGCACGCCTCGACAGGGATAGAGCCAGTTCTTGGCATAGCTCCGGAAGCCCTCGATGCCGTTGATGTAGTCGCGCCCCGGCGGCCGTCCCTTTTCCTTGCGCATCACGACGTGCTCGCCGTACAGCTTCAAGGTGGCGCAGGCCTGCCACTCACCGGTGTAACAGAGCGAGCCCTCGCGTGTGTGGGCCTCGATGTGATGCATGGCCTCGGCACGGCTGGGGGTGGCGGTCGGCAGCGCCTTGACCAGACCGTTGCACTCGATCAGGCCGAACACCAGAACCTTGCCGGCGGCACTCCAGCCGCGCTTGCCCTTGCGCGCACCGCCGAACGCCGTCTCGTTGCATTCAATCGTCCCCTCGAACGGCTCGCGCAGTTCCTCGCGAAGGGCACAGCAGGCCCGCATTACCCGGTAGAACTTCTCGACCGTCGGCGCGCTGGCGACCGGCCGGAAACGCTGACGCTAGGCCGGAACGCCCGGAACGAAGTACTCCACAAGACGACGCCTGGACGCATCCGCCAGGCGAACCGCATCCCGGACCGTGCGCCACCGGTAGCGATGGCCGCAGCGACGGCACTTGTAGCACCCGCCCCCAAAACGCCAGCATCGCGTGAAATCACACCGTGGACACCGTCTCATCAATCCCAAACCTACTTCCGGTTAGATTCAGATCCGTTGGGAATAACCCAAAGAAAAAGGCCAAAACCCATCGGCTCCGGCTTTCTTCGCATACTGTCTCGCGCCTCCTGATCAGTAACGATATTCGTGTGTCTTGAACGGTCCGGCCTGATCGATACCGATGTAACTCGCCTGGTGGTCGGTCAGCTTGGTGAGCTTCGCGCCGACCTTTTCCAGATGAAGCATGGCGACCTGTTCGTCGAGGTGCTTGGGCAGGACATAAACTTCCTTGCCGTAGGTGCCCTTGTCCTTGTGGCTCCAAAGCTCAATCTGGGCCAGAACCTGGTTGGAGAAGCTGGCGCTCATGACGAAGCTTGGATGGCCGGTGGCGCAGCCCAGGTTCACCAGGCGGCCTTCGGCCAGCAGAATGATCTTCTTGCCGTCGGGGAACTCAATCTCGTCGACCTGGGGTTTGATGTTGTTCCACTTGAAGTTTTTGGTCGCCTCGACCTGAATTTCGTTGTCGAAGTGGCCGATGTTGCAGATGATCGCCCGGTCCTTCATGGCGCGCATGTGATCGACGGTGATGACGTCGGTGTTGCCGGTCGCGGTCACGAAAATATCGGCCTTGGGCGCGGCATCCTCCATGGTCACGACCTCGAAACCGTCCATCGCGGCCTGCAGCGCGCAGATCGGGTCGATCTCCGTCACCATGACCCTGGCACCCGCGCCCTGAAGCGACTGTGCCGAACCCTTGCCGACGCCGCCGTAGCCGGCGACCACGGCGACCTTGCCGGCCATCATCACATCCGTCGCGCGGCGGATGCCGTCGGTCAGGCTCTCGCGGCAGCCATAGACGTTGTCGAACTTCGACTTGGTCACCGAATCGTTCACGTTGAACGCGGGAACCAGCAGTTCGCCGCGCTTGGCCATCTGGTAGAGACGCGCCACGCCGGTGGTCGTCTCCTCGCTGACGCCGTGCACGTCCTTCAGGAGTTCGGGGTATTTCTCATGCATGATGGCGGTCAGATCGCCGCCATCGTCCAGCAGCATGTTCGGCACCCAGCCATCGGGGCCCTTGATGGTCTGTTCGATGCACCATTCGTATTCTTCTTCCGTTTCGCCCTTCCAGGCAAAGACGGGGATACCTGCGACCGCAATGGCTGCGGCGGCCTGGTCCTGCGTCGAGAAGATGTTGCACGACGACCAGCGGACTTCCGCGCCCAGTTCAATTAGCGTTTCGATCAGGACGGCAGTCTGGATCGTCATGTGCAGGCAGCCGGTAAGGCGCGCGCCTTCGAGAGGCTTGCTGCCGCCGTATCCTTCGCGAATTGACATCAGGCCGGGCATTTCGACCTGGGCGATTTCGATTTCCTTGCGGCCCCAGTCGGTCAATCCAATATCGGCAACCTTGTAATCCGTAAACTCGCTCATGTGGCGTCCGTTCTCGCGTTGTATCTGGAAAATTCGGTAGCTCGTCAGGGCAGGGCACTCGGCTTATCAAATACCGTCCGCGCCGTCTAGCGATGACCGTGCAAGGTCGCTATGCCAGCGCGTTGAAGTCGTCGAGCAAGGCGGCCACCATGCCGGAATCCGTCTGCTCCATGGTAGTCTGGGCGCGTCGTGTCGCCTCGTTCACATCCAGGCTGCGGATGCGCTGTTTGACGCGGGGCACCGCAGCCGAGGCCATGGAGAGATCACGGATGCCCAAGCCTAGCAGAATCGCGGTCATGCGCTCGTCGCCGGCCATTTCTCCGCAGACATTGACGGGAATGCGCGCGCGTAATGCCGCGGCTGTCGTGAACTGGATCAGGCGCAACACGGCGGGATGCAGAGGGCTGTAGAGGTGGGCGACCTGTTCATCGCCGCGGTCTATCGCCAGCGTGTACATGGTGAGGTCGTTGGTGCCGATTGAGAAGAATTCGCAGTCCCGTGCCAGCCCGTCGGCCGAGAGAGCCGCACCGGGAATCTCGATCATCGCGCCCACGGGCGGCAACGGATCGGCGATCTTGACCTTCCTGCGCTTCAGGCGCGTGGCGACCTTTTTGAGAACTTGGCGCACCTGGCGCATTTCGGACGGGGTCGAGATCATGGGAATCAGGATACGAACGGACCCGTGTGCTCCCGCACGCAGGATTGCCGAAAGCTGGTTCTCAAGAAGGCTTTGCACCTTGAGGGACAGGCGAATGGCGCGCAGCCCCATGGCTGGATTGGCGCTCACGCTGAGATGTTCGCCCAGGGAATAGGGCAGCTTGTCGTTGCCGGCATCCAGCGTGCGCACCGTGACCGGACGCCCTTCCATGCCTTCGACGATGTTGCGCAGCTGGACATACTGTTCGTCCTCGCTTGGAACATCGTCGCGGTTGAGGAACACATACTCCGTCCGGTAGAGACCGATACCCTCCGCGCCGTGTTCGAGCGCGCTGGCGATCTCTCCGGGCAGGTCGATGTTGGCCTGCAGCGAGACCTTGACCTCGTCTCGTGTTTTGGCCGGGACATTGCGCAGCCGTTCGAGCTTGCGCGCCTGGCGCTTGAGTTCGGTCTGCCGATCCTGGAAACGTTTGAGCGTTGGCTCATCGGGATTGACGACAATCTGTCCGGTCGTGCCATCCAGCACGACTATGTCGCCGTTCTTCACGTGAAGCAAAAGGTCGGAGGTGCCGACCACGGCAGGCAGAGCGAGCGAACGCGCGAGAATGCCGGTGTGATCCTGGGCGCCGCCGACGGCCGTTACGAAGCCTGCAACCTGTTGGGGATCCAGTAGAGCGGTATCGGCCGGCGTCAGCTCGTCGGCCACGACCACCGTGCCTATGGGAAGATCGGCGAGCGCACGGTATGGGGTCTGCATCAGGCAGCGCAGCAGCCGCTGGCCGACATCTCTGACGTCCTTGCTGCGCTCGGAAAGATAGCTGTCTTCCATCTGCGAGAACGCATGGGAGATTTCGCCCACCTCCCGCGATACCGCGGCTTCCGCATTCAGCTGCTTGTCGCGGATGCGGGTTTCAACGCCGCGCACCAGGCGCGATCCCTGCAGCATCTGGCCGTGGGCCTGTAACAGATAACCCAGTTCCTCTGCCGCGCTCTCGGGCAGGCCCGACGCTTTTTTGGACAATCTGTCGATCTGGTCGATCGCCTTTGCGACCGCGCCTTCAAAACGTGCGATCTCCTTTTCGACCTCTTTGACTTTCAGCTTGTAGGTCGGAACATCCAGCGTATCGCTTTCGCTGATGAAGGCAGGCCCGATGGCGATGCCGCGCGCGACACCGATACCCTTGAGTTCCAAGGTCGGCGATGCGTTTTCCCGCTCACTCATCGAACCGGTTCTCCACCAGCAGCGCGAGTGCGGCAAGCGCTTCTGGTGCATCGCACCCGCACGCCTCCACGTCGATCACCGTGCCGGGTGCCGCCGCAAGCATCATCAAGCCCATAATTGAACGCCCGGAAACACGAACCCCGTCCTTCTCGACCTCGATTTCGGCCTGGAAATTGTTCAGGACCCCAACAAACTTGGCGGCGGCGCGCGCGTGCAGGCCGCGCTCGTGCACGATCACGAGCCGTCGGCTGTGCTTGAGGGCCGATTCGCCGGTGGGAGTCATGAAAATCAGGCCTTGGGCTTGAGCAGGGAACTGGCGACGTTGATGTACTTGCGTCCGGCTTCCTGGGCGGCGGCGACCGCATCGGCCAGGCCTTCGGTCTGGCGGGCGGATGCGAGCTTGATCAGCATGGGCAGGTTGATCCCGGCGATGACCTCGATATTGCCGCTGTCCATCACCGAAATGGCCAGATTGGACGGTGTGCCGCCGAACATGTCGGTCAGGACTATGACGCCTTCCCCGCTTTCGACATTCTTGATCGCTTCAAGAATGTCGTCGCGGCGCCGCTCCATATCGTCGTCTGGCCCGATACAGACCGTGCGCACGGCCGTTTGTTCTCCCACGACGTGTTCTGTCGCAGCCACAAACTCCTCGGCCAGACGACCGTGGGTTACCAATACTAATCCGATCATGTCTTGCTGCGCTTGCTGCTATGGTTAAATGGACAGTCGGTCTGCCGTCATGACGCAAGTTCGCGATGTTGCAGGCTCACGTGACGTCCTCCCCCGCTTAACAGAGCAGCAAGACGTTCGGCAACAAAAACCGAGCGGTGTCTGCCGCCTGTACAACCGATGGCGATGGTCAGATAGCGTTTCCCCTCGTCTGCATAGGCTAGCAGGAGATCGCGTATTAGACCGCCCATGCGCTGGAAAAAGGAACCAAACTGCAGGTCATGCTCGATATATTCGGCTACCTCGCGGTCACGTCCGGTTTTTTTGCGCAAGTCGTCGACATAGTGCGGGTTGCTCAAGAAACGCACGTCGAACACAAGATCCGCGTTGCGCGGCAAGCCCATGCGGTAGGAGAACGAAACAACGAACACCGATAGGCGCGGAGAGTCGTTTGCAGCAAGATGACCTGCCAGAATGCGTCTGAGTTCGGCACCGAGCATCTGGGTGGTTTCAATCACGATATCGGCATGGGCACGGATTTCCTGCATCAGCTTTCGTTCCGCCTCGATGCTGTCGATCAGCGTGCCGCCGCCGGCAAGCGGATGGGGCCGGTGCGTCTCCGTAAACCGGCGTTGCCAGACATTGGGGTCGCAATCGAGGAAGACGAGCGAAACGGAAAGATCCTTCCGGGAACGCAGATCGTCGACCGATTTAAGGAAATCGCTGGCATGGAAGCTCGGCGACCGGACGTCGATGGCAATGACCAGCGGTCCAGCGCCGGCCTCCGCGTTGTCGAGCAGCGGGTTCAGCAGGCGCAGGGGAAGATTGTCGATCGCTTCATAACCCTCATCCTCCAGAGCCTTTAGCGCGGTGCTGCGTCCGGCGCCGGAAAGTCCCGTGACCAGAACAAGCGGGCGCTCGCGGCGAACCGAAGTCATGGTGTGCTATACCAATCGCTCCAATGTTTGCGCCAGCATCAGGCGAAGTTTCAACGTGCTGGATACCTCGAAAGGATACACCCGAAACCGGGGAATCGAATGGCTCAGGATTTCTGTGGTTTCGGCAACGGGCATACGCTCCACATCGGAGGATTCGCAGAGATCTGCGATAAACACCAAATTCGTGCTCCCGGCATGATCGAACGAAACGATGCCGACACCACGCACTTCCAGCAAACCGGCCAGAGAAGGCGGCGGGCTGGCGGCAACCGTGTCATCCACGGATTGCAACGCAACCTGATCGTCGGCAACGAGGCGAAACCCGCATTCCTGGATAAGGCGAAGTGCCAGATCGCTCTTTCCGCACCCCGAGGGGCCACGAAGAAGAATTCCGGCACCGTTCAGTTCAACGCAGGTGCCATGGATCAACATCGCCGGATCAGGCAGCCTGGTTGGCTTTAGCCTCGGTCAGGAGCGCATAGATTGCCTCGGCACTGTCGGCACCGCGCAGTTTCTCGCAGACATCGTGGTTACGCAAAAGGCGGGAAACGCGTGCCAGTGCCTTGAGATGGTCCGCGCCGGCGCCTTCGGGTGCTAGCAGCAGAAATACCAGATCGACCGGCTGCTCGTCGATGGCGTCAAAATCGATGGGCGTGTCGGCACGAGCCAATACACCATGAAGTGTATTCAACCCCGGAAGCTTGGCGTGGGGGATGGCGATGCCAAGACCCACGCCTGTGCTGCCCAGCCGTTCGCGCTCAAGCAAGGCGTCGAAGATGGTGCGCTCGTCTGCGCCGGAAATCGCGGCCGCGTGATGTGCAAGGTCCTGCAATGCCTGCTTTTTGCTGGCAGACCGCAGATGTGTCACGACGCTCTCTGGAGTTACAAGATCGGTTAATTCCATATTTATTTCCGACCCCGCCACGACTGCGCGCCGGGTTCGGGCCTTCAGTGGTGATCGCGAAGCTTGCGTTTGCTTCGGCGCAGCTGCTTTTCGGCATGTTCAGCTGCCTTGTTGAAGCTGGCATAGGCATCGGCACCGATACCGCGCCCTTCTGCGTGAATGTCGTGACCCACATGCACCGAAATGTGGGTCAGAAAATCCAAACCTTCCCGGCTGAACGTGACATGGGCCTCCATCGGGTCGGCAAAGTACTTGCTGACACCGTTTTCAAGGTGTTCCGTGGCATGCGTCTTGAGAGCATCGCCTACGTCAATCTGATGCCCTGTTATGGCAATCTTCATCGCAATCTCGACAGTGCTGTGCGTCTTGAAGCGTTCATAACGATACTTCGGGGACCGCCACGACACCTGATATTCAAGTGCCACCCGTCAAAACGGGGCGCACATATATCGTCAGTCCGTGGCAGAAACAACCCGCCTGTTTGAAACTGATTCGGATCGTCGAAATTCGCTAACCCACGTTTGCCAGACGCAGTTCTTGTCGCCTCTGGACGGATGAAGGAATGCGCATGGCCTCGCGGTACTTGGCGACCGTGCGGCGCGCGATCACGATGCCATCCGCCTGCAACGCCTCGACGATATGGTCGTCTGAAAGCACTTTTTGGGCCGTTTCGGCTTCGATCAGCGTGCGGATGCGGTGGCGGACCGCTTCTGCCGAATGGGAGGGACCGTCCCCCGTGCTGCCCAAAGATGCAGTGAAAAAGTACTTCAGTTCAAAGATGCCGCGCGGGGTCATGATGAACTTGTTGCTCGTGACCCGGCTTACCGTGCTCTCGTGGAGTTCCAGCGCATCGGCGATGTCGCGCAGCACCAGGGGTTTGAGGTGCTCCACACCCTTGACCAGGAAAAGGTCCTGCTGGCGCACGATTTCGCGTGCCACGCGCAGGATGGTCCGCGCGCGCTGATCCAGAGCCTTGATCAGCCAGTTGGCGGAGTTCCATTGTTCCGAGGCGAACACCTTGTCGTCTTCGCTGCGCGCGTTGCGCTGGACTTCCGCGCAGTAACACTCGTTCGCCAGGACCTTGGGTAAGGTTTCGGTGTTGAGTTCCACCATCCAGCCGCCTGCATGGCTGGCGCGCACCACGACGTCGGGAACGACAGCCTCGACATGGCCTGAATCGAAGCGATGCCCCGGCTTGGGATCAAGCGCCTTGAGCTCGTTCAGCACATCGAGAATATCCTGATCCGAGCAGGCACAGAGTTTCCTCAGCTTGGCGAAATCACGCTTGGCGACGAGCTCGAGGTTGTCGAGGATCGCACTGCTCACGGGATCCAGGCGATTGAGTTCATCAAGTTGCAGGCGCAGGCACTCTTTTAGATCGCGTGCGAATACGCCAGGCGGATCAAGACGCTGGAGCTTGACTAGCGTGTGATCGAAGAGCCCGGATGTGCAGCCGAGTTGTTCGATCGCCGCCTCGGTTCCAATGGTCAGATAACCGGCGTCGTCGATGGCACCCAGCAGATGGGCGGCGACGAGCTGTTCGGGACCGTCTTCGCACTCAACCTGAATCTGCCGGGCCAAATGCTCATAGAGCGATGTTTCTTCGGCAATCGTGTATTCGACACCGCCAAAATCCAGACTGCTGTCGTTACTGCGTGGGCCGCTGCTCGCACTCCAGGGCATGGAGCCTGCGGCGTCTAGGTCGGGGCTTTCGGCGTGATCGAGGTGATCGCTGGTATCGCTGTTGGTCTGCTGTACCGGCTGGTCGTTGCGTTCTTCAGCCTCCCTTTCGTGGTCGTCGGTCTGCGCACGTTCCAGCAGCGGGTTGCGCTCAAGTTCCTCGTCGACATAGGCGGTCAGTTCGATGTTGGAGAGTTGCAGAAGCTTGATCGCCCGTTGCAACTTGGGCGTCATCACTAGGGATTGGGTTTGGCGGAGATCCAGCCGCGGGGCCATCGACATGATAGATCCCTGGTTTAGAGCTTGAAACGTTCGCCGAGATAGACCCGTCGAACGCCTTCATGAGCAACGATCTCGTCGGGTGCGCCCTCCATCATCAGACGTCCTTCGTGGATGATGTAGGCGCGCTCGATGATATCGAGTGTCTCGCGCACATTGTGGTCTGTGATGAGCACACCAAGCCCGCGGTCCTTCAGATGCGCGACCAGATCGCGAATATCGCCGACGGCGATGGGATCTATGCCTGCCAGCGGTTCGTCCAGCAGCATGAAACTGGGCCTTGATGCCAGTGCCCGCGCAATCTCCACCCTGCGGCGCTCACCGCCTGACAACGCCAGCGATGGGGTTTGCCTCAGATGCGAGATCGAGAATTCCGCCAGCAACTCGTCCAGCATGGTCTCACGGGCATCGCGATCCTTTTCGACGACTTCGAGCACCGCGCGGATGTTGGCTTCGACCGACATGCCACGGAAGATCGATGCTTCCTGGGGGAGATAGCCCACGCCCATGCGTGCCCTGCGATACATTGGCAGCTCGGTGACTTCATCGCCGTCCAGGGTGATGCTCCCAGAATCGGGCGCGATCAGACCGGTGATCAGATAGAAGCAGGTGGTTTTGCCGGCACCGTTGGGGCCTAGCAGCCCCACGGCCTCGCCACGCTGCACCGAAACACTGACATCGCGCACAACGGGCCGTTGCCTGTAGCTTTTGCTCAGGTTGTGGGCGGCCAAGCCGGCATTGCTGGTGACTAGGGTGGGACGTTCGGAAACTGTTTCCATGGTTCTGGGATCAGGGCAAATCCGACTGTTCGGGGAAGAAAATACCCTCAACGCGTCCGCCGGTCACCTCACTCTGTCCGGTTTCCAGGTTCATGACGGCCTGATTGCCTTTGATCAGGTTATCACCGTTCGTCAGAATCACGTTGCCCAGCAGCCGAATGATCCCTGTGTCGACATCGTATTCACCCGCGTCGCCCTGGGCCGTTTCGTTGGATGTGCGGAACATGACGTTGCCTTCCACTTCGATCAGGTAGATCGTGCTATCCTCGGCCGTCTGTTTTTCACGATAGTACACAATCAGTTTATCCGAAGTCAGCGTCATGTCGCCCTGTTTGGCATCCACCGCACCGATGAACGTTGCGCGTTGTGCGTTTTGCTCGACCTCCATACTGTCGGCCTCGATGGCGATAGGCAGGCTGGTGTCGTGGCGTGAGGTATTGATGACCTGTGCCTGCGCCGGACAGGCCCAAAGCAGGATAAGACATAGCGGTGCAAGTATGCGGGAATGCATGGTCACGGCTGAGATCTAGGAAAGAGTGTTAAACGCATGCGGCCCTCGAAGAAGATGTTGTCGCCATAGTCGGAGATTCTAAATCCCTGAGCGTCGATCAGACCCGCGGGGCCTTGGCCATGAACAGGCAAATTTCCTTCGGCGGTTCCCTTGTTGAGGTCGATCAGGGCATAGTCGCTGTGGATTTCATAGCCCTCATCTGTGAAGACGCTGACATTGGACTCGACGATCAGCAACTGTCCAACCTGATCATAGACGCCGCGATCCGAATAAATCGTTGCCCACATGTCGCTGTCTAGCATCATGTCGCCCTGTAGACCCTCCAAGTAAATCAGCTCGTCATACCCCTGTTCCTGCCACGCCGTGGTCGCGGTCACCGTGAAGGGCTGGCCCTTGTTGTCCGTTCCCAGGAAGCGCGCATTCGCCATGGTCGGGCGATCTTCGGTGGGCAGGTTCAGCGTCTTGATGTCGACGACCGTGGCTGAATCCGTGACATTGAAATAAGGCCAAACGACGACTGTGGCCGCCAGCAGGATCGCGCTGACCGGAAGCAATAACCGCATCAGACTGACAAAGCGCGTGTAACGGCTCGGCGTGTTAACCGCCACCTGACGTGGCCGCACACGGAGGCGCGCCGGTTTCTTGCCGCTGTTTTCGTGTGGGATGGTGTCGCTGTCGGTCACGTCGGTCATATTCCTGTTGTGGCCCGCAGCGTTGCTGTGCCTGGATCTCAGTGTTCGAGAATATCCGGATCGCTCCAACCCACCAGATCCAATTTGGCTCTGGTGGGCAGAAAAGCAAACAGCGATGCAGCCAGCTCACTACGTCCTTCGCGTTCAAGACGACGGTCGAGCTCTTCCCTTAAACGGTGCAGGTGGAGGACATCCGACGCAGCGTAGTTGAGTTGATCGTTGGTCAGTTCGGGGGCGCCCCAATCGCTGCTTTGCTGTTGCTTGGAAATATCGACGCCCAGAAGCTCCTTGCACAGGTCCTTCAGACCATGCCGGTCGGTAAAGGTGCGCACAAGCTTCGATGCGACCTTGGTGCAGTAAACCGGAGCAACCGTCACTCCCAGATATTGGTTGAGTGCGGCCAGATCGAAACGTGCGAAATGGAACAGCTTCAGGACATCGGGATCAGCCAGAAGACGGGTAAGGTTCGGTGCTTCGGTTTGGCCCTTCGCGATTTGGACCAGATGGGCATTGCCGTCACCCGATGAAAGCTGGACCAGGCACAACCGGTCACGATGGGGAGCGAGCCCCATGGTCTCCGAATCGACCGCTACAACGGGTCCAAGGTCAAGATCGTCGGGCAGGTCGCCCTGATAGAGAAGATTGGCCATATACCCCAAAGATCCTCGACTTTTCTGCCTCGAACCTAGCCTTCGCACCACTGGGGCGCAAGCGACCACGCCGCTGCGACTATGGACTGCGGGCGGTCGTTAAGAACACCAGACTGAATATCTGTTTGAGGAGTATGGTGCTTAGGAGAGGCGTATTCCTACAAGTTCACTGGAAGTTATAGAATTTCATTGAGACTGTATCAACAGCCAAACTCCAGCAAAATATACCAAATCCAGTTGCACTGGCATTCATTGCGTTTCACTGTATCCTATGCCTAAAAGGAACTATCGCTAGGGCGTTCGACCGTCTATCGCTTGCCAGAGAAACAGGATAAGAAAGTGAACATACCAAATGACTGAAGCCTATGCTGTTTCTGAGCGATACAAAGATGTAACGCAGACAAAGGCTGATGGCATCACATACACCCCGCGTGAGTTGGCAAACTTCGTTGCCTCCCGGATAGTTGAGAACGCTAAGCATACAACCCGAGTGCCACTGCGCATACTCGACCCAGCAGTCGGTCACGGCGAGCTCTTGATTGCCTTGTTGGACAAGCTATCCTGCCCTGTTGAAGTCTACGGTTTCGAAACAGACCATGAGGCTCTAGCCGAGGCTCGTACAAGGTTGACCGGCGCGTTCCCCATGGTGGAACTGCACTTACAGCTAGGCAGTTTCCTCGAACACGTTCTTGATGATCATTCAGCCGGCTTGTTCGGCAATGCGGCACCATATGATCTGATCATCGCTAAATCCTCCCTATGTGCGAACACAGGTTATGGGCGCGGATCGGGCACGGCTCCTCGCGTCGCAGTATGGGCTTTCGGGTCGCGTAGACCTCTACCACGCATTCCTCTTGGGTAAGTATACAATTTATTGATTAAATTGGTGCCCAGGAGAAGACTCGAACTTCCACGAGGTTTCCCCCACAGGCACCTGAAGCCTGCGCGTCTACCAATTCCGCCACCTGGGCATGAGCCTCCAATTAGTTTCGGCGGGGGTCGCTGTCAAGGCCGACACGCTTAACTTAGCAAAAGACGGTGGTCAGAGCATATCCCGTTCAGATTGAATCGCCTCGTGATACGATCCGAACGGGATATGCTCTTAACTCTATAGAGCGGATCACAGTGGAGGAGTGGGCATGGCGCGTCGTGACATTGTGGTTTTTGGCGGCTCGGGCTTTATCGGCCGTTATCTCGTTCGTCGTCTGGCCAATGACGGCTGGCGGGTGATTGTTGCCGTGCGCTATCCCGAAGCGGCAAGTTTTTTGCAGCCCCTGGGCGATGTCGGTCAGATCGTTCCAGTCAAGGTCGACGTCGCGGATGCGCAAGAGGTGGCCTCGGTCACCGCGCGCGCCTCGGCGATCGTCAATCTCGTCGGAATTCTCTTCGAGCGGGGCAAACGCAACTTCCGCCCCATGCATGTCGATGCGGCACGCAATATCGGCGAGGCGGCCAGAAAGGCCGAGATTGAGACAGTGGTGCAGATTTCCGCCAACGGCGCTTCGCTGCATGCGTCGGCCAACTACGCCCGGTCCAAGGCGGCCGCGGAGCAGGTGCTGCAGGATCTGGTGCCCACCGTGCGCATCCTGCGTCCCAGCATCGTGTTCGGCCAAGAGGACGGTTTCTTCAATCTCTTCGGTCGTCTGGCCGTGTTCTCGCCGGTTCTGCCGCTCTTTGGCGGCGGGATGACTCGTTTTCAGCCCGTCTACGTGGATGATGTCGCCGCTGCCATCGTGGCTTGTGTCGACGACGCCGATCGCGCCGGCACGATCTATGAATTGGGCGGTCCCTCGACCTACACCTTCAAGAACCTGATGGGGTTCGTCAGGCGTGAAACCCAGCGCAAGGTGCTGCTCATGCCCATGCCGTTCTTCGTGGCGCATGTTCAGGCGCTTTTCCTGCAGTTTTTGCCCAAACCGCTGCTTACACCCGATCAGGTTCGCCTGATGAAGGTCGACAACGTGGCTGATCCCACAATGCCCGGCCTGAAGGTCCTGGGCATCAATCCAACCACCGTCGAGATGATCGTGCCGCACTATCTCAGTCTCTATCGTCGCGGCGGTCTGCGCGGGCGCCCGCGGTTCGGCTGAAATGCGGGAAGGTCGAATCTAAAAATAGAGCCAGGCGAGCAGGCCTAGGCTCAGAATGACGCGGTAGATGACGAACGGCGTGAACGTGGCCCGGCGCAGCCATGCCATCATGAGCCAGATGGCCACCATGGCCGAGGCAAAGGCCATCGCGGCGGCAAGCAGTGTCGTTTGGGTCAGGGCCAGATCGCCGCTCTCGAAGACATCCTTGCCGGCCAGCAGAGCCGCAGCCGCGATCACTGGAATCGAAAGCAGCAGGGAGAAACGCGCCGCGGCTTCGCGTTCGAATCCCATGAAGCGTGCTGCCGTCATGGTGATGCCTGATCGGCTGGTCCCGGGAATGAGCGCTAAGACCTGGGCCAAGCCGATGATGACCGCGCTGCCCCACGTCATGTGTTCCATGCGCCGCAGCGTCATGCCGAAACGGTCGGCCACGAACAGAAGAATGCCGAATCCCAATGTCGTCCAGGCGATGATGGCGGGATCGCGCAGGCCTTCCTGACCGATCTTGTGCAGGGCAAATCCGGCAATACCGACAGGGATGGTCGCAACGATCAGCATGCCGGCCAGCGGGCGGGTGCTGGCCGAGCCGCTTTCTGTCAGGCCGCCCAGAATGTGCATGATGTCGCGCCAAACATAGACGATCACGGCAAGCAATGTGCCGGCGTGCACGGCAATGTCGATGGAAAGACCCTGATCCTTCCATCCCAGAACGCGGCTGATGAGAATCAGGTGGCCCGAAGAGCTGACGGGCAAAAATTCGGTAATTCCCTGAACAAGCGCCAGGACGGCAAGTTGGAGCGAGGTCACGGAAGCGGCACCCTGAGCAGATGGGACGGACCCTATCATGGACATTCCCGGATTCGAGCGGATTAATAGGGCAGAATCATTGTCTTTCATGGGTGAGCCGGTATTGCGTCGCAAAGCCGGTTTCAGAGCTGTTTACCGAATTAGAGGAAATTTTAGGGTAGTGATACTGTTCTACTGGCGTGATTTCACTCGTCAGACGGGCTGATTTCGCCTAAGAACGCTACCCTGATCGGGATTCGCGGGCCGGGAACAGCGTATGACTGTCAATTTGCTCACTTTTATCGATGTGGCGCAAAAACGCCCAAAAAAACGCGATGCCGACCTGCGCCGCGCCGATTTCGACGAAATATTCGATGAATTTACGCAGGCCCGTGCCGGTGAACAAGCCTCACGCTGTTCCCAGTGCGGCGTGCCGTTTTGTCAGGTCCACTGTCCGCTGCAGAACAACATTCCCGACTGGCTCAAGCTGACGGCCGAGGGCCGGCTTGAGGAGGCCTATGAACTGTCGGCCGCGACCAACACGTTTCCCGAAATCTGCGGACGTATCTGCCCCCAGGACAGGCTGTGTGAAGGCAACTGTGTCATCGAGAAGGGCTTTGAAGCGGTCACGATCGGCGCGGTCGAGCGTTACATCACCGAGACCGCCTTCCAGAATGGCTGGGTCTTGGGTCCCCGTCCCGTGCGTGAGCGCGATCAGTCCGTGGGGATTATAGGTGGCGGTCCCGCCGGTCTCGCCGCCGCGGACATGTTGCGCCGTCACGGTTACAAGGTGGAGGTCTACGACCGGTATGACCGTATCGGCGGACTGCTGATCTACGGCATTCCCGGTTTCAAGCTGGAAAAAGAAGTCGTCGAACGGCGAACCCGCCTGTTGACCGAAAGCGGTGTGGTCTTCCACACCTCGACCGAGGTTGGCCGGGATGTCGGTTTTGCCGATCTGCAAGAGCGCCACGATGCGGTTCTGATTGCCACGGGAGTCTATGATGAGCGCGACATCAAGGCCCCCGGCGTGGGTCTTCATGGCGTCGTCCCCGCTCTGAACTATCTCATTGCGAGCAACCGTAAGAGCCTGGGCGACGAGGTTCCGGATTTCGACTCGGGCGATCTCGACGCTGCGGGCAAGAACGTGGTGGTGATAGGCGGCGGTGATACGGCCATGGACTGCGTGCGTACCGCGGTGCGCCAGGGTGCGAAGGCTGTGACCTGTCTCTACCGGCGCGACCGCACCAACATGCCCGGCAGCCAGCGTGAGGTCTCCTATGCTATGGAAGAGGGTGTACGGTTTGAATTCCTCTCCGCACCGGAAGCGTTTCTGGGCACCGACCGTGTCGAGGCGGTGCGGGCCGTGAAAATGCGCCTTGGCGAGCCCGATGCCAGCGGCCGTCTGACACCCCAGACCGTCCAGGACTCGGACTATCGCATCAAGGCCAATCTCGTGCTCAAGGCACTGGGCTTCAATCCCAAACCGATTGCGCAGGGTTTCGAACTGCCCGAGCTCAAGATGACGCGCTGGGGCACCGTGAAAACAGAGATGCTGACTGGCGAGACCAATCTTCCCGGTGTTTATGCCGCCGGCGATATCGTGCGCGGCGCTTCGCTCGTCGTGTGGGCCATCCGTGACGGCCGCGATGCAGCCCAGGCGATGCACCGAGAATTGCAGGCGCGCACCCAGGAGGTCGCGCCTTTGAAAGCCGCGAGCTAGGAGAACGCTATGAACGATCAGACCATGGCACGGCGGGCTGCAGAGGCGGAGCGTCTCGACCGGGATGGCATGTACGACCCTGCCTTTGAACATGACGCATGCGGCGTCGGGTTCGTTGCCGCGATCGACGGCAAGCCGCGTCGCGATGTCGTTGTGGCCGGCGTCGATGCGCTCAAGGCGGTCTGGCACCGGGGCGCGGTCGATGCGGACGGCAAGACCGGCGATGGTGCGGGCATCCAGGTCCAGATTCCCCAGGATTTCTTCAAGGAACACGTCGAGCGGACCGGGCACGAAACCGGTGTGGGCAGGCTGGCCATCGGTATGGTGTTCCTGCCCAAAACCGATCTCGGCGCAGCGGAGGTATGCCGCGCCATCGTCGAGTCCGAGATTCTCAACTTCGGTTACCGTATTTTCGGCTGGCGTCAGGTGCCGATCGACAGCGCGATCATCGGTGAGAAGGCCAATGCCACCAGGCCGGAAATCGAGCAAATCATGATCGCCAACGAAGACGGCATCGACGATCACCAGTTCGAGCGCGATCTCTACATCATCCGGCGCAAGATCGAGGCGCGCGCCCGCGAGGCTCAGGTCGCGGACTTCTACATCTGCTCGCTCTCGTGCCGTTCGATCGTCTACAAGGGCATGTTCCTGGCAGAACAGCTCTCGGCTTTCTATCCCGATCTGCTCGACGAACGTTTCGTTTCGAGCTTCGCCATCTTCCACCAGCGCTACTCGACCAACACCTTCCCGACCTGGCGCTTGGCCCAGCCCTTCCGCATGGTCGCGCACAATGGGGAGATCAACACGGTGCGCGGCAACACCAACTGGATGAAGAGCCACGAGGCGCGCATCGGCCACGACGCCTTCGCCGAGCATCTCGACGTGATCAAGCCGGTGATTCAGTCGGGCAGTTCCGATTCTGCGGCCCTGGACGCTGTCTACGAACTATTGGTCCACGCCGAACGTTCCGTTCCGCTCGTCAAGACCATGATGATCCCCGAGGCCTGGACAGACAACGCCGACCTCTCCGAGGAGGTGCGTGACCTCTATCTCTACTGCAACACGGTCATGGAGCCCTGGGATGGCCCAGCTGCCATTGCAGCCTCGGACGGACACTGGGTGCTCGCGGGCATGGACCGGAACGGTCTGCGTCCCATGCGCTATTCGCAGACCCGCGACGGCCTGCTTTTTGTCGGCTCCGAAACGGGCATGGTGCCGATTGCTGAGCAGGATCTGGTGCATTGCGGACGGCTAGGACCCGGCCAGATGATCGCCGTCAACTTGGCCGAAGGCAGACTCTACCAGGACGAGGAACTCAAGGAACATCTGGCCAGCCAGCAACCCTATAGCCAGTGGGTCGGCAACATCACCCACCTCGATACGCTGGTGAAGCCCGAAGATGGCGCTGATCGCATGTTCGATCTGGGCACACTGAAGACCCGGCAATGTGCCGCAAGCTACTCTATCGAAGACCTGGAGCTTATCCTACAGCCCATGGTCGAGACGGCGAAGGAGCCGATCGGCTCCATGGGCGACGATACGCCGCTTGCCGTGCTTTCGGATCAGTACCGCGGCCTCCATCACTTCTTCCGGCAGAACTTCAGCCAGGTCACCAATCCCCCGATCGATTCGCTGCGCGAACGCAGGGTGATGACGCTCGATACGCGGCTCGGTAACCTCTCCAACATTCTCGATCAGGACGAAAGCCAGACGCGCATTCTCCAACTCGGCTCCCCGGTACTGACCAACGCGCAGTACCAAGCCATGCGCCGATACATGAAAGACAGCGCCACGGTGATCGACTGCACGTTCGATGCGTCGCGTCAGGATGAAAACGTCTTGGCGGACGCCATGCAGCGGGTACGTCAGGACGCCGAGGACGCCGTTCGCGGCGGATGCGAACACATCATCCTGACCGATGAAGCGACGGGCCCGGAACGCGCAGCCATGCCGATGATCCTGGTGGTTGGCGCCGTGCACAGCCATCTCGTGCGCCAGTCGCTTCGCACCTTCACCTCGCTCAATGTACGGTCGGGTGAGTGCCTGGACGTTCACTATTTCGCCGTTCTGGTGGGCGTGGGCGCGACCACGGTGAATGCCTATCTGGCCGAGGAAGGCATCGCGGAACGGCATGGTCGCGGCCTTCTGTCCGGTTATGGGCTGCAAGAATGCGTCGTCCGCTGCAAGAAGGCCATCGACGACGGATTGCTCAAGATCATGTCCAAGATGGGCATTTCGGTCATCTCGTCCTATCGCGGCGGCTACAATTTCGAAACCATCGGGCTGTCACGCACGCTGGTGGCGGAGTTCTTTCCCGGCATGCCGTCGCGCATTTCCGGCATCGGGCTCACCGGCATTCAGCACCGGTCGTTGAAGCTCCACCGCGAGGCTTATGACAACGAAATCGTGTCGCTCCCCATCGGCGGAATCTACCGCTACCGCTATGGCGGTGAGGCTCATGCCTTTGAGGCCGGCCTTATCCATGCCCTCCAGACCGCCGTCGCGACCGACAGCTACCAGATGTACAATCGTTACGCCGAGGGTATGGATCGGCGGCCGCCGTTCGATCTGCGCGATCTGCTGGACTTCAACCCGCGGCGCGACCCCATCGACATCGACGAGGTTGAATCGATCACGGAGATCCGCAAGCGGTTCGTGACGCCCGGCATGTCGTTGGGCGCACTTTCGCCCGAAGCTCATGAGACGCTGACCATCGCCATGAACCGCATTGGCGCCATGTCGGATTCCGGTGAAGGCGGCGAAGACACAGAGCGGTTCCAGCCGCGGCGGAACGGTGACAACCCGAACTCGTCGATCAAGCAGGTGGCGTCCGGCCGCTTCGGCGTCACTGCGGAATACCTCACCAACTGCCGTGAGCTCGAGATCAAGATCGCCCAGGGCGCCAAGCCGGGTGAGGGCGGTCAGTTGCCGGGCTTCAAGGTGACAGAGATGGTCGCCAAGCTGCGTCATGCCACGCCCGGCGTCATGCTGATTTCCCCTCCGCCGCACCACGATATCTATTCGATCGAGGATCTAGCTCAGCTCATCTATGATCTGAAGCAGATCAATCCCGCCGCAAGGGTCACGGTGAAACTAGTCAGCCAGGCCGGCGTCGGAACCGTGGCCGCCGGTGTCGCCAAGGCAAAGGCCGATGTCATCCTGATTTCCGGCCACGTCGGCGGTACCGGCGCCAGTCCCCAGACCAGCATCAAGTATGCCGGCGCTCCCTGGGAGATGGGACTGGCGGAAGCCAACCAGGTGCTTACGCTCAATCGGCTGCGCCACACGGTCACCCTGCGTACAGACGGTGGCATCCGCACGGGCCGCGACGTTGTCATCGCCGCCATGATGGGTGCGGAGGAATACGGTGTCGGGACTGCCTCTCTGGTCGCCATGGGCTGCATCATGGTGCGCCAGTGCCATTCTAACACCTGTCCGGTCGGCATCTGCACGCAGAAGGACTCACTGCGCGCCAAGTTCGAGGGCTCGCCGGAAAAGGTCGTCAACCTGTTTTCGTTTATTGCCGAGGAGGTGCGTGAGATTCTGGCCTCTCTGGGTATGCGCAGTCTGAACGAGATCATCGGGCGAACCGACCTACTCAAGCAGGTCAGTCGCGGCAGCGACGACCTTGACGATCTTGATCTCAACCCGCTTCTGGTCCAAGCAGACACCGGCGATCAGGCCCGCTACTGCACCATCGAGGGGCGCAACGAAGTGCCCGACTCCCTGGATGCCAAGATGCTGCAGGATGCTCGCGACGCCCTGGAAGAGCGTGAAAAGATGCAGCTCGCCTACAATGTTAGGAACACACATAGGGCGGTGGGTACGCGCCTTTCCTCGGAAATCACGCAGCGTTTCGGTATGAGCGGGCTCGCGTCCGGCCACATCACCGTGCGGCTGCGTGGCTCGGCCGGCCAGTCCCTTGGTGCGTTCGCCGTGCAGGGCCTCAAGCTTGAGGTTTTTGGCGATGCCAATGACTATGTCGGCAAAGGCCTATCGGGCGGTATGATCGTCGTGCGGCCGCCTGCGTCCAGCGAACGTGTATCCCAACACAACACAATCATCGGCAACACGGTGCTCTACGGCGCAACCGCCGGCCAGCTTTATGCGGCCGGGCAGGCCGGAGAGCGGTTCGCCGTGCGCAACTCCGGTGCAGATGCCGTGATCGAGGGGTGTGGCTCTAACGGCTGCGAATATATGACCGGTGGTACGGCGGTCATCCTGGGTCCCGCCGGGGCCAACTTCGGCGCAGGCATGACAGGGGGCATGGCATTTGTCTATGACCCCGACAACACGCTGCCCCAGCACATCAACGACGAAACCGTCGTGATGCAGCGCCTGGAAAGCGCTTATTGGGAAGATGCCGTCAAGACGCTGGTAGCGGTTCACGCTAGCGAAACGCAATCGGTCTATGCTGCACGTATCCTCCGGGAATGGGATTTGCGTGCCGGGGACATCTGGCAGATCTGTCCAAGGGAGATGGTCGAGAGGCTGGAACGTCCCCTTCATGACGAAGAGGGTCAGAAATCCAGGTTTGCGTGAACTGTGCGCGCCATCACTTGTGGCGTCCTTCAATCACAGCCATGTGATGTTTTCGACGAGTAACGTTGCGCGCGGTTCTCCGGACCGTGCGGCATGGCGTCATTCTGGTCAAATGGGGCTGCGTCAGTCAGGAACAACTGGCATCGGTCCTGGAAACCCAGGATGCCATCCGCACCTCTTCCCTGGCTCTCGATACGTCTGTCATCGCGGGCAGGAGCACGGCTACATAGTCAGTAAGCTCCGCGGTTACGCTCACGAAGACCGAACTGGAGCATGCCATGCCCTATTCCGGTCTTCCGGTACATGTCCATTAGAGTCTGCAGGCCAATTTGGGCGACGGTCTCGCGGTACAAGGCTGTTGGCCAGCCAAGCGACGGCTTTCGTCTCAAGGGCGGCGACGGTGCGGAAATTCCCTATCGCATCACGGTTGCCAGCGGTTTTGCCGATCCCGGCGAAGCGCTCACTCCAGGATCCGTCCGGAAGGTCATTGCCGCCTCCGCGGATGCCGACCGGCTGAAAGTCGAACTCAGTGGCGACCCCTCGGATCTGCGTGCCGTTCCGACCGGACGGTTTTGTGACGTCTTTAACATCAGCCTGGGCTGAGCTGGCTCGCGTCGACGTTTCAAGACGATTCCACAGTTCGCCGAGATGTTTTAGCTTCCGCGCATGCGCGAGCTTTTTCACGTCCCCCTTTCCACGTACTGCCGCAAGGTTCGCATCGCCCTGAAGGAAAAGGGCCTGCCGTTCGTACTGCGCACGGAGAACGTCTGGGAACGGCGCGAGGAATTCCTGCACCTCAATCCCGCCGGCAAGGTGCCCGTCCTGGTCGAGGCCGACGGAACGCCGATCGCGGACAGCACGGCTATCGTCGAATACCTGCAGGAGGTCCAGCCGCAGCCGGATCTGCTTGGCGCAACGCCTGCCCAGCGTGCGGAAACTCGGCGCCTGGTCGCCTGGTTCGACGAGAAGATGCATGTCGAAGCCACGCGCAATCTCTTCGGTGAAAAAGTCCAGCGGCGGTTTCTGGGCCACAGCGAACCGGACTCCGCAACGGTGCGTGCGGGCCTTGCCAACATCCGCGTGCATCTCGACTACATTGCGTTTCTCGTGGAGCGCCGAAGCTGGCTGGCGGGTGAGCGGTTCAGTCTCGCCGATATTGCCGCTGCCGCGCAGATTTCCTGCATCGACTATATCGGCGATGTACCTTGGAGTTATCAGGAAGTCGCCCGCGACTGGTACGCCAGAGTGAAATCACGCCCCTCCTTTCAACCCCTGCTAAGTGATCGCGTGCCCGGTTTGCGTCCCGCGAGCCACTATGACGATCTGGACTTCTAAGGTCGTGATCCCGGACAAACAAAGCGGAGACCGGGAGAGGGACCTGCGCGAGACGATCCGGTCACGGGCCCAGTCTCTAGGGTTCGACGACTGCGGATTCACTGACGCAGCGGGTGATCCCGGCTGGCCGGGAATGCTCGATCGATTCGTGGCGGCGGGTCTTCATGGCGACATGGACTGGATGACGCGGCGGAGAGAGCAGCGTAGCGACCCCCGGGCCCTCTGGCCCCAAACCCGTTCGGTCATCGTTCTGGCGATGTCTTACGGCCCCGATCACGATCCTCTGGACGATTTGAACCGGACCGACCGTGGCGTCGTTTCGGTTTACGCACGCGGTCGCGACTATCATGACATCGTCAAGAAACGCCTTAAGGCGTTGGCGCACTGGATCGTGGAAACCCACGGCGGAGAGCTCAAGGTATTCGTCGATACCGCGCCGGTCATGGAAAAGCCCCTGGCGGCGAGCACGGGTGTGGGCTGGCAGGGCAAGCACACCAACCTCGTCTCACGTCGCCTGGGCTCTTGGTTTTTCCTCGGTGAGATATACACGACGCTGGATCTTGAAGCCGATCAACCCGAGGAGGACCACTGCGGTTCCTGCCGCGCTTGCCAAGACATCTGCCCGACCCGTGCGTTCCCCGAACCCTATCGGCTGAACGCATTGCGCTGCATCTCCTACCTCACCATAGAGCACAAGGGTCACATCGCGCGTGAATTCCGTTACGCCATGGGCAACCGCATCTATGGCTGCGACGACTGTCTCGCTGTGTGCCCCTGGAACAAGTTCGCCACCCTTGCCCGCGAACATGCGTTCTTGCCGCGTGCCGAACTCACTGCGCCACGTCTCACCGACCTGGCCGGACTGGACGATGCGACGTTCCGCGAAGTGTTCCGGGGCAGCCCGGTCAAACGTATCGGTCGTGATCGCTTTGTCAGGAACGTGCTGATCGCGCTGGGTAATTGCGGTGACGCGTCCGTTGTCCCGGCAGTGGAAGAGCGGCTTGGCGACAATTCGCCCCTGGTCCGCGCCATGGCTGTTTGGGCGCTCCAGCGTCTGCTTCCGCCTGAGGATTTTGCGCGCCACCGCGGCACCTACCATGAAGCCGAAGCCGACGTAGAGGTGCAGCGGGAATGGGAAGAGGACACGACGTGAAGAAACTCTTCTGTTTCGGTCTTGGATTCAGCGCCGGAGCTCTAGCCCGCAGTTCGCTGGACGATGGCTGGATAGTTGCTGGGACGGCCCGCACGGACGGGCGATGCGAACACCTGCGCGAACTGGGCATCGACGCCGTCGTGTTCGACGGTGTTTCGGCCGACGCCTCTCTGATGCGCGCGCTCGAAGGCACCACGCATCTGGTCAATTCCGTTCCGCCGTCCAAGGACGCGGCCTCTCCTCCGCTCGATGCTCTGGGCGAATACCTCGGCGCCATCGAGAGTCTAGATTGGATAGGCTATCTCTCGACTACGGGCGTCTATGGTGACCATGACGGCGCCTGGGTGGACGAATCGACGCCGCTTGCGCCCAACCTGGAGCGCAGCGCACGACGGGTGGCGGCAGAGGAGGCCTGGCTCGTCATGCACGAGCGTTTCGGTTTACCCGTGCACATTTTTCGACTGGCGGGGATCTACGGTCCGGGCCGGGGTGTGTTGGAACAGGTCCGCAAGGGTCGCGCGTGGCGCATCGTGAAGCCCGGTCAGGTTTTCTCTCGCATCCATGTCGACGACATCGTGGCTACCCTGTTTGCTTCCATGGCACGGCCCCATCCGGGTGCGGTTTACAACGTCTGCGACGATCATCCCGAAGAGCCGGCGAAGGTCGTGGAGTACGCCTGCAGGCTGCTGGGCGTCACGCCGCCCGAGCCGGTCGCCTTTGAGGAAGCCGACCTCTCGGACATGACCAGAAGTTTCTATGCCGACAGCAAGCGGGTGCGGAACGACCGGATCAAGAACGAACTGGGTATCGTCCTGAAATATCCTTCCTACCGCGAAGGCATGGCCGCGGACATGAAGGTTTCGCGCGCTCAGCCTACCTGAACGGTGAGGACTTCTTTTAGCGTTCTGCCCAGCCGGTCCAAGTCCTGTTCGCGCGAGAGCCGATGATCTCCGTCCTTGACCAGAGTCACAATCACATCCTCACCTGTAAGGCGTCCGGCGATCTCGTGGGCTGTCGGCCATGGCACAGCATCGTCGCGCATACCCTGCAACAGGCGGACGGGACAGGTGACGGGGATGGGTGCGCGCATCACCAGATGGTCGCGTCCATCCTCGACAAAGGCGCGGGTCACTGTGTAGCTGCTCTCGCCTTCCTGTATGTCGATCTGGCCTTCGGCCAGCAGCCGGTCCTGGTCCTCTTGATTGAGATTCCACCAGATGCTCCGGCTGAAGTCGGGCGCGGCAGCGATGCCGACCAGTCCGACGATACACTCGGGTCTGCGCAGCGCGAGATTGAGCATGATCCAGCCGCCCATGCTCGATCCCACCAGGATTTGTGGACCATCGGTCAGTGCATCGAGGGCTGCCAGGGCGTCCTCAGTCCAACGCCCGATGGTGCCCTCCTCGAAGCGGCCGCTCGACTGGCCGTGGCCCAGATAGTCGAAGCGCAGATAGGCGCGGCCGTGTTCGCGGCACCATTGGTCCAGATAGGTCGCCTTCGATCCCGTCATGTCCGATGCATAGCCGCCAAGGAAAATGATGCCGGGTGTTTCCCCCTGCAAGCGGTGATAAGCCAGACGATGGTCGCCATCGCGGTCCAGCCATTGCGGTGTCGTGTCGGGCTCAGACATGGGCTAAGGTCCAGGATTCGTTGAAAGACTGGTTTTTCTAGCATGGATTCCAATCGGCAAACGCGCGGCCCTGTGATCCTTCAGGTGATCCCTGAGCTCAATGTCGGCGGTACGGAGCGGGCCGTGACCGACGTCGCGCGTGCCGTGATCGACGCGGGCGGCGAAGCGCTTGTTGTTTCGCAGGGCGGGGATCTTGCGCCCGAACTGCTGCGCACCAAGGCGCGGCTTATCCAGATGCCCGTGGCATCGAAATCGCCGCTGACCATCCAGAGGAACGCCAGCCGGCTGGTTAAACTCATCCGCTCGGAACATGTCAATTTGATCCATGCCCGCTCGCGCGCGCCGGCCTGGTCGGCGCTGAAAGCTGCCCGCCGCACCGGCTGTCCCTTCGTGACGACCTTCCATGCGCCCTACAACTTTTCGGGTGGCTTGAAGAAGCGCTACAACGCCGTCATGGCCAAAGGCGATCGCGTCATCGCCATTTCTGACTTCATCGCCGCGCATGTGCGTGAAAACTATGGCGTGGGCGATGACCGGCTGCGCCGCATTCATCGCGGCATCGATGTGGTGAGCTTCAACCCTTCGGCGGTAAGTTCCGAACGCGTGGCGAGCCTGGCTGCCCGCTGGAACCTGCCCGATGGCGTGCCCATCGTCATGTTGCCCGGCCGCCTTGCCCGCTGGAAAGGTCAGGATGTCATGATCCAGGCCATGACGCAGATGGAGCGCAACGATGCCCTGTGTCTCATGGTCGGGGTGGGCAGCGGGCATGAAGGACTGCGTCGGAAAATCGAAAAGGACATCGAAACCAGGGGGCTCGCTGGACGGGTCGTGCTGATCGATGGCTGTCAGGATATGGCGGCGGCCTACCGGCTTGCCGACGTTGTGGTGTCGGCATCCATCGAGCCCGAAGGTTTCGGACGCGTGGCCGTGGAGGCCCAGGCGATGGGCGTTCCCGTGGTCGCAACCAATCACGGCGGCACGCACGAGACCATGGAGCCCGGGGTGACGGGATGGTTGGTGCAGCCCGAAGATCCCGCCGCTTTGGCGCAGGCCGTGGCGGTTGCCCTCGACCTTGACGAGGAAGGCCGCGTTCGCCTTGCCGCCGCTGCCCGCGCCAGGGTGGTCGAGCGTTTTGTGCGCACGACAATGTGTGCCCAGACCCTTGATGTTTACCGTGAGCTGATTGCCTGGCCATGACGTCGCGGGTCCTCGTCATCAGGCTGGGCGCGCTGGGCGATTTTGTTCTGTCGTCCGGACCCTTCCAGGCGATCCGCAACCACCACGCCGACTCCCACATCGTGCTGTTGACGACCGCACCCTTCGAACGGCTTGCGCACGTCGGCGGCTGGTTCGACGAAGTCTGGCTCGATGAAAAGCCCAAATTGTGGCAGTTCGGGCAGGTACGTGCGTTGTCCCGACAGTTGAATGCGGAGAGGTTCGATCGGGTCTATGATCTGCAGACCTCGGATCGCTCCAGCAGCTATTTCCGGTTATTCCGCAGGCCAAGGCCCGAATGGTCCGGGATTGTCAGAAGCTGCTCTTACCCCCATGCCAATCCGGATCGTGACCGGCTTCACACGGTGGAGCGTCAGGCCGACCAGCTTCACAAGGCAGGCATCGAGAAGGTGCCGCCGCCGGACCTCTCGATGATCAATGCCGACCTCACCGGCTTCTCTTTGCCTGAACGTTTCGCGATCCTGGTTCCAGGAAGCGCTCCGCACCGGCCCGAGAAGCGCTGGCCACGGGAGCGTTATGCGGAGCTCTGCCACCGGCTCAAGGGTATGAATCTTGCTGCCGTGCTGATCGGCGGCCCGGCCGAAGTGGACTTGCTCCACCAGATTGCTGCGCAGCGCCACGATACGATCAATCTGTGTGGACAGACTAGTTTCCAGCAGATAGCCGCACTTGGGCGTCACGCACAACTGGCCGTCGGCAACGACACGGGGCCGATGCATCTTGTTGCCACTGCGGGTTGCCCCTCGCTCACTCTGTTTTCTGCGAGCTCCGATCCGGCTCTCACCGCTCCGCGCGGACGATCGGTTTCCGCGCTCGCGCGCCACAGTTTGGGCGACCTTACCGTTGATGAAGTCGCCCACGCCGCGCGCCGCGCGCTCTCTTGACTTCGCGATGCGTGGAACTAGGTTGCGCGCTGCCCGAACGGGGCGCGAACCAATTTCTGGAGTTGAACGGTCATGAGCGTTGAAGCGCAAGCTGCCCGCGTGACGATTACTCTGCCCGATGGATCTGTGCGCGATTACGACGCACTGACCACCGGCGCCGAGATCGCTGCGTCGATTGGAGCAGGGCTTGCCAAGGCGGCTCTGGCCGTCAAGGTCGATGGTGAACTGCGCGATCTCAAACGCGAGATCGATCATGATGCGGCATTGGAGATCATCACGGCCAAGTCGCCCGAGGCCCTGGGGCTCGTGCGCCACGATGCCGCGCACGTCCTGGCTCAGGCGGCCAAGGAACTGTTCCCGGATATCCAGGTTACAATCGGTCCGGTGATCGAAGACGGCTTCTACTATGACTTCTCGCGTTCCGAGCCGTTCACGCCAGAAGACCTGGAAAAGATGGAACGGCGCATGGCCGAGATCGTCGGCCGTGGTGAACCCATCGACCGGGAAGTCTGGGACCGGGACGAGGCGGCAGCGTTCTTCGAATCGGTAGGTGAGCACTACAAGGCTGAGATCATCCGCGACCTGCCCGCAGATCAGACGATCACGCTTTATCGTCAGGGCGACTGGATCGACCTTTGCCGGGGCCCGCATCTGCCGTCCACGGCCAAGCTTCCCGAGGCGTTCAAGCTGATGAAGCTTGCCGGTGCCTATTGGCGCGGCGACAGCCGCAACGAAATGCTCCAGCGTGTCTATGGCACGGCCTGGTTGAACAAGGACCAGCTCAAGGAGCATCTGACGCGCCTGGAAGAGGCTGAGAAGCGCGACCACCGCAAGTTCGGCCGGGAGATGGACCTGTTTCATTTCCAGGAAGAGGCGGTCGGATCGGTCTTCTGGCACGACAAGGGCTGGCGTCTTTACCGCACGGTGCAGAACTATGTCCGCCGCCGTCTGGAAGCCGAGCACTATCAGGAGGTGAACACGCCTCAGATGGTGGACCGCATGCTGTGGGAAGCCTCGGGCCATTGGGAGAAGTTCCGCGAGCACATGTTCACGGCCCAGACCGAGGACGAGCGCATCTGGGCCATGAAGCCCATGAACTGCCCCTGCCACGTGCAGATTTTCCGTCAGGGCATCAAGAGTTACCGCGACCTGCCGTTGCGCATGGCGGAGTTCGGGTCCTGTCTGCGTTACGAGCCTTCCGGCGCCCTGCACGGTCTGATGCGCGTGCGCGCGTTCACGCAGGACGATGCCCACATCTTTTGCACGGAAGAACAGATCACGTCGGAGACGATTCGTTTTTGCGAACTCTTGTCGTCGATTTACAGCGATTTGGGTTTCGATGCCTTTGTCGTGAAATATTCCGACAGGCCCGAAATCAGGGCCGGCGCGGACGCTGTCTGGGACCAGGCGGAGGATGCACTGAAGGCCGCGGCAGAGGCCGCCGAACTGGATCTGGAGTTCAATCCCGGCGAGGGTGCGTTTTACGGGCCCAAACTGGAATTTGTCCTGCGGGACGCCATCGGACGTGACTGGCAGTGCGGTACGCTCCAGGTGGACTTTGTCTTGCCCGAGCGGCTGGATGCGAGCTACGTCTCAGAGAGTGGCGACCGCAAGCGCCCGGTCATACTGCATCGTGCGATTCTTGGCTCGTTTGAGCGGTTTTTAGCCGTCCTCATCGAACACTATGCCGGCCAATTCCCGCTCTGGCTGGCACCGACACAGTACGCGGTCACCACCGTCACGAACGAGGCCGACGACTACGCGGCCGAGGTTCACCGTCAGCTCGGCGTAGCCGGGCTCATCGGCGTGCTCGATACGGCCGCTGACAAGATCAGCTACAAGGTCCGCCGGCACTCCGTTGCGAAGGTTCCCGTGATCCTCGCCGTCGGCAAGCGTGAAGTCGAGGAGCAGAGCGTTTCCATCCGCCGTCTGGGCAGCAAGGACCAGCAATCGCTTGCACTTGCCGACGCCATTCATACACTCGCAAACGAATCGCAGCCGCCAGCCTAATGCCCGTCTAAAAACCATAAGGAGTTGATTACATAGCCCGTCCAAGAAACAACATGGTGCCGCCCGAAAAGTCGGGTCCCCGCGCCAACGAAGACATCAGAGTCCTCCAGGTGCGCCTGATCGGCGCTGACGGATCACAGGTTGGCGTTGTCGCCATCCAGGCCGCATTACGTGCCGCCGAGGATTCGGGCCTGGACCTGGTAGAGATTTCCCCCAACGCCGACCCGCCAGTCTGCAAACTTCTCGACTACGGCAAGTTCAAGTACGAGGCGCAGAAGAAGGCGAACGAGGTGCGCAAACGTCAGAAGACGATTGACGTCAAGGAAATCAAGATGCGTCCCAACATTGATGGCCACGATTATGAGACGAAGCTCAAGGCGATGAACAAGTTCATCGACGAGGGCGACAAGGTGAAGTTCACCATTCGCTTCCGTGGCCGTGAGTTGGCGCACCCCGAGATCGGCCGCAAACTTCTCGATCGCATCCGCGAGGACAGCGAGGAAGTCGCCAAGATCGAATCGATGCCCAAAATGGAGGGGCGTCAGATGATTATGGTGGTCGCCCCGCGCTAGAGTGCAGGGCATGGTGGGTCTGGCTGACCTGACATAACCGACCTCTGGAATCGGCGCTTGCGAGGCGCTTGCAAAAGCCTCGGGGGGCCGATATAAGGCCCGCCTTGCCTCGGAGGCTCACGCCGCCGGGCGATTGTTACTGCTAAGACCCGAACACGTTACGTCTGGGAACTGTCATGCCGAAGCTGAAAACCAAGAGCTCGGTGAAGAAGCGCTTTTCTTTCACCGGCAGTGGCAAGGTGAAGCGCAACTATGCCGGCAAGCGCCATTTCATGCGTCGCCGCACGAAGCGCTTTATCCGCAACGCCCGTGGCACGACCACGGTGGATGCTGTGGATGTTCCAATGATCAAGCGTTTGATGCCCAACGGCTGACGCGAAACGAAACGTTGCTACAGGTGAGTTGAACGATGGCGCGAGTTAAACGTGGGACAACGTCCCACGCCCGTCACAAGAAGGTGCTGAAGTTGGCCAAGGGTTACCGCGGCCGCTCGAAAAACTGCTATTCGATTGCGCTGGAGCGTGTCGAGAAGGCGTTGCAATACGCCTATCGCGATCGCCGCACCAAGAAGCGCAATTTCCGCGGCTTGTGGATTCAGCGCATCAATGCCGGTGCGCGCATGAACGGCCTGACCTATTCGCAGTTTATGCACGGCATGCGGCTTGCCGGCATCGGTCTGGACCGCAAAATTCTGGCCGATCTCGCGGCTCGGCAGCCTTCGTCGTTTGCGAAGCTCTGCGATGATGCCCGCTCGGCGGTCGAGAAGGCGGCGTAACAATAGCGTTTACGCCACTGCCGGTAACATGACCGACGAGGGGCCCAGCGGCCCCTTTGTCGTGTTTGGATCCTGAAATGCTGAATCAGATCAATACCATCAAAAGCGAAGTCCTCGACAAGGTCGAGAACGTGGATGACCTCGAGAGCCTCGACGACATCCGTGTCGCCGCGCTCGGCAAGAAGGGTCGGATTACGAACCTCATGAAACAGCTTGGCGGTCTCGACCCCGATCGGCGGCGCGAGGTCGGCCAGGAACTCAACCGGGTCAAGGACGTGGTGCAAGGCGCCATCGAGGCCCGTAAGAGCGAGCTCGAACGTGCCGAACTGGACCACAGGCTTGAGGTCGAACGCGTCGATGTTTCTCTCCCGCCGCGTCCAGAAGCCTCCGGCACCGTGCATCCGGTCAGCCAGGTCATGGACGAGATCGTCACCATCTTCTGCGAAATGGGCTTCTCGGTCGCGGAGGGCCCCGATATCGAAGGCGACTGGCTGAATTTCGGTGCGCTCAACATTCCCGACGAGCATCCTGCGCGTCAGGAGCACGACACCTTCTATCTTCCTGGCGAGGGCGATGAGGCCCGCCCGGTACTGCGCACGCACACCTCGCCCGTTCAGGTGCGTCATATGCTCTCGTCAAAGCCGCCGATCCGGATCATCGCGCCGGGACGGACCTACCGCAGCGACAGCGACATGACCCACACCCCGATGTTCCACCAGGTCGAGGGACTCGTCATCGACGAGACCACCCATATGGGCCATCTCAAGGGTTGCCTGCGCGACTTTGTCGAGGCTTTCTTCCAGGTCGACAACGTGACGATGCGGTTCCGCCCCAGCTACTTCCCCTTCACGGCACCCTCGATGGAGGTCGATATCGGCTGTTCTTTCAAGAACGGCGAGCTCAAGATCGGCGAAGGTCACGACTGGCTCGAAATTCTGGGCAGCGGCATGGTGCATCCCAACGTGCTGCGTAACGGCGGCATCGATCCCGACAGATACCAGGGTTTTGCCTTTGGTCTGGGCATCGATCGCGTCGCGATGCTGAAATACGGCATCCCCGATCTGCGCGGCTTCTTCGACACCGACTTGCGCTGGCTGCGCCACTATGGATTCCGCGCACTGGATGTACCGACGCTGTATGGAGGGCTGGCGCGATGAAGATCACGCTGGAATGGCTGAAACGCCACCTCGAAACCGAGGCTTCGCTCGAGGACATCGTCGACTGCCTGAACCGTATCGGCCTTGAGGTTGAGAACGTCGAGGATCGCGCCTCCGAACTGGCGCCGTTTACCATCGGCTATGTCGTGAAGGCCGAGCAGCACCCCAATGCGGACCGGCTGCGTGTCTGTATCGTCGAGACCGGGAACGGTGAGGTACAGGTCGTGTGCGGCGCGCCCAACGCGCGCACCCGCATGAAGGGCGTGTTTGCGCCCGCAGGCACCCATGTGCCCGGCACCGGTCTTGATCTCAAGGAAAGCGAGATCAGGGGCGTGGCCAGCCGTGGCATGCTGTGCTCGGAACGCGAGATGGGCCTGTCGGACGAACACGACGGCATCATCGAACTGCCCGAAGATACCCCGGTCGGCGCGTCCTTCGCCGCGATCTCCGGCCTGGACGATCCGGTTCTCGAGATCGGCCTGACGCCGGATCGGGGCGACTGCTTCAGCGTGCGCGGCATCGCCCGCGATCTCGCTGCCGCTGGCATGGGCAAGCTTAAGCCGCTCAATACCTCGCCCGTGCCCGGCAGCTACAAGAGTCCGCTCGACATTGAACTGCGCTTCGATGAGGCAACCCGGGATGCCTGCCCGGCGTTCATCGGGCGTTACTTCCGTGGCCTGAAGAATGGCTCCAGTCCGGCATGGATGCAGCAGAAGCTCCGAGCCGTCGGTCTGCGTCCGATCTCTGCGCTGGTCGATATAACCAACTGGTTGACCATGGATATCGGCCGGCCGGCCCATATCTACGACGCCGACAAGGTGAAGGGCCCCATCGGGGCACGCATTTCGGAGCCCGGTGAGACGTTCGATGCGCTGAACGACAAGTCCTACACGACCGACGACGCCATGACCGCGATCTTCGATGGTTCCGGCATGCTGGGCCTGGGCGGCGTGATCGGCGGTGAATCGACCGGCGCCGACGAGAACACCGTCAACGGCTTCATGGAGATCGCACTCTTCGATCCCATCCGCACCGCGGCGACCGGGCGGAAGCTGGAACTGGTCACCGATGCACGCCAGCGCTTCGAGCGGGGTATCGACAACGCCTTCGCAACCGAAGGCATGGAGGTTGCCACGCACCTGGTTCTCGAACTGTGCGGCGGCGAGGCAAGCGAGGTGGTGACGGCCGGCACGGTGCCGACAGAACAGAAGACCATGACGGTGCGTCCTTCGCGCATCCTGAATCTTGGCGGTATCGTCATTGAGCGCACGCGTGCAGAAGCTATCCTCACCGATCTTGGCTTCGGTGTGGAGGACGAAGGTGAGGATACGTGGACCGTCACGGTGCCGACCTGGCGTCACGACATGGGCTGCGAGGCCGATGTCATCGAGGAAGTTCTGCGCATCAACGGTCTCGACGACATCCCCATGGTGTCCCTGCCGCGTCTGGCACCGGTTGCGCGCCCCGTGCTCAGCACCCGCCAGAAGCGGGTCCGCTGGTCACGCCGCATGCTTGCTTCGCGCGGTATGAACGAAGCGGTAACCTATTCGTTTGTTTCGTCGGGTCATGCGCAGATGTTCGGAGGTGGAAACCAGGGCCTGACGCTGGTCAATCCGATCTCCTCGGACATGGACATGATGCGCCCTTCCATCCTGCCGGGCTTGCTCGCCGCAGCCGCGCGCAACCAGGCGCGGGGCCTGGCCGATTTCGGCCTTTTCGAGATCGGGCCGGCTTATGAAAGCATCGAGCCGGAAGGTCAGAAGACCACGGTCGCGGGCGTCCGGCTGGGCCACTCAGGCTCGCGCCACTGGGTCCAGAAGGACCGGCGGCCGGTCGATGCGTTCGATGCCAAGGCCGATGTCATGGCCGTGTTCGAAGCGATCGGCGCGCCGGTCGAGAATCTCCAGACCACGGCCGATGCGCCCGACTGGTTCCATCCCGGCCGGTCCGGCGTGCTGCGCCTGGGCCCGAAGGCCATGGCGGTTTTCGGTGAACTGCATCCGCGCGTCGTCGGCGTGCTCGATGCCGACGGCCCGGTGGCAGCCTTCGAACTGGCGCTTGAAGACGTGCCGGAGCCCAGGAGCAAGGCCATCGCCCGTCCCAAACTGGAGCTTTCGCCCTATCAGGCGGTCACCCGCGACTTCGCCTTTGTCGTGGCCTCGAACGTTCCCGCCGAAAAGCTGGTGCGTGCGGCCAAGGGCGCGGACCGTGCGCTTGTCGCCGATGTCGGTCTCTTCGATGTCTTCGAAGGCGAGCGTCTGGGCACGGGTCGCAAGTCCGTCGCCATCTCGGTCATACTGCAGCCCACCAAGGTGACCCTGACCGACGAGGAGCTTAAAGCGGTCTCGGCGAAAATCGTCGCGGCTGTGGTGAAGCAGACCGGCGGTGAACTGCGCGGATGATGCTGCGGCTCTAAAAAGGCCCAAAGGAGGTCAGCATGACCTCATCCCTGATTCGCGGCGCTACGTCATCACCCATGCGGTCAGCCGCGCTGAAGCCAACATCGTCGAAAACGGTGCGGTTCTCCAACGCGATGGAGACATCGTCGAAATCGGCGATTTCGACGATCTCGCTTTGCGTCACGATGTCGATGCCGTCCTGGGCGGCCCCGATTGCGTGGTGACGCCGGGCTTCGTGAACGCGCACCACCACATCGGCTTCACGCCGATGCAGCATAGCTGTCAGGACCTCGGCCGTGGATCGGCTTCCAGGTTCATGAACCTTGCTCTAAGGCATCAGCATCCCTATGTTCCGCGCTCCGCTTCTCGAAAGCATGAGTTCATGACCGCCCTCGACCACATCCGCAACGTCGCGATTGTCGCGCATATCGATCACGGCAAGTCGACTCTGGCCGATCGCCTGATCGAGCTTTGCGGCGGTCTTGACCAGCGTGAGATGCGCGGTCAGGTACTCGACGCCATGGATATCGAGCGTGAGCGCGGCATCACGATCAAGGCCCAGACCGTGCGCCTCAACTACGTGGCCGAGGACGGCGATACCTACCTCATCAACATCATCGACACGCCCGGACACGTCGACTTCACCTATGAGGTCAGCCGCAGCCTGCGCGCCTGCGAAGGCGCGTTGCTCATCGTCGACTCGACCCAGGGCGTCGAGGCCCAGACCGTCGCCAATGCCTATCTGGCAGTCGAGGCCGATCTCGAAATCCTTCCTGTGGTCAACAAGATTGATCTGCCCGCCGCCGATCTCGACAAGGCGCGCGAGGATGTCGAGGAGTCCGTCGGCATCGACGCCGCCGACGCCATCGGCGTTTCAGCCAAGACCGGCGAGAACGTGAAGGGCATGCTGCAGGCCGTCGTCGACAAACTGCCCGCGCCCAAGAGCGCCGGAAACGATGCGGCACTCAAGGCCCTGCTGGTCGATTCCTGGTATGACCCCTATCTCGGCGTCGTCATCCTGATGCGCGTCATTGACGGCACGGTGCGCAGGGGTCAGCGCGCGCGTATGATGGGCACCGGTGCGGTGCGCGAAATCGACCGGGTCGGCATCATGACACCCAAGGCCGTCCTGGTGGACGAACTGGGTCCGGGCGAAATCGGCTTCTTCACCGCCGCCATCAAGGACATCGCCGAATGTCGCGTCGGTGACACCATCACCGACGAGCGCAACCGTACCGACGATGTGCTGCCGGGCTTCAAACCCAGCGTGCCGGTGGTTTTCTGCGGTCTCTATCCCACGGATGCGGGTGACTACGACGACCTGCGCGACAGCCTGGGGAAACTGCGCCTGAACGACGCCAGCTTTCACTTCGAGCCGGAAAGTTCCGTCGCTTTGGGTCTGGGTTTCCGCTGCGGTTTCCTGGGCCTCCTGCATCTGGAAATCATTCAGGAGCGCCTGGAGCGTGAGTTCGATCTGGCCCTTCTGGCGACTGCGCCCAGTGTGGTCTATCGCATCACCGACAAGGCCGGTGAGACGACGGAGCTCCACAATCCAGCCGATCTGCCCGACCCCTCCCATATCGAGATGATTGAGGAGCCCTGGATTCGCGCCACCGTCATGGTCCCCGACGAATATCTGGGCGGCGTGCTGCAGCTCTGCACCGACAAGCGCGGCGAGCAGGTCGAGCTCACCTATGTTGGCGGGCGCGCCATGGTGGTCTACCGCCTGCCGCTGGCCGAGGTCGTGTTCGATTTCTACGACCGTCTGAAATCGGTCAGCCGCGGCTACGCCAGCTTCGATTACCAGATGGACGGCTTCACCGCCGGCGATCTCGTGCGCCTGGATATCCTGGTCAACGCGGAAATTGTGGATGGTCTCTCACTCATCGTGGAACGCAGCCAGTCGGAAGCACGCGGCCGTGCGGTATGCGAAAAGCTGAAAGACGCCATCCCGCGCCAGCTCTTCAAGATACCGATCCAGGCAGCCATCGGCGGCAAGATCGTGGCCCGCGAGACGCTCTCGGCCATGCGCAAGGACGTGCTTGCCAAATGCTACGGCGGCGACGTCAGCCGCAAGCGCAAGCTGCTCGACAAGCAGAAGAAGGGCAAGAAGCGCATGCGTCAGTTCGGCAACGTCGAGATCCCCCAGGACGCGTTTCTCGCCGCGCTGAAGCTGGGCGATTAGCGCGTAGCCGGGATTGCTGGTCCTGGCCGGGAGTTGGGACCACAGCGTCAGTGTTCCGCCGCAGCCGGCACCTTGTCCGGACCGAACGTCTTGGCCCCGCCCAGCGCCTTGTCGACCAGCGGCAGAACTTCCGAGCCGATGCGTTCCAGGGAGCGGCGGGCACGCTTGTGGTCCATGCCGCCGAACTGGGCGAACATGCTGTAGTGGCAGGCGCCGGTCGCCTTGATTTCGGCGGCGAGCTTTTCAGCACAACTCTCGGGATCGCCGAAGGGCAGGTTCTTCAGGATCGTGTCCAGCGTGGGTTCGTCCTTGAAGGGTTGGGGTAAGACCTCGGTGCCGTTCAGTTGTTCGTACCTGCCCCGGAAGGCCATCACCAGGCGCGCGGTGTAGAGCACCCGCTCGGCGGCATCGCGCGCATCGTCCTTGTCGTCGGTGACATAGATTGAGCGGTTGATGGCAAAGGGCAGGGGACTCTTGTGCCCTGCCTCGGCGAAGTTCTTTTCGATGTGTCCGCGAACGCCTAGCAGCGCATCCATGCCGTTGCCGCCCACGGTGACGAACGGCGTATAGCCGGCCCTCGCTGCGCGCGCCAGATAGCCCGGTTCGTTGCCGGCCGCAAACACCGCGGGACGCGGCTTCTGCAGGATGGGCGTGCCGATCGACGTTTCGGGAATCTGGAAATGCTTGCCGTCGTAGGCGACCCGGCCCTCGGCCATGCCCATTTCCAGGATGTCCATGGTCTCGTGGGTGATCGACCAGTTGTCGGCCAGATCCAGTCCGAAGCGCTCGAACTCAAACGCCTGATAGCCCGAGCCAAAGCCGATCACCAGACGGCCGTCGGAAAGCTGATCGACCATGCCGATTTCTTCGAGCAGACGCATGGGGTGGTAGAGCGGCAGCACCAGCACGGCCATGCCCATCTTGATCTTGGTCGTGCGGGCGGCGACATGGCTCGCCAGCATCAGGGGCGAGGGACACATGCAGTAATTGCCGAAATGGTGTTCGGTGAGCCACGCGGTGTCGAAACCGATATCCTCGGCCAATCTGATGAGATCGATGGTCTCCTTGTAGATTTCTCCGACCGGTTTGGAGACATCCCGTTGGGGCATGAGCGAAAAAAGGCCTAATTCCATGTCTGTCTCCTAGATTCCGACGATAACGGCCCCGCCGTTGGGGCTGATACACTGTCCGGTGATAAAACTCGCACGGTCGCTCGCCAGGAACAAAACCGTTTCCGAAAGTTCTTCCGGTCGGGCCCAGCGGCCCAGCGGCACGAGTGCCTCGGCCCGGCGGATGCCTTCCTCGCCTCGCTGGGCAAGCTCCATCTCGGTCCATACGCCGCCAGGCGCGACCGCGTTGACGTTGATGTTGAAGGGGGCAAGTTCCTTGGCCCAGGCCTTGGTGAGGCCCAGCAACGCGGCCTTGGCGCCGCAATAATGCGAGTGGCTGGTATAGGCCGTCATGCCCCAGATCGAGGAGATGTTGACAATCTTGCCCCGGCGTTTTTCCTTCATTGTGGGGACCACCGCCTGGGTTGCGAAGAACGCGCCTTTCACGTGGATGGCGAACATCTCGTCGAACCCGGCCTCGTCGATCTCCTCGATCAGACCGGGACGGTCGATGCCCGCGTTGTTGACCAGGATATCGATGGGTCCGGCAGCCGCGATCTTGGACTTGAGATCGGCCACGTCGGCGACATCGCCGGCCATGATCTCCGCCGTACCGCCTGCCTCGTGCACCATCGAGGCCGTCTGTTCAGCAAGTCCGCCGTCGATGTCCTGCACGACAACGGCCGCACCCTGTGCCGACATGATCATCGCGTGGGCGCGACCCATGCCGCGCCCTGCGCCGGTAATCAGCGCGCGCCGGCCATCCAACTCTCCCATCGGTGTCTCCCGTCCCGAACCGGCGCCATCCTTGGCCAAGCGAGCCGGTCTGTCCATGCCCGGAGGGACCATTCCTGTGCCGCGTCGTCGCTCGACAGGTTTCCTCCTCCGCCGGTTTGTCCGACACCTGCTGTTTGCGTGCCTTGCCGGCTTCGTCCCCGACCTTCTGGACAACATAGGTCGGAACCGGCATGCCGATCCCTGCCAGATCGCAGGCTTCCTTCACCAGGTGGACGCGGCGACGTCGGTTTCTCTGTTCGACACGCTGCCCTCGGAGGTCGTTGTGTCCTCCGAGCCCAATGGCTCGACGACCTGCGGCGAAGGCAGGCTGCCGCCTTGTGCGCGAGCATGGGTGCGGCTAGGTTCACGCGCCTTGCGGAGGGATGGCCGAGCGGTTTAAGGCGCACGCTTGGAAAGCGTGTTGGGTGCAAGCCCTCGCGGGTTCGAATCCCGCTCCCTCCGCCATCTAATTTGGTAAGGCATATTTTATTCAGATTTTATGACGGGCCATTTTACCACCCACCAACCCGCCTAACCTAAAGTCAAAACGCTTGTTCCGGGCTTTCCAGAATGGCGGCGCCTCAGTGAAGAGCGCGCCGAAGAGCCCCCCGAGGGCCAGAAATCAGCCAGCCGATCGGCGCAATGGCTATAGCCAAAAGACGGTGACCACAGACACCGGATAAGGTCGTGCTAGATATTCCGCGCAATCGCAATGGTACCTTCGACCCGCTTCTGATCGGTTAAGTATCAACGCCGCTTTCCGGAAGTCGACCGCAAGATTGTCAGCATGTACACGCGGGGCATGACGACCCGCGAGATCCAGGACCATATCGAGGAGATTTATGGGTTCGAGGCCTGTAAATGACAGATTTTGAAAAGACCGGGCTTCCCCATCATAAACTGTTTGTGGTGGTAGTTTTCATGGTTAACGTGATAAGGTAACTTGTCGAGTTGTCGAACAATCCAATTGGTACGCGACCCTGATCATGATCCTTGATCACGAGACTGCATGTTTCATGCAACGGCGCATTCGCGCGGAAGTTTGTGTAGGCAAAGTAAATCCAGCAATGACAATGAGTCCCCCCCCCCCCCCCCCCCCCCCCCCCCCCCGCATAATCTAGGAGTCCCGGCACACGCGGCCCCTGCCATCGGGTCACCTGTTGAACCCATAGCTGTGCAATGCGGTTTTTCACCAGATCGCTCGCCATAGCCAGTGTTCTGGCGGGATTCGCGTTATCCGACACCTCGCCGGCTTCCGCCCAGACGTGCACCACGACCATTGACGACCTCGATTTCGGTGAAGTCGATTTGACCGCCGGCGTCTCGCCGGAAGCCCGCGGCATGCTTCGGGTAAGTTGTACGGAGGGCGAGCGAAATCAGGATGTTCACCTCTGCGCCAGTATCGGCCGAGGAAACGGTGGCGCCCAGAGTCGGTCCGGGTTCCGCCGCATGAGAAGTCGTGACACACCCGTCGCGACGCTCCTCTACAACATTTACAAACCCGATTCAACCGTCTGGGGATCCAATTTTCCAGCCCATCAGATCACGGCGACCAGCCTCTCTAGGACTTTCCGACTGAACTCGCAGGGCGAGGGTGATATCAACATCCCTATCCGCGCCCGTCTCGAGCGCGGCCAAACCGCCCCGGTTGGTGTGTATGAATCGTTATTTCCCGGCTCTCACACGCATATTTTAACCAGTAGGTTGTCTGCTGCCTCTGATTGTCAGTTAGCCAGCCTTTTATCAGGCACCCTGGTGCCGTTTGCGGTGAATGCCATCGTTCCCTCAGTCGCGCCGCGCTTTTCCAAGGCGTTTTCGCCGGCCACGGTCGCGCCGGGCGAGTTTTCCACGCTGACCTACACGATCAACAATTCCCGCAACGACTTTGATGTGGGGTCGCTGGCGTTTGACGATGAATTCCCGCTCGGCATTGCCGATGTTCCACAGTCCCAACCGGTGACGAATTGCGGCGGTACGATCACACGCGACACGTCAAATGATAGATTGTCCTTGCGGTTCGCCAGCGGCAGCGTCGCCGCCGGCGAAACCTGCAGGCTCAGCGTGGTTTTGCAGAACCGGCAGGTGACTGGAGGAAGGCTGTCCAGCATATCGGGCGCTCTGACGTCCGATCTGCCCGATGACGCGCCGGGCGCCGGCGCGATCCTGACGGTCACCGAGGCGCCGCTGAGCACCTCCATATCGTTTACACCGGCGAAGATCCGGCCCGGCAGCGTTTCGACGCTGACCTATCGCCTGCGCAACGACACGGCAATCGGGGCTTCTTCGATTTCGCTGTCCGATATGCTGCCGGTCGATGTCGTGGTGGCGTCCGAACCGAATCCGGCGACAACCTGCGTTGGCGGCGCGGTATCGGCCCCGGCGGGCGGCGACACGATCGCCTTCGCCGAAGGTTCGCTTGCGGAGTTCGCCGAATGCACGATTTCCGTCGATGTGACCTCCGCGGCCCCCGGAAGCTACCGTAACGCCACGGACAGCGTGACCTCGTCGCTGGGCGCCAGCGCGCCCGCCGAAGCCACGCTGACCGTCGATGCGGCCGAGGCGCTGGGCTTCTCCAAGGCGTTCTCGCCGGCCACGGTCGATCCGGGCGGGGTCTCGACGATGACGTTCACGATCGACAACACGGCCAATGCCATCGCGGTGGGGGGCTACAGTTTGTGGACCCCTTCACGGACGGCCTGGTGGCGGCCGACACCCCCAATGCGGCGACCACCTGCGGGAGGGGGACGCTCACGCTCTCTGGTGGGCTCCTCGGCCTCGGCCGCGGCCTCATCTTCGGCGGCGGCGAGGTTCCGGCGGGCGCCAGCTGCACGGTGACCGTGGACGTGCAGGGGCTGCAGGCCGGGGCGCTGGTGAGCACCTCGGGTGCACTGACCTCCGATCTGCCCGTTTCCACGCCGGGCGCCGCTGCGACCCTGACGGTCAACGACGGGACGCTGGTAGCCTCTATGTCGTTTACACCGGCGAAGATCCGGCCCGGCGGCGTTTCGACGCTGACCTATCGCCTGCGCAACGACACTGCGGCCAGGGTGAGAAATATCTTTCTGCGCAACAACCTGCCGATCGGTGTGGTGCTGGCCGCCGACCCCGATGCGCAGACGACCTGCACCGTCGACACGCTGACGGCGCAGGGCGGCGGCAACACCATCACCTTCACCGGCGGTGGGCTGGACGCGGGTGCGACCTGTACGATCACCGTCGACGTGACCTCCACGGCCACCGGAAGCTATCTGAACAGCACGGTGTTCTTGACCTGGTTGCAGTTTGGTAGTTCCGCCGAACTCGCCCTGGCGACGCTGACCGTCACTGAGGCCGAGGCGCCGGGCTTCACCAAGGCGTTCTCGCCGGCCGCGGTCGATCCGGGCGGGGTCTCCACGCTGACGTTCACCATCGACAACACGGCGAACGGCATCGATGTGGGGTCGCTGGCGTTTGACGATATTTTCCCGATCAGTCTGATCGTGGCCGATAACCCCAACGCGGACAACAGTTGCGGGGGCACGTTTGCGCCTGTGGCGCCGGCGACCTCGCTCACCTTCTCCGGCGGCAGCGTCGCCGCCGGAGAAACCTGCACGATTTCCGTGGATGTGACGACGCGGGTGCCGATCAGCCGAACGCTGGTGAACACCTCGGGCGCTCTGACGTCCGACCTGCCCGATGACGCGCCGGGCGCCAGCGTGGCCCTGACGGTCACCGAAGCACCGCTGGGTGCATCCATATCGTTTACACCGGCGGAGATCGTGCCCGGCGGCGTTTCGACGCTGACCCATCGCCTGCGCAACGACACGGTGCTCGAGGCGACGTCGGTTTTCCTTTCCAACATACTGCCGGCCAATGTGGTGCTGGCCGCCAACCCCGATGCGCGGACGACCTGCACCGGCGACACGCTGACGGCGCAGGGCGGCGGCAACACCATCTCCTTCACCGGCGGTGGGCTGGACGCGGGTGCGAGCTGCACGATCGCCGTGGACGTGACCTCCACGGCCGCCGGAAGCTACCCGAACAGCTCGGTGTTCGTGACATCGTCGCATGGTTCCAGCGATGTCGACCCGGCGACCCTGACAGTCGTCGACCCGGTCATCGCCTTCGCCAGGGCGTTCTCGCCGGCGACGATCGACCAGGGCGAGACCTCCACGCTGATCTTCACGATGGACAATTCCGGTAACGCCATCGAAGCCGATAGCCTGGAGTTCGTCGATCCGTTGCCGGCCGGTCTGGTCGTCGCCGCCGCGCCCGGCGTCAGCAACAGTTGCGGCGGCACCTTCGACGCGCCCGCAGGTGGCGATACGCTCACCTTCGCCGACGGCACGCTTGCCGAAGGAGACAGTTGCGAGATTCGGGTGACGGTGCGCGCCATCGGGGCGGGAACGCTGACCAATCCGGTCATCGGTCTGAGTTCGAGCATCGGGGCATCCCTTGCCGCCCCGACGACGTTGACGGTCACGCCGGCCGGGGCGCCAGGCTTCGCCAAGGCGTTTGCGCCGGCGATGATCGACCAGAGCGGGACCTCCACGCTGACGTTCACGATCGACAACGGGGCCAACGCCATCGCCGTGGATTCGCTCGCCTTCGACGATGCCTTCCCGGACGGCATGACCGTGGCCTTGACGCCCAACGCGGACAACAGTTGCGGCGGCACGTTTGCGCCTGTGGCGTCGGCGACCTCGCTCACCTTCTCCGGCGGCAGCGTCACCGCCGGAGAAACCTGCACGATTTCCGTGGATGTGACGACGCGGATACCGATCAGCCGAACGCTGGTGAACACCTCGGGCGCTCTGACGTCCGACCTGCCCGATGACGCGCCGGGCGCCAGCGCGGCCCTGACGGTCACCGAAGCACCGCTGGGTGCATCCATATCGTTTACACCGGCGGAGATCGTGCCCGGCGGCGTTTCGACGCTGACCCATCGCCTGCGCAACGACACGGTGCTCGAGGCGACGTCGGTTTTCCTTTCCAACATACTGCCGGCCAATGTGGTGCTGGCCGCCAACCCCGATGCGCGGACGACCTGCACCGGCGACACGCTGGCGGCGGCGGGCGGCAACACCATCTCCTTCACCGGCGGCACGCTGGCGCCCGGCGATGACTGCACGATCTCCGTCGATGTGACCTCCACGGCCCCCGGAAGCTACCCGAACGGCTCGGTGTTCGTGACCTCGTCGCTGGGCACCAGCGAGGTCGCTTCGGCGGCCCTGACGGTCGTTCCGGTCGAGCCGCTTGGTTTCGCCTTTTCGTTTTCGCCGGACACTGTCGATCCGGGCGAGACGACCAAGCTGACGTATACGATCGACAACACGGCGAACGGCATCGGTGTGGGGTCGCTGAGGTTTACCGATCAGCTCCTCGGCGTGGGCCTGATCGATACCCCGAATTTTATCAATAGCTGCGGTGGGACCGCACCGATACGCGGGAGACTCGATGGCATCGTTATCAACCACTCCGGCGGCAGCGTCGCGGCCGGCGCGAGCTGCACGATTTCCTTGGACGTTCAGGTCTTGCAGCGGCGCGGCGGAACGCAGGAGCACATATCGGACACCGATCTGACTTCAGAGCTGCTCGTCGCCACGCCGGGTACCAGCGCGACCTTGACAGTTAATTCAGTGCCGCTTGTCCGTATCGACGTCGTTCTCGCCGGCGACGATCCGGCCCGGTGGCATTTCGACGCTGACCCATCGCCTGCGCAACGACACGGTATTAAGCGCAGTCAATATCTTTCTGTCCAACATACTGCCGGCCGATGTGGTGCTGGCCGCCGACCCCGATGCGCGGACGACCTGCACCGGCACGCTGGTGGCCAGAGCGAAGGGGGACGACCGCGATGAAATCACCCTCGACGGAGATTTGGCTGCGCTCGGCGAATGCACGATCTCCGTCGACGTGACCTCCACGGTCGCCGGAAGCCATTCGAGCAGCGCTTCGTTGTTCGTGAGATCGTCGCATGGGATAACCGATGACGGCGATGCCGCTTTGGCGGCCCTGACAGTCGTCGACCCGGTCATCGTCTTCGCCAAGGCGTTCTCGCCCGCCACGGTCGATCAGGGCGGGATTTCCAGGCTGAGCTTCACGATCGACAATGCGGCCAGCGCCCTCGCCGCGGGGTCGCTCGCCTTCAGCGATGTCTTCCCGGACGGCATGGTCGTGGCCGCGACGCCCAACGTGGACAACAGTTGCGGGGGCACGCTGACGGCCCCGGCGGGCGGCGGGACGGTATCGCTGGGCGGGGGAGATGCCGCGGCCGGCGGCACCTGCACACTCTCCGTCGACGTGCAGGCTCTGCAGGTCGGTACGCTGGAGAACATGTCGGGCGATCTGACTTCCGATCAGCCCGTTGCCACGCCGGGCGCCGCGGCGACCCTGACGGTGAACGAGGCGCCGTTGTCGTTGTCGCTGTCGTTCGAGCCGGCAAGGATCACGGTCGGCGGCGTGTCGACACTGATCTACCGCTTTCGCAACGACGCGGCGATCGCGGCGACGTTGAGTTTTCCGTCCATCATACTGCCCGCCGATGTCCGGTTTGCCTCCCCGCAGAACGTGACCGACACCTGTTCCAACCCGCTTGACCCGGACACCGAATGCACGATCATGATCGATGTCACCTCCACGGTTCCCGGAAGCTACCTGCACAGGGCGGAGAACGTGACCTCGTCGCTGGGCGTCAGCGCGCCCGCCGAAGCGACGCTGACGGTCGATGCATCCGAGGCGCCGGGCTTTGCCAAGGCGTTCTCGCCCCCGACGGTCGATCCTGGCGGGGTCTCGACGCTGAGCTTCACGATCGACAATGCGGCGAACACTATCGCCGTGGGCTCGCTCGCCTTCGACGATGACTTCCCGGACGGCATGGCCGTGGCTGCGACGCCCAATGGCTCGACCACCTGCGGGGGCACCTTCGCGCCCGCCGCATCGGCGACCTCGCTCGCCTTCAGCGGCGGCAGCGTTGCGGCCGGCGGCACCTGCACGCTCTCCGTCGACGTGCAGGCTCTGCAGGTCGGCACGCTGTCCAACCTGTCGGGCGTCCTGACGTCGGATCTGCCCGATGATGCGCCTGGCGCCGCGGCGACGCTGACGGTGAACGATGCGCCGCTGTCGGTCTCGCTGGCGTTCTCGCCTGCCACGGTCGATCAGGGCGGGGTCTCGCGTCTGAGCTATGGCCTTGACAACGGCGCGGCGGTCGAGGCGAGGTCGGTTTCGCTGTCGGACACGCTGCCCGCCGGTGTCGTGCTGGCCGATCCCCCCAATGCGCAGACGACCTGCAGCGGTGGCACGCTGACGGCGCAGGGCGGCGGCAACACCTTCACCATCACCGGTGGCACGCTGATGGCGCAGGCGGGCGGCAACACCTTCACCTTCACCGGCGGTGCGCTGGACGCGGGTGCGAGCTGCACGGTCGCCGTCGACGTGACCTCCGCGGTCGCGGGAAGCTATCCCAACGCCACGCAGAGCGTGACCTCGTCGCTGGGCGCCAGCGCGCCCGCCGAGGCGACGCTGACGGTCACGCAGGCCGGTGCGCCGCTGACGGTCGCGCAGGCCGGTGCGCCGGGGCGGGGACAGGTCACCTTCAACGTGGCGTCGGACACCGACGGCATCTTCAGATTCTCGTCTGCCGAACCGGCTTTGACCACCTCTCTTGAAGTCAATGGAGGGACCGGGTCCACAGGCGTGCTCCCGGTCGCAACGGGCAGCCATTCGGTAGCGGTGGCGGCGCCCACGGGCGTCGCGCTGACGGCCATCGCCTGCGATGACACGGACAGCACCGCCGATGTTTCTGCGGCGACGGTGTCCGTGACGCTCGATGCCTCCGAAGACGTCACCTGTACGCTCACGGCACAATCCTCGGTTCAGCGCACGGTAGAGACGATCAACAGCTTCCTGACCCGCCGGGCGGACCTGATCCTGTCGAGTGAACCCAATCCAGGCCGCCGGTTCGGTCGCCTGAAACGCGGTCTGGACCAGACCCGCTCGGTGCAGTTCTCAAATTGGGACATCCAGGCGCTCCTGCCGTTCACAGTGAAAGGCGGCGACGGCGATTACGCGTTCTCGACCAGCTTGCCGCAGGTGAGCCATGCGGCTGCGAGCGCCGAACTACTGACCCTTGGAGCGGAAGGTGAAGTCACTTACGTCGAAAACAACCGCTTCGATGCCTGGTTCGAAGCGCAATACAGAGATTTCGGTGACAGTGCGGATAGGCGTGGTGACTTTACCATCGCCTATGCCGGGGTGGATTACCTGCTGACGCCGGATGTCCTGGTCGGTGCGCTCGGGTCCTTCGACAGGATGGAAGAATCGACCAGTACCGGCAAGGTCAGTGGCTCCGGTTACATGTTCGGGCCCTATACGACGGCGCGGCTGACCCCGAACCTGTATTTCGACGGTCGTTTTGCAATTGGCAGGTCGTATAACGAGATCAGCCCGTTCAAAACCTATACCGACAGCTTCCAGACCGGGCGCTGGCTTGCCATGGCGAGCTTGACCGGCGAGGTTCAGTACGACAACTGGACGATCCGGCCGCATACGAGCCTGTCTTATCTGGAGGAAACACAGAAGGGTTACGTCGACAGCGTCGGGGCGACCATCCCCAGCCAGACCGTACGGCTTGGCCAGTTCAAGGCCGGCCCCACATTCACCAGAGAGTTCACAGGTCCGGAAGGACGGAACTATTCGTTCTACCTGACGGCCGACGCCATATACAATACCGACGATACGACGGGCGTGACGCTGTCCGATACGAACGGCGAAGTCGGGGGGTGGCGCGCGCGCCTCAAGAGCGGTGTCGGCATGACGACCGACGATGGAACGCGGCTCTCGTTCGGAGCGACCCATGACGGGATCGGGCAGTCCGATTTCGAAAGCTGGGGCCTGACGTTTGAACTCAGTGTACCCCTTCATTAGTTAGATCGCGGCCCTTCGTTAGATCGCGGATAGTCATGGCCGGCAGCAATCGCACGAAACGGCCCTTTTTGGAGAATTACGAATTACGTATTTGACCGGTCGAGTGGGATCCAGCCCGGATCGTCGAGCGCGGGACGCGGGACGTGCCGCTGTTCGACCAAGGGCGCGGTCCGGTCGACAGAGAATGCCCGCGCCGAGCCCGGTACCGGGCGGACCACCGTGAACTGGCTGCCGTGCGGCTGCCGGGTGAAGGCGCGATCACCCGTTGCCTTGTCGAAACCCCCCGGGTTTCCGCGCTCGTTGAACTTCCAGGCGCAGTCGTCGACCGGAAATATCGCGGCCCGTTTCAGGGGCGCGGAACGCCCCCGGAAACACCCGTTCACGGGGTGTGAAACGACGATAAATCGGGAGACGTTCGGGGGAAGCGCGGAACGGCGCGGCCGGGCCGGGACGTCAGGCCAGGCAGAACGCGATGATCTGGCCGTCGGTGGTGCGCCTGGCGCCCGCCGGAGCAGGCTCGTCGGTGACGGTGTATTCCGCGTTGGGAGGCGGATCACCGATCCTCTCACCGTCCTCGTCGATCAGGAACGCGGGGCATGGCTCCTTGTCGCCGTCGGGGAAGGTGACCATGGGCCACGTGCTCTCGGACTCCGTCTCGCCGCCGTCGAAGACGGGCGGCAGGGTGACGGTAATGCCCTGGTAGACCTCACCCGGCCTGTGGACGCCGGCCCAGATGTAGCCCAGCAGCCAGATGAGGTCGCCCGGCCTGTGGGCCGGGTCCTCGAGCCAGATGCGGAGGCCCTCCTTGACGAGCCATCCCGGGTCGCGCCCGGCGACCTGCTCGTTGAGCCATGGCACATCGCCGTGATCGCCGGAGAACGTCCCGGCCTCGTCGTCCCAGAGGATGGTGCGCCGGGCGCGTCCGTAGCGCCAGTCGGGCAGCATGATGGTGTGCGTGGCCATGTCAGGGTATGTGGTGAAAGAGCACGCCCAGTACAAGATCGAGCATCTCTGGGTCGTCGCGTGCGACGTGGGTGCCGTCGATGCGCCAGAGACACTCGGCGGCGGCGTGGCGGCGTAGCCGTGTGGACCGTAACACCGTGAATCGGGTTTATCGCGGTCTGTGGGAGCGGATCTTCAGACGCCTGTGAAGCGCAGCGCCCCTTCTTCGGTGTCGTCGAGGTCGATGAAAGCTTCTTTGGTGCCGATGCGCCAAGGGCACACGGGGACGAGGTGCCTACGGCAAGACCGTCGTCTACGGCATATCTTCGAGCGGGACGGACAAGTCTACACCGAGATCGTGGCAGACTGCTCAAAGAAAACACTGCAAGGGATTCCGGGGTCGGGTCGATCCCGGCACCGTCGTCAACTCCGATGGCTGGCGCGGCTACAACGGCCTCGTCGATCTGGGCTACGGTCACTATCGCGTCGATCACTCCAAGGATGCGCTCGCCAGAGGCCGGTCCACATCAATGGCATTGAAGGGTTCCGGGGCAACGCGCAAGGTGCGTCTGGCCAAGTTCGAGGGCTGCCCATACATACCTTCCACCTGCACCTCGAGGAGACCGAGTGGCGCTTCAACCACCGAGCTTCCAGCAGGCTCGGGCTTCTGCTAAAATACCTCCGAGAAAACCCGCTCCGCTTTGGGCAAAACTCTCGAACCTCTTTCCAGAATCTATCGGGAATTGATGGAATCTACGTTGGACACTACATCTTCTCGAGAGGCGCCCGCGCCCACTCAGCCGGATTTCGACCCCGGCGGCCGGCCTGAGGGGACGCCGTCTCCCGGCGACACGACATGCGAGGCTCTTCGAGCAGTCGACTTGTTCTGTGGCGCTGGCGGTTTGACCTGTGGTTTACGACAAGCGGGCATCGAGGTCGTCGAGGGTGTCGATCTGGACCAAACCTGCAGGCATGCCTACGAATTCAACAATGACGTCCGGTTCGTCTACAAGTGTGTTCTCAGCTATACCGCCAACGAGATCAAGCGCGCATTCGGCGACGCCAAAGTAAAGCTGTTGGCGGGATGCACACCCTGCCAACCATTCTCGACCTACACCCGAGGAACCAGAGGCAATCATCGAGACAGCTGGGCTCTGCTTGATCGTTTCGTCGAACTTGCGCGGGCTTCACAACCAGACATCGTGTCGATGGAGAACGTGACGCCGCTGGCAGAGACCGAACGGTTCCTTGCGTGTGTCGGCGCGCTCGAAGACGCGGGTTTTCGAGTTAGCCACGGGATCGTCGATTGTCGCGAATACGGCGCGCCGCAACAGCGACGACGGTTGGTATTGTTGGCGTCGCGCCATGGGGCGATCAACATTCTGCCTCCCACTCATCCATCCGAGAAGGACTGGAAGGATGTCCGCGAGGCGATCTCCGACATGCCTCCACTCGGCGCAGGCGATGTTGACCCGGAGGATCCTCTTCACCGAACAAGTTGGCTTTCGGAAGTGAACATGCAACGCATGCTGGCCTCGAAACCGGGTGGAACGTGGAGAGATTGGCCAGATGAGCTTCGCGTTGCCTGTCACACCAGAAGCACAGGGAAGACGTATTCGGCCGTTTATGGACGAATGCAATGGGACAAGCCGGCGCCGACGATGACAGGGCAATGCTTCGGGTTCGGAAACGGCCGCTTCGGTCATCCAGAACAGCATCGGGCAATCAGCTTGCGTGAAGCAGCCATCCTGCAGACCTTTCCCGCTTCCTATTCGTTTGTGAAGCCGGGAACTCCGGTTCATATGAAATCGGTTGGACGCATGATTGGAAATGCGGTTCCGCCGCTGCTTGGCCGTGTCATTGGTAAATCCATAGTGCAGCACATCCGCGAACGGAACCTTGTCGAACGAGCTTGATGAAAAACGCAACAGACTGGTGGAGCGTACGCTCGAGGACCTCGGCGACGATGCCTATCGCCAAAATGGTGCGCTCCAGCGAAGCGAGATCGATGCGACGTATCTGAGACGGCGCATCGGTCCAGATGAGGCGATTGCAATCGAACGGGCTCTGGTCGCTGACGGCGTAACGATTGTCGACGATACCGAAGTCACTGAAGCCACATTCGAAGGAATACCATCTCCGAAGACAGGCACGGCACTCGGTCAGCTGATGGGCTTGGCGCGGAAGTACCCACTTCTCTCCGGGGCCGAGGAGCGCGAACTGGGCTACAGGATACAAGACTCGTTGCGACTTCCACAAACAGAGTTGGAATTGCCGTCGCCGGTAGCGCAAAGGGTCCTAAAACGAGCCGAACAGGCAAAGATCAAGCTCGTCACTTCCAATATCCGTCTCGTCGCGAAAATGGCCTTCGATCGGCGGTTTCGGTATTGCATGGATCCGGAGGATCTTGTTCAGTTCGGGCTGATCGGATTGATTCGCGCCTGTGAGAAATTCGACCCCGATTGGGGAACTCGCTTCTCGACCTACGCAGTCTGGTGGATACGACAAGCGATTTTCCGCGGGATCGACGACGAGGTGTCGACGATACGCCTACCGGTCTACATGCGATCCCGAATCTCTAAGTTTCGACGGACGAAGAGGTCGCTCGGCCTCTCCTTCGAATACCGCGCCGCTGACGTTCCCAAAATCGCCGAAGCGCTCGGATGGGACGAGGCGTTCACCGGACGTATCGCTCAGCTCTCTGAGCAGAAGGTCATTTCGTATGACGAGCCAGTGGGAGAGGATGGCTCCACGACCCGTGGCGAATCGCTCCGCGACGCCTCTCCGACACCGGAGGAAATCGCAATCGCCAACGATCTTGCCGAAGTGATTGATGGCCTAGTCGACGATTTGGGCAACGCTCGCCTGACGGATGTCGTTCGCCGACGGTTCGGAATCGACAGGCCAGCCGAAACGCTGGAGCAAATCGGGGAAGATTACGGCTTGACGAGAGAGCGCATAAGACAAATGGAAAGCAAGGCATTAGAAGTACTTAGGCGCCGCGCCCGCAGCATTGGACTTCACAAGACCTTCGGAGGAGATTGACCCTGTCCAACGGCCCCATCAAAGACCGATATCTCGCTGCCGAGCGTTTCGTGGACTGGCTTGCAGATCGCGTGGTTGACGACGCCACGGGCGCAAGACGGCACGAGCTTCCCGCCGACCCTTGCGGGCTCTTCTGGCTGGGGCGCCTGGCGCCTGAGGTTGAAATTGCCGAGTCGAAGTTGGGGGAGCGAGCAGAGAGACTGGAGCCTTGTGCGGTTGGCATGCGGTTGGCACCCGCTGCCAATTTCGGAGACACGGTGTCGATGCAGCTCCGCTGTGAGTTCGTGATCTGGGAACGGCAATCGGACAAGTGGAACAAGTCCAAGAAGATTTCGGCGGCATGGCATGCGGAGGTCGAACTTGAATTGGATCAGAAAGTTCGAATTCAGGATCCGATTCAAAGAGAGATAGAAGCGCATGTCTCGAACTCCGGTCTGGCAGCATCCTTTGAAATCGAGGTGTCCGAGAATAGAAACGGATCACCTGAGATTTCGATAACGATCGTGAATTGCTCGCAGCCGAATCAAGAGCAAAAGGACAGATTTGCGCGAGCCAGGCTTTTTGAGTGCGAGCTTGCCGTTTCCCAATTGCCCGTGACGTCGTTCGTGCTGGAGTCACTGCCGGACAGTTTTCGATACGATCGTAGGGTGCCGGCGTGGGGCATCAATTGTGGAATCGCATTCGGCGACGACATTTTCCGGACTGTCGACCTACCACGCCACAGCAAGCAAAGACCACAGTTCTGGAACGCGCAGGGTCAGGGAGAAGATTTCTTCTCATTCGACCGCCTCGCCAACGACCCGATTGGCCCGGGTATCGACCTCGTTGAAGCACTCGAGGCCTGGGGATCGGAAGCCTGGGACATGGCCAAGATCCGTGCGCGGCACTCGGATTGGTCTGCCGAGATGGAGGACGAGGCACAAAGGGAAAGAGGAGAGTTTGAAAACGAAGTTCGACGCATCGAGTCCGGTATAAGGCGATTGCAGGATGACGCTGAACTGCGGCGAGCATTTCAGCTGATGAACCGAGCGATGTTAATCTCCGCCCGCGACGGCATGGGTGGGTACAGGTACACTTCCTGGCGGCCGTTTCAGATTGGTTTTCTATACGCGAATTTGGATGGTTCCAGGAACGAAAGTTCGGATGTAGTCGACATCGTTTGGTTCACAACCGGAGGCGGCAAGACGGAGACTTATCTTGGTCTCATCCTTACCGCGGCGTTTCTAGATCGGTTTCGCGGAAAGACGACCGGAGTCACCGCTTGGTCAAGGTTTCCCCTTAGGCTGCTTTCCCTGCAGCAGACGCAGCGCTTTGCAAATGCCCTCGCCGCAGCGGAAATCGTCCGCCGTAGCGAGGGCATAGGCGGTGATCCGTTTGGCCTGGGGTTTCTGGTCGGCAGTGGGGCCACTCCGAACGAAATCAAGAAAGAACGCAACCGTGATCGGCGCGGTCAATGGGACTATGAGGATGACTCCATGCCCAAGCGCCTTCAAATGCTGAAGGTCTGTCCCTTTTGCCGAAAGGACAGCATTGAGATGCGCTTCAATCGTCGATATTGGCGGCTCGAGCATCGCTGTGCAAATGAAGAATGTGAGTGGGACACGTCGCGGCCGCTTCCTGTTTGGGTCGTCGACTTCGAGGTGTGGCGTTACCTGCCAACCGTCGTCGTCGGCACTCTCGACAAAGCAGCAGGCATCTCGATGCAGGCCAACATGCGCGGCATTGTGGGGCCGCCGATGGGTTATTGCCCTGAACCCGAACACGGGCACACCTATGCAAGCAGGTCCAACCGACCAAACGGTTGTCTGGTTCCTGACTGCAAGGGTTCGCCACAGTCACTGCCCATGAAGGATGATCTATACGGCGTTTCGTTCCGGTTGCAGGACGAATTGCACCTGCTTCGCGACAGTCTTGGCGCTGTCGATGCGCATTACGAAGCTCTCTATGATCACCTGCAGCACGAGTTGTCGGGAACCCGCGCCAAAGTACTGGCATCGTCGGCAACGCTTAGCGGATACGAGCGGCAGAGCGAGGTCTTGTACGGGAAGTCAGCCCGCGTCTTTCCCCATCCAGAGCCGGAGATCGGGGAGGGTTTCTGGTCTCGAAAAACGCAGAAGCGGATGCACACCTTCTTGGCCGTGTCACCTCGCGGACAGACGGTGGAGTTTGCCGTGGACCGGATGATGATCTCGCTGCAATCGGCCGTTCGTGAGCTTCTGGATGACCCCGTTCGGGTCGCTGGCGAAATCAATGTCGACCCGACGCTCGCAGACTTTCTAGCCGGCCTTTACGGAACGAACGTCGTCTACGGTAACACGCTAAGGGATCTCGATGCGGTCGTTCGTTCGTCTGAGACCCAGTGGGATGAGATACCTGCTCCAGCCCCAAACGTGACCTCTATGACTGGCCGCACTCCTTTCTCGGAGGTTTCAGATGTCCTCGAACAGCTCGAGAGGCCGGATCCGAACTTCGCCAAGAGGCTCCATGTAGTCGCCGCGTCCTCAATGATGTCGCACGGGGTCGACATCGATCGCCTCAATGTCATGGTGATGCTCGGCCTTCCGCTCAAGACGGGCGAGTTCATCCAAGCCACAGCGCGTGTCGGGCGGCAATGGCCTTCATTGGCGTTCGTCGTTCATCGGATTGCTCGAGAGCGCGATGCCAGTGTCTTCAAGGCTTTTCCCCAATATGTCTCTCAGGGCGATCGCTTCGTCGAGCCGATTCCGATAACTGGACGCAGCCGACGTGTACTCGAGCGAACGCTGCCAGGCCTCGCATTCGCACGCATTCTGTTACTGCATGAACCGGACGCCGGGAAAAGCGTCGCCATAGCTCGAGTGCTCCGCAAGTACCTGGATGCTCATCCCGATTTTTGCGATGACGAAGTCGAGGCCATTTGCGCCATGCTCGGCTACAGCGACGAGATGACATCCGAACTCTCTGAGGATGTTCGTTGGTGGTATGAGCGTTTCGCGGCAAACCTCGGTGACCCCGCCAACGCCAATGAGTGGTCAAACTCGCTAGGCCCTCATGGGGGCCCGATGTTCTCTCTCCGCGATGTCGAGGAGCAGGTGGATATCCGGGGGGAGGATCCGAGATGAAGGAAACAAGAAGCGCGTCTCAAATTCTCAACGGCCACCTGCCTCAGCAAACCGTCGACGTGAAGGGCGGCATCTGGAAGGTTCGAAGCTGGAAATACAAGCCGGTTCACGAAGTCGACTCCGAAGCACTGTCCGCCGAGTTGATCCGCTTGGCGGGACCATGGGAAGCGACTGGACGCGATGGAAAGCTAGTCGCCAACTTGAGAGTCGGCGCCGACGTTCAAGTTAGGTCGTTGGATCGAGAGTTGGGTATCCGGCTCGACCCATTTCCGGGAACTTGGCGATGTAAGAGTTGCGCAAGATTGTTGGATGGTCCCCGCGTGCCGTGCAAATGCGGATCGAAGGGACCACATGGTCAGTTGCCTTTTGTCCTTTTCCACGACGCTTGTGGGGATATCCGTGATCCGAGCTATTCACGTTGCCCAGTCCATGACGAGGTGAAAATGCGGTTGCCTGGAACGACCAGCCTCCGCGAGATCGAATTGTCGTGTCCGGTGTGTAACCAGAGTTTGCAAGCCAATTTCCTTCATACGAAGTGCACTTGTGGTCAATCAGGTCGCAATGGTCAACGCATGGAATTCACGGTTCATCGCAGCGCATCGGTATACGTGCCGCGAAGCGTTGTAATCGTGAACTCCCCGTCGCGCGCACAGGGACGCCGGTTACACGTCGCTGGAGGTGGGCCAGCGGCCTTGGCTTGGGTGGCCGAGGGTATGAACTCGCCTTGGGTAGATGGCGTTGCAGGCGCGAAGTCGACGGCACTTCGTCGGACGTTGGCTGAGCAGGGCCTGACCGAAGAGCAAGTCCAGGCCGCGCTTACGGCAGCTGGCGTCGCTGACGATGCACCTGAAGCTCTGGACATGTCTCCCGCTGTCATGGACTTGGCGGAACACGATGCGGCTGCGATCGCGCTGGCCATGTCCGAGTCTCGCAAGACCATCGATGGATTGATCTCGACCGCAACTGGAAAACGCTTGGCACTGTACGAAAACCAGTATTCGCAGGCACTTGAGGAGGCTCGCATCCAAAGGATCGATCTGGTGGAGCGGTTTCCGATCCTCAACGGTCGGTTCGGCTACACACGCGGTGACCATGAGCCAGGCGAATCCAGGTTGAGAGCCTTCACCGAACGAAACGGCAGTGTGATTGTCTACGGTGATTGCGCCATGACCGAGGCCTTGGTGACACGCCTCGATCCCATCGCGGTTTCGCGATGGCTAGGAGGCCTCGGACACCAAATCCAGATCATGGACACTCCGCGGAACGCCTATCGGGCAATCCTCGAGGCAATCGGGAACGATCCCGAGAGTTCGAGCGTGCTGCACGACATCACCACGCTCGTGCATAGCTTCTCGCATCGAATGGTGCGCCAGACGTCTTACCATGCTGGCATCGACCGTGAATCCATTTCGGAGTTGTTGTTTCCGATGGCGCTGACCTGCGTGACGTATGCAGTACCACGAGGCGATTTCGTGCTTGGCGGGCTGCAGGCGATGTTCGAACATGAACTGCACACAGTTTTGGAACGGGTAGTTCGAGACGAGTCGCGATGCGCATTGGACCCTGGATGCTGGGAAGCGAAAAACGGCGCTGCCTGCGTCGTATGCCTGCATCTCGGAGAGCCGTCTTGTCGATCATTCAACATGCATCTCGATCGGAAATCTCTCTTCGGCACCAATGGCTACTTGAGGATGCCGCTCAACTAGTGGCTTTCAATTCCATCCAACCAACGCCTTTCGGCCGGGAAAAGCCACTACATTCAGCAGACTGCGTGCTCGGCTGAACCCCACGTAGGCATTTCGGTCTGGAGGACCGGGTTTCTCGGCGTCCAAGACGACGACAACGGCAAGTGCCTCGAGGCCCTTGAATCGTCCTATCGTTTCCGTCGCTATGCCCGCGCGACCCAGCTCACAGAATCCGGTGTCGGCAACCGCCATCTCCCGAAGGCGCCGTACCAACCACGGGCTCTCGCAAAGTACGACAACGTCTTCACGCGCAAACCCCTGGCCCAGAAGTTTTTCGACGGTGCGCTGGACAACCCGCGGCGCGTCTCGACGGGCCACCAGGTCCGTCCACTTTGCTGGAGGGCCGTCCACTCCGAGATCATCCAGCTCCGAACCCGAGATCGCGGCGACACGCGTTGAAATGGGGCGAGAGTTTCGGCAATTCGTCGTGAGATCGAGCCTTAGCCGTTGCGCGTCAGGAACCCAGTCCCGATCCCAGAGCTTCTGGTTCTCGTCTGCGAAAATGTAAAAGGGAGCAGCGCTTCCGGAGGCACAAATGGCTTCCAGTGCCTCGAACCAAGCCCCTGCAAAGTCTTGCCCCTCATCGACGACAATGGCATCGAAAGCCAATCCCGTCCTTTCGGCGGCCTCCATCAAGAGAAGTGGAGCATCTGAGATCCACCATTCGTTGTCCGGCGATCCAGGGATGTGCAGTTCGGCCGACCTTGCAGAAGACATGCAAAGGGCGTGGAACGTGGCGACGTGTATGTCTTTCAATGAGTTGTCGGCTGACAACCGGCGTGCGAGGAGTTCGTTGAAGCACGTGAGGAGGACTTCGTTACCTTCATCCGTGAGCTGCCGAGCCTTTTCCCGGGCGAGAACCGTCTTGCCGGTACCGGCGCCACCGAAGACCACGGCCCGCGGCGTCCTTCGAATCATGGCAAAGGCACGGATCTGATCGTTCGTGAGCTGCAGCAACCCGGCGTCGGCGTCATGTGCTGCATCCGCAAGCGTCCTTCTGACCGAGACCGTGGGAGCCAAGGCGTCAATGACGTTCCGGACATCTGCAGAAGACAGGCTGGCGCTTTGTCGCCAGTGTGCAAGGGTGCGCGAAAGAGCCTGGGCAAGCGAAGGAATGTCCTGGCGATCCCAGACGATTTCGGCAGGACAGGCCGGTCCGAGTTCCAGAGTGTGTTTGATGTCCGGGAAAGCCACGGCGTGGCATGTGGGTACGGAAAGGCCGACGCGCTCCTTCAGCCATTTGTGCAAGTTGGACTTCGAAGCGGTCGCCTGCTCGAACGGGTTCTTGATCTGGTATACGTGGCCATGCCGGTCTTCTGAAATCCATCGTCCGTTGACGAGATCGACACCGCCTCCCTTCACTTCGACGACGATGACACCATGGTCCTCGTGCAGCAAGACGAAGTCTGCCTCTCCGTCTGAAATCCGGCTGCCACGGGCGCCCAGCCACGCGATGGAATGCAATATGTGCCAACCGTCATCGAGGGACTTCAGCGCCGAATAGACCTTCAGTTCAGACTGAGGGTCGTAGTCCGGCACTGGATGTGAAATCGTGGTCGCCATGGTTGGCAAGTCTAGGGATTCCAAAGCCGGTCACAAGCGGGCAAAGAGTTCCGGCGACGGCGCGGTCTCTGAGCGGCGCTCATTCATCATGAGGTCAGTCGGCCAAAGGGACACGAAGCCAGAGATGGCCCTGCGCCGGGCTCTTCACGCTCGAGGCTTTCGTTACAGACTGCATGTGAAGGGATATGCCGGGAAACCGGATCTCCTGCTTCCGAAGTTCAGCGCGGCGATCTTCGTCCACGGCTGCTTCTGGCATCGACACGATGGATGCCGATTTGCCACCACGCCACGCACACGGGCGGAGTTCTGGAAGTCCAAGTTCGAAATGAACGTCGCCAGGGACAGGAGAGCACAGGCCGAGCTCATGAAGGGAGGACGGCGCGTCGCGACGGTCTGGGAATGCGCACTGAGAAAGTCCGGGCAAGTCGATATCGCCGCGGAACATGTAGCCGGATGGCTCTTCGGTACCGATGCCACGATTGAAATCGGCGAGGCAGACCTGGTGGATGAACGGCTCGTTGGATGAAGCGCGCCGTGCCGTCAGGCCTTCGGACTCCAGTCGCAAAAGGCGAGGCCGCCACTTGTCACGATCGTTTCGCCGACGAAGTAACTCGCGGCATCGCTTGCCAGAAAGGCGGCGGCCCCGGCCAGCCGCGTCATGTCCGCCAGAGGTTCGGGGAGGGGCGTCCTGCGCGAAGGACAGGCCGGCGTTGGGGTCGCGCAACGGAGATGGGCCGGCGCAAAAAAGCACCGGCCCGTTCCGGGGTTCGCGTGAAGGGCGGCTCAGAAGCCGGCTTTGATCTCGTCGAACAGGTTGATGTACTTCTCGCGCACATCGGGCGCGATCTCGCCGAAGAAACGGCTGTTCGCCATCATCGTGTCGGGATCGGATATGCCGAGGTCTTCGAGGACCGAGGCGTCAACCAACTCGAAGGCCTTCGCATTCGAACTGCCGTAACCGAGCGTTTCGATCAGGTTCTTGCCGGACTCGGGCGCGATCCAGGCGTCGATGAACTCGTAGGCCCTGTCCTGGTCGCCCGGGCCGCCATCCAGCAGCACGAGACCGCACACCCAAGTCCAGATGCCCTCTTTCGGGTTCATGTACTTGATGTTGACGCCCTGGTTCTTCAGCTCGACCACGGCGCTGTTCCAGGCATAGGACGCCACGAGTTCACCCGATGCCAACGCCTGTTCGACGCTGCTGTTGTCGGTCCAGTAGAAGCGCAGGATTTCGCGTTGCTTGCGCAGCAGTTCGGTGGCTTCCTCAAGCTCGGCATCGGTCATGTCGAAGACGTTCTTGGCGCCGATCACCGAACCGACGACGGCCATCACGCCATCGACGGAATCGAAGATGCCGAGACGACCCGCATATTTCTCGTCAAACAGAATGGCCCAACTCTCGTTCTTTTCCGTCTCGGTGTCGACATACTCCGGCGCGAGGTCGGGGCGGAACAGCACGGACGAATTGCCCCAGTCAGACGGAACGAACCAGTCCAGTCCGGTCTCGTCCTGGCTGCCGGGCAGAGTCTTGAGGCTCGGGAAGACATCGGCGTAGTTCGGCAGCCTCGACGTGTCGATCGGCTGCAGCACACCGGCATCGCGCCAGCGGCGCGTGCTGTAGGTGCAGGGATGGGCAACATCGGCCGTGAACCCCCCCCGCAGTTTCTGCAGTGCTTCCTCTTCCTCGCCGAACAGCGTGAAGGAGGGCGCCATCTGATGCTTGTCGACATAGGACGTATAGAACTCCGGCACTTCGTAGCCGCCCCATTCGAAGACGCTCAGTGAGTCGTCGATCGGAAATACCGCCGCGCGGGCCATGCCTGGCCCATAGGTCATGGTCATCGTGCCGACACCAACCGAGGCCAGCACCGCAGTGGCCTCGCGGCGGCTGATCTCCATGTTGGCGAGACGCTCCTTGAACTCCGATACCTTCATTGTCCCATTGTCCTGAGTCACTTTAGTCCCCTCCCTCGAGAACGAAACCTGTTTGCTTCGATGACAGGCAGCATAGGCGAGAACGGAACCATACGGCAATACGGCTGTTTCGTAGCTCTGCAAAGAAACGGATCGGCGCCGGTCCCCGCCACCCCGTCCGCGTCCTCGTGAACGGGGATCGTCAGGCAGCGCCATTCGGGGTCCGCCGCCTGCCGGGCCATCGCAAGACCCTGCCGGTCCGACGGGGTTGCCCGGGGACTTCGTTGACGCGACAATCCGCCGTTCTTCGGGGATCCCGCCATGCGCTTTCGCCACTATCCGTCTTGCCACCCGCCTTGCCACCGGCCCGGCCCGGGTTATCCGGCGCAGCGCATGTACCGGGACGCGGTCGAAGAGGGGAGGCCGGCCGAAGACCCTGGCTTCGATACGCTCTGCCGGGCCGTGTCGCTCCATGATCCCGGCCTGCGCGCCCGCCACACGGTCCGGGGCGGATGAGTGGCGGCTTCGATACGCCGCGCGCTCTCCGTATCGCCGCGCGGTCCGGACGGTTCGGCGGCCACACCGCCGGCCAGACGCCTGGATTCGTGCAGGGCAATGTGGCGATCCTGCCGGCCAGGCTTGCGCACGATTTCCGTGTCTACTGCGAACGCAATCCCGGGCCATGCCCGTTGCTGGCCATGAGCGAACCGGGCGAGGTGACGCTGCCGGATCTCGGGGACGACATCGACATCCGCACCGACGTGCCGCGTTATCGCGTCTTCCTCGACGGCAAACTGACGGGCGAAACCGATGACATAACGTCGCTTTGGCGTGGCGATCTCGTGACCTTCGTGCTCGGCTGTTCCTATTCGTTCGAGGAAGCGCTGGAGAAAGAGGGCCTTGCCCTGCGCCACGTCGAATGCGACTGCGCCGTCCCCATGTATCGTTCGTCGATCGAAACGGAGCCGTCGGGATCGTTCAGCGGTCCGATGGTGGTTTCCATGCGGCCGTTTGCCCCTGACGACGCCCAACGGGCCCGGGCGATCACGAGCCGGTATCCCAGGGTTCACGGCGAACCCGTTCACATCGGAGCTCCCCGGACGATTGGCATCGACAATCTGGCCCGGCCCGATTACGGCGACGCCGTCCCGCTCAACGACGGCGAACTGCCGGTATTCTGGGCCTGCGGCGTGACGCCCCAGGTCGCAATCGAACGGGCCGCCCCCGATCTCTGCATCACCCACAATCCCGGCGCCATGCTGGTCACCGACCTCCTGAACGAGGACCTCGCCGAAACCCGATAACCGATCCCTACGATAACCGATCCCTATGTGCTAGATTGCCTCATGACTTACCGTCCGAATCACTACGAAAATCACCCCGAAAGGGAACTCTTCCCCTACGAAGAGAAACCCGACACGGCCCTGCGGGATGCCCTGCTCTTTATCCCCATATTCGGGCTCGGCGTTCCTGCCGTTTTCGCCATTCTCCTGGCGCTGTTCGTCCTGTTCATCAACCTGATCTACTGAGACCCGATCGGCCAGGAGTTCGCCGGCCGACAGCATCCCGTCCAGTTCCCCGGTCGTCACGCCCATGGCGCGTGCGGCGATCCGAAAGGCGCCGGGCAGCCGCTCGCCGAGCTGGCCGCGCAGTTCCTCGGCCGACACGGTACCCTTGCTGGCGATCTGCTCCAGGGCGGTCAGCACCCCGCCGGTCTCGGCGGCCGACAGCCCCATCACCCGCGCGGCCTCAGCCACCGCGGTAAAGATATCGCGCGTCGCCTGGCCCTCCAGGGCCGTACCCTGCATGGCGGCCAGCAGGCCGGAATAGCCGCTCTCGGCTCCCAGCGCGTCGAGCCCGAGGCGTTCGATTTCGGCGCGCACGAACTCCAGTTCCGCCGCCGCCGCGGCCGCGCTGCCGGTCGCCGCCCGGAACCGCTGATCCATCGCCTCCATCTCGGTGCCGGCGCGGACCACGCTCGCGCCCAAGTTCACGATGGCGTTCGCGGCGCGGCTGACGATGCCGGCCCCGAGCGATCCGAACGCGGAAGCGGCCGAAAAGCCGAAGATATTGATCTGTCCCCGCACGTCGCGCAGCTTGCCGCCCAGGCGGCCCGTGGCGCCGCTCAGACGCCGCGCGCCGCGCGCCGCGCGGGTCGTGCCGGCCTCGGCCTTGCGCCCGGCCGCACCGAGGCCGGCGAGGTCCCGTTCGACGTTCTGCAGCGCCTTGGCCGCCTGACCGATATCGGCGCGGATGCGCAGCGCCAGTTCCAGGTTGTCACCGCCTCCTGGCATAACCGATCCCTATGTGCTAGATTGCCTCATGACTTACTGGAACCCCTACGAAAATCACCCCGACAGGGAACTCTACCCCAATGGAGAGCACCCCTACGAAAAGCACCCCGGCAAGGAACTGCGGGATGCCTTGCTCTTTATCCCCATATTCGGGCTCGGCGTTCCTGCCGTTTTCGCCATTCTCCTGGCGCTGTTCGTCCTGTTCATCAACCTGATCTACTGAGACCCGATCGGGTTGGCCCAGGCCGCCCGGCGTTCGCAGTCGATACGCCAGAACATCTCGATCTGGCGCCATGTCAGGCGCCCGGCGAGGTCGGCGTGGCCTCGCCCGTGTCCGGCCCGCACAAGGGCGTCGAGGACGACGGCGAGCGGAACCGGGTCGCCGCCGCCGCGACGACCCGGCGGGCGAAAAAATCCCTGTTGGCCTGCCACATGGCGATCTCGACGGTGCCGCCCTGGCGCGCGACGATCCGGAGATGCTCGAGCTGGTCCTGGGCGTCCTGATGTATTACGACCCATTGTAAGGAGACCGCCATGGCCCGCCATACCATCATGCTGCCCGACCGGAGCGCCGGGCGAGACCTCAGGTCCATCGTCTGGGACGACGATGCCGGGACCGTCTCGGGCGACCACAGCGAACTGTCCTGGCTCGCCGAGGAGATCAAGGCCGAGGCGGGATGGCTGGAGATGGACACCCAGCGTGTCTGGCTCGAGGACCCGGCCCACAGGCCGGGCGACCTCATCTGGCTGCTGGGCTACATCTGGCAGGGCGTCCACGGGCCGGGAAAGGACTTCCAGGGCATCACCGTCACCCTGCCGCCGGTCTTCGATGGCGGCCCCACCATCGCCGAGGTCGGCGGCGCCATGATCACGACTCCCGATGGCCCCGACGGGCTCTGGGCGGGCGGTATCATCACCGAGGACGGCACCGAGATCGCGTTCCCGCCAGACGCTGCCTACACCATCACCGAAGAGCGCGGCCCCCACGGCGGGTGGCTAACCACCGACGGCCACGAGATATACATCGCCCTCTTCTGATCCGGGACCCGTGCACGCGCCGGTTCCCGATCGCACGCTCACAGGGAGAACGCCATGGCCCAGAAGACTGACGTCACCCTCGACGACGAGGCCCTGCGCAAGGCCCTCAAGCGCCTGAGCGAGGCCACCACCGACACCCGGCCCATCATGGCCTCCATCGGCGAGCACCTGATCAACACCACCCGCGATCGTTTCCGCACCCAGACCGCGCCCGACGGAACCCCCTGGGCGCCCATCAGCGAGGGATGGAAGCGCCGCAAGAAACGCAACCGCGGCAAGATCCTCACCTGGCGCGGCATCCTGCGCGGCAACATCGCCTACCGCGCCTCGGCCGATGAGGTCCTCGTCGGCTCACCCGCCGTCTACGCCGCCACTCACCAGTTCGGCGCAAAGGCCGGTGACTTCGGCGCCACGAAAAACGGCGCGCCCATCCCCTTCGGGACCATCCCGGCCCGACCCTTCCTCGGCCTCTCGACCGAGGACACAGAGGCGATCTCCCGCATCGTCATCGACGCCCTCGACGACGCCGCCGGACCCTGATCCCGAAGGGGGTGGGGGCGCATCGATTGTCTCAACATCCCGTTGAATCCCGCATCCGGTCACGTAATCCCACATCGCCGTCACAACATCTTTCGCATCACTCGACAGACCTCCACACCGAGTCACAGGTCATCTATTCGATCGCGGTGCCCGAAGGCCATCTCAAGCGGCCGGACGTCACGGCCTTCCGTACCTGGGTTGCTCGACGAGGCCTACGACGTTCGATCAGGGCTGGCCGCGGAGGGCGGAACCGTGATATTTGCACGCTCAGAGGTCCTGCCGAACCTTCTGGAAGATTTCGCCCAACAGCACCTTGCACTTTCGTTCCATGCGGGTGCTGTGTTCGGCTCGTCGATATGGGACGCCCCTCACGTGTGGAAGGTCGACATGAATTCATGCGCTAGTAGCTCAACAAAACTCTTTGACTGTGACCACCGCTAATCCAAATTCTCTTTAAGATTGTGCCGCCTTCGTATACGTATCTACCCGCATACCAACTTACTGTACTTTTAACATAATAAGAACCATTTGCGACACCGCGAAACTCGAAATCCCCTTCGGCATCGCAAATTGTGGTTCGACTATAACTCTTGAAGCGGGGGTCAGCGTTTTGAAATTGTTTCAAAGTCAAGATATCCATATAGCCACCTGCGGTCGATCCAAAACTCTTGTATGCCCATTCAATCGCATATTTGCCTGCGGGAATGAGAACGACTTCGGTTCCAGCGCAGGTAACGACTCCACCTCCCCTTTGACGCAAGAAGGCCTGACCGGTCACTGTGGCTGATCCTCGCTCGTTTATGTACGCGACTTCGTTGACATCGAAAGGTGTCACCACTTCAAAGGATGATGTTGCGCATCCTGCCAGCCCTGCAATCAAGGCCAAAACTGCAATTCTCTTTATCATTTCGGAATTTCCTGGTTTCGGATCGTGACGATTCGCCCAATCGTAGTCATGCTCGCCCTGTCACCGGATGAGATGAAATGCAAACCTCGAAAGGACGGATTGCCATGATCATCATACAGAGTTTCGAGCGGTTTCCCGCACAAGCCGACTGCATCGTCCATCTGGAACGGGCGCGCTGGGGCGGTGGGCCGGGCAGGTGGCACAAGCGCGGGTGGGGCACCGGGAAGGCTCCCGTGTAGGCAAAGACTGTGCTACATGCAGGAAAAGAAAAAGACAAGAATTGGAATTACCTGCCAAGGCAATGGATTCAAAGGAAAAAAGGAAAGAACGGAAAGCTCAGGGGAAATAAAGGAAACACAACATTGATGGTTTAATCCTCGAACCTCTTTTGCGTTCCGTCCTGTTGCTTTCTCCCGTACCGCCGGTCTATCGGGCTTCCGACGCACCCCAATCGATGGCCCGGCGGTCGCCGGCTTCCAGCCATGCCGCGAACGCCAACATGGGTTTCCCGCGCGTGCGCATGGCATGCATCGTCCAGGGTTCGTGCACGATCAGGTCGCCTGGTTTCACATCGAACCAATGTCCGTCGTCCAGACGCCATTGGGCGCCAGGCGTCAGAACGAGATAAACTTCCCTTGGCGCATGGTGATGTCCGGGATAGGTGACTTCGGGGCCCATCAGCATGAACCCGCCACGCGGGGCGGCGCAGACCAGGGGGCCGTCCGGCCCGGCGGCCGCGGCATAGGCATAACCGTCCAGAAAGACCCGGGTGCAGTTATCCCGCGTGTAGCTGGGGTTCTGCGACCATTCGAGACGGTCGGCGATGGCGACGAAACGTTCGGCCAGGGGCGCGAGATCGGTCGTACGTGCAAGGCCGATGGCCGCATCGAGATGATCGAGAACCGGGAAGGCATCACCGTAGAGGCTCTCGCCTTCCGTCTGCTCGCAGGGAACCAGGGGCGGACGCTCGACCGATACGCCGGTCCGTACATCCCTGCCGGCCGTGATCGCCTGCCAGGTCGTGTCCAGTAGTGCCGCTAATTCACTCTCCGGGATGGGCATCCGATGGCTCCATTGCTGGCAAGACAAGCCGTAGCGGGGAATGATACGACTAACCCTTGAATGCAGGAACCAAACCGTACGGTCCATCCATCATGACAGCCAAGACGATCTACGACACCGACCTTGACCGGAACGAGGCCAACCACGTGGCGTTGTCGCCCGTGAGCTTCCTGGCGCGTACCCAGGCGGTTTATCCAGACAGGCTCGCGGTCGTGCACGGCAAGCTCAATCGCACCTGGGGCGAGACCGGCGCGCGCTGCCGACGGCTGGCTTCGGCCCTCCAATCGTGCGGCATCGGACGTGGCGCGACGGTGGCGATCATGGCGCCCAACGTGCCGGAATTCCTGGAGGCCAGTTTCGGCGTGCCGATGTCGGGCGGGGTGCTGAACTCGCTCAACACGCGTCTGGACGCGCAGGCCATCGCCTTCATGCTGGAGCACAGCGAAGCCAGGATCGTGATCACGGACCGCATCTTTGCCGACGTCATGGAGGAGGCGGTCGGCATGCTCAAGGAGAAACCCCTGTTGGTCGATATCGACGATCCCCAGGCGGATGGCGGGCGTCTGATCGGCACCATGAATTATGGGGAGCTGCTGGCCGAGGGCGACCCCGAATTCCCGATCACGGTTCCTGGCGACGAATGGGATGCCATCTCGCTCAACTACACCTCGGGCACGACCGGCGACCCAAAGGGCGTGGTCTACCATCACCGCGGCGTCTATTTGAACGCCCTGGGCAACACGGTGACCTGGGCCATGCCGCACTTTCCAGTCTATCTGTGGACGCTCCCCATGTTCCACTGCAACGGATGGTGTTTCCCTTGGACCGTCACGGCGATGGCGGGAACCCATGTCTGCCTGCGCACACTCTCGGCCGAGACAATCCTTTCGGCGATCGCCGATCACGGCGTGACCCATCTCTGCGGCGCGCCCATTGTGATGAACATGATGCTGGGTGGCAGCGACGAACACTGGGCGCGCATCGATCATCCCGTAGAGATGCTGACGGCTGCATCCGCACCGCCCGCCGCCGTTCTGGAACGCATGGCCGCGCGGGGAATCGAAGTGACCCATGTGTACGGGCTGACGGAAGTCTACGGCCCCGCCATGGTCTGCGCCTGGAATCCCGAATGGAACGATCTGCCCATGGAGGAACAGGCGACGCTCAAGGCGCGCCAGGGCGTCACCTATGCCGTGCAGGAGGCCATGATGGTCGCCGACCCTGAGACCATGGAGCCGGTGAAACCTGACGGCGAAACCATGGGCGAGATCATGATGCGTGGGAACATCACGATGAAAGGCTACTTGAAGAACCCCACGACCACGCAGAAAGCCTTCCAGGAAGGATGGTTCCACACCGGCGATCTCGCTGTCATGCATCCCAACGGCTATGCCGAGATCAAGGACCGTTCCAAGGACATCATCATTTCGGGCGGTGAGAACATCTCGACGATCGAGGTCGAGGGTGTGCTCTACCGTCATCCCGACATCGCCGAGGCTGCCGTTGTGGCCAGGCCCGACGAGAAGTGGGGCGAGACGCCCTGCGCCTTCGTCACACTGCGTTCGGGTGCCAAGGTCACCGAAGACGAGCTCATCACGTTCTGCCGGGACAACATGGCGCATTACAAATGCCCCAAGACGGTCGTCTTTTCGGAACTGCCGAAGACCTCCACCGGAAAGGTCCAGAAATTCGTTCTGCGCCAGCAGGCGGCCGAACTTTAGAGCAAGATCGTCATGCGTTGTGAAGTCGTCACCATCGGAACCGAACTGCTGCTTGGCCAGATCGTCGACAGCAATTCCTCATGGATCGGCGAGCACCTGGCCCTGGCGAGTATCGACTCGCTCTATCAGATGAAGGTCGGCGACAACACCGGGCGTATGACCGCCACGATCCGCCCGGCGCTTGAACGCAGCGACGCAGTGATCTGTTGCGGCGGATTGGGGCCCACGCAGGATTACATCACCCGGGCCGGTAATCCGACCCTGGCGTTCAGGCAAGTGGTATCGAAGGCATCAAGGTGCGGGTCACCGCCAAGACCGATGACGAGGCCGCCGCTCTGGCGTTGCTCAATGCCGAGGAGAGGCTGGTGAGTTCGCTGCTGGGCGATCATGTGTTCGGCGTTGACGGGCGGTCCATGGAGCTTGTCGTGTTGGATTTGCTGGCCAGGCGCGGTATGACCCTGGCGGCCTATGAGTCGCTCACCGGCGGTGTGTTGACGGCGCGCATGAACGATGCCGACTCTGACATGGCGACGTTCAAAGCCAGCAGCATTTCGCCTGCAGGGCCCGATCACGTCTACGAGGAGGGCGCGGTCCTGCTGGCGCATGGCCATGGACCGGTTCGAAACCCATGCCGGCATTGCCGCCGTTGTCGCGACACCCGATGAAACGACGCCGACCGGCACCGTGCATCTGGGATTCGCGCACAGTGACGGAGAGCACAGTGCGACCGTTTCCTTGCCGGGCGACCGGAACCGGTCGCGCAACAATTATGCCGTGATTAAGTCTGCTCGATCTCGTACGAAAATCCCTGCAGCAGTCATAAGCGGAAAGGTCGCAAAACCATGACGCAACCGCGCAGCGCGCTGGTTTCCGCACTCGTTCTGCTGTTGCCCGCGGTGACGATCCTTTCGGGCGTCGACGGCATGGCGAAATATCTGACCGAGATCGGCTATTCCGTGCTGCAGATCGTCTGGGCGCGATACCTGTTCCAGACCATCCTGACCTTTCCGCTGGCCTGGTCACGCCATGGCAGAGGCCTGCTGAAGCCAACGGACGCTTGGGCTCAGGTCGGCCGCAGCCTGCTCCATGCCGCTTCGACGTTCCTGATTTTCATGGCCTTTGCACGTATGCCGCTGGCCGATGGCATCGCGATTTTCTTTGCCTATCCGTTTCTGGTGACGGCCATGGCGCCGTGGTTGCTGGGCGAAACCACCAGCTGGCGGCGCTGGACTGCCTGCATTGCCGGGTTCGCCGGGACGCTTTTCATCATCAAACCGGACTTCGGCGCGTTTGACGAGGGCGCGCTTCTGGCCCTTTCCGCCAGCGTGGCGTTTGCCTTCTACATCGTTCTGACGCGACGGGTCGCGCTGAGCTCGGAACCCGCCATGGCGATCTTCATGCAGGGTCTGATTGCCGCGATTCTGCTGTCGGCCGTGGTGGCGCTGAGTTGGAAGACGCCGGGTCGCCAGACCTGGCTGATTCTCGTCGCGATTGGCGCGATTTCTGCATGTGGCCACTACATGATCATCAAAGCCTACAGCCACGTCCCGGCCTCCCTCCTGGCGCCGTTCGGCTATTTTGAGATTGTTGCTGCAACCGTCATCGGCTTGGCGGTGTTTGGCGACTTCCCCGATCTCTGGAGTTGGGCCGGCATCGCGATCATTGTATCAAGCGGCGTTTACATCTCCCTTCGCGAACGCTGCCGCGGCACGCTGATGCCGCCAACGGTCTGAATCGGAAAAGTCATGGTTGGCCAACGGACAGACGACCGCGTTGACCGGATGGACCGGTACGCCGACTTTGACGGCCGTTTCGAAATCGAGGCCCGGGGCATATCCTAGGTCGCGGCGCAGGTGATTGCTGATGGCGCCGGCCTGGCGGACCGCGTCCATGAGTTCGCCCAGCAGATTGCCACCCCAGACCAGCATTCGCTGTTCCAGGTCATCGCATGCTTCGCCTTGAAGTGCGCACGTGAGGTGACATCGTTCAAATCCCGTCCTGATCCCATGGCGTCCCCATGCCGTTGTTCATGGACGGGATATGACGCGGCAGCGCGAAAGGCCCGTGGAACACGCTGTGAATCCAGCGTGAAAATCAGGCCGGTCACTACTCTGTGAAACGTTTGTGACCGCCGTCACCCGTTGGCAACCGGATTCTAAAGAATGCCCAGAACATTCTCCGGTGGACGCCCCAGGGCAGCCTTACCTTTGCTGACGACGATCGGCCGCTCGATCAGGATCGGATGGGCGACCATGGCGTCTATCAGATCCTCGCGGGTCTTGGACGGATCGGCAAGTTCCAGCGCCTTGTAGGGTTCTTCCTTCCTGCGCATCAGGTCAGGCGGCTCCATGCCCAGGCGCTTGAGCAGGCCATCCAGCGTCGCCGCATCGGGCGGATTGTCGAGATAAAGCACGACATCTGGCGACACACCCTTTTCCTCGAGCAACGCCAGCGTCTGGCGCGATTTGCTGCAGCGGGGATTGTGATAGATCGTCACGGACATGAACGGGCCTCCTGACTGTTGGATGAGTTGCAGGTTGGCATGGGAAGCGTCGCGTTGCCTATCTCCGGTTTTCTTCGGCCAGCAAGCGGCCGTTGACGCAGTTTTTCAGCGGTTTGCCTTCCAGGTAGTCGGCGATCAGGTAGATGGCCTTGTCGCGCATGTCGGCGGTGGCGTCGGGACTGAGGAAGGCAGCGTGCGGGGTCAGGGTGAGGCGCTCGTCGATCCAGGGTTCGCGGACGAGCCAGGCCTTGATCAGCGGATGTTCGGGGTCCGGCGGCTCGACCGGGAGGACGTCGAAACCCGCGCTCTCGATCTTGCCGTCTTTGAGGCCTTCATAGAGGGCGTCGATGTCGACCACGGGACCGCGCGATGTGTTGATCAGCATGGTGCCGGGCATCATCGCGGCGACGGCCTGCCGGTCGATCAGGCCGGTGGTTTCTTCGGAGAGGGGAACATGGATGCTGACGATGTCGCAGGCGCCCAAGAGCTCTTCCAGGGTTTCGGTGCGCGTGACCTGCATGGCGAGTTCGCCGCCGCTGGGGAGGTAGGGGTCGTGGCACCAGACTTCCATGCCCATGCCCTGGCAGCGCCGTGCGAAGGCGCTGCCGATGCGGCCCAGGCCGACGATGCCGACACGCCGGCGGTAGGTTCGGCGGTTGTGGATGCCGTGCTGCCAGTTCCAGCCGGTTTCGAGGCCTTCGTTCTGGATCCGGTTGGCGAAGACCCGGATGCCGCGCACCATGTTCATCATGTGGGCGAGCGCGTGGTCGGCGACCTCGTTGATGCCGTAATCGGGCACGTTGGCAACGGGAATGCCGCGTCGGACGCAAGCTTCCATGTCGACGTTGTCGTAGCCCACACCGGCGCGCACGATGAGCCGGCAGTTGGTGAGCTTGTCAATGAAGGCCTCATCGGCGGGTTTGACCGAAAACATGCAGAAGGCATCGCATGTATTGAGCTGTTCGTCGGTAAGCTCGTCCAAGCTGGCCACTGCGGTAAGGTCGAACGAAAGGCTGGTGCGTCCGGCGGCATCGAACAGCGCTGGATCGACGACCTTGGCGTCGGGCACGAGAACACGGAAGGGCATGGCAACTCCTGAATGGACAAGGTGGAAATGTAGGGAGTTTCCGGCCTGCAAGGAATGGCCGTGACCGCAATCACTGGAAGACGCGGATTGACTCGCATTGGCATATGGCAGGGACCACGTTGGTGGCGAGGGGCAGGTCCGCGACATGCGTCACGGGCCGATGTCCACGACAAGGGCAAACTGTCGGTAACGGCGGGACGCAAAACTCCCGGCCCAGAAGATCAAATGTCTGGATAGAGGGTTTTCCGAATGGGGATCGACATGTTTCAGGAAAATACGCGCACCATCACGCCCGCGAACAATGCTTCGCGGGCTGAAAAAACGCCGCAAGCCGAGCCGGTCCGAAAGACGCAGGAAACCAGTGATCGCGCCGCGCAGGCCGTCACTACGACCATGCATGCTCTGCAGGATGTGATGGACAAGGCCATATTGGGCGGATTGCCGGTCGAACCCAGCTTTCGGGCCGTGGACAACCGGTTCTCCAATGTCGGCGTGTCCGCCGAGTCCTATCTCGTCAAATGCAACATCTTCCGGCGTCTGTCCTGACGGATCAGCCCACGGAAAAGGCGAGGATGCGCGAGAGCTGGCAGAGCGGCCGGACCGTCTCGTCGGCCCAGGCGTTGAAGGCGGTCTGAACCTTCGCGCGGTCGGCCTTGGTTGTGGGTTTCTTGCCCACGACGCCGTTGTCGATCAGGCCCTGCACGACGTCACCGGTCAGGACGAACGTGTCCTTGCCCACCATGCGCAGGAAGTAGGGACCCGAATTTCCGCCCAACTGGCTGAAGTCCTTTGCGAGCCGATTCCACAGACCCATCGTGTCGTCGGTGGGCCATGCCGCCAGCCATTTGCCGAAACTGCCGTGTTCGGCGCTGAGCTTTTGCATGGCTGCGGCGTTGGCGCGCACCGAGGTCAGCTTCGCCCAATGGCGAATCAGCGCCTTGTTGCCCATGCAGGCTTCCATCTCCTCATCGTTCATCAGCGTGACGCGACCGGGAACGAAGCCGTGAAAGACCTCCTCGAAAGCGGGCCATTTGGAATCGACGAGGGCATGCTTGAGGCCCGCGCGGAAGACACGCAGGCACATCTGGGAGAGGTAACGATCGTCACTGACCGCCGCCAGTTGTTTGGGCGTCTTGGGCACTGGAAGCTGGGCTTCCAGCTTGGCTTCGCCGCCGGTGCGCTTGAGAGCGGTTTTCAGGATCGGAGCAAAGGACGCCATGGGATCAGTGGTCCTTCAGGGCCTGCACCGCCGCCAGGGCGCCGTCGCGTACCAGGGCGTGGTCGGCGGCCGAAATGACGAGATCGTAACCACGCTGAAACATCGCGGCCGCGTGGTCGCCGTCACCTGGAATGCCGCCCAGCCAGCGGCCCGACTCCTTGATCAAGCGCTCGGCGTTTTCGCGCAGTTCGACCGACTCCGCGGAAGTCTGGTCGTCCAGTTTTCCGATGCTGCTGGCGAGATCGTTGCGCCCGATGAACAGCATGTCCAGGCCGTCGACCGCGCCGATCTCGCGGAGCTTCTCGACCGTCCGTGCGGTTTCGACCTGGGCGATGACGAAGACATCCCGGCCCCTGGTCGCGATGAAATTGTCCTTCTCGTAACCGTAGCGGGCCGCGCGCACGTTGCCGGGTGCGACGCCGCGCTGACCCAATGGTGGGATGCGGCATGCCGAGACGACCGCCGAGGCTGCTTCGGCCGTCTCGACAAGCGGGACCATCAGACCGTCGATGCCGCTGTCGAGTGCCCGTTTGATGAGCTGGGGATCGTTGTCGTGCACGCGCAGGAAGGCCGCGCAGAGACCGCCGGAACGGATTGCCTGCTGCTGGGCAATCGCGGTCATGGCGTCGCCGGGACCATGCTCCTGGTCGATCATCAAGAGATCGAAACCCGCGCCCGCCATGATCTCGGTGGCGATCGGACTTGCCATGTTGACCCAGCCCCCCAGCAGTTTCCTGCCGTCGTTGAGTGCGTCACGAAGTTGTCCGCCACGGGGCATGGGGTTCTCCCGGTCTTGAGGGGTCAGCGCGCGTCGGCGTCGGCGTCGACAAAGGTGGGGCGCAGGAGGAAGGCTGGCACATAGGGATCCCTGCCGAACGGGATATTGTCACCCTGCTTGGACTGCGGACCCTTGTCCTTGCCCCGCTGCTCGGATGCTTTCTTATGCTCGGACCTGGCCTTCTTTTCCGGAGCAGATTCGGTCTCGGGCTCGGAGGCCGCTTTGGCGGTGGTCCTTTCCGCCGGCTCTTTAGCCTGGGCCGTTTCAGCCTTTGCCTCTTTGGCTGCGGACTTGCGCGGGCTGCGCCGGCGCCGCTTCTTGGGCTCTTGGGAGTCTTCGGCTGCCTTGGCTTCTTTCTTCGCTGCCTCCTTGGCCGGTTCCGCCGCGGTGTCGGCGGAGGGCTGCTCCATGACACCGGGAATGGGCACCGACTTCACGCCTTCGACCTGGGCAACCGGCAACTTGCGCTTGATCAGGCGCGTGACGGCCTGCAGGCCCTTTACGTCATCGGGTGTGGCGAAGACATAGGCCCGTCCCCGGTGGCCCGCACGACCGGTACGGCCGATGCGGTGCACATAGTCCTCGGCATTCACCGGCACATCGAAACAGAACACGTGGCTGACGCCGAAAACGTCGATACCACGGCCCGCCACGTCGGTGCAGACTAGAAGCTTGGCTTCGCCGGACTTGAAGGCATTGAGCGTTGTCTCGCGTTCGCGCTGCGACATGTCGCCTTGCATGCGCACGACGTCGAAGCCGTAGCGTTTGAGCGAACGGTGCAGGCTGTCGACGTCCCTCTTCCGGTTGGAGAAGATCATGCAACTCTGCACTTTCTCGTCATTCAAAAGCTCGCGCAGCGCCTTGCCCTTGTCACGGTCGTTAGCCACGGCAACCAGCCACTGTTCGACGGTTTCGGCCGGCGAGGCGGGCGGCGCGACGGTGACTTCCTTGGGATTGTGCAGGAACCGGTCGGCCAGCTTGCGCACTTCCCTGGGCATGGTTGCCGAGAACATGAGCGTGTGACGCAATGGCGGCAGCATGGAGCAGATCTTCTCGACATCGGGGATAAAGCCCATGTCGAGCATGCGGTCGGCCTCGTCAATGACGAGATGTTTGACGCCCATCATCAGCAGTTTGCCGCGCTCGACCATGTCGATCAGACGGCCCGGTGTGGCGATGAGGATGTCGATGTTGTTGGAAAGGGCCTGTTCCTGGGCCCGCATGTTGTTGCCGCCGATCAGCAGGGCGGCGGCCAGATCGGTATGACGCGCATAGATCTGGAAGTTTTCGAGGGTCTGCTGCGCCAGTTCCCGGGTTGGGGATAGGATCAGCGCGCGCGGCATCCGCGCCTTTGCCTTGCCGCCGGCAAGGATGTCAATGAGCGGCAGCACAAAGGCAGCGGTCTTGCCGGTGCCGGTCTGCGCACAGCCCAATAGGTCACGCCCCTGAAGGGCGACCGGAACGGCTTGGCGTTGAATAGGAGTGGGTTCCCGATAACCGGCTTCGTTGATGGCCGTCAGAACTTCGGGGCTTAGGCCCAGATCTTCAAATGTCATGCAGCAGGGGGCTTCCGACGCTTCTTGCGTCTCAGTTTTGATCAAATTGCGCCCATGTGCGCGCGTTGGAGCAGATCGCGTTTAGGCTGAATCGCTTCATGCTTCCGCCTAAACGTGTGAATCCGCTCTAGTACCCCGAAACGGCCCTTTTCGTCAATCTCACCTGTTGTCTCGGCCCGGCGCCGGCGTTGCCTCGATTTATGGCACGAGGAACGGCTCGGATCCCTTGGCGCGGTCGGGACCGTTGCGCGGCAGGGCCTGCGTTGCGGCAGCCTGGAGCGCCTGTGTGAAATGCGGGGAAGTGGGATCAGAGAACGCGGGAACGAGGGCGCGCGCGGTGCTGACCGGTCGGCCATCGTTGCAGAAGGCCAGAACGACATGAGTCCGATTGCCTGTTGCTGTCAGGACGGTCCTGTCGACGGCGCCGGAGCAAAGGTTCCGGGCGTTGGTCGCCAGCGGGGCATTCACCGCGACGGCCAGGTGGAAGTTCTCCCTGCTGGTCGTGTCCGGCCAGGCCGTCACGCGGCCGATGGACGGACCTGGAAGATCGCTTAACGCCGCACCGGCCGCCTTTTGCCAAGTCTCCTCATCCTCATCTTCATCCACGAAAAGTACGAGGCGAAGATCGCGTCCCGCCGCCGTCCAGCGCACCAGATCGGGCGAATAAAGCGGAAAGAGTTCGACGTTGCGCACCACCGGAGCGTTCGCCGGTCCGGTGCAGGCGGCGATCATAAGACAGAGGAGGGCACTGCAAACCAGTCCGATCCGTCCTGATGCGGATGCGGCCCAGGTCCGCAGGTGGCCGAACTTGTGCCGATCGTCGATATGGTCGATGGTTGGCGTCATGGTTGCAACAATGTTGAGAATAACACTTCTTCTTTCCCTTTTTTATGCTTCCCACACAAATCCGAGCCTAGGATCATATTCCTCCCGATCAGATCGGAAAGTACCTGGGTTTTACAGTGATGTGCGGCTGTTTCACCGAGCAGCCTGAACACTTGCAGGCCCTGTATTATGCCCTGATGGCCGAATGGGGAGGGAAATCCTATGCCTCCGCCGCCTCCGGATCCATGCGTGAGGTCGCCGACAATGCCGGACGTTAACCAGGGCAAGGCATCTGCTGGAGAGTTTGCAACAACGATTTCGTGCCCTTCCTGACCGACACGATGACCATGATCGATATGGAAACGGAACCGCAGGCATTTCTCGACAACTATACGTGGGCCTACTAGGTCCTGGTTTGGCGACGAGACCGAACAGTCGTTTGATGAATTGTATGAGGACGATTCATCGCTTTCACAGGGCGTCAATCCGCTCTGCTACACGCAGCCATCTTCGCCCAAATGCCGCAAGCCTTCCAACGATTGACGACGCACCCTCACACGTCGAGGTCGCGGACCTCGCTGGCGTGTTCCTGGATGAACTTGAAACGCAGTTCCGGTTTGCGGCCCATCAGGCTTTCGACACGTTTTAGGGTATCGCGTTCGGCGTCCTCGGCGATGGCGACCCGGAGCAGGGTGCGGCTTTCCGGATGCATCGTCGTTTCTTGAAGTTGCTTGATAGGCATTTCACCTAGACCTTTGAAATAGCTTATTTCTACCTTATCACTTCCGTTAAACTCGGACTTGATGAGTTCATCCTTGTGTACGTCATCGCGGGCATAGAACACCTTGGCGCCACGGCAGAGCCGGAAGAGCGGCGGTACGGCGAGGTAGAGGTGGCCCTCGCGAATGAGGTCCGGCAATTCGCGATAGAAGTAGGTCATCAACAGAGCCGCGATATGGGCGCCGTCGACATCGGCGTCGGTCATGATGACGACCTTGTCGTAGCGCAGATCGTCCTCGCGATAGTTTTTGCCCGTCGCGCAGCCTAAAGCCTGCAGCAGGTCCTTGAGTTCCTGGTTGGCGTGTTTCTTGTCGTCGGACGCGCTGGCGACATTGAGAATCTTGCCGCGCAGCGGGAGCACGGCCTGGAGTTCGCGGATGCGGGCCTGCTTGGCCGAACCGCCGGCTGAGTCGCCCTCGACCAGAAAGATCTCGGTGCCGTTGGCGCCGGACCGGGTGCAGTCAGCCAGCTTGCCCGGCAGGCGCAGCTTGCGCGCTGGAGCCTTGCGCTTGATTTCCTTCTCGGTCTTCTTGCGTTGACGCTCGTCCATGCGGTCGATGGCCAGTTGAAGCAGGTCGTTGGCGCCTTCTGGATCGCCGGTCAGGAAATGATCGGTATGGTCGCGCAGCGCCTGCTCGACCAGGCGCGTCACTTCCGTGTTGACCAGCTTTTCCTTGGTCTGGCCCTGGAACTGGGGCTCGTGGATGAAGGCGGAGAGCAGGATGACCGCGCCGCCGGTCACGTCATCGGCGCTCAGCTTGTCGGCCTTCTTGATGCCGACACGCTCGCCATAGGCACGCAGGGCCTTGGTCAGCGCGTTGCGCAGACCGTTTTCGTGAGTGCCGCCTTCGGGCGTGGGCACGGTGTTGCAGTAAGTCGAGACATAGGTTTCGCCGTCATAGGGCCAGGTGATTGCCCATTCGACCTTGCCCGCCTCATCGGCAAGTGCGGCGCTACCCAGAAACGGCTTGGGATTGGCTGTTGGGCGTTTCTCCACGACGGCAGAGAGAAACTCCCCCAGACCGCCGGGGAAGTGGAAGGTGGCTTCGGCGGGCGCTTCGTCCTTGATGAGTTCCTTGTCGCAGAACCAGCGGATTTCGACGCCGCGGTAGAGATAGGCCTTGGAGCGGGCCATGCGGAAGAGCCAGGCAGGGCGCATGCGCGCCGCCTCGCCGAAAATCTCCGGGTCGGGATGGAAGATGACGGTGGTGCCCCGCCGGTTCGAGACACTGCCCGCTTTCTTCAGCTTGGAGGTCGGCTTGCCGCGGCAATAGGTCTGACGCCAGAGCTGCTTGTCGCGGGCGACCTCGACCGTCAGGGAATCGGACAGGGCGTTGACGACGCTGACACCCACACCGTGCAGCCCTCCGGACGTGGCGTAGACCTTACCGGAGAATTTTCCCCCCGCATGCAGCGTGGTGAGAATGACTTCGAGCGCCGAAAGCTTCTTGTTGCGCGGATGCGGATCGGTCGGAATGCCGCGACCGTTGTCGGAAACCGTGCAGGTGCCGTTGGCCGCTAGGTGGACCTCAATGCGGTTGGCATGCCCCGCGACGGCCTCGTCCATGGCATTGTCGAGCACCTCGGCGAAGAGATGATGCAACCCACCTTCATCGGTTTCGCCGATATACATGGCCGGGCGGCGGCGCACGGGTTCTAGGCCCTCAAGAACCTCGATATCCTTGGCCGTGTAGCTGGATTTGCCGCTGGAGCCGCTGTCGAAAAGGTCATCCATGATGCTAGGACTATAGAGGGAACAAATCGGCCACGGCAAGCAGATGATGGGTATGCAGATGAACAAACCGCTGTATCTTGTAGGCTGTTACGACAACTTTGCTTCCCCGGAAACGCGCATATGATCCCCATTCCGGTCTGGAGAACGACCCTGGCGTTCGTCGCGGTGATCGTCGCGCATCCTGGCACCTGGATTCGGATTTCATGGCTGATCGTGATGATCTATCTCCTTTACCATGTCGCGATAGGTTTTTTGGTTCTCGACGATGCGACAACCCTGATCGAACGCATCCGCACGTCGATGAAGAGAAGGCGATGGCTCTCGCCATGGCGATCTAAGGAGCCCGCCAACCGTCTCACGTTCGTCAACTGCTCTCGATGATTCTGACGCTCCTGACCGCTTCGCAACTGCTGGTCGTCTGGTTCCGGTTCGTGTCGATGGGAAAAGACATCGCGGGGCGCTGGCTGGTCTTTGGATTTGGTGCTCTGGAATTCGAGATGATGGGCGCCCCGGTCATCCTCTCGCTGGGCTTCTCGATTGCCTCGATCCCGGTGATCATGGCCTCGGCCATGGCCGTGGCGATGCTGGAAGAAGCCGGTCTTGTCGTGACATTGCTGCTGGTTTGGTGGGGTCATCGTGCTTGCCGTGCGTTTCTCGCTGCTTCTGCCACAGGTCGCCTGCAACGGCGGTCTCGATCTCTCCAAGGTTCGGTGCCGGACGGAGGACAACACTTGGCGCATCTTTGCAGTGGCCTCAATCTGGGCTTTGCGGGTTTCATCCTGATGATGCTGTGGCTCGCCGGGTTGGGAGCCCTGATCCATGTTTCAGACAGCCTGGACGTTCCAATCGACGAGCCGGCCGATGTGACGGCTCTGTTGACCTCACCGCTGCTGATCGGCGCCGGCATGCTCACCATGCTGGTCGTGGCTGTCGCCCACCTTGTCCTGGTTTCCATACTTTGATTCACGCGCAATCCCACCTGAGGCCGTTTCGCGGTCGCCACGGCGGCCTTGCCTATGATATCGCTTGGGCCATGACACCGCGTGACATCACCAACCCCCGGATTTCCCCGCCGCGGCTGGCCCTGCAGGCGTATGCCCTGACCTTCGCGGGCGTCGACACGATTCTAAGGCTGGGCTGGCTGGCGGCGTTCCTGTTCTCGACCACCCAACTCTTTGTCCGTCTCTCTCCTCCCGAGGTCAGCGACGACGGCGCCGAGATCGTTTTTGCCACCGGTGATATGGCCTATTTCGTGGTGATGGCAATTGTCGGATTTTGCATCCAGACCATGGTGGCCGTAGGATGGCATCGCGCGGTTCTGCTGGGTGAGAGCCATGCCGAACGGCGTTTCCACCTGCGTTTCGGCCGCAACGAACTGCTCTACACGGTCGTGGCGGTGGTCCTGCTGCTCTTTTTTGCCATGGGCATGGGCATGCTGCCCGCCGCGATGGAAATGAACGGGTCCGACATCCCGCTGGCGCTGTTCTTCCTGGCCGGTCCCATTCTCGCCACGCTGGTCGTCTCGCGCCTGAGCCTCATTCTGCCTGCGGTGGCCATCGGAAAGTCCTATGACATCCGCGATAGCTGGCAGGCAAGTCAGGGTAACGGCGCCAGACTCGCCGCCCTCTACCTGCTCGTGGGAGTGCCGTTGGCCGCGGCGCAGTTTCTGATGCCCTTGCTGATGAGCAGCGTTGCCGCGTTGGGCCTGGGTGGCATCGCCGACGTCGTGACCAGCTTTGTCGGCACGCTGGTCATGTTGATCCTGCTCTGCACGCTGGTGAGCGCGATGAGCCTGGCCTATCGTGAACTCGCGGGCGTAAAACCCGCCGCCTAGTCGGCCTCGGATTTCGTGGCCGCAGAAGACGGAGTGCGGAGTGAGGGTGCATCCTCGTCGCTGGCGATGTAGCGCCAGATCGCGAAGGCTAGAAAGAGGATGGTCGAGATTGCCATCGCCGCTACAAAGCCGTCGGGATTCCAGAGATCCATGCCCACGCCCGCGACCACCGGACCGGCAAGGCTGCCGATGTGGGTCGCCATCACGAAGGCCGCCGTGGCGGCGCCAAGCTGTGCCGCGGAGAACTTCTCGCCCAGACGCACCAGTCCGACCGTGTAGAAACCGCTGCCCGCGCCGCCCCAGACCATCAGCAGGACCCAGGTCAACCATGTCGTGTGAAAGACCACGGGAAGCAATAGGATCGCCGCCAGCGTGACGAAACCGCATCCGATCAGCAACAGCCGCCGGTCCATGCGGTCGGCCAGCCAGCCGATGCCGACAGGCGCCACGGTGCCGCCGATCACCAGCGCTGAGAGAAGGCTGACCGCATCGGCCTCAATCAGACCGCTGCGCACGCCATAGATCGGAAGCTGCACGAAGAGCGCGACGAAGATGATGCCTTCCAGCAGCGCGCCCGCCATAGGCGTGGGGGCGGCGCGCACGGTTGCAAGCAGGTTGGTTTCATGCGAGCCCTTCGCGTCGGGCACCGTACCGAAAGCAAAGAGCAGCGGCGACATGGCTGCGACGATGAGACACGCGCTGATGTAGAACGGCAGGTGACCGTCGGTCCCGATCATACCCAGAACCAGCGGCCCGCAGATCATGCCGGCGGAAAACAGCGCGCCGTTAAGACCCAGAATCTTGCCGCGATTGGCGTCGGTCACCGCGGCGTTGACCCAAATCTCGCTCCCCACCCAATGGAACAGCATGCCCAGGCCCATCAGGAAGCGCAGGCCCAGCCAGACCCAGGTGTCGTCGCTCAGCGTGAAAGCCAGAATGACCGCGATGTCGATCGCACCGGAAAAGAACAGGATACCGAGCAGCCCCATCCGGCGTGCCAGACGCGGCACCAACGGCGCGAACAGAATGGCGGCCACGAACGGCACGGCGGCATTGATGCCGTTGAGGGTGGTGGAAACCCCGCGCGCCTCCAGGTTCAGCGCAATGAGCGGATTGAAGAGCCCGACGTTGACGCCGATCACCATCATGCCCACCAGCACGGCGGTCAGCCCGCGGCGGCGCTGGGAAGGGGTGAGCGAGAGGTCGGTGGTTTGTGTCTGGACCGTCACGGTGCGTGGTTCTTTCTCCTCCCTGTGAGGAGGTTTTGGCGACGCGCGATCCTAGAGAAATATTGCTCGGTTGGAACGTCTGTCGGGAGAAAAGCTCGGAGCGCCGATTCGCATTCATGCGCGTTCACGAAAGCAAGACGGACAGCATCGCAAAGGCCACGGAAAGACTCTAGTTTGCCCGAAGTGGCCGCAATCGGCGTGCCAGTCTTTCAAGGAAAATAGCCATGCATCGTAGACCCCTCATGCCGCAGAACCACCGTCAAACCCTGAAGCTGATGGGCGGCGCTTTTGCCGCGGGGCTGGGGACCTCACTTTGGCCGGGTTCGGCTCGGGTCGCCGGCGGGCACTATGACTGCATCATTGCTGGCGTCGGCGTATCCGGTGTCGAGACCTTCGATTACCAATCCGCCTTCAGCTATCTGCGGGGCGCGCATCTGATGCCCGACATGTCGAGCGCCGATCTGCCCTAATGACCTGAACCTGCAAGAACGGCTGATGGTCGATGCGGGCGAAGATCTCCTGGAAGCGACGATCCGGGGCGATCTTGCTTTGCGTCAGCAGGGTCTCTGGACCTATTTGCTGCAACGGCGTGGCAACGAGGGGTTCAACTACATTCAGGACCAGCTTGGTTACTACTCCGTTCTGAAAAACTGGAACGCGGCTGACGCCATCGCCTTCCTGGGCCGTGCGTTCAAGCCGGGCCAGGACTTCATGCGCTTGAAGAACAGGTTCGAGGCCCTACCTCACGCCGTTGCCATGGAAGCGGGGATGGAAGGCGCCAAACTTCATCTCGAACATCGTTTGCGTCTGGTCGAGCGCCACGCCGATGGCAAGCTTTCTCGTAAGTCTCGATGCCTCCGGCGGCGGGCCGGTTTCCGTGACCGCCGATCAGGTGGTTCTGGCGATGCCGCAGCGTTCCATCGCACTGCTCGATCCCGACTGCTTCTTTTTCTCCGACAACCGCTTCGCCAGAATGATGGACAGCGTGGCGGCGGGGCCGCTCGCCAAGATCCATCTAGCCTTTCCGACGGCTTGGTGGGAGGACATGGGGATCGATCACGACAAATCGGTCACCGATCTGCCGACCCGCCAGACCAATTTACTGGGGCAAGGAAGCCGACGGCGAAGGCCTGCTGATGGCGGGCTATCACGACGGCCCCCTAGCGCCCTCGCTCGTGGAAAGCCTGCCCGCCTCCCAAGCCATGGTCGATGGGGTGCTGCGCCAGCTGCAGGTGAGCCACGGCATCCATCAGCCTCTGCCGAGGTCGTTTGCCGCGACCTACAAGAACTGGGGAGAGGATCCCTATGGCGGGGGCTGGTACCGCTGGAAGGTCGGCGAGAACTCCGCCGAGGTCATCGACTATCTGCGCCGTCCGTTCCCGGATACGGGTTTGCATGTTTGCGGTGACGCCTGGTCGAACGTGCAGGGCTGGGTGGAAGGTGCTATGGAGACGGCCGAAGCGATGCTGGTCAGGGAATTCGGCATGCCGGCGTTCTCCGCGAACTGAGGTGAAGAAGAAAGGGCGCGAACCCTTCACGGCCCGCGCCCCTGCAGTTTCGTCAGCGGTATGTCGTTACACGCTGTAGTACATGTCGAACTCGACCGGATGGGTCGTGGTTTCGAAGCGCATGACGTCTTCCATCTTGAGATCGATATAGCCGTCGATCAGCTCGTCGGAAAAGACATCGCCCTTCTTGAGGAAGTCGCGGTCGGCCGAGAGGTTCTCGAGCGCTTCGCGCAGGCTGGCGCACACGGTCGGCACGTCCTTGAGTTCCTCTGGCGGCAGATCGTAGAGGTTTTTGTCCATGGCATCGCCGGGGTGGATCTTGTTCTCAATACCGTCGAGGCCCGCCATCAGCATCGCCGAGAAGGCGAAGTAGGGGTTGGCCGTAGGATCGGGGAAGCGGACCTCGACGCGCTTGCCCTTGGGCGAGGACGCAAACGGGATACGACAGGAAGCCGAGCGGTTGCGCGAACTGTAGGCCAGCAGAACCGGGGCTTCGTAGCCGGGCACCAGACGCTTGTAGCTGTTGGTCGACGCATTGGTGAAGGCGTTGACCGCCTTGGCATGTTTGATGATGCCGCCGATGTAGTAAAGCGCGGTCTCCGAGAGGTCGGCGTAGCCGTTACCCGCGAAGAGCGGCTTGTTGTCCTTCCAGATCGACTGATGGACATGCATGCCCGATCCATTGTCGTACATCACGGGCTTGGGCATGAACGTGGCGGTCTTGCCGTAGCTGTGGGCGACGCGGTGGATGACATACTTGTGGGTCTGCACGAAGTCGGCGCAGTCGAGCAGTGTGCCGAAGGTCATGCCCAGCTCATGCTGACCGGGACCAACTTCGTGATGGTGCTTGTCGATCGGGATGCCCATGGCGGCCATGGTGGTCAGCATTTCGCCGCGCAGCTCGCCGGCAGAATCGACCGGGGCGACCGGGAAGTAACCGCCCATGGTACGAGGACGGTGGGCGAGGTTGCCGTCTTCGTAGTGAGTGTTGTCGTTATAGGGGCCTTCCTCGCTGTCGAGGCGGTATCCCATGTCGTACGATTCCGTCGAGAAACGCACGCAGTCGAAAATGAAGAACTCCAGCTCCGGGCCGAAATAGGCGTTGTCGCCGATTCCGGTGTAGGCCAGATAGGCTTCGGCGCGCTTTGCCGTGGAGCGGGGGTCGCGGTCGTAGGGCTGGCCCGAGGACGGCTCGAAAATGTCGCAGTTGATGATCAGCGTAGGCTGGGGCTCGAACGGGTCCATGACGGCCGAGGAGGGATCGGGCATCAGCGTCATGTCGCTTTCGTTGATCGCTTTCCAGCCGGCGATCGACGAACCGTCGAACATGATGCCGTCGGTGAAGGTGTCTTCATCAATCATGCGCGCGGCCACGGTCAGGTGCTGCCACTTGCCCTTCGGGTCGGTGAAGCGCAGGTCAATATAGGGAATCTCTTCGTCTTTGATCTTCTTCAGAATGCTGGAAGCGTCTGACATCGGTTACTCCTGAGGGTCATGTAGAGGTGTTGGATGGCGAGTAGAGGCAGTTAGACGGCGTCGGGTCCGCGTTCTCCGGTCCGGATGCGGATGGCGTCCTCGACGGGCAGAATGAAGATTTTGCCGTCGCCGACACGGCCGGTGCGCGCGGCGTCCTGGATGGCCTGGATGGCGCGGTCGACGAGGTTGTCGTCGACCACCAGTTCGATCTTCACCTTGGGCAGGAAATCGACGACGTACTCGGCCCCGCGGTAGAGTTCGGTATGGCCTTTCTGGCGGCCGAAACCTTTGGCTTCGGTCACGGTCAGACCCTGCAGGCCGACTTCGTGAAGGGCTTCCTTAACCTCGTCGAGTTTGAAGGGTTTGACGATGGCTTCGATTTTTTTCATGGCGCGCACCACATGATCACGCACATAGGGAAGCAGGATGCGTGCCAGTCACGCGAGAATCTATGAATTATTATTTTTCAAATAGTTGCAATGATTAACTTAACTAATTTACGAAGAAATCCTGCACAAAAAATGTGCAACTGCCTGGTGTTTTGGCAGTTATTTCTCCGTCGGTTCGAGCAGGTCGACGACATCGGAAAAGGTCTCCAGCGCAGCGGTCCCGTTCGGCGTGATGGTGTAGACGCCGCGTGAGACCCGTTCGAACCAACCGTAGACATCGCGCTGCAGGATCGTTGCGGCCCGGCCGACACCGGTGACGTTGCGCAGGGCGGTAGGACTGCTGGGGCCGTTGCGTGAAAGGGCGAGGGCGCAGCGCAGGGCGTCTTGGCGATAGGCCGTCATCACCGGGCGTCCGCGTCCGCCGCCGACGGTCGGGTCGCCCACCCGGCGCTGGAACTCCCCAAGAAGACGCTGGCGCGCCTTGGGCTGTTTGCGCGGCTTGTAGACACCGGGATCAAGAACGGTCTCGACGCTGTTGGCCGCGACATCGACAAACAGGAGTCCCAGACCCAGCATGCGGCACAGCTTCAACGCGTCCCGGCGGTGTTTCGCCCAGACATCGCCGCGCCCCTTGGGCGCCGGCACGGCGAGATAGACCAGATCGCTCACGGTCTGGCGCTGGAGACCCTGAAAGAGGAGGGGCAGACCAAAGGCGAGCTTGAGCTCGACGACAACCGGCTCCGCGTCGGCTTTGGTCGCGACAACGTCGCAGCGGCTGATTTCGCCCTTCACGGCGTAACCCTGGCCTTCAAGGAATTCCTTGATAGGCCGGTAGAGATCGGTTTCGCGCAATGTCGCCATGATCGCGTGCATAGCACAGTTATAGGTCGCGAGCTCTTGGCGCGTGGACCGTTGCCTCCGGTGAACGAGTCCGGCAATCTCGTGCCAGTGTTCGGGGAGAGAGGCATGAAACCGGCCAACCAAACCATGGCGGGCCTTGGCACGACCGTCTTCGAGGTGATGTCGCGCCTGGCGATCGAACACGGGTCGATCAATCTGGGTCAGGGGTTTCCCGATCAGGATGGGCCCGAGGACGTGCGCCGGGTGGCGGCCGATGCGCTGATGGAGGGCCCCAACCAGTATCCACCCATGACCGGACTGCCTGAACTGCGCCAGGCCATCGCGGCCCATGCCGAGCGTTTCTACGGTCTTGCCTATGACTGGCAGAGCGAGATCGTCGTGACCTCTGGCGCAACCGAGGCGTTGGCGGACTGCTTTCTGGGCCTTCTCAATCCGGGTGACGAGGTGGTCCTGCTGGAGCCGCTCTATGACAGCTATCCGCCCATCGTGGAGCGCTCGGGTGCGGTGCCGCGCTATGTCAGCCTTAGCCCGCCGGACTGGTCGCTGCCCGCCGACGCGCTTGAAGCCGCCTTTGGGCCGCAGACCAAGATGATCCTGCTCAACAATCCGATGAACCCGGCCTCCAAGGTGTTCCGCCGCAAGGAACTGGAGACCATCGCGCAGCTTTGCATCGAACACGACGTCATCTGCGTGTGCGACGAGGTTTATGAGCATCTCCTGTTCGATGGTCTCACGCACATCCCGATTGCCGGGCTTGAGGGCATGCGGGACCGCACCTTGCGCATCGCCTCGGCTGGCAAGATCTTCTCGTTGACCGGTTGGAAGGTCGGATGGATCGAGGGGCCGGCCGAGCTGATGAGTGTGATCGCCAAGACACATCAATTCATGACGTTCACAACGCCGCCGAACCTGCAGAAGGCGGTTGCTTATGGTCTTGCGAAAGACGCCGGTTACTTCCGGCGGTTGGCTGGCGACATGCAGGCCAAGCGCGACCGTCTGGGCGGAGGACTGGCGCGCGCGGGTTTCGATGTGCTGCCTTCGGACGGCACCTATTTCGTCAGCGCGGACTTTCGTCCCCTGGGATTCAACGGCACCGATGAGGCGTTCTGCCGCATGATCACGGTGGAAGCCGGTGTGACCGCGGTACCGGTCAGCGCATTTTTCCGTTCCGGCAAGGTGGAGCACCTAGCACGCTTCTGTTTTTCCAAACATGACAGCATCCTGGATGCGGCGAGTGCCAAACTCTCCGCATACTCTGCTGGCGGAAAGGGCTAAATTGCGGCCTGCTTGGTATTGGCGTGTCGCGTCGTTTTCCTGGGCAACGGTGTCGCACCGGAAATGCTGCAGGGCGCCGAGGTGGCGCGCGCGATGGCTGTTCGTCGCAATCCCCGACATGTTCGAGGCCGACCAGACAGATCGCCGAGCGGGTCCGCGCGCTCAACCCCAATCTGCAGATCGTAGCCCGCGCCCATAGCGATGCAGGCGTCGAACATGTTCAGGCGCATGGTGCGGGGAGCATCATCATGGGCGAACAGGAGATCGCCCGCAGCATGATTGCACAGGTGTTCGGTGGCACGGGTTCCGGCACAGGTGCCGGCGAGACCGAAACGACCCCGCTGCTGACAACCTGAAGCCAGAAGTTATACCGACGGCCTTAAAGACGAACCTATCGGTTCGCCTTTAAGGCACCCTCAAGCGCCGGGCGGGATGCGTTCGCATCCCTTGGCTCACGCCGCATAAGAGGTGGCACCGTAGTCGCAGCCTACGACCTTGTCACTGAAGATGGGCGTGCGATGATACGATAGGCCCACGATGACCGGCATGGTCAGCGCAACCTCGTTGTCGTCATAGGCGACCAGCTCGTAGCCGGCGATGTTCACCTCGGCGCGGCGCTCGCCCAGTGTCCCATCGCTGGTAATCCAGTGCATCCGCTCCAGGTTCGCAACGATTGCCTGGGCGCGTTCACCCGGCGTGACGTTCAGCTCAGCAAGGGTGTTGGGTCCGACCACGCCGTCGACGGCGAGCCCGTGACGGACCTGGAACCGGGCGACGGCATCGGCCGTGGCCTGGTCGTAGATGTTGTCATCGTCACGCATGACCAACGGGGCGAGGTCCCCGAGAAGAAAAAGGCGGCTGCGGATTTCGGCGACGCGCGGGTCAACCGCATCGACCTCTAGGCTCTCTCCGCCGGAAATCTCCCTCCAGCCGGTCTCCGCCGGGTCGACCCGGCCGGCGATACTCTCGTCAGTATGGCGATACTCTCGTCAGTATTAGGTCAGGAGCGCGCGGGTCAGGGCGGTTTCCAGACCGGTAATGTCATCATCGCTCAGGATGGGCGCCAAATCCCGACCGAACAACGCTTCAAGCGTGTCGGCCGCATAGCGCTGTCCGGGCAATGCTCGAGACCGCGAAAATACTGCCTGCAATCAGTGAAATCATTGAGACTTGGCGGAACATGGTAAACCCCTTGGTGTGATCGTGTAGGGAAATAACGTCCCTCCAGATATTGGGGTTCCACGCAGGAAAGTCTCGAAAACGACGCTGTATCTGTGCGGGCGATCTCTCTGAAACTCGAGAACTCAAGGGAATCCGCAGGATTCCGAAGGGCCTCTTTGCGTCGTTGAAATCCGATCCGATCAACAGTCTCTCCGTCAGAACTAGAGAGGACTATCGACCTTGGTACTACTGTTCAGACGGCGATTCGCACTATCTGTGCGGGGAAAGCAGCAAATGCGCGGCAAGACCGATCATCAGCGAGCCCGTCAGGGCATGCTGGATGCGCAGCCAGAGGGGATGGCGGACAAGCGCCCCGCGCAGGCGCCCGCTGGCCATGGCAATGCTGCACAACACGACCAGACCGCAGGCAATCAGCGTTGCACCCAGGACGATGATCTGGAGGGTGACGCTGCCCCGCACCGGATCGGCGAACTGCGGCAGAAACGCCAGGTAGAACAACAGGATTTTCGGGTTGAACAGGTTCACGATGAGGCCCTGAACGTAGAGCTTCTTCCAGTCGGCGCGTTCGCTGGTTCCATGCACGTCGAAGCGGCTTTTGTCGCGCAGGAGCTTGATGCCCATCCAGACGAGATAGGCTGCGCCGACATATCGAATGACTTCAAACAGAATCTGCGCTTGGGCCATGACGACGGCAAGTCCCAGGGTGACCAGCAGGGTATGGACGACCAGTCCGCTCGCAATGCCGCCGACCGAGATCAGGCCCGCACGGGGACCGTGGGAGAGACCACGCGCGAAGACATAGGTCATGTCGGGCCCCGGCGTGATCGAGATGACGATGCTGGCACCCAGGAAAACGGCAAAGGTAGTCGATTCGAAAAGCGCCATGTTCACGCCCTCCCGAGGAACGCTTCGATGCGCGCAGTCGCTTCACGGATGTTCTCCATGGAAGCGGCATAGGAGAAACGCAGGAAACCCTCGCCCATGGTGCCGAAGCTGGTGCCATGAATGACGGCGCCGCCGGCCTCCTCCAGCAGAGCCTGCCCCAGATCGCGCGTCGCGTATCCGGTTTCCTTGACGTTGGGGAAAGCATAGAACGCGCCGCCGGGCGTCACGCAGGGCTTTGATCGCGGCTTCCATGATGTGTCTGGTATCTTGAAGTCGGGCTGTCCGATGCCGAGATTGATGATGTCGTGCCCCTGGGCGGCCAGCTCCGTGGCGCGCGCGAGCACGGCAAACGCGGTTTCCGAGCCGAGATTTTGTAGATTTGCCGCAGGAATCATCGAAATGGTCTTCCCTGAGCCCTGAGCGGTGTTGACCGGGTACCCAGCTTGATCGTACAGAAGCACCGCGCAAGCAAGCCCGGTGGTGGCTATAGCTCAGTCGGTTAGAGCGCCTGGTTGTGGTCCAGGAGGTCGTCGGTTCGAATCCGACTAGCCACCCCACCTTCCAAAATTGCCCCTCGAGTAATTGATCCCGTGCCATTATGTATGGCGCGGCCGCGTCGGCTATGATCGGCCCATGCGCGCGATTGCACTTCTTTCTGCCGCGGTCATGCTCTTTCTGCCCTGGACGGCGACGACATTCTGGGATCCGGTGACCGAACAATGCAAGCCGCCGACCCTGGAGGGCACGGCATCGGCGATCGATGGCGATACGCTGCTGCTGACCGATGCAGGCGGCCTGCGATCGGTTCTGCGCTTGGTCAGCATTGATGCGCCCGAACTCTTTCAGGAGTGCCGCGCCGAGGGTGCCTATTGGTCCTGCGGTCAGATCGCCCGCGAAACCCTGGAGGCGCTTCTGTCGGGCTCCACTCTCTCCTGCCTGCCGTGCGGTTTCAGTCGGGACGGAACCATGCGCGCGCTTTGCTCGGATGGCGAGCGCGACATCGGTGCGGAGGTTCTGCGTGAAGGCATGGCGACCTCCTTCGCCTTCTTCAGCAACGGCATGCACGCGGCGGAATCACAGGCCGAACGCGCCCGGCGAGGGCTCTGGCGCGGCGACTGGGTCCATCCCCAGGTCTGGCGTCAGGGAGTCCGGTTGGGGGAGGGGTCGTGCCAGGGCTGTTACGTGCCCCAATGAAGATGGTTGCGCATACGAGAGCGCGGTGGTGTCATGAAGCCATGAGCGTCCGCCGTTGTGCTTTCTCGATCCTTCTTGTGGCGATGTGCGCCGCGTTCGATGCCGCGCACGCAGCCGACTGTTCGGAATTGCCGCGTCCGGGCATCGATTGGCGAAGCTGCGATCTCTCCAGAAGCAATTTTCCAGGTGCGCAACTGATTGGCGCGAACCTGCGCGGTGCGGCGCTGAGCAATGCCGATCTTTCCGGCGCCGACTTCTCCGCCATCGACGGCTACCGGGTGCGTTTTGTCGAATCGGTTCTGATCGGCGCCAGCTTCGAGGGCGCCAAGCTGACCGATGCCCGGTTCGACCGCGCTGAGCTCACCGGTGCGAGCTTCGTCGGTGCCTCGGCGCGGGGCGTGAAGTTCATCTTTGCCGACCTGAAGGGCGTGGACTTTACTGGCGCCACCCTGCGCAATGCAGACTTCACCGGCGCCGATCTGACCGGCGCCATCTGGACCGACGGCATGAAGATCTGCGCGGAAGGCTCGCTGGGGATGTGCCGTTAGCCGGGAGGCCAGACCAGCGTGAAGGCGCGTCCGTCAGCGCCGACGAAGACTGAGTGCGCCTCCGGCCAGAGCGATGCCGGGAAGCACACCAGGATCATGCCCGCGATGGTGAGCCAACCTGGAACCTCCGACAGCAGCACCCAGGCTTGAAGGGTCGCGAAGATCGTCAGCGCGCAAGGAAGAGCGGCGCCATGATGAGCCACGACCCGATGAAGCGCAGGAGTGTGATGTCGGAAACCAGCAGGGCGGGGTCGCGCCGAACCGCGAAGTCACCATCCACCCGCTCCAGATGATGGCGACGAGCGTGGCGAGGACGAAACCGATGAAGAACTGACGCGTGTCTGGCGTGGGCGTGGTGGGCATGACGGCCATCCGAATAGAGCCAATACCCTGCCGCATCCACGACTGCTGACAAGCTGGTGTCAGGATGTGGCTGGTAGGATGGCACATTCTAGGCGGATCGGGATCGTCGTCATGCTCTCAGGGTCCATCATGGACAAGAATGCAGCAGCCGGTCGTCTCCTAGTGATCGGTTCGGCCGTGGCGTGGAGTTCGGCCGGCATCTTCACCAAGGGTGTCGAGGCCGACGTCTGGGTCGTGCTCTTCTGGCGCGGCCTCATCGCCGGTGGTCTGATGCTGGCCTACCTTGCCTGGCGCGGCGACACGTCCCATCCGCGTGCCTGGCGGCAAATCGGATGGCCGGGATGGGCGGCTGCCACAGCGGGTAGCGCGGCAACTGTCTGTTTCATCGCAGCCTTCAAGAACACCGACGTCGCCAACGTGGCGATCATCTACGCAACCGCTCCCTTCGCGGCTGCTGCCATCGCCTGGCTGTGGCTTCGCGAGCGGCCGGCGCTGGCCACACTCGTCGTGGCCGGTCTTTGTCTGATCGGGGTCGTCGTCATGGTCGGTGGGTCTGCTGGATCCCCCAATCTGACCGGAGATGTACTGGCACTCGGCATGACCGTGTTGATGGCTCTGATGATGGTTATCATCCGCCGTTACCCGGACCGGCCCATGACACTGGCGGTCGGACCGCTTTCATGCCTGCAGCTTGTCGCACTCGGCTGGGCCATGAGCGCGCCGTTCGATATCTCGGCACTCGATCTTGTCTTGCTGTTGGGCTTCGGTCTGGCGCATGCCGCAGCAACCGTGATGCTGGCCGAAGGCGTGCGCTTCATCGCGGCTTCCGAAGCGGGTCTCCTCGGCAGCCTGGAAATGCCGCTGGTGCCGATGTGGGGCTGGCTGCTGCTTTCTGAAGTGCCTGGGACCCATGACCTTCATCGGCGGTGCCGTCGTCCTCGCTGCCCTGGTCTGGTACCTTGGTCGTGACGTCCGGTTCAGGCCTTCGCCAGCGCCCGGTCGAGATCGCGGATGAGGTCGGAGGCGGTTTCGATGCCGATGGAAAGCCGGATGGTGTCGTCGCCCGCGCCGGATGCCGCGCGCTGTTCGGAGCTGAGTTGGCGGTGGGTCGTGCTGGCGGGATGGATGATCAGGCTGCGCGTGTCGCCGATGTTGGCGAGATGGCTGAAGAGATTGCATGCCTCGACGACCCGAATCCCGGCATCGAAGCCGCCTTCGACGCCGAAGGTGAAGACGCTGCCGAAGCCGTGTTTGAGGTACTTGCGCGCGAGGTGATGGTACGGGTTCGACGGTAGGCCCGCATAGGAAACCCAGGCGACCTTGGGATGGCTTTCCAGGAACTGCGCGACCTCCATGGCGTTGTCGCAATGGCGCTGCATGCGCAGCGGCAGGGTTTCGCAGCCGGTGATGAGGTTGAAGGCGTTGGCAGGCGAGAGCGAAGGGCCGAAATCGCGCAGGGCGACGGCGCGGGCCTTCATCGTGAAGCCGAAATCGCCGAACGTCTCGGCGAAGGTGAGACCGTGATAGGCCGGTTCCGGTTCGGTCATGCCAGGGAACTTGCCGCTTGCGAACCAGTCGAACTTACCAGACTCGACCACTACGCCGCCCATGGAATTGCCGTGACCGCCGAGGAACTTGGTGGCCGAATGGATGACGATGTCGGCGCCCCAGTGAATCGGCTGGCACATCCAGGGGGTCGCCATGGTGTTGTCGATGACGAGCGGAATGGCGTGTTTGCGCGCGATCTCGGCAAGCGGCTCCAGATCGACAACGATGCCGCCGGGGTTGGCGAGCGCTTCGGCAAAGATCGCCTTGGTTACCGGTCCGATGGCGGCTTCGACCGCATTGAGATCGGCGGTATCGATCAGGTCGGTGTTCCAGCCCAGCTTTTTGAACGACTGGGTAAACTGCGTGACCGAACCGCCATAGAGATAACGTGAGGCGACGATGTGATCGCCCGGTTCCAGCAGCGTAAAGAAGGCGAGGAACTGCGCGGAATGGCCGGAGGCGCAGGCGACGGCGGCGCGGCCGTCCTCCAGATTGGCGACACGTTCCTCTAGCACCGCCACGGTGGGATTGGTCAGGCGCGAATAGATATAGCCGAAGGTCTGCAGGTTGAAGAGTGAGGCGGCGTGGTCGCCGTCGTCGAAAACGTAACTGGTGGTCTGATAGATCGGCGTGGTCCGTGCACCGGTCACGGGATCGGGCCGGGCGCCGGCATGCACCGCGCGGGTCTCGAGGCCATAGTCGGTCTTGTCGTCGCTCATGGTTTCCTACCAACGGGTATAGGGATCGCCGTTCCCGTCATGGCTGCAATGGCCGGTCGAATCACACAATGAACCCAGCCAGAGTTGGCCCGTGCGCTCCCAGTCGATGGAAGCGCATTCTGTCAGAAAAAGTAACGATGCCGAGTGCGAGACCGGAGAAAAGCCGCTCTCCTGGCTTCTTCAATTAGTTGTGTCATCCCGGCCAAGCGAAGCGCGAACCGGGATCTCGATCCACAAGACTCTCCCGTTCGTTGCGGATTGAGATCCCGGCTCCGCGGCGGGCCTTGCGCGCTTTGGCCGGGATGACATGCAACTTGGGTTGTCGTTGGGCCGCCTCTCATATCTTGAGCGCCTTGGCGGTGATGATGCCGGAATTGATCCCGCCCCAGGAGAGCTCGCCCGAGAGGCGGCCGTATTCGATCTTCGGGCAGCGGTCCATGATGACCTTGAGTCCGGCCGCCTCGGCGTGCGCCGAGGCGGCGGCGTTGATCACGCCAAGCTGCATCCAGACCGTCTCTATGCCTTTGTCGTCTTTGAGAGCTATCGCTTGGTCGACGATCGGTCCGGCAGCTTCGGAATTCCTGAAGATATCGACCATCTGGAAGTTTTCCGGCACCTCGGCCAGCGAAGCGTAAACCGTCTCGCCCAGAATTTCCTGACCCGCGGTGGCCGGGTTGACCGGTATGACGCGGTAGCCTTTTCCTTGGAGATACTTCATCGCGAAATGGCTTGGCCGCACCCATTTGGGGCTTGCGCCGACCATGGCGATGGTGCGGGAGCACCGCAGGATGCCGCGTACGTAATCGTCGTCGTAATGCGTATGGTCCATGGTTACTCGCCTTTCCAGACCGGTGGTCGCTTCTCAAGAAACGCATCGATGCCTTCTTCGGCGTCACGCGCCAGCATGTTCGTTGTCATGATCTGGCTGGCATAAGCGTAGGCTTCGTCCAGAGGCATTTCGAGTTGGCGGTAAAACGCTTCCTTGCCGATGGCAAGCGTCAGGGGCGACTTGGATGCAATCTGGCGTGCTAGATCCAGGGTCGCCTGCTCCAGATCGGCTTCCGGCACCACACGGTTGACGAGGCCCATGGAGCAGGCCGTCGCCGCATCGACCATGTCGCCAGTGAGCAGCATCTCCATGGCGTGTTTGCGCCCGACATTGCGCGAGAGCGCAACCATCGGCGTGGAGCAGAAGAGGCCGATATTGACGCCTGGCGTGGCGAAGCGCGTCGTGTCAGTCGCGACCGCCAGATCGCAGGTCGCCACGAGCTGACAGCCCGCCGCCGCGGCAATACCATGGACCTGTGCGATGACCGGCTTGGGAAGGTTGGCGATGGAGGTCATCAGTTTGCTGCACTGATCGAACAGGGCAGCGTAGTTGCTCCGACCGGGGTTGGCTCGGACTTCCTTCAAATCATGACCGGCACAGAAACCGGGACCGTTGGCGCCGATGACGACGGCTTTGACCTTCCGGTCCGCGGCAATGGCGTCGAGCGAGTCCTGCAGCGCGGCCATCAGGCCGACGGAAAGTGCATTGCGCTGCGCCGGACGGTTCAGCGTGAGGCGTGCGATGCCGTTCCGATCGTGACGCAAGAGAATGCCTTCGCTCATGTGTTCAATGTGGCCTCTGTAGAGTCAGGCGGCAAGGCGCGCGGCGACGACGGCGCGGTCGTCGCGCAGGGCACGCGCGATCCCGTCCAACAGGGTGTGCGTCGTGGGATCCGCGCTGCCGCTGACAGGCTTGAGCGCCTGTTCGAAGGCAGGAATCACGGTATCGAATGTTGCCAGTGTGGTTTCGTCGCTGCGGTGTTCACCTTCACCGAGCACCACCCTGCCGTAGCCGCGGCCGTCTGGAATGCCGCCAAGATCGAGCAGGCGCTCAAGCATGGCCTCGCTGCGGTACATCATGACGAGCGCAAGGTTGAGCTCGCGTTCAGCAAGCTCGTCGTTACCCTGGCCGGAAAACATGAGGCTATGGTGAAATACCTGACTGACCGAGGAGGTCATGACGGGAAGCACGGCGTTGATCGCCTCGAAGGCGACTTCGGTGCTGCCGGGCTTGGGCAGGAGGTATTTGGCGCCCCGTGGTTCTTCGCTTGCTTCGGGACCGTCGATCCAGCCTTCCAGGCGCTCGAGACCGGCGCGTTCCGCTGTGGCGATAGTTTCCAACACCGCTCGGTCGTCCGGTTCGCCGCATTGCTCGACCGCCCTGTCGACAACGTCGATGAACCAGCGTGTTTGCCCGGCATCCGATTGCAGGATCGTGGCGGCGTCATGGCCGATTACCAGATCGTGTGCTTCGCGGCTGAGGGGACCGGCGTCGTGATTGCGCAGCACGCCAACCAGTTTCTCGGTGCGCTGCATCTTGGCGATCCACTCCATGTTGCGTGACATGCCCAGACTGTGGCCCCAGGAACGCAACATGCGGGAATGGAAAAAGAGTTGGTTGATCGGGTCGATCATGGCGGTAAGGACCGACTGCAGGGCCTGGACCGTTCCATCGTTCTTGCGCGCAGTGTTCATGGCGGCAGTCTGACCGCATCGGCTGCTTGCGCAAGGTCTGTTTTCGACGGAAATTCGGGCTGCAGCAATGCGCGCCAAATCCCTGTTTCAGGCCGTTGACTCGCCCCCAACCTGTGGTAAGTTCCGCGCCCCTTGGGCTACGGGTACCGAGTGCACTGCGGCCAGTGACGTTATGAGACAAGAGACAACATGAAAACCTTTGTCGCAAAGCCTGCCGAAGTCGAGCGCAAGTGGTTCATGGTAGATGCCGAGGGCTTGGTCCTGGGACGCATGGCCGTCGAGATCGCCGATATCCTTCGGGGCAAGCACAAGCCGATTTTCACCCCGAACGTCGACACCGGTGATTTCGTCATCGTGATCAACGCGAAAAAGGTGCATCTGACCGGCAACAAACGGACCAAGGAGCACTTCCACTGGCATACCGGATGGCCCGGAGGCATCAAGGGCGAAACCCTCGGCTCGCGTCTGGATGGCGATCATCCCGAGCGCGTCGTCTACAAGGCGGTGGAGCGCATGATTTCGCGCAACCCGCTGGGCAGCCAGATCATGACTAAACTCAAGGTTTATGCTGGTCCCGATCATCCTCATGAGGCGCAGCAGCCTGAAGCCTTGGACATCGCCGCGCTGAGCCGCAAGAACAAGAAGGCAGCCTGATCATGGTTGATACCGATACCGCAACTCCCGAAGCTGGAGCGTCTGTCCCTCCGATCCTGACCGCTGAGCCGATCGAGCTTCCCGATCCCGTGATCGACGAGGATGGCCGCTCCTATGCCACCGGCAAACGCAAGGACGCCGTGGCCCGTGTCTGGATCAAGCCCGGCGCCGGCCGCGTGATCGTCAACGGCAAGAGCATGGAAGAATACTTCACGCGTCCGACCTGGCGCCTGATCCTGACCCAGCCCTTCCAGGTTGCCGAACGCATGGACCAGTACGATGTCATCTGCTCGGTCAAGGGCGGCGGCCTCTCCGGTCAGGCTGGTGCGGTGCGCCACGGTATTTCCAAGGCGCTGTCGCTGTTCGAGCCCGCCCTGCGCACGACCCTGAAGCACAACGGTTTCCTGACCCGCGATCCCCGCGTCGTCGAGCGCAAAAAGTATGGCCGCCGCAAGGCTCGTCGCAGCTTCCAGTTCTCGAAGCGCTGATCCGGTAACGCGCCGTTTCCAGATTTCAGGAAAGGCCCGCCAATCGGCGGGCCTTTTTTTGTTGTCCATTGCACGATTTCTCTCCGGATGCCCTGATGGGACCGGAGGTCTTTCACGGGAGGTCATCATGAGCGATCAAACCAGAGCCGCCACGGGCGGCTATTATTGCGGCAAGGTACGCTATTCCGCCAATGCGGTCAGCACGGCCTTGACCGAATGCCATTGTTCGCAATGTCGCAAGCAGTCGGGACACCGCTATGCCACCACTGCGACGAAGACCGGCGCGGTGACCATCGAAGGCGCCGAGAACCTTTCCTGGTTTCGCGCATCGTCCGATGCGGAACGCGGGTTTTGTTCGACGTGCGGCTCCCAATCTTTGTTTGGCGTTCGCTCAAGGACGATCAGATGGCCGCAAGCCTCGACGATACAGTCGAGATGACCCTGAAGAGCCATATTTTCGTTGAAAGCAAGAGCGGCTATTACGGCATCGACGATCATCTTCCGCAGTTCATCGGCTACGACACGCCGAAGTGAACCCTTGCGTCTTTCCGTGACGGGAGCAGCACCATGACCGAACCGGCCTGGATCAGAATGATCGGCGACGACGAGGCGAATGATGCCTTGAAGGCGGTGTTCGATACCGCACGCACGCCGCATGGCACGCTCGACAACGTGATGCGCGTGCATTCTCTGCGTCCCGCGACCATGACCGGCCATGTGACGCTCTACCGCAGCGTGCTTCACAGCGAGGACAACACGGTGCCATTCTGGTTTCTGGAGACGGTCGCAAGCTATGTCAGCATCGTGAATGCGTGCGCCTATAGCCTGCTGCACCATTGGGCCAACGCCAGCCGCCTGATGAACGACAAGGCGCGCGTGAATGCTGTGCGCGCTGCCCTTGACGCCGGCAGGCCGGAGGATGCGTTCAAGGGCAAGGAACTGGCTCTCCTGCGTTATGCCGGAAAGCTGACGACGGATGTCGGGGCGATGGAAAAGTCCGATATCGATGCGCTGCGCGCGGCCGGCTGCGACGACGGCGAGATCCTGGAGGTCAACCAGGTCGTGGCCTATTTCAACTATTCCAACCGGCTCCTGAACGGTCTTGGCGTCTCGACCGCAGGCGATACCGTGGGCTATTACAAGGAAACAGATGACGCGGGAGAAACGCCATGCGTGCAAACGGCAAGCTGAAGGTCGCCATCCTGGGAGCGAGCGGATACACCGGTGCTGAACTGCTGCGCCTGCTGGTCCAGCATGACGGCATCGAAGTGGCCGCGCTCACGGCTGACCGGCGTGCCGGAGAATCCGTCGGCGTGATCTATCCGCATCTGGCGCATCTGGCGCTGCCCGACATGGTCGCCATCGCGGATGTCGACTGGTCGGGCATCGACGCGGTGTTCTGCTGTCTGCCCCATGGTACGACGCAGGAGGTCATCGCCGGGCTCCCTGCTCACGTGAAGATCGTCGATCTCAGCGCTGACTTCCGGCTTTACGACGGCGCGGCCTACGCCCAGTGGTATGGCGGTGAGCACCGGGCGATGGATCTGCAGGCCGAAGCCGTCTATGGCCTGACCGAGATCAAACACGAGCAGGTCAGGAAGGCGCGCCTTGTCGCCAATCCCGGCTGCTACACAACGACCGCCGAGTTGCCGTTGATCCCCTGTCTGACGGAGGGCATGATCGAAACAAACGGGATTATCATCGATGCCAAGTCGGGCGTGAGTGGTGCGGGCAGGGCGCCCAAGGAAGGCGCCCTTCATACCGAGGTGTCGGAAGGCATTCATGCCTATGGCATCGCGAGCCACCGACACATCCCGGAGATCGAGCAGGAACTCTCCGAGGCGGCGAGCGAGCCCATCACGGTGACGTTCACGCCGCATCTGGTGCCCATGAACCGGGGCATCCTGGCGACGACCTATGTGACGCTGAAAAACGGCGCCAGCGCAGACGATCTGCGCGGTGCGCTGGCGCGGCGTTATGCCGACGAGCCGTTCGTCAAGCTGGTACCCCAGGGCCAGGCGCCGGCAACCCGTCATGTGCGCGGCTCCAACCTGTGCCTGCTGGGTGTCTTTGCTGACCGTGTACCCGGACGCGCCATTCTGGTCTCCGCGCTCGACAATCTGGTGAAGGGCGCATCCGGCCAGGCCCTGCAGAATCTGAATGTCATGGCGGGCTTCGAGGAGACCGCCGGACTGCCGCAGGTTGCCGTTTTCCCGTGAGTGCAACATCATTATTTATTGTTCCATATCGGGTTATTATTCCAGATATCTCACCTGATTGTTTCGTTAGGGGTCTTTGTCTCCGGCGATGTAGCCATCCTGGAAGGCGCTTCCGTGTTCCCCGGCTGCGTGTTGCGCGGCGATGTCGCGGCCATTCATGTCGGCCGGCGCACGAACATCCAGGACTGCACGATGGTGCATGTCTCGAGCAACGACGGACCGACCTGGATTGGCGATGAAGTCACCATCGGCCACCATATACCTGATCCATGCTTGCCCGCCTGGAAGGTCGCAGCTTCATCGGCATGCGCGCGACCGTGATGGACAGGGCCATGGTGGAGACCGGCGCAGTGATTGCCGCAGGTGCGCTGGTGACGCCGGGCAAGCGTGTCCCCGTTGCAAGCGTGTCCCCGTTGGTGGACTTCGGGCGGAAAGCCCGGCCAAGACGATGCGCGACCTTTCGCTCGAAGAGCAGGCCGTGTTCATGGCGACGGTCGGCCGCTATGCCGAACTCGGCCGCCGCCATCGCGAGGTTATTGCCGCATTATGAGCCACGATGCCGTTCTCTCAGAGCTTTGCGACTGCATCCTGGCGCTCATGCCCGGACGTCCTGCCGTCGTCGTGATCGACGGCCCCGATGCTTCGGGCAAGACCACCCTGGCGGACGCCCTCGTCGCGCCGCTAAAGACCCGCGGCGCGGTGGTGGTGCGGGCCAGTGTCGACGATTTCGGGAGACCCCGCGTCGAGCGCTATGCCAGGGGACGGTTTTCCGCCAAGGGCTATTACCGCGACAGCTTCGATTATCCGGCGTTGCGCCGCCTTCTGCTCGATCCCCTGAGCAGCGGTGCGTCCCCGGCTCTGGTGCGCACGCGCGCCTTCGATCTTGCCGCCGACAGACCTGTAGCGGAGCGGCCGGTCCCCGTTCCGGCCCGTGGCGTAGTGCTGGTGGATGGGGTGTTTCTGTTGCGCGAGGGATTACGCGATTGCTGGGATCTCGGCGTCCTTCTGGAGGTTTCCGAAGAGGAGTCCATGCGCCGGGCCATGGTGCGCGCTGGCGGTGATTCCCAGGAACTGCGGCGCCTGAACGAGGCGCGTTATCTTGCGGGTTATCGTTTGTACCTAGACGATGCCTGCCCCGACCGGGTTGCCGATCTGATGATCGACAACAACGATCCCACCAACCCCTTGATCACGGCAGACCGCTGGGCCCCAGGACGATCGTGACGGCGGTCGCGGGGATCAGAACGGCCATGCCGAGCCCGAAAATCTTGCCGGCGCGCAGAACCACCGACGGGGCAAGTTCGACGCAAGCGCCGGCGCAGGCCAGGACCATCGCCCGACCTTTCGGATTGACCCACTGGAACAGCATCGCCTCGACCATGGTAAGCGGCCGCGCCTTGCATGTGGCCTTTTCGGGTGCAACGGGATCGGCGGGCTGCAGTGCGCCGTACGCCATCTTGAAGGCCAGCCACAGGAGCCAGGTCGCACCGCCGTATTTGACGACGTCGAGCAGGACCGGAACTTCGAGAATCAGGGCGTTCAGACCGGACGTCACCAGCGCCATCATTGAGTCCGAATCCCAACATGATGCCCAGCATATGCGGCACCGCGCGACGCCACCCGAAGCCATCATCATCAGGTTGTTGGGCTCTGGCGTGATCGAGCCGATGAAGGAAACCGATCAGGCTGGAGAGAAGCATCGTGTCAACCATGGCTTAAAAGGACAGAAGTACTGTTCCACCGACAAGGCCGAACTTGTCTGGATACAAACCCTGCTCAGCTTGCCTTGCGCAGATCGACCTTCACATAGCTGCCGGGGGCGTCCTCAATCACCTTCAGCTTGCCCTTGCCGGGCTCGCGAGCGGCAACCATCGCGCCTGACTGCTTGGCAATCCACTTCTCCCAATGCGGCCACCAGGAACCGTCATGCTGCTTTGCGGTCTTGAGCCATTCTTCCGAACTTTTCGGGTTCTTCGTGTTCGTCCAATAACCGTACTTGTTTTTTTCGGGCGGATTGACAACACCGGCGACATGGCCGGAGGCAGCCAGCGTGAAGGTCGTCTTGCCCGTATAGAGTTGGGTCGCCTTATAGGTGGATTCCCAGGGGGCGATGTGGTCCTCGCGTGTGGAGAGCAGGTAGGCCGGCACCTTGACCTTGGTAAGGTTGAGTACCGTTCCGTCGAGCTCCATCTCGCCCTTGGAAAGCGCGTTGTCGAGGTACATGCGGTGCAGGTAGGCGCTGTGCATGGCCGCGGGCATGCGCGTGCTGTCGCCGTTCCAGTAGAGAATGTCGAAGGGAAACGGCTCCTTGCCCATCAGGTAGTTGTTGATCACGAACGACCAGACCAGATCGTTGGCGCGCAGCGTGTTGAAGGTTGCGGCCATTTCCGAACCTTCGAGAAAACCGCGCTTGTTCATCATCTTTTCGAGATTCTGGACCTGCTCCTCGTCGATGAAGACGTCGATCTCGCCGACTTGCTCGAAATCCACGAGCGAGGTGAGGAACGTGGCAGAATTGATGCGCGTGTCGTTCTTGGCCGCCAGATAGGCTGCCGTGCAGGCGACGAGTGTGCCGCCGATGCAGTAGCCAAGGACGTTGACGCTTTTCATGCCCGTTGCCTTCCCGACGGCATCTAGCGCGGCGAGCGGGCCTTCGACCATGTAGTCGTCGAAGGTCTTCTGCGCGAGCTTGGCGTCCGGATTGACCCAGGAAACGACAAACACCATGTAGCCCTGCTCGACGACCCAACGGATGAAGGAGTTCTGGGGCCTGAGATCGAGAATGTAATACTTGTTGATCCATGGCGGGACGATCAGCAGGGGCTTCTTGTAAACCTTCTCCGTCGTCGATGTGAACTGGATGAGCTGGATCAGGTCATTCTGAAAGACCACCTTGCCCGGCGTGGTCGCGAGATCCTTGCCGACCTCAAAGGCGTCGTTGTCGACCATCTTGATCGCAAGCTGACCCTTGCCGCGTTCGAAGTCGTCCAGCAGGTTCTGCAGGCCCTTGACGAGATTCTCGCCCTTGGTCTCGGCCGTCGCGCGGAGAACCTCGGGGTTGGTCGCGGCGAAGTTCGTTGGCGACAGGGCGCTGGCGTAGAGCTTGGTATAGAACTCCAGCTTCTTCTTGGTCTTGGGCTCAAGGCCGTCCACGCCGCCCATCAGGTCCTGGATCCAGTTGGATGAGAGCAGATAGGACTGCTTCATGTAGTCGAAGACGGCATTCCTGGTCCACTCCTCGTCCCTGAACCGGCGGTCATCGCCTTCGGGCTCGACCACGGGATCGGCCTCCTGGCCCGCCATGCGCAGGGCGGTCTGCTGCCAGAGGTCCATGTAACCCTTCCACAAGTTCGCCTGCGCCTCAGCCAGCTTGACCGGATCGCTCATCAACTGGACGGAAGCCTGCATGAACACCTCGCTTATGCGCATCATGTCCTCGAACTGCCCGGACATGTCGCCCTGACGCGCGACGAAGTCCTGTATCAGACGCTGGCTTTTCTCGGTAATCGCCTGCCAGTCCTCTGCGCGGAGGGTCTGGTCTTGTGCGGTTTCCGTCATTCTATCAACTCCAATCGGTCGTCAGTGCTGGCACACCGCTTGCTTTGTTGTGGCATGGGCCAAGAACGAGTTGTGGCATGGGCCAAAAACGATTAGTTTTCGGTCACGCGAAGCGCCCCTCATACCGTGGGTATATATGAAATTGTGCACTGCAAAAAAGACCGTCCTGCAAGATCGTTGGACGGCTACGCTCACAGTATCGGTCCTGATTGGGGGTCTGGTGCTCCTTACATCGTGTATCAATTCCTCCGACGATGGCTATTCCTTCGACTGGTACAGTTCGGTGATTGGCGGCGAACCGGTCCCCGATACCGGCGCCGTTCCGGGAGAGGATGACGATTATCCCGTCCTGGGAGCGATTCCAGAGGAACCCGTCAATGTCTCTTCGCCCGAAGAGATTGATCGGGCCACGGAATCGCTCGTCGCCGATCTGGCCAATGCGCAATACAGTTCGGGTGTGATCCGGTCCGACGACGAAACCACGCCGTCGGAAATCCAGATGTCCGCCGTCGAAGTGATCGAGGAAGACGAAGTCACTGCCATCACGGCCGGACAGGAAATTGAGATCGCCGCCGCGACGGTCGAGCCGATGCCCGAGCCGGCAGAAATCGAATCCGAAACATCCGTCGCCCTGGTCGCGCCGCCCATGGAGGCCGAGATCGCGTTGGCAGAAGTCATCAATGAGACGCCCAGGCTTGCCGAACTCTCCGGTGAAACGCTGGTGGTCGTTCCCGCCCCCGCGCCGGAGGCCGCGGCAATCACGGTTTCCGAAGTTTCCGCGTCCGCCGCGGACGACAGAAACACATCGCTGGTCGCGCTCTCCGAGCGTGATGACGGCGACATGGTCGGATCGGTGACCCGTCTGGTTGAAACGACCATGGTGGTGAAGTCGCCCGAGGCCGAGGTTGTGGCGGTCAGTGACGAGACGATCGAGGTCGCCACGATTGAGCCCGAACCGGCTGCCGAACGCGTTTCCGTAATCGATGAGACCTTTGCGGGTGCCGCTGTTGGATCGGAATCCGTTGCCGTTGTTGTGCCGGAACCGCAGCCGGTGGCGGTCACGGTGCCGACCGTGATGACGGCGCCGGCCGAACCCGTGGTTACCGCGAACCAGGTGCCGGTCATCTCATCGCAGGGCGTCACGTTCCATGAACTGTTTAGTGCGTCGAGCCCCAACGCCGTGGTCGGAGTGAAGAACATCGCCGCAGTGGGCAGCCCGACGGCCATGATCAACGATGCAACCTTCACGGCCGCCGGTATGACCAACACGGCGCAGGCACTTGCGGCGATCATCCGGTTCGGCAACGGTTCTTCGTCCTTGGGCTCGGACGAACGGGCGATCGTGGCGCAGCTTGCCGCCATTCACGCGCAGACCGGAGGCCTCATCCGGCTGGTGGGTCACGCCAGCAAGTCGGGCGGCAATCTCCAGAGCGCGGACTCAGCGCTGGTCAACTTCAAGATCTCGCTGGACCGCGCAACGGCGGTGGCCAACGAGTTGATCCGCAACGGCGTGCCGCGCGGTGACATCTCGATCGAAGCCGCAGCCGCGACCGATTCTATGGCTGCCGATGCCGGCATCCAGAACGAGGCCGTCGACCGCAGGGTCGAAGTGTTCTTCGGCGTCTGATGGCGCCGCTCCGTCTTGGCCTCGCCGGCCTGGGAACGGTCGGTGCGGGGGTTGTCACGATTGTCCAGGAAAACGCTACCCTGCTTGAGGCGCATTGTGGCCGCAAAGTCGAGATTGTCGCGGTCAACGCACGCAACCGGAGCCGCGATCGCGGCGTCGATCTTTCCTCCTACCGTTGGGTCGACCATGCCTGCGATCTGATCGGAGCCGACGACATTGATGTCGTTGTCGAGTTGATCGGTGGCGAGGACGGCATTGCGCTGGACCTGGTCGAGGGAGCGATCAGGGCCGGTCAGCATGTCGTGACGGCCAACAAGGCGTTGCTCGCGGTACATGGTAATCGCCTTGCCGAAGCGGCCGATGCGAGCGGGGTGCATGTGGGTTTTGAAGCGGCCGTGGCGGGCGGCGTCCCCATTATCAAGGTGCTGCGCGAGGGCCTCGCGGGAAACCGCATCACGCGGCTCTACGGTATTCTCAACGGCACCTCGAACTACATCATGACCGCTATGCGTGACGAGGGTTCGCCTTTTGAGACCGTGCTCGCCGAGGCGCAGCGGTTGGGCTATGCAGAAGCCGATCCCGCGCTTGACATCGGTGGAGGCGACGCGGCCCACAAGCTCGCCATTCTCGCCAGCCTTGCCTTCGGCCGACCCATCGACTTCGAGAATGTGCATGTCGAGGGGGTCGAGGCGATCACCCCTATGGATATCGATTTCGCCCGAGAATTCGGCTTCTGCGTGAAGCTGCTCGGTATCGCCCAGTTGGGCGAACACGGTGTCGAACAACGTGTGCATCCCTGCATGGTGCCCAGGTCCGGACTCATCGCGCCGGTGGACGGTGTCTTCAACGCGGTGGTCGTGGAGGGCGATGCGGTCGATGTCACGACGCTGATCGGGCGTGGTGCCGGAGCGGGCCCGACGGCCTCGGCCGTGGTCGCCGACGTGGCCGATATCGCACGTGGCATGCGCCTGCCGTTCTATAACGTGTCGCCCTCCCAACTTGTGGACTTGCCCAATGCGCCCATCGAACGGCGTCACGGCGCTTATTACATTCGCTTGATGGTCATGGACCGGCCTGGCGTTCTGGCCGAAATTGCGGCAATCCTGCACGGTGAGGAAATCTCGGTGGAAAGCTTGTTGCAGCGTGGCCGCAATCCTGAGGAAGTCGTGCCTTTGGTGATGACGACGCACGAAGCCGACGAGGACGCCATGCTGCGCGCGCTGGATCGGATCAGAGCGCTGGAGGCCGTTTTGGAACCGCCCCTCACTATTCGTATCGAAGACCTTTGAACAGACTATGAGAAATCCCATGATTCTCGATCGCGATCTGGCCTTGGAGGCCGTGCGTGTCAGCGAAGCCGCCGCCATTGCCGCTGCGACCCTGATGGGCCGCGGCGATGAGAAAGCCGCCGATCAGGTCGCCGTGGACGCCATGCGACGGGGGCTCAATGGCCTTGAGATCCAGGGTACGGTCGTGATCGGCGAAGGCGAGCGTGATGAAGCGCCTATGCTCTGTATCGGCGAGACGGTCGGCACGGGCAAGGGGCCCAAGGTCGATGTCGCGCTTGATCCTCTGGAGGGCACGACAATTTGCGCGACCGGTGGGGCTAACTCGATGGCGGTTCTGGCCTTCGCCGAGGATGGCGGTTTTCTGAACGCACCCGATACCTACATGGACAAGATCGCGGTCGGCGACGGGCTTCCCGCCGGGGTCGTCGATCTGGATCTCGAGCCGGAAGAAAATCTGAAACGCCTAGCCGAAGCGAAAGGCCTGAAGGTCAGCGATCTGGTCGTGCTGATCCTGGACCGCCCCCGCCATGAAGGGCTGATCGGCGCTGTACGCAAGACCGGCGCGCGCATCCGCCTGGTCCAGGACGGCGATGTTGCCGGCGTCATCGCCACGACGCGGGCCGAGACCGGTGCCGATCTCTACATGGGGATCGGCGGCGCGCCCGAAGGGGTGCTGGCCGCGGCGGCCCTGCAGTGCGTCGGCGGACAGTTCCAGGGCCGGCTCAACTTTCGCAACGATGACGAGAAGGCGCGTGCCCGGCGCATGGGGATCGAAGATCTGGGCAAGAAGTACACCATCGACGAGCTCGCCCATGGCGATATCTTCTTTGCCGCCACGGGCGTGACCGACGGCTGGATGCTGCGCGGCGTGCATCGCCTGGGCGAGAGCATCAGTACCGAATCGATCGTCATGCGTGCGCGCACCGGTACGGTCCGGGTTGTTTCGGCCGAGCATAATCTGAAGCGCAAGAGCTTCGAGTTGGGGTCCTGACCCCTTGAGCGCCGCGATCTTGGGCGTCGAACATTCAGCTACCGGCAAACGCTGGCGTGCAAGACTGGACGACGATCGCGCCGCTATGACGCTCGCCCAGCAGATGAACCTTCCCGAAGCGCTGGCGCGTGTTCTGGCTGCGCGCCAGGTGAACGCCGAGCAGGTTTCCGATTTCCTCGCGCCGTCCCTGAAGGCATCGTTGCCCGACCCCTCCGTACTCAAAGGCATGGATGAGGCGGTGGTGTGCCTGGCCGACGCCGTAGAGGGCGGTGAAACCATCGGCATTTTCGGTGACTACGATGTCGACGGCGCGACCTCATCGGCCCTGCTGGTGCATTATTTCCGCACTATCGGTGTTGCGACCGAAGTCCACATTCCCGATCGCCAGAAGGAAGGCTACGGCCCCAACGTGCCGTCTCTGGTCGCCCTGCGCGATCGCGGTGTCGGCCCGGTGGTGACGGTCGATTGCGGCATATCGGCCTTCGAGCCGCTGAAGCTCGCCGCGGAGGCCGGCATCGATGTCTTGGTGCTCGATCATCATGCCGCCGAGGCTGGCTTGCCGACCGCGCGCTCGGTGGTCAATCCCAACCGCATGGATGACACCAGCGGTCTGGGCCATCTGGCGGCCGTTGGTGTCACGTTCATGACCGTCGTTGCGCTCAACCGTGAACTGCGTAAACGCGGCTGGTTTTCCGGTCGTGAAGAGCCCGATCTCATGCAGTGGCTCGACCTCGTCGCGCTCGGCACCATCTGTGATTCCGTGCCGCTTGTCGGGCTTAACCGTGCCCTTGCCGTACAGGGCCTGAAGGTCATGGCGGGACGCGGCAATGTAGGTCTCACCGCGCTTGCCGATGTCGGACGTGTCAACGAGCGCCCGACCGCCTATCACGCAGGCTTCGTGCTGGGGCCGCGCATCAATGCCGGCGGGCGCATCGGCGCGTCAGATCTGGGCATGCGTCTGCTCACGACGACGGACGCAAACGAGGCAGCCGGACTGGCGCTCAAACTCGATGCGCTCAACGGGGAGCGCCAGGAGATCGAGCGCGACGTGCTGACCTCGGCATTCGCCGCCGCGGAAGCGCAGGAGGCGTGTAACTGCATTGTCGTCGCCGGGGAGGGATGGCATCCCGGCGTGATCGGCATCGTGGCCAGCCGCGTGGTCGAGCGGTTTGATCGCCCGGCGTTCGTCCTTGCCGTCAACGACGGCGTGGGCAAGGGGTCGGGCCGTTCGCTGGCCGGGGTTGATCTGGGCGGCGCGGTGACGGCGGCGCGTCAGACGGGCCTCCTGGTCAACGGCGGGGGCCATCCCATGGCCGCGGGCCTCACCGTCGAGGCAGACAGGATCGAGGAACTCAGAGAATTCCTCGATACCCGTGTGGCACAAGCGGTTTCCGACCGGCCGACCGTGCCCGAACTGGGCGTGGACGGATCGGTGTCGGCCGGTGCCGCGACCCTGGATCTGGTGGCGACGGTGGAACGCATGGGACCGTTCGGGATAGGCAATGCCGAACCACGTTTCGCCATCATGGGCGCACGTGTCGTCAAGGCCGACATCGTCGGCGAGAAACACGTCCGCGCCATTCTTTCCTCAGCCGACGGAGACCGCCTGAAAGCGATCGCCTTCCGCGCCGTAGGCCAGCCCATCGGCGATGCCCTGATGTCGCGCGGCGGCGGCGAACTGCATCTGGCCGGTCATCTGCGCGTCGACCGTTGGCAAGGCAACGAACATGTCCAGCTCATCATTGACGATGTGGCGCAGGCCACAAGCCTTTGATGAGCCCGAAAGGAATTTCCACCATATCCCCGGCAAACGCGCTATGGCCCTTGATTTCGGTCAGCACAGCGTCTATCCCACCGCAGCCTTCAGCGACCCCTTCGTCTAGCGGTTAGGACACAACCCTTTCACGGTTGAGACAGGGGTTCGATTCCCCTAGGGGTCGCCAGGCTTTCCCTTATCATTGATCTGTTTTGGTCCCGGTCCCGCCGGGCCACTGACTGCTTGGTGGTCGGCTTCTTTCTGAGATTCGGGAAACATGATCGAGCTTTGTGGGGAACCTGAATCGGCCGGCAGTCCTTGCCTTCGGTTCGCAGCCTATGTGAGCCGATTGATCGTATGCCGAAAAGCCAGTTGTGCTGAATTTGCTTTAGCGTTAAACAAAATATTTGAATGTTTGAGGAACGAGGCGACGCATGTCGGACTTTTGCTGGATCGAAACGGTGGACCGCGACGGAGCAGGGGAGGAGCTAGCCGCAGCCTATGACGAGGTCTGCAGGGGCGATGGCAGCGTGCACAACATGTACCAGGCCTTCGCCAGCCGTCCCGCCCTGCTGATCCTGGCCGACCGTTTCTACCGCGAACTCCTGCACAACCCGCGGCGCACGCTGGAAGACTGGCTGCAGGAGCTCGTCGCAACTCATGTGGCAATCCTGTGTGGCTGCGCTTATGCGCGAGACAACCACGGCGCCAACTTCATCGCGCTGCTGGGCGACCGGAAGAGGGGCGAGGCGATCCTTGATGCCCTGGAAGACGACCGGATGCCCGAGGGCCTCGGTGCGCGCGTCGTCGCAATCATCCGCTATACCGAACAGCTCACCTTGCGTCCCGCGGAAATGGAGGCAGCCGACATCCTCGCCATGCGCGAGGCCGGGCTCAGCGACGAGCAAATCTTCGAAGTCAACCAGATAGCGGCGAATTTCGCCTATTGGGCACGCATGCTGAACGGCCTTGGCGTGCGCGCCACGGGCGAGGGCGTCGGTATGTACGGAGACGAGGCGTGAGCGCCGTCAAAGCCAGGCGAGGCAAGCGCAGGGGCGGGCGCAACAGCGCTCTCGACCGCCAGGCGCAGCCTGCGCAGGACCTGCGCCGTGTGCAGAACTTGCGGTTACCCGTCCTGACGCATGACGACGCCATGGCCATCCACCACGGCGCGCTGCGCATCCTCGAAGAGATCGGCGTGCAGATCGACGATGAGGCCACACGCAAGAACCTGCTGGAGAACCACGGCTGTCGTCAGGATGAGGACGGCTATGTCCGCATTCCGGCATCGCGCGTCGACCACGCGCTTTCCACCGTGCCCGACAAGGTCGTGCTCTATGACCGCAATGGCCGCTTGGTCGCCGATACCAGAACGGACAAACCGACCTATTGCGCCGGGCACAATTGCGTCAACATCCTGGACCACCGCACCGGCGAGCTGAGGCCCGGCGTACTGCGGGATCTCGCCAACACCGCGAAGGTCTGCGAGGCGCTGCCGCATCTCGATGTCGCCTGCTCCTTGGGCTATCCCACCGACGTTCCGGCCGAAGAGGAGGCCAAACGGTCCGTCAACATCATGATGGACAATACTGCCAAGCCGATTGCCTTTACTGCCCATGACGAGGTCAAGGCCGAAGCAATCTGGGCGTCCATGGCGGATCGGCTGGGCGGATGGAATGCGTTGGGAGACAAGCCATGCGGTCTCGATCTCACGGGTCCGGTCTCTCCGCTGAAGCTGGGTGACGAGCTCTGTCGCCGTTTGCAGTTTGGCGCGCGCAACAACCTGCCGGTGGTGTGTTATCCCGCGATCTTTCCGGGCATGGCGGGTCCGATCACGATGGCCGGTGTCCTGGCGCAGTCGTCCGCGGAAACGCTGGCGGGTGTCGTCATTCACCAGATCGCCGCACCCGGTGCGCCCGTGCTGGCCGGATCGTCGGTCCTGCCGATGGATATGAAGTCGGCGACGATTGCCTATGGCGGGCCCGAATACATGCTGGGGAACCTGGGCGGCACGGACTACTACAACGCCATCGGCCTGCCGAGCTGGATCGGCGCCGGTTGTTCGGATTCCCATTGCGTCGATGCCCAGGCTGCCGCCGAGGTCGGTGCCAATCTGACGCTGGCCGGGCTTGCGGGCACTTCCTTCATCCATAATCTCGGCTTCCTGTCATCGGGACGTACCGGCTCGCTTGAGATGCTGGTATTGTGCGACGAGTTGATCGGCTGGGCTGGGCGTTTCGTGCAGGGCATCGAGGTAACGGAAGAGACCATCGGCGTTGAGGTCGTAAAGCGCTCGGCAAAAGACAACTCCTACCTCACCGATGATCACACGACCGAACGGTATCTGACCGAGAGCTGGTATCCGCCCCTGTCGGAACGCTCCGACGCCATGTTCTGGAAGGGCACCGGCGCGGTCACGATGCAGGACAAGATCAAGGTGCGGCTCTCCGAAATTCTCGATGCCGCTTGAGCGTCCACAACCATGAGCGATGCGAAAATCACGCTGGCCGATGTGGCGCGCCGCGCCGGTGTATCGGCGATGAGCGTGTCCAATTTCGTGAACGATCGTCACGACGCCATGACCGAAATGACCCGCGAGCGCATCGCCGATGCGGTCGAGGTGCTCAACTATCGCCCCCACAGCGCTGCGCGCAGCATCCGCAGTGCGCGGACGTGGTCGGTCGGACTGATCGTGATCGATGAATCGCCGACCTATCTTTCGGACGGCTACACGACCCAGGTGGTTTCCGGTTTGGGCAATGTCCTGAACGCGGCGGGTTATACGCTCAAGCTTGAGGGGCTGCTGGCATCGCGGCTCTCCCAATCCCGCCTGATCCGTCAACGCCAATCCGACGGCATCTGTGTCCTGCCATCGGGCGACAAGTCGGTGCGAAGGCAGATCGTCCGGACGGTCGCGGCTACGGGACAGCCGGTTGTCCAACTGCTCGAAGCCTTGCCGCGCAGGCATGCCGACGGGTGTGCCGTGATGCAGGATGATCGCCGGGGCGCGCGCATGCTCGCCGAGCATGTGCTGGGCAAGGGCGCCCGGCGAATTCTCTGCATGAAACAGACCCACAACCAGTGGCAGGCGGTTGTCGAACGGGTCGCGGGCATCGGGCAGGCCGTGGAGAAATTCGCGCGGGGCGCACGTCTGGATGTCCTGGGTTGCGGCGAGGGGCGTTTTGATGAAGTCGCTCGGGCGCTCAAGGAGTATCTGGCCTACGCGCCCTTGCCCGACGCCATCATGGCGACCAACGACCAGATCGGCATTGCGCTGCTCAAGGAAATGAAGAGACACGGTGTTGTCGTACCCGAAAATCTCATCGTCACAGGGTTCAACGCCTTCGACTTCTGGCAGTATTCCGACCCCGTGCTCACGACCGTGCGTTCACCCGGCTTCGAACTGGGCCAGGAAGCGGGCCGCGCCATGATCGCGCGTCTGGAAAGCGGGGCGTTTGTCCAGCGCAAGGTCGTCCTGAAAACAACGCTGCAGCCGGGCGATACCTGCTGAATGTTTCAGGTTATCGCGAGGCCGTGCCGTACTGGTACAACTCGGTCAGATCACACCCTTTATCCGGATGCGTGCGCGGTTGAACTGGGCCTTGGGATCGAGTGTTTGTGTCGTCATGGTTTGGTTCCAACGTTTTCGGGACTTGCCCGGGTTGCACTCGCTGCGTGGTTTCCGATGTGCAGGTTCCGTGCCAAAAAGAGGGATAGACTTGAAGAAACGATTCCTTCTGCTCCTGTCGTTGGCCGCCCTCGTCGTTATTGCGGTCCTGCTGGTGTTTGCATCGTCGGAAGAGGGCCCCTCTGCCGAGATATCCCTGCCGCCGATTTCGGACGATGCTAGGCAGGGACCGGGACTGTTCGCCGGCAACTGCGCGGGCTCTGCCATGGAGAGAACGGCAGCGGAAGCGATCAGGGACCGCCGCTCGTTCACGTAATCTATGAACCGTCCTACCATCAGGACGCGGCGTTCGTCATGGTCATGCGACAGGGTGCGCGCGCCACTGGCAGTTCGGCGACATGGCACCGATTTTGGGCCTCGGCATTGAGTATATGCGCGCGATCATCACCTTCGTGCGCGAAGTCCAGGTCGCCAACGGTATTGAGTAGCGCGCAGCGCGCTCAGGGCCAATCGGGCGGTGAGGCGCGCAGTGGGCCCGCGGGCAGTTCCCATCGCGCGGGGCATCCCTCGATCATGACCGGGAACCCGATACGCCGCGCAGATCCCCAAACCGTATGTTCGACGGCGGCACCGAGGTCGGCGGGGGTTTCCGGCTCCAGCGGTTCGCAGGACCGTTGTCCCGAGTAACCGGTCAACAGATGGGCCGTGCGCGCCAGCGAGAGTCGCGCGCTGAGCGCGCTACCCTCGCGCACCCTGCCTTTGAGGCCCTCGATCACGGCTATTGCCATCAGATAACCGGTTGCGTGGTCCAGTGCTTGGACGGGAAGCGGCGTGGGTATGTCGTTGCCCGACCAGACCATGCCATGGTCTGCAATGCCGCTGCTCATCTGCACCAGGCTGTCGAAACCGCGCCGGCCCTTCCAGGGTCCGGTCCAGCCATAAGCATTGAGGGAAACGTCCACGAGGCTCGGATTGAGGAGCCTCCGGGCATCCTCGCCAAAGCCCAGATCGTCGAGCGCGCCGGGACGGTAGCCGTGGATCAGAACGTCGGCTTCGCCGAGCAGGCGTTCGAACGTGGCGCGGTCTTCCGCCTGCTGGAGATCGAGACCGGCGCATCGTTTGCCGAGCGTTACTTCGGGAACGACACCCGGTTCCTCCCAATCGGGTGGATCGATGCGGAGCACGCGTGCGCCGTATCCCGCCAGAAACCGCCCGGCGACCGGCCCTGCAAGAACACGGGTGAGATCGAGCACCCGGACACCTGACAAGGGCCGTCCCGGCTCACCTGAATGCAGGGGAGAACTGATTGTCTTGTGCCATGCCATATGGATCAGCGGCTCTTGCGCCACCGCCTTTCCCTGGGGGTGGCGCGACCAATCCGCGAGACTGCGCATCACCGCCCCGCAGCCTCCTGTTTCCAAGATGGCCGTTTCCAGTTCGTCGGCATCGTGCTCTGCCACCGCATCCACCACGGTGTCGCGATCACCGGCGCAGCCGAGCACAGCCAAGGCTGCCGCACGATGGCGGGGTGTGTTGGTATGGAGTTTGATCCAGCCGTTCTTTGCCCTGTAGTCACCGGCGATGACATCCCAGGGCGGAGGGACGTCCCAGCCGTCCGGCCGAAGCGACCATGCAAACCATATTGAGGCGAGCCGCCGGTCGACCGTTACCGCCGACGTCAATTCCGATTGCGACTGCAGTCTGATCAATTCTGAAAGGCTGGCTGCAGCAGCACCCATGGCGCAGGTTGCAAGTTCGGTGACGGCAAATGCCGAGGGCAGGGATCCGCTTCCCGCCACCGCAATATCGGGAAGATGCGCCGGGAGTACCGTACGGAGTTCCGAGTAAAGAGGTTGTGTCATCCCTTAACCAACCGCTCCGTCACGTTTCAGCGCTGCGACTTCCTCCTCGCTGAAACCGGCATCCGCCAGAAGACTCTCCGTGTGCTCGCCTTTCCTGGGTGCGGGCGTTTTGGCGCCGCCGGGCGTTCCGGTCATGCGCACGGGCGTCTGGGCGACTTCGACGGTCTGCTCCGAGCCTGGATGCGACAACGCGGCCATCAGACCCCGCGCCGTCGCGTGGGGACTGGCTGCAAGGTCGGCAATGTGGTTGACCGGGCCGAACGGCACCCTGCCGCCGATCAGGGCTTCCAGTTCCTTCTTGGTGCGATGTTCCGTCCAGCCCGTGACGATGGCGTTGACCTCCTCCCGGCGCGCAATGCGTTCGTCGTTGGCGGCATAGCGGGGGTCGGCCCCCAACTCCGGCGCACCCATGCGTTCGGCGAGTTTCAACCAGAAGGAATCGATGGGGCATCCCACGGCAACCCAACCGTCACGGCAGGGGAAGGTGCCGAACGGCACGAAAAAGGGATGGTGGTTGCCCACCGCATGGGCGATTCCCGCTCCGTAGCCGTGGAAAGTCGCGGCACGTTCGCACACTGCATGGATGGCGTCGATCATGGCGACATCCACGAACTGCCCCTGGCCGTTTTCCCGCGCATGCAGCACGGCCGAGACGATCCCGAAGGCGGCCATCATGGCGGCGACGGTATCGCCGACGCCGGGGCCGACCTTGGTCGGCGGGCCTTCGGCCGGTCCGGTCATGTGCATGATGCCGCCCATGGCCTGTGCGACGATGTCGTAGGCTGGCCAGTCCTTGTAGGGACTTTCGCCCGTGCGCGGGTCGCCGAAGCCGCGGATGGTGGCGTAGACTAGGCGTGGATTGATCTCTGCGAGACTCTCATAGGAAAGCCCGAGCCGTTCCATGACGCCGGCGCGAAAATTTTCGACGACTACATCGGCATCTGTCACCAGACGGCGAAAGACCTCTTTGCCCTGCTGCGACTTCAGGTCGATGACGATGGATCGTTTGTTGCGGTTGATACTCTGGAAGTACCCGCCGTAGTGACACTCTTCGTCATCGGCGAGAAACGGGCCGTAGGCACGTGCGACCTCGCCCGCGGGCGGCTCGACCTTGATCACCTCTGCACCCTGATCGGCCAGCATCATGGTGCAGTAGGGACCCGACATCATTTGAGTGAGATCCAGAACGCGAACCCTGGCGAGCGCGCCACTCATGCGGTCTTGCCCGTCCCTCGCAGATGGTCGGCGAGGGCTGCGATATGCGGTGACCCGATACCGCAGCATCCGCCGATGATTCCGACACCCCGGCCCAGCCAGCGCTGGGCGGCATCGACGAAACCCCCAGGACTGCACATAAGTTCGAACTGCCAGCGGGGATAGATGAACTCTCCGGAGTTGGGATAGACCGCGACCGGGCTCGACCAGTGCTTCCGCAGGACATCAAGCGCGGCGTCGGTCACATCGAGATCGCTATGCATGATGGAGAAAATGATCGGTGCGTCATTCGGCACTTCGGCAAGTACCTCCCGAAGAACCGGTTCGAAAGCGGGTGTTCCAGCCCCATGTCGTCGGCGCGGGTCAGAACGCCGGATCCTGTTTCGTCCCACTGGCAGGTGAACCCGAGGATGATGGGGCGGCCGAACGGCAGCGCGGCGTTGATGGCCGCGCGTGTCAATGCGACATCGCACAGCATTCCCAGAGTGAAGAGGTCGACGCTGGCATTGCTCAGGGTCTGGGCCTCTTCGGCATAGTTCTGCCGCAGTGGAACGGGATTGGGTAAACGTAACCGGTCGAACCGGGCGGCGAAGGTTGAGAGCGACCCGGCGACCCCTGGGCACGATCGTCCTGCCCCTTGGCAGGGCGTGAATCGTGCCCATCCTCATGGAGCAGAGCCTGGTCGGACCCTCCCGGTCCGACCAGGCTCTGGGGCGTCGCGGTGGTGAGAATTCCGGGCTATGATGGTCCATGGCACATGTTACCATCATCGGCGCGGGCATTGTCGGCGTCTGTTGCGCGCGGTTCCTCCAGAAGTCGGGCCATGAAACCACGCTGATCGACCGGCTTGAGCCGGGCATGGGCTGCTCCTTCGGCAATGCCGGCGTGATCTCCACGCCGGGCTCGTCGGTCCAGCCGCCGGGGCCGGATCTCCTGAAGCAGATTCCGGCCATGCTGCTCGACAAGGATGGCACGGTCACGGTGCGTCGGTGCTATCTGCTGCGTTTCACACCCTGGCTGTTGGCGATGATGTGTGGCTGTACGACTGCCGACCAGCGGCGAACAGGTGAAGCCATGGCATCCCTGCTTTCGGATACCACCCAAGCCTATGACGCCATCGTGTGCGGCACGGATGCCGACAAGCTGATCCGAAGGAACGGATCGCTCGGCATCTATCGGACCGAACAGCAGTTCCAGGACGACAAGCCCCGGCGCGACATTAACGCCGCCTTGGGCGCGACTCAGGATGAACTCACGACCGAGGAACTGCGTCAGCTCGAACCCTCGCTCAACGATGTCGTGACGCGCGCCGTATACTTTCCGCTGGCCTACAGCACGACCAACCCCTCGCTTCTGACCCGCGGCATCGCAGATGAAAGCGTACATCATGGCGGAAAGGTCGTGCAGGCCGAGGTGCGCGATATCCGCATCGAAAACGGCAAGCCCATGGCCGTGCTGACTGACAAGGGCGAATTCCCGGTCGACAAGCTGCTGATCGCGGCTGGCGCGTACTCGCATCGGGTGGCGAAAATGCTGGGTATCAAGGTTCTTCTCGATACCGAACGGGGCTATCACATCGAACTGCCGGGGGTGAAGACCCGCATGTCGCGCCCGGCGATTCATTACGAGCATGCCTGCGGCATCAATCCCATGATGAACGGCTTGCGGTTTGCCGGAACGGTCGAATTTGCCGGTGTCGATGCCGAACCACACGAAGACCGCGCCGATGCGATCTGGCGGCGCAGCAAGGATGTCCTGCGCGAAACCGCCGATCTTGATGCGGCGAAGATGACCACCTGGATGGGCAGGCGCCCGACCATGCCGGACTTCCGCCCCGTGATCGGCGCCGCACCCGGTGTATCCGATTGCTGGTTTGCCTTCGGTCATCAACATTTGGGGCTCACGCTTGCCGCGCGTACAGGTGAAATCATCGGAGATCTCGTTTCCGGCCGCGATCCCGGGATTGACCTCGAGCCGTTCCGGGCCGACCGCTTCTGACAGGATGAAGTACACGTTCACATCCCTGTCCTCTTCGGCATGAGATGGCACAGATGGCATACCTCCATACGTTTGCATAGGTTAAGCCTATTCAAGCATGAGGCAGTCGTGCCTTGTTTCCGGCACAGTCATCATGCAGGATTGCGCGGGGCTTTACCAAAAAAGGGCGGAACACCGCCTTGCAAACCAAACGATGCTTGGAGGCGTCACATGGACAAGAAGGAACTGCTGAAGAACGAATTCGTCAAGGGGAAAGTGTCGCGTCGCGATTTCAATGCCGGACTTCTCGGCATAGGGCTGACCGCCGCCGCGGCGACAACCTTCATCGATACCGTCATCAAGGAAGCCGAAGCGTCGGGACCGGTTCGGGGAGGCCATCTTCTCGTCGCTTCTCAGGACGACACGGCGGGCGGGACGGTGGATCCGATTCTGATCGTCAATTGGTCGGATCTGGACCGTCACGGCGCGCTCTCCAACCGCCTTCTGGAATCGCGCCCCGGTGAAGGCGAGAAAGGACTCGTCGGCGCCTTGGCGACCGAATGGGAGGTCAACGGCGCCGCAACCGAATGGTATTTCCGCCTGCGCAAGGGCGTGGAATTCCACAACGGTAAGACTATGACCGCGCGCGATGTCGTGCACTCGTTCAACCGCCACCATGCCGAAGACAGTCCGTCACCGGCGCGCGCCTACATCACGGGCGTGTCGGAATTCGTGGCGGATGGCGACGAAATGCTTGTTGTCAAGCTGGACGAGCCCAATGCCGATATTCCCTATGTGCTGAGCGAGTATCACTTCACGGTGCAGCCCGAAGATCTCGAAGACTACAACCTGGGCTATGTCAGCACGGGTCCTTGGAAGATCGAGGAGCTTGAATGGGGCATCGGTTCCATCTTCACGCGTCACGAGAACTACTGGAAGGAGGACGCACCCTACATTGATTCCATTGAGATGTTCGGTATTCCGGACAACACCTCTCGGTTCAATGCACTGCTGGCCGGTGAGGCGGATCTGATCCGTTCCGTCGACACAAGTTTCATCGGTGCGCTTGAGGAAGCGGACAATGCAGAACTGCTGGCCACGGCGAGTGGATCGCACCTGACCTATCCCATGCGCGGTGACACCGCGCCCTTCGACAACAACGATGTGCGCCTTGCCATCAAGCACGCAGTCGACCGCGACAAGTTCAACGAGATCGCGTTCAACGGCCAGGGCACTGTCGGTCGTGACCACCCGATCGCGCCGTTCGACCCCATGCATTGTGACGAGATTCCCCTGCGCGAGGCCGATTCCGACAAGGTTGCCTATCACCTGAAACAGGCCGGTATGGAGAACCATGAGTTCGAACTTAACGTCTCGGACGGTCTCTTCGGCGGCAGTGCCGGCGGTGAGGCGTTCGCACAGTTGGCTCGCGATAATGGACTGAATGTGAAGGCCAAGGTCAATCCGTCGGACGGATATTGGGGTTCTGTGTGGATGACCGCGCCGTGGTCGGGTTCGTCCTGGTCCGGCCGCCCGGTCGCCGACATGATCTTCTCCATCGCATACAAGGGTGGGGGCGACTGGAACGAGTCGTATTTCGACAACGCACGCTTCGACGAGTTGCTTGTCGCCGCGCGCGGTGAAGCCGATTTTGAACGCCGCAAGGAGATGTACTGCGAGATGCAGTGGATTCTCTACAACGAGGGTTCACAGATCCTGCCGATCTTCACGCCTTGGCTTGACGGCAAGAGCACGCGTCTGAAGGGACTCAAGGCCAATCCGTATGGTGCCATGGGTTACTACTTCTGGGATCAGATGTGGCTTGAAGACGCGTAAGTGCAATTTCTCTGTGTCTAAAGGCCGGCCCATTTTTTGAACATCGCTATGCGAGGCCCGCATATCTCGCGCAATTCTCTAATCTGCATTCATGAACGCTTTCCACGAACTCGATGCCCTGCTCAATCAGGGCGCTAAGCTCTACAGCGCGGGCAGGACGGCGGCTGTGGCGAAGGTTTACAGGCAAGCAGCGGCCCTTGCACCCGATGACCCGACCGTGCGCTTTCGCCTGGCGATGGCCCTTTGGGATGGTGAGCACCGCACGTAGGAGGCGCTGGCCACGCTTCAGGCACTTGCCTCCTACTTTCCAGGCAATCCAAGCCTGCACCACGGTTCGGCCAAACGCATCGTCGACAAGATGCCGCCCAACCATCTCTTCGCGCCATTCATCGCGCTGATATTTTCGCATGCCTGCATCGTGCTCATGCGTCGGCATCCTCTGGATGTCGGCTCCCCTGCTATCGCGCGGGTTTCGGCTACGACTATGCCAACGATCTCTCGCCACCATGGGCAGAGCCTACCGTCTGTTTGCCGATCTGAGGGGTCGCTGGCGGGAGATCTTGGGCGAGAGCCTGTTCGAAGTGCGCTACGAAAATCTGGTCCAGTATCCCAAGGGCGAAATCGAACGCATCCTCGAACACTGCGGAATGCCGTTCTATCCTGCTTGCGCCGCACCCGAAGGTGCCGGCGGCATGGCAAGAAACCACGTCCGTCGCGCAGGCAAGGAGGTCCATTACCACGGCTTCGGTCGGCCGTTGGCGCGTGTCGGAGGGTCGTCTCGGTCCCATGATCGAGGCCATGGGCGGCATGACGTGGATCAAAGCGCACGATGCAAGGGTCAGGTGATTCGAAATCCCGTGTAACCGTCCTCGGCGACCTTCTCACAGTGCAGGCGATAATTTCGCAGGCCGCCGACATAGGGCATGAAAACGCGAGCCTTGCCGGGTATGTTGGCGCCCATGTACTAGGAGTTGGCCTGGGGATAGAGCGTGGCGTTGGCCGTTTCGTTGACATGGTCCACCCATACATCCTCGGCTTCCTGTGTCGCTTCAATGACCTCTGCATCGCGTTCTTCCAGCCAGGCGATGCAGGCGTCGATCCATTCGACATGCTGTTCGATAGCCGCGACCATGTTGATCATGACCGATGAGCTCCCCGACCCGGTGACGGTGAAGAGGTTGGGGAATCCCGCGACCGCGACACCCAGAAGCGTGCGCGTTCCCTGTTCCCACTTTTCACGCAAGACGATACTGTTCCTGCCTTCGACATTGATTGCGGTCAGCGCGCCGGTCATGGCGTCGAAACCGGTGGCGAAAACGATGACATCGACTTCGTGAAGGTCCGCGCTGGTCCGGATGCCCGATTCGGTGATCGCTTCGATCGGTGATGTTTTCAGGTCGACCAGATGCACATGGTCGAGGTTGTAGGTTTCGAAATAATCCGTGTCGGTGCACAGGCGCTTGGTGCCGAAGGGATGGTCCGTGGCACAGAGCAGTTCCGCGGTCTTGGGGTCCTTCACGCGTTTGCGAATCTGCTCGTGTGAAAAGGCCGTGACGATGGCGTTGGCCTTTGGATCGATCAAGACGTCGTTGAACGGGTACTGGCAGTGGAATCCGCCCTGGCGCCAGCATTCTTCCAGCAGCTTTCTCTGTTCGGACTCGTTGAGGTCCATCAGCGTAATCTCGGCCTGGGGCACGAAATCGCCAGAAATCGTGTAGCGAGACCTGGCGCGGATCTTGGGATAATGCGCCTTGCGCTCGGCTTCGATATCGGGGTTCATGGGGCCGTTCTGTGCCGGCACGCAGTGGTTGGCCGTGCGTTGGAACACGGTAAGTTTCCAGGCCTGCCTGGCGATGTTGGGGATCGACTGGATGGCGGTCGAACCCGTGCCGATGGCCGCGACGGTCTTGCCGGTAAAGTCGTACCCCTCATGGGGCCACTGCGCAGTGTGGAGCACCTCACCGGCGAAGATGTCACGTCCGGGAATGTCGGGCCAGTTGGGCACGGATAGGCAGCCGGTCGCCATAATGAGGTAGCGTGTAGTGATCGTTTTTCCACCGGACGGCGACACGGTCCACGTCTTCGACGCCTCATCGTATCTCGCGGCTTCAACGTGGGTGTCGAAACGGATATCGGGGCGCAGGTCGAGTTGGTCGGCGACCCGGTTGAGGTAACGCAGGACGACCGGCTGTTCGGAATAGCGCTCGGGCCAGTGCCATTCCTGATCCAGATCGGGGAGGAAGGAATAGGAGTATCCTAGGCTCTCGTTGTCGCAGCGCGCACCGGGATAGCGGTTCCAGTACCAGGTGCCGCCCAGATCCGAGCCCTGCTCCAGGACAATCGACTTCAGTCCCCGCTGGCGCAGGCGGTGCAGCATGTAGAGGCCGGCAAAACCGGCCCCGACGACGACGGCATCGAACTGGCACACAACAGCGTTCCGAAATTGACATTCAAATGAAGCGGGGAATCTAACCTCTTGCAGGCCGCTCTGTCGATCATTGAATGGCTGTTCAATATAGGTTCCACTGCCGAATGAGGATTCGGGAGAGCCGGAAGATGGCGAGTGGCATGAATGTCCTGTTCTTGATGGCCGATCAGTTGGCACCGCACTTCCTTCCCGCCTACGGCCACAAGGTGGTGAAGACGCCGCGGCTCGACAAGGTCGCGGCTAACAGCACTATCTTCGATGCGCATTATTCCAATTCGCCCCTGTGCGTACCCGCGCGGGCAGGGCTGCTGACCGGACAGCTTCCGTCGGCGGTCAACGTCTTCGACAGTGGATGCGATTTCGAGTTCTCGGTACCGACGTTTGCCCATTACCTGCGCGCGAACGGTTACATTACCGTGCAAAGCGGCAAGGCGCATTATATCGGTGCCGATCAGCTCCATGGACTGGAGAGGCGTCTGACCATGGATATCTGCCCGGCGGACAACTGCTGGTACGGCATCTGGGACGATCCCGACCGTACACTCGACTGGTTTCATACGCTGAAGAACGTTGTCACGTCGGGTGTCGCCGAACGAGCCAGCCAGCAGGACCACGATTACGATGCAGCCCACGCAGCCGAACGCTGGATCTATGACTACGCGCGGGGTAACGACAAGCGGCCTTTCATGCTGAAGGTTTCCTTCACCCATCCCCACGACCCCTACGTCACGCCGCCTGCCTACTGGGACCGCTATCGCCAAGACGACATCGATATGCCGGTAACGCCCTTTATCCCGCCGGAGGAACGCGATGCACATGGGCAATGGCTCTACAGCCACTACGACCGGGGTGAATACGATGTGACGGAGGAGGATGTCCGAAGGTCACGACACGGCTACTACGGATCGATTGCGCTCATCGACGATCTGATTGCCAGGGTTCTCGATGCGCTAAAGGCCGCCCGGTTGGACGAAAATACGGCGATCATATTCACGGCCGATCACGGCGATATGCTGGGAGAGCGTGGCTGCTGGTACAAGATGAGCTTCTACGAGCAGGCCTGCCGCGTGCCGCTTATGGTTTCACTACCAGGCCAGCAGGGTTCCCGGCGTGTCAGTCAGTGCACCTCGCTGATAGATCTGACGCCCACGTTGCTCGACATGACGCTGAACGGGGGCACGGAGAACCTCGTCGAGCCGATCGATGGACGCAGCCTGATGCCGCTGATCGATGGCGACGGCAGCAGTTGGGCGGACGAAACCGCCTCCGAGATTTTCTTCGAAGGCGTCAGGGCGCCGGGCATACTGATCCGGCGCGGCACTAGGAAGTACATTCACTGGGAAGGCGGGCCATGCACGCTGTTTGATCTCGCCGATGACCCGCACGAACACAACAACCTCGTTGACGAACCGACCTGCGCCGACGAGGTTGCGGCCCTTGAGTCCGAAGTGCGTCAACGCTGGCCGCTGGAGCAACTGACCCGGCGCATCCTGTTGAAGCAGCGCCGCAACGCCGTGGTCTTCAAGGCGCTCATGTCGGGTGAGGTGACGCCGCTCGACTTTCAGCCCCATGACGATGCTTCCAAGCGCTACTATCGTGGCTACGGCAACTGGCACGAAGCCGAGACGCGCGACTTTTTGAGGTTCGATCCGTGAAATCCTATGACTACATCATCGTCGGCGCTGGTTCGGCCGGTTCCGTTCTGGCTCACCGTCTGACGCAAGATCCGTCCAACAACGTTCTGCTGTTGGAAGCCGGGTCGTCACACCGCAATTGGCGCATCGCGATGCCGACGGCGATGTCGCTGGTGATTTTCGGGCCGCGCTTCAACTGGGAATACAAGACCGAGCCGGAGCCACGTCTCAACAACCGTGTCATTGATCATCCGCGCGGCCGTGTCCTGGGCGGGTCGAGTTCGATCAACGGCATGATGTACATCCGCGGCCACGCCAGGGACTACGACCGCTGGGCCCAGTCGGGCTGTCCGGGTTGGTCCTATGCCGATGTGTTGCCCTACTTCAAGCGTGCGGAAACCCACGACGAAGGCGGCGACGACTACCACGGCTGGGACGGTCCGCTGGCCGTGAAGACCGGGGACACGGACAATCCGCTTTATAACGCCTTTGTTCAGGCCGGTGTCGACGCGGGATATCCCAGGACCGACGATTGCAACGGGCGCCAGCAGGAAGGATTTGGCCGGACCGACCGGACGGCAAGCGGGCTGGCGTTGCGCGCATGTATCTGGAACTGGTGATCGGGCGGGCCAATCTGGAGATCGTCAGCGGCGCCCTGGCGACGCGGGTACTGTTCAAGGGCCGGCGCGCCATCGGCGTGGCGTTCGAGCAGGAAGGACGAGAGCAGAAAGCCTATGCCGACCGGGAGGTCATCCTTTCGGGTGGTGCGATCAATTCACCCCAACTGCTTATGCTCTCCGGTATCGGGCCGGGCGAACAACTGCGCGAGAACGGCATCGACGTTGTGCATGATCTTCCCGGCGTCGGTGCCAATCTGCAGGACCATCCCGATGCCGCTGTGGTTCAGGTCTGCAAGCAGCCCGTGTCGCTTCACGACGCGATTGGCGGCTTGGGTCGTATCAAGGTAGGCCTGCGATGGTTCCTGTTTCACGACGGTCTGGGGACGTCGAACCATTTTGAAGCTGGCGCCTTCATCCGCAGCCGCGCCGGCCTGGAACATCCCGATCTGCGGCTCACCTTCATTCCCGTCGGTCTGGGTGGCGAAGAGGCCATGGACGTGAAATCGATCGGCCAGCATGCCTTTTCGACCTATGTCGACATCGTGCGCCCGACCAGCCGCGGCGCGCTAATCCTGCGATCGGCCGATCCCCACGAACATCCCAAGCTGTTGATGAACTACCTGACGACGCACGAGGACATGCAGGCCATGGTGACGGGGATCAAGCTGATCCGGGAGATCCACGTCCAGCCCGCTCTGGAACCCAACAGCGGGGAGGAACTGCTTCCCGGGCCGACGGTTTCCAGCAATGCGGAGATTGAGGCCTGGCTCAGAGACAACACCGGAACCTCCTATCACCCGACCAGCACTTGCCGCATGGGCCCCGACAGCGACCCCATGGCGGTGGTCGATCCCGAATTGAAAGTGCATGGCGTGGAGGGGCTGCGCGTGGTCGATGCCTCGATCATGCCGGATCTGATGAGCGGGAATACCAACGCGCCGACGATCATGATCGGAGAGAAGGCGGCCGACATGATCTCCGACCGGACTCCACCGCCGCGCAGCGAGGCCGTGGTCTGGATCCACCCGCAATGGGCCTCGCAACAGCGCTGAGTGTAGAATGTCCACGCGACAGAAATGGGAGTGTCAGTCATGAATGTCGAGGTCACACGGAACGTCCTGACCGACGAGGTCGTCTCGCGCTTCGATCAGGCAACCGAAGAGGCGAGTGGACTGCCGAACGAATGTTACACCAGCGCAGCATGGCTGAAGGCCGAAAACGAGCGGCTTTTTACCCGGACCTGGATGCTGGCCGGTTTCTGCCATGACGTACCGAAAAGGGGCGATGCATGTCCCGTTGAGCTTGCCGGCATGCCGCTGGTCATTCTGCGGAACAACAACGAGGACATCCGCGTTTATCACAATGTCTGCCGGCATCGCGGCGCGGTGATTGTGCCGGACAAATGTTCGGGCCAGCGGGTGCTGACCTGTCCCTATCACGGCTGGGCCTACGGCCTGGATGGCAAGCTGCGCACACGCCCGCATTTTTATGGCGGCGACAAGCACGATACCAACCCGGGGCCGGACGCTCCGAGCCTGGTACCGGTGCGCCACGCCGTCTGGCACGATCTGATTTTCGTGAACATCTCCGGCGACGCGCTTCCCTTCGAAGAGCACTGGGAGCCGTTTGCCCGCCGCACGAAGGACTACGATTTCTCCGCACTGCGTTATGCCAGGACCCTGGAGTTTGATGTACAGGGCAACTGGAAACTCATCCTGGAGAACTTCTTCGATGCCTATCACGTCCCCTCGGTGCACCCGAAGCTTGAAGAGTTCGCGCCGATCCACACGCGTGAGGGCACACAGGTCGAGGGGCCGTGGTTCTACAACACCAACCCGATCACCGAACCCCAGGAGGGCAGGGGTGTGGGCATGCCGTTCTATCCCGGCCTCGACGAGGTGGGACAGCGCACCGAATGGTACTTCCACCTGTTTCCGACCACGCTCTTCGAGATCTGGCCCGACCAGCTCGCGGTTTTCCATCTCCATGCGCTGGAGCCCGGCCGCACGATCGAAATGATTCACATGTATTTCATCGGTGAGGGTGCGAGCGAACCGCAGTTCGAGTCCAACCGCCGGGGCGTTTACGAGATGTGGGACGAACTCAACACCGAAGATTTCAAGATCGTTGAGAACATGCAGATGGCGCGCTCTTCACCCGGCTTCGACGGTGGCGTGCTCTCGCCGTTCTGGGATTCGGCAACGCAGCACTTCGCTAAACTGATAGCGCAGGCGATGCGCTGACGCACGTGGTTCCTCAGCCTGACGCTGTCACTTTGGCATCCGGCGCGAGGACGCCTTCGGGAACGGTTTCAGCGAGCAGGAAACGTGCCTGTGACGCGGCCTGACGGAACGCAATGGCCTCCCGGTATTCCTGTGAATTGTACATCGCCCGCGCGGACTTCATGTCGGGATAAGCGCTGACCACGAGCCGTTCGGTGAACGCTGCACCTTCGAGAGTTTCGACCTCACCGCCGCGCACCACGAACCTGCCCCCATACCTCGCGACGATGTCGGGCGTTAGAGCGTTGTATTTCTCGTAGGTCTCGGGATCGTCGACGCGAACGGTAGTGGTCAGCGGGCGGGCATGACGTCCTCCGGTTGAGCGGCCGCAGGGTCATCCGTCCCAAAGATCGGGGTCCACGGGAACGGGGAGAGTAGATCGTATCCGTTTTCGGTGGCAACGACCTGCTGCTCCAGTTTAACGCCCTCGCCACCGTATTCGGACCCAATGAAGCTCTCGATGAGGATCACCATGTTTTCCTCGAACTGCCCTTCCACGCTTTCGTCGTTCCAGTCGACAGGCCAGGGTATGGCCGGTACTTCATCACCCATGCCGATGCCGTGGGCCATCACGGGATAACGATGTTTGACGAATTCGTCCGGAATGGGCCAGCAGGCCCATGAAAACTCTTCGCATGACACGCCTGCCTTCACGAGGTTGAGGTTGTGTTCGATGTTCTCGACGGCAAGCGCGTAGAGTTTCTTTTGCGTCGGGCCGAGGCGTCCCGGTCCGCAATAAAACGTGCGCGAAACATCCGCGCTGTAGTTGAAGGGCCCGATGAGACCGCAGTCGAAGGCGACCAGCTCGCCAGCCTGGATGATGCGGTCCGTCGCATCGTCCCCCTGGGGATTGATGTGACCGCCGGAAGCAAGAAGCTTGTACCCCAGCCACTCACCACCGTATGCCACATTGGCCTGGGAGATCAGTTCAAGCTCCGTGATGCCCGGCCGCAGCGCCCCTCTCATGCGCGCCATCCCGATGCCGGCGACGGAACAGGCGTGCGCCAGACAGATGATTTCGTCCTGGTTCTTAATCAGGCTCGCCTGTTCCGTCAGGCGGTCCGCCGACACGACGGTCAGGCCTTCCCCGATTAGTGCGAGGAGAAATTCCGGATCGGCGAAATCGCCGGCAAGACGGGCTCCTCCGCTGGCGCGTGTCCGCTCGGCGACTTCGGAGGCCAGATGTTGAATGCGTTCTCCGCGCCTCTCGCCTGCGGGGAAAATAGGTGTAGGGCGTCGTGGGAACCTGCTCTCCCACGACCGGGGAGGACCACTCTCCTTCACTTGGAGCTACCCATTCGAAGGTTGTGACCTTGTCCGAGACCAGCACGAGGGCGCTGCGCGAAGGCTTGTGTGCGTTGTAGATGGCACCCGGCATGCTGGCCGTGGCATAACGCAGATAGTGCGGGCCGATCAGGAATGCCGCGGCGCAGTCTGCTGACGCGATGGCGTCCTGCAGTCGGCCCAGCCGATACCGCAGCATTCGATCGACATCGAGCGAGAGGTCTTCATCCCTGGGCCCCGGTTCCTTGAGGTGACGCGCGGTCGCGGAATTGAGATCCATTGCACACTCCAGAGCCCGACCATGGAAATTCTGGACTGGGAGTCTGATGAAATCGACCGTAAAGAATTTCAGATCGCAATGCGACAATCGTAAGAACTCGTGACGTGACGGCCCATGGCGCGCAGCGATTTGGACGATTTCTTTCATATCGAACCAACGAAGACTCCGGTCGGGGCGAGGGAACACTTCCGCATCACGTCCGTCATCTGGATCGTTGTCCTCGTCATCGTGCTATCGGTCGCGGGCTATTGCTGGCTTTCGGCGGGCGTGACCTATGCGGTGGTTTCTCATCTGCGGGGACGCAAGCCGGGCGCTGTCGAAATCCTTGTCCAATCGCTGCGTGCCGTTTCACGGCTTGTGCTGCTCGCGCTCATCGACATCATACCCATTCTGGGCATGCTGGTGTTCATGGTAGCAATTGCCTGGCTCTACGTTGTCTACTAGGTCACGGTCCCCGCAACCGTGGTGGAACAGCTTGGGCCCCTTCGCTGCGCTGGGGCGCAGCGTGCGATTGACCAAGGGACATCGCTGGTTGGTGCTGGATGTGATCGTGCTCTGGTCCGTCGTTTCCTGGGTCGTGATGCTCTTGTTCGCGCTGATCCCTGGGGGCGATCATCGTGGCGGCCGACGGGGCAGGGCTGGCGGCAGTCATCGGTGTCGTTCGGACTGCGGTGACCCAAGCGGTGATGATGGGTCTGGGTGCTTCGGTTTCCGCCGTCGGCTACCACGATCTGCGTGTTCTCAAGGAAGGTGTGGGTACCGAACAGATTGCTCAGGTCTTCGACTGAGCGCTGTCCGGGCCGCACCGCGAGGCCATCGCGTACTTGTCGGTGCGGCGGTCACCAAAGAGCATGCGCTATTCCAGGTGCGAACGTAGCGCGGTGTAATAGTCGCGTAGGAAATGGCGTGCATCGACGGGCCCTTCGCTCTGCTATCCGGTTTTGTCGCGGATTCGGCGCCAGATCTCATTGATGTGGCCTTGTTCGTGGAGGCCAGGTCGCGCTGCAGGTCGGTCTTGCGTCCCGAGACGCGACCTAGGTTCCGGCAATCATGTCGCCGACGTACATCCGGTCGCGGTTGAAGAGCGGCATGAGCGTGAAAATGCTGAGCCAGAGCAAGCAAAACACGACGAAGACACTGCCGATGGCATCCTCGTGAGGGTAGAGCAGAATGGTAAGGGGAATGAAAACCTCGATCTCGCGCACCATGACGGCGCTAGGCGAGAGTGCGCCGCCGCTCCGGTCGGCTACACGCAAGCCGAACAACCGCTTGCCGGGGGTCTGTCCCTACCAACGCAACTCGAACGCCATGAAGTAGAAACTGCAGACAAAGAAGATGAACAGGGTCGCCGGCGCGAAGGCAAGGTTCCGGCCGATGGCAAATGAAAAGCCCAGGCCGAAGATCAGATGGACCCCGATGAGGCAAACAACCATGATCGTGAGGTCGATCAGAAAAGCGCCGGCACGCTACGCCTTGTTCCCCAGTTCCAGGCGCACAGGTACGCCTTCGGGAGTGGTCGGGCTGCGAAGGAAGGGCCATGATGTTAGCCACGGTCATGGCGCAGGTCCGAACGCATGAAATAGGTAAGTCAGAACGCCAACATCAAACCGCCAATGGCAAAGCGTAGCCACGTTTCTTGGATCAACTGGCGGCCAAGTCCCTCCAGAACAGCGACAATCAGCAACATGGCCACCGCTCCGATGACCAGCGCGGCGGCCGTGCCTCCCCGCTCGGCAAGGGCGGCAAGCCGGGTCCTGCCGTCACCCAGATAAAACCCTTCACCTCCGCATAGGACAATCGCCAGCAGCTCCGTGGTGCCGTGGGTCGCGAGCCAGCCCAGAAAGCCGACGGTGAGATCCTGACCGGCGAAGACAGCGCACATGGCGCCCAGCATTAGACCGTTCAAGAGCAGAAGGATCACGACGGGGATGCCGGCGTTGTTCTGAAACAGGAAGGCCGAAAAGGTGACCAGGGCCACCGCGCCAACTGACCGGTTCGAAGATGGTCGCCGCGAGTTCCTCGCATGTGGACTCGGGTATGCGAACGCCGACGGATTCGGCACTGACGAACGCATGGAACCAGTCCGGATCGGCCGCCGTGATGTTCCAACCCGCCGCGATACCCAGAAACAGAAGCACCGCGCTGGCGACACTGTGCCGTGTGGTCCTGCGCACGGGAACCCCTGCCCGAGGAATTCTCGTACGACCTGTCCCAAGCCCGTGTGCATGCCATAAACTGTGAAATAGGCGCGCGTCGCCAACTCTTCCAGGTAGTCAAGCAGATTGACATCAAGCGAGATACTGCGCGCGACCGAAAGCGAGGAAACGCAGGTGCGGTAGAGCAGCGGAATCCACAGGATCTAGTCGGGGGTTTTAGGGAGCGCAAACCGCGCTTCTCAGTCCTTTCGACCAACGCTTCCAATTCTCTCCAGCTTTCCTCGTGCAACCGGTGGCTCTTGATCAGGTCCTGCGAAGCCATGGTCAGATCACATCGCGCAGTTTGATGCCGAGATATCGGTTCACCAACTCGGGTCCCAGTTTTTCCGCGGGAGCTTCCAGACACATGGCGACCATGCGTTCGAGTTTCATGAAGACCTCACGACGGTCGCACAGAACGTCATGGGCGATGACCGCGCCGGCGATGTCCTCGAACTGTGCCGCCGTCCGGGATGCCAGCGATGGTTCCCGCAAGGTGAGAAAGAGCGCGACATGACGCCTGACTAGATGGGAGACATTCTCGATCACTAGAGGAACGCGAAAAACCCGTGCGTTTTTCGCATGTATCTAGTCTGGTATCGGGCAGGGCATACCAGTCGTTCTGCGGCACGCCGATGTGTCCGATCACGTGGACATCTTCATCGTAGTCGTTGATTTCCAGCCGCATGCTGGTCTTGATCTCGGAGTTCGTGAGCACGATGGTGTGCCGTTTTCATCGACATAGTCGATCTGCCTGTCGCGAAGCCGGTAGTGTTCCCACACGGTATCTTGCAATCCAATTCCGGTCGGAGACGCCATGCAGCCGACCGGCCGGTCGGGGCAGGCGGCGCTGTTGACCGACGGCAGCATCCAGCATTTATCGAACATGCCCCGGCGATAGGGGTTGTCCTCGTGTTCGAAGGTCGCGAAGAACCAGTTGTCGATAACGCCCGTCATGATGTGAAAACCGGTCAGCCCGTAGTGCGTTTCCGTACCATCTGCATGCGTGAAGATGTTCCATTTGTCGCGCGGTTTGTCGGCTTCACTGATGGGCCGCCACACGGCCTTGATCTCGATCGAGTCCTGGGGAAAGACGATCTGGTTGCCTGAGTAGAACATCGCCTGCTTGCCTCCGATGGAATAGAGGCCGTTCGCGACGATGTAGTCGAAGGTGGGCTTGTTCATGCGGATTTCGTGGTTCTGGTCATCGCCGTGGCCGGTCGGGATAGGCTCTGCGGCGAAGACCAGTTGTTGCTGGGTCGGCCACTCGAACGTCCCAACCGCGTACCCGAAGCACCGATATCCTCCCAGGGGCCGGGATCGGCCGCACCGGGAGGTGGAGGCGGTAAGTCCCGCCACCATTACCGTGAACAGAGCCGCGAAGGTTTGAATTTTGCGCATCGAACACCGAACTCCCCGATCAATCCAAAAAATTAGCACGGCTTCAGCCTAGGACGATTCCCTACTTGCCCCTCACTCTGATGAATATTTCGCGTGCTTGAAACATGTTCCCTGGAGGGTTAGCTCAAGGGGCATGGTAGCAAACCCGATACAGCCGGACCGGCGGCTTTCCGTCGCGCCGATGATGGATTGCACGGATCGCCATGACCGCGTGTTTCTCCGCGGGGCGACAAGGCGCGCGCTGCTTTACACCGAAATGGTGGTCGCCGACGCCGTGCTGCATGGCGACCGGGAACGGCTTCTGGGTTTCGATGAGGTCGAGCAGCCGCTGGCGCTCCAGCTTGGCGGCTCCGACCCCGACAGGCTGGCCGAAGCGTCGCTCATTGCCGAGGGGTTCGGTTATCGCGAGGTCAATCTCAATGTCGGATGCCCCAGCGACCGCGTGCAGTCGGGCCGTTTTGGCGCCTGCCTGATGGCCGAGCCCGATCTTGTCGCGCAATGTGTGATGGCGATGCAGGACGCGGCTTCGATCCCCGTAACCGTCAAATGCCGCATCGGCATCGACGACATGGATGACGAAGAGACCTTGCCCGCGTTCATCGATGCTATTGCCGAGACCGGCTGCACCAGTTTCACCGTACACGCTCGCAAGGCCTGGCTCCAGGGTTTGTCGCCCAAACAGAACCGGGAGATTCCACCGCTGCGCTACGACGTCGTCTATGCGGCCAAACAGCGATTCCCGAAACTGGAAATCGTCATCAACGGCGGTGTTCCCGATCTGGATGCCGCGCGCGAGCACCTGTGCCATGTCGACGGCGTAATGATCGGGCGTGCCGCGTACCACATACCGCAAGTCCTGGCCGAAGCGGACCGGCAGATTTTCGGTGAAGACCGCAGGCCTGTTTCGCGCCGGGAGATGGTCGAGGCCTATCTGCCTTATCTCGCGCGCAATCTTGCGGAAGGCGTGCCGCTTCATCGCATGACCCGGCACATGCTGGGCCTCTATCAGGGGCAACCTGGAGCGCGCGCCTGGCGCCGCCACCTCTCGACGTTTGCGCCAAAGCCCTGTGCAGGCCTAGAGGTCATCGAGCGGGCGCTCGGTATGGTGGAGGATCGCACGGAACCCCTGGCCGAAGCCGGCTAGTCCTCGGGATCGTGGCAGCAGGCCTGAAGCTTGTTGCCGTCGAGGTCGCGCATGTAGGCGCCGTAATAGTGCTCGTGGTACTGCATGCGCGGGCCCGGAGCGCCTTCGTTCTTTCCCCCGGCAGCGACTGCGGCCTTGTGACAGGCTGCGACGGCCATCCGGTTGGGTGCGAGCAGCGCGATATGGGTGCCGTTGCCCACGCTTGCCGGTTTTTCGTCATAGGGTTTGCAGATGAAAAGCTGCGGCGGCTGATCGGCCGGTGCGTATCCGGCTAGACCGTGATCGTATTCGGTGAAGACGCGCTTGATACCAAGAGGTTTCAGCGCGGAGTCGTAAAAGGCGATGGCCGACTCAAGATCGTTGGTGCCTAGGGTGATGTGGCTGAACATCGCTGCGCTCCTTCCTATAGTTCGCTGATTGCCTGATCCATCGCGGCAATGAGGGTGTCGGCGTTACCACGGCTGAACACCATCGGCGGGCGGATCTTGAAGACGTTGCCGAAATGGCCTTCGCGCCCTGTCAGCACGCCGAGTTCCCGCATCCGGTTCATGATGGCGACCATGGTGTCGGAATCGGGTTCCCGTGTTTCGCGGTCCTTCACGATCTCGACGCCGGTCACGAAGCCATGACCGCGTACATCACCGATACAAAGATGCCGGTCCATTAGTTCGGTCAGGCCCTTTTTCATGTAGTCGCCTGTCACCCGGCAATTTTTCATCAGATTTTCGTTTTCGAGGACGTCCAGAACGGCCATGCCCGCGGCACAGGCGACAGGGTTGCCGCCAAAAGTACTGAACAGACTGGACTTTTCCGTGAAGGAATTGAGGATCTCCCGGCTGGTCACGACCACGCCCATCGGGAAACCGTCGCCGACCGGTTTCCCGATGGTCACGAAATCGGGCTTGATGCCGTGATAGTCGAAGCCCCACATGTGCGTGCCTGGACGGCCGAATCCATACTGCACCTCGTCGGCGATGATCATGCCGCCTGCCTTGCGGACTTTCGCCACGACCTTTTTCAGGTAGCCCTTGGGGACATCGGGAATGCCGTTGCTGCAGAACGATGTGTCGATCATGAAGCTGGCGGTGCCCAGACCCGCCTCGTCAAGTTCGGCGATTGCACGGTCCGCGTCGGCCGCGTATTTGTTGGCCAGGTTCTTTTCGCCCTTGCGCCAGGGTCCCTGATAGATTTCCGGTGCGATGAGCGTGCGGACATGCTCCACGAGGCCTTCCTGGTTGTAGGACTCGCCCGGTCCGGCCTCTTCAGGTGACAAGGCAAGGGTGGCTTCCGTGATGCCGTGATAGGCGTGTTCGGTCACGATGCCGCCCCTGTTGCCGGTCATCATGGTCGACATCTGCCACGCGACATCGTTGGCCTCGCTGCCGGAGTTCACCATGACGCAGCAGTTGAGGTACGACGGCATGGTCGCCTGCAGGCGCTCGGCATAGTCGGCCAGGATGGAATAGACGTAGCGCGTGTTGGTGCCCAGGGCCGCTGCCTGACGGGTGATCGCGTTCACGACATGGGGATGGCAATGCCCCACGCTGGTGACGTTGTTGTAGGCGTCGACGAACGCGCGTCCGTTGGCATCGTAGAGGTAGGCACCTTCGCCCCGTTCGACATGCAGCGGGTTCTTGTAGAAGAGACTGAGATGCTTGCCAAGATACTTGTGGCGGCGTTTGAGCAGTTTCTTGAGGTCGGTGGCTTCGGGCGTGTCGACCGTGCCCTTCTTGCCGCGCGCCGGGAACTGCAGGGCATCGCGGAACATCTCTGTCCCGGCCTCACGTCCGACACTCAGCAACTGGTCCATGGTCTTGTAGCAATCGAGATCATGCCCGGGCAGATAATCGGGTGATCCGCTGCGCGCCACGGCCCGACGCGCAATGATGACGGCGGTCAGTGCGACGCGCACCGCGATCATATCGAAGATGACCTCGACCTCGTCTTCCATCAGCGGGAAGCTCGCATCGAAACCGCGCAGCACATCAGCGAAGTTGTTCATGGGGTCAGGCACGTTCATGCCGAAATTGTCGGCGGCCATGGCGACCTCGGCGGCGATCGGTCCATAGATCATGTCGCCGAAGTCGATGACGCCAGATGCTCTGTCGGGGTGCGCTGGGTCGGCCACGATATTGGCCATGTTGGCATCGTTGTGGATCACCTGACTGCGCAGATGAGTCCAGCGCGGTAAGACATGATCGATGAACCGGTCCAAAACATCTTCGGTCATCTTGCGATGCCGCTTGTTCTTGATGTCGCGGGTATGCACGCGCAGGGCAGAGGCCTGTTTGATGTCCCACACCAGCGTATGCAGGCTGCTGGGGTGGAAGAAACCCTGCAGGGCCTTGTCCAGGCGCGCGATGATACGCCCGACATCGTGACGCAGGGGGGCGGTGTTCTCAAGTTGGTGGAGGTCGTCGCCGGGCACCCAGGACAGCAGGCGCACGATGCTGCTGCGTCCATCGGGCGCCTTGGCCTTGCCGAACGGTAGCCCCTTCTTCGTGGGCACGACCTGCGGGATCAGCAGGTCGGGGTCGGTCTGTTCGATGTGGAGCAATGCTTGGGTCTGGAAATCGATCACGCCAGTGTCTTCTTCCGGATGAAAGAACTTCAGGACCCATTGGCCGTCGTCGTTGCGCAGGCGGAAGTTCTGGTCGCGGTCGGAATCGAGATACTTCAGATCACCGTCGATGCCGAAGAGGCGCTTGGCGACTTTGTGTACCTGGTCCTTGGGAAAGGCGGGCGTGTCGGTTATCAGAAACTTGATGTCGCCTGTTGCTTCGCTCTTTGTCATGCCTGCGCCGTCCAATGGGTGATGGTGCGCAGTCTGCCCCAGCGTCAGCCGCCAAGAAAGAGCCTGTTCGACCGCGTCGACCGACATCACCGTGTCGACGCTGCCCAGGCCATAACCGTCGGTACGTTTGTTCTCGGCCATCAGTTGCCGCCCAGATTAGGCGTCGATGACGCACCGGTCTCATCGAAGTCGATGTTACTGTAGAACGTCTCCATTACCGTATCGGCCAGGGCATCGCGCACCGCAGCCTTGTCGAAGGTGCCGACCCGTTCGAAGGCATCGGCAAAGACCATTACCGCGGCCGCCGATTTAGCAGCTTGATAGGGCGGCGCATAACTGTATTCCGCTTCGTAAGGTCGCGGCGAAATCGGCAGCGGAACCGAACAGGTCATCGCTGTAGGAAATGCTCGGTGCCCACTGGCTGGCGCACAGGGTGTATTCCGCCGCTTCGCCGAAGTTGCCTGAATGATATCAGCGGAATCACAGTGTGTCAGGGCCAGCATCGGCACGTCGACACGTATTTCCTCGATTTGGCGAATGGCCAAGTTTGCGCCCTTCGCATGGCCGGAGACCAGAAGTTGATCGTCGATCACGATGGTGATGCCCAGCGCCTCGGTATCGGCCAGCACACCGTTGCGGGATGTCCTGGCTGAACGGGTCGTTTTCGAAAGCCACCACCATGGGAACGCCGTACTGTTCGGTGACCGGGGCGATTGCCTTGGTCAGACCGGAGTTGTACGGGCCCAGCATGAACTCGACGCCGTCCTGATTGATCAGGCGTTCGGCAAGCTGTGTGCCTTGCGCCGGCGTCGTTGATCATGTCCACGGCAAGGTCGTATCCCCGCTGCATGTGTTCGTCGTTGATTGAATACTTGCCTGTCAGCGAAATTGCCGCGCCCAGATAGACGGTATCGCCCTCGACCTTGGCCGACACGCGCCGCTGAGTCCAATGTTCTTGGATTGGAAGGCTCCGCTGGGTCGCGTCCGGCCTAGATGTTGTTTCGTGTCCAAACCATACCATCTATGGTCGCACCCCTTTGCATCACGGCGGTTTTCATGCAGATCAGTGCAGCATTCGACGGCGGCAACATCGACATCATTCGGGACGAAGATCCCTTGGACGTTGAACTTGCCATCCGCAAAGACACAAACGCCGACTTTCTGCAGTGGTTCAACTTCCGCGTCACTGACGTTGCCGGCAAGGATTGCGTGTTTCGCATTGGGAATGCCGGAGCTAGCAGCTACACTAGGGGTTGGGAGGATTACCGCGCGGTGGCGAGCTATGATCTCGCGAGCTGGTTCCGCGTTCCCACGGACTACGACGGAACCTCGCTCACTATCCGGCATAAGCCCGAACACGATGCCGTCGAATACGCCTACTTCGCGCCTTATCCTCATGCGCGCCACAGAGCTTTTCTCGCGTCCAAGCAGGTGCAGCCGGGCGTGCGCACCAGGGTGATTGGCAAGACCGTCGAGGGACGCGACATGGACTTGCTGGAGATCGGGGAAGGGGGGACCGCGCTCTGGTTCATTGCGCGCCAGCACCCCGGAGAAACGCAGGCCTCCTGGTGGATGGAGGGTTTTCTCGACCGGCTTTGCGATTGCCACGATGCTTTGTCGCGAAGCCTTCGCGAAAAAGCTAGGTTCCACGTGGTTCCGCACATGAACCCGGACGGGGGCATTTTGGGCAACCTGCGCACCAACGCCGCGGGCGCCAATCTCAACCGCGAATGGCAGGAGCCCTCGGCCGAAACCAGCCCCGAGGTTTACTGGGTGCGCAGGGCCATGGAGGCATCGGGCGTGGATATGCTCCTGGACGTACACGGCGACGAGGGCCTTCCCTACAACTTCATCGCCGGGCCGTTGGGTATCGATGGACTTCGTCCGGAGGTTCTTGGCCTCAACGATCGCTTCTGCTCGGCCCTGGCCGGGGCCAACCCCGACTTCCAGACCGAACACGGCTATCCGCCCGTTGCCGACGGCAAGGCGGACATGCGCATCTGTACCAAGTACGTTGCGGGTGTCTTCGACTGTCTGGCCATGACCCTGGAGCAGCCCTTCAAGGACAGTGCCGTCACGCCGGCTCCGGTTCATGGCTGGTCGCCCGAGCGTTGCCGGAAACTTGGGCGTTCCGCGCTCGATGCGGTTGCCTCCGTCGTCGACGATTTGCGATAGGATTGCCATGGATGAGAGCGACGCCGTTCTGGCGGCCAACACAGCCTTTTATGATGCGTTTGCTTCCGGCGACATGGCCGCGATGGAATCAGCCTGGTCCAAGGCCGATGACCTGACCTGCATTCACCCCGGCTGGCAGGCGCTGGTGGACCGTCGCGCGGTCATGGAAAGCTGGCGACCCATTCTCGTGAACCCTCCCAAAGTGCGTTGTGTGGGCCCCCGCGCATTTGTGAACGCGACATCGGCCTATGTGATCTGTTATGAAGGGTACGGAGAAGGTATGCTTGTGGCGACCAACATCTTCCGTAAGGAGGAGGAGGGTTGGCGTGTGATTCATCACCAGGCCGGCCCCACAAGAACGGTTCAGGATGCCGCACCGCCTCGAGATTCAAGCGTCCATTGAGGACCGCCAAAAATCTGGAGAAAACAACTTGAAACGTCTGATCCTTGCCGCACTCGCAGTGTTGATGATTGCGACGACATCGCACGCCGACGATTACTCGTATACGGACGGCCTGACCGCGTTCAGCCAGAAACAGTACAAGGACGCGATCAACATCTGGTGTCCCCTGGCCGAAGGCGGGCATTCCGGCGCACAGTTCAACATCGGCCGCATGTATGACGAAGGCATAGGTGTCGCTGAAAACGATAACTATGCGGTCTCGTGGTATCAGCGCGCGGTCGAGAACGGCTTTGCACCTGCCGTGGTGCAGTATGGTTTGGCGCTGATCGAGGGCAAGGGCGGCACAGTCGATGTGGTCACCGCGGTTGCGATGATGCGCCGTGCGGCCGAAGCGGGCGACGTCGAGGCCCAGTTCCAGATGGGCAAGTTCTATCGCGACGGCGTTGTCGTCGAGAAGGACTATTTCGAGGCTGTCCGCTGGTATCAGGCTGCCGCCGATCAGGGCCATACCCGCGGACAGTATCGCCTCGGCTTTATGTATGGATCGGGTTACGGCGTGCCTCAGGACTTCGTGCAGTCCTACTACTATTACGGACTGGCTGCAGAACAGATGCCCATCAGCGCCTCGGCGCAAAGCCATCTCATCGAATACATGACTGTCGAAGAACTCATGCTCGCCGAAGCTCTGGTCAAAGGCACCCGTACGGTCGCCGCTACCGATTGAGCATTCGCCTGACAATCAGGATGAGACCAACGCCCCGGATCGCACAAGGATGGGATCGAGGGGGGTCAGGTCTGGTCCTCTGATTTTCGATAGCGGCCAAGAGCCAGGATCAGGCCACCGGCGATCAGGCCCCAGAACGCACCGCCAATCCCGACAATGGTGACGCCCGATGCCGTGACCAGGAAGGTCACAGCCGCCGCTTCCCTGTCCTGGGAGACGGAAAGCGCGCCCGAGAGCGCGCCGCCAAACGCTCCGAGGAGTGCGAGACCGGCAACCGCTTCGATCAGGATGGGCGGCGAGGCTTCCATGAAACCCGCGGCCGCGCCAGCGATCAGGCCTAGAAGAATGTAGCAGACCCCCGCCGTGGTGGCCGCCCAATAGCGCCGTGCGCGGTCTGGATGGGCCTCCTCGCCGGCGCACATGGCAGCCGTGATGGCCGCCAGATTGACGCCATGTCCGCCGAACGGCGCTGCCAGAAGGCTGAAGAGGCCGGTTACCGTGAACATGCGGCCGGAATTGGGGTGATAGTCATAGGTCTTCAGGACCGCAATTCCCGTGATGTTCTGGGACGCCATGGTCACGATGAAAAGCGGCAGGGCGATCCCCATGATGGCCGAGAGATTGAGGCTCGGCATCACCGGGATGGGTTCCGGTGTCACCGGCGTCAGGCTGCCCGCAGGAATATCCGTGGTCACCGCGATCAGCACTGCCGCGACGGCGACCGCGGCGGGAATGGCGTAGAGACGTTTGAAACGGGCCATGAGTGCCCAGACCACGATGATCGTCAGTGCCATGACCGGCAGTTCTATGACGGCGAAGACCGGCGCCATGCAAAGCTGGAACAGCACGCCCGCCAGCATGGCATTGGCGATGTGTGCGGGAATGGCCGCGACCCACCGGCTCAACGGACGCCATAGCCCGGCGACCACGATCATCAACCCGGTCACCAGGAACGCTCCCACGGCCGCGGGAAAACCGCCCTCGACCAGCCCCGCCGATGCAAGTAACGCAGCGCCCGGGGTCGACCAGGCGATGCTGATCGGCATGCGCGTCACCAAGCTCATCAGCACGCCGCATACGCCCATCGCAATGGAAAGCGCCATCAGTCCGGATGCCGCCTGCCCAGGGCTTGCACCCACGGCCAGCAGTCCCGGCACCACGACGGTCGCGCTGGCAAAGCCGACGAGCGACGCGAGAACCCCAGAGGTCAGTGCTTGAAGGGACAAACCTTTCATTCCGCCAGCAGGCGTTCTGCCAGCTCGCATTTCTGTTCGGGCGTCATCTTCTTGATCTCGTTGTCGATGCTGCGCTGATCGACATTCTGGTTCCAGAGATCAAGGGCTTCGAAGCCCAGCAGCCCAGCACGCCCCAGGAAGTTGCGGATCACTTCGTTGGTCGGCGCCATGACCCATCCGGCCTTGCCGTCCCGCAACAGGCGCTCCATGCCCAGCCCCGCCTTGAATGCGGTGCCGCCGCAGGCATGCAGCATCTTGTCGGAAACCTCGGTGACATTGCTGGCGGCGGTGTATTTCGCTGACCAACTCCAGAGCACAAATTCGGAGCGGGGGAGGAAATCGGGGTCGCTATGCAGGGACCAGTCGCAGTTGCTGGTCGTTTGGTCCATGAGCCGGCAGGTCGATAGGGTCAGCATGCGGCTGGCACTGGTCGAGATGAGTGCCTTGCCGACATAGTCCTGAATGGTCGGGTAGTCGCACACGCGCAAACCGACATCGACGTGCTTCTTGCGCGTCGTGTGGCGCCGGGCGATGTCGATCATGCCCATGGCGATGCCGTTCCAGCATGACGCTGTACCGAACAGGAAAAATGGATCGGTCGCTTCGTCGTTGCTGGTCGCGCCGTCGCCGACCGGGCCGATCAGACGCTCTGCCGGAACTTTGAGGTCCTTGATCTCGATGGGTCCCGACTGGTTGCCGCGCAGCCCCATGCCGTCCCAGGAACCGGGGTTGGCCTCGACCTCGTCTCCCATCACCAGCCATGTGGAGAAGTTCGCGTAATCTTCGTTGAAGTCGGGACTTGTCGTTTGGGCGACGTACCAGTCGGCATAACCCCCCGACGTCGTCCAGGAAGCCTTCTTGTTGAGCTGGTAGCCGTCGTCGTCACGTTCGGCCGAAGACGACATCAGGAACCAGACATGGCTGCCCGTGGCGGGGTCCGAGAGGGACAGCGTTCCCACCAGACATTCCTGGTCGAGCCGCGCCATCAGGTCGCAGACCGTCTGGTTGCCATGGTGGCGCAACATGGCGGCCGCCACGGCTGCGCTGTGCATCACGTAGCACATCGCCGTGCTGGGACATCCGTACCGCGCGATGGTTTCCACGACCATCGATGTAGCGACGTGGTTCTCGCCCATGCCGCCCAGGCTTTCGGGAACGTTGAGCCCCAGAATTCCGAGTTCCGCCAGGGCCTGAAAGTTCTTGTGCGGGAAGACGAAACCCTCGTCGCTCTCTATCGCGTTGGAACGCAGGGTCGTGCGCGAGAGTTCGATCAGATCGGCCTGCAGGGACTTCTGTCGTTCGGTCAGCATGAAATCGGGCTCGAATTCAGGACCGACGCCGCCAAAACTGCCGTCTTCGTTCCAAAGGTCGATTGCCATCGTCTGCTCCCCTTGCGCCAGGAGAGCGTGATAACGGCTTGGAGCATGTGAAGATAGTGTTGTTTCAATCCGCCAGAGGTGGGGGTAGGCTATCGCCGGTGCACTGGCCGAACTCCACGCCCTGACCGCCGGGCATGGGATGCACCGCATAGGTGCAATCGGCCGTGAATCCCGACCATGCTCCGGTCCCGCCGGTATAGCTATAGACGCCCTGACCCAGCGGCATGTCCGAATCTTTTCCGCGCGTCACTTCTGAATATACCATGTCGCCGCTGGGATCGGTGGTCGCACAGGAAAGCGTCAAATCCATGCCGTCAGAGCCCGAATCGATCATACCGGCACATTCGTAGGAGTCGCCGGGAACTTTCCGATTTCCCGCGATCAGCGCAATTGCGCCGGTTGCAACGTAGGTCATGACTTGTCGGCCATCCGCCATCTCCACCGCGTGGGTGTCGCCGGTTGTCACGAGAACCTCCGTCCATTCCGCTGCCTGGACGATGCCCGGCAATAGGAACAACAACGTCGCTGCGGCAAGGCATTCGAAACGTGATGACATGATGCCGATCTCCTCTGCTTTGAGCATGTTGTCAGCCCTCTACGCTCAATGGGTCGCCATCTCGTGTGCCCTGGACGGCAGCCCCGTCGCGACGATGCGGCGCAGCAGGCGTTTGCCGCTTTCATCGACGGCGGATCCGATGGGTTCGGCGGCATGGAGTGTCTGGGTGTTGTCCCAGAGCACCAGATCGCCGGCACGGTAGCGGTGGGTGGTGACGAACTGCGGCTGCGTCGCGTGATGTTTCAGCGTGCGCATCAGTTTGCTTGCTTCCTCGCGGCTCAGCCCCTCGACCTCGTGCCAGGTACCGGCCACCGAATAGAGCCCGAGTTCACCGGTCACGCTGTGGCGGCGCACAATGGGTTGTCGGCCGATGGAAAGTTTCTCGGCCTGTCCGGGCATCATGGGATGCACATCATGCTCCCAGGCGTCACGCTCGCCTCCGCCGTAACGATGGGTTGCATACACGTTTTCCAGGTGCGCCTTCATGGTGTCATCGAGTGCGGCATAGGCCGCGACCAGATCGCAGAAATGGGTTTCGCCGCCCGCTGCCGGGGCATGGATGCAATAGAGCATCGTCACGGCATTGCAATCCTCGGCATAGGCCCGGTCGGTGTGCCAGAAAGCGGCGCCATTGCGGTAGTCTGCGGTCTCAAGCACGCCGCCAACATTACCGACCTCCATGATCGCGGGATGACCGGGCAGGGTCATGTTGTCGTAGGTCTCGATATAGAGTTCACCCCAGTGCCGGGCGAACGCCTCATAGGCTTCCATGGTGAGGTTCTGGGCGCGAAAGACCAACAATTTGTGCTTGAAGTAGCTAGCGACGAGCAGGTCCAGCACGGCGTCCTCCAGAGGCATGGAAAGGTCCAGGCCCATGACTTCGGCACCCAACGCGCCGTCCAAATGTGTGATCTGCATCGTTTTCACTCCCTTGGGCTCCGATAATAACCAACAGCCCATACGGTGAGCAACGAACCTGTCGCGCCGACCCCGTCGCAGGTATTGCGGGTTTGGCGTGGGGAAGGCAAGGTCTGGGCTATCAAGGAGTAGCCCATGACCGCCAAGAGCAACTACAACCAGCCGGTCGATGCGGCCGTCGTGCCGCGCTTCGGCGACATTCCCACGTTCATGCGCCTGCTGCATACCCGCGATCCCGCCCAGGTCGACATCGCCCTGATCGGCGTGCCCTGGGACGGCGGCACGACCAACCGCGCCGGAGCGCGTCACGGGCCCCGCGAAATCCGCAATCAGTCGAGCATGATGCGCAAGGTGCATCATGTCAGCCGTCTGGCACCCTATGAACTGGCCCAGGTCGCCGATCTTGGGGACTGTCCCGTCAACCCCATCGATTTGATGAACACGCTGGGCCGGGTGGAAAAGTTCTATGTTAAGGTCCACGATGCGGGTACTGTGCCGCTTTCGGCGGGCGGCGATCACCTGATCACGCTGCCGATCATGCGCGCCATCGCTAGGGACCGGCCTGTCGGTATGGTGCATTTTGATGCCCACAGCGATACCAACGACCGCTATTTCGGCGAGAACAAGTTCACCCACGGCACGCCCTTCCGACGCGCGGTGGAGGAGGGGCTTCTCGATCCCAAGCGCACGGTCCAGATCGGCATTCGCGGTTCAATCTACTATCCAGACGACATGGCCTTTGCCGAAGAAAGCGGCATGCGCGTGATCTACATGGAGGACTTCACCAAAATGGGGCCTGAAGCCGTGATCGCCGAGGCGCGCCGTGTCGTCGGCGATGGCCCGACCTATATCAGCTTCGATGTCGATGGCCTCGATCCCGTCTTTGCGCCGGGTACGGGCACGCCCGAGATTGGCGGCATGACGACACGCGAGGCCCAGCAGGTCGTGCGCGGGCTCCAGGGTCTCGACCTCGTGGGCGGCGATGTCGTGGAGGTCGCACCGCCGTTCGACCCTAGCGGCAACACAGCCCTGGTCGGCGCGACATTCATGTTCGAGATCTTGTGTATCCTGGCCGACGCCGTTGCGCGGCGGCGCGAGGCATAGGGGACTTCATGAAGCGCTGTCTGCCGACGCATAGTTCCCTGCGGGCGTTCGAGGCAGCGGCGCGGTAGTGCAGCTTCAAAGATGCGGCCGGGGAACTGTGGGCGTTACGCCGACGTCGATCAGCCATCAGGTCAGGGTCCTTGAAGAGCAACTGGGTGTGCGGCTCTTCGATCGCCTGAACCGGCGTGTCGCGCTGACACCTCAGGGCGAGGTTAATGCGGCGACACTCAGCGCTGTGTTTGATGTGATCGATACAGCCACCCGCGACATTCGCGGTGCGGGCGCTGTCGAAACGGCACAGGCAGGCTGGTGATCGTCAGCAATCCCGATTTTATCGAATGCTGGCTGTACGCAAGGTTAATCGGCTTCCGACAGCGCTACCCCGATATCTCGCTCGAAATCATCCCCGACGACGCTTCCGAGCATCATCTTCGCAATAGGGCCGTTGTCGCGGTCCACCATGGCTTCGCCGCGCCGGAGGCCTTCGAGAGCGAAAATCTCTCGACCATGACCATCTTTCCCGTCTGCAGCCCGAAGCTCATCAAGGGTCTCCATGGGCTTCTTGAGCCCGGTGACCTGGTTCACCACATGCTTTTGCACGAGAGTTCTACACAGTCCTGGACACGCTGGCTCGTGGAAGTCGGCTGTGGCGAGAGCGTCAATGGCAGGGCCGGATCGGTTTTCCACACCTCCACGCTTGTCATGGCTTCCACCGTGGCCAGAGAGGGAATCGGACTGGCCGAGACGGCCTGATAGTCGGCGATCACCTGCTCGCTGGCAGGCTGGTCAAACCATTTGCCCATGTCAGTGAAATGTCTTTCGGCTGTTACCTGGTATTCGCGCCGGGAAGGCGCGAACAGCCCTGCATCGTGGCGTTTCGCGACTGGCTGCTTGCCGAGACGGAATCCTTTAAACTGATCATGGAACGTCTTGCGTGGCAGGAACCGTTTTCCGTTACATGAGCTGAACTCATCCGAATGGCTATGATATCATCGTTTGTCGGAATCTTGAGGGATGACTAGCCTCCCATGACATTCCGCCATGGGAGATACACAATGGATGAAGTGTTCGCCGCCCAGGGCAGGGCACGCATCGACCCGCAGGTCCTGCGCGGTCTGATGAAGAAGTTGGACTGGGCGGGGTTGGTCCAGATGGGCAGCCACCTTGTGGCGCTTGTCGCAAGCGGCACGCTTCTCTGGCTCACTTGGGGAAGCTGGTGGGGCGTGCCGGTCTTCATGGTTCATGGCATGCAGATCAACTGGCTCTATGCCGCCCAGCACGAATCCAGCCACGACACGGTCTTCCGCACACGCTGGATGAACGAAGCGCTGGGCCGCTTTACCGGTTTCGTGCTGATGTATCCGCGCGACTACGACCGCTGGCAGCATTTCTGCCATCACCGCCATACGCAGGACCCGGAAAAGGACGGTGAAATGGTCTATGTCAGCATGTTCAAAGGGAAGCTCGCGGAATTCCTAGGGCTGTTGGGCATCACGATTTGGTTCGGCCTTGCCGCGACCATGATCCGCCACGCAGTCACGGGCCGGCGCATTCCAGTTTCCGAGTATTATCTGACCGACGAGCAGGAACGAAAGGTTGTGGCCGAGGCGCGCTGGCATCTCACCCTCTACGCGCTGGTTGCCCTGATCTCGATCGTCTTTCAGACTTGGATTTTCGTCATCTTGTGGTGGGCGCCCATGCTCGCCATGACCTGGACCCATCAGATCCAGAACTACATCGAACACGGCGGCATGCCCTATATCTCCGATACTTGGCGGAACACCCGCACTGTCGACACCAACCCGATCATGCGCTGGCTGACCTGGCAGATGGTCTACCACACGGCCCATCACACCTATCCCGGCGTGCCGTTCCACAATCTGCCCGAGTTGCACCGGATGATCATTCAGGTACGTGACGAAGAGCCGGTCACCTCGACTTATTTCGCCCATGCCAAGAGGGAGCTTCGCGCCATCTTCGGCACGGATTCACGGCAGGCGGAACGCCTGATCGGCCCGTGTGGGGGGAAGAACGAATGCGGTGGCAACGACTCTAGTCGCAGCGACTCTAATACCAGCGGCCTTAAAGATTAACCCATCGGTTTGTCTTTAAGGCACCCTCAAGCGGCGGGTCCGCGGTCGCGGCCCTCCAACGACCGATGAATCAAGCTTATCGGCCGTTGATATAATGGAATGGTGTTGGCGGCGCTCGACACTATTTCTCACAAGACTAGGGTGCGGTTCAGCCCTTGGGCTTTGACTTTCGAAGAATGAGAAATGCGGGCCAGAGCAGCAGGACTGCGATGATGTATTCAACGATAAATTCGCTCTTGAAGGCTCGCAAGTCTGCATTTTTCGTTGTCATGTCCTCGCCGATGAAGAGCTGATCGAAGGCGATCATCACCTCGTTGAGCACGCCCGCGCCCAGGGATGCACCCAGAGTAGGTCGCGAGAATGAAACATGTCGCGACATGAGGAGCATGGGCCTCGCTGATCGGGCGATAGGCCAGTGTCGCCGCCACGCATATCACCAGACCGAAGCTCAAGCCGGCAAAGGCTACCGGCCAGATGGCCTCAATGGCGTCGCTGTCGACGTCATAAAAGAAAAAGCCCGCCTTGGCGATAAAGGTGAGCAGCAATCCGCCGAAAATACAAAGCGCGTACCGTTCGATTTTGCACCACTATCCGCCAATGGTGAAACCGACCAGAAGCGTGCCAGCCGCGATGGAGCTTCGCAGACCCAGAACGTCCGGGGTCATGAGCACGCCCTTGCCGAGATATTCGACCTGAAACAGGCCTGTCGAGATTAGGTTGAAGACAAAGACAATCAGCAGCGAGAGCCTGGTGTCCCGGTTCACGATGCAGCCCAGGTGGAAACCCGGATTGGAGTTCCTGCTGTAACTCCAGACCGTCAGGGGAGCAGCCAGCGCGAGGCCGACGGCACAGGTGCATCCAGTGCCTTGCCGATCTCGACCATCGAGATAAAGACCGACGAGAAGTTCAGAAATGCCGAGAGATTGATAATGAAGAAGGCCGCAAGAAAGCCCTAGGGCAGAACCTTGCGCAGCGCAGGGTCGATCGGTGGTGTCGTCTGGAAAACCATGCACGCGACATTACGTGCAATGGCGAACCTGTCTAGATAGCGGCGGTTAGCAAGCTCAGCGATGCGAGCGATGCACCGTGGTTGTAAAGAAGCCAATCGTGAGGATTGTCGTTAATACTCTTCTGACTAGCTCTCCGCCAGCGCGTCGAGAATCTTGCGCAAGGAGCGCGACATGGACTTCAACATTTCCCTGAACACCCTGGATCCCTCCATCCGGTCGTGAAAGGCGCCATTAGATGGAGAGAAAACCATAAACTGACTTTGGATTCCCTAGACCTAAACTCAAATGCAGATGTCTGGAGATCAAACACCTTCACGAGGTGTTCAGAATCGTTGGAAACGTCAGAAAGGCCTGAACATAGAGTGAATTCGCGGGATCCGATGGGTCACGAACGCGACCAACACAGCTATCATCTCACCCTACTCGGTCAGCACACCCCTGATGATATCGAAAATGGCGCCCGTGACGGGGTCCAGCAGCACGATATCGTCACCCACGATGACCCCGTTCCGTGCCGTCCTTGGCAGGAGGCAACTCGTCTTCCGGGTCGTCGGGCCGGCTGCGTTTTTGCAGACCCGAGGGAGATGACCGTTGCGTTCGATCTGTTTGGCAAGTCCGGGAGGCAAGTTGTCGCGCAGATGCCCTTCCTCATCGCGGAAATAATCCACGATGGGCAGTCGTTCGATTTCTTCGAACACAATGTCGTCATAGTCGACGTCATGATCGGCTTGCGAAACCGGCACAAACGCCAGTGAAGCCGACAGAACAGCGAATGCCAGGATACGTTTCATGGACAATTCACCCTTTTTCTTTGAGGCGGAAACACATAGGTTCTCGTCCTCGGGTTGTTTCCAATTCAAATTCGTTAACCCGAATCCCAAACCGGAGTTCCCATGACACGTTCTTTCGCGCTTATTCCTACGCTTTTTGCCGTCATGTTTTCGCTGGTTTCGGCATCACAGGCAGAGGATCTCGAAAACATGCTCTACATGAATCTCGAAAGCGGGCGCGTCACGATCAAACTGCGCCCGGATCTGGCCCCCAACCATGTAGGGCGGATCAAGGAACTGGTGCGCGACGTTTTTTACGACGGCGTTGTGTTTCACCGCGTGATTCCGGGTTTCATGGCGCAGACAGGCGATCCCACGGGCACGGGAAGCGGTGGATCGGGTCAGAATCTCGATGCCGAATTCACGCTGACCCCTCATGTACGCGGCACGGTTTCGATGGCGCGTGCGCAAAGCCCCAACAGTGCCGACAGCCAGTTTTTCATCGTCTATGACAATGCCCCCCACCTCGACGGCCAGTACACCGTCTGGGGAGAGGTTACCGAAGGCATGGAACTGATCGACGGGCTGAACAAGGGAACCACAGCCAACAACGGCATGGTCGCCGAGCCCGATCACATCGTCAGCATGCAGGTCGCTGCCGACGCTCAGTAAATCCGGCTCGGGTTTCGCCGTTGCGGAATTCGCGTTAGCATGACTTCAGATTTTGTGGGCCACACGGCAAGTTCCGTGTGGCCCTTAGTTTTTTGGAGAGGAAACATGGCTACTGCAGAATCGGGCGATACCGTTTGCATCCACTACACCGGCTGCCTCAATGACGGACAGGTCTTCGACAGTTCGCAAGGCCGCGACCCACCACGACCCACTGGAGTTCAAGCTCGGCTCCCGCCAGGTCATCGCGAGCTTCGACAATGGCGTCGAAGGTATGGAGGTCGGCGAAAAGAAGACCATCGCGATCGAACCAGAAAAAGCCTGCGGCAACCATAATCCGGAGATGGCGCAGGTCGTTCGGCGCACCCAGTTCCCGGAAGACGCCAACATTCAGGTTGACACGCAGTTCCAAGCATCGACCGATGGCGGTCCGGTTGTGGTCACGGTCGTGGCCATGGACGGGGAAAGCCCACCATCGACGCCAATCATGCGCTGGCCGGCAAGCGCCTCAACTTCGCGCTCGAACTTGTCGAAATTATCTGATCCGGTCGCGTCGCAATTGAGTCGCTCAGCCTCTATATGACGGCCAGGCGGCCAGTTGCGGCTAATTTTTCCGCATCCTCAACCTCCAAGGACGGTGCGAACAGAAAGCCCTGTGCAAAATCGCAGCCTGCCTTGCGTATCATGACAAGCTGGTCGTGCCGCTCGATACCTTCGTTGACCACGGCCGCGCGCACGCCCGGTTCGTCCTTGGCGCGCGTCAGCGCGGTCATGGCGTCGCGGATCAGATCGCCGCCGGCTACAATGGTCCGGTTCCCCAGGGCAATGCCCATGCCGGCCTTGACCTCAACCTCTCGGCCGTCGATTTGGATCGGTTCAGCAAGCGCGGCCTCGACACGTGCCGCAAAATCCTTCGCGTCCTCCTGGGATGACAGGTCTTCGATGACGCAACCGAAGGTGCCACCATCGAGTTGGCCAACGGTGTCGGACGGTCGAACGACTCCCTCGAGGTGCCGTGCGACAGCTGCCAGAACGGCCGTCGCACGGTCGTGTCCCAACTCTTCGTTGATCAACCGGAAGCGGTCGATATCGATCAGTGTGACGCCGAAGGTCCTGTCGCGGTCACGGGCGCAGCGCCGCAGTTCATGCGCCAGCCGGGTTGAGACATGGAGCCATTTGCCGCGCGCCGTCAGTTCCTCATAGTCGCATTGCGCAATGACGTGCAGGGCGATGCGCTAGCGTTCACCGTCGCGCAGAATCTTCGTGCTTTCGGGCAGTTCGCCATAACGTCGTTTGGATGCCGGGAGTGCCAAAAAACTGGAGGCCCACAATTCCAGATGCGCCGCAGCTTCCCCATAGAGCGTCACAAAAGCCGAATTGCAGTAACTGACCCGATTCTGTGCATCAAGCACCAGGATGGCGTCGGGCAGGCTATCGAGCGCGGAGAGGACAGACGCTGTGCGTCGCATGACTTAGTTCGTCCTGCGTTCGCTCATGTCGTCAGCATTCGTGCGGCTGCTTTTGTCGCTGTGAGTCATTCGTTCGCCCCGGCTTCTTCAACGCCGTCGATCCCCATATGCGACAGGTCGTTTTGGGCATCCCAGAGCCCTGTGCCACAATTATAAATATTTTCATAGGGTTGGGGAGCTTTCTTCATAAGACCTATCACAAACTTTCCTGCCGGTACACGCATCTTGCCGCTGCGCTCGGTGCAGGAACTTGGGTAAACACATGCCTCAATTCAGAACGCCAGCAACGCTCCAAAGGAACGCACCGATGGCCATGATGTACAGTCCGCCGGTGTGAAGACGACGCCCAAGATCAAGGCCGAAGTGGAAGTGGTGGCTCATGACGGCGTCATCCTGAAGGGCAAGTTCTTCACGATTCCTTCCCAGCGGGGCCCTGGATGTCTTGAATGACGAGCGCGCCTTCCTGCCCTTCGAGACGGAGGAGGACGACATCTGCATGATCAACAAACAATTCGTGGCGCGCATTCAGCCCATTGGCCAACAGGTGGAAACGGCAAAGTCGGCGCCACTTGGCTGGGCCAATAGGTAATTGGGGCTGGACAGAAGCCACCCTATGTCCCTTAACATGGTGCAGATGCGGGAGAAGAGAATCTCCCCGCAAATGACCAGGGAGGTCAACTAATGCCTGACAAGGGATTCCCGGTTTCACGCCGGCGTTTCATGGAGGTGTCCGCCGCCGGCGCCGCGGTCACTGCGACATCGACATCACCATCCTTCGCGCAAAGCGGCAATCAGGTGCTGCGCGTGCGCAACTACTCCGACATTCAGGTTCTCGATCCAGCCTACATCCTCTCGGCGCCCGAGACGGATGTGAATCTGTGCACCATGCACGGACTGGTGACCATCAAATCCGGAGATGAATGGGGCTGGCAACTCGATGCTGCCAGCGAGGTCGATCAGGTCGACGACACTCATATCAACTTCACCATGCGCAACGACATCGGCTGGACCAACGGATTCGGCGAGATGACGGCGCACGACGTGAAGTTCTCCTATGAGCGTGTTGCCGACCCTGAAATGGCTTCGCCCTATACCGAGGACTGGATTGCACTCGATCATGTCGAGGTACATGACGACCGCAGCGGCACCATCGTCCTCGCCGAGCCCTATGCACCGCTGTGGACGACCACCATGCCTTCCGGGCGTGGCATGATCGTGTGCAAGGAAGCGGTCGAGGCGCTCGATGGCAAACGCTATGAGGCCGAGCCGCCGGCCGTTTCGGGTCCCTATGAGATTTCCGATTGGAGTCCGTCGCAGAAGCTGACGCTCAAGGCCATCGAAGGATATGCCGGCCCCAACGCCAATCCGGATTTCGGCGTCATCGAGATATTCCCGATTGTCGACGAGCAGGCCGCCGAAGTCGGTTTCTTGGCCGGCGATCTCGATATCACCACCGTGCCAGTGACCTCGCTGCTGACGCTGCATGACGCCATGCCCGAGGGTGCGGTTCTGGTCGAACATCCGTCGCTGAAGTATGTCTGGATGGGCATCAACCAGGACAACGAGCTTTTCTCGGATATCCGTCTGCGCCGCGCCGTGCAGTATGCGGTCAACGTGAACCAGGTGCTCGAAGCGGCCTATTTCGGTCTTGCCGAGCCCGCCACGGGTATCATTCCTCCGGGTCTCGTCGGACACCGCGATCATCCGATCATTGCTTACGGGGGCGATCCGGAGTTCTCGCGTCAGCTTCTCGAAGAGGCCGGCATGGCCGATGGTTTTTCATGCCGCATCGATACCCTGAACAAATCGTCCTACACGGCGGCCTGTCAGGTCATTCAGGCCAACCTTGCGGAGGTGGGCATCGACGCTGAGATCAATGTGCACGATCCCGGCGTGTGGTGGACCATGGGCGATGAGTCCGCAGGCGAGGAATGGAAGAAGCTCCAGATCATGTATTCGCGCTTCTCCTCGAACCCCGATCCGGGCTGGTACAGCATGTGGTTCACGCCCCAGCAAGTCGGCGTGTGGAACTGGGAGCGGTTCAACAATGTCGACTTCGGCACGTTGCATGCTGACGCGCTGGTCACCATGGACCCGGCCACGCGTGACGAAATGTACCGTGAGATGCAGGACCTGATGGAAGAGTCGGGCTGCTATCGCTTCATCACGCACGAGCTCACGCCGACCCTCTACCGCGACACCATTGTTCCGGCACTGGGTCCCGATGGCCGCATGATCCTGAAGGAGTTCAAGGTCGCCTGATCTTGCGTCCGATGACCGAACGTAGAAGGGCTGTGCTCCAACGGAGCGCAGCCCTTCTTCTTGAATTGGGCGCTGCAGTTTCCCTGGAGGGAACCGCATAACCACCGATCTTACCTGTATCGCCATGACCGCACTGCTGACAGGACTTTTGTGGCTGCCCTACATCCTGGGCATCTCCTTTGCCCGCACGCTGTCTTTCGCGATCACCTGATTGCCGATCCCGCATGGGCGGAAGCACCCGGCTCCTGCCCGCTGGGTACCTGCAGGTTTGTCGGCCAATCACGGTGCCGTCGTCACGCTGAATGGCGATGACGTTGGAGCGTGGTACGGCGTACCGCCATCGGGAAAGTGGTTATCGCCATCTTTACCAGGATGCTGAATGCCGACGAACATCGTGCGTTTGTCAGCGCTCCAGGCGATGCCGGTGATCTCGTACTAGCGCGGTCCGACCATGAAGCGCCTGATCTCGCCGGTTTCGGGGTCGGCGACCAGCATCTGGTTGTTGCCCATGTCCGCAAAGTCGCTCTCGTTGGAATATTTGCCGTCGGTCTGGATCCACATCAGGCCCGCGCTGCCTAAGGCCAGACTGTCGGGGGAATTGAACATGTTCTCAGGTATGATGTTGTCGGAACCGCCATAGGCATTGTCATGGACGGCAGGGTTGCCCGCGACGAAGAAGAGATCCCAATCGAACGTATCGGCGGCGTGGTCGGCGCCGCGCGGCATCCAGCGTACGATCTGACCGTAGTTGCTCGCCGCGCTCGTCATCACCCAGATAAACCACCACGCGGCCGTCCGGCGCGATTGACCATCTCGGCATTCTCATGCTTGAAACGATCTAGCGCGGTGCGCTTCTTCGGCGTCGAGGACGGATCGAGCGGATCGATCTCCGCCACATAGCCGGCCAGGTTGGGTTCCGTTTGGGTTTTTGGAAATATCGAAGCGGTCATCGAACATCGGCCACCATAACCGTCATCCTCCAGACCGACACCGTAACGCGCCATGGCCAGGGTCGGCACGAAGTCGGGATCACTGGAGGCGAACATATCGTTGAAGTTTTCTTCGCATGTCAGAAAGGTGCCCCATGGCGTGCGGCCGTTGGCGCAGTTGTTCCACTCTCCCAGTGATCGGGTGCCCGACGGATCGGCTGCGGTCTTGATGAAGATCGTGCCCGCGCGCGGAACCTGTGATCTCCATGGGCGTATAGGCCATGATACGACGGTTGTAGGGCTAATTGAGGACCACATTCCAGGTTCCGTCTTTTTTCGGCTACCTTGAGGATGGAAACATCCATGGCGGATTTGCTTTTCGCCACGTCGTCAGCCGTCTCCGAGGCATGGAGGCGCGGTTGCCGTGGATGATGTCGATATTCACGTATTCGTTATTGACTGCCAGAACGCTGCGGTCCCCATCGACAAACAGGGTCATGTCGTCGTTGTTGTCGCCAAAGGAGAGCGGCTGGCTTTCTCCGCTGCCGAGGCTTTCGGGATCGAAGGCCGCGGCACGGGACCACAGGGGATCGCCTCAGCGCACCACCGTCTGCCATGAATGTCCTTTTGGCAGCGTCACCGTATCGAGTGTATTGGCTGAAACGGTCTCGATGGCTAGGCGTCCGTCTGCTCGCGGGGTGTTCGCGGCAAGACCCGTCGCGCCGAGCGTGAAGGTTGCCGCGCGCCGCCCGAAACGCCGCTGCGCAAAAGGCTTCGATGTGACAGAATGCCGCTGACAAGCGCTTCAAAATCCGTGATGGTGTCCATCTTGAGATATCCGATGCATGGTTTTGGTGCGCTTGCGGGCAAGGGCGCAGGAAGCGCGTGGTGCATCGTGGTCACGACCGGCGACGGCGCCGTGACGGGGAGATTTCAGATCGGTGACGTTGTGGACCGACCGAAGAGACAGGCTTCGAGCAGCAAAAAGCTCTCCACCCATCTTCCGGATGGAGGGCTGGTTCGGGTCAGATGAAGATCAGAAGTCGACCATGTCGCCACCCTTGAGGTCCAGCATGGCCCGGGCCTCCGCGGGAGTGGCTATCTCCAGGGAGAGGTCTTCCATGATGCCGCGGATCTTGGCGACCTGGGCGGCGTTGCTTTCGGCCAGTTCACCCTTGCCGATGTAAAGGCTGTCCTCCAGACCGACGCGCACGTTCGCACCCATGATCGCGGCCATGGTGCACAGCGGCATCTGGTGGCGGCCTCCGGCCAGCACGGACCAGTGATAGGTGTCGCCGAACAGCCGGTCGGCGGTGTCCTTCATGAAGATCACGTTCTGATGGTCCGCACCGATGCCGCCCAAAATGCCGAAGATGGTCTGGACGAAGATCGGCGGTTTCACCAGCCCGCGGTCGAGCAGGCTGGCCATGTTGTAGAGGTGGCCGACATCGTAGCACTCGAACTCGAACCGTGTGCCGTGCTCTTCTCCCAACTCATTAAGAATATATTCCATATCTTTGTAAGTATTGCGGAAAATGAAATCACACGAATTCTCGATATGCTGACGCTCCCAATCATGCTTGAACTCCTTGTAGCGCTTCAGCATGGGGAACAGCCCGAAATTCATCGAACCCATGTTGAAGCTGCACATCTCCGGTTTGGCCCGCAGGGGTGCGGCCAGCCGCTCCTGCACGCTCATGCCGTGGCCGCCGCCGGTGGTGATATTGATGACCGCGTCGCAGTTCTGTTTGATGCGCGGCAGGAACTCCATGAACACCTCGGGGTCCGACGTCGGGCGCCCGTCCTTGGCATCGCGCGCGTGGAGGTGAATGATCGAGGCACCGGCCTCGGCCGCGGCGATCGACTGCTCGGCGATTTCATCGGGCGTGATCGGAAGATGCGACGACATGCTGGGCGTGTGGATCGAGCCCGTCACGGCACAGGTGATGATGACCTTCTTCTGTTTGCGAGCCATGGTGCCTCTCCCTCGGGTATGTGTCGCACGGACAGTAGCGTGCCCTTTCCGGTCACTCCATCCTCGTGTGTTTGAAGGTGGGATTGGGTTAGGCTTCGCGCCGGGCGCACAAAGAGAGAGCGAGGCGAGATTATGGACGAAACGGGTGTGAACTGGATTGCGATCCTAGTGGCCGGCGTGGCGAGTTTCGCCTTCGGCGCGGTCTACTACATGGCGCTCTCCAAACCCTGGATGGCGGCCGTCGGCACGACCCGGGACGAGATCAAAGCGCGCCAGAACGCGATGGTCTTCATCGTAGCCTTCGTGGCGCAACTGGTAATGGCCTATACGCTAGCCCGCGTCATGGCTTGTGTTGAGAAATGCGAAAGATGTTGTGACGGCGATGTGGGATTACGTGACCGGATGCGGGATTCAACGGGATGTTGAGACGATTGGTGCGTCCCCATCGCCTTCGGGGTCAGGGTCCGGCGGCGTCGTCGAGGGCGTCGATGACGATGCGGGAGATCGCCTCGTTGTCCTCGGTCGAGAGGCCGAGGAGGAGCGCCCGCGACGCAGGCTGCGTCCTGAATAAACGCCTTGCGTTTAGTCGTTCAGTCGCCATGTGACCGCGCGTCCGCGCGCCCGATGCAGGCCGCCTGCATGACCCCTGCAACGGCCCTGAAGCGCCCGTGAACGGCCCTCCCGGGAGGCTCGATCCCCGGCCCGAATCGAACCCGAAATCAACAATGTGTTGAAATAATCAACATCGCCGTCACACATCTTTCGCATCAAAAACCCGCGCGTTTTTCGCGTGCCTCTAGTCCCATAGGCTTCCCGACATGACCGGCATTGAATCAAGCTGGTTTGTTCCCACCGAACTGATCGCGGACTGAACCGTTCTACATCGCCTTCTGGCCGATCTCATTCTTGCGTCGTGCCACGAAGCTTTCCAGTTCCTCCGCGATCACCGGATCGAGTGGTGGCGGTTCGTAGGCCTCCAGCAGTTTCTTGTAGAGCGCGTTGGCGCGCCGGGCGGCGTCTGGGGCGCCGGCTTCCTGCCAGGCTTCGAAGTTGCACCAGTCTGTGACCATGGGCTCGTAGAACGCCGTCTCGTAACGCTCCAAGGTGTGCTGCGTGCTTAAGAAATGGCCGCCGGGGTCGACCTCGCGCGTCGCTTCGATGCCGATCGCGTCACCCGTAGCCTCAATGGGCTGCATGATCTCGGTCATCATCTGGATCGTGTCGGCATCGATGATCATCTTCTCGAAACTCGCGACCAGACCGCCTTCGAGCCAGCCCGCACCATGCAGCATAATGTTGGCGTGCCCCATGGTCGCGGCCCACAGCGACATCTGGCTTTCATAGGCCGCCTGGGCATCGACCGAGGTCGACGCGTTCACGTTGCTCGACCGGTAGGGCAAGTCGTTGAGGCGCGCCAGCTGCCCGCCGATCATCGCGGCGCGCGTGTATTCCGGCGTGCCGAAGGCCGGCGCGCCGGTCTTCATGTCGACGTTGCTCGTGAACCCGCCATAGACCATGGGCGCGCCGGGGTTGGTGATCTGCACCATGGTGAGCCCGGCCAGCGCCTCGGCGTTCTGCTGGGTCAGGGCTCCTGCAACCGTCGCCGGCGCCATCGCTCCCGACAGCGTAAAGGGTGTCACGATCACCGGCTGACCGTGCTCGGCCATGGCCATCATGCCGTCCAGCATGGGCGTATCGTAGCGCAGCGGCGAATTGGCGTTGATCACGGTGACGATGCTGGGCTCGCCCTTGAGGTCGTCGCGGCTTCTCTGGCGTGCGATGGCGATGATCGAAAGCGCGTCGTCGATGCGTTCGGCGCCCAGGGAATAGGCATGCCAAGCGCGGTCGGTCAGTGTCACGAAGGCCGAGAGGCAATCGAGGTGACGGCACGCCGCGGGCAGGTCCGTCGGCTCGACGGGGTAGCCGCCGAAGAAATGGAGGCAGTTGAGGCTTTGGCCAAGGCGCAGGAAGTCGCAGTAATCCTTGAAGTTACCCTCGCGCCGGCCGCCGTCGAGATCGTGGCAGAACGGCGGGCTCGCCACTGGGCAGAACGCGATGCGGTTACCACCGATGGTGATGTTCCGCGCGTCGTTGCGTGCATGCAACATGAAGGTCGACGGCGCTTTGGCGATGGACTCGGCGATCAGACCCCGATCGAAGCAAACGCGGCGCGTCCCGTGATCCACCTCCGCGCCGGCCTTGTCCAGGATGTCGAGGGCGCGCTCGTGCAGGAATTCGATGCCGATCTCTTCAAGCACCTTCAGCGACCGGTCCTGAAGAAATTCCAGTTCGTCGCGTGACAGCGGCTCCATGGCCGGGAAACGGTTCACGACCTCGCGCCAGGGCGGCTGCCTGATCGGCGAACTGGTTGAGCGCCGCTGACGTCTGCCTTCCCGAGCCATGTAATCCCCTTCTTTCCCAAGCCACGCCTAGAGCATATCCCATTGGGATGGAACCGCAGCGCGATACAATCCCAATGAGTGAAGATGCTCTTGCTCTCAGAAAATATAGTGGATCACAATCAGACCGAACCACTTTTGGTTCAATCTGATTGTGATCCACTATAAACGCTATTAGGGTCGCACTGTCAGTGCGTAAACAGACGAATGAGATGCAACATGTCTGCAACGCTATAGCCTTGCGAAGGTCGCCGGGGGAAATCCATGCCGAAATCGATTATGATGCATCCGGGGCATCTGGCTCATGAGGATCTGGTGGCTCTTCGCGAGGGTGATGTCAGCCTCACCATGGCCGATGGCGCCTGGCAGGTGATCGAAGATTCCGCGCAACTGGTGCATGATGTCGCGGAAGGCGACGAGCGGATTTACGGCATCAATACGGGCTTCGGCAGCCTCGCCAAGACCTTGATCGCGCGCGACCGCCTTCGCGACCTCCAGCGCCGCATCGTTCTCAGCCACGCGGCGGGAACGGGGTCATCCCTTTGTGATGCCATCGTGCGCCTCACCTTGGCGCTCAAGATCAATGCGCTCGCCCAAGGCTTTTCGGGCTGCCGTCGTGTCGTTATCGAGCGTTTGCTGGCGCTCTACAACGCCGATACCCTACCTGTAGTCCCTTCGAAGGGGTCGGTGGGCGCTTCGGGCGATCTCTCTCCTCTGGCCCATCTCGCCGCCACGCTGATGGGCGTGGGCGAACTCCGGATCGACGGTGAAACCATGTCGGCTGAGGAGGGGCTCAAACGCATCAGTCTGGATCCGCTTGAGTTCGATGCCAAGGAAGGCCTCGCGTTACTGAACGGCACCCAGGTTTCTACCGCGCTGGCGCTTGATGGTCTCATGCGCGCCGGGGACAACTTCGCCGCCGCCATGGTCGCGGGCGCCATGAGCGTAGATGCCTCCTTGGGCGCCGACACACCGTTCGATCCGCGCATCTCGGAGGTGCGCTGTCAGCCCGGACAGATCGCGGTCGCGAGGGTCTACCGCGCACTTCTCGAGGGGAGCGAAATCCGCAAATCCCATGAGGACTGCGACCGTGTGCAGGATCCCTATTCGCTGCGCTGCCAGCCCCAGGTCATGGGGGCGTGCCTCGATCACCTGCGCTTCGCCGCCGGCGTCCTGCTGCGCGAAGCCAACGCCGTCACCGACAATCCTCTGGTCTTTGCCAACGAGGGCGACGTGCTCTCGGGCGGCAACTTCCACGCCGAACCCGTGGCCATGGTCTCCGACGTCATGGCGCTGGCCCTGGCCGAGATTGGCTCGATTTCCGAACGCCGCATGGCGCTCTTGACCGATTCGCGCATGAGCGAACTCCCACCCTTCCTGGTGGAGGACAGCGGCGTCAATTCCGGTTTCATGATCGCGCAAGTCACTGCCGCCGCCCTGACGGCCGAAAACAAGCAGCGCGCAGCACCGGGCTCCATCGACAGCATGCCGACCTCGGCCAACCAAGAAGATCATGTCTCCATGGCGACCCACAGCGCCCGCCGCCTTGCCGACATGAACGACAACCTTGCCGAGATCATCGCCATCGAACTGCTGGCTGCGGCGCAGGGTATCGATTTCCGCAAGCCGCTTTCCACGTCGACGCCGCTGGCGAAGGCCCATGACCTGGTGCGCTCCAAGGCCGCCTTCTGGGATCAGGACCGTCTGATGGCGCCCGACATCGCAGGCGTCGCCGGCCTGGTTCGCGACGGCGCGTTTCGCGAGTTTGTTCCCACCGATCTGACGGAAGTTTTATGATCCGGCTCCACTACATGCCCGGCGGCGCCAACATGGTGGTGCATGCCGTTTTCGAGCACATCGGGGAGCCCCCTATGAGCTCAAGCCGGTCAACGCCGCAAGCGGCGAGAACAGGAGCGAGGAGTTCCTAGAATTCAGCCCGGACGGGCGCGTGCCGGCTCTCGTCGACGGGCGGGTCGTCATGTATGAATCCTCGGCCAGCGCCATGTATCTCGCCGACCGATTCTCAGATGCAGGTCTCGTTCCCGAAATCGACCTCGACCGTAGCCGCTATTTCATGTGGATGGTGCTGCTCGCCAACACGGTCGAGGAAGCGCTGTTGCGATGGTATCACTCCGATGATTATGTGCGGGCAAGCCCGAGCAGGCCGCGGTGAAACTGGGCCGTGGAATCCCGTCTCGACGACCTGTGGGGACGGGGGACGCTGTCTTGGACGAACGCTCCTATCTCACCGGCAACACCATGATGACGGCCGACCTGATGCTCTTCATGCTGTGTTTCTGGTCGCGCGGCATGAAACGCCCGCCAAGTCGCTGGGACAACATCGCGGCATGGCTGCAGGACATGAACGAACGGGACTGCATCCGCGCGATGATGAGCCAGGAAGGTCCTGCCTGGGGCTTTATCTTCCTGACCCTGGCAGGTTCTAGGCCATCAGCTCGCCGACAGCCTTACGATAAGCGCGTGCGATCTTCTCTTCGTCGGCGTGGCGTCCTTCGCTGATCACCTGTTTGCCGCCCACCACGACATCGCTGATGGGATTGGCGTTGCCCGAAAAGATCAGGCTGTCGGTCAGTGCATGACCTTTCCTGCCGAAGAGTAGGGGGTGGTTGGCGTCCAGGGCGATGAAGTCGGCACGGTTGCCGATCTTCAGGCTGTTGATCGGACGTCCCAGCGCCTGGGCTCCGCCCGCCAGCGCGGCGTTCCAGAGTCTGGCGCCGACATGGCGTTCCTTTTCGGAGGCCATGACGTTGCGCAGCTCGCGCCGCAGCCGCTGGACATACTCCAGCCAGCGCAGTTCCTCGGATGGGCTGACGGAAATATGGCTGTCAGAGCCCACGCCGAAACGACCTTCGCCGCGCATGTAGAGACCCAGTGGAAAGATGCCGTCGCCTAGGTTCGCCTCGGTCGTGGGACACAGGCCCGCGACGGCGCGGCTGTGGGCGACCATCCGGGTTTCCATGTGGTTGATGTGGGTGGCATGAACCAGGCACCAACGCTCGTCGACGTTGAAGTTGGAATAGAGCCAGATAACCGGACGCAGGTTCGACCATGCAAGGCAGTCCTCCACCTCCTTCACCTGCTCGGCGATATGGATGTGGATCGGCGCTGTGCAGTCCATACGGTTAACGCCGGTAATCGCTTCGGAGAGCACACCTTTCGAAACGGCGCGCAGGGAATGGGGCGCGATGCCAAGGCGCACCTGCGGGTTATCCTGGTGTGTCTTGTGCAGCGCCTCGAACAGCCTGAGGTAACGGTCGGCCCCGTTGATGAACCGCCGCTGCTGGGGATTGTGCGGCATCGCGCCGAAACCGCTGTAGGTATAAAGTACCGGCAGCATGGTCATGGCGATGCCGGTGCGCTCGGCGGCGTGGATCACGCGTCCGGCCATTTCGGTCAGGTCGTCATAGGGCTTGCCGTCGGATTGATGATGCAGGTAGTGGAATTCGCCGACCGTCGTGTAGCCGGATTTGAGCATCTCGACATAGAGCTGAGCGGCAATCGCATCGACCTGTTGCGGGGTCAGGCGCGCCAGGAACTTGTACATGATATCGCGCCAGGTCCAGAAGCTGTCCTGCTTGTTCGGGCCGGCCCGTTCGGCCAAACCCGCCATGGCGCGTTGAAAGGCGTGACTGTGCAGGTTCGCCATGCCGGGCAGGATCGGGCCGTCCATGTGCGCCGCGCCCCGCGAACGCCTTGTGTTCGCCTTGATGGAGGTGATGGACCCGGCCTCGTCGACGCCGATCAGCACATCATCGGACCAGCCCTTGGGCAGCAAGGCGGCCCTGGCGAAGTAATCAGTCATAGCGTCTCCATCCACTCCAATGGGAGACTTGACCCGACGCGGGCGCACCCTGCAACCCTTGCCCGCATTGACCTACTGATCCTACGCTCAATTAAACACGGGGAAACGTCATGTGGGATTCACTCTGGGTCAACGCGGGTATCGCGACCATGGTTCCTAGCGAGACACCTTATGGAGCATTGGAAGACGCCGCACTAGGCGTTGCCGACGGCAGAATCGCGTTCTGCGGGAAGCTGGGTGATCTGCCCGGTAAGCCAGGGCAACTGGCGAAGGAAACTCACGATCTCGAAGGCCGCTGGCTCACGCCGGGCCTCATCGATTGTCACACCCATGCCGTCTATGGCGGGGACCGTGCCGCCGAATTCGAGATGCGCCTGGAAGGCGCGACCTACGAGGAGCTGCTGAAAACCGGGGGCGGCATTCTCTCCACCGTCCGTGCAACCCGCGAGGCTGGCCTGGACACGCTTGTCGAGCGTGCCTTGCCCCGGATCGACGCACTGATCGGTGAGGGCGTCACCACCATCGAGATCAAGTCCGGCTACGGTCTGGATGTCGCTGCCGAAACCACCATGCTGCACGCCGCCCGTCGGATCGGGGAGCTGCGGCCGGTCACCGTCGCCGCCACGTTTCTTGGCGCGCACGCCCTACCGCCGGAGTTCGAGGGCAGGGCCGATGCCTATATCGATCTCGTGTGCCGGGAAGCCATGCCCGCCGTTGCGGCGGAAGGCCTGGCCGATGCCGTCGATGCGTTCTGTGAGTATATCGCCTTCGATACGGCGCAGACCGAACGGGTGTTTCAGACCGCGCGCGATCTCGGCCTACCGATCAAACTCCATGCCGAACAGCTTTCCAACATGGGCGGAGCCGCACTGGCCGCAAAATACGACGCGCTTTCCTGCGACCATCTCGAGTTCCTGTCTGACGAAGGTGCGGCAGCCATGGCGAAAGCCGGCAGCGTTGCGGTGATGCTGCCTGGCGCCTTCTATTTCCTGCGAGATACGAACGTGCCGCCCATCGATCTGCTGCGGCGGGCCGGGGTGCCCATGGCCGTCTCGACCGACTGCAACCCCGGCAGTTCGCCCGCGACATCCCTGCTGCTGATGATGAACATGGCCGCGACGCTGTTCCGCATGACGCCGGAGGAGGCGCTTGCGGGAACCACGCGGGAAGCTGCCCGCGCCTTGGGCATGGCCGACGAGCGGGGCACGCTGGAGGTCGGCAAGGCAGCCGATCTCGCGATCTGGGATATCGAACGCCCGGCTGAGCTGTCCTACCGCATCGGCTTCAATCCGCTGCACCGATCGGTGCGGGACGGCGCCGCTGTCGCAGGCGCCTGATGCTGGCGAAATTGTGAACCATCGCGCGTGGCGTTGCACGGACCCTGAACCCACGTTTGTCCAATCAGGCTAATGGATGGCATGTAACGATAAGGGGATTACACGATGATAAGCAGACTTTTTGCCATATTGCTTGTTACGGTTGGACTATCCGTTGCTACCGTCGCGCAGGCCGAAACGGCTGTGAACGTCACGCCGGACGGGGTCGCCATTGGCGGCTGGGACACCGTAGCCTACTTCACGGAAAACCGCGCGGTCGAGGGCAGTCCGGAATTCGCCCACGAATGGAACGGCGCGACCTGGTACTTTTCCACGCTTGAGAACCGCGAGCTCTTCGCCGCCGATGCCCAAGCCTATGCGCCACAGTTCGGCGGCTGGTGTGCTTATGCGCTCTCGCAGGGACAGTACGCCGCCGAGGTCGAGCCCGGCAACGCCTGGACCGTGCGCGACGGCGAGTTGTTCCTCAACTGGGATGAAGGTGTGCGCGACCGTTGGATGCGCAATGTCGATGCCGGCATCGCTACGGGTCACCGCAATTGGGAACGCGTCGAACTGCAGATCCTCGACGGGAACGCCCGTTACAGCCGCAAGCCGGACTCGCCCTGGAACGCCGTGAACTGAGCGAATGCCAACATCGGTTGATGAGGCCGCCGTGCATATAGCGCGCTGTCAGATCATCACGTCAAAAAGACCGCAACGATACGATTTCTGCGGTGCGGCAGGCCATTAGATGCGCCGGAGGGTGGATTGTTCATCACCAGTTGTTTTCCAACAACGCTACGACGATCAACTTCCAGATCGAAGCAGACAACCTTGCCAGGAATTCGAGAGGCGCTTGCCTCCGTTGACGTAAAGGCAATTCTGGAAAATGAGATTGCGCTCGATCGGGACTGGCGAGGTGCTGGGGCTGATCTCTTTGACGCTCCTGCATGGTGAACCCGACCTGCGGCGTGATGTACCGCCCTTCGGTTAGACGACATTCATGTCAAGCGTGGCCCAGGCTCTGCAGCTTTGGTGTCCGAGCTTAGTATCGACAGGTACCATGCCCGCGTCAGACTGAGCCTATGCCGCACTCGCCGTTCACGCTGCGTAGCGTGACCTTTCCCCTCCGCATCGTTGTGTCTCCCATGAGCCAGTATGCCGTCAGGGACGGTCATGCCGACGACTGGCATTTCGCGCACCTTTCCCGCTTTGCCCTGGGCGGTGCCGGACTGGTTTTTATCGCGCGGTCTGCGCACCCATGGCGATCTCGGCTTATGAAAGACAGCCAGATACCGCCTCTTGCACGCATTGCCACCTTCGCCCATTCCCAGGGTGCGATGCCCGGAATCCAATTGGCGCACACCGGACGCAAGGCGAGCGAGCGCCGGCCCTGGCACAAGGAAGGTCCCCTCAACGATGAGGATGTGGCCTGCGCGGCGAGGCGTTGTGGGAAACCATCGCGCCGTCGGCGCTGCCTTACTGGCTAGGACTGGCATGTACCGCGTGAAATGGCTGTCTGATATCCAGAATGTCACCTGCGCCTTTGCTGCTGCCGCAAGTCGGGCCATCAGGCCGGGTTCGATGTCATCGACGTCTATGCGGGCCACGGCTTTCTGCTGCATCAGTTGCTCTCGCCGCTGGCCAATATGTGGACCGATGCTTATGGCAGAGACCTTACGGGTCGCATGCGCCTGTCGCTGGAGGTTGCCGAAGCCATTCGAGAGGTTTGGCCCGATCACAAGGCCCTGTTTTTTCGGCTATCGGTGACGGACTGGATCGACGGGGGATGGTAGCCCGAGGACATCGTGGTTCTGGCGCGTGCGCTAAAGGTACGTGGCGTCGATCTGATCGACTGCTCCACCGGTGGGATTGGAGGTGCCGTCAAGGTCACCCATATGCCGCTGGGCGAAACCTTCCAGGCACCCTACGCAGCGACCGTGCGCGGACACGCCGAAGTTGCGACGATGGCGGTTGGTATCATCTGGGACGCAAACTTGGCGGATGGTCTTATTCGTGATGACAGCGCGGACCTGATTGCGCTTGCCCGGGAACTGCTCGAAAATCCCAACTGGCCGCTGCATGCCGCAAAGGCGTTGGAGCTTGATGAAGACTACGTCCTCTGGAAACCTGCATTCGGTTGGTGGCTCAACAAACGCGCGTGTCTGATGCGCCGCTTGCGACTGCGCTGATCTGATGTCTGGCACCTGTTGTTCAGTCTTGGGCGGGATTTTGGCTGCATTCTGAAGTTTGCCATCGGTGGGCCGCGCTTGAACCCCGTCGTGCGCTCACCGGCGTCGGTGTTCAACGCCGCCAGTTTTGGCGGCGATTTCGTTCTCGTGGGCTGGCTTGCGCATTCCGTCACGGGTGATGGCCTGGACCGGCACCGCCTTAGCGTTTCTCTTCGCGCCGATGGTTTTCCTGGGCGTGCCGGCGGGCATTGCGCATGTCGTTGCGATGCCTCTGGTGCTTGGATGCCTGCGTGCCGTGCAAAATCCGGTGAGGCTCAGTTGCGCCCATGACATCCGCCGGAGCCAACAACGCCATAGGCGACGTGGCGGGGGTCAGTCTTGGCACGCGCGTCGGCATGATCGTGGGCGCCCTCTCTACGGGCACCATGGCGGAATCGCTCGGTATGAGCGGGGCTTTTGTCGTGATGGCTTTTGCCCATCTTCTGGCATGGCTATCGCTGGGCGCCCGGGCGTCGGTTACCTCCGCCCAGATCCTCGACCACAAACCGGCCCTGGAGAATCTGCGCGAGAGTGCGCAGGAGTTAAAACGCAATCACGTTCTTTTGGTATTGGTCCTGGTGACGGCGGTCGTCGAGATTTTCGGAACCTCGTTCTCGACCCTGGTGGCGGAACTTGCGGAGGCCCGTTTGTCTCTTGGAGCGGAAGGCATCGGCTGGCTCTTCGCCGCCCAGGCAGTGGGTGCGTTTCTCGCGGGGTCGATCCTGTTCACCGCACCGCCGCGCAAGCGCCAGGTTTTGACTTATACCGGCGTCATCCCCTGCCTGGGACTGATGATCATCGTCCTGGGTTTCGCACAGGGCCTGTGGATGATGCTTCTGGTACTCGGCCTCATCGCCGCGGCCATTGACGCGGAATGGGCGCTTTTCGGCAACGGTGCCTTGGTCGTGGTCACGATCGCGCTTGCGATCTCGCCGTCGCTGCGGCGGCTATGAATCGTCTTCAGCCCTGGTTCAGCATCGGCAGGTTCAGGCGCTGCTCGTTGGCGCAGTCGATAGCCTCCTGGTAGCCCGCGTCGGCGTGACGCATGACCCCGGTGCCGGGATCGTTGGTCAGCACGTTCATCAGGCGTCGGTCGGCATCCTCGCTGCCGTCGCACACCACGACCATGCCCGCGTGCTGGCTGTAGCCGATGCCCACGCCGCCGCCGTTGTGGATCGAGACCCAGGTCGCGCCCGAAGCGACATTCAGCATGGCGTTGAGCAGGGGCCAGTCGGCCACGGCGTCCGAGCCGTCACGCATGCCTTCAGTCTCGCGGTTGGGGCTTGCCACCGAACCGGAATCCAGATGATCGCGGCCGATCACGATGGGGGCCGAGAGAACCCCGTCGCGCACCATTTTGTTGAAGGCGAGACCGGCGCGGGCGCGATCGCCCAGGCCGATCCAGCAGATGCGTGCGGGCAAGCCTTGGAAACTGATGCGCTCCCTGGCCATATCGAGCCAGCGGTGGAGGTGCGGGTTGTCGGGCGCGACTTCCTTCATTTTCTCGTCGGTGCGGTAGATATCCTCCGGATCGCCCGACAGCGCACACCAGCGGAACGGGCCGACGCCGCGGCAGAAGAGGGGGCGGATATAGGTCGGCACGAAACCGGGGAAGGCAAAGGCATTCTCCACGCCCACTTCCAGCGCCATCTGGCGGATGTTGTTGCCGTAATCGAAGGTCGGGATACCCATTTCATTGAACGCGATCATGGCCTTAACGTGCGTCGCCATGGATTCCTTGGCGGCTTTTTCCGTCGCCGCGGGGTCGCTCTTGCTGCGTTCCTCCCATTCCTCCAGCGTCCAGCCCGCGGGCAGGTAGCCGTTGATCGGGTCATGCGCGCTCGTCTGGTCCGTCACCATGTCGGGGCGGATCCCCTTTTCGCCCATTCGGGGCAGAATTTCGGCGCAGTTGCCCACGATGCCAACTGAAACCGCTTCGCCGACCTTCTTCGCCTGCTCGAGAATGTTGAGCGCGTCCTCAAGCGAGTCGGCCTGCTTGTCGAGATAGTGTGTCTGCAGACGCCGCTCGATCCGGCTGGGTCGGCAGTCGATCACCAGCATACTGGCCCCGGCCATCGTCGCGGCCAAGGGTTGTGCGCCGCCCATGCCGCCCAGTCCGCCGGTCAGGATCCACTTGCCGGTGAGATCGCCGTTGAAATGCTGGCGCCCCGCTTCGACGAACGTCTCATAGGTGCCTTGCACAATGCCCTGGCTTCCGATGTAGATCCACGAACCGGCTGTCATCTGACCGTACATCATGAGCCCCTTGCGATCGAGTTCGTGGAAGTGGTCCCAGGTGTTCCAGTGGCCCACCAGATTGGAATTGGCGATGAGCACGCGGGGCGCATCCTTGTGCGTGCGAAACACGCCCACGGGCTTGCCCGATTGGACCAGCAGGGTCTCGTCCTCTTCCAATTCGCGCAGCGCGCCGCAAATCCGGTCGAAGCTGTCCCAGTCGCGTGCTGCCCTGCCGATGCCGCCATAGACCACCAGTTCCTCGGGTTTTTCGGCGACGTTGGGATCCAGATTATTCATCATCATGCGCAGCGGCGCTTCGATCATCCAGCTCTTGGCCGTGATCTCCGTACCCGTTGGCGAAGTCACTTCGCGTGCGTTGGCGAAACGGTTTTCACTCATGATGATCGATCCCCTTGTGTCCGGCGGACGCGGTTGCGCCAGTGTTTAGTTTGACCTAGCACCGGGTTGAACATGATGCCACCGTCATGCGGCTTCGGTTTCCTAACGTGCAGCCAGCCAGCATCAGCGCAGGCCCTGGCGGTCTCGCGGTCCTTCTGGACGGAGTGCTGCTGGAAGATACGGTTGTGATGCTCAGTCTCCTGATACTGGTGCGGCGTCAGCGACACCGAGAGAATGGGAACGCCAGTCTCCAGGCTTGTCTGCATCAGGCCGTTGACGACCGTTTGGGCGACGAATTCGTGGCGGTAGATGCCGCCATCGACGATGAAGGTGGTAGCGGCGACCGACGCATAACGTTCGCTGGCGGCAAGCTTCTTGGCCAGCAACGGCATTTCGAACGCGCCTGGCACATCGAACACATCGACCTCGTCTTCCAGGGTTGAGTTCGCAGAAACCGGCAAGCGCGCGATCGACGATCTGGCTTGTGCCAGTTGGCTTTGATGAAGGCGTAACGGGTTTGGATGTCATGGCGATCTCCTCAGGTCGGCGACAGACACGTCACCCAAGGCGATCACGGACAAATCCCTGCCTGCACGATACAGCGGGACCGTTCGTTCTCTTTCATCCGGACTGTGACCGTCGGTCCAAGTTTCGGACCTGATCTGCTGACCTTTCCACATGGAAAGCGCTAGCGGGCTCGCAGCAAGGCTGCATACCGCCAGTGGGGAGTTTCACCCCACCTTGAGAACAACTGAACCTACACCTATCCGGTTGCGTTATGCAATCGCTCTTTGCATGGAAAATTCTGATTCATGGAAGGTTTGCCCGCGCCGAAATCGGACTTCGTCGGCATTGATGACGGCGCGGTCCACCTCGATTGCGGCGGTCAGTCTCCCAATGCTGGCCTGCCACCGCGAGGCCTTTGAGGCCTACATGGCCGATAAGGCTTCCGGCGAACCGGGGTATGTCGAGCATTCTCGAATCGGTGCCAAGGTCGAGGAGCGACCCGCAGAAATGACCCGGCTGCCGGCTGGCAGTGATGCCTTCCTGGGAAATGCCTCGGAAGGTATTGGTCGCGTCATTTCCTCGATTGCATGGCGGCCTGGCGACAACGTCGTGGTCTCGGCCAACGACTACGCGTCGGAGTTAGCCGGACTGGTACGCCTGTCGGTTCTGGAGGTGGAACCGCGGGTCGTGTCCTGCGAGGGTTGGCTGATCGGTCCCCAGGCGCTTTTGGATGCCTGCGATAACCGCACACCCTGTTGTATCTCAGCCAGGTCACCTCGCTGACCGGACAGCAATTCGATGTCCCCGCGATGTCGGACGCGCTTGCCGCACGGGGCGTGATCTTATCTCCTGGACGTCAGCCATGCCCCCGGGGGTCACACCGGTATGACCGGTCTGGGACTCGACGTGTAACTCCTGCGGAACCGGAACAACGCGCCAGCAGCGTCTCCTTTGCCGTCCCCGATGCGGAAGAACTGGCGAAGGCTGCGAGCGACAGCGGCGAGGGCGATATCGACGGCTATCTCGATTGACGCTATCTCGACTGGCTGGGATTGCGCTGAAATCCCCGGCGATCACATCGTCGGGAGCGCATGTATGGCCTCTTGTCCTGGCCTGGGTCGCGACACATATCCAATGCATAGGACGCCGGTGTCGGGTCTGGATTCCCGATGCCGGGCTTGGCGCTCTGCCCCCGAGCGCGCCTGGCACCATGCCGCCAACCCTGTCCCCGTTGGCGGCTGTATGAGCACCGGCGTTTCGTTAAAGTCGCGCCGCTCCTGATCTCCCCGCCGGAGCGGCGCGCATCTCCATATCGGAAGCTGAAGAATCCCCTTGTCAGGCGAGTAGGGCGCGCAGGCGCGTGATCTGTTTCTCGACGGAAATCGGGCTCTGCGAGGTAACTTCCAGGCCCTTGTCCTCATAGACATCGCCGGGATGGCTCGCGCGCCGCGCCTCAACCGCCAGGTCGCGCTCGCGGGTCAGATCCTTCACCAGGGGCGCGAAGAGTCCTACCATGCCAGTGATCCAGCGGTTCACCGGCCATGACGGCCTAGCGTGATCGATCTCGAAGCTATCAACCATCTTGCAGACATCCTCGGCCTTGTACCAGGACTCGCCGGTGACCCAGCGGTTCACCGTAAACATGCCGATCGGGAAACCCTTGGCGTCCATGGAAATGGCGATCAGGTGACTCAGCGCATCGGTGCCCACCGGCCAGGTAGCGTCGCCGTCATAGGGTACGGGTTCCACGCCGCGCTTCATGCCCGAAGCGCGTTTGAAGGTATGGAAATGGCCGTGTTCGCCGGGCCGCTGATCCTTGGGGTGGGCGTGGTAATAGTATTGGCTGTGCGAATCCCGGTCGAAGATGTCGCCCTTGGGATAGTGCTGCCACTGATAGAACGTGCCGGTATCGCGCAGCAGTTCACCGACGATGTTGTCGTTCGTCTTCTTCAGGACGCGATAACACTCCAGAACGTCCTTTCCGGCCTCCAGCATGCTTTTCAGCATCGCCCGATCGAGGTCGTCCAGTTTCGTGCGCGCAGACAGGTCGGGCATCGCCGAAACCTGTGCGCTGCTTTGGGATGCGCTGGCCATGGCAAGAGGATGGCGATTTGCGGCATGGCTTTCAAGCTGGCGGGCAGGGCGCAATCGCATCAACTGCTGGTGATCCGAGTTGTCTGCGAACTGTGTCAGCCGTCGCCACATTTCATCATCGAAACACACCAGTCGTGCGTAACCAATGACAGGCAAGCGTGTTGAAGTTCCTGAAGAAGGAACAAGATAAGGACTACCCCATACGAAAGATTTCCGATCAGGTCGGCGCCTGGATTGTGGTTGGCGCCCTAGCCTTTAGCGTGGTTGCTGTGTGGTGCAAGGATGCTCTCGCGAACCTGCATGTTGGCGCGCAGAAGACCTGTGCGGTGCCCTGCCGCCGTGGTGAGCATAACACTGCCCCAAAGCAGGTCCTGGCAGCCCGATTCGGTGCTTGCCGAACTTATCCGAAAAATCGAGTGATGCTCCGACCGCCTATGATCACGCGGAAGAGCGCGCCCTGGCCCGGTATGATCAGTCGGACCACCTCACGCCGTTCATGGCCGCTTACGGCTCCAGCACCAGCCTGAAACCGATCAGGATGTGCTGAAGGTTTTCCGGTCGCCCATGGCGTTCTGCGGGCCTGCACACTCCGCAGCCTTTGTCGTCCCATGAGCCGCCCTTGACCCAATAGCGTCCCTCGCGCTGCAGGTCTACGGTCCATTCGAACACCTGCCCGGCGGGATCCAGCATGCCGAACGGGCTGGCGCCGTCGGGATAGGAGCCAACGGGGACGGTCCCGAACGGTCCTGCATCATGGGTATTGAGCAGGTTGGGATCCCAGATCTCGCCCCAGGGGAACAAGCGTCCGTCGGTGCCCCTGGCCGCTTTTTCCCACTCAAATTCGCTCGGCAGGCGCCAGGTCTGCCCGGTCTCTTGCGACATCCAGGCCGCGAATGCTTTGGCGTCGGCGTGGTCGACCAGGACAACAGGATGGTCCAGATGGTCCCGGGGAGGGGTGTTGTCGGACCAGGTATAGGGGCGGGTGCGCTCGTAGGGATGGATGAGGCCGTAGCTGTCCCAGGTTTCCTTGTCGACTTGGGGCGCGGTATGGCCGGTCGCCGCTACAAATGCTGCATAGTCGGCATGCGTGATCAGATTGCGTGTGATCGAAAACGCCGGCAGGTTGATCGTCTGGCGTTCGCGTTCGTCATCGTACCAGCCCCATTCCCGTGTTCTGCTGTGACCATAGGCGGCTTCATCGAGCGCATAGGCCTTATCCCGTTCGGCCTGATCGGAACCGGCGATGAACGGTCCGGCCGGGATATCGATGGTTTCCAGGACGGGTGTGCGCGTCTCGCAATCCGCCGGCGCACGATTGACCCCCGCCGGCAGAACCAGGAACCCTGCGGCAAGGAAGCCGGTCACGGTGGCCCATTTTCTCACACGAACGTGAAGCCCTTTCATTGGTTGGTCCTCGTTTGGGATTGATATGTTTGATTCAAGAGTTGCAATCGAGGGGTTATCAAGTGTTCCAGATTTCGGTGCAGCTTGTTCGACACAAGGTCGTGACGTTCAATCAAGATAATCGGAGGCTTCTCAACCCATGTTACAACTGAAGCGCAATCTGCTTTCCACCACGGTATTTCCCGCGGTGATGGGCGCCGGCGCGGTGATCGCGGTCGGCGCGACGCCGGTTCCGTGTGGCCGTGCGTCTTCGAACACAACCTATGGCGCTCCTTCTGCAACCAATCCCGAATCGGTGCCCGCACCCACCGGTCTGGCTGCCGGATGCAGCACCTGCGGCGCATGTTCGGCGTGCAATCCGTGCGCGGCGGCCTGTGGCGCCTGCAATCCGTGTGCGGCGTGCAACCCCTGTGCGGCCGAATGCGGCGCGTGCGGCGGCTGCGGTGCCTGTTCGGCGTGCAATCCGTGCGCGGCGGCCTGTGGCGCCTGCAATCCGTGTGCGGCGTGCAATCCCTGCAATCCCTGTGCGGCCGAATGCGGCGCGTGCGGCGGCTGCGGTGCCAGCCTCGACGTGACGACGGGCCTGGCTGCCGGCTGTGGCGCATGTTCGGCGTGCAATCCGTGCGCGGCGGCCTGTGGCGCCTGCAATCCGTGTGCGGCGTGCAACCCCTGTGCGGCCGAATGCGGCGCGTGCGGCGGCTGCGGTGCCTGTTCGGCGTGCAATCCGTGCGCGGCGGCCTGTGGCGCCTGCAATCCGTGTGCGGCGTGCAATCCCTGCAATCCCTGTGCGGCCGAATGCGGCGCGTGCGGCGGCTGCGGTGCCAGCCTCGACGTGACGACGGGCCTGGCTGCCGGCTGTGGCGGCGGCGTGCAATCCGTGCGCGGCGGCCTGTGGCGCCTGCAATCCGTGTGCGGCGTGCAACCCCTGTGCGGCCGAATGCGGCGCGTGCGGCGGCTGCGGTGCCTGTTCGGCGTGCAATCCGTGCGCGGCGGCCTGTGGCGCCTGCAATCCGTGTGCGGCGTGCAACCCCTGTGCGGCCGAATGCGGCGCGTGCGGCGGCTGCGGTGCCTGCTCGGCGTGCAATCCATGCGCGGCGGCCTGTGGCGCCTGCAATCCGTGTGCGGCGTGCAATCCCTGCAATCCCTGTGCGGCCGAATGCGGTGCGTGCAGCGGCTGCGGTGCCAGCCTCGACGTGACGACGGGCCTGGCTGCCGGCTGTGGTGCCTGCTCGGCGTGCAATCCATGCGCGGCGGCCTGTGGCGCCTGCAATCCGTGTGCGGCGTGCAATCCCTGCAATCCCTGTGCGGCCGAATGCGGTGCGTGCAGCGGCTGCGGTGCCAGCCTCGACGTGACGACGGGCCTGGCTGCCGGCTGTGGTGCCTGCTCGGCGTGCAATCCCTGCGCGGCGGCCTGTGGCGCCTGCAATCCCTGTGCGGCGTGTAATCCCTGCAACCCCTGTGCGGCCGAATGCGGCGCGTGCGGCGGCTGTGGTGCCTGCTCGGCGTGCAATCCGTGCGCGGCGGCCTGTGGCGCCTGCAATCCCTGTGCGGCGTGCAATCCCTGCAACCCCTGTGCGGCGTGCAATCCCTGCAACCCCTGTGCGGCGTGCAATCCCTGCAACCCCTGTGCGGCCGAATGCGGTGCGTGCGGCGGCTGCGGTGCCAGCCTCGACGTGACGACGGGCCTGGCTGCCGGCTGTGGCGCATGTTCGGCGTGCAATCCATGCGCGGCGGCCTGTGGCGCCTGCAATCCCTGTGCGGCGTGCAATCCCTGCAATCCCTGTGCGGCCGAATGCGGTGCCTGCTCGGCGTGCAATCCATGCGCGGCGGCCTGTGGCGCCTGCAATCCCTGTGCGGCGTGTAATCCCTGCAATCCGTGTGCGGCGTGTAATCCCTGCAACCCCTGTGCGGCCGAATGCGGCGCGTGCGGCGGCTGTGGTGCCTGCTCGGCGTGCAATCCGTGCGCGGCGGCCTGTGGCGCCTGCAATCCGTGTGCGGCGTGCAACCCCTGTGCGGCCGAATGCGGTGCGTGCGGCGGCTGCGGTGCCAGCCTCGACGTGACGACGGGCCTGGCTGCCGGCTGTGGCGCCTGTTCGGCGTGCAATCCATGCGCGGCGGCCTGTGGCGCCTGCAATCCCTGTGCGGCGTGTAATCCCTGCAACCCCTGTGCGGCCGAATGCGGCGCGTGCGGCGGCTGCGGTGCCTGTTCGGCGTGCAATCCGTGCGCGGCGGCCTGTGGCGCCTGCAATCCGTGTGCGGCGTGTAATCCCTGCAATCCCTGTGCGGCCGAATGCGGCGCGTGCGGCGGCTGCGGTGCCTGCAACCCGTGCGCAGCAGCGCACGATTCCGGATGCGAAGTGCCGCGCATTGCCTGGTCGTGCAATCCGTGCGGCGGCTGCGGCGCTAGCCTTGACGTCGCTACCGGCGTTGCTGCCGGCTGCGGTGCATGTGGCGCGTGCTCGGCATGCAATCCGTGCGCAGCGGCTTGCGGAGCCTGCAACCCTTGTGCGGCCTGTAACCCATGCAATCCCTGTGCGGCCGGCGGCTGCGGTGCCTGCGGAGCGTGCGGTGCCGGTGCGGATGTTGAACTGACCAACGAGGAGGCCCAGGCCGCTTATGATTGCATCAAGGGTCAGATGCACGCCGGTTATGCAAAATCGGGCCTGATGTCTAATACCGATCTTGATATCGCCCAAGACTACTCCGCCTGGCAGATCTTCAACACGGTACCTTACAAGTCCTATACCCATGGCGGCCGGTTCGTGAACAATTTTGCCAATGGTTTCGGTGCCGACAGCTATGGCGAATACGAGGACGGCGGGACCATGCCCGTCGGATCCGTCCTGGCCAAGGACAGCTTTGCCGTCTCCGGCAAGGGTACCGTGGTCGCCGGACCCTTGTTCGTCATGGAAAAGATGCCGTCCGGCTTCAACGCCGAGAGCGAGGACTGGCGTTATACGCTGGTCATGCCCAACGGCAATGTCGTCGGTACGACCAATGGCGAGGGCTCCAGCAACGTCGCCTTCTGTATCGACTGCCATGTTTATGCCGAGCGTGATTCCCTGCTTTTCATCCCAGAAGAGTTCCGGAACTGATCACGATGAGGGCCTTGCTCAGGCCCTTGAGCATGAAGGGGTGGGCCGATTGCGGCTTGCCCCTTTTGTTCTTGGCGGTGATGGTCTCGCGTTCCGCAGCGCTAGCGGCCGACGACGCAGGCCTCATCTCGCCTCAGGATGCTTGGGAGCGTGCGCAGGCAGAGGAGATCGTCGTCATCGATATCCGCACCCAGGGCGAATGGGGGGAAACCGGTATTCCTCCCGATGCGGCGCTTGTCAGTCTCTATAGCGATTGGGGCGTTCCCAATCTGGAGTTCGTGACCGAAATCCTGGAAGTCACGGATGGCGACCGGAATGCACCGATCGCGCTGATTTGTGCGGGAGGCGTTCGCACATCCTTTGCTGCCGGTCTGCTTCGCGACCGAGGCTTTACCCAGGTTTTAGATGTCGGCGAAGGCATGCTGGGCAGCGGCGGCGGCCCTGGCTGGATTGCGCGAGGTCTGCCGGTCGAACCCTGTGAGACATGTACCTGAATGCGTGGAAGTTCCAATGTGGCTGCTCGGTCGCGCACATTGCAAACACAGGAAACCATTCATGAAATCGATCCTGACATCCGGCTTTCTCGTCGTCCTATTGGCCTCGGCCGCCGTTCATGCCGAGGGGGATGCTGCAGCCGGAGAGAACCTCTTCAGGCGTTGCGCCGCCTGCCACACCATAGATGAGGGAGCCCGCGCCAAGCAGGGACCCAATCTTTTCGATGTCTACGGACGGGTCGCGGGCACGTCCGACGGGTTCGACAGGTATTCCGATGGCGTCGCTGCATCGGGCATCCTGTGGAACGAGGAGACTCTGTCGCAATGGCTCCAGGGTCCCTCGGATTTCATCGCCGGGGCAAAAATGACTTTCCGGCTGAGCGACGAGCAGGACATTGCCGATGTTATCGCCTACCTCAAAGCCAACGGCCCTGACGCGCAGTAGAGCGCTGGACTATTCGCGAACCAGAAAACAGTCCGCGTCGCATCCCTTGAAGGTGGCACAGATGATTTCTGCTTCGGCGACATCAGGCATGGCCCACGCCTGCGAACGGTAGACGGGATCGTTGCCTTCGAGCCCAACGCCGCGTCCGCTTTCATAAATGAGGCCCATGCCGAACTGACTGTCGGGATCGCCGACTTCTGCCAGATCGCGCCATTCGGCTCGTGCCGCGGCATAATCCCCAGCCGTATAGGCCTCCGCGCCCGCATCGTAGTCGGCTACAGGCGAACTCAGAGCGGTGCTCACAAAGGTCAAAAGTCCGACCAACGCAAGTTTTTTGCAAAAAGCCGGCATGACGTTACGGTGATTCATGCCGCCGGGCCCATCGACCCGAACGGTGCGACCCGTCCGCATCATGCGCGGTCCCGCCGGTCATGACCGGGGATCCAAGCCAGCGGGCGGTTGGGTCGCTGGAGAATGTAGAACTCCGGGACTGGGCCGGTCACGGTCACGACAAAGGTCATTGTCACCGTCTGGCCGGGAGCGACCAGCCCGTCGAAAAAGCTCAGATTGTCGGACGGCTCTTCGAGCAGCGCGCTTTGCGCGAACCTGTCGGAGGGAAACGGCCTGCCGGCTTGGGACGACTGTCCGAAGGAGAGGCCGTCGAAGATGTCGCTGGTCGTGCCAAGCTCCTTCTGGAGTTCGATGTCGTAGATGTTCCAGGGCCGGTTCGTCGCGTTGATGACGATCTTGCGCAAAACGAATCCCGCCGGGTGCGCGGTTGGAATCGGATTGCCGGATTCGGGCCCTAGGCCGCGCACGATCAGCACTGTCCCGGTCGACGCCGTGATCTCCTCAACCACGGTAATGGGATCGGCTAGGGAACCGCTGCCCCAGGCATTCAGAATCGTGAAGCCTCCGAACTCGTCGCTGAAGGTGAGGCCGTGCACCGTCACAGGATCGGCGCTTGCTGTCTGATGCACCGGATCGACCACCAACAGCAGCCAGAGCAAAATTCTTCCTGTCATCGGCTTGTAGGTTTTGGCTTGTGCACCGGAAATTCCAGGAAACCTGCTACGTCGACCATGATTCCATCATAGCACCGCCGGAACCGGTTGATCGCTTCGGCCGCCGTTCTATGGTGGGTCATGGACGATCTTTCGCAAGTCACGGGAAGCCGCTTTGTCATAGGCCATGCCGAGGCCAGGATCTGGCAGGATGCGGCGCGTTTGGTTGCCGAGCAGTTGGGCGACCGGGACGAGGACGATCTCGGCTTTCTCTATGTCACCGATCACCTGGCAGAGCATCTGGGCGATATCGCATCGTTCCTGACCGGTGCCACGGGTACGCTCAACTGGTGCGGTACGGTCGGCATCGGAATCTGCGTGACGGGCAAGGAATATTTCGACTGTCCCGCCATCGTCGCCATGACTTGCAGCTTTCCCGGCGCCAGCCAGACACTCTTCACGTCGATGGATGAAGCCATTACCGGCTATGCGGAAATGGGTGCGGGGCCTAGCGGGTCGTTCTGCATCGTTCATGGCGACCCGCGCCGTGAGGAACTGATGGGTGATATTCCCAGACTGGCGCGCGATACAGACGGGTTCCTGGTCGGCGGACTGACCTCGTCGCGTAGTGACTTCGTGCAGTTGGCAGGGCGTCCTTCACAGGCGAGCGTTTCGGGCCTGCTGATGACCGGCGCGCGGGTGGCGACCGGCCTGACCCAGGGCTGTTCACCGCTGGGCGGTTACCACCAGGTTACCCATGCCAGCGAAAATCTGATCACGGAGCTCGACGGCAAGCCCGCCATGGACGTTTTCGTCGAGACGCTGGCCGACGCAGGCATCATGGATCTGCGCATGCTTTCTGGTGCGCTCCACGTCGCGTTTCCCGTTACCGGATCGGACCTAGGCGATTATCTCGTGCGCAATCTGGTCGGTCTTGATCCCGACGAGGGCACCATCATGATCGGCGACAATGCCCAGGCCGGCGATGCAATCATGTTCTGCAAGCGCGATCAGCATGCCGCGGAGACCGATCTGCGCCGCATGCTGCACGATCTCAAGGCACGTGCCCTGCGCCCGGTGGGCGGCCTCTACTTCAGCTGTCTGGCGCGCGGCCCAGGCATGTTCGGAAAAGAGGGTCGTGAAATGGAGATCATCAAGGAGGACCTGGGGGATCTCCCCATCGTCGGGTTCTTCGGCAACGGCGAGATTTCCTTTGATCGTCTTTATGCCTACACCGGCGTGCTCACCTTGTTCCTGGCGCCTGTAGACGCCTGAACGTCATTCCGTCCGGATCACGCTGTCAGGATAAAACGCGTGGAAGGCAAACGCGAAGTCGACCGTATAGACGGCGTCGACCAGACTTTCGTCCGTGCGCCGCTGCACGACGATGTTGCCGACATCCACGCTTTCGGCAATTTCACGCTCGTCCAGAGCGGAGGCCTGACCGGGTTCCCACGTGATGACGAGATTGCCCTCTTCGATGCGTCCCTCTGACTGCACCAGCGCCAGTGACCAAGCCTGGTCATCGACCCGAACGACACGGGCAAGCGGTGGCACGTTGCCGGGCAGCGCATCGTCGAAGAAGGGATAGGGCGCCTGGCGGCTGTCGTAGCCCGCGTAGGGGTTGGAGCCATAGTCTCGCATGCTTTCGTTGTTGGGAATCTGCACCATGCCGTCGGGATGCCGCTCCCTGAACCGGGCGAACGATTCCAGCCTGGACGGATAAGGGGTGAGCCGCGTGCCGTTCATCTCGCCGACAATGGCAAGGCCCAGAAACTGCTGCCACCAGCTTTCGGTCTGGCGATCGTACATCACCAGATCGGAGTTTCGCAGCTTGCCCGTGGTACCGAAGTCATAAACCACGTCATTGATATCGCGTTCGAAAACGATGCCGGTGTTGCACAGGGGACAGAACGTGATGGTGAGCGGCAGACCGTTGACCGTGTCGTTGACGATCTCGTGCCACATCAAGATGCGCAGCGGATAGGCCCGTGCTTCGCCGTTCACGTCGACACTGATGACCGGCTCGATATCGGGAAGGTCGTCGGTCCCCGAGGCCGGCACAAAGACAGGATCGTCGATCGAGGGAATGCCGTTCTTGGGCGGCCCGCCTGAAAGGATTTCGTCGAGATCGATGGAACGGTTCTCGAAGTCCGTATCGGGCCATTCGTGTGAGAAAAGATCAAGCGCGCTCGCCGTACCGCCCACAAGAAACACGGCAATCAAAGGCGAAAAGATGGCAGTCGTTCGTTTCATGACGCCAAGCGTGCGACAGGGCGTCGAACACCGTCCAGTCAAGGCTGTGTGATCGCTCGCGCCAATTCCGAGAGGCCGGTGTGAACCCGCATACCAGACGATCTTCAGCACACCGACCTTGGCGAGCCGGACCAGCGTCCAGCGCAGCCGTTTGCGGTCGTCGCGTGGCACGAGGTCGAGCAGGTCGCTGATCTGGCTGGACCCGTGTTCCTCCAGATGACGCAGCACGGCAGCGGATCTGGTGGTCGGGCGCCTTCATGGCGGCGTTGAGATGCGCCATGAAGGCGAGATCCATGGCCTGCTGCACGGTCTTGTCGCCCAGTGCTAACACCCGTTCGTCCTTGACCACTGCCGTAGGGTAGTGCTGGAAGAGGTCGAACGGATCGCCACGGCCCGGATTGGGCGGAGCTCCGTTCCGTCTGGGAGCGACTTCGCGTGCCTTCTTGCGCTGGAGGTCCACGTTGACCGTGAGCGCTTCGAAGGCGTCTGCCGTCTTGGCCGGATTGACGGCGGTGAACTGCGCGGCGATCCCGACATAGTGGTCATAGTCGTTGGTGCCTGCGTCATGGCGATAGGCTAGATCGTCGCCGTCGCCCTGCGGGGCCATCAGGGTCGGGCCATGAGTCCGGTTTCCCCGTCGATCACCGTATCGTGGTAGCCGTCCTAATTCGCTGCACACCACGTGAATGTCCGCGGCCATCGCTTGGATCGGCGTCAAGCCCAAGGTCTCCTGGATATTGTCGGACATCGACGCGAAGATACCGGCCACCTGCCAAACTTTGTAACGAATCTCCGGCTTGCGCCCGTCGATTGACACCACCTTCAGCGTCGGCGCCAGAAGCTTTGCCGTGCTGGTGAACTGGTCACGTACCGTATCGGAGCCGAATCAGCCCGAGAGCACCAAGCACGGTTCTCTTGCCAGTGCGCTTGGCCGCTTCCTCCAGGCCCGCGTACATCGGCATGGGGTTGGCCTTGGCATGGAACGCCAGACGCCCGACGAACAGCACGACAATGTCATCACCGCCAGCCTCGAACCGTTAGCGGAAGGCGGTGCGCGCGTCCCTGGCTTCCTTGGTCGTGGGACCGAACCGGTCGCAGTCCCCACCCAGCGAAATAATGGGGAGCTGTTGCTCGTGTTTGGCTCTGCCGCCGATGCGGTGTTTCAGGTAATCGGCCTGCCACTCCAACAGCCGTTCGATCTTGGAGCGTATGGCGTGCGTCGGGCAGGTCACCGCATCCCAGGGTTGCACGGGCGCGACCAGCGTGTTGCAGATTTCCGTCATGACGCGGCTGGCCGTCGTGTGAAATGCACCTTCCAGGCTGTAAGCGCGCTGATCATGATGGCGGCGCAACCAGGCATACCGCGTGATGTTGGGATCGGGGAACCAGATCGACGGGCGGCGGTTGCCGTGGCGTTCCAGCAGATTCTTGAAGCTGGTGAAATCCTTGTGGTTGCGCGCGAAGCAGAGCATCGCATCCGCCACGGCATGCTTTACGAAGCCCGTGATGAATCCTTCGCCGGCAGTATGGCGGCCCATTGGCTTGGCCGGGATGTGTCATAGGCGTCGAAGGCAAAGTGAATCGCCGCATTGGAGGGTTCCACTCGCGGCGCGGGGGACCGGCCGGTTTCGCTGGGCAGGACCTTTGGTCTTGCGCGGCTTCTTGCCCGGCGAGCTGGTCATGACCCCAGCGAAGCGATGGCCTGATCAATGGTGCCAGAAAGCAGGGATACGATCTCGTCGAGTTCCTCACGCGTCGCGTTGTAGGGCGGTGCGACGATGATCTGGTCGCCCTTCACGCCGTCGACATTGCCGCCGGTGGGATAAACGATGAGGCCGTTCTCGAAACCGGTCTTCATCACGCGATAGAACAGGCGCTCGTCCGGGCTGAACGGCTCCTTGGTCTCGCGGTCCTCGACCAGTTCGATGCCCTGAAAGAAACCGCGCCCGCGAATATCTCCGACATGCTGATGATCGCCCAGGGCATCCTCGAGTTTTTTGCGCAGGCAGACTCCGTCCTCGTTGACCTTGGCGACTAGGTTCTCGCGCTCCATGATGCGCTGGACCGCCAGCCCCGCCGCGCAGGATGCCGTGTGGGCGGTAAAGGTATGACCGGTGATCGGCATGCCATGCACCTCATAGATCGGCTCGGCGACCTTTTCCGAATAGACGGCGGCACCCAGCGGCAGATAGCCGCCGCCCAACCCTTTGGCGATGGACATCAGATCGGGCTCGACCCCGTCATGCTGCAGAGCGCGCCAGGTGCCGCAGCGACCCACGCCGCACATCACCTCATCGGCGATCATCAGGACGCCGTGACGACTACAGATCTCACGGATGCGCTTCGCGTAGCCCTCCGGAGCGGGGACCGCGCCGCCGGCCGCACCCACCAGCGGCTCGAAGATGAAAGCCGCGACTTGGTCGGGACCCCGGCGCAGGATCTCCTCTTCCAGTTCGTTGGCGCAAAATTTCGCCAGGTTCTCGGCCGAGACGTTGGCGGGCGGGCGGTAGGCATTGACCGGCGAGAGGTGGCTTACTTCCAACATCGACCCGACATAGGGGTTCTGACGCGCCTTGAAGCCGGAAACCGAAAGCGCACCCAGCGTGTTGCCGTGCCAGGAGCGCTCGCGGCTGATGAAACGCCGCCGCGACATCTCGCCGCGCGCCGTGTGATACTGCAGGGCGAGCTTCAGGCAGCCTTCGACGGACTCCGACCCGCCGGTCGTGAAGATCACGTGTTTCAGATCGCCGCCCGATTTCTCGCGGATGACCTCGGCAAGTTCCTCGGCCGCGTCGCTGCGGAAATGAAAACGGTAGCCGAAGGCGATCTTCTCGATCTGCGTCTTGATCGCCTCGTTGACCTCTTCGTTGCCGTGCCCGATGCAGAAGGTCGCGGGTCCGCCCGAGGCGTCGATATAGCGCCGGCCGTCCTGGTCCCAGACATAAATACCTTTGCCCGAAGCAACACGCGGCAGAGCGGCGAGGGGATCGTTGACCATGTGATGGAACTCCAGGACCGAAATGCCCTGTTCCGATAGCGCGGGACGGGGCGGGTTGCAACGCCTCGCCAAGTCCGTCGCAATCTGGAAAGGTGCAGGCGTGGAGTTGGAGTCCTTGTCATGGCCGAGCAAAACGACAAGCCCTCCGCGTTGGGTCCCCTAGGCCTGCTCGTCATCATGGGGGCGGTCTGGGGCCTGGAGTTTTCCATGCTCAAACTGGCCGTGGAGGCCGGCTGCCCCGAGTCCTGTGTCCTGCTGGTCACACTCGTCCTGGTCGCCCTGGTTTTCTGGATCGTCATTGCGGCCCGCGCCGTCTCTGGTTCCGCCTGACCCAGGCCACGGTGGTCTTTCTGCCGATGATCGCGTTGCTGGGTTATGTGCTGCCGTTTCTGGTCGCGCTCTGTGCCGCGCCTTATGTGCCTGCCGGCCTCATGACGCTGGTCGGCCTCTCCTCACCTTACGAAGGCTGGCTCGATTTTTTTGCACGCAGCGGCCTGTGGGGTTATGTGGCACCCATGTTCGGGTCCGCATCCTGGCAGCACCCTTGATGGCCGCAATGTCATTTACGATTGGCTCGATGACGAAGGTCAGACAGGTCTCGATCAGGCCATCGCCATCATTGAGGAGGCTGAAGGCCATCCATGCGGATGCCTCGCTGGCATGCCCGCGCCGTCGACGCCCGATTCCTGCAGCAAGAGGCTTGCTGGGCGACATCATGGGCGTGTGCCAGCAGAGGGGCTGGAAATTCCACATACACGCCTCCGAAAGCGTTCACGAAGTCCAGGAAATCCGCCACCGCCACGGCGTCACGCCCATCCGGTTCCTGGCCGACCGTGACCTTCTCACGTCGCGCACCATCCTAGGCTACGCAATCTATGCCGATACCCACAGCCGGATCACCTGGTGACCAGTGAGGACATTGATCTGATCGCTCAGTCGCGCATCAGCGTTGCGCACTGTCCCACGCCCTTTGCCCGCTATGGTGCCGTGCTGGAAAGCCCTGGCGCCTACTGCGCGCGGGGCATCAACATCGGCATCGGGACCAACACCACGCCGCACAACATGCTCGATGAGGTGCGTTGGGTCTGTGTCCTGGGAAAGGTCACTGACGGCAACCTCGACACGGTCATGACCGCGGATGTTTTCGATGTTGCAACGGTCGGTGGCGCCCCCCTTCTGGGCCGTAACGACATCGGCCACCTTGCGGTGGATGCGAAGGCCACCTCGTGCTCGTCGATCTCAATCACAGGGCCATGCGACCCGCTGCGGGTGTTGCTGTTCCATGCGGCGGAACGTGCCGTACGCGACGTTATATGTCGATGGCCGCCTTGTCGTCAGGGATGAGAGGTCCTGGGCCTTGACCACAACGATGCGCTCAACGCACTCACGGCTGCTCAGGAACGCAGTGAGGCGGCGGCACCGTCTAGGCACTGGTCGGGCAGAGGCGCACGCGACATCGCACCCATGGCGCTACCCTTGGCGCAGGATTAGAGCGCCGGATGCGCGGATGTGAACCGGTCGTGAATCTGCGTCAATTCACAATCCCGACGAGCAGCACGCCCGAGATCATGATGAGGGCGATAAAAACCGACTGCAGCGGGTCGTTGGCGTGGGGAATGCATGCCGGCTTGCCGCTCTCGGTCACCATGCTTGCCGTCCTGTCCAGGCCGAGCACGTCGTGGGGAACGTACATACGCGGATAGAGGGCAGGGCCACGATGCCCAGAAAACTCGCCAAAATCGAACCAAAACAAAGGCTTGCACGCGGGGAAGCTTCCGAGACATTGAACGCTTGAACGAGCTCGGGCAGATCGAAATCGAACGCAAGTGCCGTGAATTTCAAGCTCAACCCGGCTAGGAACGTAGCGATGGTAAGAAAGACAAACGGTAGATGAACGAACACAAAATACAGTCTCGAATGGCGCGTTCAACGAAACATTCAGAGATTATCAACACCCGCCTGGGTTGTCCAGTTTTGATCCGGAATTCCCATATCGGGACTTTTCAGTATTCGATATGTGCCGTTTCGGGTCGAGTGTGAACACGCGCGTTCGCGAAAAAGCCTGCCGGACGCCGGCACCTCTCGCGGCGCAAAACCGCACGTCGCGGCGTCTCGTTTGCGCCGAGTCTGTCAAACTTCGTCTGAACCCAGAAATGGTCGGAGTGGGAGGATTCGAACCTCCGGCCCCTGCCTCCCGAAGACAGTGCTCTACCAGGCTGAGCTACACTCCGCCGCGGTCCTGCTGGTTTTAGGACGAGGGCGTCTTGGTCCCCCTGGGCGTTGGCAGGCGCCATGATCGGGGACACGGCCTGGTCCCGTGGGGACGCTGGCGAGCGGCTTATAGCGTTTGTCTCCAGGTGCCGCAACAGTTCGTCAACGTCACCTTGAAGCGGATGCGCGCAGGCGCTCCGTCGCGGCTTCGTCAAGAGTTCCCTCGGTGCTCACGGCAACGCCATAGGACTGCTCTGCCGCTTCCCTGCTGACCAGCCCGTCCTTCACGTCGCGCACGACCTTTTCGACCGGGCGCTGCCGCGGATTGCCCCAGCCGCCGCCGCCGGGCGAAAGCGCATGATAGGTGCAGGCGCCGTAGTGCTGCGTGCCATAGGCGGTGGGGAGGTTGTGCCTGCCGGTCGCCTCGGTCACTTCCATGAACCCGCCCAGGCCTGCTTCGCCGCCGCGCGCGCCGTAACTACTGGGCGGCCCCAGGCCCTCGCTGCGGAAATAGAAGGTGACGGGATCAAGCATCTCCACCTCGTATTCCACGCCGCTGCCGCCGCGGTGTTCGCCCGCACCCCCGCCGTCGCAGCGCAGTTCATACTTGAGGTAACGCACGGGGTAGAGCTGCTCGTAATCCTCCAGATTGGAGATCGCCAGGCCACCAAGTGCGGAGAGATGACCGATCTGGGCAAAACCGTCACGACCCTCCAGCGCGCCGCCGCCCGGCATACCGTGCCAGTGATACATGATGTAGTTGCTGCCCCGCGCACTGTCCGCGCCCGAACAGGTCGGGTGCACGCTGCGCCCCCATCCCGCACAAGCCAGATCGGGCCGTGCTTCGCCCAGCGCCTGCCAGATGGCGTGCACGATGTGGTGCGCGATGAAGACGGTGTTCATGGTCATCGGTGCGGGCGAGCGCGGATTGACCGCGCTGCCCTCGGGCATGATGAGCTTCACCGAGCGGAATGTGCCTTCGTTGCGCGGCAGGTCTTCGGGGAAGAACGAGCCTAGTGCCATATAGGCCGCCGACATGGTGTTGGCGACCGAGCTGTTCTTGAAGCCCTTCATCTGGGGTCCGGTCTCACTGAAATCGACGGTGACCCGATCGCCCTCGACGATCAGCGCCGCCTTGATCTCGGTGCGCAGATCCTCGAAGCAGTCGTTCAGCGTCGCATCCTCGCCATACCAGGTGCCGTCCGGAACCTCTGCGATACATGCGCGCATCATGCGGTCGCCATGTTCCAGGATGCCTTCGAAACAGTCGAGCGCCCCTTCCAGTCCCAGATCGGTAACCAGCGCCTGGAGCCGTTCCATGCCGATGCGCGTCGAGCCCAGCATGGCGCGTAGATCGCCGTCCATGAGGTCGGGCGTGCGGGAATTGAGCAGCAGCAGGTTCCACACATCCTGGCGCAGGCTACCGCGCTCGATCAGCTTCATGGGCGGGATGCGCAGGCCTTCGTGGAAGATTTCCGTGGCCTGCGGGTTGTAGGTTCCCGCGGCACCACCGCCGATGTCGGACTGGTGCGCCCGGTTGCAGGACCAGCCGACATGATGCTCCTCAAAGAACACGGGCCGCGCGATGACCCAGTCGGGCAGGTGGTTGCCGCCCGCTACATAGGGGTCGTTCAACAGAAAAACGTCTTCCTCGTCGATGGCGTCTTCGAAGGTTCTCAACAGCACACGCAGCGCAAGACCGCCGCCGCCGGTGTGGATCGGAATGCCGTCGGCCTGGCTGATCAGGTAACCTGCCGCATCGCCCAGGAAACAGGAGAAGTCGTGGCTCTGGCTGAAGATCGGACTGCGCGCCGTGCGCGTCATCACCCATCCCATCTGCAGGGAGATGTGGTCCAAACGGTTCTGCACCAGGGTCAGACGTACCGGATCCGGCGTGCTCATGATGCCTCCAATGCGATGATATAGTTGCCGAAGGGATCGATGGTGACCTCTTCGCCCGGCCCGGCATAAAGCGTGGTCGTGACTTCCTCGATCAGCAACGGCCCGGAAAGCGTGATTCCCGCCGCCAGGCCAGCAGCATCGTAGACCGGGGTCTCCATCATGCCGTGGGCAAGGCCCGCATGGGCATTGCGTGTCTCCACAGGATGAGGTCCACCTGCCTTGCGTCTGTCCCGTGCCGGATCAATGCGCGGTATCAATCCCCGCCCTGTGACATGGAGGGCGGTCAACTCCAACTCGCCCCGGGGCTGGATGTGGCCGAACATGCGCTGGTGCTGATCCTCGAACCGCGAGCGGACCGCTGCACGGTCGAAGTCCGGCTCGGCGACGCGCACGGGAAACTGCTGGCCGCGATAACGCAGGTCCACACTGCGTTCGAGAGCCACCCGCTTGCCCTCGAATCCCTCGTTGCAAAGAATTTCGCGTGCCTGACGCTCCAGATCGCCGAACCCGTCGATCACCGGTGTCTCGTCCATGGTGTCGAGATCGCCGAACTGCACGCGTGAAAGATCGCGCCGCACGTCGGCATTCAGCATGCCCAGGGCGCAGAAGGCCCCAGCCTGACGCGGCACATAAACCGTGCTGCAGCCAAGCTCGCGCGCCACTGCGCTTCCGTGCATGGGGCCGGCACCTCCCGCCGCAACCAGATAACAGATCGCCGGGTCATAGCCCCGTTCGATGCTGATGCGCTCGACCGCGTGCAGCAGATTCTGTTCCAACACGCTGATGATCCCTGCCGCGGCTCCTTCCACGCCGATGCCCAGTGGGTCGGCGACGTGGATTTTCAGGGCTTGACGCGCGAGACTGGAATCCAGGCTGGCGACACCGCCGGCCAGAAGGCCTTCGCGCAGGCGGCCCAGGGCCAGGAGCGCATCGGTCACGGTCGGACGGGTACCGCCCTTGCCATAACAGGCCGGGCCGGGATCGGCGCCTGCGCCTTCGGGGCCGAGCTGGAGCATGCCGCCGGCATCGACCCGTGCGATCGTTCCGCCGCCGGCGCCCACGGTGTGGACATCCACAGCCTGGGTCGCGACGTGATATCCCGCGATCATCAGATCGTCGGTTACCGCCACCTGGCCCGAACGCATCATGACGACATCGCAACTTGTCCCGCCGATCTCCATGGAGATGAGGTCGTTGTGGCCGGTCTTCTCGGCGATCAGGTTCAGTGCGCCCACAGCGGCGGCCGGGCCCGAGAGCGCCAGATTGACGGGCCGGCCGGAAACCTGTGCGACGGAGGCCGCACCGCCGTTGCTCTGCACCAGCAACATGGGATAGCGCAGGCCGTCTCTGGTGAGAGCCTCGTCCAGGCGGTTGAGATAGGGCACCACGCGCGGCGACAGGCAGGCATTCACGACGGCGGTCGAGCCGCGTTCGTATTCGCCGATTATCGGGGCGATGTCGCTGGAAAGAGAAATGTAGCGCGGGTCGAAGTGACGGGCCAGGATTTCTCCGCAGCGGCGTTCGTGTGTGTCGTCCAGAAAGCAGTTCAGCAGACAAACCGCGACCGCCTCGACCCTTTCTTCCAGGAAACGCTGCGCAGCGGTTTCCACGGCGGCCTCGTCAAGCGCCGTGACTTCCTTGCCGTCGCGGTCAATGCGCCCCGGTATGCCGATGCGCAGATAACGCGGCACCAGCACTGGCGCGAAGGGTGAGCGGTGGTCCCACATGTCCTCGCGGATGCCGCGTCGGATTTCCAGGTTGTCGCGGAAACCCTCGGTCGTCAGCAGGCCGGTCTTGGCACCCTTGCCCTCCAGCATGGTATTGGTCGCCACGGTCGAGCCGTGCACGAAGAGTTCGCATCCTTTGAGCAGCCCGCTGATGTCAAGGCCGTGTTGCTGCGCCAGCGCCTGCAGCGCCGCGTGCACGCCGCGTGCGGGGTCGTCAGGCGTGGAGGGTACCTTCGCGACATGGAGAGCACCCGTACTGTCGTGCAGCACCAGATCTGTGAACGTGCCGCCGATATCCACGCCGATGCGCCATGGGGATTGTGGAGGTTGGGACCGGTCCTGTTCCATGGCGTGGACGCGCGGGCTCAGAATTCCCGGTCGACGCAGAAATCGACGAGTTCCAGCAGGGCGTCGCGGTAGTCGTTGTCGGGGAAAGGCGTCAGCACGCGCCGGGCCTCTTCGCCGTGGCGGCGGGCTTCCGCCATGGCGTCTTCCAACGCGCTATGGCGGGCAAGAATCGCCATCGCCTGTTCCAGGTCGTCGTCACCCTGTTCCTCGTCTTCCAGGGTTCGTTTCCAGAACGCCCGTTCGACATCGTCGGCGCGTTCGATGGCATGGACGATGGGAAGCGTGATCTTGCCGTCGCGGAAGTCGTCGCCGACGGTCTTGCCCAGGTCGGCCTGCTTGGCGGAATAGTCGAGCACGTCGTCGACCAGCTGAAAGGCGATGCCCAGGCTCATGCCGTAGGTGCGCAGGGCCGCCTGTTCCTCGGCCGACTTGTCGGCCACCACTGCGCCGATCCTGCTCGCCGCGGCAAACAGCGTCGCAGTCTTGGCCTGGATCACGTCCATATAGGCTTCCTTGCCGGTCGTGACGTCGTTGGAAATCATGAACTGATCGACCTCGCCCTCGGCGATGATCGCGCTGGCATCGGAAAGGATGCGCAGCACCTCTAGCGAACCGTCGCTCACCATCAGCTGGAATGAACGGCTGAACAGGAAATCGCCCACCAGCACCGAGGGTTTGTTGCCCCATACCGCGTTGGCTGTCGCACTGCCGCGCCGCAGGGCGCTGTCATCGACAACGTCGTCGTGGAGCAGGGTGGCGGTATGAATGAACTCGACACAGGCCGCCAGGTTGATATGGCGCGTGCCTTCGTAGCCGCACAGGCGCGCTGTCGTCAGCGTCAGGATCGGCCGCAGCCGCTTGCCGCCCGAAGCCACCAGATGCCCGGCGAGCTGCGGGATCAGCCCAACGGAGCTCTGCAGATAGTCGACGATGACCTCGTTGACGCCGGCGAGATCGTCGGCGACCAGCTCGCGCAGGCGCTCGAACGGCTGCCGCGACGCGCTGGCGTTGTGGTTGGTAAGGGAAACGGCTGCTGACAAGCAAGGACTCCGGTCTCGGCCCGCATGGGGTATAGTCTTGACCGGCTGCGCGATAAGGGTTCAGCATCGCGCCGGTGCGCGCGAATGTAGCACAACTGGCGGCGGGTCACGAAAGCCATACTTCTTCACGGTCTCTTGCGGCACACGATGAAAGAAATCATGCGTACGAACGATCTCGCCACCCTGGCCTTTGCCCAGGCGCTGCTGAAGGACGCCGACATCCCCAACGAGGTCTTCGATCAGCACACCAGCATGATCGAGGGCAGCATCCTGGCCATCCAGCGCCGGCTTCTGGTGTTTGATGAGGACGCCGAGGAGGCCAAGCAATTGCTCACCGACGCCGGGATCGATGTCCGCCAGTTCTGATTGCGGTCTGACCCTTCTGGGCGGCAAGGTTGCGATGCCGCAGGTGGCGAGTCTGCCCCCGACAACCGATACGGTCTTCCTTGCCGCCGCAGTTGCTGCCGAAGCGGGGATGCGTGTCCTGGATGCCGGTGCGGGCAGCGGCGCGGCGGCACTCTGTCTCGCGGTACGGGTCCCCGGCATCGAGATCACGGCTCTGGAACGTGAGGCCGCACCTGCGCAAGCCGCACGTGTCAATGTTGCCGCAAACCTGTTCGGTAACCGCATTGACGTTATCGAACAGGATCTTGCCGCGTTCGCGCAATCGAGCGCGGCGAGTTCCTTCGACGCTGTCCTCACGAACCCTCCCTATCTTGATCCTGCGGCCTCGCGCGGTTCGCCCGATCCGCTGCGCCGATCCGCGATGGTCGAAAGCATGCCGTTGTCCGCCTGGGTCACCGCCTGCCTCGCTCTGCTCAGGCCCGGCGGTGAATTCGTTCTGGTTCACCGCAAGGAACGGGAAGCGGATCTCATCGCCGTACTGCAAAGCGGGGCAGGGGACATTGCCGTCATGGAACTGCGCGCGGGCGGTGCGGGCGATGCACCGGCCCGGCGCTTGCTGGTGCGCGCAACCAAGGGTGCCGATGGTTCTCTCGTACGCGCCGAACCCATGGTGCTGCACGGGCCCGATGGTCGCTATACCGCGCGGGCCGAGGCGATCCTGCGTGAGGGCGCCGCGCTCACCTGGGTTGCGAACGCGGGCACTGACACCAAGTAAGGCTTCTCTGACCGGGGCTTCCATGGCCAAACGATCCCTTCGCGAGCGTCTCCGCCGCATCTTCCGCCGTGCGCCGCACGTCAACGTGCTGCGCCTGGAAGGGCCCATCGGCTCGCGCAGCCGTTTCCAGAAAGGCATTTCGCTCGACGGCATGGAAGAGGCCATCGGCGATGCGTTCGAGGGACGGCACCTGAAAGCCGTTGCGCTGGTCATCAATTCGCCGGGCGGTTCGCCCGCGCAGTCGGCCCTGATGCACGATCGTGTTCGCGCGCTGGCCAACGAAAAGGACGTGCCCGTCTTCGCTTTCGTCGAGGATGCCGCGGCCTCCGGCGGCTACTGGATCGCCTGCGCAGCCGAGGAAATCTATGCCCAGCCTTCATCCATCGTGGGCTCCATCGGTGTGGTTTCCAGCGGCTTCGGCTTCGTCGAAGCGATCGATAAGCTCGGCATCGAGCGGCGTGTTCACACCACCGGCGACAACAAGGCGATCCTCGATCCCTTCCAGCCCGAAAAGGACGAGGATATCGAACGCCTGAAAGCAATCCAGGCCGATCTTCACAAGACCTTTGTTGAGCACGTCGAGGCGCGCCGGGGCGTCCGCCTCAACGATATCGACGGCGACCTCTTCACCGGCGCGTTCTGGCTGGGCGAGGAAGCGCGCCGCCGCGGCCTCATCGACGGCTTGGGCGACGTGCGCCAGGTCATGCGCGAGCGCTTCGGCGAAAACGTGCGCCTGCGCGCTGTCAAAACAGGCGGCGGCCTGCTCTCGCGCATCGGATTGGGCAGCCTGCTCGCCCAGGTGATCGCTGGCGAACTGGAAGTCCGCACCCTGTGGTCCAGGCTGGGTCTCTAAGGCAAATCAGGAAATGCTGCGGTTTCGACTTTTTCGATTTCACCATCAGGTTGGTTGAATCGAAGCTTTTCCACACACGCGTATCGGTCATTCAGCGCGCAGCGGCCACCCACCGGCAAGGTTGGGGCCGTTTCTCGCATCTAGCTCCTGGAGACATCAGCGATGCCCGGTCAGAACCCAATCTTCGTCCCCGGTTCCACCAACATCCCCGATGCCGTGCGTCATGCCATCGACGTGCCCATGGAAGACATGCGCGCGCCGGACTTTCCGGATTTCACGCTGCCGCTCTTCGCTGATCTAAAGAAGGTTTTCATGCTGCCCGCAGACCTCGCCATCGTCGCCGTCAGCGACAAGGCGCTCGCCGCCGGTGAGAGCGCCAAACTACCGTGCTGCTACTTCAGCTTCGACGGCATGCTGGCCACGAATCGTCAGGAATACTTCCCCTATACGCCGGCGATCTCGCTGATGCGCGGTTTGCGCGCCTCGGGCGATCTGCTGCTCACGGTGTGCCCGCCGCGCATGCGGTGCAAAGCCAAGCAAGTGCCCGGCGACTGAGGGAACAAGGGGAAAACCCCATGGACATCCACGAGTATCAGGCCAAGGAACTGCTGGCCGGTTTTGGCGTTCCGATCCCCCGCGACGGGCTGACCTACAGCCCGGAGCAGGCGGCCTATCGCGTCCAGGAAGCCATCGACTACGGCACCAATGTTGTGGACGGTGTGCGCCGGGCAAGGGCGGCACCGAGCATCTGAGCCGCCCCGTCTTCAACACCGTGCGCCAAGCCGTGGAGGAGACCGGTGCGGAAGCCAGCCTCGTCCTCGTGCCGCCGGTCGCGTCGTTTCTGGCTTGGCTGATGCTGTCACCGGGAGAGCCGCTGCCGATCGAGGTGGCGATGGCGATGGGGTTCGATGTTGCCGCGCTGTTCCATCTCGCCTCGGTGGTCTCGGTCTGGCGGCATGGCGCGCCTGAGGGGTTGCGGCGCGGTGCCTCGCACGACCGCAGCGAGCATGCTGCCCGTGGTCGCGGCGTTGGTCGGCAGGGTCATCCTCTGCGCGCTGAGCATGATGATCGTGAGGAAGAGCGAGCTTTCCCCGTCCGATCTGGTGCTGGTAGCGACCTGCGTGCTGACGGGGTAGAGCGCCCGGAAGAACGAGGCGCACACGTCGTGGGTCGCGGCCAGTCCGTCCAGCGTCGTCACGTGGGTCAGCAAGGAGACGATGTAGTTCATCTCTCCGCCCACCGCAGTCAGCGACGCCTCGATGTTGCGCAGCGTCTGCTCGGTTTGGGCGCCCATGTCGCCGACGCCTACCACACCATCCCGCCGCTCGTCTCAAGCGATCTGGCCGCTCAACAGACCAGCAGGCCCGTGGTGCCGGCAACCAGCGTCATGGAACTGCACCCGAACGTCCGCCACACGTGATAGGCGGTTTTCATCGATGGCACTCCCCAAGGTTTGTCGTTGGAGCAGGGCCACTAAAGCACTTCCACCAGGATTTCGGTTGGGCCGTCGGGCGCGTTGATCGCCCAGCCCGGTCCGGTGAGATCGTAGGGGCAGGAGGAGACCGCGCAGACCAGATCGGTCAACGCCTCCAGCACGACATAACCGCCCGGCGGGGCTACCGGCGTTCTGGGCGTGTTGAAGATGAAGCCGTCCTCCACCGTCGTTGCGGTGAAGAAATTGATAGCGAGCGGGCCGTCGGGAATGTCGTGGCCCAGCCCAGCCAGGGCTTCGGTTAGGTTGCCGATGCAGCTTCGGTGTTCGGGCACGCCGAATTCGCGGTAGCGGATGGGATCGCAGGGCGCGATGAGAAAATCATGCACGCCGTCTGCCCCGTCTTCAACGAAGCTGATGATGGGACGGCGTAGGCGGGTGAGGAAGGTGTCGCCTGGTCTTGGATGCAGCGAACGGGTCGGCATCCACGTGTGGTGGGGCGAAAGGCCTTCGGAAAGATCGTCGGCACAGAACGCGAAGAAGTCCGCCGACTGCTGCCCCTTGGGCGTGGTGATGCGGAACTTCTGGCCCGTCCTGGCCTCGAATGCGTGGCCGTGTCCGGCCGCGATTTCGGTAATCGTCATGGATCGTCAGCCATTTTGTAAGGTCGCTGCTGGAATCGCAGACCATGCTAAAGCAGCCTAGGCGAGCGCTCACCAAAATTCGATTTGCCAAAACCGCAGATCCGGTGAACATGGGCTGTCGATGGATCGGCAACCAACCGCCCGATGCACCGTCGTGCACCCCGCAACCCAGCATACTGTGCCGCCGGTTCTCGAAACGCCCGATCATTCTACTGTACATGGGGTTGAACTAGAAAAACCCCGCAGTCACCTCCGGCTGTCCGGGGCCGGCATGAAAGGACGATCCGAAATCGGCGTCCGGCGAGTTGCCTTGGGCTGAACAATACCTGATCTTGCGTCACGCCCAAACGAAAGGTCCGGGGCGTTGCCGCCCCGGACCTATGTTTGCTCCGTGATTGTACCGGAGACGGTTCGGGTCGGCTTAGAGACCGGCCTTAACGTCTTCGAACATGATCTGGATCTGGTCTTCCGGCGTCATAGCGATCTGGAAGATGCCCGTGGCGAGCAGTTCCTCGGGGTTCTTGGAGAGGCCGCGTTCGGCGAGCTCTTCTTCCGAAACCATGTCGTAGGCCAGAGCGTTGGCGTGACCATAACCGTAGTTGACGATCTCCCAGGCACCGGCCTCGGCGCTGAGGTAGGAGTCCAGCACCTGATGGGCTTTGAGGATCATGTCGTCGCTCTGGTTGTCGTTCATCGACGAGCGCGTTAGACCGCACACCCAGGTCATCGCGCCTTCCTTGGGCTTCATGAAGGCAACGGGATGACCTTCTCCACGCAGGGTGGTGATGGTGCTGTTCCAGGTCGCCGCGGCCACCAATTCACCCGAAGCGAGCGACTGCTCGACGTCGGCCATGGTGTTGGAATAGTAACGCAGCAGGGGAAGCTGCTCGCGCAGCAGGTTGGCGACCAATTCCATGTCGGCCGGATCGGAGAGATCGTAGGGATTCTCCAGACCGCCATAGATGCCCGCGACGGCGACGCCGTCGATCAGGCTGTCGATCATCGAGAGGCGGCCAGCATACTTGTTGTCCCACAGGATGCCCCAGCTGTGGTTCTCTTCGTCGACATATTCCGGCGCCAGGTCGGTGCGGAACGTGACTGAGGTCTGCCCCCAGTCCATCGGCACGAAAATGCGCCTGCCGTCGATCACGGAGTCAGCTACGTTTTGCAGCGTGGGAAGCACGTCATCCCAGTTGCTGAGCAAGGCTGTGTCGATTTCGCCCAGCAGGCCGGCGTCGTTCCACTGGCGGATCTTGTAGGTGCACGGTGCCATGACGTCGGGTGAGAACCCGGCGCGCATTTTGGCGAAAGCTTCCTCTTCATCACCCCAGAACGAGAAGTTCGGGCCGCAGCCGTATTCGGCAACATACTGTTCGTGGAAATGCACCTCGTCATAGCCCGACCAGGTGAAGACCAGCGGAGCGCCGTCGCCACAGCTTTCCACAGAGGTTTCCTGGGCGCGTGCGCCCTGGCTCAGCGGCAACATGGTGGCGCTGAAACCGACCGCACCCAGAATGGCATGTACTTCGCGTCGGCTGTACTTGCCTTCGCCAATGCCGTCGGTGATGCGGTTCACGTCGAATTTCTTAGATCCAAGCTCTTCCATTGGTGAATTCTCCCTATTGAGCCATTACGGCGGCTGTTGGAGCCCCCGGATGACTACTTTTGTTCCATGGGCTGACCGGTTGGTCAACGGGTTTGGCCCAATCGTGATAGCAACTCTGGGCAAGATTGTAGCGGCGCTGGGCTCCTTTTCGACTTAACTTTGGCCTCGGTTGACAGTTGAGAACGCGATCATGATCACCGAACGGACCGCATGTCTGGGGCCGGAGGTGCGCTGTTTTCTGGAGCGCTGGCTGTAGTGTCAGGGCTCCAACGTGGCGCAGCGGATCATGCGGCGTTCGTGACCGGTGAAGTCGTTGCTGGGGTAATGCAGCGTGAAGCGGTTGTCCCAGATGACGAGGTGACCCGATCGCCAACGGATGCGGCAGGTAAACTCCATGCGCGTCATATGGTCCTTCAGCCACAGGAGCAGGGGCCTGCTCTCCTCGGGCGTCATGTTCTCGAAGCGGGTGACGAACATGGTGTTGAGATAGAGGCCTTCGGCGCCCGATACGGGATGTTTCCGCACGACCGGATGCACCGCCGTCAGTCCTTTGCGTTCCGGACGGCCGGGCCCGTCATAGCTGTGTACCCCGTTGAGCTTGCGCAAAGCGCCCTGCATGCCCGTGCTCAGCGCCGCGAAGGACGCCACCGTGCTGGCAAAGCCGGTGTCGCCGCCGACAGGCGGCAGCACCTTGGCATGGAGAAAGCTGAAATATCCCGCGGGATTCTCGAACGTGGCATCGGCATGCCAACCGCCACCGCCGAAGAGGTGCCCGCCTTCCGCGCCGCGTTTGAGCTCCAGGACCTCAGGCAGTCCGTCGGCGAAATGGACGTTGTCATCGCGGTGATGCAGATGCGCCGGCGCAAACGAGAGGGCGAGATCGCGCAATTGGTAGGGAGCGAGGTCCTGATCCTTGATCACCAGAACAAGATGCTCTGCAAGGACTGCTTCAATGTCGCAGCGCAACGCCGCCTCCGGCGGACGCGAAAGGTCCAGTCCATGCACCACCGCTCCCAGATGGGGCGTGATCGCCTCGGCTTCGATGGTCATGTTCCGCTCCCCAGATGCCCGTTCCGCCGAACGACTCGTGACCGATGGGACGCTGGTCTGCAAGCTGGAACTGAAACCCGACCGTTCTGGGAATGACCGATGGCGACTCTGGTCCACCGGTGCCGCACGGGCATTCTAAACGCGGCACATTGCGATCCCACGCAGCGTTTCTCTTGCCAAAAAGCTACGGTTCTGCGTCATGCCGCTGTTCGCACATGTGGTGCGGGATAAAACGCCATGACCAACGCTGTCCGGGTTTCCCCACCCGATGCGCCTGGCCGCGGTATCGCCTTGCTCGCTCTGGGTGCGCGCGTCGTTGTCATCCAAGACGTCATAATCAAGCTGCTGTCAGGCGGCTACCCCGTCCATGAGATGCTCTGGATACGCTATGTCACCGGACTGCCTCTGGTCCTGCTGCTGGGCATGGCGCCTTGGCAGTCTGCGGACCTAGCAGGTGCAATTGCCGGGTGTGGCGCGCGGCTGCCGGCATTATCGTCTCTTTCACGCTCTATTATGTCGCCCTTGCCAAATTGCCGATCGCCGAGACCGCAACGATCTACTATGCCAATCCCTTGATGATCACCGCGCTGTCGGTTTCCTTCCTGCATGAGAAGGTCGGGCCACGTCGCTGGCTGGCGGTACCGGCAGGATTCGCGGGCGTGATCGTGGTGATGCAGCCCGACACCGAACACTTCGACCCGGCCATGCTCTATGCGCTGGGTGTGGCTCTTGCCTACGCGCTCAGCATGATCGTCAACCGCGCGGCCGGCCATGTGGCCTAGCGCATAGAGCTCTATGGCGCGGCGTTGGCGAGACCGCGGGGAATCAGTTTCTCCTCGTCATAGAAGGGCAGGTTGACGATGACGGCGGCATGCTCGCTGCCGTCGGTGAGTTCGACGGTGACGTCGCGGTCCACCCAATCGTTGGCTTCGTGCATGCGCGCGAAGGCGATGCCTTTCTCCAGATAAGGCGACCACGCACCGGCCGTCGTATGCCCGACAGTCTTGCCCTCGCGCTTGATGCGCGAGCCAGAGAGCGGTGCGGCATCCTCGCAGGTCAGCCCAAGGAACAGCCTGCTACGGTCGGCCTTGGTGAGCGCGTCTTTGCCGATGAACTCGGCTTCCTTGTCCAGGCTGACAAACTGGCCGAGCCCCGCCTGAAACGGCGTCATGGTCGTGTCCATGTCCGTGCCGTTGTCCATGATCCCGGCTTCGATGCGGCGGATACCCATGGCTTCCAGGCTGGAGAAGATGAGGCCGTGGGCCCGTCCGCGCTCCATGATCGTTGCGAACATCGCCGGACCGTCGATTTTGGGATTGAGCGTATAGAGCTCGAACCCCAGTTCGCCCGTCCAGCCGGTGCGTGAGACTAGGAACGGCTGGCCCGCGATATTGCAATCGTGCACCGAGAAGTACTTGAACGGTTCGGGCGCCTTGCCCTCGACGAGGTGCTCCAGAAAGTCGAGCGCCTTGGGACCCTGGACCTGCAGCACCCAAGAATGGGGATCGCTGATCGTGACGTCCATGCCGGCTGCGTGGGCGTGGAGCCAGGGCAGGAATTCGCCGTCGGCCAACACGTACCAGTAACGCTCATCCCCGATTCGCATCAGCACGCCGTCCATCACGATGCCGCCGTGGTGGTCGCAGGCGATGGCATAGGTCGCCCGGCCCGCGTTCAGCTTGCCGACATCGCGGCAGAAAAGCTTCTGAAGGAGGGCCAAGGCATCGGGGCCCTGGACCTCAATGGGATGTTCGGGCACGTCGAAGAGCACGACTCCGCGGCGCAGTTCCCAATAGTTGGCGATCGCATCGTCGCCCAGCGTGAGTGGATAGAACCTCCGGCTGTAGACGCCCATCGTCATGGTGTCGTTGACATAGGCCGGAAGCCAGGGCGATGTCGCGAAACGCTTCGACGAAATGCGGAACAAAGGATGCGCGTGCGCGTAGTTCTTGTCGGATGCTTCGGACATCTGGTTTGGTTACCTCGTTCTGAGAGGAGCGGCATTCTAGACATATTTCCTGTTGTCCAACAGAATCCTTGCCACATCCACCCAACCCTGAAACCGCCAGATTTGGAAGATTCGTGGCGCGGCGCTCTCACGTTTGGTATGCTTCGCGCACTCCGGCCGAGCGACCATGCCAATCGTTACGGGAGGTAACCATGTGGTGGCTCCGACGTTTCCGCAATCTGGTTATCATGTTCGCCTTGGCGCTTGGCGGTTGATCTGGCACTTGACCGTGAAAGACCATGCAAGCAGTGAGACGTTCATAATCACCGACCGTGATCTTGATGTGTTCCAACATCAGTCCGACGGCCATGGAGGATCGTGCGCTATATTGACCTATCCCATGGACGAGGAGTGAGCGGGTCCGACACGCAGGAGAGAGTCCTCAGCCCAGATATTTGCCCATCAGAAGACAAGGATTGTCGGGTCCCCAGTGTTCCGGCAGTTCCGCCAGCGGTGCAAAGCCCACCGCTTCGTAGAAATGACGGGTTCCAGTATAGAACGGATCGCAATAGTGGGAGCTTGACGTCTTGACAGTCAGGAAGCGTGCGCCGTCTCCGCGGGCGCGCCGTTCCAGGGCGGAGACCAACATCTTGCCGACACCCCGGCCGTGATACTCCGGCAGAAGGCCAATGACATGAAGATCGCATGTCGAATCGGTCGTGCGTTCCAGGGACGCAAAGCCGATGGCCGTGCCGTCCAGCCAGGCCGTGGCCGTCGGCATGGCGGCCGCGGATTTGACGTAGCCGACCAGCGCGTGCTCGATGCCGAACCAGTCGGGCAGGGCGCGCAGGATGGTCTCTGAGACCGAGGGATCGGCGGCGTCGGTCCAGACGATGTCGGGCGGTGCGGATTCCATGTCGAGACCTTAGCTCAGAGATCATCTGCTTGCCCAAGGTTTCGCAGCAGTCTAAACCGCTTTCATGTTCTCGTTTCAGAAAATCGCTGTCTTTGTCGTCATCCTTGCGGTGATCTGGTTGGGTTTCCGCTTTGTCGGGAACCTGGAAAAGCAGCGCAAGGTCCAGGAACGCCTAGCGCGCGCCTCCTGGCGCGAACGCTTCCGGCGCAGCACCGAGAAGACCGGCGCCAACCGCGCGCGTGAGGCAGCACGCGAACCGGCAGCCGAGGTCGAGATGGCGCCCTGCCGTGCTTGTGGCGACTATGTCGCGGGCAAGGGAGCGCGGGCCTGTGGACGACATGACTGCCCTTACGCGCCCGCTGCTTGACCCGGCACCACGTGCCACCTAGGTTCGCGGCGTTTTCGGGCCCTTGCGGGTGGCCCCGACCCGTTCCAGGAGTGATCTTTCGATGAGCACGGCCACAGGCCGGGGACTCCCGTTCCAGAACCTGATTCTCGAGCTCCAGTCCTATTGGGCAAAGCAGGGTTGCGTCGTGCTGCAACCCTATGACATGGAAGTGGGCGCGGGTACCTTCCACTGGGCCACGGCCCTGCGCAGCCTGGGGCCGGAACCTTGGAACGTCGCCTATGTCCAGCCATCGCGCCGGCCCACGGACGGCCGCTTCGGCGAGAACCCCAACCGGCTGCAGCATCACTACCAGTTCCAGGTGCTGATGAAGCCTTCGCCCGATAACTTCCAGGAACTCTACCTGGGCAGTCTGGCGGCCATAGGCATCCACCCGCTTGAGCACGACATCCGCTTTGTCGAGGACGACTGGGAAAGTCCGACCCTTGGCGCCTGGGGACTGGGCTGGGAAGTCTGGTGCGACGGCATGGAGGTGACGCAGTACACCTATTTCCAGCAGGTCGGCGGTTACGACTGCCATCCGGTCCCGGGCGAGCTGACCTACGGTCTGGAACGCTTGGCGATATATATCCAGGGCGTCGATCACTTCCGCGATATCGTCTGGAACGCGGCGGGCGTGACCTATGGCGAGGTCTACGGCCAGGCCGAGCGGGAATTCTCCGCGTTCAACTTCGACCATGCCGACACTGCCACGCTGTTCCAGCATTTCGTCGATGCCGAGCAGGCCTGCGCGCGTCTGGTCGAACAGAATCTTACGCTGCCCGCCTATGACCAATGCATCAAGGCGAGCCACACGTTCAACCTGCTCGATGCCCGTGGCGTCATCAGCGTGACCGAACGCGCGTCTTATATCGGACGTGTCCGGGCTCTGACGCGGACCTGTTGCGCGGCATGGCTGGAAAGCGGCGGTCACCTGACGGCAGGCGGGAGCTGAGCCGATGGCCGATTTCCTGCTGGAGATACTCTCCGAAGAAATCCCCGCGCGCATGCAACGCCGCGCCATTAAGTCGTTTCATGGAGAAATCCTAAAAAACCTTTTAGAACATTCAATTAAGGGTATTTCTTCAGAATTTTATGTAACACCCAGACGCCTGATCGTGGCGCTCTCTGGCCTGCCCGCACGTCAAGAGGATGTCGACGAGGAGCGCAAGGGCCCCAAGGTCGGTGCGCCCGACAAGGCGGTCGAGGGGTTTGCCCGCGGTGCGGGCGTCGCGGTCGCGGACCTGCAGGAGTGCGAGACCGACAAGGGGCCGTGCTGGTTCGCCGTGATCCATCGCGAGGGGCGCGCCATGGCCGATGTTCTGGCTGATGCGGTGCCGTCGGCGATGGCGGCGCTTTCCTGGTCGAAATCGATGCGCTGGGGCGATTACGACGTGCGCTGGGTCCGTCCGATCAACGCTATCCTTGCCGTTCTGGACGGCAAGGTCGTGCCCTTCACGTTCGGCCCCATAACGTCGGGCAACCGGACCCGGGGCCATCGCTTCCTGGCACCAGACTGGTTCGAGGTTTTGGGTTTCGAGGACTATCGCGACAAGCTGCGCGACGCTCATGTGCTGATCGATGCTGCCGAGCGCCGCGCGATCATCGCCGAGGGCGCGGACAAGCTCGCCCGGGACGAAGGTCTGGTTCTGGACGATCAGCCGCGCCTGCTTGATGAGGTGGCCGGGCTGGTGGAATGGCCCGTACCCATGATGGGTGCGTTCGACCCTGCCTTCATGGAGATTCCCCACGAGGTCATCGTGACCGAGATGATCCAGCATCAGCGCTACTTTCCGCTGCGCGATCAGAAGGGCGCTCTGGCGCCGCGCTTTGTTTTTGCGGCCAACATGCAAGGCGGAGAGGGCGGTGTGATCGTGTGCGCAGGCAACGAGAGGGTCCTGACGGCCCGCCTGTCGGACGGCCGGCATTTCTGGGACCAGGATCGAAAGCAGACACTGGAAAATCGCGTTCCAGACTTGGAGAAGGTCGTCTTCCACGCCTGGCTGGGCACGGTAGCGGAACGGGTCCAGCGCATGGAACGCATGGTGGAGCCTCTCGCAGCGTTCATCTCAGGTTGCAAGCCCGCACTCGCCGTTCGCGCCGCGCATCTCGCCAAGGCTGATCTCACCAGCGAGATGGTCGGTGAGTTTCCGGAGCTCCAGGGCGTCATGGGAGCGTACTACGCCCGCCACGATGGCGAGGATGTCGCCGTTGCGCAGGCGATCGCGGAGCACTACAGTCCGCAGGGTCCTTCCGATATGTGTCCGGCAGCGCCCGTAAGCGTCGCGGTCGCGCTGGCCGAAAAGATCGACACGCTGACCGGTTTTTTCTTCATCGACGAAAAGCCGACGGGATCGCGCGACCCCTTCGCGCTGCGCCGCGCCGCGCTGGGCGTGCTCCGCCTGATCCTGGAAAACAAGCTGCGCCTTGGTCTGCGCGTTGTTCTGGCGGCCTCGGTCAGGGACCATCTCGTCCATGCAGGATGGGGTGATCTCGAACATACGGTGCTGCACGACAATCGGCTGGAGTATCATTTCGACAACCAGAACGCCGCCGACTTCAAGGCCAGGCTTGATGCCGCACGGTTCGGTTTCATCTTTGCGGCGCGCCATGATCTCGGATTTTTGGATGCCGATTCCAGGCATCAGGGTGAAGCCGATGAGGAGATCAGCGACCGGAAACATCTCGAGCAATGGCAGGCATTGATCGGCGACATACAGTCAGTCTTGGCCACCTTTGGCCGCCTGCGTTCGGATGATCATGGTCATGGCTACGACTATTCCGGCTATCCCGACGCCGATCTTGGGCCGATCGTCGATCCGGTTTGCGACGACCTGATCGCCTTCTTTGCGGATCGGCTGAAAGTGCATCTGCGCGATGAGGGTGTGCGGCACGATTTGGTGGATGCCATTTTTGCGCGGGGCGTGGACGACGATCTCGTGCGCCTGATGGTCCGCGTGCGCTCGCTTGATGCGTTTCTGGCAAGCGAGGACGGTACCAACCTGCTCAGTGCCTATCGACGTACCGCCAATATCGTGCGCATCGAAGAAAAGAAAGACGGCATCGTCTTTGACGGCGTGGTCGATGAGAGCAAGCTGGAACAGGACGAGGAGCGGGCCGTCTTCGCCGCGTTGAACGAAGCCGGTGAAGAGGCCGGCCCTGCGCTCGAAGAAGAACGCTTCGAAGATGCCATGAGCGCGCTTGCCAAGCTGCGTATGCCCGTTGATGCCTTTTTCGACCAGGTCACAGTGAACGCCGAGAACTCTGACCTGCGTACAAACCGCCTGAACCTATTGGCTGCGATCCGTGCGACTCTGGATCGTGTTGTCGACTTCTCGAAGGTCGAGGGGTGAGGCAATGAATCTGCTCGTACAATCCCAAGGTCCGCGGCCGGTGGCTCCCCGAATGCCGGGGTTCATACGCACAATTGGCGCCACCGGGGCGCTGGTATCTGCCGTGCGGGCGGCGGCCCGGTGGTCGTTCGGCTGTAGCGGTGGTTTTGCGCACCGGGCTTATTGGGCCCCGGCTCCCGGATCGGATCGACGTCCCGGGCGGGGTCCGGCAGGGATAGTGACGGTGGTTGTTGGCAAGTGGCTGGCAAAACGTGACATACCTCGCGCTGTGGAGGCGGGGCGATGACGCAATGGGTCTACAGCTTTGGTGGAGGCAAGTCCGATGGCAATGCCTCCATGCGCTCCCTCCTGGGAGGCAAGGGGGCGAATCTTGCCGAGATGTCGGTCCTGGGATTGCCCGTGCCACCGGGGTTCACGATTACGACGGATGCCTGCACGACCTTTTATCAGGAAGGCAAGAAGCTGCCCGATGGCGTGCGTCCCCAGGTCGAGGCAGCCCTGAAAGCCATGGAAAAGACGACCGGCCGCTCGTTCGGTTCGCCCGACAACGTCCTGCTGATCTCCGTGCGCTCTGGCGCGCCGGTCTCCATGCCGGGAATGATGGACACGGTGCTTAACCTGGGTCTCAACGACGAGACCGTCGTCGGGCTCGCCAAGTCGAGCGGCGATGCACGCTTCGCCTGGGACAGCTATCGCCGCTTCATCCAGATGTATTCAGATGTCGTGCTAGAACTCGAACACAACGACTTTGAGGATATCCTCGATACCGTCAAGGACGAAGAGGGCGTGTTCGAGGATTCCGCGCTTTCGGCCGAGGCGCTCAAAGCGCTGGTCGCACGTTACCGCGCCCATGTCGAATCCACGCTGGGCAAGCCGTTCCCCCAGGATCCGGTTGAACAGCTCTGGGGCGCCATCCAAGCGGTTTTCGCTTCCTGGATGAACCAGCGCGCCATCGACTACCGCCGCATCCATGAGATCTCCGAGGACCTGGGCACGGCCGTGACGATCCAAGCCATGGTGTTCGGCAACATGGGCGCCGATTGCGCGACCGGCGTTGCCTTCACGCGCAATCCCGACAACGGGGAGAACAAGATCTTCGGCGAGTTCCTCGTCAATGCCCAAGGCGAGGATGTCGTGGCGGGTATCCGCACCCCGCGTCCGATCCGCTCCACCGGGGACGGTTCTTCCCTTGAGGAGGTCATGCCCAAGGCGTTCGCCGAACTGACCGAGATCAACGTGAAGCTGGAGCGCCACTACCGCGACATGCAGGACGTGGAGTTCACGATCGAGACCGACCGGCTCTACATGCTCCAGACCCGCTCGGCCAAGCGCGGCATTCAGGCGGCCCTGAAGGTCGCGGTCGACATGGCTGAAGGAGGCCTCATTACCCGTGACGAGGCGGTGTGCCGGATCGACCCGAAGGATCTCGACCGCTTGCTGCATCCCATTCCCGATCCCAAGGCGCCGCGCAAGGTGATCGCGCGGGGATTGCCCGGCTCGCCGGGTGCCGCCTCGGGCCAGGCGGTCTTCACGTCCGACGAGGCGCAGATTCTGGGTGCGGAAGGCATTGACTGCATCCTGGTGCGCCCGGAGACCAGCCCTGAGGACATTCACGGCATGCATGCTGCCCACGGCATCCTAACCAAACATGGCGGCCAGACAAGCCACGCAGCACTGGTCGCCCGCGGTATGGGTCGCCCCTGCGTGACCGGTGCTGGTTCGATCTGCGTCGATATCGATGCCGGCGAGCTCAGCATCCGCGACATCACGGTTAAACGCGGTGACATCATCACCATCGACGGTTCCGCCGGTGAAGTGATCCTGGGTGAGATTCCCACGATCGAGCCCGAACTCTCCGGCGAGTTCGCTACGCTGATGGAATGGGCCGATGCGGCGCGCGAGCTGAAGGTTCGCGCCAACGCCGAAACCCCAGCCGATGCCGCCAAGGCGCGCGAGTTCGGGGCCGAGGGTGTGGGCCTGTGCCGCACCGAGCATATGTTCTTCGAGGAAGAGCGCATCATTGCCGTGCGAGAGATGATCATGGCCGAGGACATCGAGGGCCGCCGTGCCCCGCTGGAACGCATCCTGCCCATGCAGCGCGACGACTTCGTCGAGCTGTTCCGCATCATGGCGGGCCTGCCCATCACGATCCGCCTTCTCGATCCGCCGTTGCACGAGTTTTTGCCCGTCAGCGAACAGGAACTGGAGGAACTCGCCCGTCACATGGGGTCGGACGTGGAGCATGTGCGCCTGCGCGCAGGGTCTCTGCGTGAGCTCAACCCCATGCTGGGTCACCGTGGCTGCCGGTTGGGCATTTCCTATCCCGAAATCTACGAGATGCAGGCCCGCGCCATCCTGGAAGCGGCCGTGGAGGCCGAAAAGAAGGAGGGCGAACCGGTTCATCTGGAGATCATGGTGCCGCTCGTCGCCACCAAGCGGGAACTCGACATTATCCGCGAAGGCATCGAGCGCATCGCCGATGCGGTGCGCGAGGAAACGGGCGGCGATCCCCGCTACATGATCGGCACCATGATCGAACTGCCCCGCGCCGCCCTGCGTGCCGCAGAGATCGCCGAATCAGCTGAGTTCTTCAGCTTCGGTACCAACGACCTTACCCAGACGACCTTCGGCATCAGCCGTGACGACTCCGGACGTTTCCTCGAGAAGTACCAGGAGACGGGCGTGTTCGAGGTCGATCCTTTCGTCAGCCTGGATACCGAGGGCGTGGGTGAACTCATCTCCATTGCAGCCGAGCGCGGCCGCTCGTCGCGCCACGATCTCAAACTCGGCATTTGCGGCGAGCACGGTGGCGATCCCGCCTCCATCGCGTTCTGCCAGCAGACCGGTCTCGACTATGTTTCCTGTTCGCCCTATCGTGCGCCGATCGCGCGGCTTGCCGCGGCGCAGGCCGCCATCCGTCACAGGGAGTGGCTGCGCAGCACTGCCTGAGACAAGCATCCATGAAGTTTCGCGCTCTGACCTTCGACTGCTACGGCACCCTGATCGACTGGGACACCGCGATCGGCCAGTGGCTTGAAGGCTGGGCTGCCGCCAAGGGCATTGCGGCAAACCGCGACGACCTGATGGAGGATTTCGCCGAAGCGCAGCGCGAGCAGCAGGCGACACCGGTTTTCCAATCCTACCGCACCGTTGTCGCCAAGGCGCTCGCGACCCTGACGGAACGCGCGGGCGTTGAAGCGACCGAGGGTGAACTGGAGGAATTTTCAGCTTCGGTCGCCGCTTGGCTGCCGTTCGACGATTCCGTTAACGCACTCAAGGAGCTCAAGGCACAGGGCAGGTTGTTGGGCGTTGTTTCCAATGTCGACAACGATCTCTTCGCCGGAACCCGGGCGCTGCTGGGCGATCCGTTCGATCTCGTGGTAACGGCCGAGGACGTGCAGAGCTACAAGCCGCGTCTGCGACATTTCTATGCAATGCGCGACCGGCTTGCCGAACGCGGAATTGGCAAGAATGCCATTCTGCATGCGGCGCGCAGCAAGTACCACGACATCGGAAGCGCCAATGCACTGGGATGGGAGAATTGCTGGGTCGACCGCAGGCACAATGAAACGAGCAGAGGTGTGGGCCTACCCAGCAGTGCCAAGCCGACCTATCGGGTCACCAGCTTGGCCGAACTTGTTTCGTTACTGAAGAACATCGATCCCGTTTGAGATCGGCCGATCATTCGAGAGCACCCAGAATTTCCAGCAACAAGCGTTCCGACATCGAGCGTTGGTTGGGATCGTGCATCACCAGTATGGTCACGACGAGCTTCCTCTCCGGCAGGATGAAGATACGCTGGCCGCCCAGGCCCGCGCACCACGATGGCCTGCTTGATCATGCGATCCAGTCAGCCGGGACGATCTGTTGACCCTGCGATGTTCCGTCGTGCAGTTTGAGCGATTCGATCTTCGCAAGATCGCGCGCCGTTATGGTAAGCACGATGGACGCCATGGACGCACCGTTGACACCCTAGGCCTGGCCGATCGGTAGACCTCCTGGTGTGATGCCCAAGGGGCTCGAACAGCACCTCCATTGCCACCTCGCCAAAGCAGCGCCCCGGAAGATTGGCGATGACCTTTGAAATGGCCACCGTGAGCCCGCAGTTGTGGCCGAACCGTTCGCCCGGCGAGAGTCGGACATCGCTTGATCGAAGAGGTATTTCAGCGGGTCCGTATGACGTATGAGCTGGTTCGTCTTGTTTCGTCCTTCCGTGATGTGATAGATCCGTTCGTTCCACGAGAGTCCTGCAAACATCGTGAGTGCGTCTTCGAGCGTGATCTCGTGGGCGGTGGAATCGAGCGGAGCAAGGGTGGTCGAGAGCAGGTCCAGGAGAGGCGTTTCCAATGTAACCTCCGGATGGTCCTGAAGCACGACACCTAGAACCAGGATGGTTACGCTTTTGGAAACCGACCAGAGCGCGTGAAGCGTATCGGGCCCATATTCGGTGGTTGAAGCAGCGCCGCTCTGAAACGCGACCGGTCCGGACCGGTAGAATTCATAAACCAATGCGCTATCGTGCTCGATGACCACGGAATGGATCGAGAGGAACTCGTCGTCGAGCAGCCGATCCTTCAGCGCTTCGAGCTTTGTCTCATGAAAACCGGCGGTTGCTGGACGTACGACCAGCCAGCCATCGCCAAGGGCATCGGGCGCGGCCAGATCCGTTTGCTAGCGATGGATTATTCGCCGTCAGGACAACGAAGAGCAGCGCGGCAACGAGGCCGCGCACTGCCGGGGCCTCGCGGCCTAAAAGTCGACCCATGAGGGTTTGACCGGCTTGATCGCGACCTCGCCGGCCATGACGCTGGCGTCATCGCCGCCGGCTTCTTCCAGGCGGTCGGTGCGGATGAGGGCGATGCCGTGATGTCCCAGGCCGCTGCGCAGTTCGCCGATTTCGGCATCGCCCACCGTGACCGGGGTTCCCGGCGGGGGAAGGTCGCATTCCGCGGTGACGCCGAACAGGCGCCGGCGGATGGTGCCGCGGAACTTGGTGCGTGCGGTCAATTCCTGTCCGACGTAGCAGCCTTTGCCGAAGTCGACCGCGTTCAGTTCCTCGAAGTTGCTTTCCAGAATGAAGGACTTGTCGACCAGCACATCCGTGCCGCCATCGGGTACCGCCAGCGCCATGCGATGGTTTTCGTAGTCGTCCGGACTGCTCTCGGCGAGGTCTCCGAACGGCTGTTCGCCGGCGGGATGGATGGCACGCACGCCCATGTCCGGAAGTCTGGGATCGATGGCAAGCACAGTTTCCCCGTCGCGGCGCGCATTGCCCGGGCTTTCATGCAGTCTGGCACGCTTGCCGATGCCTTCTCCGATCAGCGCGGTCACGACAAAGCGCTCACTTGCGTCTTCGATTTCCGCCTTGGCGCGCAACTTGTAGAATTTCAGGCGCTTGGCGAGTTCCTCCAGCCGTTCTTTCTTCGTGTCGAGCAGCAGGCCGCCAGCGCCGTCGTCGGCGAGAAAGAAATCGAAGAGGAACTTGCCTTGGGGTGTCAGCAGGGCCGCATAGACAGACCGTGTGACGTCTACCTTGTTGACGTCGTTGGTGACGACGCCCTGCAGAAAGCTGCGCGCTTCGGGGCCTGAGATGGCGAGCACGCCACGGTTGGCAAGCGCAATACGTTGAAGATCGGTCATGAGCGGTTCCCTAGTCGCCATTTAGTGTGGGGTCGCCAGGCGCGTGAGACAAGGTCGGGCATGGCTTCCGGCTCGCGCGGGTATTATAAACCGCGCCATGGATATCCTTTTTCTCGACGATTCGTTCCCTTATGACAGCTACAGCCCGCGTAACGATGCGATGGGTGGGCCTGAAAAGGGTCTGGTCTATCTCGTAGAAGCGTTGGCGCGGCGCGGGCACAAGGTGACCGTGCGCAACCGTTGCGAGCGCGAACTCAAGCTGCGCGGCGTCCTGTGGAAACCGCTCGACGAGGATTCAACGGGCGACGCCGATCTCACCATCGCCCTGCGCCACCCGCGCTTGCTCGAGATGGCACCTGCGGGCGGAAAGCGCGCGCTCTGGGTGACTTCGCCCGGCGGCGTGTTGAGCCAGGGTTCGGCCGCCGAGGCGCTTGCTCCCCACCATGACGCCGCCCTGGTTTTCATGGGCGAGGCGCACCGTGCGACCTGGTTCGAGGACGATCCCCGGGCTGTCATCATCCAGCCCGGCGTGGCGCCGGCCTATCTGACTTCTGAAAAGCCCGCGGGCTACCGGCCGCCGCGCGCCGTGGTCACGACCCATCCAAAGCAGGGCATGGACTGGTTGCTTGACCTGTGGTGCAGCAAGATCGAACCGCTGATCAAGGGCGCGCAGATGCACATTTTCTCGGGAACCCTGGCGACTGCGGCATCCGGCAGGGTCATTCCCGACGACATCACGCCGATCTTCCGGCGCGCTGAAGCTGCCCAAGGCCAGGGCGTGGTCATCCGGCGTCCGCTGCCTGATGCGGACATGGCCGAGGAATACCGCCATGCGTGCGTGCACCTCTATCCCGGATTCGAACGCGAAACCTATGCCGCGACCCTTGCCGAATCCCAGGCCGCGGGCTGTCCCGGCGTGACGCGACGCCAGGGTGTGGCCCAGGAGCGGGTAAGGGACAGCCGAAGCGGATTCTTGACCCCCGACGACGAGGCCTTCGCCAACTGCTCGGTGCTGTGTCTGAAGGAGGACATTGTCTATCGAGGACGGTCCAAGGATGCCTGGGACATGCAGCGCGACCGCTCCTGGGACGATGCCGCGGCCGAGTTCGAGGCGCTGGCGCACTGACGCGCCGGTTCGGCCTTGTTCGTGAAACTCCTGTTCATCACGTCCAACCGCCTGGGCGATGTCGTGCTTTCGACGGGATTGCTCGACCATTTGGTACAAAAATCCGATGCCTGTACGACCGTGGTCTGCGGCCCGGTTGCTGCGGACCTTTTTGTCTGTCTTCCCGGCCTCGACGGGGTCATCGCGATGCCCAAGCAGCGAAAAGGAGGTCACTGGTGGGACCTGTGGCGCAAGGTTATCGGCACGCGCTGGGACATGGTGGTCGATCTGCGCGCTTCGCCGGTTTCCTTCTTCCTGCTGACGGGTAAACGGTGCACTCTGTTCAAGGCCGAAGACGGGCGCCGGGTCGAGAGTCTGGCGCGATGGTTCGGCTGCGAAACGGTGCCGGCCCCCACGATCTGGTCTGGTCACGATCACAAACGTGAAGCGGTGGCGTTGTTGCCCTCCGGCGGTTCTGTACTCGGGCTCGCTCCGACCGCCAATTGGCAGGCCAAGATCTGGCCGCCGGAGCGGTTTGCCGCCCTGGCAGAACGGCTGACGCGAGACGGTGGCCCCCTGGCGGGCGCCCGCATTGCCGTTTTCGGCGGGCCCGGCGAGGAAGCCCTGGCTGCGCCCGTGCTGGAAGCGCTGCCGCCCGACCGCACGCTCGATCTGGTGGGTAACCGGCATCTGCTGACCGTTGCCGAGCTTCTGCGACGCTGCGACTTGGTGGTTTCCAACGACAGCGGCCCGATGCATCTTGCGGCTGCCGCCGGCGCGCCGACACTGGGACTGTTCGGGCCCACCCGAGTCGAGCATTATGCGCCCTGGGGGCCGAAGGCTTCGGCGGTGACGACCGAGGCTGCCTACGACGATCTGTTCGGCCCCGGTTATGAAAGACACACGACGGGCTCCCTGATGACATCGCTCAGCATCGACCGTGCCGAGACCGCCGCCATCGCGCTTCTGGAGCGGGTGGCATGAGCAATGTGCGGCTTAGTGCCGTGGTGGTGGCGCACAACGAGGAAGCCCAGCTGGATGCCTGCCTGAGTGCGCTTGCCTTCTGCGACGAGATCGTCGTGGTTCTCGACCGCTGCAGCGACGGCTCGGCCGAAATCGCGCGCCGCCACACCGGGCATGTCATCGAAGGCGGCTGGGAACTGGAAGGCCCCCGACGCAACATAGGTTTGGACGCGGCGACCGGTGACTGGATTCTGGAGGTCGATGCCGACGAACGCGTGCGTCCGGAACTGACCGAGGAAATCCGCGCGACGATCTCTACGGCGACCGGTCCGGCGCATTATCTGATCCCGTTCGACAACTACATCGGCACGCACCGCGTGCGCCACGGTTGGGGCGCCTACTGGGGTGTGTCGGCGGCTATCCGTCTGTTTACGCCCGGAGCCAAGCGGTGGGGGGAGGGACGAGTGCACCCCGGTCTGGAGCTTTCGGGCGAACGGCGCAAGCTCACGCAGCGCATGGATCATCTGGTGGACCGCGATCTCTCCGACATGCTGGCGAGATTGGACCGCTATACGGCCGCGCACGCCAAGGATTTACGGGCATCGGGCAGGATCGATTCGCTCCCCAGGAACGTGCTGCGGCTCTTCAGCCGGTTCTGGAAATGTTATGTCGGCCGAGGCGGCTGGCGTGAAGGCGGATGGGGGTTCCTTATCGCGCTCTTCGCCGGTCTCTATCCGCTTCTGTCGCATCTGCGCGCATGCATGGAGGACGATTGATGCGAGTGGTCCAAGCCATGGCCGGTGCGGCGACCGGCGGTGCGGAAGGGTTTTTCATGCGTCTGGTCCCAGCCTTGCACGAATCGGGCATGGAGCAGGCCGCGATCATTCGACACCATCCCCAACGTGCGCGCATGCTTCATGAAGCCGGAGTGAAGACGCGCGAACTTCGTTTCGGCGGGCCTCTGGATCTCGCGAGCCGCCGGGCCTATCGCCAGGCGATCCGGGAAGCCCGGCCCGATATTGTCATGACTTGGATGAACCGGGCGTCGAGCTTGTGTCCGGACGGCGAATTCATTCAGGTCGGCCGCCTGGGCGGGTTTTACGACCTGAAATACTATTCCCGCTGCCACCATCTGGTCGGCAACACGCAGGGTATCGTGAACTACATCGTGGGTCAGGGCTGGCCGGTTGACTGTGCGCACCATATCTCGAATTTCGTCGAGACGGCCTATGCCGTGCCGGTGAAGCGCAACACGCTCGACACCCCCGAAGGCGCACCGGTCATGCTTGCCTTGGGCCGTCTGCACCCCAACAAGGCCTTTGACGTCTTGATCGAGGCGATGACCAACCTGCCTGATGTTTGGTTGTGGCTGGCCGGTGACGGGCCGCTCGCCGACCCGCTTCAGGCGCACGCGAAGGACCGTGGCGTTGCCGACCGGATCCGTTTTCTGGGCTGGTGCGACGATGTAGGCACCCTGCTGGCTGCCGCCGATGTGCTGGTCTGCCCGTCACGGTACGAGCCGCTGGGCAATGCCATCCTGGAAGGCTGGGTACGCCAAGTCCCTGTCGTCGCTGCGGCAAGCCAGGGGCCGTTGGAACTCATCGTCGATGGTGAAACCGGGCTTCTGGCACCTGTGGAGGATGCCCGCGCGCTTGCGCGTCGGGTTGCGCAGATTCTGGAGGACAAGCAGGCGGCGCAGACCATGACTTTGCGCGCCCATGACGCCTATCAACGCGGATTCAGCCGGGACATCATCGTTGGGCAGTACAGGGCGTTGTTCGAAGAAGTTACCCGATAATGTGCGGGATCGCTGGCGTGCTCGCCCTGCCGGGTGTCGAAATCCCCGAGTTCGTGCTGAGCAATCTGGCGGCTGCGATCGCGCACCGCGGTCCCGACGGAGAGGGCCGTTACCGCAACGGCTCGCTCGCCATGGTCCAGCGGCGTCTGGCCATTATCGATCTCGTGACTGGCGATCAGCCCATGCACGGTCCCGGTGGGCTGGTGCTGATCGCCAACGGCGAAATCTACAACCATGTCGAATGGCGTCGTGTTTTGGGCAAAGAGGTCTTCAAGACCAATTCGGACTGCGAGGTGCCTCTCCATCTCTATGCGGAGAACGGCGGTGATTATACCCGGGGCCTGCGCGGCATGTATGCCATCGCGCTCTTCGATCCGTCGCGCCAACGCCTTGTGCTCTCGCGCGATCCCTTCGGCATCAAGCCGCTCTACGTCGCGCAGACGGATCTCGGGCTGGTGTTCGCCTCCGAGGCTCAGGCGCTCATCGCGACGGGCATTGTGACGCCTGTCGTGGATCCCGAGGTACGCGACACCTTTCTCCAGTGCCAGTTCACAACCGGGCGGCGGACCATCTTTGATGGGATCGAGCGCCTTCTGCCCGGCGAAACGGTCGTCGCCGAGCAGGGCAAGGTCATTGAGCGGCTGGGGCGCGACGCCTTGCCTGAACTCGACCACAGCGACTGGTCCGAGAAGGAAGCGTTGGAACGTCTGGATGCGGCGCTGATCGATTCCGTGCGCGTGCACGAACGCGCGGATGTTCCCTATGGCCTGTTTCTCTCCGGCGGTGTCGACAGTTCCGCCATTCTCGCCGCGATGCGCAGGCTCGATGACCGGCCCGTGATGGCCTACACGGTCGGATTCGATGATAGTGCACGCGACGAACGCGCCCATGCAGCGGCAGTTGCCCGTGCGGCGGGTGCGGATCATGTTGAAGTCATGTTCAGTTGCGATGACTTCTGGCGGATTTTGCCGTCGGTGGCAGCGGCCATGGACGATCCCGCGGCCGACTACGCCGCGCTGCCTACCTACCGGCTGGCCGAAGTCGCGCGGGAGGAACTGAAGGTCGTACTCTCGGGCGAGGGAGGTGATGAACTGTTCGCAGGTTACGGGCGTTACCGCCGTTTTCTGCGTCGCCGGCTGTGGGGCGACGGCAAGCTGCGCCGTAACGGTACCTTCGACGGTCTTGGCGTGCTGCAGTCGCGACCAGATGCTTGGCGCCTATCCTGGAATGCCACGCTGGACGCCGTGGCGAGGCCCGGCCGATCACGGCTTCAGCAGGCGCAGGCGGCCGATATGGCAGACTGGCTTCCCAATGACCTGCTTGCCAAGCTGGACCGCTGTCTGATGGCGCACGGTGTGGAGGGACGCGTTCCTTTTCTCGACCCTCATGTTGCCGATGTCGCCTTTCGCCTGTCCGACGACCTCAAATTGCGCGAGGGCAAAGGCAAATACCTGCTTCGCCGCTGGCTGGATAGGGAAATGCCGGAAGCGGACGCCTTCTCGAAAAAACGCGGCTTCACCGTTCCCGTTGGGGCATGGATCGCGCAGAGAGGCGAAGCACTCGGCCGTCTCGTAGCACAGTCTCCCGCGCTCGCAGGCTGGACTCACCGCGATCGGGTGCATCGTCTGTTTGCGTCAGCCGCGCGCAAACAGACGGGGTTCGCTGCCTGGACGCTGCTCTTTTACGCCCTTTGGTACCGGCGCCATGTCGAGGGCCTCGACGTGGAGGGTTTGACTATCGACCAAGTCCTTCGGGCCTGATCCTAATCGCTGAACTCTATCGTTTGGCCTTCGCGGGCCAGGCGACAGACGGGCGAGGCCTTCATCAGGGCGTGTTCGCGTCGGATCAGCGCCTCGTCGGACTCGCCGGGAGCATGGTCAGTGAGGTAGAGACAACCGACACCTGTCTCACGGGCAATTTGGACGGCCAGCTTGTCGGCCCCGGTGATTTCTTCCTCGACCAGGCTCAGGATCAGAAGATCGCTGCCTTGGACAAATTCGACGATATCGTGGACATCCATGCCCGGTTTAACGCCGCAGACATAACTGATGGTCGCGATGGGACATCGTACCCGGTAGGCGGTACCGGGCAGCCCGCAGGTGACCGGCATGGTGTCGATGGCGACTTCATCAAACGAGAGCGCCTCGCCGGCTGTGAAGTCATGAAACGACAGATCCGCATTGAAGATGCCGATCGGCACGGGAAAGACAGGATCGGTCATCAGGTGCGTGAGCACATCCTTGATGCTTCCCTCCTCGGGCTCATGGCCGCACCAGAAGCCGAACGTGTTCTTGGGGTGAAACGCTGCGGCGAAGAATGGCAGGCCGCAGATCCTGTTCAAGTTGGTATGGCTGAAAAGCAGATCGCCGCGCACGGGTGAGCGCGCCATAAGGGATTGGCCCAGCGCGCGCAGCCCGGTACCAGCATCGAAAACAATGATGTGGTCCCCGCAGTCGATCTCCACGCATGCGGAATTGCCCCCAAATCCCGCAGTTTGCACACCAGGAACAGGAAGACCGCCGCGCACACCCCAAAATGTCAGTTCGGCTCGGATGGCTTTTACACCCCACTGTTGATTGTCGGACGCTATCTTGCAATCCGGCCGGCGTCCACGGCTCGCGCAGGGCCACGCGCGGTCATCTCCCGATTTGGTGAAGGTTCTCAAGCAGGGCGATCCGCTCTAAGTAGCGCCCAACATGAAGAACTTACGTTCCCATTGGCGGCCCGACTTTCAACGTGGTGTGGCCCTGCTGTTCTGGCCGGTCGTGGGTGTTGTGGCCATTGCCGTCCTGGTGATGTCCGCGCTGGTGGGGCTCTCGCCGCGCGCGAACTCAATCTCCAGGCGGAGCAGGATACCGCCAGCCGCCTGGAAGCGACCCTGTCGAAATTTCAGGAAGACGCTGTCGAAAGCACCGTGGAGTTTCCTGGTGGGATGATTCGGTTCAACGGATCGTCATGCTGTTTGATGAGCCCTGGGCCGCCAACATTTGAAGCTCGTATCAGGAGCGCTTCCGCACCGTCAACATCGTCATTGCGTTCGACCCATCAAACGAGGTCATCATGATCTGGGAGAATGGGCAATTGACCATCGGCGAGCTGCCGGTAATTGGCGCCGGTCTCGATGTGCTCATTGCGCGGGCACACAAAAAATCAGTCGCTAACCCCATTCCTGTCAACGGTTGGCTCTGGCGTGCGATACGTTCTATCTGGTCTCTGTCGGGGCCATCACTCCGTCCGATCCGGTATGGGCTTCCAATCTGGGCAGCACACGTGGAACCGGAATTTTCTGGATCGGTCCGTCTCGATTGCACTCATCTTGCCGGACCTGCACATCGTTCCGGCGGACTCGCCTGAGGCGATCATGTTTCTCGATGGCCCGGACGGTCAGCCGGTAGCCGGGCTGACCTGGGATCAGACGCTGCCGGGCGGCGCACTCCTGCGCTCGGTGATCATTCCCGTGGGCATCGGTCCGCTGTTGATCATTCCTTTTCTCGTCGCCTTTGTGGCGCGTGTGCAGAACATGGTGCGTGAGGGCAGCCTGCTGGAACTTCGCCTGCACGAGGAACAGGAACTCAACGCGTTGAAGGGGCGCCTTGTCTCCATGGTCAGCCATGAATTCCGAGCGCCACTGGCATTGATCATGGCGACCAGCGAGATACTGATGCATTACGGCGACTGGCTCGACGACGACCAGCGGCGCGGCGAACTGGTGTCCATTTCCAATGACGTCGACCGGTTGATCGGCATGCTGGGCAAGGTCGTTGCCCTGCAACGGTCCGACTCGGTGCTCTTCGAGCTCAATCCCACACCGGTGCATATCGGCCAGCTATGTCAGCGGATTGTCGACAAGGCCCTGCTCACGACCCGGGAGAACCGCACGGTCATTCTGCAGGGCGGAAACAAGATCGGCATGATCGAACCCGCGTCTTTACCTCTTTTGTATCCGTCGTCGGGATTTTGGGCCGGTTGGGTGCGTGATTTGACGGAGGCTCTGTCTCACCCCGGTTGCTGTTGAGCGGCTTGCCGCTGACGTTTCAAGCGGCGGTTCCCAACGGTGGGTTCCTTGATCCGTTTTCTCCTTTCGACGATGGCCGTTGCGTACCCGGAGCAGGCATCGGCCGGCGTGACGTTGCCGGTGCCTTCGTGATGGCGCTCGTTGTTGCAGTGCTCAACGAAGGCTGCGATCCGGTTTTCGGGATCCCCGGGCAGGCAGTGGTTTTCCGGCAGCACACGGTTCTTCGGCGTCCGATGCCGGCGTTCGATCCTGCCCCGGGTTTGCGGATGGTGCGGAGTGCCACGGACATGATCCATGCCCCTGACGCTCAGCCATCCGGCCGGACCGGCAGAGATGCAGGACGTCCCGTTATCGCCGGGCAGCCGCAGCCTGTGGGCGACGTTCGCACGGTCACAGCCTGACGCCTTCAGGGCAGGGTTCAGCGTGTCCGTAACGTCCCCGGCCCTCATGGTCGTACACGGTTTCCAGGCGACGATGGTGCGGGAGAAGTCGTTCAGGACCGTCGACCGGCCCCAAGCGATCGCCCTGAAGCAGGTTAAAGTCGGTCTGCCGGAGCCGGTTCGGGGCTGTCGTCCCGTCCCTGAACCCGTCGTTCGTCTTGATGACGGGCCGGTCGTGCGGTCTTCAAGGCCGTTTTCACCGAATGCTCGATACAGGTCGTGCCATCGATAGAAAGTCGTTTTCGGGATGCCGGACTTGTCCGGTGCTCGCCGGACCGGCAGGTGGGAGTGCTCGACGGTGCGGACGATCTCCAGCTTTTGGGATGTGGGATACCTCATTTCTCGTCGTCCCCATCCCCGATCATGCTTTTTGAGCAGCCAGCTCACCGGCATCTGCTCGGCCGGCGCTTCCTCGAGACGGCGCGCCTCGCCACGCAGTCCCTTCAGGGCGATGCGAATCTTCTCTTCAGTCGAATACTGCTTGCGCGTCCTGCGCCGGATGTCCCGAACGGCCTGTTCGGCGCCACCTTTCGTCCTTTCGTCGGCATGGATTCCTGTCTCATCCTCGTTCCACCAGGGGTCTCTACGATGAGACGGAAATTCTCCGTCATGCAAAACCCTCAACCCGTCCCATCAGCGCCGACGTCGGACAACTTGCCACGGGAACGTCCAGCGGTGTCGGTCTTGGCCAGAAACCTCAGGCCCGCGCGACACCCTGTTGAGCTTTCTGGAGCTCTCCGGCCAAGTTGATCGAGGCTTGGCGCCCCGACGACGTCTATGTCGCGCTGCGCGGTCTCCAGGAGACCATGGATTTCAGCTTCACGCCTTATGGCAACTCGGCCCTGGAGCAGATCCGGCGCATTCTGATGCTGCGCGAGATCCTCGACCGGATCGATCTCCCGGCGTTGGATGACGTACCGGGAGGCACGGAGGTCGCCGAAGACGATATCGACGTCTGGACGATGCCCGGCACGCGCATCCGTATCGGTCTTGCGATTGAGGGCGCGCGGGCGAGCGACCTCTATTAACGTCAGGTCAGGGAACTGCCCTTTAAGCCGAACGCCCAACCGCTTCTTGAAGAATGGCTGGTCTCGCGGGGGCATGACGTGGTGCTTCTGCGCGAGCTCAACGAACGCCTCACCGGGATCGATGCCTCCAGCACGCGTTCGACGCGTGAGGAGTTTCTGCTGAGTGTCAACGAAGCCTACTGGATTGCGATACAGACCGAGGAGGCTCTCAGTGCCTCTCCGCCCAGGATAACGCTGGCCAAGCACGGGAAGCAAACGAGAGAGCACACGATCTGATGTTGCGCGCCAGCATGGCCTTCGACACGTGCCCGAGGCGCACCGCGACGATAAGGCGATCGAGGCTGCACGCTGCTCCTTAAGGAAATTCTGGACCGCGTCATTTTGCCGCCCATCAAATCTATGCCCGACAGCAGCATGGTGGCGGCCTAAGCCATCCTAGGCATTCCGTTTCGCTGACTTCTGCCCGATCTTTCGATCGAAATGGAGCAGCTTCTGAAAGACAAGCGAGCCGGGGAACTTCTCTTCAACGAAGAATCCGTTGCCAGTCTGACCTAGACTTAAGAGGTACTTGAAGGACTTGCCCTATCGCGGTTCACCGGGGCTACGCGGCGTTTGGGAATACCGGTCGATCGAGTCGTCGCCGGGATTCCATGAGGCTTACATCGCGACACCAGGAAAGTTCGTGCCTAGCGGCAACTTTCTGGGACGAGTCGTTACCGCGTTGCCCGATGGTCTGATGGAACCCATCTTGAACAGACTCGCTGGCAGTGGCTTAGTTTGTTTCTGAGCGTGTTGGTGGCATGGCTGGCCTGTTACGCTTCTTTCCGCGCCACGTCGTTTGCCGCAAAGCGTGTTGGTCCGGTGGCGGGAAGTTGGATTCTGGTGCTTGGCCCGGTTGCCACTGTGGTCGTGGTCGATCTTGCAGCCGACTTCGTCGATGAAGGTATCAACCTGACCGGCGATGATCTCGCAATTGTCCTCGTAACCGGGCGTGTTCTCGTTCTGCTGTTGGCTGGCTGGACCTGGCGGATTTGCATGGCGTTGGTAACCACGGCGCTCAACACGACGAAATTGTCGAAGGACGGGGTCAACGCGAGCCTAGTGCACGTTCTTGCCGGTTTGGCCGCAATCATGCTGGTCACCGTCGCCATCCTCACCGGCATGTTCGATCTGGGTGTGGACGCTATCCCGCTTCTGGGCGGATTTGGGGTCGGCGGTCTGGGCGGTCGCGCTGGCCATGCGCCCTACGATGGAAAACCTCATCAACGGGATCATTCTTTTCACCGATAAGCCGACCCGCGAAGGGGACTTCGACAGCTTCGGCGACACCACGGGCACGGTCGAGAAACTGGCGTGCGCTCGGTCAGGATACGTGCGCTGGACCGCACGCTTATCTGCCATTCCCAACGCCGAATTCGCGAACATGGGGCTGGTTAACTGGTCGAAGTGCGACACAATGCTAATCAAGGCGACGCTGCGGCTGCGCTATGAAACCCGGGACGATCAGTTGTGCCACGTTCTGGTCAGCATCCGTTAGATGCTCCATGCCCACCCATGATCGCGGCCAGCGGTTCGCGGGCTACGGCGAATCCTCTCTTGATATCGACCTCATGGCTTATGTCACGACTGACGACTGGAACGACTTCTTTGCGATTCGCGAGGACGTGTTTCTGCGCATCAAGGAAATCGTGATGGCCTTGGGAACACAATTCGCTCTGCCGTCTCGGACGCTCTACGTCGGCTGGGACAAAGGGCTGAACGACGAGGACAACCATGCCACCATGGACGAGATAGCGGTCATGCGCGAGTCCATAAATCTGCCGTTCCCTCATCACACGCCCGAACGGCTCGCCGACATAGACGTCACCCTCGACTACCCGCCACGCGGCTCCGTCGATGAGAAGGATAGGGAATCCCAGCATCGATGCGGCGGCCTTGGCGACGGCGTGTGGTTGAGGCATAAGCGCCGTGTTGGCGGCCGACAGCGGCGGGATAGGAAATGGACTTCGAGACGATGCTGGCGCATCTCCAGCGCCTGGTGGAACGGTCGCTGCCGCTCTGGGAACTGCCCGAAGGCACCACCGCGACGCTGATGAACGTGTCGGAGAACGCGACCTATCGGCTCAATGCTCCCGACGGCGGGAAAACCGTGCTGCGGGTCCACCGTGAGGACTACCATACGCTCAACGGCATCCAGACCGAGCTCGACTGGCTGCATGCGCTGCAGGACGACGCCGGGATCATCACGCCCCAGGCAATCGCCGGCCGTGACGGCGAGGAGATTCAGGAGGGCATCGTCGAGGGCCTGCCCGTGAAGCGTCAGATGGTGCTGTTCGAATTCATCGACGGCGTCGAGCCTTCTGAAGATCACGATCTGATCGAACCGTTCCGCAAGCTGGGTGAGGTCAGCGCACGGCTTCACCTGCACGCCATCGGCTGGCGGCGTCCGTCCTATTTCGAGCGTCTGGTCTGGGACCACGAACACGTCGTAGGGTCCAATCCCAACTGGGGCAACTGGCGAGACGGGCCGGTCGCCGACCCCGCCCACATTGCGCAGTTCGAGCGGTTGGAGCGCGGCATGGTAGAATGTCTCGACCGTTACGGACGCGAGCCGGAACGTTTCGGGCTCGCCCACTGCGACCTGCGTCTGGCCAATCTGCTTCTCGTCGACGACAGCACGCGTGTCATCGATTTCGACGACTGCGGGACGGGATGGCTTCTTTATGACCTCGCCACCGCCCTGACGCTGATCGACAACATCGATGCGACCATGTCGCTGGTCGAGGCCTGGTTCGACGGTTATGCCCGGCACCGCACGCTCGGCAACGCCGATCTCGCCGCGGTTGCGAGCCTTATCATGATGCGCCGTATCGCGATGATGGCGTGGTTCGGCAGCCATCCCGACACGACGCTAGCGCAGGACCACCGGGGCTCGTTCCCGGTCGAAACTTGCGAGATGGCCGAAGCCTATCTGGCGTGCAAGCCGTCGGCCGACAACGTGATCCCTTGGGCCTGACAAGACCCATAGTCCTTGCCAGAGCCTGCGCCATCGCCGACCATCGGCGAAACACTGGATGGGGACAGGATGGCCAGGAAGACAGGATTTCTCTTTCACGAGCTTTACATGTGGCATGACACCGGCCATGCTGCCCTGTGGTATCCTGCCGGATTGAAGGTGCAGCCCGGTGAACACGGCGAAAATGCGGAGACCAAGCGGCGCCTACGTAATCTGATGGATGTTGCCGGCATTCTCGACCAGTTGATCGATGTGAAGCCCCGCGCGGCCACCGAAGAGGAAATCCTACGGGTCCATACGCGCGGGTACCATGACCGGATCAAGGCGCTTTCGGCCGAACGCGGTGGCAATGCCGGCGAGGCAACGTCCTTCGGTCACGGAAGTTACGAGATCGCCGCACTCTCGGCCGGCGGACCGATCGCCATGGTCGACGCTGCGATGGCGGGAACGATCGACAACGGTTATGCGTTGGTCCGTCCGCCGGGACACCACGCCGAACCGGATATCGGCCGGGGTTTCTGCCTGTTCGGCAACATCGGCATCGCCGTCCATCACGCGCGCCACGCGCGCGGTATCAAAAGAGCGGCGGTCGTCGACTGGGATGTCCATCATGGCAACGGAACGCAGCGCATTTTCTATGAAGATCCCGACGTGCTCACGATCTCCATCCATCAGGACAACTGGTATCCGCTGGATTCCGGTCATATCGATCAGACCGGGGAAGGCAAGGGGAAGGGGGCCAACATCAATGTTCCCTTGCCGCCGGGCACCGGGCGCGAGGGTTATATCACGACCTTCGAAAGGGTCGTCGCGCCGGCGCTGCGCCGGTTCAAGCCCGATATGATCTTCATCGCCTCGGGCTTCGACGGTTCGATTTACGATCCCTTGGGCCGCATGATGGTGACCAGCGCGACCTATCGAAAAATGACGCGGATCATGATGGATCTTGCCGATGAACTCACGGGCGGCAAACTCATCCTCAGTCACGAGGGCGGCTATTCGGCGGCCTATGTTCCTTATTGCGGCTTGGTCGTGATGGAGGAGCTTTCGGGCATCACATCCACGATCGAAGATCCGTTCGCGGAAATCGTCGATGAAACCGGCGGGCATCAGCTTTATGCCCATCAGAACGACGTTATCAAGAAGGCCGCAGCGCTGGCGCAGGCCGTGCCGGTGGGATGAGCTGCTGCCGGGATATTCGGGTGGCCGAAACTATCGAAGATGGCCGGGCGATCTACGATGCAGCCCCATGATTCGGACTGATGCCGCGAAACAGCCATTTGTCCTGGCACTCGCACCTGTTGTCGTGGCGCGGGCTGCGCAGGGATAGGGTTTCTGTTCGGCGGTGACCGAAGCAATGATCGAAGTGGCGCGAAAGCTGAATGCCGCCTGCCTCACCGTGCTGAGCGACCCCGCGTCTTAGGGTACTAACACTGAATCCATGGACGGTGTGATGGGCCCCAAAACGGTCGCGGCCTTGCGGCCGTGCGTGTGCAACGATTGTCGCCTGCTGGGCCGAAACCACGCCCTGAGACTGCCGCCACCAGCCAACGAGACGAAAGGGCCGACGCGATGTTCGCGCCAGCGCTTCTCCAACTCAGGAAATGTAGGGTATCGCTCAATTCGGGCGGAAAGACGTAATCCAGGTAGGGCGCGGGCGGTACTTCGCCGGGACCATCAAAGCCCACATTGGGATTGTCGACGACTGGCAGGGAACGCAGATAAGCCACAAGGTCGGCAACATCTTCGTCGGTCTAGGCGACGTAAGAGCGCCAGGGCATCGCGGGAGACAGTTCCGACCATCGGGACGCACGCCTTTACGGATGACATAGACGATCTCGGCATCGCTCCATGTGCCCAAACCGTTTTCGGGATGATTGGTCAGGTTGGGCGGAAAGAAAATCCCCAGGCCCGGAATCTCATAGCCGATGTAGTTGCCGGCAAGGTTGCGGCTGAAGTCCGATTCCGGTGTCAAGGCGCCCGGCGTGTGGCCGCCGCCGCAATCGCTGAGCGCGGCAAGATAAACGCCACGCTCGGCATCGCCTTCGGCCATTGCGGTTTGCAACAGCGAAGCGAAGGCCAGCATGACAAGACAGGGAACATACACGGAACTGCGCATTGAGTTCTTCTCATAGAGCTTGGGAATAAGCGCAACTCTCGTGCCGGATCCTCCGCAACACAAGGTTCCTTTTGATTTTCTGCCCCAATTCTGAATCATCGCTGCGGCACATCCGTTGTGTCCAGCATCTCCAGCCCGGGCGGATTTTATGCTGCTTGGTGTTCGGATTGTTGTGAAATTCTGTTGTTGGATTTCAGTTGCCTTATGTATGCGGCAGGCGCAACTATTCTCGACCTTGACGGAGGCAGAGATGCTAAGCAAAAGACAAGTTCAGTCTTATTCCGACAATGGTTATCTCCTCGTTGAAAACGTCCTGACGGCAGACGAGGTGTCCGTAATGCAGGCCGCGATCCGGGATTTGATTGACAAGTCGCGCAAGGCGACTCGGTCGGATGCGAAATTTGTTCTGGGCGTGGGCCACAACGCCGAAACCCCACAGCTTCGCCGCGTTGCCGATCCCGAAAAACATCATCGAGCCTTTGAAGCCCTGCGTCATCACAGCGGCATTTTGGATGTCGTTGAGAGCCTCCTGGGTCCGAATCTGCGTTTCGATCATGGCAAGCTCAACATCAAGGAGCCGGGCGGCAACGATGCCGCGATAGAGTGGCATCAGGATTGGGCATTCTATCCGCACACCAACGGTGACATGGTGGCTGTCGGGATTTATCTCGACGATTGCGACGAGAACAACGGTCCGCTGATGGTGATTCCTGAATCACACAGGGGACCGATTTTGCAGCATGAGGAGAACGGCACGTTCACTGGTGCTGCCGACATCCACTCTGCTGGGCTCGACAACAGTCAGGCCGTGGCTCTGGCGGGCCGTGCGGGGTCAATCACGCTGCACCATGTGCGCGCACTACACGGCAGCCGTCCCAACACCGGCGATCGTCCGCGCCTGCTGATGCTGAACAGCTACAAGGCTGCTGATTGCTGGCCGATCTTGGGTATTTCCGATCTCGATTGGTATCACGGCTGCATGGTGCGGGGAGACACCAGTTGGACCCCTCGTATGGAGGCCGCTCCCGTCCGCATTCCCGGCGACCTTGGTCAGGTCGGCATTTTCAAGACTCAAGAGACGGTGCGCGGACGCTCGTTCGCTGGTCGCGATATCGCCGCGGCGCGCTGACGCGCGGGAAAAGACCATCGGCGACGCCGTTGACCGGGCTCCAGGCGACCACAGGATTTCTTGCGCAGCCTAGACCCGTCCTAGACGTCGAGCGTCTGGTTGGGGCAGGCGGCGACGACACCGCCTTGGCCGCAAAATAGTCGGTCAATAGACGTGAGAGAACGTCGATTACCGCTTGGAGATCAACGGGTTCAAGACTTTGGATCGTCACCACGGCGCGGTTTGTCTGGGTCGTGACCGGGCTGCGGGCGTCTTGATACCAGTTCCAGCGTCGGCAAAGCACCTTCTCGTCGTCGGCATAGACGATCTCACCCTGCTTGGGCGGATCATTTTCGCGCGGTTCCTGACCTAGGGTGTACAACGTGTCGCCTCCACGCGACTCGCAAAAGCAGATGTCGCCAGCAATATAGTCGGGATCGTCAGCACCCAAGCGAAACACGCGCTTAAGCGACACGGCGTTGTAGGCATCGACAAACGGGTTGATCCGCGCCAGCTGGCCATCGCGCACGGCCTTGCGGGTCAGCGTTCAACCGAGCAGCGGCAGCTGGTCTTCTTGATCCCGAACACACGATAGGCTTTGCGCCAGACCGCCACGCTGGGAATGTCTCCCATTCCGGTATCGGCGAAATGCGAAGCGGCCTCAGCCCCGATGGCGTTGATCTCGTCCTCTGGCGCCGAAGGCAAAGCCTCCGGTAGGGCGAGATTTTCAGTGATCACCACCGCAACGCGGAAATCGGGAAACCGGTCGATAACCGGTGCGATGCCAGCTTTCAATGGAACTCCGCGATCTGGACGATGCAACTGGGCTTCAAGACGGTTCGGGCTTGCTGTTCTCCATTAGATCTTCGGTCGATGCGCCGCCTTCGTGTACCAGGGATCGGCGGCTTCCACGGCGCCGCCGATGCGAAACACGGTGGCGTCCTCATAGGTCGGGCCGACGATCTGAATGCCCGTGGGCATGCCGTTGCGGTCGCGGCCCGAGGGGACGGAGAGCACGGGACAGCGCGACATGATGTTGAACGGCGGCGTCATAGCCCAGCCCAGGAACGGGTCGACCTCGACGCCGTTGATCTCGACCTTGTCGCGCGTGGAATCGAGATCGGCGGGAATCGCGGCGGTCGCGTTGGTCGGGCAGATCAGAACGTCGCACTTCTGCAGGATCGGACCCAGGGTGTCGTACATCTCGCCGGCGATATTGAGGCTCTCGATGAAATCGGCCGCTGTGGTCTTGGCTCCCATCTCGGCAATCTCGACCGCATAGGGCATCATCTCGTAGCGGTGACGCCGGAGCACCTGACCGATCACGCCGCCGAACAGGTGGCCCAGATAGTTCACGGCCGCGGTCATCACCCTCGGCGTCCAGCCCAGATCGACCTCCTCGACGGTGGCGCCGGCGTCTTTCAGTTTCTTTAGCGCGGCTTTGGTGTTCTTCACGACATCCTTATCGACCTCGTAGAAACCCAGATCCATGGAATAGGCGATCTTCATGCCCTTGACGGATTCGTAGTCGAGCGGGATGCGCACTTTCGGTTTGACGGTGGCGATATCCCGGGGGTGGGGACCGCTCATGACGTTCTGCAGCAGTGCGACGTCGCGCACCGTGCGCGCCATCGGCCCAGAATGGCAGTAGAAGTCGAGGTTGAAGATGTGGCCCTGGGGGTTGCGGCCATAGGGCGGCTTGAAGCCGACCACGCCCGACTGCGAGGCGGGAATGCGGATCGACCCGCCGATGTCCGAGCCCGTGGCGATGGTCGCCGCTCCGGCGGCCAGCGTGGCGCCGGTGCCGCCCGAGCTGCCGCCCGGTGTGTATTTCAGGTTCCAGGGGTTGCGCGTCACGCCCCAGAGTTTCGTGTGGGTTATGCCGGCACAGGAGAATTCCGGCGTCGTCGTGCGCGCGTGCATGATGCCGCCGGCGTTGAAACAGCGCTCGACGATATAGGTCGTCTCTGCACCGATGTTGTCCTTGAATGGGAGCGAACCCGATGATGCGGGCAGGCCCTTGATGGTCTCTTCGTCCTTCACGGCGAGCGGCAGACCTTCCAGCGCACGGGTGCGCGCGCCCTTGGCGTATTTGGCTTCGGCCTTTTTCGCCTTGTCGCGGGCCTCGTCATAGAACGTCTGGCTGAAGCTGTTGATCTCCGGCATCACCGCTTCGGCGCGATCGATCACGGCGTCCATCAGCTCGACGGGCGAGAGCTTCTTTTTCTTGAAGAGGTCCAGCGCCTCGACCGCGCTGATGTAGTGAAGATCGGATTTTGCCATGACAGTCTCTCCTGTGGTTCGCGCGTGAGTGTCCACCAGATCGGGACGGCACGGCAACTCCCCCAGACTGAAGTTGCGCGGACCGCCAGTCGTTGCTCTTGGCCGTCCGAAAGGGGGACTTGGGCCATGATGGAAGAGACCCTGCACAATCGCCACGTCGCGGTCGCCAAAGCGCTAGCCCTTGTGTTCGCCGAGCGCACGCCACAGTGGGACGAGAGTCGGGAATACTGCTGGCCCAACGTCGTTGACCTCGTCAATGCCGGTCTGATGGGCATGAGCATCCCCTCGCGGTACGGCAGACAGGATGCGTCGTTTCACGATGTGGTGCTCGTGGTCGAGGAGACAGCCAAGACCCGCGGCCCGCATCGTGATCAAGGCCAACATGGGCGGGATCAGCGCCGTGGTGGCTTACGGTATCGAAGAGCAGAAGGCGCTCTGCGCTGATATCGTGCTTGCCGGTGGCAAATCCGTCATCTGCATCACCGAGCCGGATGCGGGCAGAGCTGCGACCAAGATGACGACGACCACGCGCAGGACGAAGCCGGGTCCGATGTCGGCATCGGCGGTTTCATCCTGCACCGCGATCCCAAGTGCGGCGCGAACGCACCATGAGCCTGTGCGGCATGCCCGAGGCCGAGCTTAGGTTTACCGATATTGAGGTCGACGAAGCCATGGTGCTCAAACCGCCTTCGGGCTTGGAACGCGGCTTTGCCGGTCTGATGACGGCTTACAACAGCCAAAGGGTGAGCGCGGGCACGATCGCCATGGGTGTTGCCGCGGGCGCCTTGGGCCACGCCATCCGCTACGTGAAGGAGCGCGAGCAGTTCGTGCGGTCCATCGCGGAGTTTCAGGGACTGCAGTGGACGCTGGCCGAGATGGACGCGAAGGTCCACGGCTCGCGCTTGCTTCTGCACGAAGCCTCCCGCAGGCTGGGACCCGAAGGTTTTCCGGGCATGATCTATGCGGCGCGGGCCAAGATGTTTGCCTCCGAATTCGGTGATTGAGGTCGTGAGCGATGCCTTGCAGATGTTCGGCGCGCGCGGTTATGGCGCGCAAGAACCGTCGGAGCGCATGTACCGCGACGTGCGCATGTTCACCAATCGGTGGCGACACCGCGCAGATTCTGAAAACACAGGTTGCAGGATAAGTTGCTCGGGATGCGCACACCCCAGACCCATGGCGGCGGCGCGAAGCTTGCCGACAAAGCCAATTAGGACGCGGTCAGCCGGTCAGGCAGAGCCTGGCGGCGGCGGCGACGATCGCTTCGGCGTCGATCTCGTGGACCCGGTGGATGTCGGGAATATCGGCGCTGCGCCCGAAGTCTTCCACACCCAGCGACTGGATGCGGTGGCGCCCCACGCCCGCCATCCAAGAGAGAGTTGCGGGATGACCGTCCAGCACCGTGACCAGTCCGGCGTGGATCGGCAGCTGCGAGAGCAGCGATTCGACATGGCTGGTCCCGGCTTCCTGTCCGGCGCGCCGGTAGCGGCGCGCCTGATGCCAGCTTTCCATCAGGTGATCGGCGGAAGTCACGATCAACAGGCCGACGTTCTCCATGTCCTCGCTGAGCGCGGCATGGGCGGCACGCGCTTCGGGCAGCATCGCACCCATGGTCACGATGGCGATCTCCGTTTGGACTCCAGGCTCCTCAAGCCAGTAGCCGCCCGCCAGGATGTCGTCGCGCAGGGCAGGGGTGATCTCCCGCTCGATCTGTTCGATGGGACGGGTGGAGAGACGCAGATAGACCGATCCGCCCTTTTTGGCCTGCATGTGCTCGAAACCCCAGCGTATGATTGTGGCGAGCTCGTCGGCCTGTCCGGGTTCGAAGCTCGAAAGGCCGGGCTGGCCCAGGCCGATGAGCGGCGTGTAGATCGACTGATGCGCGCCGCCCTCGGGGGCCAGCGTCACACCGGCGGGTGTGGCTGCGAGCATGAAGCGGCTGTCCTGGTAGCAGGCGTAGTTCAGCGCATCGAGACCGCGGCTGATGAAGGGGTCGTAGAGCGTACCGATAGGGAGAAGACGCGCGCCGAACAGGCTGTGCGAAAGCCCCATGGCGGCGAGCATGAGGAAGAGGTTGTTCTCGGCGATACCGAGCTCGATGTGCTGGCCGCCTTGGCTGACATCCCATGACTGGGCCGAGATGACCTTCTCCTCGTGGAAAATGTCGACGTGTTCGCGCCGGTCGAAGAGGCCGCGCCGGTTGATCCAGGGCCCCAGGTTGGTCGAGACCGCGACGTCGGGTGAGGTCGTGACGATATGATCGGCAAGTTCGGCATCGCTGCGCGCGATGTCGTTGAGGATGTTGCCGAAGGCCTGCTGGGTCGAGATGCGCGCCTCGCTCTTGAACGAGAGCGTCTCGGGCACTGCCACGGCAGGCGCCTGGCGGCGGCGCGGGTATTCCTGCGCAAAGGGAACATCCGAAAGAAATTTCTTCAGCGCGACGCGTTCGACATCCAGCCCGGCGAAGGGTTCCCACTCGTCGCCCTCGGCAATGCCCATGGCGTCTTGGAAGCCGGTCATCTGGGTCTTGTTCATCAGACCGGCATGGTTGTCCTTGTGGCCTGCGAAGGGAAGGCCGTAGCCCTTGATCGTGTAGCAGATGAAACACCGCGGGCGGTCGTCGTCGGCCGCGGCGGCATCGTCGAACGCCTCGACCAGGCTTTCAAGATCGTGGCCCGCCAGGTTGGTCATCAGGCTGTGGAGTACCTCGTCGTCGCAGGCATCGATCAGCTTGCGCGTCGCGCTGCCCTTCTTGAAGTCGCGGTTGAGATGTTCGCGCCAGGACGCCCCGCCCTTGAAACAGAGTGCCGAATAGAGCTCGTTGGGGCACTCGTCGATCCAGGTCCGCAGGGCTTTACCGCCGGGTTTTTCGAAGGCGTCTTCCAGCAGCTTGCCGTACTTCACCGTGACGACTTCCCAGCCCACGGCATCGAAGAAGCCCTGGATGCGCTGGAAGAGACGGTCGGAAACCACGCTATCGAGGCTCTGGCGGTTGTAGTCGACGACCCACCAGACGTTGCCGATGTTGTGCTTCCAGCTTTCCAGCAGCGCTTCCCAGACGTTGCCTTCGTCGAGCTCGGCATCTCCCACTAGGGCGACCATGCGGCCGGGCTTCTGGTCGGCGGGCAGCATGTCTTTCAGCTTGAGATAATCCTGGATCAGCGCGGCAAAGGCCGTGGTCGCCACGCCCAGCCCGACCGAGCCGGTGGAGAAATCGACATCGTCCTTGTCCTTGGTGCGCGAGGGATAGGACTGCGCCCCGCCCAGTGCACGGAATTTCTCAAGTTGCTCGCGGTCCTGACGGCCCAGGAGATACTGGATGGCATGGAAGACGGGACTGGCGTGCGGCTTCACCGCCACGCGGTCCTGGGGCCGCAGGGTGTGGAAATAGAGTGCCGTCATGATCTGCGTAATGGACGCGCAGGAAGCCTGATGGCCGCCGACCTTCAGGCCGTCGCGGCTCTCGCGCACGTGGTTTGTGTGGTGAATCGTCCAGCTTGCCAGCCACAGGACCTTCCTCTGCAGGGCGTTCAGGCAAGCGAGGTCTTCGGCATCCAGAATGGAGCCATCGGGCGTGGAAATACCGGCGCGGATTGGCATGACGGACATGGCGGCCTCATCGTCTCTGAAGCGCCAGAATAGCGCAGGGCGTTCGCCATGTCGTTGCGGCGTTTGCCTTGATCTACAGCATTTACGCAGGATCACGCTATGGATCGTTTCGACCGCAATATTCTGGAACATCTTCAGGAGGAGGGGCGCCGCAATGTCGAACTGGCCGAGGCCGTCGGCCTCTCACCCTGTCTGCGGCGTGTGCGGAAATTGGAACGCTCCGGCGTCATCCGACAGTACGCCGCGCTGCTAGAGTCCACTGCGGTGGGTTTGGGGGTGAGCGTCTTTGCCCAGATCTCGCTGGAGCGTCAGGTGGTAGCAGTGCTCGACGCTTTCGAATACCACATCCGCGTGCGCCCGGAAGTCGTCGAGTGCTACCTGATGACCGGCGACCACGACTATCACCTGCTGCGCATCTTGGTGCCCGATCTCAAAGCCTATCGCAGCTTCGTCCTGGACCACCTCTCCAAGGCGCCGGGCGTCTCGAGCATCCGGTTGAGCTTCGCCCTGAAACAAGTCAAGTATTCGACCGCCTTTCCGCTGGAACACTTGGTGATGTCGTGAAAGTCGTGCCTGCGTTATGAAGAAGTCCTCGAAATGGAAAACACTGAGGAACGTCACGTGGGTGCATCCAGGCAAATCAACGTCACGATCCCGGAGGACATTGGCTGCTCTGATCGACCGCAAAGTCGCCAGCGGAGAGTACGTCGATGAAAACGATATGATTCAGGATGGTCTGACCTGGATGATGAAAGAAGACCAAGAGATCGAACGGTGGTTGCGTGAGGAGGCGTCCTGGCCGCCATGGTGTTGGACGAAAATCCCGAGAGCGGACTGACGTCCCAAGAGGTTCGGGCACGCATGGAACGCCGCTACCGGCCTGAGTCGAAATCTGCGTGAATTTGCGGAGGGTCGTCTATTCGCCGCAAGCCGACAAAGAGCTTGCTACACTCTACGATATGATCTGCAAAGCTGCGAGGCCTCGCGTTGCGGAGCGCTATGTCGGCTCGATCATGGACTATTGCGAAAGCTTCGCCTGAGAATTTCCGTTGCGAGGCACACCGCGCGATGATTTGCTGCCAGGGATCAGAACAATCGGGTTCCGTAAACGCGTACTGATCGCCTTTCGCGTCACCGACGATACGTATTCGATCCTGAGCATCGCCTATGGTGGGCGCGATATCACGCGATTGTTCGGTGCGAAGATAGATTAATGACGCGCCATGGCGGATCGAATTTTCCTTTGTCCGATGGATGAGCATCGCACTGCGCGTTTTTCCTGCTCTGTCGGCGGGAATGAGGCGCGTAGGCCATCGCAGTGGCGAGAATTCCGGGCTAGTCTCTCGCCACCAAAGTTCTGGAGCCACCATGGATTGTTTAGTCGATGCCACCGATGCGGCGGAGGATGCGATTGTTGTCACGCCCGTGACGCGTGAGGGTCTCGACGACTGGATGAGCCGGGCGTCGGGCCAGCAGGTGCGGTGGGTCAAGGAGCACGATTTCGAGGCCTCGCCCGCGCGCTACCTCACCATCCCCGACGAGAACGGACGCATCGCAACCGTGCTCGTCGCGACGACCAATCCCGCAAGCCTGTTTTCCCTGGGGGATCTCCCCACTGCGCTTCCGGCAGGTTCGGTTGCCAGACTGGAAGGCAAGTTCGATGTATTGGCCGCGACGAGGCTCGCTCTGGGCTGGGCGTTGGGCAGTTACCGCTTCGACCGCTATCGCGAGAACGGCAAGGAGCCTGCCCGCCTGATTGCGCCGCCCGAAGCCAACATGGAGCGCGTTCAGGTGATTGCCGAAAGCGTGTGGCTGGGCCGCGATCTGATCAACACGCCCGCCGAGGACATGGGGCCTCAACAACTGGTCGAGGCCGTGGCGCAGATCGCCGAACCGGCTGGCGCGGAGTTGCACGTGATTGAAGGCGGGGAACTGCTGGACCAGAACTTTCCAGCGATCCATGCGGTCGGGCGTGCGAGCCATCGCCCTCCGCGTCTTGCCGACATGACCTGGGGCGATACCGATGCGCCGAAGGTCACGCTGGTCGGCAAGGGCGTGTGTTTCGACACCGGCGGTCTCGACCTCAAGCCTGCCGCCGGCATGAAAACGATGAAAAAGGACATGGGCGGGGCCGCCAGCGCGATCGCGTTGGCCTCAATGATCATGCGCCTCAACCTGCCCGTGCGCCTGCGTCTGCTGGTCCCGGCCGTGGAGAACAGCGTTTCGGGCAATGCCTACCGCCCGCTCGACGTCATTACCACGCGCAAGGGCATTACCATCGAGATCGGCAACACCGATGCCGAAGGCCGCGTCATCATGTGCGATGCGTTGGCTGAAGCCTGTTCGGAAACGCCGGACCTGCTGATCGATCTTGCCACGCTGACCGGTGCTGCGCGGGTCGCGCTGGGTCCGGATCTGCCGGCGTTCTTCTGCAATGACGACGATCTCGCCGTCTCCATCGCCGAGCACGGCAAGGTGAGCGAGGACGATGTCTGGCGTCTGCCGCTGTGGCCCGCCTACCGCAAAATGATCGAAGGCGACGTGGCCGAGATCAACAATTCCGGCTCCGGGCCGGGGGCAGGGTCCATCACCGCGGCACTTTTCCTGGAGCGTTTTGTCGATGAGGGTATTTCCTGGGCGCATTTCGACATTATGGGCTGGAATCTCTCCGGCCGGCCCGGACGCCCCAAGGGCGGTGAGGTTATGGCCGTGCGCGGCCTGCTTGAACTGATCGAACAGCGCTACAGGAAAGGCTGAAACCATGACCATGACGGGTTTTTGCCGAGAACGGCGACCGCGCCATCCCTCTGGTTCTGCTGGACCAGAGGGGCCCGGGCGATTGGCTGGATGCCCAGCCGGCGCGGGCCGTAACTGGTTGCGTCGCAATGCCTTCGATGCCGAAAGCGGATAGTGGCAAACCGTTCCTGCCGTGGACGGGGATATTGCCATGGTCGTTGCCGGACTGAATGTAGGGGATGACGTGTGGGCTCTGGCCGGTCTGCCGATGAGTCTCTCCGAGGATCTGGTCTTTGCGCTCGAACCGGTCTGCGATGCCGATCTGGTGGCCGTCTGTCTCGGATAGGCCGCGGGTGCCACCGCTTCCGGCCCGCAAAACGTTCGCCCGCCAGGCTGGTGTGGCCCGATGACGTCGACTAGGTGCGGATCACGGTTGTGGCCGAGGCGGTCGCGAGCGGCCGACTCCGAAACCGACAACCCGCTCTGGCCGTTTCCGCTGGTCACCGCCTATCGGGCGCACATGGTCTCGGACTTTGCCGACACCAATACGATTGCCGACTGGACCTTTGCCGGTCACATCCAAGCAGCACTCTTCCTGCAGCAGTTTGTCGGCAACAAGGTCATGATCGAGGAAAGCCCGCAAGCCTGATCCGAATCAATGTGTGTAGATCATCTTCCGCGTCATGCCGCCGTCGATGACCATGTTGGCGCCGGTGATGAAGCCCGCTTATTCAGAAAGCAGATAGACCGCCATCAAGGCGATGTCGGGCGGGGCGCCGACCCGGCCAGACCAGTGCTGACCGTGGTCTTGGGCTGAAAGTTCCGGTTCCTGACGCCTGGAGGGTTTCTGCCAGACCTGGATGACGATCCAGCCAGGGCTGATGGCATTTGACCCTCACATCGGGCGCTAGGGCCTGGCGGCTAGCGCGTGGGTCAGCCCGAAGACACCACCCTTGGAGGCCGAATAGGCTTACGTGTCAGGCTCGGACATGAAGGCGCGGGTCAATGCCAGCAGGTTGACGGTCGCCCCCTTGGCCCTGCACAGATGCGGTGCGGTATGTTTCGCACACAGGAAACTGCCGGTCAGGTTGGTCACGATCATCGCGCTCAAGTCATCTAGGGAAAGTTGCTCTAGAGGCATGTTGCGGCTGAAGCCCGCGTTGTTGACCAGCTCGGAGAGACCGCCGAACGTTTCGATGGTCTTTGTGACGGCATCGCGGACTCTGGCTTCGTCATGATTGGGGCCCTCGATACGGAGCAGGCGGCCTCCGTGATCCAGCCCTTGTCGAGGCAGGCCTCGACAAGGGCGCGACCGATGCCCTGCGCACCTCCGGTCACCAGGATTGTCTGCGCGCTCATGGCTTTGCCCTTTTCTTGTTTGCCTGTCCTCCATGGCTGATAACTACCACCTATGTCCAAGCCGGAGCACATCATGAGCGAAGCCTATATCTGCGATGCCATCAGAACGCCCATCGGACGGTTCGGCGGCGCGTTGTCATCGGTGCGCGCCGACGATCTGGCTTCGCTGCCCCTGGTTGCCCTGATGGAGCGCAACAGCGCGGTCGACTGGGAAACGCTCGACGATGTCGTCTATGGCAATGTCAATGGTGCGGGCGAGGACAACCGCAATGTCGCCCGCATGGCGAGCCTGCTGGCCGGACTTCCGGTGTCCGTGTCAGGGGTCACGGTCAACCGTCTGTGTGGCTCAGGCCTGGAGGCGCTGAGCCAGGCGTCGCGTCAGATCCGCATGGGCGAGGCGGACCTCGTCATTGCTGGCGGAGTCGAGAGCATGTCGCGCTCGCCCTTCGTCATGCCCAAGGCCGCAACCGCGTTCTCTCGCAACGCCGAGATCTACGACACCACGATCGGCTGGCGTTTCGTCAATCCCGCCATGAAGAAGCAATACGGCGTCGACCAGATGCCCGAGACGGCCGAGAACCTGGCCGAAGAACGCCAAATCAGCCGCGAGGACCAGGACGCCTTCGCGTTCCGGAGCCAGCAGCGCGCCGCCGCCGCGATCAAGGAAGGGCGGCTGGATAGGGAGCTGATTCCCGTCACCATTCCCCAGCGCCGGGGCGGGCCTGTGGTGGTCGACCGCGATGAACATCCCCGCGAAACCAGCGCCGACGATCTGGCTTCGCTGAAGGCGCCGTTCCGCGAAGGCGGTACGGTGACAGCCGGCAACGCATCGGGCATCAACGATGGCGCCGGGGCCATCCTTCTGGCTTCCGAAGCTGCTGCGAAGAAATACGGCCTCAAACCGCTTGCACGCGTGACTGGCGCGGCGACGGCGGGCGTGCTGCCCCGTATCATGGGCATCGGACCCGCACCTTCCACGCGCAAGCTGCTGGCGCGCAGGGGCCTGGACCTTTCCGCTATCGATGTCATCGAACTTAACGAAGCCTTTGCCGCGCAGGCCCTGGCCGTGACGCGCGATTTCGGGCTCCCCGATGACGCCGAACACGTCAATCCCAACGGCGGCGCGATCGCGTTCGGGCATCCGCTCGGTGCTTCGGGCACTAGGCTCGCCATGACGGCAACCTACGAACTGCGTGGGCGCGGTGCCGACCACGCCGTCTGCACCATGTGCATCGGCGTGGGCCAAGGCATCTCCGTCCTGATCGAACGCATGTAACCAACGTTGACAGGTGGCGGTGCGGCCAACAGAGTTGCAGTCGCTTCAACATCGACGGTGCAGGCATGGACGACGAGCGCGATATCTTCTGGGACGAGGCGGACCTGCCCGGGCCGACCCGGGACATGGATCGTCTCAAACGCGACACGGACCGTTGGGGCTATTGCCTGATCGCCGATGCTGTGGGCAAGGACAAGCTCTCTGCGCTGCGCGAACGCCTGCACGAACAGGTCGAGGCCGAACGTATGTTGGGCGACGAGGTCTACGACGATCACGTCAACGCGGCTGAAAGCACCAACCAGTGGGTGATCATGCTGATCAACAAGGGCGAGGTGTTCCGCGAGGCTATCGATCACGCGTTGGTGCGGCCCATTCTCGAGCACGTGCTGGGACCGGAATATCTGCTGAGCGAATCATCGGCGCATCTAACGCGCCCGGGCAATCCCGCGATGGCGCTGCACACCGATCAGTGGTGGATGCCGCCGCCGGTGATGCCCGGTGAACGCGGCAGGCCTGCAGGGGAGATCACGCGCGAAAGCGCGGTGCAGGGGCCTCTCAAAAAAGCCGCTTATCCCATCGCGGCGCCGATGGTCACGCAGACCATGCTCTATGTTTCCGACTTCACCGAGGCGAATGGCGCGACGCGCCTGGTTCCAGGCAGCCACACGACCGGCAAGCAGCCCGACCAGTCCGTACCGCATGTCGTGCCCAGCATCGCCGCGGAAGGGCCGGCAGGGACCATCGCCATCTGGGAAGGCCGCACCTGGCATTCGGCAGGGGCCAACACGTCCAACGAAATCCGTTACGGCATGCCGACCCTCTATGCCGCGCCGCAGATGCGCACGCTGATGAACTTCACCTTGGGCACGCAGTCCCACGTGCTGACCGACGCATCGCCACGTCTGCGCCAGCTTCTAGGCTTCAAGGTCTGGAGCGGTTACGGCGCGTCCGGTGAGAAGAAGGCGGAATGGGCCAGGCCCGGCGATGAGATTATCGGCGAACTGAAACCCTGATTGCCCCCCAACCACGTTTTCTGCGCTTAGTCCGTGGTTTGGTCGTGGCCTTCTTCGCTGTCTTCCTTGAGAGACTTCAGTAGATTGGCCGTATCCATCATTGATTTCTTGCGCGCCGAGCAGAAGCAGCCGCCGCTTTCGGCATAGGTGACGGGATCGACGAAGGGGCCGGACCACATGCCCACGCCTTCGTTGGAGGCGGTCATGGCGCGCGGCGCGTAATCCTGGCCCATTTCCTCGTCCGCGACGGCCAGACCCGCATCGATCATGATCCCTGCGAGATCTTCACCGTTGGTCGAGCAGCGGGCCATAACATGGTCTTCATGGACCTCTCTCACATCGGTGCAGACGACTTCGGAATCTCCGATCACCTCTTCAAGATACATCGCCGCATCCCAGCCGCACGACCACACGACATCGGCTTCGCCGCAGGTCTGGGTGATCATCGGCGCATGCACGCCATAGAGCGAGACTTCCTGTTCGCCGAACTGCAGGGTATCGCCGTTCATGACGAGCGGGTTTCCCGTGAGGTCCGCAAAGGCAAGTCCCGGCACCAGAACAATCATTGCTGCAAATAAACGCTTCACGGTGGTTCTCCGCACGGTTCTTTTATGATTGGCGGCATTATGCAACCGCCGTCGGGGGCCGCCAAGAGGGCCGAACATCACATTGCCACGTGCCGCAGCACTACAAACAGTTCGTCCTCGATGGCCAGTTCCGTCATGGTGCGTCCGGTTTGTGCCGATAATGTGGTGATCTGCTCACGATAGGTCGAGCGCATGCCCTTTTCGCGCCCGCCCAGCGAACGGACGGGATAGCTGACGACAAGCGTGGCGACGCTGCCAAGTGCAGTCAAAAGGCCCAAGGAAGCGCCGCTCTCCTGCTGTTCAAGACAGGGCAGCGTCTTGAGTACCAGGGCAAGGTCTGCCCCCGCCGGGTCGATGCCGCTCAAGACATCGGTCCACATCGCTTCGCCGTGCTGACCAATCAAGACAAAGTAGCGGTTTACCGCGTCGACGAGGCGGCTATCGATCTCCAAGGCCGTGTAGCGGGTTTCCTTGGGCAGGCCCATGGATGCAAGTGCAAACGGATTGAGGCCCGCCCCGACGTCCAGAAGATGCTCAGGCAGGCCGGTTTCAGCCCAGATCGCCCGGTAGAATGTCTCTTGATGCGGTAGCCGTTCGGCACTGGAGCGATGCAGTGCGAGAATGCGCTCCGACAGTGCTCCAAGATCGGTGTCCTCATCGACCTCATCAAGCAGATGGTGTACGGCAGAGAGCGCGCCGGGATCCAGATAGGCGCCGAAACCCTGGTGGAGCTTGCGTTTGGCAGCTTTCAGGGCATCGGCAGGCTTTTTGTGGCGCTCCAGCGCCCAGATCGCCGTGCGTTTGAGCGCGTCGGGGGCCAGATGCCGGTATTTGGACGATACTGCCAGACTGGCAGCGATGTCCTCGAACGCTTCAGCCATCGTCAGCTTCCCGCTGAAGCCGATCGATCATCCAGGCGTAAAAGGCGAGGTTTTGGCGTGTCGCAAGCCGTTCGGCGAGCGAGTCCTTCACCTTGAAGAGGTGGTGGAGATAGGCGCGTGATGGACCGTCGGGATTGATGCGCGCATCGAGCGGTTGGCTGTCTCTCGAATAGCATTCATCTTTCAAGTAAAGAGATTGATAAAAATCATTATATATCAAATTAGTATTGTGATTATCTGATGTGATGAACAAACGATTTCTGCGTGCATCTCGGGTCGGCAGCGCGCAATCGAACATGCGGTATCCGGCACGGTATGCAGCGACCAGATTGTCCGGTTTGCCAATGCCCAGTGCATGTTTGGGCGCATCCGAGGGCAGGCACTCGGCGGTGAGCGCGACCATGTCGGTCAGCTTGCCGTCTTCGCCGATCGGCCAGCCGCCGAAACCGAAGCCGTCGAAGCCCATGGCCGCGAGTTCGTCGACACAGTGTCGGCGCAGCTTGACATCGCTGCCGCCCTGAACGACGGCAAAGAGCAGGGGGCGCTGTGATCCGTCGCCATCGCCGGGTTCGCTCACCCGGGCGGTGAATTCGTCCCGGCAGCGGCGCGCCCAGGCAAGTGTCCGCTCGACGCTTTCGCGCTGGATCTCGGCGGGATCGTCGGGATGGGTGCATTGGTCCAGACAGAACACGATGTCGGTATCGAGCTCAAGCTGCCGCCGGATGCACTTTTCGGGGGTCAGAAGGTGTTTCTTGCCGTTCTTTTCATGGCGGTAGACGAAGCCCTTGTCTGTTACGCTTCCCAGGCCCGCACCGGAGGCGGCCATCGACCAAGCCTGGAACCCGCCGGAATCGGAGGCCGTGACACCGTCCCAGCCCATGAAAGCGTGCACGCCGCCCAGCGCCTTCACCGTCGAGGTCCCCGGACGGGTGGCCAGATGCAGGCTGTTCACCATCATGGCCCTGATGCCGCACTGGGCGAGGTCGCGGGCATCCAGCCCCTTGACGACCGCGCGCGTTCCGTCGGGCAGGAAAGCGGGAAGCTGGAGGTCGCCGCGTCGGGTCTTGAGAACCCTCATGCCGGATCGGCCGGTGTTTCGCGGATGAACTTGCGGTTGTTGCCCGCGATCACCAGCGTGACCTCGCCCTTGGGTTCCTCTTGGGCGAAACGTTCGCTGAGCTCGGAAAGCCAGCCCCGCGCGGTTTCCTCGTACATCTTGGTGAGTTCGATGCACACGGCCGCCCGCCGGTCGCCCAGAACGGCCAGTGCATCGGCGAGCAGGGCACCCAGCCGGTGCGGAGATTCAAAAAGCACCAGCGTGTGTTCGGCCTCCGCCTCAGCGCTGAGGAAGTTGCGCCGTTTGCCGGATTTGCGCGGCGGGAAACCCTTGAAGGTGTAGCTGGCAGCCGAAAGACCGGAAACCGCAAGGGCGGAGGCGACGGCGGTGGGACCGGGCACGACTTCCACGGCAAACCCTTCTTTCTGGGCCATCTCTACGGCGCGAAAGCCCGGATCGCTGATCCCGGGCATGCCGGCATCGGTCGCCAAGCCTACGCGCAGTCCCTGGCGCAGCAGGCCGGCCATGCGGGAAACGGCGCGATCCTCGTTGTGGTCGTTGCAGGAAAAGATCGTGTGCGGGCTCGAAAGCCCGAAATGCTCAAAGATCTTGCGCGTGCGGCGCGTGTCCTCGCAGGCCAGCGCATCGAGCGACCCCAGCGTGTCGAGGACCCGTCTGGAGATGTCGTAGAGGTTGCCGATCGGAGTGCCGATCAGAAGCAGAGTTCCTGTCATGCGATCATGACCTTCATGGCAGCGTTCTAGATCAGATTATCGGGGATAGGAACGCTGTGGCGCGGTGCTATGGGTTCATTCCCCCTTAAGGAGGTTATTGATGAGACGCTCGTTTTTCTTGGCCTTGGCTTGCCTGGTGTTGACGGCACATGCGTTCGCGGATGATTCGCCGGAAATCAGCCGGGGTGCGGTGTACGACTGGATCGGTCTCTATCCCGGCCTGACGGTCGGTTACGGTCGCGGCGATATCAGCGACACTGTAGTCTTCCAACTCCTCGCCGATTTTCCGGATCGCCGACGAACCGGACGGTCTCCCTGTCGGTGGTCATACCGGGGCGCTCTACCAGTGGAACAACTTCGTCTTTGGTATCGAAGGCAATCTCGAACTCAACAACGCTTGGGATACGGCAACCTTCCCGATCGTCAGCACCAACGGCCGGCGTGCCGGAATGCTCAATGTCAACGCCGAGTACGACTTCGCCGCTTCGTTCAGGGGACGGTGGTTGGGCTATTCGCTGGACCGTTTCCTTATCTACGGCACCGCAGGAGATAGCTATGCGGACATCAAGGCCACAGCGACGATAACGGATCGCGGCAACACGGCGTCCTCGACGTTTGAGCAGGGTTTCAACGGCTAGGCCGTCAGGGCCGGAGTCGATGCGATGGTCGCACGTGACGTCTCCGCGAGGATAGAGTACCATTATTTATACTCGGTACCATGAGGAAATGTATACCTATATCTTGGGTGCCTTGGGTGATTTTCGTGAGGTCATCGACAACGATTTCCACACCGTGCGCGCACGGATCAGCATACATTTCTGAGCATCGAACATCGGACTTGTCTCACGCGCAAAGCACGCGTATGGCCCCGGTGGCGTGAGCGGGCGAACGGGATGTCGGGTATGACGGTAACAAACGAGGCGATGCAAGCGCTGCTGACGCCCGTGGCGTAGCAATCGTGGGTGCCACACCACGGGCGCTGGCGTGATCGGCAACAACGTGATCCGTCATGCAGCGGGACCACGGTTTGCCAGCACGCTGGTCGCGGTGAACCCAGGTAATGAAGAGGTCGAGGCGCGCGCGTGTTTCCCTTCTCTGGAAGCCGTTGCCGAAATGCCCGATTGCGCCGTGATGATCGTGGTCAGCAGCAACTGTATGGGTTTCTTCAACGCGGTCAACGACGTGCGCGTCCCCATGTCCGATCTGCCCAACCTCGAAATTCCAGGCACCGTCGGTCTGCTTTCCCACGCGATACCACCTGCTCGGAGTTGGGCGGCAATCTGCGCGAGATGCGTTTCAGCATCGGTGTATCCATGGGATTCGAGTTGGCGACCGGGTCGGCGACTACATAGACTATCTGGTCTCGTGCCCGGAAATCTAAGCCATCGCCATGGTTCTCGAAACCATAAGGGACGGCGAGCGGCTTCTTGGCGCGGTGGACGCCGCCGATGCCCGAGGCATTTCCGTGATCGCACTCAAACTGGGGCGTTCGGAAAAAGCGCGCGAACTCGCGCTTTCTCACAGCGGGGCGCCCGCTGGCGATGACCGGGTCTATGATGCCGTCTTCCGGCGTCACAATGTTATCGGCGTACGCACGCTCGACGAATTGATTGACACCCTGGAGATGATTTACCGTGGCCGGACACCCGTCGCGCAGTCGGTCGGCATTCAGACGGACTCGGGCGGCGAACGCCGGCTCACCACGGATCTGGCGGCCGATTTCGGCGTGCCGCTGACTGCGTTCAGTGCCGAGACGGCCGCTGCTCTCACTGAAGTACTCGATTCGGACCTGGAGCCGGAGAATCCGGTCGACTCCTGAGGCGATGGCGGTCTGGCGGTCACGTCGAAGATCACGCGCATCCTAGGCGATACGCTCGAGGTCGGTGTGGCCGCCTTTGCCACCTACATGGTCTCGAATCGTCCCAACCTGCTTGCTTCGACGCAGGCGCTCGAAGCCGTGCACGAGAGCACGGACAAGCCCTACATCGTGCTGGGCAACCTCACCTTGACCGTCGACCACAGTGAAGTGGCCCGTGCCGCTCGCCTTGCCCACAAGATCAAGACCGGTGAAAAGACCGAAGGATCTGCTGGGTACATCGGTGAGAAAAAATATCTTGTATCTTCAATTTTGAATACAAGAATAAATAATATCAATATATTTATATTTAAACTAATTTTTTGTGTTTTTAATTTCATTTTATATATTTTTGTCGATTAAATGTTGTTCACGAAACAGTAACAGATTGAATCTTTGTTTTCGGTTGCCGATAAGTATGATTGGAACACCATGCCGTTATGGCCGAAATCAAAGAGGCCAATGCTTCCTTCATGGTCGCGGCCCAGGGCGATCTCATCGGCAAGTTCGATGTCAATCCGCAGCTGGTGCGTGAGCACGGCGTGACAGCGGTCGACGCTCTGGTGACGCCCCGGCAATCGTGACAACTCTATTGCGAACACCCATGCAAATTCGGCATGGGTGTTCTGCATCCATGCCGTTGGTCGTATGTCGCGTTCCGTTCCATTTGTTGCCCACGGGTCGTGCATCTTGCCGGACCCACGGTGTCAAAGGAACAACGCCATGAACCACCTCCTTCGCAAGCTGCGCACCGGCTGGAAGATGAAGACCATGCGACGTGAGCTCTCCGGTCTTTCGGATGGTCAACTCAACGATCTGGGCATTCATCGTGGCCAGATTTCCGACATGGCGCGTTACTGCCACGGTGCCGGCCCGCGCCCTGACAACAACTGAACATTCCAGACAGGGTTCTGACGAACGTGAGAGTCCGCAAGGGCTCCTGAACGGTCGCAAGACGCACCGGGCAGGGGTCCGGCCATCAGCTCGGACTCCTTCCGTCCTGTCAGGCCTGCTGGATTGCCGCGACGAGCCAGTCGCGGAACGCCGCGATATCCGCGCGTTCGCGGTCAGCCGCCTTGGTTGCCAGGACATAACCGGCATCGGTCGCGATGCTTGCCGGGTGCGGTTGGACTGGCCGTCCGCTTTCGAGGTCGTCCCAGGCGATCGAGAGTGTTGGCAAGCGCGACCTCCTAGCCGCTGCGTGCCGCATCCATGATCGCCTGGTCCGCGACCATGCGCAGCCCGCGCGATGCATTGATGCCGTTGACCCCCAAAGTCTGAAACCACTCCTGCCGGGACGGCCATTGCCAGGATGCCGGCGCATCCTCGTAATGGAGCAGCGTGTGGCGCGACAGGGCTTGGGGGCTGTACACCGCGAAGATGCGCTCCTCGATCAGCTTGATCTGGTCGGGCCCGTCGGCGGTCGGCAAAGCCTTAATAGATGGTGACGTCGGGCCCCGTCCGCGTGGCGTCGATCGTGGGTGCGATCCTGCGGAACTCGTCCAGACGGGAGACCAGCAGCCCGAGGCGAAGACCGGTTCCATACCCACCGACAGCGCGCGTTCCAGTCCGGCGCCACGCAATCCACTGACAGCATCCTTCAACTCCTGAAATCCGACCTGGAGTCGGGTCGCCAAACTTTCGGCAGTGTCGGTGAGTGTGATACCCCGGCCTTCGCGCTCCAGAAGCCGGATTCCCAAGTCCTCCTCCAGACATTTTACCATGCGGCTCACCGCGCCCGCGGTCACGTTAAGTTCCTCGACGGCCTGCGCGACAGAGCCGTGGACGCGAGACGGCTTCAAAGGCGCGCAGGGCATTGAGGGAGAAGAGACGATCTGCCATTTCTCAAATATTGAGAATTTGTAACGAAGTGGCCACAGCAATGTCGATTGTCGCTGATCACCGTCGATCCTAGACTTTGCCAACACCTTGGAGATTCCGCGATGCATTCAGCAAAGCTCTATGGCCCGCTGCCCGGCGGCCTGCACGACAATCCCTCGAAGTCCTACACCATGGCGTCGCGCTACTACACCGACCCGAAGATCTATGCCGAAGAACTCGATGCCATCTTCGCGCGCTCCTGGGTGTTCGTCGGGCACGAAAGCCAGGTCGCCGAACCGGGTAGCTACAAGACCGTCGAGATCGTCGATGAAAGCATTGCCCTGGTGCGCGGGCGCGACGGCACGCTGTGCGGTTTCTACAACGTCTGTCAGCATCGCGCGCACCGCATTCTCTCGGGCGAGGGCAAGCTCAAGCTCACCATGGTCTGCCCCTATCACGCCTGGGCCTATGACTTCGATGGATCGCTGCGCACCGCGCGGGGCTGCGAGAACGTGGACGGGTTCGACAAATCGGAATTCGGCCTCAAGCAGGTGCGTGTCGACACCATGCTGGGCATGATCTTCGTCAACCTGGACGAAAACGCGCAGCCTTTCGCTGAGCAGTATGCCGGGTTGGAGAAAGACATCCTGCGCTGGATGCCGCGCGCGAGTCAGCTCAAGTTTGCCTGCAAGCGGGACTTTACCCTGAAATCCAACTGGAAGGTCGTCATCGACAACTTCCAGGAATGTTACCACTGCGAGCCGTCGCATCCGGCGTTCGTCGATCTCGTGGCCATGCCGACCTACCGCAACAGGACGCACCAGTACTGGTCTGCGCAGACCTCCGACAAACCGCACGCCAGCCAGAATTCGGCCTATGACTTCGAAGCCGGCGATGTCGATTTTGGCTACGCCGGGTATTTCGTCTGGCCGAACCTGACGATCTGGCTCATGCCGGGCGAGCCCAACCTGATGACGCTCCAGATGCTACCCAACGGGCCAGAGAGCTGTCTGGAGCACCTCCACTGGCATTCGCTTGACGGCATGCTCAGCGAGCAGGGAGTCGCTGCGGTCGACTACATCGTCGACGTGCTCCAGCCCGAGGACATCGGCATCTGTGAAAGCGTGCATCAGGGGCTGAAGTCGCGGGGCTACGACCGTGGTCGCTTCATCGTCGACCGTGACCGCACCCATATCAGCGAACATGCCGTGCATCACTTCCACATGCTGGTCATGCAGGCGCTGGAGGGCGGGCCCGCACCGGTACCCCAGGCTGCGGAGTAGTCTGCTTCATCGCGTTCTGCGCTAGACTCTGCGCTGGAGGCGTTCGGCATGGGCAAAATCGTTGATTTCTACTTCGGTCTGGGAAGTCGTTATTCCTATCTCGCGGCGACTCAGATTGCGCGCTTGGAGCGCGACACCGGCGCGGAAGTGATCTGGCACCCGCTCCACAGCAGTGTCCTGATCGCCGCTGGCGGCAGCGACCCGTTTTCGGGCAAACCGGTTTCCGGGCAGTACGACTGGGATTACCGGCGACGCGATGCCGAGGATTGGGCCGCGTTCTATGGCGTAGCGTTCCGCGAGCCGGTGGGGCGGCTGGAGTATCCGGCCAATCTGCCTGCGCAGGCGGCGCATGCGGCCGGACGCCAAGATCAGACGGTCGCCATGTGCCACCGCCTGTTCCACCTGATCTTCGTCGACGATCGCGAGGCGTTCGGGACCGACGAGGTGCTTGCCCAAGCACGGGATCTGGGCCTCGATACAGCAGCGTTTGAGTCAGATCTTGCCGGAGAAACCATTGAGAGCGCCATCGCGCAGGACGTGGCCGATGCACGGCGCCGTGGCGCGTTCGGTGTGCCGACCTTCTTTGTCGGGGACCGGACGTTCTGGGGCAACGACCGCCTGGTGCTGGTCGAAGCGGCTCTCAAGGGCGCACTCTAAACCCCCGGTTGTGAGGTTACGTGTAATCGGCCTCGGGCCCCTTGGACACGATGCAGGTCGGGTCCGGGTGGCTCCAATAATAATGGGTCGTGATGTGGTCGAGCCGCACCGTCTGGGCGACGCCGGGGTGCTGGTAAAGCTCCAGCGTGTAGTTCCACAGGTTCGGAAACCGCCGGCGCATCTAGCGGTTGCACTTGAAGCGACCGCGATAGACTGGATTGAATCGCACCTGCGTCGTGAAGAGACGCCAATCGGTTTCGGTCAGTTCCTCGCCAGATAACGCTGATCGGCAAGTTTGCTCTCAAGCATGTCCAGCGTGTCGAACAGCGCGTTCACTGCCTCGTCATATGCTCCCTGTTTGGTCGCGAAGCCCGTGTGGTAAACGCCGTTGTTCACGTTCTCATAGACCGGCTGGTTGATCTCCTCGATGGCGTCGCGCTTGGCTTGCGACCAGAAATCGAGATCGGCGTTGCCGTCCCCGTTATCGAAGGCATGATTCAGCACCCGGATGATATCGGCCGATTCGTCGCTGACGGTGGTCTTCTTTTTCTTGTCCCATAGAACAGGAACGTCGCACAGAACAGGAATGGTCACGCGGCCTGTGTAGTCTGATTTTGCGAGCGTGTAATCTCGTGCATATAGCGCGTATCGTTCACGCTGTCAGAAACGACGGCGGGGAAGTCGGAGAACTCCCAGCCATCATCGCCCATGCGTGGAGAGACGACCGAAACGGAAATGGCATCCTGCAAACCTTTCAGCTTCCGGAAGATCAGCGTGCGGTGCGCCCTGGGACAGGCATGGGAACATAGAGGTGATAGCGTCCAGCCCTTGGCCTTTAAGTCCGAAGAACTGTCTGAAGTCACCCAATCGTGAAACGGGAATTTCTCGCGTTTGAGCGCGCCGCCGGTTTTTTCGGTGTCGTACCACGTGTCGCGCCAGAAGCCGTCGATCAACAAACCCATGATGCTGTCCCTGTGTTGCTTTGACCCAGTAACCACATGGTGTTCACGGCAAGAGGGACCCCGCAGGGGCGGCGTTTACTCGGCTGCGACGGCGGTGTTCTGCTCGCCGGTTTTCAGGTCCAGCCAATGGTCGATGAAGTCCGGCACCCATTCTTCGACCAGATGGTCGTACTTGATCGCGTCGGCCAATTGTTCCTGGGGCTGTTGCGCGCCGGGTTCGGTCAGCTTCTCGGAGGCTTCATTCATCCAAAGCTTGACGATATCGAGCGTGCATTCGGGATGAAACTGGACGCCGTAGGCACGCGGCGCGGCCCGGACCATCTGATGCGGGAAGTATCCTGAGTGGCTTGTGGCCAGCAATTCGCAGCCGTGGGGAAGGTCGAAGCCTTCGCCGTGCCATTGATAGAAAAACCGCATGTCACCCAAGATTTCCTCACCGGCTTCCACCGGCTCGACCCTGGTGTAACCGATTTCGTGCCAGCCCTCGTCATGGGGTTTGACCGTCGCGCCCAGCGTGCGTGCGAGCATCTGTGCGCCCAAGCAAACGCCTAGGAACGGCACATCGACGGCCATCACCTTGGCGATCCAGCGCAGTTCCTTGGCGATGAAATCCAGCGTGTCGTCGTCGTTGGCGCTCATTGGCCCGCCGAACACGATGGCCCCGGCGACGTCATCAAAGCGTTCGGGCAGGGCATCGCCCATCTTCACGCAGCAACGGATCTCCTCGAAGCCCTTGTCGCGGATCGCGCGCCCGATACGTCCCGTGTTCGACTTTTCGTCGTGAACGACACAAATAACCTTATCTTTCATGGGGTCGAAGTGTCGCGATAGTGCGCGCCCACGTCAACTGCGCCGCTCCGGATGGGCACGAATCAGGCCGTCAACGATGAAGCGTCCGGGCCCACAGGCTTGACCTTGAAGCCGGCCGCCGTCAGTTGGCCGATAACATCGGCGACATGATCGCGGTCGAGCGTCTCCACCACGATATCGAGTTCCGCCAGCTTGACCGGCAGGCTCGAGAACGCGCGGTGATGGTAAACCTCGATGATGTTGGCATCGCACGATCCGATGATCTGGGCGATCTTGCCCAGCGTTCCCGGTGCATCGGAAATCTCGATGCGCAGGCGCACCATGCGACCGTCGCGCACCAGCCCGTGCTCAATCACGGCCGAAATAATGCGAGTATCGATGTTGCCGCCGGTCAGGACCAGGCCGACCTTCCTGCCGGTGAAACGTTCGGGGTGGGCGAGCAGGGCGGCCAGCGGAGCGGCGCCGCCGCCTTCGGCCACGGTTTTTTCAATTTCCAGATAGAGCTGCACACCGTTTTCAAGCTGATCCTCGGTGACCAGCATGATGTCCTTCACCAGTTCCTCGATCACCGGTTTGGTCACCTTGCCCGGTGTCTTGACGGCGATACCGTCGGCAATCGTGCGTCCGCCGGCCTTGACTTCGAGGCCCTGCAGGGACTGGTACATGGAGGGGAAAAGGGCAGCTTCCACGCCATGGATCTCGATCTCGGGCTTGATCGCCTTGGCGGCAATCGCGATGCCGCCGATCAGGCCGCCGCCGCCGATGGGAACGATGATGGCGTCGAGGTCGGGTGTGGCCTCGAGCATTTCCAGGCCCACGGTCCCCTGGCCGGTCATGACCTTTTCGTCGTCATAGGGGTGCACGAAGGCGAGACCTTCGTCGGCGGCGATCTTGCGCGCGGCCACGGCGGCATCGTCGATAGTCTCGCCGGTCAGAATGACCATAGCGCCGAACCTGCGCGTGTTCTTGACCTTCACCGTCGGCGCGCCCTCGGGCATCACGATGGTAGCGGGAATACCTAGCCTCTGGGCATGGTAGGCGACTGCCTGTGCATGGTTGCCAGCCGACATGGCAATCACGCCCTTGGCACGCTGGCCGTCGTCCAGTGTCGCCATCTTCACCAGCGCGCCGCGGTCCTTGAACGAGGCGGTGAACTGCTGGTTTTCGAACTTCACATAAACGGTCGCGCCGCAGATTTCCGAGAGCGTGCGCGAATGCGAACACGGTGTCTTGATGATCTGTCCGTCCAACAGATCGGCGGCTTCGCGGATGTCGTCCAAGGTCACGGTCATGAAGCGGTCCTCTCGAATCGGCGGCGAGAGTGCAGAATAGATGACACGAAAGCGAGCCTGGATGCGACCAGGAAAGGTCGCCGGGGTGTCAGCGCCTCAGGTGCGCCAGACTTTCGGGCGTGTCGAAATCTTCTAGGACGCCTGGTTCCGGCAGCTCCACCTCTATCACCAGATCCTCATTTTCGCCAATCAGATGGCGTGCGCCGGTATCGCCGGATACCGCGGCCATGGCCTCGAAAAACCGCCGGTCCCACAGGACGGGATTGCCGCGCTTCCCGGTGTGGGTGGGAACGACGATGGCATGACCGTCAGCGGGATCGTAAGCCTCGATCAGGTGGGCGATGGCACCAGCGTCCACATTGGGCATGTCGCCCAGGCAGATCAGCACGGCGTCTGTATCGGCGGGAAGCGCGGCAAGCCCGGTCCGAAGCGAGGTGCTGAGACCCTGCTCGAAATCGGCGTTGTGGGCAAAGGTCACGGGACAGCCTTCCAGCACGGATCTGAGCGCATCGGGTTCGTGCCCGGTGACGACGGTGACGCCGTCGAGCGGCGCAGCCTGAAGTGTCTCGACCACGTGGCGCACCATGGGCTTGCCGTCGATCTCCAGCAGCAGCTTGTTGGCCTCTCCCATGCGCCGGGACTGGCCTGCGGCCAGAACCAGGGCGGCGATCTTCGGTGCTCTGACCGCGCGGTCCTGGTCGTCTTCGGCCTGGCTGCGGGGCCTGGGCCGCAGGGGAATCTCCTTGAGCAGACCGCCCACGCCCATGGCCATGATATCGCGCCCGGTGACCTGCAGGCCGGCCGTCATGCGCTGGGGCACCCGGTCAAAACCGTTGAGCTTGGGTGAACGGGCGCAGCCGGGCAGGCCCAAGACCGTGGTTTGCCTCAGATGTCCCAGCAGGAGCAGGTTTCCGGGATCGACCGGCATGCCCAGGTGATCGACGGTGCCTCCGGCATCTTTGATGGCGGCGGGAATGACGTCGCGCCGGTCGGTGATCGCCGATACGCCTACTGCGGCCAGGCAGCGGTCGAGGGTCTCACACGGCACGGCGAAGGGAATGATTTTCACGGTTGCGACCATCTGGTTCGTGTTGATGCGCTCGAAGGGGCACCGTCGCGACGGTGACGGCTTCGTCGACCATGTTGACCGCATCGATGGCCGCGATGTCGAGCTGCGCCAGGCCGTCCCGCTGGGCATGGATGTTGGAGCGACCGGCAAACGGAGCCTTCACCGTGATGTTCTCTCCGGCCAGCGCGTCGGCCAAAAGCCGTGCTGCCTTGTCCTCATGGACGTCGCCCGGTTCCAAGCGCGCGACCGTGACGTTCTCGACCCCCGACTGTGATAGGGAGCGGATGTGTCCGGCGGTCAGGTGCAGACCCTTTTTGAGCGTGCGTTCGCCGTAACGCGTGCTATGCACCAGGATGGCGCCGGCGGCTTCGCTGACGGGAATCTCGTCGAAGATCATCAGAGTTTGCCGCGTTGCGCGGCGGCTACTTCGGCCATGATCGAGAGTGCGATTTCCGGGGGCGTGCGCGCACCGATGTCGAGACCCACCGGGCCGTTGATGCGGCCGGTTTCCTCTTCGCCGAAGCCTTCTTCGTGCAATCGTTCCAGACGTTTGGCATGGGTGCGTTTGCTGCCCAGTGAACCGACATAGAAGGCGGGAGAGCGCAAGGCGACATGCAGAGCCGGATCGTCGATCTTGGGATCGTGCGTCAACGTGACGATCGCCGTGCGATGATCCGGCGCAAGCGTCTTCAAGGCATCGTCCGGCCACGAATCGAGAACCGTGATGCCGGGAAAGCGGGAAGGCTCGGACCAGGCCTTGCGGGGATCGACAATGGTGACGTCATAACCCGTGGTTCGCGCTATCAGGGCAAGCGGCTGGGCGACATGGACCGCACCGACCACGATCAGGCGCAGGGGAGGGTTGAAGACGTTGAGAAAGAGATCGCGCCCGTCGATGGTGACGGTGGCCGAGCGGTCGAGCGTGAAAGCCTCTCTCACCGCGTCGGCAATCGAGGCATCGTTCTCGTCGTCCTGTCCGATCAGGCATTCCTCACCGGTATCGAGCCAGGTTGCCAGGACGACCGCACGCTTTTCCCGGCGTGCTGCGTTCAGGGCCGCAAGGGTCTCCGCCTTCACGTCAGGGGCTCGATAAAGACACGCACGGTTCCGCCGCAGGTCAGACCGACCTCCCAGGCCATTTCGTTGTTGACGGAAAATTCCAGATTGCGCACCGCTCCGTCCTGCATCGCGCCCTGAGCTTCCCCGATCACCGCACCTTCGATGCAGCCGCCCGAGACCGAACCCTCGAAGGCTCCGTCGTCACGCACGGCAAGCTGGCTGCCGACCGGACGCGGGCTCGAACCCCAGGTCGCCGTGACCGTTACAAGCGCGACCTGGTGCCCCTCCCTGTGCCAGGCCTGGACAATGGTCAGCACATCTTCGTTCAAGCCGCGTTCAGCCATTTCCTAATCTCCGCATCGGCAGTCCGGTCTTCGCCGGAAAAAAACCGCGCCAGATCCTCCAGACTGTCAAGATTATGGCAGGTTCTGAGCGCATCGACATGGGGAAGCATAGTGCGGATACCCCATGATCTGGGTTCAAAGCCGCGCCAGCGCAACAGCGGATTGAGCCAGATGAGCCGCCGGCACGAGCGCCGCAGAAAGGTCATCTCGTGTGCCAGGCCGCCGTCGGCATCGCGGTCCAATCCGTCGGTCACCAGCACCACCACCGCGCCCTGGCCGAGGACACGCCGGGACCAGTCCCTGTTGAAGTCCTTCAGGCAGCCGCCGATCTTCGTGCCGCCAGACCAGTCATCGACCCGTTTGGCCACATTCGAGAGCGCCCGGTCGACGTCGCGGTTGCGCAGGTCGCGGGTGATGTTGGTCAGGTGCGTGCCGAAGGCGAAGGTGTGGACACGGTGGCGGTCGTTGGTCAGCGCGTGGGCGAAATGGACCAGCATGCGGCTGTACCCGCTCATGGATCCGGAAACATCGCAAAGTAGCACCAGCACTGGCGGACGATGGTTCTGGCGCGCGCGGTACAGCGGGATGATGCCATGGGCCGAACGCGGCACCTTGCGCAGGGTTCGACGCAGGTCAATCCGGTCGCCGGCCGGATTGGGGCTAAGACGTCGGGACGGGATCGGATCGAAGGTTATGCGCATGCGCGCGATGGCCTTCTTCGCCGCCTCGATCTCCTGGGCCGACATATCGTCAAAATCCATGTGGTGCAGGCTGTCTTGATCGGAAAAGGTCATGGTCATGTCGAATTCGATCTCGTCTTCGTCCGACTGTTTTTCCTGATCGCCCAGCCCCAGCGCTTCAGCGGCACGGCGCGCAACCGGGTCTTTATGATCCTTCGATTCGGCGGCCATCGCGGGCAGGGAGAGACCCAACATCCGCTCCAGCAGCTTCGGATCGCACCAGAACAGATGGAAGACCTGGTCGAATAGATCGCGTTGTTCACACCGGTGGACGAACAGGCTGTGCAGAGTCCAGTAAAAGTTGTCGCGACGCGTCACGCCGGCGATCTCAACCGCCTTGAGCGCGTCGAGCACGCTGCCGGGACCGACGGGCAGGCCCGCGGTGCGCAGGGCACGGGCAAAGTGCATAATGTTGTCGGCCAGCCGACCCTCGCGGTCGGACGCGGTCATTGCGCGGCTGCCTGCGATGTCATGTCGGCGCGCAACTGGTCGAGGAGAATGGAAGCCTCGGTGCCTTTGATGCGCGCGATATCGTCCTGATACTTCAACAGGACGCCCAGCGTGTCGTCGACCGTGCGGGGATCAAGCGTCATGGCATCCAGACTGACCAGCGCGGACGCCCAGTCGAGCGTTTCCGCGACGCCGGGAAGCTTGAAGATATCGCGCTCGCGCAGGGCCTGCACGAAGCCGACGATTTCCGCCGACAGGCGTTCGCCGCAGCCGGGAATCTTGCGGCGCAGGATATCGAGTTCGCGCTCGGACGTGGGATAGTCGATCCAAGCATAGAGGCAGCGGCGTTTCAGCGCATCGTGGATTTCGCGCGTGCGGTTCGACGTGATGATGACGATCGGCGGTTCTTCGGCTTTGATCGTGCCGAATTCAGGGATTGTCACCTGAAAGTCCGAGAGAACCTCCAGCAGATAAGCCTCGAACGGTTCGTCGGTGCGGTCCAACTCGTCGATCAGCAGGATGGGCGGACCGCCGGGATGCTCCTCCAGCGCCTGGAGAATGGGGCGGCGGACCAGAAACTCCTCGCTGTAAATATCCCGGCTGATGGTGTCTCGGTCGACCGATCCGCTCGCTTCGGCCAGACGGATCTCAATCATCTGGCGGGGATAGTTCCACTCATAGACCGCGTGCGCGGCATCCAGACCTTCGTAGCACTGCAGACGGATCAGATCGCGTCCCAAGGTTTCGGCAAGGACCTTGGCCGTCTCGGTCTTGCCCACGCCGGCCTCGCCCTCCAGGAATAGGGGGCGACCCATGGTGAAAGCCAGGAAGACACTGGTCGCCAGACTGCGGTCGGCAACATAGTCGGCCGATTCCAGAAGTGCGACGGTGGCGTCGATCGAAGTGAGAAGGGACATGAAGACCAGGATACTGTGGAAAGCGGTTCGAGACCGCTAGTTTTGCATCCAGGTTCCGGTCGCGTCCATGTAGTAGGTGCCCGCAGGCAGGCTTTCGATGATCTTTTCGCCCGCCACGATTTGCTCGGCCTCAAGTGACGTGCCGTTCTTCAGCGCGAGTTCCTTGTATTTCAGCTCGCGCTGACTGTTGATCGACGTCATCAGTTCGAGCGCCCATGCCGGCGCATTGGGGTCGTGCTGGCCAAGATAGCCGTCGGGCCGCTCGCCCAGATAGCCCAGCAAGCGGGCCTCATCGAGACCCTGCGCCAAGGCCAGGCCCGCATTTTCGAGTTTGACCCGGACTTGCTGCTCAATCTTGACGTTCATGTTGACCACGATGGGATCCTTGGGCGCTTGCAACTGCACCGTCGCCTGGCACGCGACCAGAATCAAACCGGTCAGCGCGATTGCGGGTCCATAAAGGAGCGGTCTCAGGTTTTGCAGCATGCGTAAGTCCATCGGTTACTCTCTATCACTGACACGTCATTGTGTCAAAAACCCGACAGACGCTCTTCGAGTTCCTCGCTAATGCGCCAGCCGGCAAGGCTGTCGCGTGCGATCTTATCGAGATCGCCGGTGACGTTGACGTTCAACTTGATGGGATAACCGTCATGAAGTTCGGGATTGGCGCCAGCGATATGCAGCGAAAGGTCGGTCGTCTCGCCCAGCGGCTTGTTGATGTCCATGGCGAGCTTGCTGAACTGAAAGTTGGACAGGGCATTGAGCACGAGATTGAGGTTGTCTTCCTCAAGGTCGAGCGGAACGTCGCTGCCCGTTGGTACGTAGCGCAGCGTTCCTGCACTCTCGGATTCCAGATGCCCGTGATTGATGGCGATATCGTCGCCGACGATCGTGATCGGCAGGGAGCCCGACAGCCTCGCATTGATTTCAAGATCGGGCACCGTAGCGTATGCGAGCAGCGTGGCAAGGTCGACACCCTTCACATCCAGCGCGACCCGGTTTTCATCGGGACCCAGGCGCAGACTGGAAGGTCCCAAAGAGACACTGCCGCCTGCGAACTGGGCTCTGCCCAATTCGATCAGCAGGGAATCGTCGCCTGGGAGGGACAGCACCACCGAGAGGTCGGTCAGAGGCACCCCCACGTCGAGGCTTTCGGCGGTCAGACGCTGGTTAGGCGGTGTCCGCCAGGGACCGACCTCCGTCAGGGTAATCTCGCCGTTCAGACCCGAAATCACGATGTCCCCGTTGCGCCCGGAGAGGTTATGAAGGAACAGTGTGATGTCGGCAGTGGAGTTGCCGTTCGCGAATTCGAGTTCGCCCAAGATTTCGAACGATCCCTCGGCGTCTTCCAGCAGCGCCCCATAGAGCGGCGAAACATCGACCGGTTGGCCCCCGCCCGGCTCGAACTTGACCGGGGGTATGCGTATCAGCACCTGGTACCTGTTGGTGTCGGGCTCGTAACTGGCTTCGATATTGGCGAGATAGCGACGATCCTGCATATGGATGTTGCCGGAAATGCGCAAATCGTGGCCGACGGGCCAGACTGGGGAGATGTTCGCATCCGCGACGAGGGGTGCAAAACGCGCAGGCTCGTTCAGGTCCTCGACCCTCCGGATTTCCGCCGTGATCTGCGGCCACGTCGAAAGTCCGTCGTTATACGTCACGAGAAGTTGAATATCGGCGAGACGCACGTCGGGGCCCAACAGGCGAAGGTTGCCGTTGGACGTTTCCATCGTCCCCTGCAGGTGGTTGATGCCCAGGCTGCCGAAGCGAATGCCCATGCGCGGGGTCTGGCCGGCAACCGTGCTGATCTGCTGGCCCGCGTTGTCGTAAATGGTCGCAGAGATATCGGAAGGCTCCAGCTTGAGCCGCACGTCCCAGGTGACGTCCTGTCCGGGCCTTTCGATGACAAGATTGGGTAGATGTTCGGGTTCAAGTTTGATGGACGCGGTCTGATTGAGAGCGATGTTCGGATGGCACAGGCTTTCCACATCGATCCAACCCGTGTCGGAGAGATAGACCTGCAAGTCCTCGTTCGTGAGCGAGAACATCAGTGGCCATTCCATCAGCAAGCCTGCGATGTCGAGGTTGCCCGCCGATACGGTTTCGGCGCGGATCAGGGCGACAGGATGGACGACGCCACGCAGTTCTCCATCCCGAAACACCAGCGTGACGGGAAGGTCAGCTTCGGCGCCGGTGGCTGATATGTCCTTCCAGGAAAGGGAATCGAAGCGCCCCTCAACGTTGAGCAGGCCTTCGAAATCCTCCGTGCCACCGCCGCCCTGTCCGTCAACATGCAGTGAGCCCTCTGCGCGGCCGGGCAACAGATCGCCTTCGAGATCAAGCTCGAGAGACGAGACCGAAAGCGTTTGGAGGAAGCCGGAAAGATCCCAGAACGCCGTCCCGTTTAGAGATAGCGCGCCATCTAGGTTTTCGCCGCCGCGCAGGGTTGCCTGGAAGCGCGGCTCCGCGAACCAGCCTCCTTCGGTGGCGTTCAGGCCGAGACGCACGCCGCCATCCGCAAGGTCGAGGTCGTAGTTTCTCCCGGCAAACGTTGCAAGGATTTCATGCGTCTCTTCGTTCGTCGTGACCACCAGGTCATGAACCCTACCGGGACCATCGAGCACGGCCAGCATCTCGCCCTCATGCAGATTGACCTGGAAGGCAAGCTCGGTTTCGCCCATCGAAACTAGTTCCTCGATGCGCAGACCGCGGCCCGACAACGCCATCGAACCTTCGAGATCGAGCGCCCTTGCCAGCTCATGCAGAGTCACGGTTTCCGGCGGTGCGATTGTTTCGCCCGAGAGGTCGAACGTGAGGTGTGCCGGAGCCTCGACCATCAGGCCCTGGTGCATGGGAAGATGGAGGTCCTCGCCGATCTCGATCCATCCAGAAACTTCCGCGCGCTCACCGGGCGACAATGCGGGAACCGATGCAGTCAGCGCGGCGGAGAACAGACTCGTTTCGTCGCCAAGCGCGAGAGTCCCCATTGTGCCAGAGCCCGAAACGGATGCATCAAACTCAAACCCCTTCATGGATTGACGGTCGTGCAGGAGTGTTTGTGCGTTCAGGTTTGCCTGAAGTTCCGGGACCTCGCCAGCCGTGATCTCGACTGTGCCTTCGACGCCCTGGGCAACCGTCTCCATATAGCCAAGCTCACCGTCGTTCACTTGGAAAGCCATTTTGGGCGGCGCACCGTTGTAGGGAGCGGAAAGGGAGAAGGAACCCAGAGCCGTACCGAAAGTGGTCTCTGCCTCCCATGTTCCCGCCCCATCGAGAGCGACCAGACTGTTGTGGATGCTGCCGTTGATCGTCAGCCGGGCGTGTAAGGATGGCGCAACAACATCCACAACGCTGTTGTCGAAGACAATCGCGTCGAACGGCGGGCGGGTGTCGGGTGCGCCGTTGTTGCCCTGGCCAAGCAGAGTCATCCAGTCATTGGCCGGCCCGGTTGGCGTTCCGCTTTGGTCTAGGGCGACCTGGAGTACGGCCCCGCTGATGGTTACTGTTTCGACCCGTCCACCCAGCACCTTGCGTGGGCTGAAGTCGATCTCTATCCGGTCGACCCAGAGCAATCCGTCGATGGCGAAGCTGCCCAGAACCACACGATCCGTGCGGACATCAAGAACTTCGTAGGTCGCTTGCGTTGTTGGCGTCTCATAGAGACCCCGATGGACAAGCCAATCCATGACCTCGTGGCGCGCGATGAACCAGACCGCGATGGCCACAAATGCCGGGGCCAGGATAAGAATCGAAAGCCACCGGATCGTCACGCGCGCCAAGGCAAGCATGTCCCTGATGAACAGCATAGAATCAGTTTAACCCGAATCAGGCGCCAAACGATCCAGTCAATTTTACAATTTTCTTCCGCTCCGGCCGAGGGCGAGGAGCGTCTTTGTCAGCCCTGAGCCTTGGCCACCGCGCGTTTGGTCATCACGGTGACAAGATGTGCTCGGTAATCTGCGGCTGCATGGATATCGCTGTTGAGGTCGCCGTCGGGAATCAGGATATCGGCGACGGCTTCGGGCGTGAAGTTCTCGGCGAGCGCGCTCTCCATCGCCTGGACACGGAAGACGCAGGGCCCGGCACCCGTGACGGCAACCCGGATGCCGTCCGAGGTGTCGGTAACAAAGACACCTACAATTGCATAGCGCGAAGCGGGGTTGGGAAACTTCATATAGGCGGCGCGCGCAGGCTTGGGAAACGACACGGCGGTAACGATCTCGCCGTCCTCCAGCGCGGTCTCGAAGAGGTCGGTAAAGTAGTCGTCTGCGGCGATCTCGCGGCGGTCCGTCATCACCGTGGCGTTCAGGCCCACGACCGCGGCGGGATAGTCGGCGGCGGGGTCGGCGTTGGCGATAGACCCGCCCAGCGTGCCGCGGTTGCGCACCTGAAAATCGCCGATCATGCCGGCGAGGTCGGCCAGAGCGGGAATCGCCGCCCGTACGTCTTCGGATTGAGCGACCTCGCCATGACGCGCACCCGCACCGACGATCACACGGTCGCCTTCGATCTTGATCCCTCTCAGGCTTTCGATGGCATTGAGTTCGATGACATCCGACGGGGCGGCAAGACGCAGCTTCATGGAAGGCAGAAGCGTGTGACCGCCGGAGAGATAACGAGGATCCTCGCATTCCCCAAAGAGCCTGATGGCGTCTTTGAGTGATTGCGGTTTGTGGAAGGAGAAGGCGTACATCGTCACGCGCCTCCCGTTGCCATCTTGTCGGCGGCGGCACGGATGGACTTGACGATGTTGTGGTAGCCCGTGCAGCGGCACAGGTTGCCTTCTAGGTGTTCGCGGATCTCCCGCTCGGTCGGATCCGGGTTGTGTTTGATCAGATCCAGCGCGCTCATGATCATGCCTGGCGTGCAGTAGCCGCATTGGAGGCCGTGGTTTTCATGAAAGGCCTGCTGCATGGGATGAAGCGTGTCGCCGTCGGCGATGCCCTCGATCGTAGTCACCTTGCAGCCTTCGGCCTGGATGGCCAGCATCGTGCAGGACTTCACCGAGTCACCGTCCACATGCACGACGCATGCCCCGCACTGGCTGGTGTCGCATCCCACATGAGTCCCCGTCAGGCGCAGCGTCTCGCGGAGGAACGTCACCAGCAGCGTGCGTTCCTCGCAGGCTCCGCTGCGTTCCTCTCGATTCACCGTCATGGTCACGGTGACCGTCATGGGGATGTCTCCTGCTGGTGTGCCGTAAGTGTCGAAGCAGGTCGGCAATCGGTCAAGCGCATCATTGCTGGATGCCTGCCATGACAAAGAGGACCAGCAGAGTCAGCCCGGTAACTCCGAACCAGAGGTTCTCGAACAGGCTCGATCGGGGAGCAGAGGAATCAAGTCTTCCTTTTGGTTGTGGAGTCGGTGCAGCAGGTTTCGTCGCCACTGACGGAGCCGGTGGTGCGACGGCAGGGGTCTCGGCAACTGACAGTTCGGCAACGATGGCGTTGAAGCGCGTGAAAAAGTCGTCGGCAATCTTTTTGGCCGCGCCTTCAACCAGGCGCGCACCGACCTGCGCGAGCTTGCCGCCGACCTGGCCGTTCGCCGCGTAACGCAGAACCGTGGCGATACCGTCCTCGTCCAGCGTCACCCGCGCGCCGCCTCTGGCGAACCCGGCAACGCCGCCCTGTCCCTCGCCGGAGATGGTGTAAGCTTTGGGCGGATCGAGGTCAGATAGCGTCACTTTGCCATTAAACGTTACCGATATCGGCCCGATTTTGGACTTCACCTTGGCGCTGAGCGCCGTATCGGACTCCTTTTCGATATCCTGACAGCCGGGAATGCACTGCTGGAGGACCTCGGGATCGTTCAGTGCTTTCCAGACGGTTTCTCGCGATGTCTCAATACGGTATTCGCCAGCAAAATCCACGCGTCAGAAACTCCACAATGAAAACCAAATTCGCACGGAACTTACGTCAGGGATCGGTCCGCCATCAAATCATTTGGAGAACGCGTTCACCAGGGTGGCCGGCAAACCCTATGGCCGATGCGACCAGGGCGGGTGACCGTTTCATGTGCGTTAAGTGAGGAACTTGACGTAGGTTGAGGGCGTTGGATTGATTGAGCCCTCGTCGGGAGGAACCGTGCGTGCAAATTTTATTATTCGAAGCTTACTTTGGTCCATTTTCTTATAGCGACCACGATACTGATTTTGTTCGCATTTTACTTGCTCGGTGTTTCGCTCTGAGAGATGCAGCTTGCGTTCGGGAGTGATAACTCGGCGGTCGCCGCTCTTTCAAGCATAAGCCTGCTGGTAATTGGATTCGCGATGATTGAAACTGCGAAGTTTATCATCGAAGAAGAAATATTGAGAGGCAGGGAATCGCGCTCAACTAGGGAGTCGCGACGATCCATCACGAAATTTGTCACGATCATCGTCATTGCCGCCAGCCTTAAAGTCCTCGTGGTGGTGTTTCAGGCCGCGCGGAAAGGAATCGAGTTTGCGATCTATCCAGCCGCGCTCTTCCTGGCCGCGATGGCGTCGCTGGTTGTTCCTGGCGCATACCAATGGTTCTCCAGCTGGATCGGCGACGATGATGAGGAATAGCCCTTATGTTCCTAGAATCTAAACGCCCTGTAGCAGATCCAGAATCAGGACAAGCGTGAACAAGACGACCACGGAGAGTGAAGCCATGCTGATCAGGGGATCACGGGCAAACAATCCGTCGGGACCATGCCAGCGCATGACCCAGGTCACGCCCTGCTGCATGACTGAGCGAAAGACGTGCTGGAGCGTGTTTGCGACTTGTGAAATCCACATCCGTCCTAACCTTCCAGCGCGCGGCAGCAGCCAGCGATAGATCCATTCGACATCGAGATAGGTGCCAGGCCGTTCGTGGGGCTCGAGTTTGGTCACGCGCAGGACGACAAAGCAGAGCGCCGCGAACAACAGCAGCTGCAACTGGGTCAGCACGTGTTCGAACGTGTAGGGCACGTAGATCACGGGAAACGGCAACTGATCGTAGAGCAGGCTTGGAAAAACCCCGACGCCGATACACATGACCGATGCAATGAGCATGGCCACCAACATGGGTTTGGGCGCTTCCTTGGGCCGCTGGCCCGAATCGTTCCCGAAAAAGGCAAAGAACGGAATCTTGATGCCGGCATGGTGCAGTACACCGGCCGAGGCAAACAGTAGTGCGATCCACACCCAGTCATACCCCTCTTTTAATGCCGCACTCATCACCATGGATTTGGCCACAAAACCAGAAAAGAGCGGAAAGGCGGAAATCGACGCTGCGCCGATGATGCACATGATCGCCGTCTTGGGCATCGTGCGGTAGAGACCGCCCAGTTCCGAGGCGCCGATCTTGCCCGTGCGATAGAGCACCGCTCCCATCGACATGAAGAGCAGCGATTTGTACATCACATGCGCAAAGGCATGGGCCACCGCGCCGTTGATCGCCAGTTCTGTCCCGATTCCGATGCCGGCGATCATGAAGCCCAATTGGTTGATCAGGCTGTAGGAAAGGACGCGACGCAGGTCGTCTTCCAGTACGGCATAGAAGATCGGGAAGACCGTCATCGTTGCGCCGATGTAGATCAGCAGTTCTGTCCCGGGGAAGAGGCTCGCCAGACAGTAGACCGCTGTCTTGGTGGTGAGCGCACTCATGATCACCGTGCCGGTCTCGGTGGCTTTCGGATAGGCGTCGGTGATCCAGCCGTGCAGTAGCGGAAAGCCGGCCTTGATGCCCAGAGAGAGAAAAATCAGCCAGGCCGCGAGGCCCTCGAGTTCGAGAGGCGCGATGGCCAGCGATCGGCCCTGGTTGATCAGTACAATGATACCGCAGACCAGCAGGACGCCAGAAAACACTTGGATCATCAGGTAACGCACGGCAGTCTTCGCGGATGTCGCGGTGCGGCGTGCCAGCAACAGAAAGACCGATGTGAGGCCCAGGCCTTCCCAGAAAAGCAGCAGGGTCAACAGATCGCCCGCGAAAATCGCCCCCATCGTGCTGGCGCCATAGGTCAGGATGGTGACCTGCTCCAGCTTGGTCGGACGGTGGAGGTTGTAGATAAGCGCAACAAAGACCGCGAGGTGGAACAGCCAGCCGAACAGCATGGACAGCCGGTCGGTCTCGACCAGGATCAGTTCGCGGCCGAACAGCATGACGGTCATCGGCGCGCTGCCGTCGATCGCCCACAGATTGATCGTGCCAACCACGGGTATCGCCAGGGCGATGATATCGCGCAGGCGTCCTCGTGCGGCCATGGCCAGGGCGCCGCCGATCAGAAAGATCAGGAACGGCGCCACACTAGTCATCGTAGTAGCCCTCGCCCCGCGCGACCAGAAAACGCAGCCCCTCGGAAATCAGCACCAGAAGGGCATAGGCGCCAAAGCCGAATGCCGCATAGAACCCGAACATCGATTCCCAAGGATGATCGACATGCCGGTGCACGAAGGCATCGGCCACGACCGTCGAGGCGCAGGCCAGAACCAGGATCCAGATCACCAGCCTCACGTTGCGCGGCTTGTCGAACAGATAGGTCTTCTTGTCATTCATCACGGAGTGCCCACAGCAGTGAAGGCTTCCGCGAGCAGCGCGAGTGCCGGATCAGGAAACAGGAAGAGCAGCAGGCAGCCAACCGATGTTATGCCGATGGCGGCAAGGCAGGCCACCGGCGCTTCGTTGCGTGTCGCTGAGATTCCATCGGGCAGCGGACGGAAGAACGCCCGGAACGGAATGGGTAGCAAATAGGCAATGTTGAGCATGGTGGAGACTATCAGAATACCGACCAGAATCAGTTTGTCGGCTTCGAATGCTCCATCCAGGAGCAGCCATTTGCTCCAGAATCCGCCAAAGGGCGGCAGGCCGATGATACTGAGGCTGCCGACCACGAAGGCGGCAAACGTGAACGGCATGATCTTGCCCAAGCCGTCGAGTTGGGAAATGTCCGTTTTGTGCGCGGCGACCAAGATTGCGCCAGCGCAGAAGAACAACGTGATCTTGCCCATCGCATGGGTGGCGATGTGGATGCCTCCGCTCAAAAAACCGATGTCGTTGGCCAAAAGGGCCGCCAGGACAATATAGGAGAGCTGACTGATCGTTGAGTAGGCCAGCCTAGCCTTGAGGTTGTCCTTGGTCATCGCTACCAGTGAAGCCGCAATGATCGTGAAGGCCGCGACCCACTGCAGAATCTGGGTCATGAAAAGTTCACGCAGCAGATCGAATCCGAAGATGAAGGTAGCCACCTTGAGTGCGGTAAAGACACCGGCCTTCACCACTGCCACGGCGTGCAGCAGCGCGCTGACCGGGGTGGGGGCGACCATGGCGGCAGGCAGCCAGCGGTGAAACGGCATTAGCGCCGCCTTGCCAATACCGAACATATAGAAGGCGAGCAGAACGCCGGCGACGGTGTGCGAGACCTTGCCTTCGAGAATGCCGCCATTCTGGAAGTCGAGCGTGCCCGTGGCGGCATAGGTGCCGACGATCGCAAGGAGCTGGAAGCCGATCGAGGTGCCGAGCAGGATGCCCAGATAGGTCCGTCCCGCTCTGCGCGCTTCGGGCGTGCCCGCATGGGTGACCAACGGAAATGTCGAAATGGTGAGGGCCTCGTAGAACACGAAGAGCGTCAGCATGTTGCCGGCGAAAGCCACGCCCATAGCCGAGGCGATCGCAACGGCAAAAAAGGTATAGAAACGGGTCTGGTTCTTCTCGTGATGTCCCCGCATGTAACCGATCGCATACACGGTGGTGACGATCCAGAGCAGGCTTGCGACCAAGGCAAACAGCATGCCCAAGGGATCGACGGTGAGCGTGATCGACAGGCCCGTCAGGGGGCGCGCGAGTTCGATATGGACCGTTTCGTTGGCCTGCACTGCCACGGCGATAACCGCAGCCACGCAGAACAACATGATTCCGGTGATGATGCTGATGGCTTCGCGCACAGCGGGCCAGCGCCGCGTCGTCAGGATGCCGACGATGCCAATCAGCGGAATGACGATGGCCAGCGCTGCGAGATAGCCGGGGTCCGGGAGAGGCATCACGGAACCACCCCAAGAACGTCCGCGGCATAACCCGCCACGCCGACGGTGATTCTGGTCGCCACACCGAACGCGATGCAAAGCACCGCCAGCATCAGGGTCGGCACGAGCAGCATCGCGGGCGCTTCGGATACCTTCACGTCATCGGCAGGCTCCTGGAAATATGCCACCTCGACAACACGCCAGATGTAGATAACCGAGAGCAGGGAACTCACGACGATCAGCGCGGCCACGGGCCACATGCCGTTATCGAGTGCGCCCAGGATCAGGTACCATTTGCTGATGAAACCCACGGTGAACGGTACGCCGATCATCGAGAGGCCGGCGACCACGAAACACCCCATCGTAACGGGCATGCGTTTGCCCAGGCCCTGGAAGCTCGTCGTGTCCGCCTTGCCCAGGCGCAGGATGACGCAGGCCATGACCAGGAAGAGCGCGCCTTTCATCAAACCATGGTTGAAAACATGGACAATGGCGGCGATCAGGCCATCGTGGTTGCCGAACCCAATGGCGGCGGCGACATAACCGATCTGCGCGACGCTGGAATAGGCGAGCATGCGTTTGAGGTCGTCCTGCCAGATTGCCACGAACGATCCGACAAACGCGCCTGCCAGTCCGAGCGGAATCAGGATCCAGCCGATATGCATGGCGTTGAAGGAGAAATCGGCGCCGAACACGCTGAAGACGAAGCGGATCAGGATGTAGGCGCCGACCTTGGTCGCCGTGGCGCCGAAAAAAGCCGACACGAGCGAGGGCGCATAGTTATAGGCATTGGGCATCCAGGCATGCGCCGGGAACAGGGCGAACTTGATACCAGTCCCCACCACGATGAACGCGAGCGAGGCTTGCACCGTGGCCGAGCCGTGCAGTCCCTGAAGCCTGCCGGCCATATCGGCCATGTTGAGTGTGCCTGTCATCATGTAGAGCAGGCCGATGCCGATCAGGATGAAGGTCGCGCCGATGGTGCCCTGCACCAGATAGTTGAACGCCGCCTTCGTGGCGCGGCGGTCCGTACCCATCGCGACCAGCGCGTAACTGGAGAGCGAGGAAATCTCCAGGAAGACATAGAGGTTGAAGGCGTCGCCCGTGATGACGATGCCCAGCATGCCCGTGAGCGAGAGCAGCGCGACGGAAAAAAACAGCCGTTGCGCGCGATGGGTCACTTCCACGCCGATGCCCAGACGCACCGCGGGCATGATGATTGCCGCCATGCCCGAAACCAGCAACAGCAGCAGGGCGTTCAGGGGGTCGACGACATAGGCGATACCCCATGGCGGTGCCCAGCCGCCCATCTGATAGATGATGGTTCCATCGGTCAGCACCTGGTCCATCAGCGCGATCGAGATGGCGAAGGTGACCCACGAAGCCGCGACTGCGAAGGGCCAGGCGATGTTGGGGCGCACCATCATGGCGCAGAGCGGCGCGGCCAGAAGCGGTATCGCCACCTGAAGGGCGGGAAGGTGCTGCACGACGGACATGGCGTTCAGTTCTCGCCCGTCTCGAGAATCTCGTCTTCCTCGATCGAGCCATAGGCTTCCTGGATACGCACGATAAGCGCCAACGCCAGCGAGGTCGTCGCGACCGAAACCACGATGGCGGTCAGGATCAGGACGTGGGGCAGGGGATTGGAATAGCTTTCCGCTCCTTCCAGCACGATGGGTGCGGTTCCGCCGGTCACGAACCCGAGGGAGATGTAGAGCAGGAACACGGCGGTCTGGAAGATGTTGAGACCAACGACCTTCTTGATCAGGTTGCCGCGGGTCATGACGATGTAGAGGCCCAGCATCAGCAGGATCACCGCACCCCACTGCACTGCATGTTCGGCGATGTAGGTCAGCAAATTCATGGCCGTTGCCAGCGTTCCGCGAAGGTAAAGAAGATCGCGGTCAGAACGCCCGAGACCGTGATGCCCACGCCTAGTTCGATGACGATGATGCCCACGTGCTGGCCATGAACGGGGTTTTGGTGATCCAGAGCGCCGTAGTCGAGAAAGTCTCCGCCCATGCCGAGCGCCGCGAAGCCGACCATCGCGTAGAGTACGAGGCCGAGCGAGACCATGGCGGTCACCAGACCCAGGGGCAATGCGCGGATCGCCCGCTTCACGCCGAAGACGACGGCGTAGACGATGAATCCGGTGGCGAAGATGACGCCTGCCTGAAAGCCACCGCCCGGGCCGTAGTCGCCATGCATCTGGACATAAAGCGCAAACAGCAGGATGAACGGGATGAGGATCTTGGAGACCACGCGCACGATCAGATGTTCGCTCATGGCTCGTCGCGTCCCCAGCGCCAGAGCAGCGCGATCACGCTGATGCCTGCCGTGAAGATCACGGTAACTTCACCCAGTGTATCGAACCCCCGGTAGCTCGCCAGAATGGCCGTCACCATGTTTGGGACCCCGGTGTCGACGGGACCTTCCGCGATGTAGTAGGGCGCGACATGCTGGTGGATTGGCGCCTCGGCCGCACCGAGACCGGGCATGTCGCCGGTCGCATAAAGTAAGGCGGCTCCGGCGATGATCGCAGTCGCGGCGCCAACGAAGCGCTGTTTTCGACGCTGGCCGGGTTTGGTTTCCCGGCGCGTGGTCAGCGAGATTGCCACGAGCATCAGGGTCAGCGTGATCCCGGCCCCCACGGCGGCCTCGGTGAAAGCCACATCGACGGCATGGAACAGTGTATAGACCACCGCCAGGATCAGGCTGTAGACGCCGGTCAGGATGGCGACCGCAAGCAGGCTGCGCAGACGTATCAAGGCGACCGCGACCGCAATCATCAGCGTGACCAGGACGATGACGTGGAGATGTTCCATCAGGCCAGATTCTCGTCGGCTTCTTCTCGGCTCTGGTTGGCCTTGGGGTCGTCGGTGGAGAGGCCGCCAATGAGCGCCGCGTGAGCGACCGCGTGGCTGGCCGTTGGCGTGGTCAGGAACAGGATGAAGCCGATCAGGAGCAGCTTGACCGCGATCTGCCAGCTATCGGCCTGCATCAGCATGCCGGCTATCAGCAGGAACGCACCGCCGGTATCGGCGATGCTGGCAGCGTGCAGGCGCGTGAAGAGGTCGGGCAGCCGGACGATGCCCAGCGCACTGACGATCATCAGCGATACGCCGGAGACGAGCAGGATCCAGCTCAGAATATCAAGCGCCAGGCTCATGACTCCTCGCCGAAATGGCCGTGCTTGAAGTATTTGAGCGCAGCCAGCGTGCCCACGAAGTTGAGCAGGGCATAGGTGAGCGACAGGTCCAGAAAATCCGGCCGCCCGGTCAGGAAACCGGCCAGCGCAATCAGCAGAACGGTCATGGTTCCGTGCACGTTGACCGCGAGAATGCGGTCATAAGGCGTGGGTCCCCGCACGGCGCGGATGATGGTCATCGCCATGGCGATCACGACCAGAAGGGTGGCCAGCGAGAACATCAGGCCTTGCCTTCGATGGCGCAGACCCGTCGATCCATTTCGCCACCGCGCAGTTCTTCCAACCCTGACCGGTCCAGTGCATGGACGTAAATTTCGTCGGGATAGACCGAAAGCGAAACCGTGCCGGGGGTCAGCGTGATCGAATTCGCGAAGGAAACCAGCCCGACCGTGGTCTTCTGGCTCGCCGGCACCATGCCCGCCCCCGCGTTGAGTTTGCTGAGAGATGAGAAGACGATTTTGGTCACTGCCAGGTTCGAGCGCGCGATTTGCCCGGCAAGCCAGGGCAGAAAGAGGAACAGCCGCCAGGTCAGTTGGATCGGGTGGCCTTCGCTATCGACCATATCCATGCGGTAGGCCAGCACGACCACAAGCAGGCTGGCAACCGCTCCCGATGCGATCAGGAACGGATCCCAGATGCCCGACAGCAGGAGCCAGGTCACAAAAAGGACAAGAAAGAGACTAAAGGTCCGTACCGAGACCATGGAACCCCCCGCAGGTGCACGTCGTGGAAGTGGATCGGGAAGGGCAGATATGATCCGTCCCGAATATCCGTGGCCCGAGTATGCGCATGGGACGGCCTGGGACAAGTCCGCTTGCGACATGGAGCAGGCCATGTGGTGGAAATCGTGTAGGTTCCCTTTTTGCGGGCCACAACGGAGGACACGGGAAGTGAAGTGCGCCATGCCTGTTTCTGATCTGACATCGGCGGTTCGGCGCACCATCGCGCGTGGCGTCCTGATGTTCGCCGTTTTCTTCGGCGTTCCGGCCTTAGCCGATGATCTGCTGACCTTCGTCAAGGATGAACTCACCATCGAAACGGCGGACGGCGAGCGTCACGATTTCACCGTGGAACTGGCGCTCACGCCCCAGCAACGTGCGCAGGGCCTGATGTTCCGCCGCGCGATGGCCGAAGACGATGGCATGCTGTTTCTGTTCGATCGTGAGGCCCCACGCAGCTTCTGGATGAAAAACACCTATCTGCCGCTCGATTTGATCTTCATCGACCGGCACGGCGTGGTCGTGAGCATCGCGCGCGACGCCTCCCCGCACGATGAAACCGGCATCCCATCACGCTTTCCCGCCGCGGCGGTGCTCGAAGTGCTGGCGGGGACTTCCGATGCGATCGGCCTGGCTCCCGGAGACCAAATCCTTTATCGCGTGTTTGAAGACTAAACCGGAAAACCCAAAGCCCTTTACAATATCTAAGTTCCTGGTCTATGATGAGGGCGTGGCTTCTGCTTTGGGGAGCGGATTTTCGCGAGAATCGGGATATTCAAGTCTTTTCGTAGCGTACTGTTCGTGGTGGCTTTTTGGGCTTGACGAGCGTTGGCAGCATCACGGGGCAGATGACGAGGTAGTCGTGATCCGTGCTGGCCGGGCTGAAGAAGCCGTCCGTGCCGGCACGCAGTTCTCCACCATCGGCATCCGCAGCATGGTGGCGCTGATCGATTCGGGCACGCAAGTGCTTCGCGCCGGTGATGCCTATGCAATTCAGGTGTCGGGTATCCAGCAGAAGTTCCAGCTTATGATTCGCGCGCTTGAAGCCGCGACGGGCACGAACCTCGGCGGCGAGTCGGCAGAACGGACCGAGATGCTCGAGGCGCTGCAGGATCTGGTCAATACAGCGGGGAATCCGCAGCAGGACGCAGTCCTGATTGAGGAACCTGTCGCATTCAGCGATTGACGCTACGCCTCGGAAGGGTCACAACACCGCCCGCCGGGGCGTAGCGCAGTCTGGTAGCGCACCTGCTTTGGGAGCAGGGGGTCCCAAGTTCGAATCTTGGCGCCCCGACCATCTTGTTGGCCCCGGCATGTCTTGCCCGAAGGGCACGCGCTGGCCTATAGAGGACGAACTGGTTCGAAACTTCGGGGACGCCCCATGACGGCGCGCATCTATTGCCCTTCCAAGACGGCCATGCAGTCGGGCCGCGCCAAGGCCCACCGCTGGGTCCTGGAGTTCATCCCCGCAATGGCCAAAACCGCCGACCCGCTGATGGGCTGGACGAGTTCGTCCGAGATGAAGGCCGACGAGCTGCGCCTCACCTTCGCCTCGCGCGAAGAGGCGATCGCCTATGCCGAACGCCAAGGCACCGCCTATCGCGTGATGGAAAACCAGACCCGGCGTATCGTGCCCAAATCCTATGCCGACAATTTCAAGTGGCAGAGACCGGGCTGACCCTCTCCCTGCGCGCCCATAGCTCAGCTGGATAGAGCAACGGCCTTCTAAGCCGTAGGTCCCAGGTTCGAATCCTGGTGGGCGCGCCATCTGTCCTCAGACAACACCATCGTTCCCCGCGCCGCAGACAATGGCGAGTGGCGCCGATCCCCGGATGTCGCCCGCCATGACCGCCGCCACGCTGGCGGCGCCGGCCAGCTCCGTGCCGATGGCGAATTCCTTCCAGAGCCAGCGTGCGGCGGCGCGCAATTCGTCGTCGCTGACAAGCACGATGTCGTCGACATGCTGAGCAACTCTCTCGAAGTTGAAGGCCTCGCTGCGCCTTGGCGAAAGGGAGCCTGCCTGGGTACGGATCGCGTCCAGCGTCACCAGTTTGCCGGCTTGACGGCTGGCGTGGTGGGTCGGGGCGCCCACAGGCTCTACACCGATGATACGAATGCCGGGCTTGAGCGCCTTCACGGCGGTCGCCACGCCGGCGATCAGACCGCCGCCGCCGACCGCCACCACCAGTGTGTCAATGTCTGGCGCATCCTCCAGGATTTCCAGGCCCAGAGTGCCCTGTCCGGCCGCCACCATGGGATCGGCGAAGGCGTGGATATAGGCCAGATCCTCGTCCTTGGCTGCGGCGAGTGCGGCATCGTTGGACTCATCCCATACCACGCCGTGGATACGAGCCTCCGCACCGAGGTCTTGCAGTTTCGCCGCCTTGTCAGCGGGCGCGCTTTCGGGGAGATAAACCACGGCGGAGAGGCCCATTCTCTGTGCTGCATAAGCAACGCCCATGCCGTGGTTGCCGCCCGATGCGGTGATGAGACCCTTGATGGAACCTTCAGCAAAGGTGGTCGCCTTGGCGAGCGCGCCACGGGGTTTGAACGATCCGGTGACCTGCAGGCACTCCAGCTTCAGCAGCAGAGGACTTTTCGAGATCGGCTTTGTGGCCGGCTGGGCGGAGATCACCGGCGTGCGGCGCAAGGCATTCCCGATGCAACGGCGCGCATCTTGGATGTCATCCAGGCTCAGCAGTTCAGTGGCGCTCATGGGTGTCCTCCAGAGCGTGCATGTCCGTGCGTTCGACGCTGGGACGCTCGACACTGACGGCCTTGATCATGGCGAAGACCTTGCTGCCTTCCGAAAGGTTCAGTGCAGCGACCGACTTGCGCGTGATGTGCGCCAAAAGGCGGCTTCCCCCGGCATCGAGCACGACATCGGCCTGCGCCTCGTCGTCCGAGACGACATCGCGCACGGTTGCGGGAATGACGTTGAGAATGCTGCTGTTGCGCGGCGCTTCGGTCGCCAGCGAGACATCGCGCGAACGGATGCGGATGCGCACGTTCGCGTCCACCGGATGATCCAGAAGCGGGACGTGGAAGGTGCCGCCCGAGAAGGCGAGATCGGTCAGCGCAAAGCTGTCATCGTGTCCTGCGACGGTCGCTTCGACCAGAGCGCCCGCCCAGAAACGGCCGGTGAGTGGAGCAAGATCGGGCCTGCTCAGAATGTCCTCGACAGGACCGGCTGCGCGCACGCCGCCGTCGGCCAGCACCACGACGCGGTCCGACAGGCGGATGACCTCTTCCAGGGCGTGGCTGACATAGATCACGGGCATGCCCAGCTCGCCGGGCAGACGTCGGATGAAGGGCAGAATCTCATTTTTGCGCGGCTGGTCGAGCGAGGCGAGCGGCTCGTCCATCAGCAGGAGTTCCGGACTGGTCAGCAGCGCCCGGCCGATGGCGACCCGCTGGCGTTCGCCGCCGGATAGCTGCGCGGGGCGCCGGCTCAGCAGATGTCCCAGCCCCAGCAGGTCAACGATGTCGCCTTCGGCCATACGGCGCTCGGACGCAGCGCGCCGGCGCATGCCGTAGCGCAGGTTCGACTGCACGGACATATGCGGGAAGAGCCTGGCATCCTGGAAGACATAGCCCAGCCGCCGTTGCTCCGGGGGAAGATTAATGCCTTTTTCGCTGTCGAACAGCACGCGGTCGCCCAGAACAATACGCCCCGCATCCGCGCGCAAGAGCCCCGCGATCATGTCGATCAGAGTCGATTTACCGGAACCGCTTGGACCAAATAATGTTGTAATACCATCATTATGTGAGGAAAAGTTGATCTCGACACTGAACTTCTTGCGCCTGCGCGTGATGGCAACGTTGATCATGACGGACTGCCCGTCATGCGGCGCTTGACGTGCTGCGCTAGGAGCTCCGAGGCTGCCAGTGCAGCAAACGCCAGGATGCAGGAGACCAGCACGATGCGCAGCGCCGCTTCGTCACCTCCGGGCGCTTGGGTGGCGCTGTAGAGCGCGAGCGGCAGGGTCTGGGTTTCGTCCGGGATGTTGGAGACAAAGGTGATCGTCGCGCCGAACTCCCCGATGGAGCGCGCGAAGGCGAGCACCGAGCCCGTCAGGATGCCGGGCAACACCAGAGGTACCGTCACGCTCCAGAAGACGTCGAAGCGCGGCGCCCCCAGGGTTCGCGCCGCGGTTTCCAGCCTGCGGTCGACGAGGTCGAGACCCAGCCGGATGGAACGCACCATCAGGGGAAAGGCGACCACGGCGCTGGCGATGGCCGCACCCTGCCAGGTGAAGGCGAAGGTCCAGCCGAACCAGGCTTCCAGCAGACTGCCCACCGGTCCATTGCGTCCCAGGGTGACCAGCAGCAGATAACCCACCACCACCGGCGGCAGGACTAGGGGCAGATGCACGATGCCGTTGACAATGCCGCGCCCAGGAAACGTCACGCGCGCCAACAACCAGGCGATCAGCATGCCGAAGGGGAGGCTTCCCAGCACAGCCCAGAATCCGACCCGCAGACTCAACACCAGGGCTTCGGTCTCCAGAGGCGTGAGGGGAAACACCGGCGGCCTCAGGCCGCCGCGTTCAGGCGCTTGAATGCCGCATCCAGTTCGGCGATCAGGTCGTCGGCATGTTCCAACCCAGCATGAATGCGCAGCAACTGGCCGTCTTCCTGCCAGGGCACTGCCGTGCGCACGGCGGCGGGATTGACCGGTACCAGCAGACTTTCATAGCCACCCCAAGACCAACCCATGCCGAACAGTTCCAGATCGTCCAGCATGGCGGCGAGCTGTTTCTGATGTACGGGATGGAGCAGCACACCGAACAACCCGCTGGCGCCGGTGAAATCGCGTTTCCAGATGTCGTGACTGGGGTGGTCGTGAAGGCCGGGATGCAGTACACGCTTCACCTCCGGCCGCTCGTGCAGCCATTGGGCAAGCGCCATCCCGTTCGTGTGGTGACGGTCCAGCCGCACCGTTAGCGTGCGGATACCGCGTTGGCCCAGATAGGCGTCGTCGGGGCTCAGGCAGTTGCCCAAGGCCACGAACGTCTTCCAGAGCCGTTCGCAATAGGGCTCGCGGCTCGCGACCAAGCCCAGCATGGCGTCGGAATGGCCCACGATGTACTTCGTTCCAGCCTGCAGCACGACATCGGCGCCCAGATCGAAGGGCTTCAGGAAATAGCCGCCCGCCCAGGTGTTGTCGTTGATCACCAAGACGCCCCGGGCATGCGCGGCCTTGGCGATGGCAGGCAAGTCTTGAACCTCGAACGTGATGGACCCGGGGCTTTCGGTATAAACGGCCTTGGTGTTGGACTGGATCAGGTCACCGATGCCCGCGCCGATATTGGGATCGTAGAATGTCGTCTCCACGCCGAACTTCTTCAGCATGCCCAGTGCGAAGGTCCGGGTCGGCTGATAGGCGGAGTCGGTAATCAGGACGTCATCGCCCGCTTCCAGAAAGGCCGTTAGCGCGGTGACGATGGCGGCCTTGCCCGATCCGCAGGCGATGGCGAGATCGCCGCCTTCCAGCGCACAGAACGCATCCTGGATGGCAAAGGTCGTCGGCGTGCCGTTGCGTCCGTAGACCACCTCACGCGGGTCGTGCCCTCGGGCCGTGTTAAGCGCTTCCAGCGTGGGAAAGAGTACGGTCGAGGCATGGTAGACTGGCGGATTGACGATGCCGTGGTTGCTTTTGGGATCGCGGCCAGCCGTCACAACCTTCGTTTCGTCCTTCATCTTCGCGTTTCCCTTTTACGCAGTGCTCCACCGTAGATGTTCTACGAACTGCTCTGGTCAGCGGCAAGGTCGTTTGGGGATATAGCGCAGCCACAGAAGCCGAGGCCGATCAGCGTGTTCATCCCAAATCAACCTTCTTGCGTTCTCGGCCAGCATGCCCTCACGGCCATCCGGTTTCCATGATTCCATCCGCGATGATCCGAACGAGATGGTGGAGGAACATATGAACAGGTCATTTCACCTCAATTTCAAAACCACACTCAGATAATCCCCAGCGGGGCCTGCCCCGGATCTCGATCCGGGGGCTGGGGTCCATAGGCCCGGTGTTGGATGCAGCGCGTTGACGTTGAGGTTTTTGGGTCTGGGATCGTTCGATGGATGCGCTATCGCATCCGACTGTGCGTATGGGCCCCGGCCTTCGAGTTTGTGAAGGATTCCCGAGTTGTGTGTTTTGTGGTTCGTTCCGGTTGTGGAGGGAGGAGCGATGTCACGGGCAGCCCAGTGTTTGACGGCGGATCGTTCGCAGGCTGGTTTCGAGCCTGTTGACCTTGACGCGTTTTGCCCTGCGACCGTCGGGCCGGCCTGTGCGGTCGTTTTGCGAGGAGCCGGGTCCTGGCGCGTTCCACGCTTCGATCGGTGCGCGCGAGGGTGTTGCGGGTCGTCCTCCTGCGGAACCGCATGTTTTGCCTGCGTTTTGCCTGCGTTGTGGCTTTTCGCGACCCTTGAAGGGGTGGGTTCGGCGCGTTTGCCTGAACCTCCTGTTGCCGGGGACATCACGTAGTCGCCGGGGACATCACGTATCGCGGGTCAGCCGGTGGGGTGAGCGTGAACTGTCACGGTCTTTCGGACTTACGCGTTGACTGGAACGAGACACTGTCCCGCCTTTTGAGCGTCAGCGTGACGGCGCTTGTGTCGCAGGGTCCTGTGTCATTCGATGAGATCGGCGGTGGACGGGACCTGGGACCGCCCAGCGGTCGCGTGGCTCCTGCAGTCGGGACACGCGCCTGGAGCGGATCGCACGCCTTGCCTGCGAGGGTGTTGCCGCCCCGCGTGCGGAGGTCGCCCTCGATCCCGGCGCGTGCCGCTCGATCGGGGCTGTGACAGCCGTGACGCCATCGTCGCCCCGGCCAGAACGCGAGCCGGGCCGCCGCTCACGGTCTACATGCCCACGCCCGATGAGGCCGGCGAGAACGATCTCTCCCCGGCATCGCGCGCCAGCCTGCGTTACAGACGCAGGAAAGAACCCGAAGCGATCGAAAGCCGGCGCGCCGGAATGGAAACCCGGAAGGCCCGGGACATCGCCCCGAAGACGCACATGCGCCGAACTCATCCACGCCCACTGCAGGAACCGGACCCTCGAGCGCATCGACGTGCGTGGAAGGCTCAAGGCACACGCCATCGTCCCTGTGGCACGCACCGGCCAACGACATCCTGGCAACGCAACGCATCAGGGCCGCTGCGCAAAACACCTGAAACAAGATCAAACGACCGGGCGCCCTGAGAGCAACGACTGGCCTCACCGTCTTGCAGCACAAATCAAACAAATCGCGATCCCTTCACAAACTCGAAAGCCGGGGATCAGATTTGCAGAGGTCTGCGCTCAAGCACGACTGCTGCAAGTCATCCCGGCCTTGAGCCGGGACCTCGTTCCGCACGTTGCTTTTGAAACGCGTCGTGACGGGATCCCGGATAACCGCTGCGCAGTTTCCGGGATGACAAACTGTTTCTCACGCGTTGGCGCGGATGGCGCGTTCGATGCGGTCGAGGGCTTCGGTGACGACGCTGCGAGGGCAGGCGAGGTTGATGCGGATGTAACCTTCGCCGCCCGCGCCGAAAGCGCTGCCTGCCTCGACTCTGATGCGCGCGCGGTGGAGCAGGCGGTGGATCAGCGTTGCTTCGTCCAGACCCGTGTGGCGCGTGTCGACCCACTGAAGATAGGTGCCCTCGGTCGGGATGGGCGTGAGTTCGGGGATGCGCTCGGCGCAGATCCCTCGCATCAGCGCCATGTTGTCGGCGACATAGGCGAGCAGGGCGTCGAGCCAGGGGCCTCCTTCGAGGAATCCGGCCATGAATCCTGCCTTGGAGATCGGATTGAGGCCCCATTGTCCGGCCTCGCCGCAGGCTTCTTCATAGGCTTCGCGAAGGTCGGCATCGGGAATGACGACATTGCTGAGATGGAGGCCCGCGAGGTTCATGGTCTTGGAAAGGCCGTTGGCGGTGACGACGCGCGGCGAGGCGCCGTCACACACAGTGAGGAACGGCACCAGTCGGTTGCCGGGCAGGATGAGGTCGCCGTGAATTTCGTCGGCGAAGACCATTACGCCGTGGCGCGCGCAGATCTCGGCCATGCGCGCGAGTTCGTCCCTGGTGAAACAGCGGCCCAGCGGGTTGTGGGGGTTGCACAGGATGAACAGCGTGACATCAGGCCGGGCGCAGCTTTTCTCGAAGTCGTCGAAGTCGATCTCGTAGCGTCCGTCGCGACAGTGCAGTTCGTTCGTGACGACCGCGCAGCCGTGGCTGGTGATGGCATCGAAGAACGGCGGGAAGGCCGGTGTCTGGAGCAGGATGCCCCTGCCGTCGGCAACAAAGTTCCGGATCAGCATGTAGAGCGTGGGGATGACGCCGTGATGCACCGACACCCAGTCGGGGTCGATGGTCCAGCCATGGCGCGCCTGCTGCCATGCGGCTACGGCCTCGCGATAATCCGCGCTGGGCGTGGTGTAGCCGAAGATGCCGTGATCGACGCGTTTGCGCATCGCCTCGATGACACAGGGCGGGGAGGCGAACTCCATGTCGGCGACGGACATGGAAATGGGCGGGGGCCCGTCGCCGAGAAAGGACTCGGCCGGTGCGGGCTGACCGTGGGCGGCCATGGTATGGTCCCACTTGGCGGCCCAGGTGCCGGACCGGTCGATCACGCTGTCGAAATCGAAGCTCATGAAGCGCTCTGCGTCTGGTGATCAGGAAGGAAACCCGTACCTAGCATGAAACACACGCGCCATGGCAGCGGGGAGGATCAGGCGTGGACGAGAAAGCAATGGTTACGGTGGGCATGGCGGGCCCCGGGGGATTCTGGACGACCAATCGCTGGAGGACATCAATGCGGTGCTCGACACCAATCTGAAAGGCACCATCCTTTGCACCCGCGCCGCACTTGCCCTGCTGCGCGCGGGCAACGATGCAACAGTGGTCAACGTCGCTTCTGAACTCGCGACCTCGGCGCGCCCAACCTAAGGGTCTATTGCGCGACCAAGGGCGGGGTGATGCAGCTGACCAAGGCGATGGCTATCGACCATGCGTAAGGAGAACATCCGCATGAACTGCGTGTGTCCGGGCCCGGTCCTGACGCCGATGATCACCGACCGGATCGACAGCATGTCCGACCCTGAGCAGGCGCGCCGCGACTATGACGCGGGCACGCTGCTGGGCCGCGTCGGCAGGCCCGAGGAGATTGCCAATGTCGTGTCGTTCCTGGCATCCCCGCAGGCCAGTTTCATGACCGGACCGGTCGTCGACGGCGACGCGACGGCAGCTCAGGAAGTTGTGACCAGGCTCATCGCCGTTTCGATGAGAGCATCGTGGAGGCCGGGGGCGGCGTCGGGCACGGCCGGATCCTCACCGGAATAAGGAGTCGCCCCGACCAGCAGCGCATAAAGTGCGATAGCGCGGTGGCGGCATGTGGCTGGTGAGGGGCCGGGGCAGAGTTTGGCGATGTGTCCGGCATATTGCGCCGTCACCCATCGCAGCCAGGAGTTACCGAGTTGGCGCTGCATCGGGTCGTGCCGCACGAGGGCGCGCCGCTCCATGACCTTTGTGATGAACGACGCATCGCTGTTGGCTTCCAACTCGAAGGCGATCAGCCTGCGTAGGGCCTGTTCGGGGGTGTCTGCCGGCCTTTGGGCCGCTGCCAGCCAGTTCGCTCTGTGACGCTCAGTCTGTTTGGCGAATGCCGCATGCAGGAGATCACTGCGGGTGGGGAAGTAGTATTGGAGGTGCCCTTTGTGCCATACTGAAACGTTTGGCAATGAGCTCCAGCGTGAGTTCCTGATGACCGGATTTCGGTGACGACGAGACGCATCTCATCGAGGATCCACGCCACGCGCCCGGCACCTTTGCGCGAGCCGGCACCGCGAGCGCACCATCGTCCTGGCGCAAGCGGGCAAGTACGGACGTCTGGTCGATGAGGCGCTGCCCAACGTGGTGCATCCCTCTAGAGTGGCGGGCGAAACCTTCATGGGTACCCTACGCGCTATGGCGCTGCGGGTGGGTGCAAAAGCCTATGTGCAACAGCAAAAGATCATCATGAGCCGGCCCGACAGCCGCGGGGAGCTTGGCGCAATAGGCTGTCCGACGCTCGTGCTCTGCGGGCGGCAGGATGTGTTGACCCCGCCGGAGCTTTCGCAGGAGACCGCCGAAGGCACTCCCGGCGCGCAACTGGTGCTTATCGACGACTGCAACCATTATACATCCATGGAGCGGCCCTAAGCGGTGTCGGCTCTTGCAGCAATGGCTGAAGTATCCATGAGCCGGAAGACGCACTCTGACGTGGTGGTGATCGGCGCGGGCATCGCCGGTCTCGCGGCCGCACTGCGTCTGCGCCAGGTCTGGTGTTCGGTGACGGTCCTGGAGGCGCGCGACCGGGTCGGCGGACGTATTCATGGGTTTCAGGAGGGCGACCGCACTGCGCAATTGGATGGACGCTGGACCGGTCCCGGACAGGACCGGATCAAGGCGCTGGCCGATGAATTGGGTGTGGGCGGGCGAGCCTTGGAGCCGGGGGCTGCAACAGAGCTTCCTCACGACCGGCGCTTGGATGGCCTATGTTGCAAGCCTGTGTGCTCCGGTCGGGCACCTGCGCCGGGCAGGGGCCGAAGTCTCGCCCGTGTTCGTCGGTCAGATGGAGGGTGCGATACGCACCGCCGAAGCCGCCGTGCACGCAATTCTTAAGGAACCTAACGATGGATGAGATGCTGGCGAAGGTCATGAACCAGTCGGAACGCGATGCCGTGATGGCGCCGATCGAGGAGGCGCTGACCTTGCCCACGCAGGCCTATGCCGACAATGCCTGGTTCGCGCTGGAGATCGAGCGCGTGTTTTCCAGGAACTGGGTGGCGGTAACGTACGCCTGCGAAGCACCAGAGGCAGGCGACGCGCGGCCCTTCGATTTCCTGGACATGCCGCTCGTGGTGGTCCGGGGCGACGACGGACGGTTGCGCGTGTTCCACAACATCGTACCCTACGACGGTTGCCTTGCGGTTATCTCTCCGCGCGACGGCCTAGGGGATATCGAGACCTATTACCATGGCCTGCGTTACGATTTGCGCGGTAGGCTGACAGCGGCACCCTACTGGAACACCAGACCCGATTGCGGGCCCGAGGGACTCGGCGGGCGCGACGGCGATCTCGTCGAAATCCGCAGCGAGGAACGCTTTGGCGTGCTGTTCGTCGATCTCAAAGGCGAGGCGGGAGATATCGATGCTTGGCTGAACCCCTGGCGCGATCTCGTGGGGCGCGGCTATGACGTGGACCGGCTGGTCCCCGCCCGTGATGGGGAGGGCAAGCCGCTGATCGAACGGCGCAGGGTTCTGGCTAACTGGAAGACCTATCAGGAGAACGCCTCGATCAACCTGCTGCACGAGGCTTTCACCCACGACGTTTACCGTAAGTCGCCGGAGGTGCCCCGCGTGGGCGAGGACGGCGCGCCGAGTTTCGAACTGACGATGGAAGGCAAGCTGGTCGCGTTCGCCCACAGCCGTGCGATGTCGGAAAAGACCTATCCGCCCATCGTGCTGCCGACGGCAGGCCATGACATCATCCGCCAACCCGAATGGGGGTTCTTCACGACGCTCTATCCCAATCTCAATGTCCCTCTGCTGGACGCCTTCGCCAAGGTGAATATCGTGCTCCCTGTCGCGCCGGGTGTGACCGACCTGCTGCACCTGCGGTTCTATGTGCCCGAAGCGCTTGAGGATCCGGCCTTCCAGGCCGAGGAGGCCGCTGTGCAGGAACTCTTCGACGTGGTGCATTACGAAGACAAGATCGCCATTGAGGCCGTACAGGCGGCCCGGCGTTCCCCGGTCTGGCGTCAGCATTACTACGCTCCCTTCTGGGACAAGTTGCATCACCGTTTCAACCAGCTCGTGATGGGCGATATGGAGTGCGAGCCGTCCCAAGCGGGCTGACAGGCCGGAGTTTCGAAGGTAGATTCTCTGCCGTTCCTTGCGTCTTCTCCCTTGCCCAATAGTGGCGACAACGCCACATAGACGGGTAAGACCCCTTTGTGGGTCACGCCCAGAACAATATGACCAGAGGGGAACCATGGACCTTTCCGACAAGAGCCTTTTCCGTCAGCAGAGCTATATCGACGGCGCCTGGTGCGATGCCGACAGCGGCGAAAAGATCGACGTGCGCAACCCCGCGATCGGTGAGACGCTGGGCACGATACCCAAGATGGGCAAGGACGAGACGCGCCGCGCCATTGAGGCGGCCAACAAGGCGCTGCCCGCATGGCGCGCCAAGACGGCCAAGGAACGCGCCGGGATTCTGCGCAAATGGTTCAACCTGATGATGGAAAACCAGGAAGACCTGGCCGTCATGATGACCCTGGAGCAGGGCAAGCCGCTGGCCGAATCGCGTGGCGAGATCGCTTATGCCGCGAGCTTCATCGAGTGGTTCGCCGAGGAAGGCAAGCGCATCTATGGCGAGACCATTCCCCAGTACATGTCCGACCGCCGCATCCTGATCCTGAAGGAGCCGATCGGCGTGGTCGGCGCGATCACGCCCTGGAACTTCCCTAGCGCGATGATCACCCGCAAGGCCGGTCCGGCGTTGGCCGCGGGCTGCACCTTCGTCTGCAAGCCCGCGACCGAAACGCCCTATTCGGCGTTCGCGCTGTGCGAACTGGCCGAGCGGGCGGGCATCCCCAAGGGCGTGCTCAACATCCTTTCGGGCAAGTCCTCGGAGATCGGCGCGGAAATCACGGCCAATCCCATCGTGCGCAAGATCACGTTCACCGGCTCGACCGAAATCGGCAAGAAGCTGATGGAACAGTCGGCCAGCACGGTGAAGAAGGTCACCATGGAACTGGGCGGCAACGCGCCGTTCATGGTGTTCGACGATGCCGATCTGGATGCCGCGGTCGAAGGCGCCATGGCCTCGAAGTTCCGCAACATGGGCCAGACCTGTGTGTGCGCGAACCGCATCTATGTACAGTCGGCCGTCTATGACGCCTTTGCCGACAAGTTCGCCGTTGAAGTCGCCAAGATGAAGGTGGGCAACGGCCTGGAGGATGGCGTCAACCAGGGTCCGCTGATCAACGAAGGCGGTGTCGAAAAGGTCGAGGAGCACATTGCCGACGCCATCGGCAAGGGCGCGCGCGTTCTGACCGGCGGTGAGCGCCACGAACTCGGCGGTACCTATTTCCAGCCGACCGTTCTGGCCGATGTGAACCTGCGGACGATGGTTGCCCGCGACGAGACGTTCGGTCCACTGGCTCCGCTCTTCCGCTTCGATACCGAGGAGGAGGCGATCCAGCAGGCCAACGACACAGAATTCGGACTGGCGAGTTATTTCTACAGCCGCGATGTCGGCCGCATCTGGCGCGTCAGCGAGAGCCTGGAATACGGCATCGTGGGCGTGAACACCGGCATCATCTCGACCGAAGTGGCACCGTTCGGCGGTGTGAAGGAGTCGGGTATTGGCCGCGAGGGCAGTCATATCGGCGTTGAGGAATATCTTGAGACGAAGTATGTCTGTCTGGCCGGTCTGGACCGCTGACAGAGGCTGAGCGCTTCCGGCCGCAGCCATCCAGTGTTTCTGGAGGGCGGCGGCCCGCGCCGGGCGCGTTCGGGCCATGGGTCCGGACTTTAGCAGGGGATTATACGCCATGACGGAAGCGGGCCATTGCGCGATCCAGGTCGAGGATCTGGTCTTCGATTATGCCACCGTGCGGGCGCTTCATGGCGTTTCACTGGAGGTCCAGACCGGATCGGTGACTGCGCTGGTGGGGCCGAACGGTGCGGGAAAGACCACGCTGCTGCACTGTCTGGCAGCGCTGGATACCCCCTATGCGGGACGCGTGCTGATTGAGGGCGAGGATGTCCATGACGATCCGCGCCACGTGCACCGCAGGATCGGCTATCTCTCGGATTTCTTCGGGCTTTACGACGAGTTGACGGTGCACCAATGCCTGCGCCATGCCGTCGCGATGCACGGGTATTCCGGGCCGGAGGAGAACGCGGCGGTGGCGCGGGTCGCGGCCCAGCTCGATCTGGAGGACCTGATCGGACGCAAGACGGGCGAGCTTTCACGCGGTCAGCGTCAGCGCTTGGCGATCGCCCAAGCCATCGTGCATCAGCCGGCCATCGTGCTGCTCGACGAACCGGCATCGGGTCTCGACCCGCTGGCGCGCCAGTCGCTCTCCAAACTGCTGCTGGGGCTGCGCGACGAGGGCATGACGCTGATCGTTTCGTCCCACATCCTAGCCGAACTGGAAGACTATTCCAGCCATGTCCTGGTGATGGACAAGGGCCGGCTGGTCGAACACCGCTCCATCGTCCTGGAAGACGGCGCGCGGTTGGGAATGTTGGCCCTGGAACTTGCAGAGCCGAGCACGGGCGTGACCGAAACCATCGCAGCGCACGATCTGGTAACCGAAGTGGCGGAAGTCGATGCGCACAACGTAACGTTCCGCGGTCCGCTGGCTCCGGAATTCCGCCGTGACCTGCTGCGTGAGCTCGTTGAAAAAGACGTCCCCGTCGCCGGACTTTCCGAACGGCGCATGGGCCTGCGCGATATCTACCGTGAAGTCGCCACCAGCGACGAGGGCCGGTCATGACGCTCAATCCCGAACTGCGCCGTTATCTTTGGCTGGAACTCTCGCCGGGCAGGCTCGTGCTGATGCCGGTGGTGCTGGGCCTGGTGCTTTCCCTGATCGCGGCCTGGACCTTCGACGATTCCAGACCGGGCGGGGGACCGGATTTCCTGGGCACGCTGGCCGGCAGTGCGTCCGCGGGTTATGCGCTTCTCGTGCTGTTCCTGGGTGCACGCGCTGCCGCGAACGCCATGATCCGTGAGGTGGCCGAGCGGACTTGGGACCAGCAGCGTCTCTCGTCCATCGGCGCGTGGTCGATGACCTGGGGCAAGCTTTTCGGCGGCACCATCTTCATCTGGTACGGGTGCCTGATCCTGCTGGCGGTGACGCTGGTTTTCTTGGGCCTGTGGGAAGTGCACTATCGCGCGATCTCCGACGAGACCGGCCAGCCCATCGCCATCACGCTGATTCAGGTTGCCGCGGGCCTGATCGCCTTCACGGTGCTGGTCGAGGCGGCCGTAATCCTGATCGCCATGACTGCGGTCAGCCGGAGGAACAGCGCACGTCAACTCGATGTGACGATTGCCCAGATCATCGTCCTGGTCGCCTCCCTCATGTTCGCCGGCTTTTTCAGCGATTTGCCCAGCGGTCAGAAGATCTACTGGTTTGCTTATGCCTGCGATGTCATCTGGTTCGCCGTGATCAGCGCCGTTGCCTTTGCCGCATGGGCGGTGATCGGTCTTTGGCGGCGCATGCGCGTGGAACTGCAGATGAAGAGCCTACCCGTACTGTGGCCGGCCTTTGTCCTGTTCACCGGCTTGTGGCTGTCGGGTCTGGTGGCGGGGCAGATCACCAGCTATGTGGCGACCTTCACAATCCTCACCATGACCGTGACGGCCATGGTCGCGACCTATGTTCCCGCCGTGTTGGAACGCATGGATCCCGTGCATCTGCGCCGCCTGATCGGCACCCTGCGCGAGGGGCGCCTGGGTGTGGCGCTGGCCCAGGCGCCGCTCTGGGTTGTGAGTCACGCCCTGGCGCTGGTCGGTGTGGTGGTGAGTGTGGTCCTGCTGCTGATTACCAATCCCGGTGAGGCGCTCGACAATGCTGGTGCGCTTCTGGCGGTCGATGTGCCCGACCTCGCCGCGGACACGCTGACCGCTTGGTATCTCTTCGTGACCCGCGATCTGATGCTGCTGGTGTTCTGCTGGCTGGGTAAGAACACGCGACGGGCCTTCACGACCTGGCTGGTGTGGATGGCGGTACTCTACGGCCTGGGCCCCATGATAGTGGCCGGGGTGGAAGCCTATGCCCTTCTGCCCGCGTTCGTGCCGTTCTGGGGTGTCCCGTTCATTGACACCGACATTCCGCCGCTGATCTGGCCCGCGCTCGAGGTGATCGTGATCGCGGTTCTGCTGCGTTGGCGCTGGCGGCGTTATGCCGCCGTGACGCTCGCCGGTCAGCCGGTTCGAGAGGACAGCGGCGTCTGGTAATGAGGATTAATCGCCGTAGTCGACTGGTGTCGCGTGCCAGCCTTCGTCCTGTTTCTTCCAGTATTCGCTGTGGATCTGTCGGCTGATCGGACCGGGTGCGCCGTTCGACAGGATGCGCTCGTTGATCTGGCGGACCGGCATGACACCACCCGCGGTCGAAGCCATGAAGATTTCGTCGGCATCAAGCAGTTCGTCGCGCGTGATGTCACGCTGGGCGTGGGGCAGGCCCATCAGTTCGCACAGATCATGGACCGCCTTGCGCGTGATGCCTTCCAAGGCGCCGTGTTTGGGGCTTGTGACCACGCCGTCGAGCACGGCAAAGATATTGGAGCCGGGGCTTTCGGCGACGAAACCATCGGGGCCCATCAACACAGCATAGTCGGCGTCCTGATCCTCGACCTCGAAGAGGGCGTTGGTGAAGTCGCCCCAGTGGTAGTTCTTGATCGTCGGGTCGACGGAGGAGGGCGCGATACGCGGCACCTCGGCGACGATCATGCGCCCGCCGGTCTCCTGGATTTCCGGCTTCATGATCCACACGAACGGAATGGCATAGCAGATCAGCCGGTTCTGCCCCTTGAAGTTACTGGGCAAACGTTTGGGCCAGGAGGGGTCGGGAATGCCGCGCGTGAGGACCATGGCGACATAGGAATCGCGGAGGCCGGAGCGGGAAACGCAGCCGTGCAGGATTTCGGCGAGACCGTCGCGGTCGACGGGAAGTTCCATGCGCAGGCCTTTGACCGAGTTCATGAAACGGTCGAGATGGTCGTCGAGGCGGAAGAACTGTCCCTTCCAGACGTGCACCACGTCATAGGTGACGTCCGAGCGCGTGAAACCCCAATCGAAAACCGAGAGTTTGGCCTCGCCGGCCGGCACATAGTCGCTATCCTGCCAGGCCGCACCCTTCGACCAATCGATCCCGGTTTCGACATCGTTCTTTTCGACAGCGGCCATGGTGTCCTCCTTTACGTCATCCAAGCCAATGTATAGTCCCGCGAAACGTCCTCGGCTATGGTGGCGCCCATGGATGTTCATGGTTCCAAGAAAGTCATCTTCGCCGCCTTGGCCGGCAACGGCCTGATCGCCGCGACTAAGTTCGCGGCGGCCTCCTATACCGGCAGCTCGGCGATGTTCAGCGAGGCGGTGCATTCTCTGGTCGATACGGGCAATCAGGGCCTCATCCTCTATGGCATGAAGCGGTCATCGCGTCCGCCCGACGAACGTCACCCTTTCGGCTACGGGCCAGAACTCTATTTCTGGACCTTTGTTGTCGCCATCCTGATCTTCGGCGTCGGCGCGGGCGTTTCGATCTATGAAGGCATCGAGAAGGTGCGTCACCCCCACACGCCCACCGATCCTTTCATCAATTATCTGGTGCTTGGGCTCGCGATGATCTTCGAAGGGGGCGCCTGGTGGATCGCGTTCAAGGAGTTCAACAAGCGGCGTGGTCCGATCCCGTTGTTCCGCGCGGTGCGCATCAGCAAGGACCCGACGGTGTTTACGGTGCTGTTCGAGGACTCCGCGGCGATGCTGGGCCTGATCGTCGCGTTCGTCGGCATTCTTCTGGTCGATGTCCTGGACATGCCGGTTCTGGATGGCGTGGCATCGATCCTGATCGGCGCGATTCTGGCCGGGACTGCCGCCGTGTTGGCCTATGAGTCCAAGGGCTTGCTGATCGGCGAGGGGGCGCTGCCCGAGACAGTCGAGAGCATCCGGCGTCTGACGCGAGCGCAAAAGAATGTGGATCGCGTCAATGAGGTGCTGACCATGCATTTGGGTCCCAGCGAAATTCTGGTCAATCTGAGCCTCGATTTCCAATCGGGTATGGATGCCGAGGACATCAAGGATGCGGTTGTCGAAGTCGAGCGCGACATCAAGGTGCGCCACCCCGAGGTGCGGCGTATCTTCGTGGAGGCGCAGGATTGGGCAGCTCACCGGCGAGAGCGGCGCCGGGAATCCTAAAAAGCGGAAAGCGATTGAAGCCGAACAGTATCCCAACCATGGTCTGTTCAGGCGTATGTCCTCGACGGCCGGGGGAGGTTCGCCAATCGGCTGGCCGGAGATCCGAGCGCACAAGGCGGGCGACCCCGCGATCTGGATTCACCTGGAACGCGATTCCGACCATGTGCGCAAGTTCATCGCGCGGTACGCAACCTTCGATTCCGGCCTTGCCAGGATGCTGGCCGAAAACAACATCCGCCCGCGCGTGACGCGGATCAATGATCGGCTTCTTCTGGTTCTGCGCGGCGTCAACTTCAGCCAGGGCGGACGAGTCCAAGGACATGGTTTCGCTGCGGATATGGATCGGGGAGGGCCTGATCGTCACACTGCGCCGCCGCGTGCGCACGGTTTCGGAATTACGCGAGGTCTGAGGCCGGCAACGGTCCGCGCAACGCGGGCGAGTTTCTGGTTCAGATCATCGACGGCTTGTTCAACCACGTCGCGGGCGGCCACGAGGTGATCAGGTGGATCGAAACGCTGGTACTGACCCAGAGCGTGATGATCCAGCTTCTGGCGATTGTGTTCACCCCCTGATCAGCAGGTTCCTGGACCGCCCGTTGCAACGCATGGTCAAGCGCGTGCTGGCCAATCCGCGCATTCGCAGCACCTTGTGGCGGATCCTCCAGGTGATCACGACGCGCCTTTGGTTGATCTTCTGTATCCTGGCGCTGGTGCTGGCAGAGAGGTTCTGGAAGAAACGGTATACGGCACCAATGTGGTTTCGGCGGTGATCAATCTGGTGATTGCATGGTTGGTGATCCGCCTTGCCGCATAGTTCATCCGCGACGGGACGGGCTGCGGGCGCGCACGGTTTCCGTGGTAGTCCGGGTACTGGCCGCGCTCAGCATTTTGGATCCGATCGACACCGTACGCCGGGCGCTCGACCAGATCGGCTTCCAGTTGGGCGAATCGCGCTTCTCGCTGCTGACCGTTGTGGAGGGCGCGCTGGCGTTGGTCACGTTCCTGTGGCTGGCGCATCTCTTCAGACAGTTCAGAGGCGCAGGGCAAGGAGGATTAGGCATGGCGAGGGTCACGGGCATCGGCGGCGTCTTTATTCAAGGCGCAAAATCCAAAGGCCCTGTCGGCCCTGGTACTGCGACGTGGTCGAATTGGAGATCGAGGAAAGCGGCAGCGTCATGTTTGCCTGACCCGACGATCCACAACCGGGTGGAACAGGTCATACGGTCTTGGGGGCCGTTCGACCCCAAGACGCGGTACTTCGATCCTTCCGAAAAGCCGTTCATGGTGAATGTCCGCTTCGATGACCTCGACGGCATGCTCGCACGATTGCGTGATGCCGGCGCCCAGGTGATGGACGCGGAGGATCACCAGCCCTATGGCCGGTTCGGCTGGTTCATCGATCCCAACGGCAACAAAGTCGAACTCTGGGAACCTTCTACCGGCACTCCCATATGATGGGTTGCCGAACGAACAATCCGTCGCACGCCGGCGCGGCGAGGAGGATCTATGGCTGAATACGACTTCGATCTTTTTGTCATTGGCGGCGGCTCGGGCGGCGTGCGCGCTGCCCGGTTCTCTGCCGCCATGGGCGCGCGGGTCGCCATCGCGGAGGAGCGCTATTGGGGCGGCACCTGCGTCAACGTGGGCTGTGTGCCCAAGAAGCTCTTCAGCTATGCCTCGCACTATTCCGAGGATTTCTCCGATGCCAGGGGCTTCGGCTGGACGGTGGAGAAGGTTTCTTTTGACTGGCCGACCCTGCGCGACAACAAGAACGTGGAGATCGAACGTCTGAACGGCATCTACGACAAGATGCTGCGCTCGGCCGGGTGCGAAGTGATGTGGGGGACGGCCCGTATCGTCGACTCCCATACCGTGGAGATCGAAGGCAAGACCTGTACGGCCGCCAACATCCTGGTCGCCGTGGGGGGCTGGCCGTTTGTGCCCGACATGCCGGGCAAGGAAAACGTCATCACATCCAATGAGGCGTTCTATCTGGACAAACTACCAAGGGACATCGTGATCGTCGGCGGCGGCTTCATCGCCGTTGAGTTCGCCGGCATTTTCCATGGGCTCGGTGTGGAGGTGACGCAGCTTTACCGCCGCGACCTCTTCCTGCGCGGTTTCGATGACGATGTGCGCGGTCATCTGGCCCAGGAGATGGACAAGAAGGGCATCGACATTCGCTTCAACACCGATATCGAGAACGTCGAAAAGAGCGGCGACCGTTTGGTCGGGCGCCTCAAGGACGGCGGCAAGGTCGAGGCCGACCTCATCATGTACGCCACGGGCCGCAAACCCTCCACGGGCAACATCGGGCTTAAAGAAGCCGGGGTCATGCTCAACGAAGACGGCACCATTCCGGTCGACGACTATTTCCGCACCAACGTGCCCTCGATCCTAGCGTTGGGCGATGTGCTGGGGCGTATCGAACTGACTCCGGTCGCGCTGGCCGAGGGCATGGCGGTGGCCAAGACCCTGTTCGGCGATGGTCCGACCAAGATGGATTACGAATATGTGCCCGCGGCCGTTTTCAGCCAGCCCCAGATCGGTACGGTGGGTCTGACCGAAAATGAAGCGCATGACGCGTTCGGCGACGACCTCGACATCTACCTTGCCGAGTTCAATGCGTTGAAACACACGCTGTCGGGCAACGACGAACGCACGCTGATGAAGCTGGTGGTCCAGCACAGCAGCGACCGCGTGGTCGGCGTGCACATGGTGGGACCGGAAGCCGGCGAGATGATGCAGGGCATGGCGGTCGCGCTGAAAGCCGGTGCGACCAAGGCGATTTTCGACTCAACGGTCGGCATCCACCCGACCAGTGCCGAGGAGTTCGTCACCATGCGCGAAGTCGAACGCAACTACGCTCGCGAAGCCGCCGAATAATACCAACGGTCTAAAGACGAACCCATCGGTGCGTCTTTAGGGTGCCCTCATACACTGGGCGGGATGCGTTCGCATCTCTTGGCTCACGCCGCATACGCGCCCTCCAACGGCCGATGAGTCAAGCTCATCGGCCGTTGGTATAACTTACGCGGCGAGACCGCTGTGCGGCGGATAGTCGTTTTCCTGCACGAACTCGAACGCGCCCAGAAGGTCTTCCACAACGGGCCGCGCGAACGGAACGCTCTGAATCCATGCGGCACAAAGGCTGCGGTCGGGCTTGATCAGGAAGACGCCGGGCTCGGGGAAACGAACACGCTCGGCCTCCAAAATCGAGTGAGATAGGAAAAGGCCCCACTCGCGCGCGGTGTCCTCGCGCATGCCTAGTCCACCGAAAGGCCCTCAAGTTCCCATTCGCGTACGGTTTTCTCTACGCGACCCCTGTCGTCCATTTTGACGGCGATGACGTTGCCCCCTGCTTGGCGAATGTGTCGAGATTGGCATTCAACTCTCCGGTGTAGCTCTTGCAGACTGGACAGTGATAACCGCGATAGACAACGATCATGGTGAAGGATTCGGGCATGGCGTCGGTCAGGTCAAAGGTGCTGCTGCTGACCAGTGGGACTTGAAAGTCGGGTGTCTGTTGTTTGGGCAGGACGTTCATCGGATCGTTCCTTGGTTGGTTGCCGTCATGCTCATCCAACAGTCTGGCGGAGACCTTGTTCCTGCCGGCAATGCCCAAGATGGCTGTTGTTACGCCGACGTTATGTTGCCCACCGCCATCCCGATCCCAATTTACGCATCAGACCCGTTGTTGCGAACATTCAGTCGGAGGGTTTCTTCATGCACGCCCTACGAGAAAGCAACGATCGCGGCTAGTCCCGCTTTAACTCACTCGACAGCCGCCACAGCTTTTCACTTGGCGGCCATCACGACTCCCGTTTCATGGGCTTCGAGCCACTGCGCGTGATCAACGAGGATGTCATCGCGCCGAGCCAAGGGTGCCCGACCCATCCCCATCGCGACATGGAAATTCTGACCTGGATCATTGCGGGTAGGCTGGTGCATCGCGACAGCACCAGCAGCGGCATCATCGGGCCAGGCGAAATCCAGTATTATGAGTGCGGGCACCGGTATCGCGCATAGCGAATTCAACGCCAGCAACACGCCCTGTCATCTGCTGCAGATCTGAATCACGCCCGACTAGGTGGCGTCGCACCGGCCTATGGCCAGAAAGACTTCAATGACGGGCGCATGGACGGCGCCTTCGGCCTGCGAGCCTCTCCGAACGGCGCTGAGGACTCCATCCAAATCCATCAGAATGCCTACCTGCGCGTGGCGCGTCTGGATCAAGGAGCCGGGAACGTCCGGTCGGAGAAGACCGTCTGATCTGGCCGCAGTTCGCGCCAAGGGTTCGGCGGAGGTACAGGGCGAGACGCTGGAGCAGGGCGACGGTATTGCCGCCCGGGAGGTCGACGCACTGAAACTGCGCGCTTCGAGCAATTGTGAACTGATGTCGTTCGACATGGCGCCATGACCACAAGCCGGTGCCGCCTTGACAGTGGCGTCCGCTTGCTGCGTATTGGGCTTATGGGGAAGGGATCTCCCGACGAGACGACAGGCTGAAGCATCGCGTCCTGCAAAAACACCACGGACGCTTGTCATGCCTTCACCCAATACGATTACCGCCAACAAACTCAACCGCCTGATCGGCACGCAAAACGCGCCGGTCCTGATCGACGTGCGCATTGATGAGGACTTTGAGGCCGACCCGCGCCTGATCCCCACGTCGCACAGGCACTCCCACAGGGATATTACCGAATGGGCACCCGCCTTCGCCGGACAGGCGGTCGGCGACCGCTTTGATGCTGCGCTTTTCGACATGGAGGACGTATTCTGGAGCCATAGGGGCGAGCGGTGCACCTTTGATATAATGGTCGAGGAATTCGGTCTCACTTCGCCGGCCCTCTCCCACATACGCGGCGCCGACACCGCGCGCTTGGATCTCGCACCCGAGGCACCGGGGCTGCTGGCCGCACCGCTGAGGCTGTCGCACACCTATGCCGACGATCTCGAACGGCTCGACGCCAGCATGAGTCTTTACGACGGCCTCTACCGCTGGCGCGGTGATGTCCAGAACGAGGGCCATGACTGGCCGCCGCGCAAAGCGAAGGCCTGAGGTGATGCAGGAGGGTTCGGAACGTGAGACGGGGGAAACCGGTCGGCCGTCGCTTCCTTCGTTCGGGGAAGGGATCGTGGTCTGGCTGCGCATTGCGCTGCTGAGCTTTGGCGGCCCGGCCGGCCAGATCGCGGTGATGCACCGCATTCTGGTCGAGGAGAAACGCTGGCTGGGAGAGGCGCGTTTTCTTAACGCGCTCAACTTCTGCATGCTTCTTCCCGGCCCGGAGGCACAGCAGCTTGCGACCTATGGCGGCTGGCTGATGCACCGCACCCTGGGTGGCTTGGTCGCAGGCGTGCTCTTCGTGCTGCCGGGCCTCGTCGCGATCATAGCGCTCAGCGTGATCTATGCGCTTTATGGCGATGTCGGGCCAGTCGAAGCCCTGTTTTTCGGCCTTAAAGCCGGTGTGCTGGCCATTGTCCTTAACGCCGTCGTGCGCATCGGCAAACGCGCGCTTCATGGGCCCGCCATGATCACGATCGCCGTACTCTCCTTCGTCGCGATCTTTGTCTTCGATGTGGCGTTTCCGCTGATCATCGCCGGCGCGGCCGTGCTGGGTGTGGTGTGCCACAGGATGGGTATGAAGGGATTTTTTGCGGCAGGCGGGCACAGCAGCGATGCCAAAGGCGATGTTCTGGCTGACCGTGACAGCGCGCTGGGCGAGGAACTGCCCGATCATGCCCGTCCCGACCGCGGGCGGACCCTGTGCACTGCTGCGGTGGTTCTGGTGCTGTGGCTCGCACCCACCGCACTACTGCTGTTCACGCTGGGCGGCGATCAGGTGTTCTCCGATATCGCCGTGTTCTTTTCCAAGATGGCGGTGGTGACCTTCGGCGGTGCTTATGCGGTGCTGGCCTACGTCGCCCAGGAAGCCGTGATGACCTATGGCTGGCTGGGACCGGGCGAAATGCTCGACGGTTTAGGTATGGCCGAGACGACGCCCGGCCCGCTAATCATGGTGACGCAGTTCGTGGGGTTTATGGGCGCGTTCCGCCAGCCCGGTGCGCTCGATCCGTTAACCGCGGGCGTGCTGGGCGGGCTGCTGACGACCTGGGTCACGTTTGCGCCGTGCTTCCTGTGGATTTTCGTCGGTGCGCCGTTCGTCGAGCGGCTGCGCCGGAACAAGCTGCTTTCGGCTGCGCTCGCCGCGATCACGGCCGCGGTCGTCGGGGTGATACTCAATCTTGCGGTCTGGTTCGCGCTCCATGTTCTGTTTGGCGAGGTGGTCCTTTATACCGCCGGTCCGGTCAGCGTGGAGGTGCCCGTGCCGGTGAGCATCCAGCCGGTTGCCGCGGCCCTGTGTGCGCTGAGCCTGATTGTCGTGTTCTGGCTGCGGATGGGATTGCTGTGGGTGTTGCTGGGTTCGGGGCTGACCGGGCTCGCGCTGCATCTGGCGGGGCTCGCCGGCTGACGGGTTGCCTGCGGAAACGTCTGCAACCACATCATCGGGCCCATGGCGGTCTCCAGTGCCCGGCGTAAGGCAAGGTTTCACTGGAAAACCGCCGATTCGGGGCGTATAGACGCTCCCCCCACATGTGGATGACTTCAAGCAAGCCGCGAAGGTGGCAGAAATGGAATCGAGAATGAACATGACTGCGAATTGGACACCGTCGACCTGGCGCGACCTTCCCATTCTGCAGGTCCCGTCTTATCCCGATGCCGACGCGCTTGCCGAAGTCGAAACACAGCTGCGCAATTCGCCCCCGCTGGTGTTTGCAGGTGAGGCGCGCAACCTGAAGTCTTCGCTGGCCAGGGTCGCCGCGGGTGATGCATTCCTACTGCAGGGTGGCGATTGCGCCGAAAGCTTCGCCGAATTCCATCCCGACAACATCCGCGACACCTTCAAGGTGCTGCTGCAGATGTCGGTCGCGCTGACCTTCGGCGCGGCCTGTCCGGTGGTCAAGGTGGGCCGCATGGCCGGCCAATTCGCCAAGCCGCGTTCCGCGCCCACCGAAAAACAGGGCGATTTGGAACTGCCGAGCTACCGCGGCGACATCATCAACGGCATCGATTTCGACGAGGCTTCGCGCATTCCCGATCCCCAGCGCATCCTGCGCGCCTACAATCAGGCTGCGTCCACGCTGAACCTGCTGCGCGCCTTCGCCCAGGGCGGTTTTGCCGATCTGCATCGCGTGCAAAGCTGGAACAACGACTTCGTCGCCGACAGCGCCCAAGGCCACCGTTACAGCGAAATGGCCGAGCGTATCCAGGAAGCGCTTTCCTTCATGGAAGCCTGCGGCCTGAACCCCGACAAGGTGCCGCAGATGCGCGAGACCGAGTTCTACACCTCCCACGAGGCGCTGCTGCTGCCTTATGAGCAGGCGATGACGCGCGTCGATTCCACGACCGGTGAGTGGTACGACACCTCGGCCCACATGCTGTGGGTCGGCGACCGCACGCGCCTGCCCGATCACGCCCATGTCGAGTTCCTGCGCGGCGTGAATAACCCGATCGGCATGAAGTGCGGTCCTTTGCTCGATCCCGATGAACTGATCCGCCTGCTCGACATCCTCACTCCGGCGAACGAGGCGGGCCGCATCACGCTGATTGCGCGTTTCGGCGCCGAGAAGGTCGAGAAAGGCCTGCCACCCCTGATCCGTGCCGTGGAGCGGGAAGGACGCCGCGTCGTGTGGTCCTGCGATCCCATGCACGGCAACACGATCAAGGCGAAGAGCGGTTTCAAGACCCGCCCGTTCGATCGCATCCTCTCGGAGGTGAAGGCCTTCTTTGCCGTGCACCGCGCCGAGGGCACCCATGCCGGCGGCGTCCATTTCGAGATGACCGGATGCGACGTCACCGAATGCATGGGCGGGGCCCAGGAAATCACGGCCGACGATCTTTCCGATCGTTACCACACCCACTGCGATCCTCGACTGAACGCCAGCCAGGCGCTGGAACTGGCGTTCCTGATCGCCGAGCGGCTTCGCCAGGAGCGCGGCGAAAGCGCGCAGGCCGAGGCCGCGCAATAGGCTTGTACCCTCTCCCCCGACCGGGGAGAGGGTTTTCTTCGGGCCGGAGGGCGTGATGGCGGAAGCAGACGGCAGCAAGGCAGGGGGCGTGTGGCCCAGGGAAGCCGATGTCGGACGCTGGACCGACGCCTATTTCAACCGCACCAAGACCACGGTGGAGGCCTTCGGCGACTGCGAGGTCACCTATGCGGTCTTTCTGCGCCGTCCCGTGGTGTGTGCTCCGCGCCTGATGATCGCCTGGCTTGAGGCGATTGCGGCCGCGCGCGGCGTTTCCTTCGATATCGATCTGCAGTTTGAAGAAGGCCAGTGGGTGGGTGCGGGTGAACCGGTCGCCTATGTCACTGGGTCCTTCGCATCCCTAGTCGATCTCGAGACCCTTATGCTCCAGAAACTAGGGCCAGCCTGTGTCACAGCCTATCACGCCTACACGATGTGCGTCGACATGCCCCGGACGGCGTTTCTGGCCATGGACGCGCGCCATTGCGCGGGCACCGAGATGGCCGAAATGATGGCCTATGCCGCCTCCGTGGGTTCCGAACGGGCCAAGCGTAAGGCCGGCGCCAAGGGATTCATCGGCAACGCGACGGACGCCACCGCTCATTTTTTCGGCAACGACAAGGGCTTCGGCACCATGCCGCACGCGCTCATCGGTTATGCCGGCAGCACGGTGCGCGCGGCAGAGATGTTCCACGATGCCAATCCCTGCGTGCCCATGACCGTGCTGGTCGATTACTTCGGCCTGGAGGTCACCGACGCACTGGCCGTCTGCCGCCGCTTTCCCGATCTCGCCAAATCGGGCGAACTTTCGGTTCGCCTCGATACCGGCGGCGGACGTTACGTCGAGGGGCTCGACCCCCAGACCAGTTATGCCGTGCTGGAGCGCAATGCGCCTGAAGCGATCCGCGGCTACCGTTCGGACCCGGAACTGCAATATCTCATCAGCACCGGCGTCTCTGCCGCCAGCATCTGGCATGTCCGCGAGCAGCTCGACGAGGTCGGCTTCGAGAAGGTGAAGATCGTCGCCTCCTCGGGCTTCGGGCCCGCCAAGTGCAAGGTGATGGCGGTCGCCAACGCGCCCGTCGACGTCATCGGCACCGGCAGCTATCTGCCCGACCAGTGGAGCGAAACCTATGCCACCGCCGACATCGTCGCCTATGACGGCCACCCGAGCGTGAAGGTCGGCAGGGAGTTCCTGCTGCGGAGTTGATTGCGAACAGGCTGGTTAATGCCATGAGCAAGGTCTTCAGTGTGGTTGTGGAACGCGACATCGAGATCGGTTTGTTAATCGATCATGTTCCCGGCTGGCCGAGCACGCATAGCTATGGCGGTGACGTCGATGAACTGCGCGCCAATCTACAGGAAGTCATCGCCATGCTGTTGGAGGATGGTGAACCCGACCTGGCGTCGGAGTTCGTCTACGTCCAGGAAATCGCCGTGGCGTGATTGACTGCTGAGCGATCACGCTCCGCACCGCTCAACCGGCCTACATCTGGTTTGCCCATGGGTGTGTCATCCCGGCTGAGCAGAGCGATGATAGCCGTGACTCGGCCAGCACGTTGCCTAGGAAACACAATATAACGCGATCCCTGCTCGGCGGCCTTGCGGCCTTGGCCGGATGACACTTTACTTGAGCGACTGCGCCGTCTTGCCCGTGTAGTTCATCTGCGTCGCGGCGGGGAACATCATGCCCGGGTTTTTGTCGTAGCTGAATATGACGAGCAGGCGGCGGCGGTCGCCTTCCACCGGGGTGACGTGGTGGAGCGAGTGGCGGCCGCGGAAGACGTTGAGCGTGCCGGGTTCCAGCGGCAGCGTGACGATGCTCTTGCGGTCGCCGTCGTAGAGGTCCGTGACGGCGTCGAAATTCTCGTCGTCGGAGTTGGAGATGTTCGGCGAGAATTCGAACAATCCGCCCTGTTCGGCGGGTTGGAGCATCAGCGTCACGGAGAACTGGTTGCCGTCGTAATGCCAGCCGTGTGTGTCGCCTTTGTCCAGCACGCTGATGTTGCAGTCGAGCAGCGGGTCGGCGGCGCGATAGAGCACGGGTTCGCGGACCAGCCTGGCGATGAAGTCGGTGAGCGCATCCCAATGATAGACGTGGCGGATCAGACCGTCGGCGGGAACGTCGTCTCCGGGAACGATTGCGATGTTGAAGGGATGGGTCCTGCGCACCGGGTGGCCGAGCGGAAAGTCGTCCTGGCGATGGCGCAGGTGGCCATAGGCGATATCCTCGCCGTCGCGCTGGAACCTGAACCGGGCAAGCGCTTGGGCCTCCTCGACCATCCCGCGTACGGCATCGACGCGGATGAAGCCTGGAAGCAGACACACCCCCTGGTCGTCCAGGGTGCCGTGCGCCTCTGCGATGACGTCGCGCAGGCGCGAGCAATCGGGGTCGTGCAGGGGATAACGATCCAGATCGATCAGCTCTTCGATGGTCGCGGCATTGCTCATCATGCCTGTGAACATGATCCCAGCTTGCGGCGCGGCGCAAGCCTTATCGGCGTGTCCCAGGCGTCCGTGCCAAGAGATGCGGCGCTTTGGATTGACAGGGAGAGAGGCGCCCCCTAACTCTCGGCCACGCAACAGGGCGCTCCCGTGACCCGTTCGGATTCATGACCGATACCCTCAACATTGCTCTGGCTCAGCTCAATCCGACCGTTGGCGCGGTGGAGGCCAATGCCGATCTGGTGCTGGCCGCGCGCAGAGAAGCGGCCGGGCAGGGGGCCGATCTGCTGGTCACGAGCGAGCTCGTGATCAACGGCTATCCGCCAGAGGACCTGGTGCTGCGTCCCGCATTTCACGAACAGGTCGAGGCGGCGGTGAAGCGCGTGGCCGAGGCTACCGGCGACGGCGGCCCGGCCGTGCTGTTGGGCGCGACCTATCGCGAGAACGGCGCGCTCTACAACGCGGTCTATCTGCTCGAAGACGGCGCGACCCGGCATGTCAGGCTGAAACACGACTTGCCGAACTATGGCGTGTTCGACGAAAAGCGCGTCTTTGCCGCGGGGCCGCTGCCCGGGCCCGTGCCGTTCCGCGATGTCAGGCTGGGCGTCATGGTCTGCGAGGACATGTGGACCGGCGAGATCGCTGAATGTCATGCCGAGAACGGCGCCGAAATCCTGATCGTGCCCAACGGCTCGCCCCATGACCTGATCAATGTCCAGCGGCGCATGAGTCAGGCCGCGGCGCGCGTGACCGAGGCCGACCTGCCGCTCATCTATGTCAACCAGGTCGGGGGCCAGGACGAACTGGTGTTCGACGGCGCGTCCTTCATCCTGGATGCCAGGTGCAATCTGACGGCCCAGTTGCCGACCTGGAGGGAAGCGGTTGTCACCACCCGTTGGACGTGCGGTGCCGAAGGCTGGATCTGCGAGACCGGCTTGATTTCGCGCGAGTTGGACCGGCACGAGACGATCTATGCCGCGATGGTGACGGGGCTGGCCGATTATGTCGGCAAGAACGGCTTCCCCGGCGTGCTGATCGGTATGTCGGGCGGCATCGACTCTGCGCTCTCGGCTGCGGTGGCGGTCGATGCCCTGGGGCCTGACCTGGTGCACTGCGTCATGATGCCCTCGCGCTACACCAGCCAGGCGAGTCTGGATGACGCCGCGGAGTGTTCGCGCCTGCTGGGCGTGCGTCATGACTCCATCTCGATCGCGCCGGCCATGGCGGCCTACGACGCCATGCTGGGCGAGCTCTTCGCCGGGACCGATCCCAATGAGGCCGAAGAGAATATTCAGGCCCGTGCGCGTGGCATGACGCTGATGGCGCTTTCCAACAAGTTCGGCCACATGGTGCTTTCCACGGGCAACAAGTCGGAGATGTCGGTGGGCTACGCCACGCTCTATGGCGACATGTGCGGCGGCTATTCCGTGCTGAAGGACGTCTACAAGACAACGGTCCATGCCCTCTCGGAATGGCGCAACGAACACCGGCCCGAGGGCGTGAGGGGACCGGAAGGCCCCGTGATCCCGCGCAACATCATCGACAAGGCGCCCACGGCGGAATTGAAGGACAATCAGACCGACCAAGACAGCCTTCCGCCCTATGACGTGCTCGACGATATCCTGGACGGCCTGGTGGAGAAGGAAGAGACCTTTGAGCAGATCACCGGGCGCGGCTATGACCGCGCGCTGGTGAAGCGCGTCTGGAATATGCTGCTGCGCGCCGAATACAAACGCCGTCAGGCGCCGCCGGGCGTCAAGATCACGTCAAAGGCGTTCGGACGGGACCGGCGCTATCCCATCACCAACCGCTTCCGAAGCTGATGGTTGCCGTGCCTCCCAACGTGTCATCCCGGTCCGCACGTAACTTTGAGAAATTTGCTGGCCGAGATCCCGGTTCGAGTTCGCTTTGCTCACTTGGCCGGGATGACGCGGGCGGGAGTGGCTGATGGTTGTCACCCGGATTGCGCCCAGCCCGACGGGACGGCTGCATGTCGGCAATGTGCGCACGGCGCTGATCAACTGGATCGTGGCGCGCCAAGCCGGCGGCAGGTTCATCCTGCGCCTGGACGACACCGACACGCAACGTTCCACCGAGGCCTTCGCCGAGGGTATCCGCGAGGATATGCGCTGGCTGAACCTGACGTGGGATGAGGAGGTGTGCCAAACCGGCCGGTTCGACCGGTACGAGGAAGCACGGGCAACGCTTGTGGGTCAGGGCAGGCTCTATCCCTGCTACGAGACGCCCGAGGAACTGGAAACCAAGCGCAATCTGCAGAGAGCCCGGGGCCTGCCGCCGGTCTATGACCGTTCGGCGCGCGCTTTGACGAACAAGGAACGCGCGGCGCTTGAGGATGCGGGGCGCAGACCCCACTGGCGTTTTCTGCTGGGCGACGGGCCCGCTGCCTTCGACGACCTCATCCGCGGCCCGATCGCTTTTGAGCCTGGTCATGTAAGCGACCCCGTGCTGGTTCGCGCGGATGGCGTGCCGACCTATACGCTGGCCTCGGTCGTCGACGACATGGAGATGGGCGTGACCCACGTGATACGTGGCGAGGATCATGTCTCCAACACAGCGGTGCAGATCGAACTGATCGCCGCATTTGGCGGCGCGGAGATCACCTTCGGGCATCACCCGCTGCTGACCGCGGCCGAAGGCGAGGGGCTTTCCAAACGCAAGGGCGGCGGCGCTGTGGCCGATCTGCGCGATGAAGGAATCGAACCCTTGGCGCTTGCGAGTTATCTGGCGCGGCTGGGTACTTCGCTCGCCATTGAGCCGTTCCACGACATGGCGGATATCATCGAGGGATTCAGCTTCGACACGATCAGCCGCAACCCGCCGCGCTACGACCCCGAGGACGTGCGCGCACTGAACCAGAAATGGCTCCACGGCGCACCTTATGCGGCGGTGGCGGATTCACTGGAGGGGATCGACGAAGCGTTCTGGCTGGCTGTGCGGGGCAACGTCGCGCGCGCGGAGGAAGCACGTGACTGGTGGCGCATCTGCCGCGAGCCGATTGCGCCGGTGATCGACGATCCCGAGTTTGCCGCCATTGCCGCAAGCTTGTTGCCGGAGAAGCCCTGGAACGAAACGACCTGGCAGGCCTGGATCCAGGCGGTGCGCGAGACGACAGGGCGCAAGGGCCGGGAGCTTTTCATGCCCCTGCGGCTTGCGCTGACCGGGCGCGATCATGGTCCCGAACTGGCAGGGCTGCTGCCCTGGATCGGGCATGAGCGCGTAAGGGAACGGCTGACCGGTTAATGTTCAAGAAAATCCAGGGGCATTGCCAGGTTACCGGCAGCGCCCTTGAAGTTTGCGCGTTTGTGGCTGGTCTTGACGTCATCGTGATGAGGAAGTGCGTTCCCTCATCACGATGACGTCCACCACGGCCGCCGGCCCACCAGGCGGCGGCACCGCTGACTGCCATGGTTGTGGCGGTAAAGAAGGTGATGAGAATGCCGACCTTGCGTGCGTTTTCCACGGCCGCGTTGGCGCTCTCTTCCATGCTTGCCAGCGCGCTGTCGATGCGCGCTTCGGCTTCGCTCTGCTCAAGGCCCGTGCGCGCGGCGATCAGTTGGACCGCGTACTCCCGGTCATGTTCGGAGAGTTCACCTTCCGCTGCAGTCTGGGCCATGATGTTGGCGAGTTCCTGGCGCGTCGCGGATGCGCTGGTCACGTTGCCCTCGGGGTCGACCCGCACCAAGATGTCAATCGCACAACCGAACGGACCGACATCTTCGGGCACCATGTCGGCCGCGCCTTCAAAGCCGCCGGTGACAACGTTCGAGGTGGCGGTGACTGCCGTCCGGCGGCTGTCATGGTGCCGGACGCGGCGAGCAAGGCGCTGAACAACAGGGCGACGGCCCAGACTGCCAGACCGCGCGTTCCGTCGTGCACGTCACACTCGTCCTCGGTGCCAGCGTTTGCGCATGCGGCCTGCCAGATAGGCGCCCGCCATGGCGCTCAAGAGGGCGGCGGCGAAAAACCGCCCTCGTCCAGCGCGGTGGAACCAAGGCCGATGACCGCGCCAAAGGTATGAAGAAGCAGCACAATGGCTGCGGTAATGACTGCTCCGGGGCAGAGCGCTGGTCAGTCGACGTAGGATCCGTGGTGGGCATCCGCTTCAGCGGGCGCGACCACGGCGACATCCGTGTGTGTGGTATCAACGGTCATGTTCTTATCCTCCCCGATTCGCTCACGCGAGGCCGAACAGGGAAAGGATGGCGAGAACGACCACGATCAGGCCGACAAGATAGATGATGCTGTGTATTACGGTCCCTCCTTGTTGACGATGCGCTGCCCGTTCAACCCGAAAGGGTGCGTTTCGTTCCCGGCTCGCCTGCAACGCCGGTCAGCAAGTCCGATTGCCAGACCCGTGCAAGGGCGCTATACAGCGCGCCCATGAACAGTTGGTCTCAACGATGTTGTGGAGCATGCGGGCGAATGATCACCTGACCGCGCCGCGTGCCTCTGCGCCGGTGCGGTGACGCCTGTCCCATGCTCCGGAGACCTGATTATGACGTTCCACGCTTACAATACCCTGACACGCCGCAAAGAACCGCTTGAGCCGATCGAACCAGGCAAGGTGGGTTTCTATGTCTGCGGTCCCACGGTTTACGACCTGATCCATCTGGGCAACGCGCGGCCATTTGTGGTGTTCGACGTCCTGTTTCGTCTTCTGCGTCGAGAATACGGTGAGGAGAATGTATGTTATGTTCGTAATATCACGGACATAGATGATAAAATTAATGCTGTAGCTAAAGAGCGGGGCGTTCCGATCTCGGAACTGACGGGGAAGACGATCCAGCAATTCCATCAGGATGCCGCCGTGTTGGGATGCCTGGAGCCGACGGTTGAGCCGTGTGCCACCGCCCATGTGCCGGAAATGATCGCGATGACTGAAACCCTGATCGATCACGGCCATGCCTATGTCGAGGAAGGCCACGTCCTGTTCAGCGTGCCTTCGTACGATGCCTATGGCCGTCTCTCGGGCAACAGCCGCGACGAGATCGTCGCGGGCGCGCGCGTCGATGTAGCACCCTACAAGAAGGACGCCGCCGATTTCGTGCTCTGGAAGCCGTCGAGCGACGACCTGCCCGGATGGGACAGTCCCTGGGGCAGGGGACGGCCGGGCTGGCACCTGGAGTGCTCGGCCATGTGCCAGAAGCATCTGGGTGCGGAATTCGACATCCATGGCGGGGGCCGCGACCTCATTTTCCCCCATCACGAGAACGAGGTCGCCCAGACCAGTGCCGCCAACCCGGAGGGCGGCTTTGCGCGGATGTGGATGCATAACGGGTATCTCTCGGTCGACGGCGAGAAGATGTCGAAGTCGCTGGGCAACTTCCACACGGTGCGCGATCTCTTGATCGACTGGCCAGGCGAGGTGCTGCGCTTCGCGCTGCTGACCGCGCAGTACCGCCAGCCTATGGACTTCACCTTCGATCTGCTGAAACAGGCCAAGGCGTCGCTGGACCGATTCTATAATGCACTGGGGCAGTCGGGCGAACCTGAGGCCGGCGAGGTGCCGGGGGAGATTCTGGCCGCGCTCGAAGACGATCTCAACACACCCCAGGCGATTTCGGTGATGCACGCCATGGCCGACGGCGTGTTCCGGGGCGAGAAGGGCGCCGGTGCGGCCTTGCGCGGAGCAGGATCCTTGCTGGGTCTGCTCCAGGTTTCGGCCAAGGAATGGTTCCAGAGCGGCGGCGACGAAGAGGCAGACGAGATCGAGGCCTTGATCGCGAAACGCCTGGAGACACGCGCGGCCAAGGATTTCGCCGAAGCCGACCGTATCCGTGACGAGCTCAAGGCGTGTGGCATCGATCTGATGGACGGGCCCGATGGTACGACCTGGAGGCGATCCTGATGGGCGATCGCATCCGTCTCTTCGACACGACTCTTCGCGACGGTGCGCAGACCCAGGGCGTGGATTTCTCGGCCTCGGAAAAGGCCGAGATCACCCAGGTCCTCGACAAGTTGGGGGTTGATTACATCGAGGGCGGCTGGCCCGGCGCAAACCCCACCGATGACGCCTTCTTCGGCAGCGCACCCACCTTGAAACGCGCCACGTTCACGGCCTTCGGCATGACCCGGCGGCCCGGCCGCAGCGTCGAAAACGATCCCGGCATTCAGGCGGTGCTGGATGCCGGTAGCCCGGCGATTTGTCTGGTCGGCAAGTCCTGGGACTTCCATGTCGATCTTGCCCTGGGCATTTCCAGGGACGAGAACATCGCGATGATCGCCGATTCCATGGCGCATGCGATCAGGCGCGGGCGCGAGGCGATGTTCGATGCCGAACATTTTTTCGACGGCTACAAGACCGATCCTGCTTTCGCCCTGGCCTGTGTCGAGGCCGCGCTGGATGCCGGCGCGCGCTGGGCGGTTTTGTGCGACACCAACGGTGGCACGCTGCCCGGCGAGGTAGCGAAGATCGTTGCGGAAGTCGCGGCGAAGGTGGGCGGAGACCGGCTGGGCGTCCATGCCCACAACGACACCGGCAATGCCGTGGCCAACAGCCTGGCCGCGATCGACGCCGGCGCGCGCCAGGTGCAGGGTACCCTGAACGGTCTGGGCGAGCGTTGCGGCAACGCAAACCTGGTTTCGATCATTCCCACGCTGAAACTCAAATCCGGTTACGAGATCGGCGTGAGCGACGCGGATCTCGCGCACCTGACGCGCGCTTCGCGCCTTCTCGACGAGCTGCTGAACCGCGCGCCCAACCGGCATGCGCCCTATGTCGGTTCCGCGGCGTTCGCGCACAAGGGGGGGCTGCATGTCTCGGCGGTCATGAAAGACCCCCGGACCTACGAACACGTGCCGCCCGAAACCGTCGGTAACCGCCGTCACATCGTGGTCTCGGACCAGTCGGGCAAGGTAAACGTCCTGGCCCTGCTGGCCGATGCCGGTCTGGATATCAATCCCGACCACCCCAAGCTTCCCCGCCTGGTCGAGGAGGTGAAGTCGCGCGAGTTCGAGGGCTACACCTATGACGGCGCCGAGGCGAGCTTCGAGTTGCTGGCGTTGCGCACCCTAGGCACCGTCCCGACCTATTTCGACGTCGAGAGTTTCCGCGTCCTGGTGGAGCAGCGCCACAACGCATTGGGCAAGCAGGTCACGGTGACCGAAGCCACCGTCAAGGTCGTCGTGGACGGCGAGCGCCTGCTGTCGGTCGCCGAGGGTAACGGTCCCGTCGACGCGCTCAACCATGCGCTGGTCAAGGATATCGGCAAATATGCCGACTATCTGGGCGGTTGGCGGCTGGTCGATTACAAGGTGCGCATCCTCTCGCCCCAGGCCGGCACGGGCGCGATCACGCGGGTCGTCATCGAGAGCACCGACGACAGCGGTGTCACCTGGAACACGGTCGGCGTGTCGCCCAACATCATCGATGCGTCGTTCCAGGCCCTGATCGATTCCATCACCTACAAGCTGATGCGCGAGAACGCGCCGGGCTGAGAGGTATCGTGCGCGCCCCGACCATCATCCTCATGCACCCGCAACTGGGCGAGAACATCGGCGCGGCCGCCCGCGCCATGGCGAATTTCGGCCTCTGTGATCTGCGCATCGTCACGCCCCGTGACGGCTGGCCCAATCCGGCGGCCGAGGCGATGGCCGCTGGCGGTCTGGAGATCGTTCAGAAAGCCCGCCTGTTCGATACCGCGGCCGAGGCCGTGGGGGACCTGCACCACATCTGGGCGACCACCGCGCGTCGGCGCCACATGATGAAACCGGAGGTCACGCCGGCCCATGCCGCGGCCGATATCACCACGCGGCCCGAGGGGGAGCACTGCGGCATCCTGTTCGGGCCCGAGCGCAGCGGCCTCGACAACGATGAGGTTGCACTGGCCGATACGGTTCTCCAGGTGCCCACGGCCCCTGAGAATGCTTCGATCAACCTTGCCCAGGCCGTGCTTCTGGTTGGTTACGAATGGTTCAGAATCCAGAGCGACCGCCCGGCAAAGACCCTTCCCGAAGGCGGTTCTCCCCAGGCGAGCAAGGAGGAGTTGGAAGGGTTTTTCGATCATCTGATCGGCGAACTCGATGCCTGTGGTTTTCTGCGCAATGCCCAACATCGGCCTATTATGGTCCGCAACATCCGCAACATGTTCCTGCGCGCCGGGCTCCATGGGCAGGAAGTGCGCACCCTGCGCGGAATCGTGAAATGTCTGACCATCGGCCGTAAACCGCTGCCGTCGAAGAAAGAGCGATGAAGCATATGCCGTTTCCCGCCGTGATCCTGGTTCCCGGCCAGTACGACGGCGCAGAGTTCTGCGAGACCTGGCATGCGCAGGGAGCACGCTGCCGGAGGGGTCAAAATCCAGCGCATTGCGCCCTATGGTGTAGGTGCGGGCTTTGACTGCGAAGCCTGCCTCGACGGCTATCTGGGCAGACCAGGCGGTTATGATGCCCCGCGGTGGAACTTGTCGAAAAGGCGCTTTTTGAGGAATTGGAGCGGCTGGACGCCGGACCGCGGCAATAGCCCGAAGTTCTAGGTGGAATTTGGCCCGCAAAGTCGTTTGACAAGCGCGGTTTGCTTCACTACAACCCGCCAGCGCTCCGGTGACGGGGTTTGTCGTTTTTTCCATTGAACTAAAGTGAAGGCTCGATGACCAGACGTCTGTCGTCGAAATACAAGATTTGCCGCCGCTATGGCGAGAATATGTGGGGACGCCCGAAGCGCTTCCTGACTAACCGGCTTTATGCGCCGGGCGTGCATGGCCAGAGCCGTCGGCGCAAGCCGACCGACTATGGTATCCAGCTTGCCGCCAAGCAGAAGCTGAAGGGTTACTATGGCAACATGACGGAAAAGCAGTTCCGCCGCGCCTATGAGGAAGCCTACAGCCGCAAGGGCGATACCATTGAGAACATGATCGGGTTGCTGGAACGCCGCCTGGACATCGTGATCTACCGCATGAAGTTCGTGCCGACCGTTTTTGCCGCGCGCCAGTTCGTGAACCACGGTCATGTCCGCGTGAACGGCAAGAAGGTCAACATTCCGAGCTTCCGTGTTTCGCCCGACGATGTCGTCGAAGTGAAGGAAGCATCGCGCGAACTGCCGCTGGTCCTGGAGGCTGTCTCCTCGGGCGAGCGCGACGTTCCCGAATATCTTGAAGTCGATTTCGACAAGATGAAGGGCACCTATCACCGCGTGCCGTCCTTCACGGACGTGCCGTACCCGGTGCAGATGGAACCCAACCTGGTGATTGAGTACTACTCCAAGGCCTGATCGCCGGTTCAGGAGTTCAAAAAGGGCTACGTCCTGATCGACGCAGCCCTTTTTTGTTCCGTTATCCTGTGCGCTCTACGGTTCGGACGGATTGATCTGGTCGAAGACGTCCCGCAGATGGGCATAGTCGGAGTCATTGACGATGGGCTTGATCAGGCTGCCCGCTTATTTTCCATTGTCTTCACCTTCCAGAAGGGACGCGGGCAACGTATCGCGATGATCGGCAAAGGCTGCCTGAATCGCTTCGACAAGGGTGCCGTCCAGATCCTCGCCCACGACCGGGACATCGGGCGGCAGGTCGCCAATGCGCGCAACCACGCGATAGGCCGCTGGCAGAAGAACCGTCTCCTCGGGCGTCGCGCAGGGCGACGAAACGGTCGCAGGGAAATCTTCCTCAATTTTAGCTAGAAGCGAGTCATACTTCAGCTCAAATTCCTCCATAAATTGACATATATTTTGGTAGAAGGGGTCATCTATAATCTTCATTTCGTTTCTCTATCGGGTTCAACTACAATGCAGTCACGCCCAGTCACTGAAACACGGAGGGGGAACAGGCATTGTTCGCTCACTTCTTGATATACAGTCCTTCAACCTCTCGTAGAACAGCCAGAAGTCATCCAGATCATCCGACTTAAGAGGAGTGTGGATAGTATCACCCGGTCTAAATTCCAGAATATGTCCCTTGAAATTTTGGAAGACTGACCACTCGGAGAGGAAAGGGGTGACTTTTGCACTCGCTAAGGTGCTGGTTGCCGCAGCGTCGTCAGACTCGGCGTTATGCAGGGGAATGGCCGCGCCCCGCGCCCGGTTAGCTCAGCGCGTCCAGGTTGACGCCGAGCTTCTCGTTGATCCACAGGGCGTTGTCGCGGTGGTCGGCGATTTCATCGCCCGTCTCGGGGTGGATGAAGATGGCAAGACCGTGGTGGTTGACCATCAGCCAGGGCACGACTTCGGCGAACTGCTCGGGCCCGAAGGCGATCTGGAACATCGGCCTGCGGTGCGGGCCGACGGGCTTGTCCCAGACCCGGCCCAGGGTCACGTCGAAGCGCTTGCCCATCTCCTCGCGCAACACCACGGCGGTCTCGCGGGTCTCGGGATCGAAATTGACATGGGCGTGGTAACCGTGGATCACGCCGGAATCGACGTTTTTCATCACGTCAGGCCGCGGGATCGAGCTCGATGCCCTGTTCCTTCATGAAGTCGGAGAGCTCGCCCGACATGTACATTTCCTTCATGATGTCGCAGCCGCCGGCGAATTCGCCCTTTACGTAAAGCTGGGGAATGGTCGGCCAGTCGCTGTATTCCTTGATGCCCTCGCGGATGGCGGGGTCTTCCAGGACGTTGATGCCTTTGAAGCGCACGCCCAGGTGACTCAGAATCTGCACCGATGCGGCCGAAAATCCGCACATGGGAAAGACCGGCGTGCCCTTTATGAAGAGCACGACATCGTTGTCGGTGACTTCCTTGGTGATACGCTGCTTGGTGGCTTCGTCGAGAGGCATGGTTGGTGCTCCTTCTTGGGGCGTCATTCTGCGGATTGGCGTCAGTATAGCAGGTCAGGCGGGCGCGCGCGTGGTAAGCGCCAGGGCGTGGAGTTCGCCGCCCATCTTGCCCTTCAGCGCCTTGTAGACAAGCTGGTGCTGCTGCACGCGGGATTTGCCGGCGAAGGTCTCCGAGACCACGGTCGCGGCGTAATGATCGCCGTCGCCGCGCAGGTCCTCGATCTTGATCGAGGCATCGGGGAAGGCTTCCTGGATCATGGCCTCGATTTCGGCCGCCTGCATCGACATGGCTGCTGTTCCTTCTCAAGGGCTCAGGCGCGGCCAGCCATATAGCCGGGCAGCCAGCCCTCGTGTCGTTCGGATAGGGTTGTGAGCGATATGGGTGAGGCATCACCCACTGTCAACGTATCGCCGCCGGTTTGTCCCAGAACGACGGCCTCCACGCCGGCCTCACCGGCGCGTACCACCATATCGGCGCCGTTGCCCGGCACCGTGATGAGATAGCGGCCCTGGTCCTCTCCGAACCAGAATCCGTGGTCGGCGAGTTCTGCATCCGGGTTGACGACCGCGCATCCGATGCCCGATGCCATCGCCATTTCGGCCAGCGCGACGAGAACGCCGCCATCCGAAACGTCATGACAGGTCTGGATGAGGCCGTCTGCGACGAGTTCGCGCACGAACTCCCCGTTACGCCGCTCGATGGTGAGGTCGACCGGGGGCGGTGCTCCGTCTTCACGGTTCAGCACCTCACGCAGATAGAGGCTGGAGCCCATCTTGCCCTCGGTCACGCCCAAGAGGACGATGGCATGGCCTTCGGCGCAGAATCCGGTGCGGGCGATGCGGTCGAGATTTTCGATGAGACCGATGGCGCCGATGCCGGGGCTGGGCTGGACCGCGCGTCCATTGGTCTCGTTGTAGAGCGACACGTTGCCCGAGACGATCGGCATCTCGAGTTCGCGGCAGGCTTCGCCCAGGCCCTTGACGGCGCCGACGAAGGTTCCCATGACCTCCGCGCGTTCGGGATTGCCGAAATTGAGGCAGTCGGTCGTCGCGAGCGGACGCGCACCCGTCGCAGTGAGGTTGCGGAAGGCTTCGGCGACGGCCTGCTTGCCGCCCTCGATGGGATCGGCTTCGCAGTAGCGCGGCGTGCAGTCGGTCGTAATTGCGATGCCCTTGCCCGGCACGTCGGGAACCTCGATGACGGCGGCATCGCCGCCGGGACGCTGGACCGTGCGGCCCATGACCAGATGGTCGTACTGCTCCCAAATCCAGCGCCGCGAGGAGAGATCGGGACAGGCGACCAGCGTCATCAGGGCCTCTTCAAGGCTGTCCGGAGCGGCAATGTCGTCAGCGCCGATTTCCGGACGTTTGGGCGTTTCGATCCAGGGCCGGTCATAGAGCGGAGCCTCGTCGGAGAGTGGGCGTACGGGGAGGTTGGCCTTGACCTCGCCGTCCTTGCGCACGATCAGGCGCCCGGTATCGGTGATATGTCCGACCACGGCGAAGTCGAGCTCCCATTTCTCGAAGATGGCTCGCGCACGGTCCTCGGCTTCCGGCTTGATCACCATCATCATGCGTTCCTGACTTTCCGAAAGCATGAGCTCGTAGGCGGTCATGCCTTCCTCGCGTTGAGGCACGGCGTCGAGGTCGAGGTCCATACCGGCATCGCCCTTGTCGGCCATTTCGACCGACGAGCAGGTGAGGCCGGCCGCTCCCATATCCTGAATGCCGATGATCGAATCGGTCGCCATCAGCTCTAGGCAGGCCTCCAGAAGCAGTATTTCGATCAGGGGGTCGCCGACCTGCACGGTGGGGCGCTTCTCCTCGGTGTCTTCGTTGAATTCGGCCGAGGCCATGCTGGCGCCATGGATGCCGTCGCGCCCGGTCTTCGACCCGACATAGATCACCGGCGCGCCGATGGCCCCGGCCGCAGCGTAGAAGATGCGGTCGGCGGGCGCGATGCCGACGCACATGGCGTTGACCAGGTTGTTGCCGTTGTAGCTCCTGTGGAACGTCGTCTCGCCGCCTACCGTGGGCACGCCCATGCAGTTGCCGTAAGCGCCGATGCCGCTCACCACGCCGCCCACCAGGTAGCGGGTCTTGGGATGGTCGAGCGCACCGAAGCGCAGCACGTTCATGTTGGCGATGGGGCGTGCGCCCATGGTGAAAACATCGCGCATGATGCCGCCCACGCCGGTCGCCGCGCCCTGATGGGGCTCGATGAAGCTGGGGTGGTTGTGACTCTCCATCTTGAAGACCGCGGCCTGGCCGTCGCCGATATCGACCACGCCCGCGTTCTCACCCGGTCCGCAGATCACCCAGGGCGCTTCGGTGGGTAGGGTCTTCAGCCACAGCCTGCTCGACTTGTAGGAACAGTGCTCGTTCCACATGGCCGAAAAAATGCCGAGTTCCGTAAGGTTCGGCTCGCGCCCGATGATTTCCAGGATCTTGCCGTATTCCTCTGCCGTCAGCCCATGCTCGGCAATGATGTTGTTGGGCGTCATCCGCGGTTCGCTGCTCATGACAGTTCCTCCACGATGCCCTGGAAGAGGGGCGCGGCGTCCAGGCTCTGATGGCGCGGGCCGGTGGCGTCTTCGGGGTGGGGCATCATGCCCAGAACGTTGCCCTTGTCGTTCACGATCCCCGCGATATCGGCCGTGCTACCGTTGGGATTGGCACGCGCCTCGGGTTCGCCGGGGCCGGCGACGTAGCGAAAGGCGATACGGCCTTCTCCCTCAAGCCGTTTGAGCATCTCGCCGTTGGCGAAATAGTTGCCGTCGCCATGGGCCACGGGCACGCGAATCACATCACCGGCCTTCAGCGCACCGGTCAGCGGCGCATGTGCATTCTCCAGGCGCAGGTGCACGTCACGGCAGACGAAGACAAGGCTGGCGTTCTTCAGCAGCGCGCCGGGCAGGAGACCGGTTTCGATGAGCGTCTGGAAGCCGTTGCACACACCAAGCGTCGGCGTACCCGCCTTTGCTTTGGCGATGACGTCGCGCATGATCGGCGAATGGGCCGCCATCGCACCGCAGCGCAGGTAATCGCCATGGGCAAAGCCGCCCGGCAACACGATGAGATCGCAGTCGGGCACCTCCGCGACCCCATGCCAGACCGTCACGGCCTGCGCACCCGAGCGCTCCAGCGCATCGCGCATATCGACTTCCCGGTTGGTGCCGGGAAACAGAACAATGGCCGCTTTCATGAACACTCAAATCTGGCGCGGGTTTGACAAACATTTCGCCCACCACCTGTCATGGCCCCGCTTGATGGGGCCACCCATCCCTGAGTAGGGACGACACGCGCTGGCACGCGGTCAAGAGCCTCAGGTATGGACCGCCCGGTAAAGCCGGACGATGACTGAAAGAGGAAGGCTTGGGACAATGGAATCAATCACTGCAAAATCAATCACTGCAATAGTTGAGCAGATAGGTGCTCGATCTCATCACCCGCCAAGCTCGATCGCGTAGTTTTCGATGACGGTATTGGCGAGGAGTTTTTGGCACATGTCTTCGATCTTGGCACGGGCGGCGACCTCGTCGGTTTCGGCGAGTTCGAGATCGATCACCTTGCCCTGACGCACGTCGCCGACGCCGTCGAAACCCAGATTGCCGAGTGCGTTGTGGATCGCCTTGCCCTGGGGGTCGAGAACGCCGTTCTTCAGCGTGATGTGAACGCGGGCTTTCATGGAGCGGCCTTCGGCAATTCGGCGAGATTGCTCATTTCGGGAAGGATACCCAGGCGGCGCGCGACCTCCCGATAACCCTCGGCGACGTTGTCCATGTCGCGCACGAAACGGTCCTTGTCCATCGGCTCGTTGGTCGCGACATCCCACAGACGGCAACTGTCGGGGCTGATCTCGTCGGCGATGACCAGGCGCACATCGTCCTCGAAGTAAAGCCGGCCGTAAGTCAGCGTGAAATCGACCAGCTTGATGCCTGCCCCCATGAAAAGGCCGGTCGTGAAATCGTTCACCCGCAGCGACAGGTGGATCATGTCGTCGATGTCCTGGCTGGCGGCCCAACCGAACGCGGTCATGTGTTCCTCGGAAACCAGCGGGTCGGCAAGTTCTTCGGAGCGCAGATAGAACTCGATGATGGAGCGGGGAAGGGGCGTGCCTTCCTTCAGGGCGAACTTTTCGGCGAACTGGCCTGCCGCCAGGTTATGGATTACCACGTCGACGGGCAAAATCTCGACCTCGCGCACCAGCTGCTCGCGCATGTTGAGACGGCGCACGAAATGGGTCGGCACGCCGATCTCGGCGAGCTTGCTCATGAGGTGCTCGCTGATGCGGTTGTTGATCACGCCCTTGCCGTCGATCACCCCGCTTTTCTCGGGGTTACGGGCATAGGCAACATCCTTGAAGTGCTGGATGAGAAAGCCAGGCTCAGGGCCTTCGTAGAAGTCCTTGGCCTTACCTTCGTAAACGCGCCTGCGGCGGGCCATATCGGGTTCCCAAGGTCGTCCGGTGCGCCGAAAAAACGGTCAGAAAGCCGCTGGCACCGGTCACAGCGACCCTACAACAAAATGAGGTCATGACACAATCAGGCACAAGCCGTTGTGTCCACAGACACGGGCTGGAATTCCGCAGAATCGGGAGCGCCGGCCGCGAATTTCCATATGGTGCGTCCGGGCTTCGCGGCAAGGGCGATCAGGGAGGATGAAACTGTGGCAAACCCGCCGGGACCGTCGATCAGGACAGCGCCGGATTCGACGCTGGAGTCGTCACGACTGCGGTCAGCCAGGCGTTCGATCCAGGATTCCCAATGGTCGATTTCCGGATCGGGAGGCGGCGTGGAGCGGAAGAGGGGCAGATGGCGCGCGACGCGGGGGCTGGTTTCGTCGTCGAGATCGAAGGCGGAGAGCATGTGGAGCCCTTCGGGAATCGCCTGCGCCGTGGGCCGGTCGCCGTGATCCGTCCCGGCCCAGCGGACCCATATGGCGCCGTTGCGGTCGGCGACGACCATGTTGAAGGGCCGGAATGCCGTCCCTTGCAGGGCGATGAGCGCCTTGGCCGCGCCGTCCGCCGTCCCGTGATCGAGTGCGAGAAGCGGCAGAACGCCCCGGCTGGTCATGCCGTCGGCCGGGCCCAGGGAACCGACACGATTCAACACGGCGGCGATCACCCCACGGTCATTGACGCCCAGCCACGTGCCGCCGGCCTCTTCGTCGCGCCCTGCGGTCACACCGGGACGGTCGGACCAGTGGCGCGCGGGCATCTGCCAGGGCCTGCTCGTCATTTCATCGCGATTGGCGGCCAGAATTAGCGGCCAGGCATGGCCGGGGCGATGAAGGCTGACGACGGTACACACAGCAGAACTTTCCGATTTTGCCGGTTCGGGTCTTGGGACAGGCCTTCCGGCACGCTATATGGTGAAGGAGAGGCACGCCAGAACGGCGCGCCTGCGAATTTGAACTCATAGACCAGCGAGACGGAACCCATCATGGCGCTCTTCGACGACCGTAAAAAAGGCCAGGAAGGCAAATACGCCCACGACCAGGAAACCCTGTTCAAGGCGGGCGTACGACGCAACAAGCTTCTTGGCCTCTGGCTTGCCGAGCAGATGGGCAAGACCGGCGACGATGCCGACGCCTATGCCCGCGAGGTGGTGGAATCCGACTTCGACCGCCCCGGTGACGACGACGTGGTAGAAAAGGTCATGGCCGACATCCAGGCTGCGGGCCTCAACATCGACGAACACAAGATCCGCACCAAGATGACCGCCCTGCACGGGGAAGCCCTGCGCCAGCTCCAGGCGGAGTAGGGAGGTTATTCTTTGGTAATTCCCAACGGCTCCGGACCGACCGGAAGTAGGTCTGGGATTGATGAGACGGTGTCCACGGTGTGATTTCACGCGATGCTGGCGTTTTGGGGACGGGCGCTACAAGTGCCGTCGCTGCGGCCATCGCTGCCGGTGGCGCACGGTCCGGGATGCGGTTCGCCTGCCGGATGCGTCCAGGCGTCGTCTTGTGGAGTACTTCAGTTCCGGGCGTTCCGGTCCGGCGTCAGCGTTTCCGGCCGGTCCGCGCCGCAAGCGGTCTGGACAGGCTATGGTGAACTTGTGACAAAACGGAGTGGAATGTGGCCCAGACCTTTGATCTTGTGATCCATGGCGGCCAGGTAATGACCCCATCGGGGCTTGTCGACACCGATGTCGGCGTGCGCGATGGGCGTATCGTGGGGATCGGAAGCCTCGATGCTACCGCTGCAGGAGAGGCGTTCGACGCCAAGGGGCTCACGGTCCTGCCTGGCGTGATCGACACCCAGGTGCATTTCCGCGAACCGGGCAACGAGCACAAGGAAGACCTCGCCCACGGCTCGCGCGCCGCAGTCGCCGGCGGCGTCGTCGCGGTCTTCGAGATGCCCAACACCAAGCCGGCCACCGTCGATGCCCATGCATTGAACGACAAGTTGGAGCGCGCCAAGGGCATGTGGTGCGACCATGCGTTTTTCATCGGGGCGGGGCGCGACAACCACACTGAACTGGCCGAACTCGAAACGCTTCCGGGCTGCTGCGGCGTGAAGGTCTTCATGGGCAGTTCGACCGGCGGTCTCCTGGTCGATGAGGACAGCGCCCTTGCTTCCGTTCTGGCCTCTGGCAGACGTCGCGTCGCGATCCATGCCGAGGACGAACCCCGCCTCGTCGAGCGCAGGCATCTGGCCGAGGAAGAGGGCCATGCACGTGCCCATCCGGTCTGGCGCGACGAGGAGACGGCGCTGCGCGCGACCCGGCGCATCGTGGCGCTCGCACGCAAGGCCAACCGACCGATCCACGTGCTTCACATCACCACGGCAGAGGAGATCGCGTTCCTGGGTACCGTGAAGGATGTCGCCACGGTCGAATGCCTGCCCCAGCACCTCACGCTCACCGCACCCGATTGCTACGAACGCCTTGGAAGTTACGCCCAGATGAACCCGCCGGTCCGTGAGGTCCACCATCAGGCCGGGCTGTGGCATGGCATCGGCCAGGGCATCGTGGATGTGCTGGGCTCCGATCACGCGCCCCACACGCGCGAGGAGAAGGAACGGGCCTATCCCGCCACGCCCGGCGGCATGCCCGGCGTGCAGACCATCCTGCCGCTCATGCTGAACCACGTCGCGCAGGGCAGGCTGACCCTGCAGCGCGTGGTGGACCTGCTCTGTTACGGGCCTCAGCGTATCTACAACATCCGCGGCAAGGGCCGCATCGCCGTGGGCTATGACGCCGACTTCACGCTGGTCGATCTCAAGGCCCAGCGCACCATCGAAGCCTCCGCCCAGGAATCGAAATGCGGCTGGACGCCGTTTGACGGCATGGCGATCACCGGCTGGCCCATGGCCACCGTCATCCGCGGCCACACCGCCATGCGCGACGGCGAACTCAGCCCCGAACCGGGCGGGAAACCCGTCAGGTTCTGGGATACGGTATGATGGAGCACCGCCCCGCCAGGCGCCAGACATTCACTGAAGAATCTGGACACAACCAGCGCCGGGGATCGCCTCTGAGTTGATTGCCTGCGGTGTCCTCCAATCCGTCGCCGTGCGGCGAGGGCGAGCATCCCTCCATCATGCCGCAACCGGCGCGCCCGAAACGCAAAGGTGCGCGCTATGTCTCCGAACACCTGAAAGCCGGGTCCCAGGGCAGTACATCGGGCCGGGACATGATGGATGGGACATGCTTAATGCCCCTTCCCGGGAATCAGCGTGTCCTTGAGGCTGCTGAAATCGGTCATCACCGTGTTGCGGTAGGCCGGACGCTCCTGGAGGCTGGCATACCAGCGTTCCAGGTTGGGCATGGCGGGCCGGTCGATGTCCATCTGGTAGTAGCGCCACAGCGACATGCCCAGCGGAATGTCGCCCATCGTGAAGGCATCCCCGCCGATATACGCGCACCCTTCCAGATGACCGTCCAGGATGCGGTAGGCTCCGCCCAGCTGTTTGACCGCCGCGGCGTTCCGTTCGGCGTCGCGGTATCGTTCGGGCGTGCGGTAGACACCGAAGAAGACGGCGACCCAGGGTCGCAGCAGCACGCTCTGCTGCCAGTCCATCCACATATCCACCAGGGCGCGCCGGTCCGGATCGTGTGGCCACAGACCGCCCACATCGTACTTGGCCGCCAGATAACGCACGATGGCATTGGATTCCCAGAGCACCAGGTTGCCGTCGATCACGGTGGGAATGACCTCGTTGGGGTTCATCGCGATGTACTCGGGCGTGTCCAGACCGCCGAAAGAGCCGCCGAGATCCTGGCGGTCATAGGCGATACCGAGCTCTTCCAGGGCCCACATGACCTTCTGCACATTCGAAGATGTCGCGCGTCCCAGAACCTTCAACATCGCTTTGCTCCCCGTCGGTGTGCGGGGCACACTGCCCGCACGGAATTGGCTTGGACGGATTGGAATAGGGCATGGACCGTCGGATCACAACTGACGATGGCGTCAACCTGCATGTCGTGCTCTCGGGCAATCCCGACGGCCCGGTGCTCGTGTTCTGCAATTCGCCGGGAACCGACCACCGCATGTGGGGACGGTGAGGCCGGGGCGTTCGGTGATACCTGTCGTATCGTGCGGTATGACCGGCATGTGTGGCTGGCGGCCCGGTGCAACGCCGGTCGATGCGGGCACACTGGACGTGCTGCAGGAGGCGCTGGAGGGGCTCGGCTTCACCTGCCACCGGCTGCCCTTCGGCGAGGACGGCACGGACGGGGTCGACGACCTCCATGCGCGGCGTGGCGCGGAAGGGGCGCAGTCTTCTGCCGGAGTCCGTCGGAAATCACGAAGCGGTTTTCGTCCATTCAAACCTCGATTATAGAAATCGTTTCACGCTTCTGATGCCCCCTTTATGCTGTTCCCAGGTTCTCCGGGACATGCCACCCTGTGGCAGACGGGTGAAGGAAAGCCGTGGAGGCATGGCGTATGAAATGGATCAGGTGGGCCGTGATCGTCGGCGTCGCATCGCTTGGGCAGGCCGCCGGCGCCGCATCGGGATGTGATGCCTGGAATACTTGGGCTTTCTTCGCGAAAGCGGATGGCGAACGGGTGCGCGAATGCCTGGCCGCCGGCGCCGATCCGGATGCACGGGATGAATATGGTGGCTGGACCCCGCTGCACCGGGCTGCCCGTTATGGCCATGCAGAGGCCATCGAGGCGCTTCTCGCCGGCGGAGCCGATCCGGACGCACGGACTGAGAGTGGCTCCACCCCGCTGCACCATGCGGCCGATTGGGGCCATGCAGAGGCCATTGAGACGCTTCTCGCCGCCGGCGCCGATCCGGGCGCACGGACTAATGATGGCTCCACCCCGCTGCACTGGGCGGCCGGAGAGGCCATCGAGGCGCTTCTCGCCGCCGGCGCCGATCCGGGCGCACGGACTAATGATGGCGACACCCCGCTGCACTGGGCGGCCGGAGAGGCCATCGAGGCGCTTCTCGCCGCCGGCGCCGATCCGGGCGCACGGAATAATGATGGCGACACCCCGCTGCACCGGGCGGTCGGTTCGGGCGATGCAGAGGCCATCGAGGCGCTTCTCGCCGCCGGCGCCGGTCCGGGCGCATGGGATAATGATCGCGACACCCCGCTGCACTTTGCGGCCGGTTTGGGCGATGCAGAGGCCATCGAGGCGCTTCTCGCCGCCGGCGCCGATCCGGGCGCACGGGGTCATAATGACTACACCCCGCTGAACTGGGCGGTCGGTTCGGGCGATGTAGAGGCCATCAAGGCGCTTCTCGCCGCCGGCGCCGATCCGGGCGCACGGAGTAATGAGGGCAGAACCCCGCTGCACTCGGCGGCCGGTTCGGGCCATGCAGAGGCCATCGGGGCGCTTCTCGCCGCCGGCGCCGATCCGGGCGTACGGACTGATGATGGCTGGACCCCGCTGCACTCGGCGGCCGGTTCGGGCCATGCAGAGGCCATTGAGACGCTTCTCGCCGGCGGAGCCGATCCGGACGCACGGACTGAGAGTGGCTCCACCCCGCTGCACTGGGCGGTCGGTTCGGGCCATGCAGAGGCCATCGAGGCGCTTCTCGCCGGTGGCGCCGATCCGGGCGCACGGACTGATGATGGCTGGACCCCGCTGCACTCGGCGGTCGGTTCGGGCGATGCAGAGGCCGTCGAGGCGCTTCTCGCCGCCGGCGCCGATCCGGGCGCACGGAGTAATGAGGGCAGAACCCCGCTGCACATGGCGGCCGGTTCGGGCCATGTAGAGGCCATTGAGGCACTTCTCGCCGCCGGCGCCGATCCGGGCGCACGGACTGAGTTTGGCGACACCCCGCTGCACTGGGCGGCCGGTTTGGGCGATGCAGAGGCCATCGAGGCGCTTCTCGCCGCCGGCGCCGATCCGGGTGCACGGGGGGAGACTGTGCTTGGCGACACCCCGCTGCACCGGGCGGTCCGTTCGGGCCATGTAGAGGCCATTGAGGCGCTTCTCGCCGCCGGCGCCGATCCGGGTGCACGGGGGACTGCGCTTAGCTACACCCCGCTGCACTGGGCGGCCACTTACGGCCATGCAGAGGCCATCGAGGCGCTTCTCGCCGGTGGCGCCGATCCGGGCGCACGGGATAATGTTGGCAACACCCCGCTGCACCGGGCGGCCGATCAGGGCCATGCAGAGGCCATCGGGGCGCTTCTCGCCGGTGGCGCCGATCCGGACGCACGGGATAAATATGGCGGCAGCACCCCGCTGCACGATGCGGCCGATCAGGGCCACGCAGAGGCCGTCGGGGCGCTTCTCGCCGGCGGCGCCAATCCGGGCATACGGGATAATGATGGCGACACGCCCTTCGACGTGATCCCGGAAAACTCTCCACTCGTCGGAACGGCGGTCTACTGGCGCCTGCATGATGCCCGGTGGAACTGAAGCCAGGGGAAGATGGGCCTGAACACCGACTGACCCCGATATGGCGCAAGGAAAGATCGGGAAGGACGTTTCGCCATGGCCTTCCCGGCACGACCGCGGGAACATCCGCCGCCGGAAGGGTTTCCGTATCGCGTCAGGGTCAACAGGCTCGAAACCAGCCTGCGAACGGTCCGCCGTCCAATACCGGGCCGCCCGTGACATCGCTCCTCCCTCCACAACCGGAACGAAGCACAAAACACACAACCCGGGGAATCCTTCACAGGCCCGAAGGCCGGGAATCCCACATGATTGCATGACCTTTCGCCAACCGACATCATATATGATCCTGTTTTGTCCTCATTGCAGGATCGGGTGTCAAAACGGTGTCGATTTCTACCGATACATGGGATTGAACCGCGATTTCCGCGTTGCGGGTCTCCCCGACGCAGGTATCGAGGCTCAGCGCGCCGCGCTGCGTGTCCCGACGTCGGGCGCGGGACAGGCGGTGCTGCCGGCCAGCCGGCGCGCCAGGTACTGGCCGAATTCGTGGTTGGGCCGTTCCAGATAGCTCAGGTGGCCGGGACGGGCCAGATTGGCCCTCATGCCCCGGTGCACCATGGCCGTGCCGATGCGGTCCTCCTCGTTCACGGCATCGAGGATTTCCTTCGCTTTGGCGACATGCTCTGCGCCCCTGGGATCGTCGATGAAGTCGGGCGCCTGCCGCCGCCATAGAGAATCTTCACCTGCTCGGGTCCCTGGGGCTCAATGAGAAGGGTGCGCTCACACTCACCGTTGCGACGGCAAAAGGGGCGGAGACAATCTCAAGCGGCGTGCCGCTGGGCCAACGCGTCTGGTGTTTTATCGGCTTCTGCTTCAAGGGCGAAGCCGGGACCATGACGCTCTGGTAGCGCCCGCAGAAACGCTGGCCCATGGCAGCTTCGCTGGCGTGCTGAATGTCCCGGGGAACCGCTGAACCTTTGCCGTGGCCCAGGACCGGGAAGCGGACGAGCAGATCAGTGTCCGGCTTCCCGGCGTGCCTCGCGTTCGACGCGGTTACCGTGATAGCCCAGCATGAAAAACCAGGCCAGCAACAGAAGGCCCAGCCCCATGAACTGCGCGGAACCGTCAGTGGCGAACGCGGCGATCACGAGACCGAACATACCCATGGCGACCAGGATGAGCGAAGCCAAAATCATGGGACCAATTCTCCATTATCCACCAGGCTGGCCGGACAATATCGGGTTCGCGGCCCAAGGCCAAGGTCGCGATGTTGGTGGAGTGTGGATTTCCGCGACAGGATCGCGCCCGAAACCACGGTGGCCAGGCTGGTGCGGAGAACGGCCAGCTGACCATCATGGTCGGTGGAGAACAGGACCATTTTGACACCGCCAAGCCGGTCATGGACTGCTACGGCAAGGCCGTCACGCTGATGGGCCCGGTCGGATCGGGCCAGCTCTGCAAGATGGCGAACCAGATTTGCATCGCGGGTCTCGTCCAGGGTCTGGCCGAGGGGCTCAACTTCGCCCAGCGCGCGGACCTTGACGGCGAACAGGTGATCGACGTGATCTCGAAAGGTGCTGCAGGCTCCTGGCAGATGACGAACCGCGGCGGCACGATGTGCGAAGACCAATACGATTTCGGTCTCGCCGTCGACTGGATGCTATGCGCAACGTGCTGAAGCGACTTATGGACCCCGAGCCGTTCTGAGGGACACAGGAGAGAGGCGTTCTTCCTTATTCAAGATCGGCGTCTATGCACGGAACGGGAAATTGACGCGTGATCCGATGAAGGTTCGTATACCGGACCTGTTTGTCGGCGATTTCGGGCAAGGAAAAAGGGCCGCAGCGGTTGGCTGCGGCCCTTTCGGTAACGGAAGTTTCGGTGTGGCTTAGAAGCCCATACCGCCCATACCACCCATACCGCCCATGTCGGGGCCGCCGCCTGCGGGCATCGGAGCTTCTTTCTTGGGCTTCTCGGCGATCATGGCCTCGGTCGTGATCAGCAGACCGGCCACCGAAGCGGCGTCCTGCAGTGCGGTGCGCACGACTTTGGTGGGGTCGACGATGCCAGCCTTGATCAGGTCCTTGTAAGACTCGGTCTGGGCGTCGAAGCCGTAGTTCTTGTCCTTCTGCTCCATGATTTTGCCGGCAACGACGGCGCCGTCCATGCCGGCGTTCTCGGCGATCTGACGGGCAGGGGCCTGGATCGCGCGGCGCACGATATCCACGCCGACCTGCTGGTCGGCATCGCCCAGCGTCAGCTTGTTGAGATCCTTGGTGGCCAGAAGCAGGGCGGTGCCGCCGCCGAGAACGATGCCTTCCTCGACCGCCGCGCGGGTGGCGTTGAGAGCATCCTCGACGAGTTCCTTGCGCTCCTTCACTTCAACTTCCGTAGAACCGCCGACCTTGAGTACGGCAACGCCGCCGGCGAGCTTCGCCAGACGCTCCTGCAGCTTCTCACGGTCGTAATCGGACGTCGTGGCCTCGGCCTGCTGACGGATCTGGTTGCAGCGGCCCTGGATCTGCTTCTTGGCGCCGGCGCCGTTGACGATCACCGTGTTCTCCTTGGTGATCTCGACCTTTTTGGCCTTGCCCAGCATGTCCATGGTGACGTTCTCAAGCTTGATGCCGACGTCCTCACTGATCACCTGGCCGCCGGTCAGGACGGCGATGTCCTCCAGCATGGCCTTGCGGCGGTCGCCGAAGCCTGGGGCCTTGACGGCCGCGATCTTGAGACCGCCACGCAGCTTGTTGACGACCAGCGTGGCCAGAGCCTCGCCCTCGACGTCCTCGGCGATGATCACCAGGGGACGGTTGGACTGCACGACCTGCTCGAGAACGGGGAGCATGGCCTGCATGTTCGAGAGCTTCTTCTCGTGAAGCATGATGAACGGATCTTCCAGATCGGCGACCATCTTCTCGGCGTTGGTCACGAAGTAGGGCGAGATGTAGCCGCGGTCGAACTGCATTCCTTCCACGGTCTCGAGTTCGGTATCGATGCCCTTGTTCTCCTCGACCGTGATCACGCCTTGCTTGCCGACGGCCTGCATGGCCTGGGCGATCATCTCACCCACGGTGGCATCGCCGTTGGCCGAGATCGTGCCCACCTGGGCAATTTCGCTCTCGGTGTTGATCTTGCGCGAACGCTTGTCGAGATCGGCGACCACGGCCTTGACCGCGCTGTCGACGCCACGGCGCAGATCCATCGGGTTCATGCCCGCGGCGACGGCCTTGGCCCCCTCGCGCACGATGGCCTGGGCCAGAACCGTGGCGGTGGTAGTGCCGTCACCGGCGATGTCGTTGGTCTTGGAAGCGACCTCGCGCACCATCTGTGCGCCCATGTTCTCGAACTTGTCGTCGAGTTCGATTTCCTTGGCGACGGTCACGCCGTCCTTGGTGATGCGCGGAGCACCGAAGGATTTGTCCAGAACTACGGTGCGGCCCTTGGGACCGAGCGTGACCTTGACGGCGTCGGCCAGAACGTCGACGCCGCGCAGCATGCGCGTGCGCGCATCGGCGCCGAACTTCACGTCTTTAGCAGCCATGTTGTCTATTCTCCTGTGTGTCTTCTAGTTCGGGTGTTTGTGGAAGTTGCCTTGGCGGCTTACTTCTTCTTGGCGCGCTTGGCCGCCTCAATGACACCCATGATGTCGGATTCCTTCATGATCAGAAGGTCCTGACCGTCCAGCTTCACTTCCGTGCCCGACCATTTGCCGAAAAGGACGTGGTCTCCCTTCTTCACGTCGAGAGCCTGAAGCTTGCCGTTTTCGTCGCGTGCGCCCGGGCCGACGGCGACGACTTCGCCTTCCATCGGTTTTTCCTTGGCGCTGTCTGGAATAATGATGCCGCCCGCAGTCTTTTCCTCACCGTCCGTGCGGCGAACCACGACGCGGTCGTGCAAAGGTCTGAAACCCATGTGCCACTCCCCTTCTGAATTGGCGGTTCTTAAGATGTTGCCGAGGGGTTGTCAGCACTCCCTCTCGACGAGTGCCAGACAGATGGCGTGCCTCGGCCGGCATGTCAACCCGAGGACAAGGCCCGCCATGGTTTTTTTTGACGTTTGGCCGGAATTTTCAGAAATGCGCCCGATACCCACCAGCGGATCCCCGATACCCACCAGCGGATCTGAGAATATCGGACAGTTCAGATCGCACCAAATAAATGTGAAGATATGGTCCAAATAATGTGAAGACATGGTCACAGATCGGCCTTAATTGGTTCCCAGATTTGTAGTCTAGGACGGGTTGGGAGCCAGCGTTGTGCGGTCCCCTCATCACAGCGCCCGAGACCCTCCTCTTGACGATCCGGACGGCACCCCCCTGCCGTCTGGGTGTCGGCCAAGGCCGACACAGATCACGCGGCGGCGCGCCATCTCCTAGCGCCCCTTTGGAACGGTCGCCGCCGCGTGATCACTTCTAACCTCTCCGCCTCCTGTCTCGAACGCCACGACGCATCCCCGGCGTTCCAGACGATGACCGCAAAGCCTATGATTTCATGGATGCGATGCTCTCGCCTGAGACCGGCAGTGCGATCATTTCCCAGATGGGACACGGTCACGCCAATCACCGCTCTTTCGAGCAAGCTGCCCGATGGCCTGCTTGAGAATCTGGCGTTTTCAGAGCCTCGTGAAATCCTGGAACAAAGCGAGTTTTTCGATATGGGCGCGGCCGGCTCGGGCCGACATTACGATCTGCTCCTTAACGGAGGCGCTAAGGCAGTCGTGACATCGTTCGACTTTTCAGCGCCACATTTTGCTGTAAGGCACATTTTGCTGTAAGGCATAGCGTCTAAGTCTTGATCACACGATCAAGGCAAGCATGTTACATAAATCTTAGGGAGTGATGAACCATGAAACGTATGGGTATTAACGAATTCCAGGACAAGCTGTTCACCGGCCAGATGAGTAGGCGCGCAGCCTTGGGTATGATGGGCTCCATGGGTGTGGCCGTCACGACGATGTCGCCGCGCGGCCTGCGCGCGCAGCAGCAGCCACTGGTGTTCGAATGGAGCGGGTATGAAATTCCCGAACTCTATCCGCCGTACGCCGCGGCCCACGGTGAGCCCGATTTCGCGTTCTTCGCGAGCGAGCAGGAGATGGCGACGAAGATCCGTAACGGCTTCCCCGCCGATATCACCCATCCCTGCGCGGAGAGCTGGGGCCGCATGGACGACGGCGGGCTGCTGCGCCCGATCGACACGTCGCGTCTCTCGAACTGGAACGATTTGTTCGAGGGCCTGCGCGAGCACCACTCCATCCGCAACGCCGCGGGCGATGTCATGATGCTGCCTGTCGACTGGGGCAACAGCTCGGTCATTTATCGCACCGACCTCTACGAAGGTGAGGAAAGCTGGTGCATGCTGTTCGACGAGCGCTATGAGGGCCGTCTTGCGAGCTTCGATTCAGAAAGCTCGGTCATGATCGCCGGCCTGTGCCACGGTTATGGTGCGGATGCGTTCAACATGAGCGATGAGATGCTCGCCGAAATCCGTCCGCTGGTCGAAAAGCAGGCCAGGCTGGTGCGTTTCTACTGGAACGATCAGACCGAGATCGAGACCGCCCTGGCTTCGGGTGAGATTGTCGCGGCCTATGCTTGGAACTCCGCAGTCAAGACACTAAAGGCCCAGGATATCCCGATCACCTATGCGGTACCCAAGGAAGGCATCCTGAACTGGCTGTGCGGTCTTTCGATCGTTGCAGGCGGCACGGGCGACGAGGACCTGATCTATGAATTCTTGGACGCTTGGCTCGACCCGATGGCCGGCAAGTTCCTGATCGAGGAATACGGCTATGGCCACTCCAACAGCATGTCGTTCGAGGTTTCCGATCCGATTCTGGTCGCCGAACTCGGCTTCCCGAGCAACCCGGTCGAGATGCTCAACGACGGTATCCTGTTCCAGCCCTACGATCCCCAGGTTCTTCAGAACATGGTGAATATGTTTGATGAGGTGAAGATCGGTCTCTAAGGGCTGATCCGACGCATCGAGAATGGAGGCGTGGCGTCTGTCGCGCCTCCATGCTTTTTTATCCCCGCACGACACGTTCGTGATTGATCGCAATAGGTAACAGGCTTTTCAACTGCATCCTGGCTGTGTAAGAGTGATGATGCGGGATGGAGAGAACGGGGCGGCCGGCAAAAAGCCGCAACGCTCGTGGCTCTCCCAGGCTTAGTAAGAAATGGGGTAACCAGATGACAGATCAAACCCAATCAGCCGGCGCTGGCGTTGTAGGCTCGTTTGCCGAGAACGCCTCGCTGGGCTTCCGTGCGCGAGCCCTGTTCCTGAAGCACGAGTGGCTGCGCGGTTATACGCTGCTGTCGCCCACGCTTCTGGTCATGATCTGTCTGATGTGTGTGCCGCTCTTCATGCTGGTGGCCTATAGCTTCTGGACCCAGAACTATCTCGACATCGACAAGACCTTCACCTTCGCGAACTACGAGGCCTTCTTCCAGAAGCCCATTTATGTCGCCCTGATGATGAAGTCGATCCGGATGTCGCTGTTCTGCACCGCGGTGACCTTGGTTCTGGCCTATCCCATGGCCTACTTCATCGCTTTCAAGGTGAAGTCCAACAAGCTGGTCTGGCTGATCCTGATTACGGTGCCTTTCTGGACGAGCTATCTGCTTCGCGTTTTTGCCTGGAAGGTCATCCTGGGCTTCAACGGCGTCATCAATTCCGGCCTGATCAGCATGGGTCTGCTCGACGAACCCCTTCAGTTCCTTCTCTACAATCCCACGGCGGTCGTTCTGACGCTGGCTCACGCCTGGGCCGCCTTTGCGATCCTGCCGATTTACGTCTCTCTTGAGAAAATCGACCGTTCCCTGCTGGAGGCTGCCACGGACCTTGGCGATACGCCGACCGAGCGCTTCTGGCGCGTCACCTGGCCGCTCTCGCTGCCGGGCATGGTTGCCGCGGGCCTTCTGGTGTTCATCCCGACCGTGGGCGACTACGTGACACCAAAACTTGTGGGCGGAACGACCGGCATCATGATCGGCAACATCGTGCAATCCCAATTCGGTAAGGCCAACAACTGGCCCATGGGCGCTGCACTCTCGGTTATCTCCATGATCCTGATCACCATTCTCGTGGTCACGTTCATCACCTCTACCACCCGCGGCAGGGCAAAAAGCGTATGACCGATATCACCCAGGACAAGCCGAAAAGAAAATCGTCGTCCATGACTTCGGATGCCGCGTCGCGCGACGAGCGCGGCGGGCAGGACGCAGGGTTCGTCGAATCCAAGCACGCCGGACACCACTGGTCCGGCGAAGCGCCGATGTTCATCTATGCCGTGTGGTACCTGTCGTTCCTCTATATACCGGTGCTCTTCCTGCCGCTGTTCTCGTTCAATGACTCGATCTATGTCGCGTTCCCGCTCAAGGGTTTCACCCTGCAGTGGTACGGCGACATGGTGGACAATCCGGCGTTGCTCCGGGCTCTGGAAAACAGCGTCAAGGTCGGCTTCAGCGTGGCCATAGCCTCGACCTTCCTTGGCCTCTTCGCGGCCAAGGCAATGACCCGTTATCACATGCCAGGCAAGGGGCCCATTACCAGCTTCATCATGCTGCCGCTGGTCGTTCCGGGCATCATCCTGGGCATTGCGCTCTTGGTGATTTCGAACACCCTGGGCATGGATCTTTCGCTCTTCACCATCGGGTTGGCGCACACGCTGATCGGTGTGCCGTTCGCCATGCTTGTCATGGTTTCGCGCCTTGAAGGGTTCGACAAGAACCTCGAGGAAGCCTCGCTGGATCTGGGTGAGGGATCGCTCCAGACATTCTTCAGGGTCACCCTTCCGCTGGCTTGGCCCGGCATTCTGGCGAGTGTCCTTCTGACCTTCACGATCTCGTTCGACGAGTTCATCCTGGCATTCTTCTTGGCGGGTAACGAGGTCACGCTGCCGATATATATCTGGAGCCAGCTGCGCTTCCCCAACCGTCTGCCGATGGTGCTTTCGCTGGGGGCCTGTGTGCTGGTCTTCTCGTTCTTCATCGTGACCTTCTCTGAAGTCATGCGACGCCGCGGCGTGGGACCCCAGAGCGGTGCGGCCATCTGACGGATTGACGTTTGAGGATGTTGAACAACGTGCGAACCAACCAGATCCCATCAACAACAACGGACGTGAGCGCTTATGTCGCGTGAGGATTATATCTCGATCAGAAACACGTCGAAGCATTTCGGCAGTGTCAAGGCCGTGGACGATATCACGTTCAATATCGCGGAGGCCGAGTTCTTCTCGCTGTTGGGCGCATCGGGCTGCGGCAAGACCACCCTGCTGCGCATGCTGGCGGGATTCGAGCAACCGACCCTGGGCAACATTTATATCGATGGTCAGCCCCAGGCCGGCGTTCCGCCGCATCAGCGGCCGGTCAACATGGTGTTCCAGAACTATGCGATTTTCCCGCATCTCAATGTTCACAAGAACATCGCTTACGGCATGCGGAAATCCGGTCTGACCAAGGCCGAGATCGACCGGCAGGTCGACGAGATGCTGGAACTGATCAAGCTGCCGGGATACGGCAACCGCGGTGCCCACCAGCTTTCGGGAGGGCAACGTCAGCGTATCGCCTTGGCGCGCGCGCTGATCAAGCGCCCCAAGGTGCTGCTCCTCGATGAGCCGCTGGGCGCGCTCGACAAGAAGCTGCGCGAGCAGATGCAGCTTGAACTGCGCGCACTGCAGCGCGATGTGGGCATTACCTTCGTGTTCGTGACCCACGATCAGGAAGAGGCCATGACCATGTCGGACCGCATTGCGGTGATGTCGATGGGCATGGTGCTCCAGATCGACTCCCCGACCAGCCTCTACGAGGTTCCCAAGGTCAAGGAAGTGGCGGACTTCATCGGTACGATCAACTTCTTCGACGGCTCCATCAAGGGGCGCGAGGGCGACTCGACCGTGCTGGATGTCCAGGGGCTCGGCACCGTGCATTCCTCCTCGGCCGGCAAGGATGCGCCGGAATCGGGCTCCACGACCGTCGCGATCCGGCCCGAGAAGTTCAATCTTTCCTTCCGGCAGCCCAACGTGCAGACCAACATGGTCGAGGGCATTATCCAGGCTGCCGCCTATCTGGGAGACCGCAGCCACTACTACGTGCAGGTTGAAGGCCGCGAGAGCCTGATCGCCGTGGCCGCCCAGAATGCCGAACGGCAGTTGCAGGCCGTGGAATCGGACAACCACGATAAGGTCTGGCTGACCTGGGAAGAAGACGCCACGCTGCTGCTCAACAAGTAGCTGAGCGAACTCAACAACGGGCGCGCGGTATCGGTGATACCGCGCGCCTTTTCTTTTTGCCGTGAGAAACCGCCATGCGTTTTGCTCCCGTCGTCGACCGTCTTGCCAACGAAGGTGCCCGTGCCTGGGAAATCCATGGCCGGGCCATGCAGTACCGCCGCGAGGGTCGGGATGTCGTGGTGTTGAGCATCGGAGATCCCGACTTCGACACGCCCGAAGTCATCACGCAGGCCCTGGTGAAAAGGCTTGAGGGCGGTGACACGCATTACGGCCATATCGATGGCGGCCCGGAACTCAAGGCCGCGATCGCTGCCTATCACACCAGACAATCTGGCCAGCAAGCAGGGCCGGAAAACATCTCCGTGACGCTGGGTGCCCAGGGCGGCCTCTACGGTGCGGTGATGTGCATTGCCGGCGATGGCGACGAGGTCATCGTGCCCCAGCCGGTTTATGTGACGTATGAATCGGTCGTGCAGGCCTCCGGTGCGGTCATGGTGCATACGCCCCTGCGGGCCGAACGCGATTTTCACCTGGATCCGACCGATATCGAGGCCGTCGTCACGCCGCGCACCCGCGCGGTGATGATCAACACACCGCACAATCCCACCGGTGCCGCTTACCGCAGGGAAGACCTCTTGGCGCTGGGCGAGATCTGCAAGGCGCACGATCTCTGGCTGGTTTCAGATGAGGTCTACAGCCGCACCCTGTTCGACGGGCGCGGCCACATTTCTCCCGCCGCGCTTCCGGACATGGCCGAACGCACCATTGTGGTCGATAGTCTCTCGAAGTCGCATGCCATGACAGGCTGGCGCGTGGGATGGACCGTGGGCCCGGCCGATTTCACGCGGCACATGTACTATTTGGGTCTGGCGCTCCACTACGGCCCGCCGACCTTTATCCAGTCTTCGGTCGCCGTGGCGTTCGCCGATGATTTCCCCGAGGTCGACCGGATGCGCGCGCATTACGAGACGCGCCGCAACCTGTTGTGCGATGCGCTGGCCGACAACAAACGTGTGCGCGTGATCAAGCCGGAGGGGTCGTGTTTCATGATGATGGACGTGCGCGACAGCGGTCTTACCTCGCATGAGTTCGCTTTTCGTCTTCTGGAGGAAGCCGGTGTGTCGCTGCTTCCAGGTGAAGGTTTCGGGCCCAGCGGCCGCGGTTTCGTGCGCATTTCGTTGACCGCGTCCGATGCGGAACTGGCCGAGGCCGCCAAACGGATCGCGCGTTTCACCGCCACGCAGAACACATGACCGCACGTTAACTTCACCTTCCCGTCAGGCGCGCGCCGCTGCCTTGCATTGGCCGTTTTCCATGGCCACGTTAGAGCGGATCGCAATCACTTCGTGCTTACGCCTAAACGCGTGAATGCGCTCTACATCATAGAGTTAGAGCAGATTCACGTACATGATCTGCTCAGCCTGGTGAGCGATGAGAGGTTCGATGGACAAGGCCAAGACAGCAGGTCCGGATGACGGAACCGCGCGGGAAACTACGCCGCGGCGTTGGATTTTCATGATTCCGGTTCTGGCATTTATCGCGCTGGCGTTTGCGCTCGCTCTGGGCCTCCAGCGCGACCCCAGCCTCCTGCCTTCGGTACTGCTCGGCCGCCCCGCGCCCGAACTCGATCTTCCCGCGGTGCCGGGCAATGGACCGGCCTTCACCACCGATGATTTCGCCGGCAAGGTGAGCTTGGTCAACGTCTTTGCCTCCTGGTGCGTGAGCTGCCGTTACGAGCACCCCCTGCTGATGGAGGTTGCATCGGCCGACTATGTCGCGGTGTACGGACTGGCCTACAAGGACAATCCGCAGGACGCCGCGGCCTGGCTCGACCAGTTCGGCAATCCCTATGCAGGCACCGTGGCGGACGTCAGCGGACGCACGGGGATTGACTGGGGTGTCTACGGGGTGCCCGAGACCTTTCTGATCGCGCCCGACGGCACGGTCGCATTCAAACATGTCGGGCCGATCACCGCCGAAAGCTGGCGCGACACGCTGGCGCCCAGAATTGCGGAGCTGTTGCCATGAAACACGGATGGACCCGCGCGCGTACGCTGATGGCCGTGCTCGTTCTTTCTCCCTGGTCCGCGCTGGCCCAGGACGGCCTTCCCAACCTCGCCTGGCTCGATCCGCCGCGCGAGGTGCCGGTCGTCGAATACCTGGTGGATGGCGGCGCGACGCAAACGCTCGATGCGTTTCATGGGAAGGTCGTCGTGCTCAACTTCTGGGCCACGTGGTGTCCGCCCTGCATTGCCGAAATGCCTTCGCTCGATGATCTGGCCATCAGTCACGGTGGTGAGCATCTGGCGGTGGTCACGATGGCCATGGACCGGGCGAGTGAAGACAAGATTGTCGAATTCTACGAAGGGATCGGTTCGCGCCATCTGGGCATCTATCGCGATCCCGATATGATTCTGGCGCGCGCCCTGCGGGTATTCGGCCTGCCCACGACCCTGCTGATCGACCACGAGGGCAACATTGTGGCCCAGCTTGTGGGCGAGGCAGACTGGAGCAGCCAAGCCGCCCTGGCCGACATTCTCCCTCTGATTGAGGCCGCAAGGCAGGCTTCCGCCGACATGCTGCAGCAAGCCTCCGTTTCCGACTGAGATCGGGAAAAACGCCAGCATGGAAATTTCCGGCATCGGCCTGCTCAGCGCGTTTCTCACCGGCATGATCTCGTTCCTTTCGCCCTGCGTGTTGCCTCTGGTGCCGGCCTATGTTTCCTATATCGCTGGGGTATCGCTCGAGGATCTGACCGGCGAAGCGTCGCGCAGGCAGCGCATGACGGTCATGCTGCTCAGCCTGCTGTTCGTTCTGGGTTTCAGCACGGTCTTCATTCTCATGGGTGCGAGCGCCACCGCGGTGGGCGATCTGCTGCTGCGCTACCGTCACATTCTGGAAACCGTGGCCGGCGCCGTGGTGATCCTCTTCGGGCTGGTCATGATCGGGCTGGTGCGGTTCCAGGGACTGCAGCGCGATGTGCGCTTCCACCTCAACCTGCCCGGCGGTCAGCCCATCGGCGCCTATGTGCTGGGTGCAGCGTTCGCCTTCGGCTGGACGCCCTGTATCGGCCCGGTTCTGGGGGGCATTCTTGCCATCGCGGCGGTCGGCAGCACCATTTCGGGCGGCATGATCCTCCTGGGTGTCTATTCCCTGGGGCTGGGCGTGCCGTTTCTCCTGGCCGCGGCCTTCACCGGTTTTTTCCTGCGCCACATGCGCGGCCTTGGGAAGGTCGGCAGACGTCTGCAGATCGCCGCCGGCATCGTTCTGATCCTGATGGGACTTGCCATGATCACGGGTCATCTCTCGACCTTCGCGTTCTGGCTTCTCGCGACCTTTCCAATCCTGGCGACCATCGGCTGAAGCAGCCCCGGCTGCATGAAATTGCGTCGCAAAACGGTTACGCTGCCTGGCCATGGCCAGTTCCGAATACGAAAGCTACTACGCCGTCATCCGCGCCATTCCGCATGGCCGGGTGATGACCTATGGCGATATCGCCAAGCAGGCCGGCAATCCGAAATGGGCGCGTCGCGTGGGCTATGCGCTTTCGGCGTGCAGCGATCCTTCCGTTCCATGGTGGCGTGTCATCAACGCGCAGGGCCGGATCAGCAAGGGCGAGGCACGCGCGCCCGAGGGCGTGGATCAGCAGCGCGATCTGCTTGAGAGCGAAGGGGTCTACATCGATCTTGAAGGAGAGATCGATCTTGCCGCCTATCGGCATTTCCCTTGACAAAAAAGAGGAGGTCCGAAGACCCCCTCTCACTGACGGTTTCGCTGAACCGGACGATCAGGAATCGATCGCCAGGGTTTCACCGAAGATGTAGCTGGTCGGATGCATCTGATAGCCCTGCACCCGGGTGTCGGCCACGCAGTAGATCGCGCGCCACAGCGGCTGAACGATCGGGCCGTCTTCCTGCATGATCATCTCAAGCTCGGCCATGACTTCGCGGCGGGCATCGATATCCAGGATGCCTTCCGCTTTGGTCAGCTTGGCGTCGAACTCGGCATTGTTGTAATGCGACTCGTTCCACGGCACGCCGCCACGGTATGCCAGACCCAGCACCATGAAGCCCAGCGGACGATGGGTCCACGACGTGAAGCCGAACGGAACCTTGTCCCAGACCTCCCAGAACTGATCGGAGGGAAGCAGGTTGATCGACACGTTGACCCCCGCTTCCTTCCACTGCTCGACCATGGCCTGCACCGCGAGAAGCTCCCAGGCCGGGTCCTTCTTGCATGCGATCTCCAGCTCCAGGCCGTCGCCGTGGCCGGCTTCGGCGAGCAGCGCCTTGGCCGCTTCGACGTCGCGAGCCATGAACTGCAACTCGGCATAGTCGGGATGGATCGGTGCAACGTGATGATGCTCCGCCGCCGCACCCAGGCCACGATGGGCCGCCTGGAGAACCGACGGCGTGTCGATCGCCAGACGCAGGGCCTTGCGCACGCGCGCATCGTCGAACGGCGCCTGGTCGACCTGGCCGCGGGCCACGCCGGTCTGGGCCGTGTTGGCAGGAATGACTTCCACATGCGGCATGGCCTTGAACGCATCGAGCTGGACAATATCGCCCTCGTCGATGGCGTGGACTTGCTTGGACGCAATCGCGCCGATGGCAGCCGAAGCATCGTCACCCAGATCGATGAACTGCAGGGTGTCGAGATAAGGGCCTTCGCCGTACCAGGAAGCGTTGTTGGCGTTCTGCAGGGTGGCCTTCTGGCCGACCACGAATTCGGTCAGCTTGAAGGCGCCCGTGCCGTTGGAGCCGACCCCGAACGTGCCGCCCTCGCTGGGATCCAGGATTATCAGCGGATAGTGGAAGACGTGCTCGGGGATGGCGATGTTGGGCGAGCGGGTGTTCAGACGCACCGTATTGTCGTCCACGACCTCGATCGCGTTTTCGTCCCACAGGCCCGTGGCGTCGTCGTTCATCATGTAGCCCTGCATCAGACCCAGAACGGATGAACCGGTGTCGGGGTCGAGAACATGGTTCAGGTTCCACGCGACGTCTTCGGCGGTGAAGGCCTTGCCGTCATGCCACTTGACGCCCTGACGCACGTTCAGCGTCCAGGTCAACAGATCGTCGCTGACTTCCCAGCTGTCGAGCAGGTCGGGACGGGTCACGTTGTCGGTGCCGGTGCGGGTGAGATAACCGCAGACCTGACGCACGACATTGGAGTCGATGACCCACGAGAAGGTGTGCGGATCCTTGATGACCGGAATGCGCATGGCCAGACGCAGCGAGCCGCCCATGGACAGTTCCTGCGCCTGTGCTTCGGGCGCGAAGTCCTCGCCCACGATGCTGGCGCCGACCGCATAGGCCGAGGCTGCCGATACGCCCAGAAGGGACGAATAACGCACGAACTCGCGACGATCGAGACGACCTTCGGCGAGCTGCTCCTGAAGTTTGTTGAAATAAGAATGATATGCCATTGATTTATGTCTCCCGATTTGGCTTGTTTTAGCCCCAATGGATAACGAGCCCCAGTGGCTGACCCACGAGGATTGCTGCCACCATTATTTTCGTTGTCGAGAGTATGTCAACAATCACCGGTAGAAGCACTGCCGTCGACGTCACTCTCTGGTCCGGAATCGACACAGGAAGGCACAGCCACGACACCGGGCGGGAGTTGTCCGCCGTTGCGAGCTGGGCAATGATGACCTGATTGCGGTCCCGCAGCCGGTCGGGCGGTGCGCGGCGATCCGGGGAGCCGGATTCGTTGCGCTGACCGGTGGCGGGCAGCGTCGTGAAACTTCAGGCACATTGCCTGGATTGGCGCCGCAGCAGGGGGCGGAACAGGTCATGAATCTTCTGAGCTTTGCTCTCTATGCGGCGATTGCCGTGCTCACGCTCTATCTGCTGATTGTGGGCAAGGCGCTCATCCTGCCTTTCGTCGTGGCGGTCGTGTTCTGGTATCTCATCGCCACCCTGGCCAGGACCTATGCGCGCGTGGGTACCCGGGGCTACACGGTGCCGGGCTGGCTGGCGATGACCCTCGCTGTGCTGAGCTTCGTTGCCGTGTTGATCGCGTTCGTCGATCTGACACGCGACAACATCGAACAGGTCGCCGCGGCGGCTCCGGTCTATCAGACCAATTTGGAGCACCTGCTCAACAAGGCCGTAGCGTTCCTGGGCCTTGGCGAGGTGCCGACCATCGATGATGTGCGCAAGCAGATCAATCTGGGCAGTCTTGCCGGCCAGCTTGCATCGGGCATCGCGAACTTCGCGGGCAACGCCGGCATCATCCTGGTCTACGTGATCTTCCTGCTGATCGAGCAGAAGGGTTTCGGCGCCAAGCTGGACGCCATGGTGGGACAGGACGAGGAACGCCGCGCGCGGGTGCGCCGCATCGTCGAGCGCATCAACATCGATGTGCGAACCTACCTCTGGGTGAAAACCCTGCTTTCGGTCGCGACGGGGGGTATCTCCTACCTGGTGATGATCACCGTCGGCGTCGATCTCGCCGAGTTCTGGGCGGTGTTGATTTTCCTGCTCAACTTCATTCCAACCATCGGCTCCATCCTGGGGATCGTCTTTCCCGCATTGCTTACCCTGGTCCAATTCGAGGATCCCCTGACGCCGTTCCTCATCGTGTTGGTCTGTCTGGGCGTGACGCAGATCGTGACCGGCAACGTCATCGAGCCGAAGATGATGGGACGCTCGCTCAGCTTGAGCCCGCTTGTCATCCTGATTTCGCTGGCGCTGTGGGGCAGCATCTGGGGCGTGATCGGCATGTTCCTCTGCGTTCCGATCACGGTCATCGCGATGATCGTCTTTGCCCAGTTCCGCGCCATGCGACCGGTCGCCATCCTGCTTTCGTTGAATGGAAACGTGGCGCACCTGGAAAACGAGGAACCCGGCATCCCGCCCACACCGGTATGACCGTTCTTGTCCGCGCGCCATGGATCGAGCGACCCGCAACGATCCCCGCCATTGTATCCTTGCCACAAACACCAGGCCGCGATCCTATCGGGCTTGGCTTTTTTGATCGCCACGGGGAAGGACATCGATCCATGCGCCGCAAGACCATTGGACTGGACGACGCACTCTACGACTATGTGCTCGATACCACGCTTGACGATGACGACATCCTCTCGCGCCTGCGCGACGAAACCGCCACGCTGGAATGGGGCATGATGCAGATCGCGCCCGAACAGGGGAAGCTCATGGCCATGCTGGCGCGTTTGGTTGGCGCGCGCCACGCCATCGAGGTCGGCGTCTTCACCGGATACAGCAGCCTCTCGGTCGCCCGAGCACTGCCCGAGGACGGCCGCCTGATTGCCTGCGATGTCGATGAGGATTGGACCACCATCGCGCGGCGCTACTGGGAAAAGGCCGGGGTCGCCGAGCGGATCGACCTGCGTCTGGCGCCCGCGACTGAAACGCTGACAGCCCTGATCGACGAGGGGCGGTCGGGTACCTTCGATCTTGCCTTCATCGACGCGGACAAGGCGAACTATGACGCGTATTACGAGGCCTGCCTTGAACTTGTGCGGCCCGGAGGGCTGGTTGTCGTCGACAATGTGCTCTGGGGTGGCGCGGTGATCGATGAAAGCGACACCAGCGAGGACACCGAGGCGATCCGTGCGCTGAACGCCAAAATGGGAGGCGACGACCGGGTCGACATGGTCATGCTGCCCGTGGGCGACGGGCTCTCGATCGCAAGGAAGCGGTCGGTCCAGAGTCCGGTCAGTTCAGATCGCATACGACCTGAATTGTGAATCTTGCTCTAGGCGTAGGGCAGGATATGGCCCAGCTCCATGCGGTCGGCCTTTTCCAGCATGGCGTAAGCGAGCGCGATGTCGGATGTCGAAAGGCCGCGGTGCCAGAGTAGAAAGGTTTCCTCGTCGTTTACGCGCCCGGGCAGCATACCGGCACAGATTTGTCCCAGTTCGCCGTGGATCGTTTCGCGCGTGACCTTACCCGAATCAATATGGCGGCGCAGACAACCGAACGGGCCGATCAGGCACTGGCCCCAGTCGTCGACCACGACCTTGGACATGACATCGGTGAAGTCGTCCTCGACCGCGCTCACCGTGCCGTAGGGAATGACCAGCGCGCCGGGTTTGATCCACGAGGTCTTGAAGAGCGGGGTTGGGGTATCCAGGCGCGAGGCCTCGACCATGATATCCGCACCCTCCAGACAGCTTTGCCAGTCCTCGGTGACGATGACCTCCTTGCCCAGGTCTTGCGAGAGGCGCACACCGAACGCGTTGCGGCTTTCGGGCCTGCGCGAATGGACCCGGATTTCCTCGAAGTCGAACAGGTGGTCGAGCAGTCGCACGTTCCAGTAGGCAGTTCCCCGCGCGCCGATGTGGCCGAGCGTGCGCGGTTTGGAGGGTGCGAGATACTTGGCGCCGATCGCCGTTACGGCACCGGTGCGCATCTCGGTGATAGCCGTGGCATCGACGATGGCGCGGGGAACGCCGGTTTTGGCGTCGAAGAGATTGACCAGCGCCATTTCGGAGGGAAGGTCGCGCTGCCAGTTGTCGATGTAGTCACTGACCACCTTCACGCCGGCCACGCCCAGCGGCGCGATGTAGCCGCGCAAAACGTTGAAATGGCCCCGGAAAGCCGGGGCGGCGACAAGATGCATGCGCGGCTCCACCACGGTCTCGCCCTTGCCCTGGGCGGCAAGGCTTCCTTCGATGGCATCGAGGATTTCGTCGCACGTGAATTCAAGGGCGTCGATATCCGGGCCGCTGAGATAGCGCAGGGTAATCTCAGGCATTGTCTTCTCCAATCCCGCTTTGCTGCATTGCGTTGGCCTCGAGCAGCGCGTCAATCAGCGCTTCGCTGATGCGTCCGTCAACCTCCAGCGCGTGGTCGCGCTGAAACCGCGTCACGGCCTGGGTCGTGGCCGGACCGGCGATTCCGTCGATGATCCCGGTGAGGTATCCCAGTTCCTTCAGATAACGTTGCACCGTGATGGCGAGGGAGCCCATCTCTTCGATGGCCATGGGCCATAAGGCATGGCTTTGGCGCCGGACCGTTTCCGCGGCGACCTCGTCGCGCAGGATCTGCGCACGGGCGATCGCCTGATGCCGCGTGTCGCTGTCGAGCCGGGGGGAAAGTCTGCGTGCGTATTCCGAGGCAATCTCGCTTGCCTCCTCGTCACCCGAAATGCGCACGATCAGGATCCAGGCATAGGCCTCCACCGGATCTTGATCTACGCCGATTCCGTTGGCATGCGCATTGGCGAGATTGATCTGACCGAAGGGGTCGCCGCCCAGCGCCGCAGCCTTGTACCAGGCCACCGCGGTGAGCGGATTGACCTCCGTACCGCGGCCGTACTGCATCATGACGGCAAGATTGTTCTGGGCCACGGCAAGGCCTTTTTCGGCCGCGCTGCGGTACCAGAAGACCGCGGCTAACAAATCCTCGGGCACGCCTTCGCCGCGTTCGTACATCAGGGCAAGATTGTTTTCGGCTTCAGGGAGCCCCGCTTCGGCCGCTGCTCTGTACCAGTACAGCGCCTGTTCGGCATCGCTGCCGTCGCCAGAGAGGAACAGGCGCGCAAGGCCATATTGCGCTTCCGCAAGACCCTGCAGTGCGGCGCGGTGGTACCACAGGGATGCCATGTCCTCGCTGGGCGGGACATAACTCCCGTTCTCATAGGCTGCCGCGAGATTCTTTTGCGCGGGTGCATAACCGGCCTCGGCGGCCTTGGTGAGCAGATCCAGACCCAGTTCGGTGTCCTGTTCCATGCCCAGACCACGCAACGCCATGCCCGCCAGCCTGTTCTGGGCGGCGGGAAGCCCGCGCGAGGCCGCGGCGCGGTACCAGCGCACGGCCTGTTCGAGATCGACGGTGTCGAGCAGACCGGACTCATGGAGCAGTCCGAGGTTGAACTGCAAGTCGACGTCCCCCGCGTTGGCCCCGTCAAGCCATGCGGCACGCGCGCCGTCCGGGTCGCCGGCGCCAAGCGCATGCCAGCCCGACGCAAAGTCGGCCTGTGCGACCGATGGCATCAGCCAGGTACACAAGGCGATGCCCAACACCCGGACCAGAAGACGCTGTTTCATGGCGCCACCTTAATCCTGTCCGGACACGGTTGCACAGGAACTGGCTTGTGGAATGCGGCGCACCATGCTGATTTGCGGCATGGAAATCAGCGCGCCCGGGTTTGAAGCGCGATGGCGGGAGGGGTGCGCCGGTCTGGCGCGCGCGGATCCCATCATGTGCTCCCTGATCGTGCGTTATCCAGGCGAGCGTCTGGCGCCCCATGGCGATCTGTTCGCTTCGTTGTCGCGTGCGGTCGTGGGGCAGCAGATTTCCGTTCTGGCGGCCGAGAGGATCTGGTCTCGCGTAGCGGATCTTGTCGCCGAGGTAACGCCCGAGTCGGTGCTGGGAGCCGATCCGGTCGCGCTGCGCGGCTGCGGCCTGACCGCGCGAAAGACGGACTATATCAGGGGCCTTGCGGGTGAGGCCCGGGTCAACCGGGATGGCTGGGCAGCCCTTTGTGACGTGCCGGACGAGGCCGTGTTCGTTGCGCTGACACGGCTCCATGGCGTGGGCCCGTGGACCGCGCAGATGGCGATGATCTTTGCGCTGGGCCGCCTGGACGTGCTGCCCGCTGGCGACGTCGGCCTGCAGCGCGTTGCAGGCGAACGTTATGGTTGCCAGCGGTCGCGCCAGGCCCTCGCCGGATTGGCGCAGGCCTGGAGACCGTGGCGCACCATTGCCGTCTGGTATCTATGGCGCGATCTCGACCCCGTACCCGTGGCCTATTGAAAGGCCCGGTGCGGACTGGCGGTCAATGATGATCGCGGATGAAAAAGACCAGGAGCACGATGCCGAACAGCCCGCTGGCGATGACGCAGGGCAAAGGATCGATCTTCGAGATGGCATGGGTCAGACGATTCACGAAGCGCACAATGCTGTTGTCAATACCTTCGCGGCCGGCCAGGAACTAACGCTAGGGCCACGCCACCCCAGGTCGACAGGGCGATCACCGCCATCGTCGACAGAAGCTTACCGATGCGCGAAGGCGTGGAAGGCTGTTGGTTTCGGTTGGAAAAATTGGGACGTCGGTTATGGGCCGATGAAGCGAGCATGTCTGGTCTCCCTTCGGTAGCTCCGCTGCCGCCCGAAAGTCGAGGGCAGGTGGCTTTGCGTCCCGGCGTTACCGCCGTTTTGCCGTTTTCGGGGAAATCCCAAAGTCCCCTCGCGGGGAGATTCGCGTTCGCGGGAAATCCGCCGGATGGAACCATCGTTAGGCAAAACGCAAGGGGTGGTCTGTGATGGTCCGCACAGTTTTGTTCGCGCGGAGCCGGCTTGACGCACGGCCTCGACAACGACGATGATCCGCTCCATTCTGCGGACAAGGGGCGCATCGTGACATTCCTGACTAATCCGCGTGTGGACGCCGTCAAGGCACCGCCGATCCCCGAGGCCTGGAGCTGGGTCGAGGGGCTGACGTTTCCCCCCGACCGCCCACTTCTGGATGTCTGTCAGGCTGTGCCCAGTTTCCCGCCACCCCAGGCGTTGCGTGAGCACGTCGCGTGGCGTGCCGAAGATGCCGTCACCGCGAAGTACACCGATATCTTCGGCTTGCCGGAACTGCGGAAGAAACTTGCCGGCGACATCGCAGGCACCTACGGAGGCGATGTTGCGGGAGACGACGCCATGATCATGGCGGGCTGCAACCAAGCGTTCTTCAACACCATGGTGGCGCTGGCGGGCGATGGCGACCACATTTTATTGCCCGCACCGTGGTACTTCAACCACGAGATGACCGCAGACATGCTGGGCGTAGGCGTTGTCGCATTGCCATTCCAGGCCGACCGCGGCGGTGTGCCCGATCCAGAGGACGCCCGCCGTCTGGTGAACGAAAAGACGCGCGCGATCGTTCTGGTGACGCCCAACAACCCCACCGGCGCGGTCTATCCGCCCGACGTTCTGGATGTTTTCTTCAAGGTCGCCAGGGAGGCCGGGTGCGCGCTGGTGCTCGATGAAACCTATCGCGACTTCCTACCCGCGGGCACGCAGCCCCACGGCCTGTTCCAGCGCAGTGACTGGCGCGGGACCCTGGTGCATCTTTACAGTTTCTCCAAGGTTTATTGCCTGACCGGCTATCGTGTCGGCGCCGCCGTGGCCGGCGGCAGGTTAGCGCAGGCTTTGGAAAAGGTGACCGACTGCGTGCAGATCTGTGCACCGCATCTGGGCCAGGAAGCGGCACTCTACGGTCTGGGCCATCTCAAGGACTGGCGCGAAAGGAATGCCGCGGTCATGGCCGGGCGTGCCGCTGCCTTGCGCCGCGCCTTCGCGCGCAACGACCTCACCTACGATCTGGTGAGTGCGGGCGCCTATTTCGCCTATGTGCGCCATCCGTTCGAAGACTGCAGCGACGTGGAGGTCGCGCAATCCCTGGCGCGCGAACAGGGCCTGCTCTGCCTGCCGGGAAGCTGGTTCGGGCCCGGCCAGGAGCGCTATCTGCGCTTCGCCTTCGCCAATCTGGACGAGAGCATCATGCCCGCCATCGTCGAACGTCTGGTCGAAAGCCAGGGCTGACCGCCCAACCGGTCTCGGCGTTCGCGGAAGGCTTCGTGGCGCAGTTTGAGGACGGGTTTCAGGAGATAGGTCAGGACGGAATTGGTGCCGGAGTGGATGTCGACCATGGCCTCCATGCCCGAGGTAATGGGACATTCGCCCTGCACCTCGCCCAGATAGGGCCGATCGGTTTCGGCAACGACGCGGAAAGTTAGGTGTTGCCGTTTTCGCCTTGGTGGAAGTCCGGCGATACCAGTGTAACGACGGCATCGAGGCCTTGTTCGCCACCGTGCTCACAGGCGAGGTCTATCGCCGCGACTTCGCCAGCCGGCGTCGGTTAAGCTGTCCGGGTCTTGCGGGCTGCCCTTCGGGAGCGTCGGGTCGAGCCGCGACCGGGGCATCTTCAGGGCCCGCAGCCGCCACCATTGAGCCCGCCCCCGGAAGGCACCAGGCGCACCGCCGACGGCCAGATCGTCGCGTTCTGCCTGACCTGACGTCCCGTCCCGGCCGCGCCGTTCCGCGCTCCCCGAACGTCTCCCGATTTACCGCCGTTTCGCACCCCCGGAAACCTTTGATATCCGCCCTCTTCCCGCCTTCTTCCCGATTAACAAAGACCTTCCTCTCCCCACAAAGGACCCTTGTGCAGCAAACGAAAACCCGACTGGATACAGATTTATGCGGCACTCAAATCAGGCCCCATCCTTGGATCACAACGCCTCGACACCCAACAAAACCCATACAAGCTGATGAGCTCTCCGGTGTGGATGAGGACAATGTGGCGCTCATCCGCCGCTTTCTCGCAGCCTGCTCTACGCGGCGGCCCTGCGCTCTCCAAGCCATACCCCGAGGTCAGCGCGGGCGCGCGATACGTAACTCGCCCGCCTTTCGGTCTTGTGCAGCCGTTGGTCGGGTGGCGGAAACAGGCCAAAGTTGCAGTTCATCGGCTGGAACGTTTTGGCGTCGGCCCCGACCGTGACATGGTTCAGGAGCGCCCCCAATGCCGTTGTCGCCGGCGGGGGAATGATCGCCCGGCCTTCGTGCTCCAACACCGCGAAACGTCCCGCGAGCAGGCCCATCGCCGTGCTCTCGACATAACCCTCGACACCCGTGATCTGTCCCGCAAAACGCAGGTGGGGATGTTTGCGCAGGCGCAGCGCGCCATCCAGCAGGGCAGGGCTGTTGAGGAACGTGTTGCGATGGATGCCGCCCAGGCGCGCGAATTCCGCATTTTGGAGACCGGGAATCATGCGGAAGATGCGTGCTTGTTCCCCGTATTTCAGCTTGGTCTGGAACCCGACCATGTTGAACAGGGTGCCCAGAGCGTTGTCCTGACGAAGCTGGGCGACGGCAAAGGCGCGCTCGCCCGTGCGGGGATCGGCAAGACCGACGGGCTTCATCGGCCCGAAGCGCAGCGTGTTGTGCCCGCGTTCGGCAATGACCTCAATGGGCAGGCAACCCTCGAAATAGGGCGTGTCCTTTTCCCACTCCTTGAACTGCGTTTTCTCGGCCGCCATCAACGCGTCGATGAAGGCGTCGTATTCGGCCATCGACATCGGACAGTTGATGTAGGCTGCCTCGTCGCCCGACGGACCCGGCTTGTCGTAGCGCGACTGGAACCACGCGGTGTCGAAATCGATGCTGTCGCGGTGGATGATCGGTGCGATGGCATCGAAAAAGGCGAGCTCGCTCGTCCCTGTGGCCTCATGGATCGATGCCGCCAGCTTTTCGGAGGTCAGCGGCCCGGTGGCCACGATGGCCAGACCGTCTTCCCGCCCGGGCAGGCGTTCGATCTCGGCGCATTCGACGGTGATGAGATCGTGCCCGGCGACATCGGCCTCGACAGCTCTTGCGAAACCCTCCCGATCCACGGCGAGCGCACTGCCGGCTGGGACCTGGTGCCGGCCCGCCGCGGCCATGATGACCGAGTTTCCACGCCGCAATTCCTCGTGAAGCAGGCCCACGGCATTGTTCTCGGCATCGTCGGAGCGGAAGGAGTTCGAGCAGACCAGTTCCGCTAGGTTGTCGGTCTTATGCGCTTGGGTATTGCGTCGGGGCCGCATCTCGTGCAGCACGGCCGGCAGGCCGGCATGGGCGATCTGCCAGGCGGCTTCACAGCCCGCCAGCCCGCCGCCGATGACATGAATGGGTTTGATCATGCTGCTTGAGGTAAGCGGCCTCCGGGGCTGCGTCAACGTCTTTCGGGCTGTGCATAACCCGGCGACTCGAAGCCTACCCGCAACCCGACGACCTGCTATGTTCCGGCCTTCGAAACAGGGTGCGGCATGGCGGACGCGGCAGGACAGTTCATCCCGGGCTTGGTGTCCGAAGAGGTGCAGACCGGCGGTTTCACTACCGGCGTTCTGCCGTCCCAGCGTATTCGCGATCTGGTCGGACGCGACGTCCTGACCGAGAACGCACTGGACGATGATCAGATCCAGCCTTCCAGCATTGATCTTCGGCTCGGCGATGTCGCCTGGCGCGTCAGGTCTTCGTTTCTGCCGGGCCCCAAGGCGACCGTCGAGGGCAAGCTGCACGATCTTGGCATGCACCGCATCAATCTCAGCGAAGGCGCGGTGCTTGAGCGTGGGTGCGTCTACATCGTGCCGCTGCAGGAAGCCGTCCGGCTGACTGGCGAGATTGCCGGCGTGGCGAACCCGAAAAGTTCGACCGGGCGCCTGGACATCTTCACCCGCGTCATCACCGACTATGCAACCGAGTTCGACCGCGTGCCCAAAGGCTACAAGGGCAAGCTCTATGCCGAAGTCTCGCCGCGCACGTTCAGTGTGGTGGTCAGGCGCGGCTCCAGACTGTGCCAGCTGCGGCTGCGGCGCGGTTCACCCGTGTTCGGCGAATCCAAGCTCAAGGAGCTTCACGAACGTTACCGGCTGGTCGACACGCCCGAGGGGGCCGAGACTATCCGGGATGACTCAATCGCGTTTTCGCTGGATCTCCAAGGAGAGGGCGCAGGTTTCCTGGTGGGCTACCGCGCCAAGCAACACACCGATGTCATCGACGTCGACCGCAAGGCCGTCCTCGACCCAGCGGATTTCTGGGAGCCCATTCACGAACGCCGGGGCGAGGGACTGATCCTCAATCCCGACGATTTCTACATCCTGGCGACCCGGGAACGGGTCAAGGTTCCGCCCGACCACGCCGCGGAGATGGTCGCCTATGATACGCTGGTCGGCGAGTTCCGTGTGCATTACGCGGGTTTCTTCGACCCCGGATTTGGTTGGAGCCCGGACGACAACGCCGGATCACACGGGGTTCTGGAAGTTCGAAGCCATGAAGTTCCCTTTCTGCTGGAACACGGCCAGATCATGGGCCGCTTGCGTTATGAGCGCCTGATCGACGTTCCCGACATGCTTTATGGCGCTGATCTTGGAAGCCACTACCAAGGCCAGTCCTTGGCGCTATCCAAGCACTTCCGCGCCGGCTAGCACCAACGGCGAAGTGGCGCAGAGCCAACTAACACCATCACCGTGGACTTCATAACGTGGATTCAACACATGGATTTGTCATCGACGAGTTACGTTCGACGATGACGGGTTGGGAGTGTGATTGGGGCTTGGCGTTTTCTCACCGCCCTGTGCCGTCCATCGGCTTATATGGGTTTCGTTGGGTGTCGAGGCGTTGTGATCCAGGCATGGGGATAGTCCCTGACCTGGCCCGAGGCGATCGCATCGCGCTCGGCCTCGACCCCGTGCGTCAGGGGGCGCCCCTCGCCGCGCCGCGCGTCCCCTCGAGCAGCAGCGGCCGGCAGCCACAGATGCCCCGGGTCGCCGGAAGACCCCTGATGCGGTTGACGTGCCGGATGCGCCCGTTGACCGGGCGGGCGCGCTCACGGTGCAGCCGGCGCGCGTCCTCCCGCTCCGGGTCGGGACCTGAACCACGCTCACCGCACCGGGCTCGCCGCGCAGATGCGCCATCGGAGCGCGCGCAAGAGCCCGTACGTCGATCCGGTCGGGTCCTGGCCGCCTCGCGCGGCGGCCCACCTGAAGGCCCGCAGCATCGAACACATGGCTCACAACCCCATGCACCCGCAAAAGACGATGCAGCCAGAACCCGTCACAGCCCGCCTCGCAGCACGGGACGATCTCCACCGTGCGCCCCGGCGCCGAGCCCCAGAAACGCCGGCGCCCCAGCGCCATCCCCGGCGGGAAGATCGTGCAGGACGATCTTGTCCGGCAAAGCCGTCCGCGAGCCCGGCAACCGGCTCTTCTTGCTCAACTCGATTGCGACAAGGCAGCGCTCCGGCCATCGTCAATCCCGCGGGCGAGGCGTGTCGCGTAAGGTCGTTCATCAATCTCTCCCGGGCTGATGGGTGAACGGAAACCAAACCGTAACCCCCCGATCGCCAAACCCCATACAAGCTTGACCGGAGGACCCATGCACGGACCGGACCTCCCGCGCAGGTTCCGGGCGCGGCACCGCATCAGCGAGAGCATCTCCGATGTCTTCGCCTGGTGCTCCGCCGGTGCATGAATCGCCAATTCACGTTCGACGATGACATCGTGGAGAGGTGACGACCTCCGACATCTTCATCCCGACCAGGAATGCAAAGCATGTGGTGAGCAGCGACATCGACGACACGGTGATGTTTACCGGCGTCGTCGACTAAGTTCGCCATGATGTGATGTCAATCGGTATCCAATGTTGACCCCTTATCGGCGCGCAAAATTGACCCCCTGGTGCTGAGCTGTCCTGGGGCTGCGTAGTCTCCAGTTAACGCAGCGCCGCCGGGCCAGCGTGGGTGGCGGCCTGGTATTACGCCCGGTTTTTGAAACGCCAGCTTTCGTTGCCGGTCTCGACGGTCTGCAGTGATGGGTCAGGCGGTCGAGGAGTGCGGTGGTCATCTTGGGCATCCCCGAAGACGCTCGGCCATTCACCGAATGCCAGTTAGTTGTGACGATGATCGAAGTGCGTTCGTAGAGCTTGCTGATCAGATGGAACAGGAGTTGGCCGCCGGTCTGGGCGAAGGGCAGATAGCCCAGTTCATCGAGGATCAGAAAGTCGAGACGGGAGATCAGGTCGGCGGTTCGGCCCTGGCGTTCAGCGCGGACTTCGGCGTCCAGCTTGTTCACCAGATCGACGACGTCGAAGAACCGTCCGCGCCGGCTATTCCGGATGCAGGCGCGAGCAATACTGACGGCGAGATGGGTTTTGCCGGTTCCGGTGTAGCCGATCAGGACCAGGTTGCGCTGATGATCCAGGGAGTCCCTGGTGGCCAGATCACGGATCAGGGTCTCGTTGACCTCGGCCGCCGCGAAGGCGATCAGCGCAACCATCACGCTCACGTCCTGACCACGACCCGGCAGCTTGAACCGCAGGGGTTAACGACCAAGACGCGGGTGCTGGATTCCGCGAAGACCGGCGGTGTCGAGATCGAGCAGATGCGTGGCGTCTGGGCTGAATTGCAGAACCGGGCGCTGGAGCGGGTTGGTGAAGTCGAGCGTGTCGATCACCGGTTGCTTGAGAAGCAGCGCGAGTTGGCGCAGGACCGCGGCGACGAGTTGAAGGCCGAGGAGTTGGACCGTGACCCGGAGCTGAAGCTGGGGCCAGCGGCCAATTCCATGGAACGGCGCGAGAAGGCAGCGGCGGAGCGCGACAGCCCTGGTCGCGAGCAGGAACGCTTGCACGCGGCTCTGGACCGGGACCGCAGCGAGGGAGCTTCCGGTGGATCACAGAACGGCGAAAAGCGGTCGATCCGGGATCGGTTGGACGATGTGCTGAACAAGCCGCGTGAGCACCTGGAGATCGAAGACGAGCGGGAAGCGGAGAAAGACCAGGAAGTCGAGAAGGACAGTGACCTGGACCGGGGGCCGACGCATGGCCTCTGATGTGCCACTCACCTTAAAAGAGATCGAGGTAAGATCACAGTTCTTGAGACCGGTAAATTACAGAAGAAATACAAAACGAGCGTAGGAGGATTACTTGTTAGAGCACATTGAAAACATCGGAGAAACGATTTTGCTGAATGGGCAGCCGCTGTCCCTCGTGACGCGTGCAGGCATTGAGGTCTGGATCGGAAAGGGCATCAAACACAGCTATCGCTATGACCAGGTGCGCGATCCACTTAGCGGGAAGCAGAAATATCGCTGCCTCTATGAAAAAGACGGGGAGGATATGCCGTTTGTGCTCATAGGTGACCCAGACAGCAAAGATGGCGCACGTGTCATCCTGTTTGATGACAACCCTGCTTCGGCAAGTTAGATGCTCGGGCAGGACAATGCCATCTGGGATGATGGCGAGTGGATGAGCTGGAATGAGATCAACCGGCAGCTACAGTACCAAGGAATGGGGTGCAAAATATCCAAACGCAGATCGTGCCCTTATCCCAATCTTCGAAGATCTGCTGTCGTTGGCAGAGGCCTATCCACCTGCAAACGGGACTGCATTTGCAGGTCTATGGCGACATTGGAGAACTGTTTGCAGCGATTACGCATGGTGTGAAATTGCACAAGAACTATGCCCAGGGCTCTGATAGTAGGTTGGGGAACGACTTCATCGAGGTTAAGACGATCACCCCGTTCTAAGACCCGTGATTTTGTCACGGTCAGCGCGGCGGGAAATTTCAGCAAGCTGTTTGTCGTGAAGATCAACGAGGATTTTGAGATCGCTGGTAGGATGGTGGAACGAAAGAACTTGCCTTGGAACGGCCAGGATATAAGCTAAGCATAAGATGGGCCAACTTGGCCGCAATAATACCGGGCTAAGTTGCGCCGAATACAGGTTTGAGAAAGAATGAGATTTTGATGAAGAAAATGCTTACTCTGACACATGCTACGGAACGAGATATCGACCTGCTCTTGATCGAAGAGTTTGTGGCGTCCAAAAGTTTTTCTTCCTGGTTTCTTAGCCAGCTAGGGTTGGACGAATTTCAATCAGGTGAAGCATCTGTTTTTCACTCCATGCGACGAATACACAACCGACGTGAGATAGACATATCGGTAGATATCTCAGCACCCAGTGGCCGCGTGCTTCTTTTGGTGGAAAACAAGCTCGATACAGACGAGCAATCAGACCAGGCTAAGTCATACAGAGAAGAGGCCGAGCTACGAGCGTCGGAGTATCAACGAGTTTTGACCGTGTTAGTTTGTCCTGAGCATTACATCGAAAGCCATCATCGCTTTGCCTCGGAATTCGATGATGTTGTGACGTATGAGGCTGTTTGCCGGCACTTTAGCAGCAGAACCCCGGCAGCATCTGATGAAATTGGTGCACGATGCCTTCATCGGGCGAAATTGTTAGAGCAGGCTATAGCAAAGAGCCGTCGTGGTTATGTCCCAGTTGTCCATCCGGCCAAATTGGCATTCAGCAACCAATACGTCGCACTTCTGAAAGAGCTTGAGTCACCGCTGATTCCGGGGCCAAGCATGAAGAAAGACAGTGGCGCGGAAAGCGTTACGATGATATTTGCGCCGGAGACGCTACCCAAATGGCCATTCTTGCCGCAAATGCGGATTGTGCATCAGCTCCGTGAAGCCAATGCCAACATCAACTTTTACACTTGGGGCGATCACTTCTCGCATTTGGCTCAGGCAATGGCACCTGCCTTACAGGGCACGGATTTTCGGCTTGTTTCTACTGTTAACAAGCGGAGAGGCGGGCGATCCGGATTGATGGTCGTGTCTGAGACGCCCAAGGTTGATCAGTTTGCGAATTTTGATCAGCAGCGTGAGGCCATCACTCAGGGTATCAGGGCCACGGAGAAACTGCGTGACTGGCTTCTAGAGCATCGAACTGATGTTGAGGTTTGGTCGCGCATTGTGGCTCAGATGCACAAGGGCCATGGCTGATGATGTTTCGAGATATTCCGCTGTAACGCTGGATCAAAGGCGAAGGTTTTCCGGCCTCAGACGCGCCAAGAACACCGGGCCTCTACGCGCAAATATATTGGCCTGAGCATGCAGTTCGTATTGGCCAAAGCCCGAACATCCGTAATTGCCTTCGGGAAGCGACGGCGTGGGCAAATGCAATGCATCGTGGAACGGCACGCTGTAGCCAGCTTCGTCGGACGAGTGAGCTTTGCGAACGGGTCAAAGCCACTGGCAATGAAGGTTTCGAGTACTTTTTGATTAGTGATTGCGAAGACTTCGCCGAACAGCCATTTCGCCTGGAATGTGAGGCCTTCCTTTTTGGGTAGTTCGCATCCTTCGGAGAGTCGAACGGCTGGAGAAATTGGAACAAGGAAGGGGTTCGGAGAGACCTGAGGCCAATTTTTGAAGAAGGGGTGATGGCCAATCGGCAGTCTATCCAGAAAGGCAGGGCATAATGGCTCCCAATTTCGCTTCTCCGGATTTCAAATTGTCAGCGTTGTCAGTGTTTGACTTGTTACCTGCACGCGAGTATCGGCGAAACCCTGAGAGAGCGGGGCATTGTCCGGAGCGCGAATAATCCAACTGGCGATCTGGCTGAATTTTTGTTCTGCAAAGCGTTTGGATGGAAACAGGCACCCAACTCGGAACGTGGTTTCGATGCCACAAGCGCTGAGGGGGTCCGATACCAGATCAAGGGCCGTCGCGTTCATCGTCGAAACAAGTTTCGGCAGTTATCGGCAATCCGTGATCTGTCTGGAAAACACTTTGATGTGGCGTCCTTATCATGCAGAGTGCAGAAAGCCGTGTCGCCTTTCCGGGCACGGCCGCACTCTACCGCGCGATCCATCAAGGAAGCCGCGATGACGGCAATCCCATGCTTTTCTCGCGCACGCCTTGGTCGCTTTACGATGCGCTCAATGCGTTCTTCAAGCGGCACGCATCTCGGTCGGGCCGATCCTGTTCCTGCGCGACTGTGGCTTGAATATCCAGCATCCGCTTCCCCGCAAGGCGAGGGAGCACAAGTGCGAACTCGTTAGTGCGCATGGTCGAACTCTACAGCGATCTGCCGTTCATCCTGATCGGAGACAGCGGTCAGCGTGATCCCGAAATCCATGCCGAAATCGCGGAGATGTATCCGCGACGTACCAAGGCCATCTACATCCGCAATGTCAGCCGCAACCAGAACCGTCTCGATGAGGTTGAGAAGCTGGCCCAGAGTGCCGATGCGTCAGGTACGCCGCTCTTCCTGGCGGTCGACAGTTTCACGATGGCCGAACATACCTCAGAACAGGGTTTCATCACAGCGCAGGCGGTCAGATCGGTGATGGCGAGAAGGAAAAGCACAAAGACGATCCGGAACTTCGGTGTCGCCGCAAGGTGAAGCGGAACGTTTCGAGCAAAGACGCACTGTCCAAGGACGTCGCAAAAAGGCCCGGGACGAGAAGGTCACCAACATCGAGGTCGAACTCGACAACAACGGGGGCCGCAGTTCCTGAGGGAGCAGTTCCTTTGGGCGTCACTCTGCGGCGTCGGCCGTCTTGCGGCCGATCTTCAACAGACCGGCCAGATACTGTCCGGTGTAACTCTCCTCGATCTCGGCAACCTCTTCGGGCGTTCCCTGGCCGACCACACGGCCGCCGTCGTCGCCTCCCTCAGGTCCCAGATCAATCAGCCAGTCTGCGGTCTTGATGACCTCCAGATTGTGTTCGATCACCAGAACCGTGTTGCCCGTTTCGACCAGTGCGTGGAGCACCTCCAAGAGCTTGCGCACGTCCTCGAAGTGGAGACCGGTCGTGGGTTCGTCGAGAATATAGAGCGTGCGGCCGGTTGCGCGCTTGGAGAGTTCCTTGGCGAGCTTGACCCGTTGCGCCTCGCCGCCCGAGAGGGTCGTGGCCGGCTGCCCGACCTTGATGTAACCCAGTCCCACCTTGTTCAGCATTTCGAGCTTGGTGCGGATGGCGGGAACGGCCTTGAAGAACTCCTGTCCTTCTTCGACGGTCATGTCGAGAACGTCGGCGATCGACTTGTCCTTGAACGACGCCTCGAGCGTTTCCCGGTTGTAGCGCTTGCCCTTGCAGACATCGCACTGGACATAGACGTCGGGCAGAAAATGCATCTCGATCTTGATCAGACCGTCGCCTTGGCAGGCTTCGCAGCGCCCGCCCTTGACGTTGAAGCTGAAGCGGCCCGGTTTGTAGCCGCGCGTCTTGGCTTCGGGCAGTCCGGCGAACCAGTCGCGGATCGGCGTGAAGGCGCCGGTGTAGGTTGCGGGATTGGACCGCGGCGTGCGTCCGATCGGCGACTGATCGATGTCGACGACCTTGTCGAGCAGCTGCACGCCGTCGATGCGGTCGTGTGCGCCGGGGTGAACACGCGCGTTGTTGAGCCGTTTGGCGAGCGCTTGGTATAGCGTTTCGATGATGAGCGTCGACTTGCCGCCGCCCGAAACGCCGGTGACGCAGGTAAACGTACCCAGCGGGATTTCGGCATCGACCTTCTTCAGATTGTTGGCGGTCGCGCCCACGATCTTCAGGCCCTGCTTCTTGCGTCCTTTCCGCCGCTTGGCGGGAATCTCGATCTGACGCATGCCGCTGAGATACTGGCCGGTCAGACTCGCGGGGTTGGCCATGACGTCCTCGGGCGCGCCTTCGGCGACGACATGGCCGCCATGTTCGCCCGCACCCGGGCCCATGTCGATCACGTGATCGGCCGCGTGAATGGCCTCCTCGTCATGTTCCACCACGATCACGGTGTTGCCGAGGTCGCGTAGGTTCACAAGCGTATCGAGCAGACGCTGGTTGTCGCGCTGATGAAGGCCGATGGAGGGCTCGTCCAGCACATAGAGCACGCCGGTCAGGCCCGAGCCGATCTGCGAAGCAAGCCGGATGCGCTGGCTTTCGCCGCCCGAAAGGGTCCCCGAATTGCGCGAGAGCGTGAGGTATTCGAGGCCGACCTTGTTGAGGAAACCCAGCCGTTCGCGGATTTCCTTGAGGATCCGGACGGCGATTTCCTTCTGTTTGTCGTTTAGCTCATGTTCGATGGCATCGAACCAGCGTCCCGCGCCGCCGATGGACATTCCCGAGACTTCGGCAATCTGGAGCCCACCGATCTTCACCGCGAGGGCTTCGGGTTTCAGCCTGTAGCCACCACAGGACTCGCAGGGCGCGGTGTTGTGGTACTTCGCGAGTTCCTCGCGCACCCAGTCGCTTTCGGTCTCGCGCCAGCGCCGGTCCATGTTGGGGATGACGCCTTCGTACGGCTTGTTCGTCTCATAGGTCCGCAGGCCGTCATCGAAGGTCATGGTGACGGGCTTGCCCTTGGAGCCATAGAGGACCGTCGTGCGCATCGCCTCGCTGAGGTCGCTCCAGGGTGTGGTCATCTTCTCCTTGAAGTGCTTGGCGAGGGATTCCAGCGTCTGCATGTAATACTGCGACGTGGAGTTGGCCCAAGGCGCGACCGCGCCGTTGCGCAGGCTAACGTTCTCGTCGGGGACGACCAGTTCGGGATCGCAGTAGAGTTTGCTTCCCAGTCCGTCGCAGGCCGGACAGGCGCCGAACGGGTTGTTGAACGAGAAGAGGCGAGGCTCGATCTCCTCGATCGTGAACCCGGAGACCGGGCAGGCGAATTTCGAGGAGAAGATCGTCTGATCGCCGCTATCGGCATCTTCGGCGATCACCAAGCCTTCGGTCAGACTTAGCGCGGTTTCGATGGAATCGGCAAGGCGCTGCTCCAATCCGTCGCGCACGACAACGCGGTCCACGACAACCTCGATCGTGTGTTTGAGCTTCTTGTTGAGGGCGGGCGATTCCTCAATGGCGTGGACCTCGCCGTTGATCTTGACGCGCTGGAAGCCGCGGCGGAGCAGTTCGGCCAGTTCCCTGCGGTACTCGCCCTTGCGCCCGCGCACGATGGGGGCGAGCAGCATCAGTCGGGTCTTTTCCGGCATGGCCATGATGCGGTCGACCATCTGGCTGACGGTCTGGCTTTCGATGGGAAGCCCGGTTGTCGGGGAGTAGGGCACGCCGACCCTGGCCCAGAGCAGGCGCATGTAGTCGTGGATTTCTGTGACCGTGCCTACGGTCGAGCGCGGATTCTTCGACGTCGTCTTCTGTTCGATAGAGATCGCGGGAGAAAGTCCTTCGATATGTTCCACATCGGGTTTCTCCATGAGCTCCAGAAACTGCCGCGCATAGGCGCTGAGGCTTTCGACGTAACGCCGCTGGCCTTCCGCGTAGATCGTGTCGAACGCGAGCGACGACTTGCCCGAGCCGGAAAGGCCGGTGATGACGATGAGCTCGTCGCGCGGAATTTCCACATCCACATTCTTGAGGTTGTGTTCCCTGGCGCCACGAATTCGGATTGTATGATTGTACATTAAGTTCCCAATATGTTGACTCAACGTGGTGATAGCCAAGGTGTCTGTACTTATCCATACAACTGAGGCACGTGTGGGCTTCGGCCGAAAATGTGGTGTCTGGTTCAGGCTGGACGATGAAATTGCTAGCATTCTACCATACATGTAATTACTGTAGCCGGGTTAAAATGGTGTGCCCCCAATGACATTCGGTGACGTGACGGTGGTTGAGCAAACTCGAGTGTTTTACTATTAGAGCGAGTGCGAGATATGGCTGGAAGTGTAAACAAGGTTATTTTAGTCGGAAACTTGGGCCGCGACCCCGAAGTGCGCAAGATGCAGAGTGGTGATTCCGTCGCCAATTTCTCGCTCGCGACTTCGGAAAACTGGAAAGACCGTGAGACCGGCGAACGAAAAGAAAAAACCGAATGGCACCGCGTCGTGATCTTCGGCGGGCTCGTTGACGTCGTGGAGCGCTATCTGAAGAAGGGTTCCAAGATATACGTCGAGGGGCAACTTCAGACACGCAAGTGGCAGGATCAGTCCGGTCAGGACAGGTACAGCACCGAAGTCGTGCTGCGCGGTTTCGGTAGCACGTTCGTCATGCTCGACAGCCGCGGGGACGGCGGCGGCATCGGGGGCAGCCAGGGCGGCGACATCGGGGGCAGCCAAGGTGGCGACTGGGCCGCCGCCGATATCGACGACGAGATTCCCTTCTAGCAACCTCCTTCAACGTATTACATTATGTATTACGTTGAAGGAGGTTGGGCCATGGATGAAGTCAAGGTTCGCAAGGTCGGCAATTCGCTGGGTGTGACGCTCACGTCACAATGCCGCCGGATGGGCATTGCCGAGGGCGATACGCTCTATGTCGTCAGACCGAGCATGGCATCGAACTGCGCAAAGAAGACAAGATTTTCGAGAGGGTTCTGAAAATTGCGCAAGACCTTGTGGATCGCTATTCCAACGCTATGAAGAAGTTGGCTGAGTAAGGCTGGCCCCACAATGGCTGGTTGTCGATCAATGTTTTGCTAATTCATGAACTTTCGGTTTCTCAGTTCGGCGGACCGCGCGGTACATGCGGTGAGGGGTTGCTGAACAGTGCAGTCGCGAGACCGGTCAATAAGTTGTCGTACGATGATGAAGCCACCTTGTCCGATCTGGGTGATTCTTATGCCTATGGAATCGCTCGGAATCACCCTTTCATCGACGACAACAAACGGACAGCTTTTGGCGCGGCAGCGACATTTCTTGAACTGAATGGCCATCGCATGGAAGCTTCCGAAGTTGAAGTCGTTCTGGCCACGGTTTCCCTGGCGTCGGGCGAGCGGGATGCGGCAACATATTCCTTCTGGCTGAAGGAAGGCTGTTCGGTGATTTGATCCCCCGATCAGGTTTGTTTGCAGGTGCGGAAAGTGCTATTCTCAACGAACTGATGGCAGCTGATCTAGCGGTTTGAAAATCGCTCAACCTCAAGATGTAGTAGCAACCCGGCAGGCCGCGTGAACGACCCCGTACAGCCCGATTCATCCGACATCGCTCTCGTCACCATCGAAGAGGAGATGCGCAAGAGCTACCTTGATTACGCCATGAGCGTGATCGTGTCGCGTGCGCTCCCCGATGTCCGCGACGGCCTCAAACCCGTGCACCGGCGCATCCTTTTTTCCATGGATGAGCAGGGCTACACGTCGGACAAGCCCTACAGAAAATCGGCGCGCATCATCGGTGACGTGATGGGCAAGTATCACCCGCACGGCGATACCGCGATTTACGACGCGATGGTGCGCATGGCGCAGGATTTCTCCATGCATACGCCGCTGATCGATGGCCAGGGCAATTTCGGCTCCATGGATGCCGACCCACCGGCCGCCATGCGTTACACCGAAGCGCGTCTGACCAAGCTTTCCGAAACGCTGCTCGACGACATCGACAACGACACGGTCGATTTTCGCGACAACTACGACGGCAGCGAAAGCGAGCCCGTCGTTCTCCCTGCCAGATTCCCCAATCTCCTGGTCAACGGCGGCGGGGGTATTGCGGTCGGCATGGCGACTAATATTCCGCCCCACAACCTGGGTGAGGTGATCGACGCCTGCTGCGCCTATATCGACAATCCCGGCGTCTCGACCGAGGACCTGATGCGTTACGTGCAGGGGCCCGACTTTCCGACCGGCGGCCTGATCATGGGCCGACATGGCATCGAGGAGGCCTATTTAACCGGCCGCGGCTCGATCACGATGCAAGCCAAGATTCACATCGAAGAGGTTCGCAAGGACCGCGAGGCGATCATCGTCACCGAGGTTCCGTTCCAGGTAAACAAGGCCCGCCTGATGGAACGTATCTCCAAACTGGTGCGCGAGAAGAAGGTTAAAGGGATCGGCGAGATCCGCGACGAGAGCGACCGCCACGGAGTGCGCATGGTCGTGGAGGTCAAGCGCGACACGATGGCCGACGTGATGCTGAACCAACTCTACCGGTTCACCGAGCTCCGGACCTCGTTCGCGGTCAATATGTTGGCGCTCGACGAGGCGGGCCGTCCCCAGCTAATGACCTTGCGCGACGTCATCAGCCATTTTGTCAAGTTTCGGGAACAGGTCGTCACCCGCCGCACCCGTCATCTGCTGGGCAAGACGCGCGAGCGCGCCCATTTGCTGCTGGGTCTGACGGTCGCCGTCGCCAACGTCGATGAGGTCGTCGCGTTGATCCGCAATTCTCCCGACCCGCAGGCAGCCCGCGATGCCCTGATGGCGCGCGAATGGCCGTTGGGCGACATTCTTCCTTTGGTCGCACTGGTGGAAGGCGACGAGGCCGCCGGCGTGATCGAGCGCACCGGGCATTACCGTCTGTCGGAAGAGCAGGCCCGCGCCATCCTGGAACTGCGCCTGCAGCGCCTGACCGGCCTCGAACGCGAGAAAATTACGGAAGAACTCGGGACCCTGGTCGACAAGATCACCGACTACCTCGAAATCCTGCAGTCGCGGGATCGCCTGATAACCGTGATCAAGGACGAAATGCTCGAGATCCGCGAGTCTTATGCCGGCGACCGGCGCACGCAGTTCGGCGCCGGCTCGGTCGATCAGGACGACGAGGATCTGATCCAGCCCGAGGACATGGTCGTCACCGTCAGCCACAACGGCTACGTCAAGCGGGTGACCCTGGCGGTCTATCGCGCCCAACGCCGCGGTGGCAAGGGACGCAGCGGCATGGCGACGCGCGAGGAGGATTTCGTCATCCGTGTCTTCGTCGTCAACACGCACGCCTGGGTTCTGTTCTTCTCCAGTTCGGGGCTCGCATACCGCCTGAAAACCTATCGCCTTCCCATGGCGGAACCCCAGGCGCGCGGCAAGGCTTTCGTCAACCTGCTTCCGCTGCAGGAAGGCGAGACCGTCTCGACTGTCCTCCCCATGCCGGTCGATGAGGCGAGTTGGGAGAACCTGCATATCATCTTCGCCACGGCGCATGGCTCGGTGCGGCGCAACCGTCTTTCCGACTTCGCCAACATCCGGACCAACGGTCTGATCGCCATGAAGCTGGAGGAGAACGAGCGCCTGATCGGTGTAGAAACCTGCCGCGACGATCAGGATGTTCTCCTGTTCACGCGTCAGGGCCGTTGTATCCGCTTCCGCGTGGAAGACGTGCGCGTCTTCGCGGGCCGCACCTCGTCGGGTGTGCGGGGTATCCGCCTGGCCGAGGGCGACGAGGTCTCCGGCGTGACGGTGCTCGACCACATCGAGGTCGACGGCACCACGCGCAGGGCCTACTTCAAGCGCGTCAGCCAGGAACGTCGGGCCGAGGATATGGACGAGGAAGAAGACGGCTCCGATGATATCGTGCTGGATGATGCGATCTACGAAGACCTCAAGAGCCGGGAACAGTTTCTGCTCACCATGGCCAACGACGGTTTCGGCAAGCGCAGTTCCGCCTATGGTTACCGGGTCACCGGGCGTGGTGGCAAAGGCATTGAGAACATGAACTTGTATCGCGGCAAGAAAAAGCCGCGTGCTGAGATCGTGGCGGCTTTCCCGGTGGAAGAGGGCGATCAGGTTGTCTTGGTGTCCGATGGCGGGCAATTGATCCGCAGCGGGGTGCATGAGATCCGCATCACCGGGCGCCACTCCCGGGGCGTGACGGTTTTCCGCGCAGCCGAGGACGAACGCGTGGTATCGGTGGCCCGTATCGATGAAGACGAAGCGAGCGAGGGTGACGTTGTTCTGGATGGCACCGCGATGCCCGAGGCCGGAAGCAGTGCCCCACCGACTGCTGACGAGAGCACGGACAACGAAACACCCGACGGAGAGACGTAATCATGGTGAACCACCGCGTCGGGGTCTATCCCGGGTCGTTCGATCCGATCACCACGGGTCATATCGACATTATTATGCGTGCGCAGGGGCTGATGGACAAGCTCATCGTCGGCGTGGCGATCAACACAGGCAAGAACCCGCTGTTCAGCTTTGACGAGCGCCTGGAGATGTTGCGCATCGAACTTGCGGATCTTCCTTCGGGCGACGGTCTCGCCGAACTAGAAGTTCGCCCGATCGAAGGCCTGTTGGTGCAGTTCGCCAGGAGCTGCGACGCCGGCATGATCGTGCGCGGCCTGCGTGCCGTGAGCGATTTCGACTATGAGTTCCAGATGGCTGGCATGAACGCGCGCATGGAAAAGGACGTCGAGACCGTGTTCCTGATGGCCTCGGAGAAACACACCTTCATTGCCTCGCGTCTGGTCAAGGAAGTGGCTTTGCTGGGCGGCGACTTCAGGAGTTTCGTTCCCCAGCGCGTGGGAATGCGTCTGGCCAAAGCGGTCGAGCGCCACCGGAACAGCAAGGCCAGCGCACGCTAGGTCCCGATGCGGGTCGACCAATTCGATTTCGAGCTACCCGAAGAGCTGATCGCCGTTCATCCGGTTGAGCCGCGTGACGCGGCGCGCCTGTTGGTTGTTGCTTCGGACGGCACTCTTCAACACAGGGTTTTCCGAGATTTGCCCGATCTCCTAGAATCCGGCGATCTTCTGGTGGTCAACGACACACGTGTCATCCCCGCGCGGCTGACCGGCAAACGGGGTGAAGGCAAAGTGGAAGTCACGCTGGTGACGCCCCTGGAAGAGACGCGCTGGCGCGCCCTTGGGAAGCCGGGCCGGAAGTTGCGCCCGGGCACCGACATCGTCTTTGCCAACGGCTTTACGGCAACGGTCGAGGAAAAGGGCGAGGCAGGAGAAATCACACTGGCCTTTGAAACGGCGGGACGGTCACTGGTGGGCTTGCTGGAACAACACGGTGCGATGCCGCTTCCACCCTATATCAAACGGCGCGAAGGTCCCGATTCCACCGACCGGCAAGACTATCAAACGGTTTACGCTGCCCATCCCGGTGCGGTCGCGGCGCCGACGGCCGGTCTTCATTTCACAGACGCGCTGTTCGGTCGTCTGCACGAGCGCGGGGTCGGGGTCGCTCAGGTCACACTGCATGTCGGGCTGGGTACCTTTCAGCCGATGCGGTCCGACGATACCGATGATCACGTCATGCATGCCGAATGGGGCAGGGTGAGCAAGGAAACGGCCGATCGGATCAATGCCGTGCGCCACGAGGGCGGACGTATTGTCGCGGTGGGTACGACGAGCGTCCGGTTGTTGGAAAGTGCAGCCAATGAAGACGGCCAGGTTCGGCCGTTCGAAGGCGAGACGGATATTTTCATCACGCCCGGCTACAGTTTTCGTGCGGTCGATGCGATGATCACCAACTTCCATCTGCCCGAATCGACCCTCTTCATGCTGGTCTGTGCGTTCTCTGGAACGGAGATCATGAAGCGTGGCTATCGAGCCGCGATCCATGAGCGCTACCGTTTTTTCAGTTACGGTGACGCCTGTCTGCTGGAGCCTGCGGTGTGAGCGCGTTTGGATACCAATGGTCGGCAACGGATGGTCTCGCGCGCCTGGGCTCGATCTCGACGGCCCATGGCTCCATCCGTACGCCGGCCTTCATGCCGGTGGGGACGGCGGCGGCGGTCAAAGGGCTGCTGCCTTCCCAGGTGCGGGCTGCCGGTGCCGATGTCGTTTTGGGCAACACTTACCATCTGATGTTGCGGCCCGGCCCGGAGCGCGTGCGGCATTTGGGAGGGCTGCACACATTCATGAACTGGCCGGGCCCGATCCTGACCGACAGCGGCGGGTTTCAGGTGTTGTCGCTGAAGGAACTCAGCAAGGTCACCGAAGAGGGCGCCACGTTCAAAAGCCACATCGACGGCAGCAGGCACGAACTGACGCCCGAACGCGCCATGGCGATCCAGAACGATCTCGACGCAACAATCACCATGGTGCTGGATGAATGCACCGAACATCCCGCCACACACGAGCGCGCGAAAGCCTCGATGGAGCGCTCCATGCGCTGGGCCCAGCGCTGCCGCGATGCGTTCGAGGAGCGTGAGGGATATGGCCTCTTCGGGATCGTGCAGGGGGGCGTTCACAAAGACCTGCGGCGTGCGTCGGCCCAAGCGTTGGTCGAAATCGGTTTCGATGGGTATGCCGTCGGCGGTCTGGCGGTCGGCGAGGGTCAGGAGAAGATGTTTCTTGTGCTGGATGCGGCCGTCCCGTTCCTACCCGAGGAAAAACCCAGATATCTGATGGGGGTGGGACGGCCCGACGACATCATCGGCGCCGTGGCGCGCGGCATCGACATGTTCGATTGCGTGCTGCCGACGCGATCAGGGCGTACGGGGCAGGGGTTCACGAGACGCGGTGCCGTCAACATGCGCAACGCCCAGCATCAGGACGATCCGCGCCCGCTCGACGAGGGCTGTTCCTGCACCGCCTGCCGCGATCACAGCCTCGCCTATCTGCACCACCTCTTCCGCTGTGGTGAGATGCTGGGACCGATGCTTCTCACCCTCCACAACATCACGTTTTATCAGGATCTGATGGCGGAGATTCGCGAAGCGATTGGGGCGGCGCGGTTTGCGGACTGGTCGAACGCCTATCTGACCACCTATGGTGCGGGCGATATCGCAGCGATCTGACATCCGCGTTCTGCAGCGGATGCCGAGAGGAAGATCATGACCATAGATGGCGATGACGATATCGAAGGCTTGAAGGCGATCGGCACGATCGTGGCCGATGTGCTCCAGGCTATGGGGCATGCGCTGGAACCGGGCATGACGACGCAGGAACTCGATGATCTTGGACGCGCCATGCTGGAGCGCGGGGGTGCGCAATCTGCCCCGGAGTTCTGTTACGGCTTTCCAGGCGCGACATGCATCAGTGTCAACGAGGAGGTGGCACACGGCATTCCTGGCGAACGCGCCATCTGTCCCGGCGACCTGGTCAACATCGATGTCTCGGCCGAGAAGAACGGTTATTTTTCTGACACTGGCGCCAGTTTTGCCGTGCCGCCTGTACACCCCCGAGCCGAACGCTTGTGCCGGGACGGCAAGAAAGCCCTGGCGCAGGGTATCCGTGCCGTGCAGGCCGGCGCGCCGCTCAAGGGCATCGGCCAGAACGTCGAGCGGTTCGCACTTAAACGGGGCTATACGCTGATCCGCAATCTGGCGAGCCACGGGGTAGGGCGGTCCCTGCACGAAGAGCCCAAGATGATTCCGACCTGGCACGAAGCCCGTGATCACCGGCGTTTGCAGGTAAGGTACGGTCTTCACCATCGAACCCTTTCTCTCGACCGGCGGGGAATACGCCGAGGAAGCCGATGACGGCTGGACGCTAGTAACCCAACCGGGGATCACGACCGTGCAATACGAACACACGATAGTGGCAACGCGCCGGGGCGCTCTGGTTCTGATCCGGCCGACACAAGGGAAGAGTGCATGCTGTTGACGCGCCGCAAGGTAATCTTGGGGGGATTGAGTGTGCCGCTGGTACTGGTCACGTCCGTTGCTGGTCGATGGCCTCTGTTTGATGGTCTGGGGTCGGTCGATGTCGACGATCAGGGGGATTTCGGTGGGCCGGGCGATTCCGGTGGCGGTCTGGGGCCGGGCTTCCCAACGGCGAGATCGTCACCGGTTTGAAGGAGGCGCTGCGTTGTCTCCGACAGGGCCGTGGGAGAGGTGAGCGTTTTCGATGGTTTCAACGCCGATACCGATATCCGCATTCGACTGCCCAAACGCTGGAGACCGTGCGATCCGCGTTGCAGACGGCTGGCATGTCGGACATGGCCGATGAACTGGAAACCAGGATCAATCGAGTAACCGAGGACGCTTCGGCCCTAGCGGTCAACATCCTCTGGGGCACGGTCGACAGGATGTCGATCAGCGATGCGGAAGGAATCCTGAACGGTCCCGACGACGCCGCGACCCGGTACTTCCGGCGCGAAACCAGTTCGGATCTGAAAACCGCCATGCGTCCCATCGTCGACGATTCGCTGGCCGACGTCGGTGCCGTGCAGGCCTATGACGACATGATGGGCCAGTACGAGAGCATTCCCTTCATGCCCGACGTGAAGGCCGATCTGACGGACTACGCACTCGTAAGGCACGCTTGACGGACTGTTTGTCTATGTCGCCCGCGAAGAGGCGCCCATCCGCAACAATCCGGTCAAACGCACGACCGAGCTGTTGCGGACTGTCTTTGGCTGAGGTGCGATAACGTGCCGAACCGGTGGGATTCGGAGGTCTGCACGCAAGCAGTGTTTCGGTGCAATGCGATCTGATTCAGCCGTTGCTGCGAACCGCGGTAGAGCGGCGGGCGGTGTAGAGCGCGGCTGCGATGATGACCGCCGCGCCGATCCAGGTGGCGGTATCCGGGTACTCGGCAAAGAAGACGATGCCCAGCAATCCGGCGAACGCAAGCCGGACATAGGAGACCGGCGCCAAGTAGCTTGCTTCGCCCAACCGATAGGCTTTGAGAACCATGGCTTGGGCAGCAATGCCGGCCAGAGCGACCGACAGAATCAGGAACGCCTGAACCGGATCGGGCCAGATCCATGCCTGCGCGGCGGGCCAGACAGAAATGAGCCCGGACGAGACAAAGGTGAATGACATCATGGAAAGCTGGCTCTCCTTCACCGGGAAACGCTTCACGACCGTCACCGAAAAGGCGATGCAGGCGGCCTGGATCAACACGATGAGCGCGATGGGGTCGAACTGTGCCGTGCCTGGCTGGATCATGATCAGCACGCCGGCGAACCCGGCGAGGGTCGCGCACCAGCGCCGCCATCCCACGGTCTCGTTCAGGATCACAACGGCAAGGATCGTGGTGAAGAGCGGCATCGTGAAATTGATGGCTGTCGCGGCGGCAAGCGGAATGACCGTGAAGGCGTAGAAGCCGACCGTGACCGCGGTTCCGCCCGTTACGGCGCGGGTCAGATGAAGCTGGAGATGATCGCTCTTCCACGGCGCGATGCGTGCGCGATAAAGCATGGGCGCCAGGATCGCCAAGCCGATCACGGCGCGGATGAAAAGAATCTGGAAGACGCTGACGTCGTGCTGTGCCGTTGCCTTGACCAGTGCAGCCGTGGTCGCGAAAAACGCCCCGGCGACGATCAGAAACAGCGCGCCCCGGATGTTCGAGGCAGGCGTTTCGCTACCGGAGTTCAGCGGTTCGGGCGTGACGGATTCAACCAAGCGAGAACTGTCCCTTCGGCGTCATCATACGGCAACTTTTGTCCTCGCGGCGAGGTTGACCCCCACCAGCGGCGCTCCTAATGTCCGCGCGCTTTCCGCAATTGGTGAGAGCCTGTAGCTCAGCTGGTAGAGCAACTGACTTTTAATCAGTAGGTCCAGGGTTCGAGTCCCTGCGGGCTCGCCAATTTCCAAGCACGAAGTTGTCGTTCCAACCTGCGCCAACAAGGGAGGGTGTCAATCGAACCCGTCATCCGTTCCCGAGCGGCAGGATTGCTGAACCGCCCATGAAAAAGGGCCGGAGCGAATGCCCCGGCCCGGTTTCTGAACGTGCTCTCGTTTCCTGTCAGACGTCGAGCAGCAGTTCGTCCCAGCGCTGGCTGACCCAGTCGCCCTTGTCGACATAGACCTTGTACTTGGGAACGATGGGCTCAATCGTGCTCGAGGCGCGGTTGAACGACTCATCGGACAGGTTCGGCAGCATGTCGCGCGGCAGAACTGGAGCGGTCCATAGGTTGTCGGTGATGGCGGTCTGGGCTTCGGGAGAAACCGACCAGTTCATGAACTCCTGGCAGACGTCGGTTTTCTGCGTGCCGTCGACCATGCTCCACGAACCAAAGTCGATCACGCCGCCTTCCTTGGGGAAGGTCGAGCGCATGGGAAAGCCATCCAGGATCATGACCTGTGTCACGTCGTGGTAGTACTGGCCGCCGGTCAGTTCGCCCGACTGCAGCATGGCCTGGAACTGGCCTTCGTCACGAAACCACAAACGCACGTTGTCTTTCAACTCCGCGGCCTTTCCCATGCACTGCATCAGGCCATCGTCGGTATCCATGACGTCGTTGCCGCCAAAGAAGGTCTTGGCGACAATATCGATCAGATAGCTCGAATCGGCGTTCTTGCCCCAACCCAGTTCGCTGTTGAACTTGGGGTCCCAGGCATCGGCCCAGCTTGTCGGCGCTTCGGGCCAGACTTCCTCGTTGGTGACGAACGTCGCATACCAGGCCAGAACCGGGACACTCAGAGGCACGCCGGCATCGTTACGCAGGATGAGGTACTCGGGTACGTTCTCCAAGTTGGGAACCTTGGAGGTATCCACCGGAATGAAAATCTCCGGCGCACGAAGCATGGAGCCGTAACCACCCATGGTGACATCCACGGCCGGCGTACCAGCGGCGATGCTGCTTTTCAGGTTCACGAACCACTCAAAGCCGCCAGGCTGTGACACGGACTCGATCTCGATGCCCGTTGCCTTGGTGAACTCAGGGTAGGCGTATTCCTTGAGGCTGTCTTCGAAATAGCCGCCGTAGGACGAAACCTTGATGGGTTCGGCAGCCCAGGCACGACGTAAAACATCAGGCGCTGCAAGTGCCCCTGCGGCGGTGGCCGATGCTCCCAGCAGCGTCCGGCGCGAGGTGAGTATTCTACGGGTCATGGTTTTCTCCATCCCTCCCTGTTGAAGGAGTTACAGTAGTGTCTCAAACAGCGCGGTCAACTGGGCCGGGATTACCTTTCACGAATGTGAATGGCCTGCCATGTCGAACGCTGAAAACTATGGGAAAGAAGGCAAGCATGACAGTCATGGCGGGAATAAGGCAGCGCATCGACCGAGGGGACATCCTGCTGCTCGACGGAGGCACCGGCACGGAACTGGAGCGGCGCGGTGCAACCATGAGCGGAGGAGCCTGGTGCGCTTTGGCGACCCAGACCGATCCCGACATACTTCTGGGCATACACGAGGACTATATCCGTGCCGGATCGGACGTGATTACCGCCAATTCGTTCTCCAATGCCCGTCATATGCTTGATCAGGCCGGTGCGGGCGATCGGGCGGCGGCGCTCACCAGAAAGGCCGTGGAGATCGCCAAGAATGCCAGAGACCGCGCCGCGAACGGCCGTGATGTGGCCGTCGCCGTCTCGCTTTCCCATCAGATGCCGATGGTGCCGGGCGCCGCGCGGGACGATCCCGCCATCCGGCCAAACCCGGAACGGGTTCTTGCCAATTTCCGCGAGGTCGTTGAGACCGGTTTCGAAGCGGGCGCGGATATGGTCATGCTGGAGATGATGTCGCGTCCTCTCCACATCGCGCTGGCGACCAGGGCGGCGCATGAATCCGGGCTTCCTGTCTGGTGCGGCCTGAGCGCGCGATTGCAGGACCAGAAAATGCTCGGCTATGTCTGGGAGGGATTTCCTTTCGAGGAAAGCGTCGCCGCCGCGCTTTCCGCGCCCTGCGATGTGGTGGGCCTGATGCACACGAATGTCAGTGCGATGGCGCCCGCAATCGACATTCTCAAACGCCAGTGGTCGGGACCCATGATGGCCTATCCTGATTCCGGCTTCTTCAAGATGCCGCAGTGGCAGTTCACCGACATCATCGAGCCCGCCGATCTGAAAGTCGAGGCACAGGGCTGGCGCGGACAGGATGTCCAGGTTTTTGGCGGTTGTTGCGGCCTGGGACTTGAACATATCCAGGCTCTCTCCAGCCTTGCCGCCTGACCACCGATATTGGGGTTGCGCCCCGGAAATCCCCAGTTTTCCTTTGCACGCAGGATTGCGTTGTGACAAAAGTGTGTCAGGACATGCATCATGAAAATGATGTGCATGGGGCGAACAACAATCGAGGGTTAACCTAATGATTCGTATGAAGACCTTCAGGACTGCCTTGGTGGCATCTGCTGGCGCGCTTGGGCTGGCCATGGGCGCCGCCGTGGCCGAAGAGGCCAAGGTTGGTGTCATTTTGGGCTTTACTGGCCCGATTGAGTCGCTGACGCCGGATATGGCCGCATCGGCCGAACTGGCGCTCAAGGAAGTCTCGGATTCCGGGCTGCTGCTGGGTGACATGACCCTGACCCCGGTGCGCGGTGACTCCACCTGCATCGACTCCGCTGCTGCCACCTCTGCGGCAGAGCGCCTGATCACCTCTGACGGCGTCGTCGCTATCATGGGTGCCGACTGCTCGGGCGTAACGACCGCAATTGCGAACAATACGGCGATTCCCAACGGTGTCGTGATGGTTTCGCCCTCGGCGACCTCTCCGGCGCTGACGACGATTGAGGATAACGGCTACTTCTTCCGCACTGCGCCGTCCGACGCGCGCCAGGGTGAGGTGCTGGCCGACATTCTGACCGACCGTGGTATCACCGAGGTTGCGGTGACCTACACCAACAACGACTACGGCAAGGGGCTTTCCGATAGCTTCCAGGCTGCCTTTGAAGCCAGGGGCGGATCAGTTCTGGTGGTCACGGCCCATGAAGATGGCAAGGCCGACTATTCGGCGGAAGTCGCTGCCCTCTCGGCGGCGGGCGCCGAGCATCTGGCTGTGTTCGGCTACGTCGATCAGGGCGGCAAGGGTATCATCCAGACTTCTCTCGATACCGGTGCCTTCGACAGCTTCATCCTGGCCGACGGCATGATCGGAGAATCGCTTATTGAAGCGATCGGTCCCGATCTCAATGGCACCATCGGCACCCTGCCGGGCTCGGAAAGCCAGGAAGCTGCTGATTTCGTGACCTACGCTCAGGACAACGGCGAAGCCGGTGACTGCCCGTTTTGCGGAGAGTCCTATGACGCCGCGGCTCTGATCGCTCTGGCGATGCAGGCAGCCGGTTCGGCGGACCGTGCCGATATCCAAGCGCATATCATGGATGTAGCCAATGCTCCCGGTACGCCGATTGGACCGGGGAATCTGGCTGAGGGTCTGCAGATCCTGGCCGATGGCGGCGAGATCGACTATGTCGGCGCCACGAGTGTCGAGCTGACCGATGTAGGCGAGGCGGCTGGTTCCTACAAGGAACTGGAAATTCAGGATGGCGCCTTCGTCACCATGCAGGTCCGCTAAGACCGACAAACGGAACGGCTCGGCGCTTGACATGGAGCGCCGGGCCTTTTTCGTTTAAGAGCCGTTCTCACCGGTCTTTCACACCATGATCCGTGTCGTTGATCTTCACAAGCGGTTTGGCGGATTGCGCGCTGTTGATGGCGTGACACTGGAGATTGCCGAGAGGAAGGTCACGGGCCTGATCGGCCCCAACGGTGCCGGCAAGACAACCTTGTTCAATGTCATTGCGGGCCTCTTTCCACCCAATTCCGGACAGGTCTTCCTCGACGATGTCGAGATTACGGGATTGAAACCTCATGAGCTTTTCCATAAAGGGCTGCTGAGGACCTTCCAGATTGCCCACGAATTTCACCATCTCAACGTACGCGAAAATCTGATGATGGTGCCGGGCGATCAGGCCGGCGAAAATCTTCTGCAGGTCTGGTTCCGGCCGGCGGCGGTGCGCGAACAGGAAGCGGAGCTGCGCAAGCGTGCCGATGAGGTGATCGAGTTTCTCAATCTCTCGGCTGTCGCCGGTGAACTGGCCGGCAATCTCTCGGGCGGTCAAAAGAAGCTGCTGGAGCTTGGCCGAACCATGATGGTGGACGCCAAGATCGTCTTTCTGGACGAGGTTGGCGCGGGCGTGAACCGAACGCTGCTGAAGACCATCGGCGATGCGATCGTGCGTCTCAACAAGGAGCGCGGCTATACCTTCTGCATGATCGAGCACGACATGGAGTTCATCGGTCGCTTATGCAGCCATGTCATCGTCATGGCCGAAGGCAAGCTGCTGACTCAGGGGACCAGCGAAGCCGTGTGCAACGACGAGCAGGTCATCGAAGCGTATCTCGGCCGCGGCCGCAAACACCTCTCGGACGCCGAGTCATGAGCATCCTCATCGGCGAGAACATGGTGGGTGGATACGGCGGCGCCGATATCCTGCAGGGCAGCACCATTGCCGCCGATGCCGGCGAGATTGCGGTCATCGTAGGGCCAAACGGCGCGGGCAAATCGACTGCGATGAAGGCGGTCTTCGGCATGCTGAAGCTGCGCGAGGGCAAGGTGCTTCTCGACGGCAATGACATCACGCATCTCTCGCCCCAGGACCGAGTCAAGGAAGGCATGGCCTTTGTGCCCCAGACGAGCAATGTCTTTGCGGGCATGACCGTCGAGGAAAACCTGGAGATGGGCGCCTATCTGCGTACCGACGATTTTTCGGGCACCATGGAACAGGTCTTCGATCTCTTTCCCATCCTCAAGGAAAAGCGGCACCAGGCCGCCGGAGAACTCTCCGGGGGACAGCGCCAGCAGGTGGCGGTCGGCAGAGCTCTCATGACCGAACCGCGCATCCTCATGCTTGATGAGCCCACGGCAGGCGTCTCGCCCATCGTCATGGACGAATTGTTTGACCGGATTATCGAGGTCGGGCGTACCGGCGTCGCGGTGCTGATGGTCGAGCAGAATGCCGCCCAAGCACTGAAAATCGCCAATCGGGGCTATGTGCTGGTGACGGGCGAGAACCGCTTTACGGACACGGGCGAGGCGTTGCTCGCCAATCCTGAAGTCCGCAGGTCGTTCCTGGGGGGCTGACCATGGAAGGTCTTCTCAACGCCATCGTTCTGTTTTCGAACTTTGTCTTCATTCCTGGGCTTGCCTACGGGTCGCAGCTTGCTTTGGGCGCGCTCGGCGTTACGCTGATATACAGCATTCTGCGTTTTGCCAACTTTGCCCACGGCGATCTGATGGCGTTCGGCACCATGTTCGTCATCCTGATGACATGGTGGCTGCAGGGCATGGGGGTCGGGGTCGATCTGCTGCCCACGGCCCTGCTTGCGCTACCCTTCGGTATGGCAGCGGCTGTGGCGATGTGTTTTCTGACGGACCGTTTCGTCTATCGGTTCTACCGGCGTAACAGAAGTCCCGCCGTTATCTTCGTTATTGTCTCGATCGGCGTGATGTTCGTGATGAGCGGACTGGTGCGTGTGATCATCGGACCCGGCGACCAGCAGTTCGGCGACGGAGCCCGCTTCATCATCAAGGCGGGCGAATTCAAGGATGCCTCCGGTCTCTCCGAAGGGCTTGCACTGAAGTTGAGCCAGGGGCTGACCATCGTGGTCACGCTAATCGTCGTGGCGGCACTTTTCTGGTTCCTTCAGAAGTCGCGCACCGGCAAGGCCATGCGCGCCTATGCGGACAACGAGGATCTGGCCCTGCTGTCAGGCGTTAATCCCGACAAGGTCGTGCTCGTCTCGTGGGTGATCGCCGGGTCGCTTGCAACCATTGCCGGCACGCTTTACGGACTCGACAAGAGTTTCAAGCCCTTCACCTATTTCCAGCTGCTGCTGCCGATCTTTGCGGCGGCCATTGTGGGCGGCATCGGTCATCCGGTGGGGGCGGTGGTCGGCGGGTATGTCGTGGCCTTTTCCGAAGTGACCGTCACGTATGCCTACAAGAAGTTCCTGATCTACCTGGTTCCTGAAAGCTGGGAGCCCGAATCCCTCGTGCAGCTGCTTTCGACCGAGTACAAGTTCGCAGTCAGTTTTGTCATTCTGGTGGTTGTGCTGCTTGTCCGGCCAACCGGTATCTTCAGGGGCAAGGTGATATGACGTCTTCCATGCGTGGCCTCGTCTGCTTTGCCGTCATGGCGCTGTTGCTGGTGGTCGTCGGGTTTGGCCAATCATGGTCAGTGGCGCTCTCCATCATCCAGCTCTGCCTGATCTCTTCGATCATGGCGCTGGGGCTCAACATGCAGTGGGGTTATGCCGGACTTTTCAATGTCGGCGTGATGGGATTTGCCGCCCTGGGAGGCGTTGCGGCGGTGCTGGTATCCATGCCGCCCATCCAGGATGCCTGGGCGGCGGGCGGCTGGAACCTGCTTTGGACTGTGGTCATGCTGGTCATCACGGTTGCCGCCATTCTTGGTATCCGAAAGACCGCGCCTTCCGGAGGCGTCCGCATGGCACTCACACTGGTCGTGCTGCTGTGCGGCTACGGTCTGATCAGGATTTTCTTCGACCCTGCCGTTGAGGCCATCGAAGCGGTCAATCCCGCCAAGTCCGGCTATCTCGGCGGGTTGGGTCTGCCGATCATCCTGGCCTGGCCGATTGGTGGTCTGGTCGCAGCCGGGGCTGCCTGGTGGATCGCGAAGGTGGCCCTGGGGCTGCGTGCCGACTATCTGGCGATCGCGACCCTGGGCATTGCCGAGATCGTGCTGGCGGTCCTGAAGAACGAGGATTGGCTGGCGCGTGGGGTGAAAAACGTGACGGGCCTTGACCGGCCGGTTCCCTACGAGGTTGAGCTGCAGGCTTCAGCTCGGTTCGAGTCCTGGGCGAACGCTGTCGGCATGGAAACGCTGGATGCTTCGACGCTGTTCGTGAAGCTTTGCTATTCAGGCCTGTTTTTGGCAGTGCTGATCGTCATCATGGTTCTGGCCCAGAAAGCGCTGCATTCGCCCTGGGGCCGCATGATGCGTGCGATCCGGGACAACGAGGTTTCCGCTGAAGCAATGGGCAAGAACGTCACCCGGCGCCATCTGGAAATTTTCGTGATCGGCGCCGCGGTTATCGGCACCGCCGGCGCCATGCTGACCACACTCGACGGGCAGTTCACGCCGGGAACCTATCAGCCCCTGCGCTTTACCTTCCTGGTCTGGATCATGGTGATCGTCGGCGGTTCCGGTAACAACTGGGGCGCCGTGCTGGGAGGCTTCTTTATCTGGTTCGTGTGGATCGAGGCCGAACCCGCCGGGCTCTGGCTCATGGAGTTCGTTACTTCGGGCCTGCCGCCGGAAAGCGCGCTGCGCGATCATCTTCTGCAGGGCGCGGCCTACATGCGGCTCTGTGTCATGGGCCTGATCCTGCTGCTCGCCTTGCGCTTTGCGCCGCGGGGCCTGATCCCCGACACGGTGCGGCGCTGAAAGGCAAAACCGGCCGCCCTTGGCGGGACCGGCCGATCCTTTAACTGACTGAAGACAAACGGCGCCAGGAAAACTCAACTCCTTGCTCGACCCAGACCAATCTGCTTGGCGAAGGTGGAGCGCGCCTTGGAATAGTCCGGTGCGACCATCGGATAATCCGAAGTAAGGCTCCATTTCGCGCGATAGTCGGCTGGTGACATGTCATGTTCGGAGCGAAGATGACGTTTGAGGGTCTTGAGCTTGCGACCGCAGTCGAGACACACGATATGGTCGTCCTTGACCGAACGCTTGACAGAAACGGCCGGGCTCCCGGGGGCCGACGAAGGGGACGCTGCTTCGGACTGGCCCGCCAGAGTGCAATAAACGCTGTCGATCAGAGCGGGAACCGCCGAAGTGTCGGTGTTGTTGTTGCTGACATAGGCCGAAACAATTTCGGTTGTCATTTCAAGCAGTTCTGCTCGTGACAGTGCGTTAATCGCGTCTTCTTCATTCATTTTCTTCACCAGTTTATGTTGCCGTGCGCGCTTGATAGCATCCTGTTCTTAAAAAACAAGAGAAATGGAAAAGTTCCCGTAAAATTTTTCACTTGAGTTATAAATATTGATCGTGCCTTCCCAGTTGCGGCGCTACTGGTGCAAAAACGCTGCCTATGGTAGGCCTCTGGCATCAGAAACGTTCGATCATGGGTATTGCCGGTGAACATGACCAAGATTGCAGTCGCCTCCGATCACGCTGGTTTTGCTCTCAAGTCGGAACTTGCAGAAGTTTTGACTTCCTGGGACCATGAAGTGATCGACCTTGGAACCGATGGATCCGAGTCGGTCGACTATCCTGATTTCGGCGATAAGCTGGCGCGGTATCTCGCGGCGGGAGAGGCGCAGCGCGGTCTCTTAATCTGCGGCACGGGCATCGGCATTTCCATCGCGGCGAACCGCCATGCAGCCGTTCGTGCCGCCGTCTGTCATGACGTGACCGCCGCGCGCCTGTGTCGCCTGCACAACGACGCGAACGTGCTTGCGCTCGGCGAGCGGCTGATCGGGGTGGAAACGGCCAAAGATTGTCTCAAAGTGTTCCTCGAAACGTCGTTTGAAGGCGGACGCCACCAACGGCGAGTCGACAAATTGTCGCCGCCCTCCGGTTCACGCTAGAAGGCGCGCCAACAAGACCCAGCCCTCTTTTGGAGATTCCGCCATGTCCGTTGCGGCAGAGCATCACACAGCCAGCGATTTTTTCACCCGTCGCCTGTCCGGCAGCGACCCCGATGTGCTTGATGCCATCAAGGGAGAACTGCGCCGTCAACAGGATCAGATCGAGCTCATCGCGTCGGAAAACATCGTTTCGACCGCCGTGTTGGAAGCGCAGGGGACGGTTCTGACCAACAAGTATGCCGAGGGCTACCCCGGACGCCGTTACTACGGCGGCTGCGAGCATGTTGACGTGGTCGAACAACTCGCCATTGACCGGGCCAAGAAGCTGTTTGATTGCAACTTCGTCAACGTGCAACCCCATTCCGGCGCCCAGGCCAACGGTGCGGTGTTTCTCGCCTTGCTCAATCCCGGCGACACGATCCTTGGCATGTCGCTCGCGCATGGCGGCCATCTGACCCATGGCGCGGGGCCGAATATTTCCGGCAAGTGGTTCAACGCGGTCGGTTATGGCGTGCGCCCTGACAACCATCAGATCGATTACGACGAGCTCGAAAAGCTGGCGGTCGAGAACAAGCCCAAGTTGATCGTGGCGGGCGGCTCGGCCTATCCCCGCTTCATCGATTTTCCGCGCATGCGCGAGATCGCCGACAAGGTTGACGCCTATCTGATGGTCGATATGGCGCATTTCGCGGGACTGGTGGCAGGCGACGTCCACCCCAGCCCGCTGCCGCACGCTCATGTCTGCACGACGACGACCCACAAGACGTTGCGCGGTCCCCGTGGCGGCATGATCCTCTGCAACGACGAGGACCTTGGCAAAAAGTTCAATTCCGCGGTGTTTCCGGGTTTGCAGGGCGGCCCGCTGATGCACGTCATTGCCGCCAAGGCGGTCATGCTGGGCGAGGCGCTTGAGCCCGACTTCAAGGCCTATTCCCAGGCCGTCGTCGACAACGCGCACGCCTTGGCCGAATCGCTCGTCGAAGGCGGTCTTGCGATCTCTTCGGGCGGCACGGACACGCATCTGATGCTTGTCGACCTGCGGCCCAAGGGGCTGACCGGCAACATCGCCGACAAGAGCCTCGACCACGCACGCATCACTTGCAACAAGAACGCCATTCCTTTCGATCCGGAAAAGCCTATGGTGACGTCCGGCATCCGTCTTGGTACGCCCGCTGGCACGACGCGCGGCTTCGGTGTCGCGGAGTTCCGTCAGGTTGGCGCTCTGATCGTCGAGCTTCTTGATGGTCTTGCGGCAAACCCGGAAGACAACAGCAAGACCGAGAAGGCGGTTGCCGAAAAAGTTCTGGACCTTTGCCACCGGTTGCCGGTCTATCAGGGCATGGACCTAGGTTAAGAGAGGTTACGATGCGCTGCCCCTTCTGCGGACACGAAGAAACACAGGTGAAGGACTCCCGTCCGACCGAAGACGGTGCGACCATCCGCAGACGCCGACAGTGCCTGAACTGCAACGGGCGCTTCACTACTTTTGAGCGGATTCAATTGCGCGAGTTGACGGTCGTCAAGAAGACCGGAAGCCGCGCGCCGTTCGACCGCAACAAGCTGGCGCGCTCCGTCGAGATTGCCATCCGCAAACGCCCGGTCGATCCCGAACGTGTCGAACGTCTGGTTTCGGGCATTCAGCGCCGTCTCGAAAGTATGGGGGAGCCGGAAATTCCCTCCAGCGTCGTCGGTGAAATGGTGATGGAGGGTTTGGCCAATCTCGATCCGGTCGCCTATGTCCGTTTTGCCTCGGTCTACCGGAATTTCCGCGAGGCAAAGGATTTCGAGCAGTTCATCGAAGAGCTTGATGGCGACGCAACCGGTGAAAGACCCAATCGTTACGACGACTGAAGCCGACCGCCGTCACATGGCGGCGGCACTTTCCTTGGCCGAACGCGGCTTGGGCCGGACCTGGCCCAACCCATCGGTGGGTTGCATCCTGGTACGTAACGGACATGTGGTCGGCCGTGGGGTCACGGCGCCGGGCGGCCGCCCGCATGCCGAGACTCTGGCTTTGCAACAGGCCGGACGCGCAGCCGAAGGCGCGACAGCCTATGTCATCCTGGAACCTTGCGCGCATCATGGTGTGACGCCGCCTTGCTGTGACGCCCTGATCGCGGCAAAGGTGACCCGCGTGGTAGTCGCGTTGAACGATCCCGATCCCAGGACTGCAGGGGCCAGTGAGGCACGCATGCGCGAAGCCGGACTGGAGGTTGTTTGCGGTGTCATGCAGGCAGAAGCCCGGGAACTCCAGGAAGGTTTCCTGACACGGATCACCAAAGGACGTCCCCTGACGACGCTCAAGGTTGCCGCGACCTTGGATGGCCGCATTGCCACCGGTACCGGCAACAGCAAATGGATCACAGGCGATGCTGCGCGTCGGGCAGGGCACGCCTTGCGCGCCAATCATGATGCAATCCTGATCGGGAGCGGCACTGCTTTGGCTGATGACCCCTCTCTGACCTGCCGGTTGCCGGGGCTGGAAGGCGCTTCGCCGGTTCGCATCGTGGTCGACAGCGGCTTCCGACTGCCCGCAGACTCCCGTCTCGTGAAAACTGCCGGCGAGGTTCCTACCTGGATCATCTGCGGCGGGAAGTGCAACGGCGCGCGTCGTCAGGAACTTGAAGCCAGGGGCGTCCGGGTGCTTGAAGTGCACCGCCGGGAGGACGGTCGCCTGTCGATGGATGCCATGCTGCTTGCTCTGGGCGAACTTGGCTTGACCAGGGTGCTCATCGAAGGGGGCGCTAGTCTTGCCACAAGCCTGCTGATGGACGGACTGATCGATCGCATCGTCTGGTTTTCCGCACCACGAATTCTGGGGGCCGATAGCCTGCCGACCGTCGCCGACCTTGGTCTGGAAAACGTGTCCGATGCAGCGCGGTGGCAGGTCATCGCACGGCACTCGTGGCAGGACGATCACCTGATCATGCTCCGCGCCGCGCCATGAGAAAGGAACGGACCTCATGTTTACCGGAATCGTAACGGATGTCGGGCGCGTCCGGTCTGTGGAGCGCCGCGGGGACACGCGCTTCGAACTGGAGACGCGCTACGAAACGCAAGGCATCGAAACCGGGGCTTCCATTGCCTGCTCCGGCGTTTGCCTGACACTGGTCGACAAGGGGCCCGGCTGGTTTGCCGTCGATGTGTCGGCCGAAACACTGGCGCGCTCGACGCTTGGCGCCTGGGCGGAAGGGACGCGGGTCAACCTGGAGCGCTCGCTTGCCATGGGCGACGCACTCGGAGGCCATCTTGTTTCGGGTCATGTCGATGCGGTCGGGTCCGTGATCTCGCACCAGAGCGATGGGGATTCCGTTCGTTTTGCGTTCCACGCGCCGGCTGCGGTTGCACCTTTCATTGCCGAGAAGGGTTCCATCGCCATCGACGGCATTTCGCTGACCGTGAACGGTGTCGAGGACGATGATGAGGGTTGCCGCTTCGGCATCAACATCATCCCCCACACACAGGAGGTCACGACGTTCGGCGACCTCGCCGCGGGCGATTCCGTCAATCTGGAAATCGACATACTCACACGCTACATGCAGCGCATGTTGCGCTCCCGTCACGGAACCGGATGAATGATGCTGAAGATTGCCCGCATCGTGCTCTTTGCCCGCGACATGGAGGAACTTTCTTCGTTTTACGGCGAGGTGCTCGGCTTGCCGCGCCTGTCTGGAGCGGAGCCGGGGTGGCGGGAGTTTGATGCCGGAGGGTGCAGCATCACTCTATCACAAGGGAGGGCGTGACGAAAAGCCTCAGCGTGCGCCCAAGCTTGTCTTTCGTTGCGACGACGTTGTTGCCATGCGCGAAGAGTTCAACGGTCGCGGCGCGCGGTTCGGTAAGGTAAAGGTGGCGGGCGAACTGCTTTTGTGTGATGGGAAGGATCCGGAAGGCAATGCCCTGCAGCTTTCCAACCGGCCCTGAACTGATGCGAAATTCTGAGGAAACAACATGGCGACGACGCCACATATTCTGATTCTCGAAGCACGCTACTATGTCCACATTACCGACGAACTCGCGCGCGGTGCGATCGACGAGCTCGACAAGTGGGGTGCGACCTATGAGCGGGTCGAGGTAGCAGGCGCCTATGAGCTTCCCGGCGGGTTGCGCATGGCGATCGCGACGGGGAAGTACGACGGTTATCTGGTTCTGGGCTGCGTGATCCGCGGCGAAACGTCACACTATGACCACATCTGCGACGAAGTGACGCGAGGTGTGAACGATCTCATCATGCGGCACATGGCGCCGGTCGGGTTCGGCCTGCTGACCGTGGAGAACGAACAGCAGGCGATCATGCGTGCCGACCCCGATCAGAAGAACAAGGGTCGGGACGCTGCGATCGCGTGCATCAAGATGGCGGAACTAGCCGCGACCTTGCGCGTGACCGGATGAGTGAGCCGGAGGACAAGAGGACCTGGCGCACGGCGACGGCATCGCGCCTGGCTGCGGTCCAGGCGCTTTATCAGGTCGATCTTGAGACGGCCACGTTTGAAACCGCGCTTTCCAATGGAATTTCGCGAGGCGCTGCCTTGGACGAGCACGGCATGACCGTGGAAATCGACCGCGAGCTTGTGTCGATGATCGTCAATGGTGTCGCGGCCGACCGTGAAGGCCGTCTCGATGCGATGATCGGCGGGACGCTCTCGACCGGGTGGACCGTCCAGCGCCTTGAGGCCCTGATGCGTGCCATCCTCAGAGCCGGTGTTTACGAGCTTATGGAAAACTCCGGTGTCGCGGTGCGCATCATCATCAACGACTATGTCGACATTGCGCACGCTTTCTATGCGCGTGGAGAGCCGGGCATGGTCAATGCGGTTCTCGACCGGTCGGGGCGTATACTGCGCGCCCACGAATTTGCGCCTGAGTTGGCGGCCGGTGGATGAATTCGATCTTATCGACGGCCTGATTGCGCCTCTGGCCGTTGCGCCGGGGGCCCAGGGTCTGGCTAATGATGGCGCCACCCTGTCGGTTTCGCCTGGCTGCGAACTGGTCTTGACCAAAGACATGATGGCCGCAGGCGTGCATTTCCTTGAAGACGACCCGGCCAACCTCGTGGCGCGCAAGTTGCTCAGGGTCAACCTTTCCGATCTCGCGGCCATGGGTGCGAAACCGGTTGGCTATCTCCTCGGCCTCGCAAGCGACGGGCGACGCGAGGAGTCTTGGTTGAAGGCCTTCTTCGATGGCCTGATGCAGGATCAGACGAGCTACGCCATGTCGCTCTTTGGCGGCGACATCATTTCGTCCAGCAATGGCGTTCTGACGCTCTCGCTGACGGCGTTTGGCGAAGTTCCCAAAGGTCGGTCGCTGGCGCGGTCCGGCGCCATGCCCGGAGACCTGATCGCCGTCACCGGCACGATCGGTGATGCGACCCTGGGTCTTGGGGTCCTCCAGGAGGAGCGTGGCGGCGTGCAAGAGGAGTGCCGCGCCTATCTATCCGACCGCTATCGCCTGCCCAGGCCGCGCACGCAGTTCGGGCCGCGACTGGTCAGTCATGCCCATTGCGCGCTGGATGTTTCGGACGGTCTGGTGTCGGACGCCGGGCACCTTGCACGGCGCTCCGGCGTTGCGATGGAACTTCAGGCAACAGACATCCCGTTGTCGGCGTGCGTGCGTGGTGTCCTGGCGAGCGATCCCTCGGCCTTCTCCAACATCCTGGGCGGAGGAGACGACTATGAACTCCTGTTTACCTTTTCACCGGATGAATTGGAGGGCATTCGGAACCTTGCGGACGAATGCGGCCTCGATGTCACCATCATCGGTAAATGCCAGGAAGGCGAGGGCGTGCGTGTTCTGGACGCAGACGGCGGTGAAATGCGCGTCGAAGGCTCCGGTTGGCACCATAAAGGTTGAATCCTTTGTGAATTTGTCGGCGTTTGTGCATTGCAGCAATTGAAACTGGCGATTCCTTTTGGCATGTTCGCGCACCTTTTGAGGGTCGGGACAAGGGGATGGCGCAAAATCGCGTCCGCGCTGATTCCGGCTTAAACACATTCCGGGGAGAGTTCGGACAATGGAAGCATTGTATTTCGCCATTGCCTGTGGCGTGGTGGCGCTTGCCTATGGCATCTTTGCCGTGCGCAAGGTTGTCGCCGCATCGGCTGGCAACGAGCGCATGCAGGAAATTGCAGGCGCCATTCAGGAAGGCGCACAGGCCTATCTGAATCGTCAGTACCTCACCATCGCCATTGCCGGCGCGGTCATCTTCGTACTGCTGATCATTCTGCTGGGCATCACCCAGGCGATCGGCTTTGCCATCGGCGCCGTGCTGTCGGGTGCCGCCGGCTATGTCGGCATGCTGGTTTCGGTGCGCGCGAACGTACGGACGGCCGAAGCAGCGCGCACGAGCATCGAAAAGGCGCTCTCCGTGGCCGTCAATGCCGGCGCCATCACGGGCATCCTGGTCGTAGGACTCGGCCTTCTGGGCGTTGTCGTCTACTACGTCGTGCTGTTGGGCATGGACGTCGCACAGCGCGAGATCGTCGAGGCTCTCGTCGCCTTGGGCTTTGGCGGGTCGCTGATCTCAATCTTCGCGCGTCTTGGTGGCGGTATCTTCACCAAGGGCGCTGATGTCGGCGCCGACCTCGTCGGCAAAGTCGAGGCCGGCATTCCTGAGGACGATCCCCGCAACCCGGCGGTGATCGCCGACAACGTCGGCGACAACGTCGGCGACTGCGCCGGCATGGCCGCAGACCTTTTCGAGACCTATGCCGTGACGTTCGTCGCCACCATGCTTCTGGCCTCGATTTTCTTTACCGGCGAGCAGCAGGCTCAGATGATGGCCTTCCCGCTGGTTCTGGGCGGTGTCTGCATTCTGGGCACCGTCGTCGGCAACTTCTTCATGAAACTTGGCCGCAGCCAGAACATCATGGGCGCGCTCTATAAGGGTTTCATCGCCACGGCTGTGATCTCGGCCGTTCTTTTCATTCCCGTAACCGAATGGATTGTGGGCCTTGGTACGGAGTTCACCGTGGGTGCGTCCACCTTCACGGGGTGGAGCATGTTCATCTGCGGTATTCTGGGTTTGGTGATCACCGGTCTGCTGATCTACCTCACCGAATACTACACCTCCACGGAGTACCGTCCGGTCAAGGTGATCGCGGAAGCGTCCACCACGGGTCATGGCACCAACGTGATTCAGGGTCTGGCGATTTCGATGGAGGCCACGGCTGCTCCGGTGGTCGTGATCGCGGCTGGCATCGTCGCCGGCTACTTGCTTGCGGGCCTCTTCGGCATTGCCATCACCGTCACCACCATGCTGGCCCTGGCCGGTGTCGTCGTGACGCTGGATGCCTACGGTCCGGTCACAGACAACGCCGGCGGCATTGCCGAAATGGCGGATCTGCCCGCCGACGTGCGCAAGACCACCGATGCTCTCGATGCCGTGGGCAACACGACGAAGGCCGTCACCAAGGGTTACGCCATCGGTTCTGCCGGTCTGGCAGCTCTGGTGCTGTTCGCGGCTTACGTCGAGGACTTGACGCACTATTTCCCAAGCCTGAACGTCACCTTCAAGCTCTCCGACCCCTATGTGGTCGTGGGCCTCTTCATTGGTGGCATGCTGCCCTATCTCTTCGGCTCGCTCGCCATGCAGGCGGTTGGCCGTGCCGCCGGTTCGGTGGTCACGGAAGTGCGTCGCCAGTTCAAAGAGATCACGGGCATTATGGAAGGCACCGGCAAGCCCGACTATGGCCGCGCCGTTGACCTCCTGACCAAGGCCGCGATCAAGGAGATGATCGCTCCCTCGCTGCTGCCCGTTCTTGCTCCGGTTGTGTTCTATCTCATCATCTGGGCCATCGCTGGACAGACGGCGGCGTTCTCGGCGTTGGGCGCGATGCTGCTGGGCACCATCGTGACGGGCCTTTTCGTGGCCCTGTCGATGACCTCGGGCGGTGGCGCCTGGGACAATGCCAAGAAGTACATCGAAGACGGCAACCATGGCGGCAAGGGTTCCGACGCCCACCACGCTGCGGTGACCGGCGATACGGTCGGCGATCCCTACAAGGACACAGCCGGTCCCGCCGTCAACCCGATGATCAAGATCATCAACATCGTCGCGCTGCTCATGCTCGCGATGCTTGGTACCTGATCATGACCTGTTGAAAATCAGATCTGTATGTACGCAGGTCTGATGGATTGCAACGAAACACGCCCGGCACGAGCAATCCCGCCGGGCGTTTTCTTTCGGGCACGCAGAATGCCACTGAACTATAATCGGATACTTTAAGTAAGGGTAATAATCATGTTCTATATCCAATAGTTACAGGATTTAGATAAAGCAATTCATCAGATGAAGTGCCTACTGCCCGGGAACCTTCACACCCGATTGGCCTTCGGTATTGAACCGGCCGACGTTACCTATGAGCTGCTCGAGCAGGTTAAGCTGCTTGCCGTAGGTCGGGGTTGTGCGCGAGACCGGATTGACGACGATCCCGTCCTCCAGCGAATAGCCGGCAATCTCCTGCACCACACCGCGGTCGTCAAAGGCAATGGCGATGACGCTCTGGTCGATGATTTCGGGCTTGAGGAATGCGTATTCCTCCCGCCGTTCTGTGATGTAGAGCCAAGTTTCGGCACCGAAGAGAGCGGTCGTCGAAGGCGTTCCCAAGAACTGTGCTACTTCGAGACGGTTGTGCACCCCGGGTTCGACCCGGTCCATGACCTCTTGGTCCGGCACGTAGCCATGGGTCGAGATGCGCGGTTCGCAAGCCGCGAGCCCGCCGACCAGCGCTGTCGCCAGCATGACGCTGCGCGCACCGTTCTTCAGACCTGCGATCAGATTCATGTCGGGCAGTCCTGCTTCTCGTGTCATTTGACCCCATGGCTTCGAGCACCTATCAGGGCGCGGACGATGCCGGGAGCGATGGCTCCCTGTCAATTGTGTGCCGCTTCCATACCGCTATCGGGCCTATGAAGCCATGCTCCGACGCCTGCTTTCTCGTTCGCGTTTCGACGAAACGACCCACAAACTTTACAATGCCGTGGTGGCGCAGGCGCGTCAGCCCGTTTTTTACGCAAGTCTGGGCGTGCCGGACTCGCTTGACGGCCGCTTCGAAATGACCGTTCTGCACGCTCTGCTCGTCATGCGCCGTCTGCGCACGATCGAAGACGGGGGCGCCAGGTCGGCACAGGCTCTGTTCGACCTGATGTTTGCGGATTTTGACCGAGCGTTGCGCGAACTTGGCGTCGGGGACCTTTCGGTCGGGCCGCGCATCAAGAAAATGGGCCAGGCGTTCTATGGTCGCGCCGTCGCGCTTGACGCCGCCTTGGAGCCGAAAGTCGATCCCGATGCCTTGCAGGCGGTGCTGCGACGCAACAGTTACGGCACGGCCGAAGCCAGCGAGAAGGTTCTCCAAGCCTTGGAACAATATGTCCTGGCGCAGGAAGATCAGCTCGCGCGGCAGACCGACGATGCCTTGCTGGCTGGCGAGATGTCGTTTTCCAGTCCCGCGATCACGGACCCGCATTGAGGTTGGCCGACCTTGACCCATATGGAGATGGAACGAGAGACCAACACCGGCCTAACGCGGATGCCATCATGAACGAACCTGAATTGTCACGGCCTGTCACGGCCCTCGATCTCGAGGATGACGATAGCCTCAGGCAGGCGATCGACGCCGACGATGCTGAATGCCGGGCGCTGGCGAGGCGATTCGCGATTGCCGCGGTGGAACGGGTGTATGCCGAGGTGGAACTGAAACGGCAGGGCCGACAGGTCGTGGCAGAGGCCCGTCTGGAGGCCAAGGTCGAGCAGACCTGTGTGGTCTCACTGCAACCCATGGACGTTGCGGTAGACGAGTGCTTCACGCGGGTTTTCGACCCCGACGTCCGGCCGTCTGGCGAGTTTGACGAGACGATCGATCTCGATCTCGACGGAGAGGACCCTCCCGAAGCCCTCGTCGATGACAAAATCGACCTGGGCGAAATGGTCGCGGAACAATTGGGGCTGAGCCTCGATCCCTATCCGCGCCTGGAAGGAGCAACCGTAGACCCGCGCCATGTGGCCCAGGAAGAGCCGCGGCGCGACAATCCCTTTGCCGTGCTGAAGGGGCTCAAGCTGGACCGTTGAGCGTGCTTGTCGGGCTCCGCAAAGCCTGATATAGCCCCCCGAAATCCTCCACTTCCCAAAGTAGAGACGCATAACCATGGCGGTTCCAAAGAAGAAGGTCACCCGCTCAAGGCGGGACAATCGTCGTTCACACCACGCGCTGGTGGCGACGTCCATCAACGAATGCCCGAATTGCGGCGAAATCAAGCTGCCGCATCATGTCTGTTCGTCATGCGGGTTCTATCGCGACCGTGAGGTCACGGACCCCAAGGGCAGCATCTGAGGCTGCCGGCCCCATCCGTGAGGTTCGCGTTGACGTCATGACAGCCCCCCATGTGATTGCTTTGGACGCCATGGGTGGCGATCGTGCGCCCGATATCGTGGCGGCCGGCGCCAATGTCGCCCGCGTGCGCTATCCCGGAACGCAGTTCCGGCTGTTCGGTCAGCGCAACAAGCTGGAAAAGCTGCTCAAGCGTTTCCCCAAGTTGGATGGCGTCAGCGAGGTGATCGACGCCGAAATGGTGATCGAGCCGGACATGAAACCATCGCAAGCCCTGCGCCGTGGCGCGAAGTCCAGCATGCGCCTGGCTATCGACGACGTGAAAATGGGAAAGGCCTCGGGCGTCGTCTCGGCGGGCAACACTGGCGCCCTGATGGCGATGGCAAAACTGGCCCTGCGCACGCTTCCTGGCATCAACCGCCCGGCTATCGCATCGACGTTCCCCACCCAGCGCGGCCAGTCGGTCATGCTGGATTTGGGCGCGAACATCGAGTGCGATGCCGACAACCTCGTTCAGTTTGCGGTGATGGGCGCCGCCTTCGCGCGCAGCATTCAGGGACAGCGGCGTCCCATTGTCGGGCTGCTCAACGTCGGCAGCGAGGAAAGCAAGGGTCATGAAGAGATTCGCCGAGCCGCAGAAATTCTGCGCAACGCGGAACTGCCTCTGGAGTTTTATGGCTTTGTCGAGGGCAACGACATCACCGAGGGCACGGTCGATGTTGTCGTCGCGGACGGTTTCAGCGGCAACATCGCCCTGAAGACCGCCGAGGGCACCGCCAGCATGTACAGCGATTTCCTGCGCGCGACATTTCGCCGCTCGTTGTTCTCAAAGCTTGGCTACTGGCTGGCCAAGCCGGCGCTGATCGCGCTGAAAAACCGTGTCGATCCCCGTCAGTACAACGGCGGCATGTTCCTTGGGCTGAACGGCGTGGCGGTCAAGAGCCACGGAGGTACCGACGCCATGGGGTACGCCAACGCGATCGGCTTTGCCGTCGACATGTTGGCCCAGGGGTTCAACGAAAAAGTCATCAGCGATGTGGAGTTGCTGGGTCGATTCTCCGGCGTGCCTGCCGGAGCGGCCGCGCAGTGACTCTCATTCGCTCTCATATCGTCGGATCAGGCTCCTACCTTCCCGAGCGTTGCCTGACGAATGCCGAACTGGCGAAGAAGATCGACACGTCCGATGACTGGATCGCCTCGCGCACGGGCATCCGCCAGCGGCACATCGCCGCCGACGGTCAGCCGACATCCGACCTGGCGACCCGTGCCGCACGGAACGCCATGGATCATGCCGGTGTCGCGGCCGACGACATTGACCTCATTGTTCTGGCGACCGCCACCCCTGATTTGACGTTTCCGGCTACGGCCACTCAAGTGCAGGTCAACCTGGGGGTCTCCAAAGGCTGCGCCTTCGACGTTCAGGCGGTGTGCGCCGGCTTTATCTATGCGCTTGCCGTGGCCGACAATTTCGTGCGTCTGGGCCAGTCCCAGGGCGCGCTGGTGATCGGGGCTGAAACGTTTTCGCGTATTTTGGACTGGCAAGACCGCAGCACCTGCGTTCTCTTCGGCGATGGCGCCGGTGCGGTTGTTCTCAAACCCGGGCCGGGTGAGGGCTCTTCTGCTGACCGGGGCGTCCTCTCGACACATCTGCATGCCGATGGCCGGTACACCAAAATGCTCTATGTCGATGGCGGACCGTCAACCAACCAGCTTGCCGGATTGCTGCGCATGAAAGGTAGCGAGGTTTTCAAGCATGCGGTGGTCAATCTAGCCCAGGCGGTGGATGAGGCCTTGGAGGCAAACAATCTTGCCGATAAGGACATCGACTGGCTGGTGCCGCATCAGGCGAACCGCCGGATTATCGACGCAACCGCCCGCAAACTGGGCATGACTGAGGACAAGGTCGTGATCACCATCGACCGCCATGCCAACACGTCCGCTGCGTCGATTCCCCTGGCGCTGGCCGATGCAACCGGGGACGGCCGCATCAAGCGAGGGGATCTTGTCCTCCTGGAGGCTATGGGCGGCGGGTTCACCTGGGGCTCCGCCATGGTGCGATGGTAGTTTACTCTTTACCTTAACAACACTCTTTAAGTCTATTTAGTTTTTTCTAAGAAACCGCATGTAACCAGTTGATATTGACTAATTTTCTTCGTACAGCTAGCCTATCATCTTAAGAGGCTAGGAGACATCGCACGTATGGCTGACAGGACCATGACACGAGCCAACCTCACCGAGGCCATCTATCATGAGGTTGGGCTCTCTAGAAGCGAGTCCGCCGAATTGGTGGAATCCGTGCTGGGGGAGATTTCCGATACGCTCGCCGACGGCCAAACCGTCAAGATTTCCTCCTTTGGCAGCTTCTCCGTGCGCGAGAAGGCCCAGCGGTTCGGACGTAACCTCAAGACCGGCGAGGAAGTCCCGATCCTTCCTCGGCGCGTCATAGTGTTCCGAGCCTCGCACGTCCTGAAGGACCGCATCAACGACGATCACCCTGATCGTAGCAGTCCCTGACCATGGCCGTGCAATCAGGGGAGCGGGCAGGCAGCAGCCGGCGAGGGGCAAAGTCCAAGGAGGCATTCCGTACAATCAGCGAAGTCGCCAGCGAACTTGATGTCGCGCAGCATGTCCTGCGATTCTGGGAGACCAAGTTCCATCAGATTCGCCCTCTCAAACGCGGCGGTGGCCGACGCTACTATCGGCCCGAAGATATTGAGTTGCTTCGCCAGATCAAACGCCTGCTCTATACGGAAGGTTATACCATTAAAGGCGTGCAGCGCCTGATGCGCCACGGCGGCGTCGCCGCGTTGCAGAACGAACATGCGGAGGGCGCTGTGGCCGCTTCTGCCGACGAAGCGTCAGGCGACAAGGCGGTTTCCGGACTGTCTTCGACCGACAAAAACGCCATCAGGAGCGCAATTGCCGATTTGGAGGCATGTCGCAGGTTGCTGGCGACGCGTGGTTAAGCTATGTGAGCGCCATGGACGGAGCGTAGCGCAGCCTGGTAGCGCAACGGTCTGGGGGACCGTAGGTCGCAGGTTCAAATCCTGCCGCTCCGACCATTCCTCCACATGTGGGGTCGAGGCGACAGAACACCGCTGAATCTCCGTAATACTTTGCTTTGCAAATCAGGGCTGCGACACTACCAATGGGTGTGTTTCTGCGGATTATAACAATGGCCCTTGGCGATTTGCCGACGCATAATTGCTCCAGGGTAGAGCCGTTGGGTATGGATTGGGTGGATCATGCAGGAAACCGAACCTGGAAGCTTGAAGCATTGCCACGTCCTTGAGGACGTGGAGGCCAAGGCGCTCGCAGGCGTCGAGGCGGCATCCACCTGAAAGGGATACGATGTCGGGAAGCAGATCTGTGAACGTGGTGCGTCCGACATCGATTTTATTTTTTGGTTAAGGGGAGCCACGTGTTCTGAGGCGGGCGGCCATTTCGGGGAGCTTTCCCTGGTCGATGGCGGCGAACGGTCGGCGACGATCGTGGCGTCGATCAGTGCATAACTGCGTGGATTCCTCGGGGATCAAGAAAGCGCACCGCAACCATGGCTGCGGTGCGCAATCCTTCTAGGGATCGGTTCTGTTCGAACCTTGGGAAATCCATACGCAATCGGGCGAACCTTACCGTGTGTTCACGCCGTTTTGGCGCTACGCCCGCCGGCGATCTATATCAAATGTACCGATGCGCCCGGCAAACTGGAGACGGATGCCGAGACCTGGCCCGACTCCGATTTGCTCGAATACTGGTTGCTGCTCCCGTCGGGCCGCGATTGGGCGCAAGGTCTGCGGGACCATTGGATCCAGGCGAAGATCCTGCGTCCCAACGCCTGACAACGTTTCTCGATGGAGCCGTGGCCGACTACAAGGAAGACCGGAACCTTCCCGGACGGGACGGCACCTCGTGTCTGTCGCCGCATCTCCATTTCGCTGAAATCAGTCCGCGCCAGATCTGGCAAGCGGTAAATTCCCAGGAACCGGGCGAGGACGAGGAGACCTTATTTGAAGGAAGTCGGCTGGCGGGAATTCTGCCACCAGCTTCTCTCCCACAATCCCGATTCGCCCGAAAGTAACCTGCAGTCCGACTTTGACGCGATGCCCTGGCGCGACGGCAAGGATGCGCTCAAATGCTGGCAGAAGGGCCAGACCGGTTATCCCATCGTCAATGCAGGCATGCGCCAACTCTAGCATATTGGTTGGATGCACAATCGCGTGCGCATGATCACCGCTTCCTTCCTGACCAAACATCTGCTGATCGACTGACGGAAAGGGGAGCGGTGGCTTTGGGACGCGCTGGTCGACGCGGATCTGGCCAACAACAGTGCGGGCTGGCAGTGGGTGGCCGGAATCGGGTGCGGATGTTTCGCCGTTCTTCCGTATCTTCAACCCGATGACACAATTGCGAAAATTCGATCCTTCCGGAAAATATCTGCGCATCTGGATTCCCAACTGGCCGATCTGCCCGATGGGGACATTCATGAACCCTGGTCGGTTGCGCAGGACACCCTGAAATCGGCGGGAGTTGAATTGGGCAAAACCTAATTCCTGAACCCATCGTGGATCACAAAATCGCAAGAGGGCGTGCATTGGAGGCCTACAAGGCCCATGTGTCTCGTCCAGCGACAACTAGCGGAGGCGGTTTTGGAAGATCTGGGCCTGGTCGAGGACCTTGACGTCATGAACAAGCTGGTCGCGGTGAAGGATCGCGATATCGTCGATGCAGGCTGCGGCGCGGGCGCCCTTGCGCGTGCCATGGCAGAGGCCGGAGCGCGGGTGGTGGCTCTGGAGCCCGACCCTACGCAGGCGGATGCCAACCGGCGCGAACTTTCAACCCACGGGATTGCCTTCCATGAAACAGGAGCGCAGGCGATGCCCTGTCGGGATCACAGCATGGACGGCGTCGTGTTCAGCAATTCCCTGCATCATGTGTCCGAGTGTCTGATGGATCGGGCACTTGAAGAAGCCCGGCGCGTGCTCAAGCCCGACGGGTTTCTTTATGTTCTCGAGCCTGAGCCCTTCGGTACGCACACCGAACTGATGCTGCCGTTCCACGATGAGACGGCTGCGCGCCTGGCGGCGAAGTCGGCGCTGAAAAAAACGGAGCATTGGTTCGAGAACGTCCGGATTGTCCGATTTCACAATCGACGCCGCTACGACGATTTCAAGAGCTTTGTGGATCAGGTTTCCGGATACGGCTTTAACGACTACCGTCGTGAGGATGTTGGAACCGAAACCGTTACGGCGTTGTTTGCAAAAGGGCGGCACGAGGATGGTTTCTGGTTCGAGCAGCCTATGCGCGTGCATCTCCTTGAACGACTTGTACCCAACTGATGCCAAGTCCTCTGCTTGCGACCCAGGATCTTTTGCTCACCGTCGATCAGATGGCGCGTGCTGATGCGCACACAATTTCCGCGGGAACACCGGGCCGGGAACTGATGGAGCGCGCAGGAGCGGCCGTTGCCGACGCTATTGCGCAGCGTTGGGAGCCTGGCCGAGTCAGCGTCCTGTGCGGTCCCGGCAACAATGGTGGAGACGGATACGTCGTTGCCCGGCTGCTGCAGGAACGTGGTTGGTCAGCCGAGGTTTTTGCCTATCGCGATCAAGCGAAACTGCACGACGATGCCGCGGCCATGGCCGCGCTTTGGCAAGGAGGTACCAAACCGCTCGATAAGGCTTACGAACAGAACGCGGATCTGGTGGTCGATGCGCTGTTCGGGGCGGGCCTGTCGCGTTCACTCGAGCTTGATGTCGTCAACGCGCTTGGCGCATGCAAAAGTCCCCTCGTTGCGGTCGATATGCCAAGCGGAGTCGACGGAGATACAGGCGCACTTCGCGACCATGCACCCCACGCTTTGCTGACTGTGACGTTTTGTCGGGCAAAACCCGGACACCTGCTTCTTCCGGGAAGACTCCACTGCGGTGAACTCGTCGTCGCGGATATCGGGATCGACGACGAGACCGTGGCGTCACTCGACGTGGCCCAAGCGCACAACACCCACGATACCTGGATGCCGTACTTCCCCTGGCCCGAACAGGGAACGCACAAGTATCGGCGCGGTCATCTGGTTGTAGCGGGCGGCGGTGTGGCAGCCAGTGGTGCCGCCCGGCTTGCAGCCCGGGCAGGGTTGCGCGCGGGGGCGGGTCTGGTGACCTGTGCCGTGCCGCCATCTGCCCTAACCACCTATGCGGCGCACCTTACCTCAATCATGGTCAAACCCGTGGCGGACGAGGAGGCCTTTGCGGCGATGCTCGACGATCGCCGCGTCACCGCGCTCGTTTTGGGACCAGGGCAGGGTGTGGATGAGGCGACGCGTCAATCGGTTCTCAAGGCCATCGGCTCGGGCAGACCGGTCGTTCTAGATGCAGATTCCCTGTCGGTACTTGCCGATGACTCCGATGCGCTGACATCCGTGTTCCACGAGCATTGCGTTCTGACGCCCCACGAAGGAGAATTTGCGCGGCTCTTCAAACGTTCCGAGGACCGTCTGGAAGATGTCCGTTCGGCTGCCCGGCACTCAGGCGCGGTCGTCGTCCTCAAAGGTTCCGATACGGTGGTCGCACATCCAAATGGTCAGGTTTTGATCAACGACAATGCACCGCCCGAATTGGCGACGGCCGGTTCGGGAGATGTGCTTGCCGGGCTGATCGGCGGACTCCTGGCCCAAGGCATGCCCGCATTCCATGCCGCCGCGGCCGGCGTCTGGCTGCACGGTGAGCTTGGCGCGGAAGGCGGGCCCGGCTTGATTGCCGAAGATTTGCCGGATTTGCTGCCCATGGTGCTTGGCCGACTGAAGGTGTCCTACCCATGAGCGAACGACGCGAAGGATTTTGGGATCGTGCGCTCGGTCAGTTGTCCGGTACCTGGAAGGATATCGCCGATGCCGCGCTGGTGCGCGTGGCCGGCGGTGTGCGGCCTAATCTGCCTGATGACGACCGGGAGCGGCTCAAGGCCCGCGTCAGCGAATGCATCGAAGCGCGGGGAGGGGAGGCTCTCGCGCGCGCCCGTGCGGCTCATCTTGGCCACACCTATCTCGATCTCGACACCGAGGGCCGGCGGCGTTTTCTTGCGCTGCTGGCTGTCGATTTCGACATCGACATAGAAGAGGTTGAACGCGAGGCCCAGGCATTTCTCCGGGCCGAAGATGTCGAGGCGCGCAGAGCGCTCGCTGCGTCCCTGCGTACGACGACCGATGCGCCGCGCATGACTCTGTTTACCCAGTTCAACGGACTTCCCGACGGCCTGAAGTTCTTGGTCGATATGCGCGCCGACGCACTGGCCGGGCGGCGCGAGGAGCCGGTTCTGGTGCGTATAGCCGATGATCTCCGGCGTTTGCTCTCGGCCTGGTTCGATGTCGGTTTCCTTGAGCTGCGCAATCTGTCCTGGGACAGTCCGGCATCGCTGCTCGAAAAGCTCATCGCCTACGAAGCGGTGCATCGCATCACGAGCTGGCAGGACCTCAAGAATCGCCTGGAGACGGACCGGCGGCTGTTTGCTTTTTTCCATCCCAACATGCCCGAAGAGCCGCTCATCTTCGTCGAGGTGGCTCTTGTCGACAGCATGGCCGACAGCGTCCAGAGGCTGTTGGATACACACGCTCCGCTTGTCGCCGCGAAAGATGCCGAGGCCGCGATCTTCTATTCCATTTCCAACACACAGGCCGGTCTGGCTGGCGTCAGTTTAGGCGATTTTCTGATCAAGCGAGTCGTGGACGAATTGTCCCGGGAGCTTCCGGGACTCAAGACGTTTGCAACACTCTCTCCGCTTCCCGGATTCTCGCGCTGGCTGCAGCGATATCTTGAGGAAGGCGGTGCCCTTTCCCTGGCGCCGGCCGGGATGGATGCAGACGAGAGCAGGAAGAACCTCGATAGAGCCTTGCAGAGCAAGAAACCGGATGCTCTGCGGCCCTGGCGCCAGCAACTCACGGCTTTGGGCGCCCGCTATCTGCTGGACGAAACGCGAGGCGGACGCCCAGTTGATCCTGTGGCACGGTTCCACCTTTCCAATGGTGCCAGGATCGAACGCGTGAACTGGATGGGCGACCTTTCGGAGAAGGGCATGGCGGAATCGGCGGGCCTGATGGTGAATTATCTCTATCGCTTGGACGAAATCGCCCGAAACCATGAGCGTTTCGTCACGCAGGGCCGGATTGCGGCATCCAGCGATATACGAGGGTTTGCGAAATCGGTTCGGAGTTCCGAGTGATCCTATCTTGCCGGTTGCGGGCGGGGCTATTCGATACTATATGGACCGCCCCGAACAACAGGCACGGCCTTGTCTCGGCCGGCGCGGGCGTGGTGGAATTGGTAGACACGCCAGATTTAGGTTCTGGTGACGCAAGTCGTGGGGGTTCAAGTCCCTCCGCCCGCACCAGTTCCCAATGCGCCCAACATCGGCTACATCTAAGCTCGGACTGATGTTCCGACCAACCCCTGACATACGGCAATTTCATGCAGGTTACCGAGACCGCCACAGACGGCCTGAAACGCGAATACAAGGTCGTGATCTCCGCAGAAGACATGGCCAGCCGCATCGATACGCGCCTGTCCGAACTGCAGCGGAGCATCAAGCTCAAGGGCTTCCGTCCCGGCAAGGTGCCGGTTGACCTCCTGAAACGCCAGTTCGGCGATTCGATCCGTGGCGAGGTCGTCCAGCAGACGCTGCAGGAAACCTCCAGCGAGGTGATCAACCAGCAGGGAGTCCGTCCGGCAACCCAGCCCAGTGTGGAGGACCTTTCCTTCGATGAGGGCAAGGATCTCGAATACATCATGGCCGTTGAAGTCATGCCCGAAATCGAGGCCGGCGATTTTTCCAGTTACGCCATCGAGAACCTTGTCATCGAAGTGACCGACGATGAAATCGACGAAGCTGTCGAGCGGCTGCGTGAGCGCTCGAAATCCTTCGCCGAAACGGACGACAAATATAAAGCCAAGGATGGCGATGCCCTACGCATCGACTTTGTCGGCTCGATCGACGGCGGAGAGTTCGAAGGCGGCAAGGCCGAAGATCACATGGCCGAAATCGGATCGGGACGTCTGCTGCCTGAGTTCGAGGCGAGCCTCAAGGGTAAGAAAGCCGGCGATACCTATACAGTCGAGGTTCCGTTCCCTGACGACTACGGCGCGGATCACCTCGCGGGAAAGATCGCATCCATTGAGATCACGGTGAAGGAAGTCCGCACTGCGACGACGCCGGAACTCAATGACAAATTCGCCAAGAGTCAGGACGCCGAAAACCTTGAGGATCTGCGCAAGCAGATAGCCAACCGACTGACCGCCGAATATAAGCAGATCAGCCGTCAGCGGGTCAAGCGCCTGCTGCTCGATCAGCTCTCCGAAACCTATGACTTTGACGTTCCGCCCAGCCTCGCCGAGACCGAGTTCAATTCGATCTGGACCCAGGTCGAACAGGAGCTTGATCACAAGCACGATCATGATCACGCCGGTCATGACCACGACCATGATCATGTCGAGGAGGTGAGCGACGAGAAGCGCGAAGAGATGAGGGCAGAATACCGCGACATCGCGCTGCGCCGCGTTCGTCTGGGGTTGATTCTGAGTGAAGTTGGTCGCGCGAACAATATCCAAGTTACTCCCGATGACATGCAGCAGGCGGTGATTGAGCGGGCCCGTCAGTTCCCCGGCCAAGAAGCCATGGTGGTCAAGTACTACCAGGAAAACCAAGCTATTCAGGAACTCACTGCGCCGATCCTGGAAGACCGTGTGGTCGATCAAATTCTGACGCAGGTGAAGCTGACCGAACGCACGATGACACCCGCCGAGTTCTTCGAGATTGAGAACGCTGACATGAGTTATGGCGCGGAAGATGCCAAGGATGCGAAGAAGGCCAAGAAGCCGGCGAAGAAGAAAGACGGTGACGCACCTGAACCCAAGCATAACGCTCCAGGAGAGAATGACGACGCATGAGCGATCCCCTTGAAATTTACGCAAATTCCCTCGTGCCTATGGTGGTCGAGCAGACCGCTCGCGGCGAACGGGCCTACGATATCTATTCGCGCCTGCTCAAAGAGCGCATCATCTTCCTGACCGGCGGCGTCAACGATCATGTCGCCAGCCTTATCTGTGCGCAGCTTCTCTTTCTGGAGGCAGAGAATCCGACCAAGGACATCGCGCTTTACATCAATTCTCCCGGCGGCACGGTCACGGCGGGCCTGGCGATGTATGACACGATGCAATACATCCGGCCCAAGATTCAGACGCTCTGCATCGGACAGGCCGCGTCGATGGGATCGCTCCTGTTGTGTGCAGGCGAAAAGGGCAATCGTTACGCACTGCCCCAATCCCGCATCATGATCCATCAGCCATCGGGCGGCGCGCGCGGCCAGGCATCCGACATTGAGATCCACGCCCGAGAAATTCTGTTCGTGCGCCAACGACTGAACGAGATTTTTGCCAAGCACATAGGTCAGGAAGTCGCGACCATCGAAGAGAACATGGAGCGCGATACCTTCTTCACGCCTGTGCAGGCCAAGGAGTTCGGTCTGATCGACGAAGTGGTGTCCGCCAGATCCGATCTGGAGCCCGAGAAAGGGAAATCCACGCCCTGATCCAGCCCGTAGAAGTTACGAACTGTGACCGATCTCTCTCCCATGCTTGAAGGCACGGGTTGTGTTTGCTTGGACATTTTGTCTAACATGATGTGCGACGGGCACTTGAAGGAACCTGCTTGATGAGCAAAAGCGGTGACTCAAAGAACACGCTCTACTGTTCTTTCTGCGGAAAGAGCCAGCATGAAGTGCGCAAGCTGATTGCCGGACCGACGGTTTTCATTTGCGACGAGTGCGTCGAGTTGTGCATGGACATCATTCGCGAGGAGAGCAAGAGTTCTGTCGTAAAGTCGCGCGACGGCGTGCCCACGCCGCGCGAGATCGACCAGGTTCTGCAGGACTATGTGATCGGCCAGGGACACGCCAAGCGCATTCTCTCCGTGGCGGTTCACAATCACTACAAGCGTCTCAACAACGGCAGCCGCAGCGACCAGGTTGAACTGGCCAAGTCAAACATCCTGCTGATCGGCCCCACCGGCTGCGGCAAGACGCTGCTGGCCCAGACCCTGGCGCGCATTCTGGATGTGCCATTCACCATGGCCGATGCCACGACGCTGACCGAAGCAGGTTATGTCGGTGAGGATGTCGAGAACATCATCCTTAAACTCGTGCAGGCCGCCGATTATAATGTCGAGCGCGCGCAGCGCGGTATCGTCTTCATTGATGAGGTCGACAAGATCGCGCGCAAGTCTGACAACCCGTCCATTACGCGCGACGTGTCGGGTGAGGGCGTGCAGCAGGCGCTGTTGAAGATCATGGAAGGCACAGTTGCATCTGTTCCGCCCCAGGGCGGCCGCAAGCATCCCCAGCAGGAATTCCTGCAGGTCGATACGACCAACATTCTGTTCATCTGCGGTGGCGCCTTTGCCGGCCTCGAAAAGATTATCTCGGACCGCGGCAAGCCGACCTCGATCGGGTTTGGCGCCGATGTACGTTCGCCCGAGGAGCGGCGCATGGGTGAAATTCTGCGTCAGGTCGAGCCGGAAGATCTTCTCAAATTCGGTCTTATCCCCGAATTCGTGGGTCGTCTGCCGGTCACCGCCACGCTGGACGATTTGGACGAGGATGCGCTAATCGAGATTCTCTCCGAGCCGAAGAACGCCCTAGTTAAGCAGTATCAGAAGCTCTTCGAGATGGAGGAGATCAAGCTTTCCTTCACCGAGGATGCGCTGCGAGGCGTCGCGCGCAAGGCAATTGCGCGCAAGACCGGTGCGCGCGGTTTGCGCTCTATCTTGGAAAACATCCTACTCGACACCATGTTCGACCTTCCCGGCATGGAAGGCGTCGAGGAGGTGGTGGTCAATCGCGAGGTTGTAGAAAATGGCAGCCAGCCGTTGATGATTTACTCCGAACGCGAAGAAGAGGTCGCTCCGGCCTCCTGATCTTCGATTTTGGCTCCAAAACGAACCATTATTCCGAATTTCACGCTCAAACGACCTTATGATCCATAGGGTACTTGATGTTTGGGGCGCCCAACGCCACCTTTAGACAAGCGAAAGGGGCCTTTCGCCGATGTGAACCGGCGCAAAGGCCCTGTTTTTGTCCAGAATTGGAGGCGAAAGCCGTGAGTTTGGCCAAAGGTGCCCTTTATTCGGTTCTTCCGTTGCGCGACATCGTGGTTTTCCCTTACATGATCGTGCCGCTTTTCGTCGGTCGTGAGAAATCCGTCCGAGCGCTTGAGGATGTCATGAAGGACGACAAGCAGATTCTGCTCGTCGCTCAGAAGGACGGCTCCCAGGACGATCCCGGCCCCGACGATATCTATGACATCGGCACGGTATCGACGGTGCTGCAACTCCTGAAGCTGCCCGATGGCACTGTGAAGGTTCTGGTCGAGGGCGGTCAGCGCGCGAAGGTCGTTGACCATCTCCCCAACGGAGAGTTCTTCCAGGTTTATGCCGAAGTCCTCGATGACAAGCCCGAGGACGAGCGTGAGTTGCAGGCTCTCGCCCGCGCGGTGGTGAGCCAGTTCGAGGAATACGTCAAACTCAACAAGAAGATCCCGCCCGAGGTTCTCGTCTCGCTAAATCAGATCGAGAACTACGGCAAGCTGGTCGACACCGTTGCCTCGCACCTCACCATTAAGGTTTCCGAAAAGCAGACCCTGCTTGAGGTCGACTCCATTCTGGAGCGCCTGGAACGTGTCTACGCCCTAATCGAGGGCGAGATCGGCGTGATGCAGGTCGAGAAGCGCATCCGCGGCCGCGTCAAGCGCCAGATGGAGAAAACCCAGCGCGAGTACTATTTGAATGAGCAGATGAAGGCCATTCAGAAGGAACTGGGCGAGGGCGAAGACGGCCGCGACGAAGCCGGCGAATACGAGGAGAAGATCAAGAAGACGAAGCTCTCCAAGGAAGCACGCGAAAAGTCACTCGCCGAACTGAAGAAGCTGCGTACCATGAGCCCGATGTCGGCCGAGGCCACGGTCGTGCGCAACTATCTCGACTGGATGCTGGGCATCCCCTGGAAGAAGCGTACCAAACTCAAGAAAGACATCAAGCTTGCCATGGAGGTTCTCGACACCGACCACTTCGGCCTTGAGAAGGTCAAGGAGCGCATTGTCGAGTATCTCGCCGTGCAGGCGCGCAGCAAGAAGCTGAAGGGACCGATCCTCTGCCTTGTTGGACCTCCCGGCGTGGGCAAGACCTCGCTCGGCAAGTCGATCGCGAAGGCGACCGGACGTAATTTCGTGCGCATGTCGCTGGGCGGTGTGCGCGACGAAGCCGAAATCCGCGGCCATCGCCGGACCTATATCGGGTCCATGCCGGGCAAGATCGTCCAGGGCATGAAGAAGGCCAAGACGTCCAATCCCCTGTTCCTGCTTGACGAGATCGACAAGCTTGGTTCGGACTGGCGTGGTGATCCAAGTTCGGCGCTGCTCGAGGTTCTCGACCCCGAACAGAACAGTTCGTTCAACGACCATTACCTGGAGATCGATTACGACCTCTCTGACGTGATGTTCGTGACCACGGCCAACACCACGCGCATTCCCGGACCGCTCCTAGACCGCATGGAACTCATTCGCATCTCCGGATACACGGAAGATGAGAAGGTGCGCATCGCCCAGGACCATCTGATAAAGAAGCAGATGGAAGCCCATGGTCTCAAGGAGGACGAGTGGTCTATCTCCGAAGGTGGCCTGCGTGATCTCATCCGCTATCACACGCGGGAAGCCGGCGTGCGTAATCTCGAACGCGAACTGGCGAACCTGCAGCGCAAGGCGGTGAAAGAAATCGTCTCGGGCGAAACCGACAAGGTCAAGGCGACGTCACGCAACCTCGACAAGTATGCCGGCGTGCGCCGCTTCCGCTATGGTGAGGCCGAGCACGACGACATGGTCGGGATCGCAACGGGTCTTGCCTACACCGAAGTCGGCGGCGAACTGCTCTCGATCGAGGCGGTCGTGCTGCCCGGTAAGGGCAAGATGACGATCACCGGCAAGCTGGGCGACGTGATGCAGGAGTCGATCCAGGCGGCCAAGAGCTATCTCAGGGCACGGGCGCCCGAACTTGGGCTCAAACCGACGATCTTCGACAAGCGCGACATGCACGTTCATGTGCCTGAAGGTGCGACGCCGAAAGACGGTCCGTCCGCGGGTATCGGCATGTTCACCTCCATGCTTTCCGCACTGACCGGCATTCCGGTGAAGTGCTCGGTGGCCATGACCGGTGAAATCACGCTGCGCGGACACGTGCTGCCCATCGGTGGCCTCAAGGAGAAGCTGCTGGCCGCGCATCGCGGCGGTATTAAGACCGTGCTGATCCCCAAGGGCAACGAAAAGGACCTGGCCGATATCCCCGACAACGTGAAACAGGGAATCGACATCATTCCTGTCTCCTCGGTCGATGAGGTGATCAAGGTCGCTTTTGTTGAGAAGCCCACGCCGATCGAGTGGACGGATCAGGACACCGCCGATCTCGACACGGTGCCCGAATCCAAGGACGGCGACACCGGAAAAGTCATCACACACTGATGCGGTTTGATGGATGCGTCGCCTATAAGCTTTGAAAGTCATGTGCGATGCATCCACATTTCTCGCAGAAATCCGCGTTTTTCCGGCATATCTTGCGTTGACGTGCTCGCGTGCATCTCGTTAGACTCTTGACGCGCTGGGGATACCCATCCGGTTCAATCAACAATTGCCGACCACTAATCGTTGGGAGAGGGCTAAAAGGTGAACAAAAACGATCTTATTGCTGTCGTCGCTGACTCTGCTGATCTGACCAAGGTCGATGCCGCTCGCGCCGTCGACTCCGTTTTCGACTCAATTTCCGATACGCTCGCAAAGGGCACGGAAGTCCGCCTCGTAGGCTTCGGCACTTTCTCAGTTGCCAATCGCGCAGCCAGCAAGGGCCGCAATCCGCGCACCGGTGAGCCGATCAATATTCCGGCCTCCAAGCAGCCGAAGTTCAAGGCTGGCAAGGCGCTTAAGGACGCGGTCAACTAAAAACCGTATCCTTCAAGGATTTGGAGAGCCGCCGGCGGTCGCAAGATCCCGGTGGTTTTCTTATTTGCCGTTGCCGGTGCGCCTGTGGCACTTGACATCCGCGTCTCGAATTTGTCCGTTGTTCGCATGGGCGGTTAGCTCAGCTGGGAGAGCGGCTGGTTTACACCCAGTAGGTCGGCGGTTCGATCCCGTCACCGCCCACCACCCTATACCTCCCAGCGAAGCCGCTAGGGGTAGGAGTGTCACCCGAAGCTTCAGAGGAGCGAAGGGGGCGTTGGAGCTATGTGATACGTCTACTTTCTCCGCCTCAATAACGACAATGTCTACATCGGCTCCACGAACGACCTGCGGAGACATGGTTTCAACCAGTTCCTATCGGCCACTGAAACTCAAATAGTAGGTTGCCGTCGAGGATGAGCAAACAACTCGAAAACTGGAGCATTGTTTCAAGTCAGGGTCGGGCAAGGCATTTGCCAAAAAGCGTTTTTGCCCGTTGAGACTAAGACGTGGTGACATGATCTCCCAATTATTGCCCAAGGGCCGGCGAATTTATTCCAATCTGCTTGACAGGGTCGGTCGCGTTACCTTAGACGAGCGCGGTTGCTGGGGGTGTAGCTCAGTTGGTTAGAGTGCTGGCCTGTCACGCCAGAGGTCGCGGGTTCGAGTCCCGTCACTCCCGCCATTTTCTAGCAATTCGATCGGTTTGTGCACAGATCGCCCGATGATCCGTGCGCGACGGCGTTTGCGCGTCCAGCATCGGTCCCGAAGAACCTGTTTCGGCCTTCACAGGCGGACTTCTGGACCATATAAGGGGGCCGCGCATAGGACCGGAATTATGAACGAACTTCTCCTTGAGTATCTTCCAATCCTGATTTTCCTTAGCTTGGCTGTCGCCATGTCCTGCGTGATGATCGGTGTGTCGTGGCTGGTGAGCCCGCAGCGGCCGGATCCGGAAAAGCTCTCGGCCTATGAATGTGGTTTCGATGCTTTCGAAGATGCTCGAGGCCGTTTCGATGTGCGCTTTTATCTGGTGTCGATTCTTTTCATCATCTTCGACCTGGAAGTGGCCTTTCTGTTCCCCTGGGCAGTCTCGCTGTCGGAGATCGGCATGTTCGGGTTTTGGTCCATGGTCGTGTTTCTCGGAGTCCTGACCATCGGTTTTATTTATGAATGGCGAAAGGGAGCTCTCGAATGGGAGTAGAACCTGATCTCAGAGACATCCCGCCCGGCCCCGATCAGGACGCCTTGCTTCTACGCGTCCGTCAGGAAATGGACGACAAGGGGTATGTCCTTTCCAATGTCGAGAAACTGGTTAACTGGGCGCGCACGGGCAGCTTGTGGCCGATGACGTTCGGGCTGGCCTGCTGTGGCGTGGAGATGATTCACGCCTATATGAGCCGTTACGATCTCGACCGTTTCGGCATCATTCCCCGCGCCAGTCCGCGCCAATCCGATGTCATGATCGTGGCCGGTACGCTGTGCAACAAGATGGCGCCGGCGCTGCGCAAGCTCTATGACCAGATGGCCGAGCCGCGCTGGGTCATCTCGATGGGTTCGTGCGCCAACGGCGGCGGCTACTATCATTATTCCTATTCCGTGGTGCGCGGCTGTGACCGGATCGTTCCGGTCGACATCTACATTCCGGGCTGTCCGCCCACGGCCGAAGCGCTGGTTTACGGCATTCTGCAACTGCAGAAGAAAATCCGCCGCACCGGCAGCATCCGGCGTTAGAGGCACAGGGGGCCGTTTCGATGTCCGAAGCTCTCACAGAGATCGGCGGTATTGCGCAGGCGCGTTTCCCCAACTGCGCCGGTGAACTAGTACTCGACCGCGGTCAGGTAACGCTGGAGGCCAAGCCGGAAGGTCTGCTCGAACTGCTGACCTGGTTGCGCGACGACAGCGATTGCCTGTTCAAGCAGTTGATCGACATTACTGCGGTGGACTATCCCCAGCGCGAGTTGCGTTTCGACGTCATCTACAATCTGCTCAGCCTGCGCCACAACATGCGTATCCGGCTCAAGGTCGCGGTGGGTGAGGAAATGCCGATCCCGACCTGTGTGGGCATCCACAACGCCGCCTTGTGGCTGGAGCGCGAGGTCTGGGATATGTACGGTATCTATTTCTCCAGCCACCCCGACCTGCGCCGCATCCTGACGGACTACGGCTTCGAGGGTCATCCCCAGCGCAAGGATTTCCCACTGACGGGCCATGTCGAGATGCGTTACGACGAGGACGAGAAGCGCGTGATTTACGAACCGGTCAAGCTGACCCAGGCGTTCCGCAGCTTCGATTACCTCTCGCCATGGGAGGGCTCGCAGGATTTCCTGCCCGGAGACGAAAAGGCCCGGGACGATCAGGTGGAGGCCGGCAAGGATGGCTGAAGTCGAGATCAAGACAACGACCATCAACTTCGGTCCCCAGCACCCCGCGGCGCACGGCGTTTTGCGCCTCGTGCTGGAGATGGACGGTGAGATTGTGGAGCGCGCCGACCCGCACATCGGATTGCTCCACCGCGGCACCGAAAAGCTGATCGAGTACAAGACCTATCTGCAGGCCGTACCCTATTTCGACCGTCTCGATTACGTCTCGCCCATGTGCCTGGAGCATTCTTATTCCCTAGCGGTGGAGAAACTCCTGGGCATCGAAGTGCCGGCCCGCGGGCAGTATGTCCGGGTGCTGTTTTCCGAACTAACCCGGCTGCTCAACCACCTGCTGAACGTCACGACGTTCGCCATGGATGTCGGTGCGCTGACGCCGGCGCTGTGGGCGTTCGAGGAACGCGAGCGCCTGATGGAGTTCTATGAAGGGGTTTCCGGAGCGCGCATGCATGCGGCCTACTTCCGTCCGGGCGGTGTGCATCGCGACCTGCCGGCCGGCATGGAAAAGGAGATCGACGACTATGTCGACACACTGCCGCGCGTGATCGAGGATATCGAACATCTCCTGAACGAGAACCGCATCTTCAAGCAACGTACCGTTGAAATCGGCATGGTTTCGCAGGAAGACGCCATCAACTGGGGTTTCACCGGGCCGATGCTGCGGTCGGCCGGCGTGCCCTGGGATCTGCGCAAGTCGCAACCCTACGACGCCTATCGCGATATGGATTTCGACGTTCCGGTCGGGACCAACGGCGACTGTTTTGAACGGTACATGGTGCGTATCGAAGAGATGCGTCAGTCCATCCGCATCGTCAAACAGTGTACCGCCAACATGCCGTCAGGTCCGGTCAAAACCACCGACCCGAAGGTTTCGCCTCCCTCGCGCGGCGACATGAAGACCTCAATGGAAGCGCTGATCCATCATTTCAAGCTCTATACCGAGGGCTATCACGTGCCCGATGGCGAGGTGTATGCGGCCGTCGAAGCGCCTAAGGGCGAGTTCGGCGTGTTCCTGGTTTCCGACGGCGGCAACAAGCCCTATCGATGCCGCATCCGTGCGCCAGGGTTCCTGCATCTAGCTTCGACCGACTTTCTCTGCAAGGGTCATATGCTCGCCGATGCTGCCGCGATCGTGGGCAGCATGGATATCGTGTTCGGGGAGATTGACCGATGAGTCTTGCGCGCGGACGCCCTAGCGCACTCGAGCATCAGCCCAAGAGCTTTGCCTTCACTGCGGAGAATGCTGAGAAAGCCAAGGCGGTCATCGCCAAGTATCCAGAGGGCCGGCAGCAGAGCGCCGTCATGCCTTTGCTTGATCTTGCCCAGCGTCAGGAAACCTGGGTCTCCGTCGCGGCCATGGATGTCATCGCCGACATGCTCGATATGCCAGCGATCCGTGTCTATGAGGTCGCAACGTTCTACACGATGTTCAATTTGGAGCCGGTTGGCGAATTCCTCGTTCAGGTCTGCACGACGACCCCATGCATGCTGCGTGACAGCGACAGCATCATGGATGCCTGTCAGAAACACCTGGGCATCGGGTGTGACGAAACCACGTCTGATGGACAGTTTACGTTGAAAGAGGTCGAGTGCCTCGGGGCCTGCGTGAACGCGCCGATGGTCCAGATCAACGACGATTATTACGAGGACCTCGACGGCGAGAAGATGGTTTCGCTTCTCAATGCCCTGCGTGACGGCAAAAGACCGCCCATGGGGCCGCAGAACAGCCGGCGTTCTTCGGAGCCCGAGACCGGCGCCACAACCTTGCAGGGTGAGGGCTGAGCGATGTTACAGGACAAGGATCGCATCTTCACCAATCTCTACGGCTTTCACAGTCCGGATCTGGCTGCGGCAAAGGCGCGCGGCGACTGGGACGGTACGAAAGGCCTGGTCGAAAAGGGTCCCGACTGGATCGTCGAGGAGATCAAGAAATCCGAACTGCGCGGCCGTGGCGGTGCGGGGTTCCCAGCCGGCCTCAAATGGTCTTTCATGCCCAAGGAACGGCCCGAGGGTCAGCCAGCTTATCTGGTGGTCAATGCCGACGAAAGCGAGCCTGGAACCTGCAAGGACCGTGACATCATGCGTCACGATCCCCACAAGCTGATCGAGGGCTGCCTGATTGCGGGCCATGCCATGCGCGCTACGGCCGCCTACATATACATTCGCGGCGAGTTCTACAACGAAGCCATCACGCTGCAGACGGCCATCGATGAAGCCTATGACGGTGGTCTCATCGGCAAGAACGCATGTGGCAGCGGATTTGATTTCGACGTTTATCTCCACCGTGGCGCCGGCGCCTATATCTGCGGCGAGGAAACCGCGCTGCTCGAAAGTCTGGAAGGTAAGAAGGGCCAGCCCCGTCTCAAACCGCCGTTCCCGGCCATGGCGGGACTCTACGGCTGCCCCTCGACGGTGACCAATGTCGAGACTGTCGCGGTGGCGCCCACCATCCTGCGCCGCGGCGGCGATTGGTTCGCGGGCCTGGGGCGCCTGAAGAACACCGGCACCAAGGTCTTCTGCATCTCAGGCCACGTGAACGCGCCGTGCAATGTGGAAGAGGAGATGGGCATTCCGCTCCGCGAACTCATCGAAAAGCACGCGGGCGGTGTGCGCGGCGGCTGGGACAATCTGCAGGCGGTCATTCCCGGCGGATCGTCCGTGCCCTGCATGCCCAAGCCGACTTGTGACGACATCCTGATGGATTTCGACAGCCTGCGTGACGTAGAGTCGGGCCTGGGCACCGCCGCCGTGATTGTTATGGACAAATCGACCGACATCGTGCGCGCCATCTGGCGTTTATCGAAGTTCTACAAGCACGAAAGCTGCGGCCAATGTACACCGTGCCGTGAGGGCACCGGCTGGATGATGCGTGTGCTGGGCCGCATGATCGAGGGGCATGCCACGATCAAAGAAATCGACATGCTTCAGGAGGTCACGACCCAGGTTGAAGGCCACACGATCTGTGCCCTGGGCGATGCCGCCGCTTGGCCCATTCAGGGCTTGATTAGGCACTTCAGACCGGAGCTTGAGCGGCGCATCCACGCCTATCGAGGTTCTTCGGCCGTGGCGGCGGAGTAGGGAAGGCGTCATGACCGAAACCGTCAAAGTCACCATCAATGGTCAGGAGCTTGAGGTCGACAAGCACCTCACGCTCTTGCAGGCTTGTGAACTGGCTGGCGCGGAAGTGCCGCGGTTCTGTTTCCATGACCGCTTGTCCATCGCAGGCAACTGCCGCATGTGTCTGGTGGAAGTGGAGAAGGTGCCCAAACCCGTTGCGTCCTGCGCCCAGCCACTGATGGACGGTATGGTCGTCCACACGCGCGGCCCGGTCGCCGGCAAGGCACAGAAGGGCGCGATGGAGTTCCTGCTGATCAACCACCCGCTCGACTGCCCGATTTGCGATCAGGGCGGGGAGTGCGACTTGCAAGACCAGGCGATGGGCTACGGCAAGGGCATCAGCCGCTTCGACGAGCAGAAACGCTCGGTTCAGGAAAAAGACTTTGGCCCGTTGGTAAAGACCTTCATGACGCGCTGCATCCACTGCACGCGCTGTGTGCGCTTCATGGAAGAGATCGCGGGCGTGCCCGATCTAGGTATGACCGGCCGCGGCGAAGACAGCGAGATCACGACCTACATTGAAAACGGCATCGATAGCGAACTTTCGGGCAACATCATCGATCTCTGCCCTGTGGGCGCGCTTACTTCGAAACCTTATGCCTTTGTCGCGCGTCCTTGGGAACTGAAGAAGACCGAGTCCATCGACGTGATGGATGCTGTGGGTTCCAATATTCGCGTCGACGCGCGCGGCCGCGAGGTTATGCGCGTCCTTCCGCGTCTGCACGAGGGCATCAACGAAGAATGGATTTCCGACAAGACGCGTTTTGCCGTCGATGGTCTGACGCGCCGCCGTCTCGATACGCCCTATGTGAAGGTCGACGGTAAACTTCAGGCAGCATCCTGGGAGACCGCGATCAAGGCGACAGCGGAGCGTCTGACCGGACGCGATGGCGACAAGATCGCGGCGCTCGCGGGCAATCAGGTCGACTGCGAAACGATGTTCGCGGCGAAATCGCTGCTGGATTCGCTCGGCTCGCCGCACCGCGATTGTCGGCAGGACGGCATGGCTGTCGATCCGGCCGTGCGTGCATCCTACCTTTTCAATACGTTGATCGCCGGCATTGAGGGAGCCGATGCCTGTCTCCTGATCGGCACCAATCCCCGTTACGAGGCCGCGCTGGTCAATGCCCGCCTGCGCAAGCGCTTGATGCAGGGCGGCTTCAAGGTCGCTTCGGTCGGCCCGCAGCTTGACCTTACCTTCCCCGTCAAACATCTGGGCGCTGGCCCGGAAAGCCTGCAGCGCCTGATCGACGGCAAGGAGGATTTCGCCGAAGTTCTGAGGAATGCCGAGCGTCCCATGATCATGGTCGGGGTAGGGGCCCTGTCCCGCGGTGACGGTGAAGCCGTTCTGGCTGCCGCGTGCAGCCTGGCGCAGGACGTCGGTGCAATCTCCAGCGACTGGAACGGATTCAATGTCCTGCACACCGCTGCATCGCGCGTCGGCGGCCTCGATGTCGGGTTTGTTCCCGCCTCTGGTGGCAGAGACACGAGCGGCATCCTTGAAGGTGCCGCATCCGGCGAAATCGATACGGTCATCCTGCTGGCTGCCGACGAGGTCGACACCGCCGCTTTGCAGAAAGCCTTTGTCGTCTACATCGGTCATCATGGCGATGCGGGCGCGCGTGTTGCAGACATCATTCTTCCCGGTGCGGCATATACGGAACGCGATGGTACTTATGTGAATCTCGAGGGACGTCCGCAGCGCGCGGCGAGAGCGGTCTTTGCGCCTGGGGAGGCGCGCGAGGACTGGCGCATTCTTCGCGCCCTTTCGGGCATGATGGATCGCCCGTTGCCCTTTGACACGATTGAGCAGCTTCGTGACGCAATGATCACTGCAGTTCCTCATCTGGGCGCAATCGACGAAATCGCGCCTGCCGCGTGGCAGGACTTCGGTGTGGTGGGCGCCATGGGTGAGGAAGCGTTCGTTTCGTCGGTCGAGAATTTCTACCAGACCTGCACGATCAGCCGCGCCTCGGCCACTATGGCGCAATGCACGGCAACGTTCGTCACCGCGCCCGCGGCGACCGGGACGGGGGACTGATCCATGACGTTCCTTGAAACCTGGGTCTGGCCGCTGGTCATCATTGTCCTTTCGATTCTCGCGATCCTCATTCCGGTGCTGCTCTCGGTTACCTATCTGACTTATGCCGAGCGCAAGGTGATGGCTGCCATGCAGCTTCGCCGGGGCCCGAATGTCGTGGGACCGTTCGGCCTGTTACAGCCCATCGCGGATGGCCTGAAGCTCTTCATGAAGGAAACCATCGTCCCCAGCGGTTCCAACAAGGTCGTCTTCGTCATTGCGCCGATAATCACCTTCGTCCTAGCGATGGCGGGATGGGCCGTGATTCCTTTCGGTGAATCCTCGTCCGGCACATGGGTACTCGCCAATATCAACGTCGGCATTCTCTATCTCTTTGCCGTCTCTTCGCTGGGCGTCTACGGCATCATCATGGCCGGTTGGGCGTCGAACTCGAAATATGCCTTCCTCGGCTCGCTGCGTTCGGCCGCCCAGATGGTTTCCTATGAGGTTTCCATCGGCTTCGTGCTGGTGACGGTGATGATTTGCGTCGGCTCGCTGAACCTCGGGGATGTCGTGCTGACGCAGAAGGGGGCGGGGTTCTGGAACTGGTATTTCCTGCCGCTCTTCCCGATGTTCATCATCTTCTTCATCTCCGCGCTAGCCGAGACCAACCGCGCGCCCTTCGATCTGCCCGAGGCGGAAACCGAGCTGGTGTCGGGCTACAACGTCGAATATTCGTCGATGACGTTCGCGCTCTTCTTTCTGGGCGAATACGCCAACATGATCCTGCTCTCGGCACTGGGCGTCACGCTATTCCTGGGCGGCTGGCTGCCGCCGTTCGATATCGCGCCGTTCACCTGGGTGCCAGGTCCCATCTGGTTCATCGTGAAGGTCTGCGCACTTCTCTTTGCCTTTATCTGGGTGCGCGCTACGTTCCCGCGTTACCGCTACGACCAGCTGATGCGTCTTGGCTGGAAGGTCTTCCTGCCCCTCTCGCTCGCGGCCGTTGTGGTTGTCGCGGGCAGCCTGGTTGCGTTCGACTGGTTGCCGCGATGAGAACCCGCATAAGCCCCAACCGCATCCGCAAAATGAGCTTCTGATGGCGTTTCTGGACCGCACAGCGCGCACGTTCCTGCTTGCCGAACTGGTTTCGGGCTTGAGCAAGACGTTCAGCTATATGTTCAAGCGCCGGGTCACGCTGAACTACCCCTATGAAAAGGGTCCGCTGTCGCCGCGCTTCCGTGGAGAGCACGCCCTGCGGCGTTATCCCAACGGTGAGGAACGCTGCATCGCCTGCAAGCTATGTGAGGCTATCTGTCCCGCGCAGGCCATCACCATCGAGGCGGAACCTCGCGAGGACGGTAGCCGCCGCACGACGCGCTATGATATCGATATGACCAAGTGCATCTACTGCGGCTTCTGCGAGGAAGCCTGCCCGGTGGACGCCATTGTCGAAGGCCCCAACTTCGAATTTGCGACCGAAACCCGCGCCGAGCTCTTCTATGACAAGGAGAAGCTGCTCGATAATGGCGAACGCTGGGAGAAGGAACTCACCGCACGTCTCGCGGCTGACGCTCCCTACCGGTGAGCGAGACATCATGATTCTCCAGACGCTCGCTTTCTACCTCTTCGCTTTTGTCCTCCTAGCCTCGGCCGTGATGGTGATTTCGTCCCGTAATTCGGTGCATTCGGTCTTATATCTGATCCTGGCGTTTTTCAACGCCGCGGGGCTCTTCGTCCTGATCGGCGTCGAATTCCTGGCGATGATTCTGGTTGTCGTCTACGTCGGCGCTGTGGCGGTGCTATTCCTATTCGTCGTCATGATGCTCGACATCAATCTCACAGAACTACGTCAGGGATTCCTGCAGTATCTGCCGATCGGCGCGATGATCGGCCTGGTGTTACTCATCGAACTGGTTCTGGTGGTCGGCGCCTGGCAGCTTGAACCGCAACTAGCCTCCATTGCGCAAACACCGATACCTGCCCTGGAGGTGCGGTCGAACACGGCGGCCATCGGCGACGTCATCTATACGAAGTACGCGTATCTATTCCAGGGTGCGGGCATCATCCTACTGATCGCCATGATCGGTGCGATTGTGCTGACGCTGCGACATCGCGATATCCGCCGACAGCGAATCGGCGATCAGATCAGTCGTAGGCCCGAGGAAGTCATCGACGTGCGCAAGGTTCGCCAAGGGGAGGGCGTCTGACATGGAAATCGGTGTCGCCCATTATCTCACCGTTGCCGCGATCCTGTTCACCTTGGGAATCCTCGGCATTTTCCTGAACCGCAAGAACGTCATCATCATCCTGATGTCGGTCGAACTGATGCTGCTGGCGGTCAACATCAACCTGACCGCATTTTCGGTCGAGTTGGGCGATCTGGTGGGCCAGATCTTCGCCATGCTCGTGCTGACCGTTGCTGCCGCGGAGGCAGCCATCGGCCTCGCCATTCTTGTTGTCTACTTCCGCAATCGGGGCTCGATCGCGGTGGAAGACATCAACATGATGAAGGGCTGATCGGTCGTGACGCACGCTGCCGCCATTGTTTTCCTGCCATTGATCGGCGCCATTACCGCTGGCCTGTTCGGACGCCAGCTAGGGCCCAAGGTCACGCCACTCGTGACCTGCATTCTGCTGGTTGCAACCGCCATCCTGTCCTGGATCACATTCTTCCAGATTATCGAAAGCGGCGATCCTTTCACGGTGTATCTCTTTACTTGGATCGATTCCGGAGCTTTCGAGGTCGACTGGGCGCTTTACTTCGACCAGGTCACGGCTGTGATGCTGATCGTGGTGACAACCGTTTCGGCCGTGGTCCACGTCTATTCGCTGGGCTATATGGAGCACGATCCGCACCGCCAGCGCTTCTTTGCCTATCTGTCGCTCTTTACCTTCACCATGCTGATGCTGGTAACCGCCGACAACTTCCTGCAGATGTTCTTCGGCTGGGAAGGCGTGGGTGTGTGCAGTTATCTCCTTATCGGCTTCTGGCACAAACGACCCAGCGCCAATGATGCGGCGATCAAGGCGTTCATCGTTAACCGCGTGGGCGATTTCGGCTTTGCGCTGGGCATTATGGGCGTCTTTCTGGTGTTCAACACCGTGTCGTTCGAATCTGTCTTTGCCGCAGTTCCAGACTACGGCGGCACCACAATGACGTTCCTCTCATGGGAGTTCAGCACCATGACGGCGCTGTGCCTGCTGCTGTTTATCGGCGCCATGGGCAAGTCGGCCCAGATCCCGCTCCACACTTGGCTGCCCGACGCGATGGAGGGCCCGACCCCGGTTTCAGCCCTGATCCATGCCGCGACGATGGTGACAGCCGGTGTCTTCATGATCGTGCGGCTCTCGCCCATGTTCGAGGCTTCGGCGACGGCGCTCACCGTCGTCACAATCATCGGTGCGACAACCTGCCTCTTCGCCGCGAGCATCGGCATTGCCCAGAACGATATCAAGCGCGTCATCGCCTATTCGACCTGCAGCCAGCTTGGCTACATGTTCTTTGCCTGCGGCATTGGCGCCTATCCGGTGGCGCTTTTCCACCTTTTCACGCACGCGTTCTTCAAGGCGCTGCTCTTTTTGGGCTCCGGCGCGGTCATCCACGGCATGCACGATGAACAGGACATGCGGCGCATGGGCGGTCTGTGGCGCAAGTTGCCCATCACCTATGCGTTCATGTGGATCGGCAGCCTTGCGCTGGCGGGCGTGCCGCTCTTCGCCGGGTACTACTCCAAGGATCTCATCATCGAATCGGCCTATGTCACGGATACGTTCGCGGGCCAGTACGCTTTCTGGCTCGGTGCCGGGGCGGCCTTCCTGACCGCGCTCTATTCCTGGCGTTTGATTATCGTGACCTTCCACAGCAAGCCGCGCATGACGAGGGAAACCTTCGATCAAATCCATGAGGCGCCCAAGGTGATGTGGATGCCGCTCATTGTGCTGGCCACCGGTGCGGTCATCGGCGGTTACGGATGGTTCGGCGGCCAGATGGTCTATCACGGCGGCCAGGCGTTCTTTGGTCATTCCATCGCCATGGCCGAGGTCGAGGGTGGTTCGCATGGCGAAGAAACGCACACCGATCTTATGGTTGAATCGTCCAGCCACGGCAACGAGGCGGAAACGGGCAATGAGACAGGGGCCGTTGAAAGCGAGGCGCCTGCATCCGAAGACCATGGCGAGGACATATACGACATCATCGACAAGGCGCACACTGAGACTCCGCTTTGGGTCAAGTCGATGGTGCTGCTCTTCGTCGCTGCGGGCATTGGTACGGCCTATCTCTGCTATATGTTCCGCACGCACCTTCCCGGCCTGATCGCGAGCCAGTTCCGGCCGGTCTACAAGTTCTTGTTGAACAAGTGGTACTTCGACGAGCTGTTCGACTGGATGTTCGTACGTCCCGCCAAGCGCCTCGGTGATGGCCTCTGGAAAGCCGGAGACCAGGACACCATCGACGGTCTGGGGCCCGACGGTGTGGCAGCCGCCATCACGAATATCTCGAAGCGCGTGAAGACGCTGCAGAGCGGCTATGTCTATCACTACGCCTTCGCCATGCTCATCGGCTTGGTCGTGGTGGCGAGTTGGTTTCTGTTCAGGGCTTGGGGTTAGGGGAGCCGTACTTGATTGAAGCACCCCTCCTTTCGCTCGCCATTTACCTGCCGCTCATCGGTGCTGCGTTCATTCTGGTGATCCGCAACGAGGATGCAGCCAAGGCCGCGGCCAACGCGCGCTGGACAGCTTTGTGGACCTCGCTTGTCGTATTGGTAGTGACTATCGCCATCTGGGTGATGTTCGATCCCACGGCGGCGGAGTTTCAGTTTGTCGAGCAGGCGCCATGGATCCCTGCCTACGGCATTCAATATTACCTCGGCATTGATGGTATCTCACTGTTTCTCATTGTGCTCTCGGCCGTGCTCACCCCCGTCTGCATCCTGTGCTCGTGGGAAGCCATCCAGACCCGGGTGAAGGAATACATGATTGCCTTCCTGGTCATGGAAGCGCTCATGATCGGCGTCTTCAGCACGCTTGATTTCGTGCTCTTCTATCTCTTCTTCGAAGCGATGCTGATCCCGATGTTCCTGATCATCGGCGTCTGGGGTGGACCGCGCAGGATTTATTCCGCGTTCAAGTTCTTTCTATACACGCTGGTCGGTTCGGTGCTGCTGCTAGTCGCCCTTCTGGTGATGTATTTCGAAACCGGCACCACCAGCATTCCCGAGTTGATGAACGCCGGTTTTGGCGAGGACATGCAGCGCTGGCTCTGGCTTGCCATGTTCGCCTCTTTCGCCGTCAAGGTGCCGATGTGGCCAGTGCATACATGGCTGCCCGATGCGCATGTCGAGGCGCCGACGGCAGGCTCGGTCATCCTAGCAGGCGTGCTGTTGAAGATGGGTGGCTACGGATTCATTCGGTTCTCGCTTCCCATGCTGCCGGAAGCTTCCGAATTCTTCGCACCGTTGATCTTCACGCTTTCCATCGTGGCCATCATCTATACTTCGCTGGTCGCGCTGGTGCAGCAGGACATGAAGAAGCTGATCGCCTACTCGTCTGTTGCGCATATGGGTTTCGTGACCATCGGCATCTTCTCGATGAACCAGCAGGGCATTGAGGGTGGAATCTTTCAGATGCTCTCGCACGGCGTGGTCTCGGCCGCGCTCTTCCTGTGCGTCGGCGTCATCTACGACCGCATCCATACCCGCGAGATTTCGCGCTATGGTGGCCTCGTGAACCGGATGCCGCGTTACGCCTTCATCTTCATGGTCTTCATGCTGGCTTCTGTCGGCCTTCCCGGGACGTCGGGCTTTGTCGGCGAATTCCTAGTGTTGGTTGGCGCCTTCCAGGCCAATACTTGGGTCGCACTGCTCGCCACTACGGGCATCATTCTGGGTGCAGCCTACATGCTCTGGCTCTACCGCTGCGTGGTGTTTGGTGAACTCGTCCACGATGATCTCAAGACGATCCTGGACTGCAACAAGCGTGAACTGATCTATTTCGTGCCATTGATCATCGCGGTCATCATCATGGGCGTCTGGCCCGCTCCGTTCCTGGATGTCATGCATGTCTCCGTCGAACACCTGGTCGATCAAGTCAACGGCGGGACCATGCTGGCGCAGGCGGCCAAGTAAGAAGGCGGACCATGCACGAACTCGCACTTTCCGATCTCAATGCGATCCTGCCGGAACTCTGGCTCGCACTTGCCGGCATGGCCGTACTCATGATGGGGGTATTCACGAGGCGCAACGCCACTGGCCTTGCCGTCTGGATTGCCGTCGCGGTGTTTGTCGTGGCGGGTTTCTTGGTGCATCTACAGCCGGGAAGCGGTTCGGCGTTCGATGGTATCGTCATCATCGACACCTTCGGCGACTTCATGAAGACGCTGGTGCTGATCGGCGCCTCGCTCACACTCATCATGTCCCTGGGTTTCATCCGGCGCGAGGGCATGGACCGCTTCGAGTTTCCGGTCCTGATCGTCTTGGGTACTCTGGGCATGTTCGTTATGATGTCGGCGAACGATCTGCTCTCGCTCTATGTCGGTCTGGAAATGCAGAGCCTCGCGCTCTACGTCTGTGCCGCGTTCCAGCGCGATGACCTGCGCTCCAGTGAGGCAGGTTTGAAATATTTTGTTCTGGGTGCGGTGGCTTCGGGCATGCTGCTTTACGGCTGTTCCATGGTCTATGGCTTCGCGGGAACGACCTCCTTTGAACTGCTTGCCGTGTCGGCCGCCAATGCCGAGGGTCTTTCGCTTGGCGTGATTGTCGGTCTTGTTTTCATTGCAGCCGGTCTGGCGTTCAAGATTTCCGCCGTGCCGTTCCACATGTGGACCCCGGATGTCTACGAGGGCGCTCCGACACCGGTCGCCGCCTTTTTCTCCGTCGCGCCGAAGATTGCCGCCATGGCATTGCTCATGCGCGTTTTGACCGGCCCGTTCGGCGGTCTTTTTGAGCAATGGCAGCAGATCATATTCCTGCTTGCTGTCGCATCTATGTTCCTAGGCGCTGTCGGCGCCATCGGGCAGCACAACATCAAGCGGCTGATGGCCTACAGTTCCATAGGTCATGTCGGCTTTGCCTTGGTTGGCGTTGCCGCGGGCACGGCGCAGGGCATCAACGGTGTCGCCATTTACCTCGCCATTTACCTCGTCATGGGTGTGGGCACTTGGGGTTGCATCCTTGCCATGCGCAGGGGCGGCACGATGGTCGAGGAAATTTCGGACCTTGCCGGTCTTTCGCGCACCAACCCGAAGCTTGCGTTGGCCTTCGCCATCTTCATGTTTTCCATGGCCGGAATCCCACCGCTCGCGGGCTTCTTCGGCAAGTTTTATGTCTTTATGGCCGCTGTGAACGAGGGCCTCTATACCCTGGCAGTGGTCGGTGTGCTGACCAGCGTGATCGGCGCCTTCTATTACATCCGCATCATCAAGATCATGCACTTCGACGAAGCGGCCGACCCCTTCGACGCGCCGATGGGACGGGAAGTCTGGCCGGTCATCACGATCACGGCGGCGGTCACCTTGCTCTTCTTCGTCTATTCGGCGCCCCTGCTCGATAGTGCGGCGGTCGCTGCACGGTCGCTGGTGCCCGCACCGCTCCATTCGGTGCAGGCAATGCTGCAATAGTGACCATCGAACTCCCGGCGCCGTTTCATCTGATCGATCTTGGAAGCGTCGCAAGCACCAACGATGAGGCCTTGAATCTGGCACAGCAAGGCGCGGGCGACTGGACCGTTGTCCGCGCGGTCGAGCAGTTGGCGGGTCGGGGACGCCGAGGCAAGAACTTCGTCTCTCCTCCGGGAAACTCCTACACGTCCATTGTTCTCAAGCCCTACTGCGATCAGGCCGATGCGCCGCAGATCGCGTTGGTCGCGGGCTTGGCGGTTGCACAGACCCTGGCCAGTCTTGCTCCAAGTTTGCCTGCCGCACGGTGCAAATGGCCTAACGATGTTCTGGTCGATGGCAACAAGATCTGCGGCATTCTTGTCGAGGCGGTTAGTACCGCTCAGCGGCTGGATGCCGGGATCGTCGGGATAGGGGTCAATCTTGCCCATCATCCCGAGATTGAAGGCATGCGTATTTCCGATATTCAAGCCCTTGGCGCTACAATCGACCGTGATACGTGGCTTGCAGCCTTTGCTCCGCAGTTCAAATTGCTCATAGACCAGTGGCTGGCCGGTGGTTTTGTGTGTATCCGCGATACATGGCTCGCCCATGCGGTTGGCCTGAACGGACCTGTGACCCATCTTGAGGATCACCGTGCGCCGCTTTTTGGAACGCTGGAGGGAGTGGACGACGTAGGAGCGGTGCTGATTGCCGACAAGGCCGGTACAACGCACCGTTGCGTTTCCGGCTCTCTTGTGTTGGAGGATGTTGCATGACTCAGCCGCTTCTTCTCGCTATCGACCAAGGCAACACCAACACGGTTTTTGCCGTTTTTCTTGGAGAAGGCCTGCTCGGTCAGTGGCGCGTGGCGACCAAGACCGAGCGAACGGCCGACGAATATGCCGTCTGGCTCCGCCAACTGCTGGAAATGGACGGGATCAATGCGAACCACATCAGGGATGCCGTCATCTCCAGTGTCGTCCCCCAGACTCTGTACGATCTCAAGACGCTGTGCCGCAAGCATTATGACCTCGAGCCCCTGGTTGTCAGCGAGGGCGCCACGCTTGGAATTCCCCTGCGTATCGACGATCCTAGCGAAGCTGGCGCGGACCGTCTGGTCAACGCGGTGGGGGCCTATGTCAAGTTCGGCGGGCCGCTGATCGTCATCGATTTCGGCACCGCGACGACCTTCGACGTGGTGGATACCGATGGCGGCTTTGCGGGCGGAGTCTTTGCGCCCGGCATCAATCTGGCGCTTGATGCCATGCACCGGATTTCCGCGCGGTTGCCGAGGATCGGCGTCCAGAGGCCAGACCGTGTGGTGGGCACCAACACGGTCGCCTGTATGCAGTCGGGTGTTTACTGGGGATATGTCAGTCTGATTGAGGGGGTGGTCTCGCGCATCCGCTCGGAATACGGCAAGCCGATGGAAGTTGTCGCGACCGGCGGGTTGGCGCCCTTGTTCAACGCGGCGACCGACGTGATTGATGACTTTGACCCCGACATTACTGTCCGCGGCCTCTACGAAGTATGGCTGCGCAGCCGCGAAGTGGCGGATTGACCGTGGCCAAATCGAAGCCTTTGCATTTCCTCCCCCTGGGCGGGGCCGGTGAGATTGGCATGAATCTCAACCTCTATGAGTACGACGGCCGATGGCTGATGTGCGATCTGGGCGTCACCTTCGCCGGAGACGAATTGCCCGGCATCGATCTTGTCATGCCCGATGTCTCCTACATCGCCAAACGCAAGGAAGAGTTGGTCGGTCTCGTCATCACCCACGCCCACGAAGACCATCTGGGCGCCGTGCCCTATCTCTGGCCGCGTTTGCGCTGCCCGGTCTATGCCACGCCGTTTGCCGCGGCACTTCTCCGCCGTAAGGTCGAGGAAGGCTCCGAAGGCATTGAGGATATGGTCATTACCGAAGTGCCTCTTTCGGGAATGATCGATCTCGATCCCTTTCAGGTCGAACTCGTCACGCTGACGCATTCGATTCCCGAACCCAACGCCCTGGTCGTGCGGACACCCTATGGCTCCATCATGCACACGGGCGACTGGAAGCTCGATCCCGATCCGCTGATCTCCGAACCGACCGACGAAGCAGCACTCAAGAAGGTCGGCGACCATGGCGTGCTCGCCATGATCTGCGATTCCACGAATGTCTTCAGTCCCGGGACCTCCGGTTCGGAATCCGATGTCAGGCGCAGCCTGACCGAATTGATTGGCGAACATTCAGGAAAGGTGGTGGTGACGACTTTTGCTAGCAATCTCGCGCGCCTGCTCACGATTCACGAGGCCGCTGCCGCCAACGGGCGCACCTGCGTTGGCGCCGGCCGCTCCATCTGGCGCATTCTCGACTGCGCGCGCGATACCGGTTATCTGCCCCGGGGTGTGCGCTTCCTCAACGATCGTGACGCGCGCGACCTTCCTGACGATAAGGTCCTCTACATGATGACCGGCTGCCAGGGGGAGGAGAACGCCGCGCTGAGCCGTGTTGCCAACGGAAACCACCCCTCGATCGAATTGGGCAGGGGCGATACCGTGATATTCTCTTCCAAGATCATCCCGGGCAACGAAAAAAACATCTTCGATCTGATCAACCGCCTGACTCGACTGAATGTTGAAGTGATCACGGAGAAAGACCGTTTCGTGCACGTTTCAGGCCATCCCAACCGGGACGAGCTTGCCCGCATGTACCAGTTGATCCGTCCCGAAATCGCCATTCCTGTGCATGGCGAACTGCGCCATATGCGCGAACACGCCGCGCTCGCGCACGCCCTCCAAATCCCCCAAACCCTCACGATCGAGAACGGCGCCATGGTGCGCCTCGCACCCGGCAAGGCCGAGGTGGTCGACCATGTGGAGCACGGCCGGGTTGCCTGGAACGGCCGGGGTGCCATTCCCGTGGACGGTGCCGTCATCAAGGAACGCCGTCGCTTGATGTTTAACGGCGCGGCCTTTGTCACGCTGGTGCTTGACTGCAGGGGAGAACTGGTAGCCGACCCTGTTGTCAGCGCCTATGGACTTCTCGAAAATTGCGAGGATCAGGATGTCGTCGACGACCTGATCGACGATGTGATCGATGTTGTGGAAGGATTGCCCGATCCGCGGCGAAACGACGATGACGCCATCATGGAATCGGTTCGGACCGCGGTGCGGCGCACGTTGCGCAACGAGTTCAACCGACGCCCGGTCGTCGAAGTACAGTTGGTAAGAGTTTAGAAGGATACGAACGAGATGATCGGACGTCTGAATCACGTGGCCATTGCAGTCCCCGACCTGGATGCCGCGACGGCGATCTACCGCAACACCCTTGGCGCGACAGTTTCCGACAAGGTCGATCAGCCCGATCACGGCGTCACGACGGTGTTTGTCGAACTGCCCAACACCAAGATCGAGTTCCTCCGCCCCCTGGGCGAGAAATCCCCGATTGCGTCGTTCCTGGAGAAGAACCCGGCCGGTGGCATGCATCATCTTTGCTACGAGGTCGAAGACATCATCGCTGCCCGTGGCAGGATCGTTGCCGAGGGCGGGCGGGTTCTGGGCGATGGCGAGCCCAGGATCGGCGCCCATAACAAGCCCGTGTTGTTCCTTCATCCCAAGGATTTTTGCGGTACCCTGGTCGAACTTGAGCAGGTCTGAGGAACGTTGAACCCATGTTCGGACTGACCATCGCCTTCACGATCGTCTGGTGGGTCATTTTCTTTGCGGTGCTTCCGTTCGGCGTTCACCGTCAGTCGGAGGTTCAGATGGGCACCGATCCCGGGGCGCCCGCCAACCCGATGTTATGGCGCAAGGCTGCCGTGACGACCCTGATTACGGTGGTTCTCGTCGGCAGTATCTATGCCGCGGACGTCTATGGACTTGTCGACCTGCGCTCGCTGATTTTCGGTGAGCCGCGAAACTGCATCAATTGCGGGAGCGAGCTGTGAGCCAGTCCTATTGCGATTCTGCGCCGGGCGATCCGGTTCACGCCGGTTATCACGACACCGAATACGGCTTTCCCATTGCCGATGAATCGGCGCTTTTCGAGCGTCTGGTGCTGGAGATCAATCAGGCGGGGCTCTCCTGGGCAACGATCTTGCGCAAGCGGGACAACTTCCGCGTCGCCTATAGTGGTTTCGATGTCGATACGGTCGTAGGCTACGGAGAGATGAATCGCGCGCGGCTTCTTGCCGACAAGGGCATTATCCGCAACCGCAAGAAGGTCGATGCGGCGATCGAAAATGCCCGCCGGCTGATTCATCTGCGCGAAAGCCATGGTGGGTTCCACAATTGGCTTCAACTCCACCATCCCCGCAGCCACGAAGATTGGACCAAGCTCTTTCGCGAAACCTTCGTGTTCACGGGCCCGCTGGTGGTTGAGGAATTCCTGCTTTCGACCGGCTATCTGCCCGGCGCGCACACGGCGCGCTGTCCCGTATTCTCCAAGGTCATGGGCGCCGGTCCGCCATGGCTTCAGTCGGGTCTCGATCACATCGAACGCGAATAGACCTTCCCAGCGTCGTAATCCTGCCACGCATGTTCATGAAACTGCCCGATGCTGACCGCTAAACGCTGGGCTGACGTGATGGTTCCATGTCATCGTGATCCGCTCTACGTTGCGCGCCCCATTCACTCGCCACGATCGAAGATCATGCGCCTTTCCCGATACTTCCTGCCCACCCTGAAGGAAACACCCTCTGAAGCACAGATCGTGTCGCACCGGCTCATGCTGCGTGCGGGCATGGTGCGTCAGGCCAGCGCGGGCATTTATTCGTGGTTGCCGCTGGGTTTCCGGGTGCTGAAGAAGATCGAGAATATCGTGCACGAGGAGATGCAGGCGGCCGGCGCACAGCCCGTCCTGATGCCCACCCTACAGAGTGCGGATTTGTGGCGCGAAAGCGGCCGCTACGAGGCCTATGGCCCCGAAATGCTCCGCATCCGCGACCGCCACAACCGCGACATGCTCTACGGACCTACAAACGAAGAGCAGATCACCACGATCATGCGCGACGATATTCGCAGTTACCGTGACCTGCCCAAGAATCTCTATCACATCCAGTGGAAGTTCCGTGACGAGATCAGGCCCCGGTTCGGCGTCATGCGCGGCCGCGAATTCCTGATGAAGGACGCCTACAGTTTCGATCTCGATTTCGAGGGGGCACACAAATCCTACAATATCATGTTTGTGTCCTACCTGCGAACCTACGCCCGCATGGGTCTGAAAGCCATCCCCATGCGGGCTGATTCCGGCCCTATCGGCGGCGATCTCAGCCACGAATTCATCATCTTGGCCGAGACCGGTGAGTCGGCCGTCTATGCCGACAAGCGCCTCCTGGAGATGGATCCTCGTGCGGCAGAGATCGATTTCGAGGGCGACCTTGACCCCATCGTTAAGGAATGGACCTCGCTCTATGCGGCGACGGACGAAGAGCACGACCCCGCAAACTGCCCGCTCTCTGCAGATCAGATCGTCGAAGCACGCGGCATCGAGGTCGGGCATATCTTTTATTTCGGGACGAAGTACTCCAAGCCTCTGGGGTGCACCGTATCGATGCCGGACGGCGAGCAGCGACTGTTGCACGAAGGCTCCTACGGCATCGGCGTGTCACGGTTGGTTGGCGGCATCATCGAGGCAAGCCATGATGAAGTAGGGATCATCTGGCCCGATGCGGTCGCGCCGTTCGACGTCGCCCTCATCAACCTCAAGACCGGTGACGAGGCGTGCGACGCCGTCGCGGTCGATCTCTATGCCAAGTTGAGCGATGCCGGCGTCGAAGTGCTCCATGACGACCGCGACGAGAGGGCGGGCGTGAAATTCGCCGATATGGACCTGATCGGATTGCCTTGGCAGCTTACGGTCGGCCCGCGCGGCGTGAAGGCAGGGACGGTCGAACTCAAGCGGCGGGCGGGCGGCGAAAAGCACGAACTCTCGATCGATTCGGCGCTGTCCCGCATTCTCGACTTCGACGCGTGATCTCGGCATTCGAACGCACGGTCGCCTTCCGCTACCTGCGTGCGCGCAGGCAGGAAGGCTTCATTTCCGTCACGGCTGGCTTCTCGCTGCTGGGCATCTGTCTGGGTGTGACCGCGCTCATCATCGTCATGTCGGTGATGAACGGGTTCCGCTTTGAGCTGATCAACCGGATTCTGGGATTCAACGGGCATATCACTGTGGTGGGTCCCAGCGAGGGCATCGCGGACTATGCCGACTTCGCCGAAGCCCTGAGAGATGTTTCGGGAAGTGTGCTGGTCGTGCCCATGATCGAAGGGCAGGTATTGGCGACCTCGCCCAACGGACAATCCGGCATCATCGTGCGCGGCGTACGCCCTGAGGACTTCATCGCCCAACCCCTGCTGGTCGAGAGCGTCAAGATCGGTTTGCTGGAGGAGTTCGGCGAATCCGGCATCATCGTCGGCTCCCGCCTGGCGCATCGCCTAGGGCTCAACTACGGCGATCAGATGAACCTTATCTCGCCCCAAGGCGTTCCCACGGCCTTCGGGACCATGCCGCGATCGGTCTCCTACCCCATCATTGGCGTCTTCGAGGTCGGCATGTTCGAGTTCGACGCAGGGGTCGTCTTCATGCCGCTCGACCAAGCTCAGATATACTTCCGGCGGGATGAGAAGGTGACCCAGATCGAAGTCATGATCGAAACGCCTGAACAGCCCGATGTGGCGCGGGACGCCACCTTCGACATTGCACTGGAACGTAATGTGGTCGGTGCGCGGGTTGTCGACTGGCAGCAGACCAACAGCCATCTTTATGACGCGCTCCAGGTCGAACGCAACGTGATGTTCCTGATCCTCACCCTCATCATTCTGGTTGCCGCCTTCAACATCATCTCCAGCCTGATCATGCTGGTGAAGGACAAGAATGGCGACATCGCCATCGTGCGCACCATGGGCGCCTCGCGCGGCAGCGTTATGAAGATTTTCCTACTCATCGGGGCCTGCATTGGCGTGGCCGGAACGCTGGTGGGGTTGGTACTCGGTGTCGTGTTCTGCATCTACATCGAGGAGATCAAGATGATGGTGCAGTTTCTCACGAACACCCAGCTTTTCCCGGCCGAGGTCTATTTCCTCTCCCAGCTTCCGGCCAAGATCGACTGGATGGAGGTCATCACCATCATCGCGATGGCCCTTGCGCTGACCTTCCTGGCTGCGCTTTATCCGGCTTGGCGCGCCGCACGCATCGATCCTGCAGAGGCACTCCGCTATGAGTAGCACGGCCCTGGAACTGCGCGACATCGGGCGCACCTTTGTTCAGGGAGAACGCGAGCTTGAGGTATTGAAAAGCGTGGAACTCGCGCTTGTGCCGGGCGAAATGGTCGCGCTCGTCGGTCCCTCGGGCGCAGGCAAATCGACCTTGCTTTATATTGCGGGGCTTCTGGAGAAACCCGATGTCGGAGAGATCCTGATTTCAGGAAACACGTGTGACGTACGTAACGATGCTTCGCGTACCGTGTTGCGGCGCAAACATCTGGGGTTCGTCTACCAGTTTCACCACCTTCTGCCCGAGTTCTCCGCTCTGGAGAACGTCATTCTGCCGCAGCTCATTACCGGCTCCGGCAAGCGCGAGGCGCGCCAGCGCGCGACGGAAATTCTCACCCGCTTGGGCCTTCAGGACCGGCTCAAACACCGCCCGGCCAGGCTTTCGGGCGGCGAACAGCAGCGTGTCGCCATTGCGCGTGCGCTCGCCAATGAACCCGCGGTGCTTCTGGCCGACGAGCCGACCGGCAACCTGGACCACCACACGGCCGATGAGGTCATGACGCAACTGACCGAAGAGGTGCGGGGCAGGGGGCTAGCCGCCCTGGTGGCGACGCACAACATGGAGCTGGCCCAACGCATGGACCGGATCCTCCGTATGGAAGACGGCAAGCTGGTCGAAGGTTAGAGCGAGTCTTCCACAAGGATTTCTCGAGCCAGGGCAAGCCCACCTTTGAATATCCGCTATGGTGAGTGAGCTATGATCGCTCCCGGCTTCGTGCATCTCAGGACCCACACGCCGTTCTCCCTGCTGGAGGGCGCGGTCAAGATTCTCGATCTGGTCAAACTGTGCGCCGAACAGAACATGCCGGCCATGGCTATCACCGACACCGGCAACATGTTCGGCGTGCTGGAGTTTTCGACCGTTTGTGCATCCAGCGGCGTCCAGCCAATTATGGGTACGTTGCTCGCGGTCCGCTCGACCGATCGGATGCCTCATGGCTGGGAGGATACCGAACGCATCGTGCTCCTGGCGCAGGATGAAACCGGCTACGGGCACCTGCTCGATCTCGTTTCGAAGTCGTACCGGGAATCGGAGCCGGGCGACATCGCATCGGCCGCGCTCGACGATCTCAAGGGCCGCACCGACGGGCTGATCTGCCTGACCGGAGGGCCTGCCGGTCCGGTTTCCCGGCGCATCCTGGAAAACCGGATGGAAGAGGCGTACGCCCTGATTGAGCGCCTGCGGGTGCTGTTCCCGGGCCGCCTTTATGTCGAACTACAGCGTCACGGCACGCCGGAGGAACAGCAGAGCGAGGCAGGCCTGATCGAGCTTGCCTATACTCTTGACCTGCCGCTTGTTGCGACCAACGATGTCATGTTCGCAGATGCCGAAATGCACGAGGCGCACGATGCCCTGATGTGCATTGCCGACAGCGCGACAGTGAATCGTCAGGATCGCCGGCGCGTGACCGCGCAGCACTACTTCAAGAACGCCGAGGAAATGGCTTACCTTTTCGCGGACCTGCCCGAAGCCATTTCCAACACGCTGGTCGTCGCGCGCCGCTGTGCCGTTATGTCGCCCAAGCGTCCGCCCATTCTGCCGCCCTATCCCTCCGATAGCGGCGCGCCCGAGGAGGAAGAACTGCGCCGGCAGGCGTCCGAGGGGCTTGAGAAACGACTCGAAGCCCGCGTCTTCACCGACGAGATGAGTGAGGAGGTTGCCAGACAATACCGTGAACGCCTGGAGTTCGAACTTGATGTCATCGTGGGCATGCGGTTCCCCGGCTATTTCCTCATCGTCGCGGACTTCATCAAATGGGCCAAGGAGCACGAGATTCCGGTTGGCCCGGGGCGTGGCTCGGGCGCGGGTTCAGTGGTTGCGTGGTCGCTGACCATCACCGATCTCGATCCCATCCGCTTCGGCCTGCTGTTCGAACGTTTCCTTAATCCCGAACGTGTGTCGATGCCCGACTTCGACATCGATTTCTGTCAGGACCGCCGTGACGAAGTGATCGCCTATGTGCAGCGCCGCTATGGCGAGGGCCGTGTGGCCCAGATCATCACGTTCGGAACGCTCCAGGCCCGCGCCGTGGTACGTGACGTCGGGCGCGTGCTGGAAATGCCCTACGGTCAGGTAGACCGCTTGGCGAAGATGGTGCCGGTTAATCCGGCCAACCCGATCTCGCTCCAGCAGGCGCTCGACAGCGAAGAGTCGCTCCAGCAGGCGAGGAAGGAGCCGGAGGTCGCACGCCTCATCGACACGGCTCTCAAATTGGAGGGTCTGTTCCGCCATGCCAGCACTCACGCTGCAGGTGTCGTCATCGGCGATCGACCGCTCCAAGAACTCATCCCGCTCTATCGCGATCCGCGTTCGGAAATGCCGGTGTCCCAGTTCCACATGAAGGACGTGGAGAAGGCCGGCTTGGTCAAGTTCGACTTTCTGGGGCTGAAAACGCTGACGGTGCTGCAGCGCGCCGTGGAACTGCTGGCCCAGAAGGGTATAGAGGTCGATCTCGACAAACTGTCGCTCGACGACGAGAATACCTACGCCATGCTGAGCCGCGCCGAGACGGCGGGGGTCTTCCAGCTTGAAGGCCAAGGCATGCGTGACGCCCTGCGTCAGCTCCGGCCCGACACCATTGAGGACATCATCGCGCTGGGTGCGCTCTACCGGCCGGGTCCAATGGAAAACATCCCGACGTTCTGCAACCGCAAACACGGCCGGGAGGAAGTCGATTGTCTCCACCCGAAGCTGGAACCGGTGCTGAAGGAGACCTACGGCGTCATCATCTACCAGGAACAGGTGATGCAGATCGCCCAGATCCTGGCGGGTTACAGCCTGGGTGAGGCAGATTTGCTGCGCCGGGCCATGGGCAAGAAGATCAAGGCCGAAATGGCCGCGCAACGCGATCGCTTCGTCTCGGGCGCCGTGGAACTTGGCGTGGACGGCCAGCGCGCCACATTCATCTTCGATCTGGTCGACAAGTTCGCCGGTTACGGCTTCAACAAGAGCCATGCCGCCGCCTATGCCATCGTCGCCTATCAGACGGCCTGGCTGAAGGCGAACCACCCGGTGGAGTTCCTCGCAGCCTCCATGACGCTCGACATTGGGAACACCGACAAGCTCAACGTCTTCAAGCAGGAACTCGACCGCAAGGGCATTCCCCTGCTATCGCCCGACGTCAACCGCTCCGGTGTCGCCTTTACCGTCGAACGTCCAGACGATGGGCCCGACGCCGTGCGTTATGCGTTGGCCGCGGTGAAGAATGTCGGCGGCGCAGCGATGGACGATCTGGTTGCCGAACGCGAAGCAAACGGCCCGTTCACGGACCTGTTTGACTTTGCCACAAGGCTCGACCACCAGGTCATGAACAAGCGACAGATTGAGAATCTTGCACGATCCGGGGCCTTTGACGGCCTCGATTCCAACCGTGCCCGCGTGGTCGCCAATGTCGAGATGATGGTGCGCTATAATTCCGTCATGGCGGAGGAAGCCGCCAGCCAGCAGGAAAACCTCTTCGGCGGGAGTGGCGGCGCGCCCGCACCCAAACCGCAGATGATCGAGGTCGAACCATGGATCAAGGCCGATGCGCTCAAAGAGGAATTTGAGGCGATCGGTTTCCACCTCTCTTCCCATCCGCTGGAACCCTACCGCGAAACGCTGGAACAGCTGGGGGTTGTCACCTTCCCCGAAGCCGAGACGAAGGCGATCAGCGAAGGTGTGTCCTATTTCAAGCTCGCGGCCGTTCCCGTGTCGCGGCGGGAGCGCACCAGCGGCAGCGGCAACCGCTTTGCCTTTGCCGTGGTTTCCGATCTCAGCGGCAGCCATGAGATCGTCCTGTTTTCGGAGGCGCTTGCATCGGCCCGCAGTCTTCTCGACAGCCAGAAGCCCATTCTGATCGAGGCCGAGGTGCGGACCGACGGTGACACCGCGAAGTTCTCGGCGCGGCGCGTCAGCAGTCTGGATGATGAGGCCGCAGGCGCCTGTTCGGCCTTTCGGGTCTTGGTGGAGGGCGAACTGGCGATCGAGCGCCTGAAACGCGCCCTGGAAACCGGGGAGAGGGGTCATGGCATGGTTCTCGTCACCTATGATCCCGGCGACGGTCGCCAAATCGACATAAATCTCAAAGTGCATCTCGCCCTTTCGCCCGGGCTGCGCGCCCAGATTGAGGCCGTGCCGGGTGTTGCTATGGTGTCCGACAGCTACGAGCGGGCAGGAGCGCGCGCGTCGTCGGCATGCATTCTGTCACTTGAAACGGTGGGCGGCGCGCGTTAAAAGCCCGCTCGTCAACGCAACCAAACCCCACACGCGGACCACAGGCTTCAGGGCGTCATAGGCCCTTGCCATCCGGTGCCGGCGAAATGCTGGTTCTGTCCGCGGAGGCCCAACCGGTAAAGGAAACGACATCATGGCGATGCCGCAATTCACCATGCGCCAGCTTCTGGAAGCAGGCGTTCACTTCGGACACCAGACCCGCCGCTGGAACCCGAAGATGCAGCCCTACATTTTCGGTGAACGCAACGACGTTCACATTATCGACCTGCAGCAGACCGTGCCGATCATGCGCAACGTTCTCCAGCAGATCCGCGACATTGTCGCCGGGGGCGGGCGTGTGCTGTTCGTCGGCACCAAGCGTCAGGCCCAGGAGCCGATCGCGGATGCCGCGCGGCGCTGCGGTCAGTACTACGTCAACCACCGTTGGCTCGGTGGCATGCTGACCAACTGGAAGACCATGTCGATCTCCATCCGCCGTCTGTGTGAACTGGAAGAACGCTTGGCTGAGGACACCACGGGCCTGACCAAGAAAGAAGTTCTGCGCATGACCCGTGAGCGCGAAAAGCTGGAACGCGCGCTGGGCGGCATCAAGGAGATGGCGAGCCTGCCCGATATCCTGTTCATCATCGACACGAACAAGGAAGACATCGCCATCGCCGAGGCTAACAAGCTCGGTATTCCGATCGCTGCCGTGGTCGATTCCAACAGCAATCCAGACGGCATCAATATGGCCATCCCAGGCAACGACGACGCCATCCGCGCGGTCTCACTTTACTGCGATCTGGCTGCTGAGGCTGCGCTTGATGGCATTCAGGCCGAGGTTGCCGCTTCGGGCGGCGATCTTGGTGAGCAGGAGACCGTCACCGAGACTTCCCTGGAGGCGGTCGACGAAGAAACCGTGGAAGCCGCGGAGCGGGCCGAAGACGCGTCGTTCCAGGAACCCGCACCCAACCAGAGCGACCGTTCGGCGGACGCGCCCGTTGCCTCTACGGTCGATGGCGGTGCTGAAGTCCGGGAAGACAAGGACAAGCCCGCGGGCTGAGGGTTTTCCCGACCTGCACGTCAGGACAAAGAGAATTTGAAAGGCGGTGGCTGTCCGTGGCGGACGGTCGCACCCGCGAATGGAGTAGAGAGAATGGCTGAGATTACTGCAGCGCAGGTGAAGGAGCTTCGGGAGAAGTCCGGCGCCGGTATGATGGATTGCAAGAAGGCGCTTGCCGAAAACGAGGGCGATATGGAAGCCGCCGTTGACTGGTTGCGCACCAAGGGTCTTGCCGCCGTGGCCAAGAAGGCCGGTCGCGTGGCCTCTGACGGTCTTGTCGGCATGGCGGCTTCGGAGGACGGCAAGATCGGCGCAGTGATCGAAATCAACGCGGAAACCGATTTTGTCGCGCGCAACGCCACCTTCCAGGAATTCGTTGCCCAGTGCGCATTGCTTGCGCTTGAAGCCGACGGTGATATCGAGAAGCTTGCGGGCATGGATTATCTCGGTAGCGACGGGTTTGTTCAGGACAAGCTGACCAACCTGATCGCGACCATCGGCGAGAACATGGAGCTTCGCCGTTGCGCTTCGCTTTCCGTCAATGCCGGCGTCGTCGCCGGTTACGTGCACTCGGCAATCGCGCCGGGTCTTGGCAAGATTGCCGTGATCGTGGCGCTGGAGTCTGATGGCGACACGGGAAAGCTTGTGTCGCTAGGTAAGCAGCTTGCCATGCATGTTGCCGCGACCAAGCCCGAGGCCGTCACGGTCGAGGGCCTCGACCCCGTGCAGATCGAGCGTGAGCGTGCGGTTCTGGTGGAACAGGCGCGGGAATCGGGCAAGCCGGAGGAAATCATCGCCAAGATGGTCGAAGGCCGCCTGCGCAAGTACTACGAAGAGGTCGTGCTGGCCGAGCAGGTCTTCGTCATCGATAGCGAAAACCACGTTTCCAAAGTTCTTGAACAGGCTTCCAAGGACCTTGGCAAGCCGGTCAAGGTTGCCGGTTTCGTCCGCTATGGATTGGGCGAAGGCATCGAGAAGAAGGAAGACGATTTCGCGGCCGAAGTTGCCGCCATGACCGGCCGTTCCTGATCCCGGGACTGCCGACATGATCAACAGGAAACGGCCTGTCCGGAGCTAGGCGGGCCGTTTCTGTTTGGGTAACTTCACACAGGGGCGGGAAGGCTGTAAACCGGACCGGAAACTGGTGCATGGGCAAGGCATTGCGCTATAAGCGGGTGTTGATCAAAGTATCGGGGGAGGCCCTGTTGGGCGAGCACGCCTATGGCGTGGATCCCTCCCAAGTTGACCGTATAGCTGAGGATATCGCTGCGGCCTGCCGTTTGGGTACCGAAGTCTGCCTCGTGGTTGGAGGTGGCAACATCTTTCGCGGCGTGGCAGGCGCGGCCCAGGGCATGGAGCGCGCCACGGCCGACTACATGGGCATGTTGGCTACGATTATCAACGCGCTGGCCCTGGAAAATTCCCTCAAGAACGCCGGTCTCGATGCCAGGGTGCTTTCCGCCATCCCCATGCCGACTGTCTGCGAGCCCTATGTCCGTCCCCGTGCTGTCGCACATATGGAAAAGGGCAGGGTCGTGATCTTTGCGGCCGGCACCGGCAATCCCTTCTTCACGACCGATACGGCCGCGGCCCTGCGCGCGGTGGAAATGAGCTGCCACGCGCTGCTGAAGGCCACGCAGGTGGATGGCGTCTACTCGGCCGATCCGAAATCGGATCCGGATGCGGTACGCTACGACAATCTGACTTATACTGAGATTCTGGCCTGGAACCTGAAGGTCATGGATGCCGCAGCGATTTCGCTGGCGCGTGACAACCGGTTGCCGGTGCTGGTGTTCTCGCTGCACGAGGAAGGTGCGCTGTCCGCAGCCCTGCTGGATGAGGGCAGATGCACTCTAATTACGGAAGGAGACGCTCATGGCTGACGACGTATTGATCAAGGATCTCAAGCGCCGCATGGAAGGTGCGCTTGATGTCCTCAAGAAGGAGTTTGGCGGTCTGCGCACCGGCCGGGCTTCGATCAGTTTGCTCGATCCCATCATCGTGGAGGCCTATGACACGGAAATGCCGATCAATCAGGTGGGTAGTGTCGGCGTGCCCGAGCCGCGGCTGCTCACGGTTCACGTTTGGGACAAGAGCCTCGTCAAAGCGACCGAAAAGGCCATTCGCGACGCAGGTTTGGGACTCAATCCCCTGGTCGACGGTCAGACTGTCCGCGTGCCCATTCCGGCTCTGGACGAGGAGCGACGGACCGATCTGACACGGGTTGCTGGCAAATATGCCGAGCAGGCCAAGGTTGCGGTTCGCAACGTGCGCCGCGATGGCATGGATGGCCTCAAGAAGATGGAAAAGGATGGGGATATCTCCCAGGACGAACATCGCAAGATGTCCGACGAGATACAGGAGCTAACCGATTCCGAGGTTGCGAAGATCGACGAGTTGCTTGAGGCCAAACGGGCCGAAATCATGCAGGTCTGACGCTCGCGTGGCCGGCCGCCGTACAATCGATGGAGAAGCCCTAGGGGTGCCGCGTCATATTGCCGTTATCATGGATGGCAATGGCCGCTGGGCGCGTCTGCGCGGCTTGCCGCGGGCGGCGGGACATCAGGCGGGCGCTGAAGCCTTGCGCCGCACGCTCAAGGCCAGCATTGAACTCGGAATCGAATATCTCACAGTTTATGCATTTTCCTCGGAAAACTGGAAACGTCCAGAGGCCGAAGTCGACGATCTTATGGGTCTTCTGCGCTTCTACCTGAAGAAGGAAATCAGCCATCTGAAGGGGCGCGGCATTCGTCTGTGGTTCATCGGTGAGCTTTCGGGCCTTGCACCTGATGTCGTTGAGATCATGGATCATGCCACGCGGGAGACGGCCGGTGGCGAGGCGCTGACAGTGGTTGTCGCGCTCAACTATGGCGGTCGGGACGAAATTGTGCGGGCCGCTCGCTCGCTCGCCAGGGATTGCTGTGAGTCCGGGTTGAAGCCCGACGAGATCGATGAAGCGCTTCTGACTTCGAAGCTCGATACGGCAGGCATGCCCGATCCCGATCTGATCGTGCGGACCAGCGGCGAACAGCGGCTCAGCAATTTTCTGGCCTGGCAATCGGCGTATTCGGAAATGGTGTTCGTACCCGTCCTGTGGCCCGATTTCGGGCGTGTGGACATGGAGTCGGCCATCGACGAGTTCCGGCAACGTGATCGACGTTATGGCGCCGTTGCAGTTTCTTGACAGAACCGGCTCCGAACTGGGACTGCGTATTCTCTCAGGCTTGGTCATGGCGACCGTCGCCATTGCAGCCACCATTCTCGGCGGCTGGTGGCTGGCGGGGCTCACGCTCATCCTTGCAGTCGGGCTGGTGCACGAATGGTTTGCCCTCACCGGGTGCGCGGGAAAGTGGGCAGCGATGGCCGCTGTGATCGCGATCTGGGTCGCCATGACAGCCTATTCGGGTATGATTGTCTTGGCGCTCTATCTTCTCTTTATGGGTGCGGTTGGGACGGCGATGTTTTCCCTGGTCAGCCGCGGGGGAGATGGCGGCGGATGGGGGGCGGCCGGTACGGCGTATGCGGCCCTGCCCTTGATGGCGCTTCTTTGGATACGCGAGGCCGAAGGGGGAGTTGGCGCCATTCTCTGGTTGTTTTTCGTCATCTGGGGCACCGATACCGCCGCCTTTGCGGTGGGGCGGCTGATTGGGGGTCCCAAGCTGGCGCCTTCGATCAGCCCTGCGAAAACCTGGTCGGGGGTGGTCGGCGGACTTGTCGGGGCCGTCATGCTCGGTGCCGTACTCGCCAGTTTGCTGCATGCGGATTTGGTCCACGTCGTTATTTTGTCGCTGCTGGTTTCCGTTGGTGCGCAGGTTGGCGATCTGCTGGAATCACGAATCAAGCGCCGTTTTCAGGTGAAGAATACCGGGCACGTGATTCCCGGACATGGCGGTCTCATGGACCGCTTGGACTCCTTGGTAGTGGCTGCACCAGTATTTGCCATCGTCACGTTCATCGCCGCGATAACAGGAGGCTTGAGTGGATGAAGTGACGCGCCAGCGATCGGTTTCCATCCTGGGTGCGACCGGATCTGTGGGTGTCAGTACATGCGATCTGCTGCGTCGCCACCACGGCGGCTATCGCGTTGAAGCCGTGACAGCTAACAGTAATGTCGATGCATTGGCGAAACTGGCGCGAGATATCAACGCAGAGTTCGCGGCGATCAGCGATGATTCGCTCTATGGCGCGCTGTGCGATGCCCTTGCGGGAAGCGGCATTGCGTGCGGCGCCGGTGCCAAGGCACTGGATGAGGCCGCTCAGCGACCCGCCGACTGGGTGATGTCGGCTATCGTGGGCGCGGCGGGCCTTTCGCCGACTCTTTCGGCCATCCGCCGCGGTGCCTTGGTCGCTCTTGCGAACAAGGAGACCCTTGTATGCGCCGGCGAATTGGTCATGGCGGAAGCCAGACAGCACGGCAGCGTGATTCTGCCGGTCGATTCAGAACACAACGCGATCCACCAGGTGTTTGACTTCGACCGACCCGAGAGCGTGGAAAAGCTGATCCTGACCGCTTCGGGCGGGCCGTTCCGCCTCTGGTCGATGGAGCAAATGGCGACCGCCACGCCCGCTCAGGCCATTGCCCATCCCAACTGGAGCATGGGCGACAAGATTTCGATCGATTCGGCAACCCTCATGAATAAGGGCCTCGAACTGATCGAGGCATGCCATCTCTTTCCCTTGGGTGAAGATCGCGTGGACGTGGTCGTGCATTCAGAATCGATCATTCATAGCTTGGTGGCTTATGTCGATGGCTCCGTTCTGGCCCAACTGGGCAGCCCCGATATGCGCACGCCCATCGCCTATACGCTTGCCTGGCCAAAACGCATGGCTGGCCCATCTCCGCGCCTTGACCTCGTGCAAATCGCGAACTTATCCTTTGAAGCACCTGATATTGAAAGATTTCCTGCGTTGAACCTTGCACGACAGGTGCAACGTACAGGCGGACAGGCCGCCGCGGTTCTCAACGCCGCCAATGAAATCGCCGTGCGTGGTTTTCTGGACGGGTCTATCAAGTTTCTTGATATTGTCGCGGTTGTTGAGACGACGCTGGATCGTATGGGGACGGGGTCAATCGGCAGTCTTGAGGAAGTAAGCGATGTTGATGCCAGGGCGCGCCGGTGCGCCGCCGATCTGGTATCAAGTCTTGCTTGAACTGACCCCGCGTAACCTGGTGAGTTTTCTTTGATGGATTTTATTAACGCGATTTGGCCATTCCTGGTCGTAATCACGGTGATCGTGTTCTTCCACGAGCTCGGACATTATTGGGTTGCCAGGCGCAACGGCGTCCATGTCGAGGTTTTCTCCATCGGCTTCGGCCGCGAGCTCTTTGGCTGGAACGACCGGTCGGGTACGCGCTGGAAGGTTTCGCTTCTGCCGCTGGGCGGTTACGTGAAGATGTTCGGCCAAAGCGATACCGGTCCCGATGCCGACCAGCAGGAAGCACAATGGACCGAGGCCCAGCGCGCCGGTGCGTTTCCGGCCAAATCGGTGGGACAACGGTTTGCCATCGTACTTGCCGGCCCTCTCGCAAACTTCCTGCTTTCCATCGTGCTTTTTGCCGGTGTGTTCACCTTTGTTGGACAAAGCCAGACCTTACCCGAGGCAACGATCGTTCTTGAAGGAAGTGCTGCGGAACAGGGCGGTATCCTGCCGGGCGACCTGATTGTCGCAATCGACGGTACGCCCGTCGACCGCTTTGACGAGCTTCAGTTCGCCGTGAGCACCAGCCCGGGCGTGTCGATGGCTTTCGATATCCTTCGTGATGACGAGACGATCACCTTGGAAATCATACCCGAAGCGGTCATGCAGGATGACGGCATGGGCAACGAACGCGAGGTGGGTCGTTTGGGGATATCGACCGACAAGGTCGTGTTCGAGCGTACTCCGCTCGGCGAGGCCTTCTGGGCCGGGGTGGTCGAGACCTACACCTGGTGCGCCAGGATTTTTGATTTTCTGGGCAAGATCTTTGCGGGAACACAGAGCAGCAGCGATCTGGCGGGGCCGCTGGGCATTGCTGATATGTCCGGTAGTGTTGCCCAACACGGTTTTGCCAATCTGGTGTTGTTCATGGCGATTCTTTCCGTCAATCTGGGTCTCATCAACCTCTTTCCGGTCCCAATGCTCGACGGCGGCCACCTCGTGTTCTATGTCATCGAGGCGGTGCGCGGTCGCCCCTTGGGCGATCGGGCGCAGGAATACGGTTTCTTTGTCGGATTGGGGCTGGTTGGTGCGTTGTTCCTGTTTGTTACATTCAACGATCTTTCGCGCCTTGGCGTTGTGGATTTCCTAGCCGGGTTGGTGTCCTGAATGACGCTTGGCATGCAATTCCAGAAAGGCTTGGTCTTCCGCGTCCTGTTGGCGGGACTTCTGATGTTCGGTTTGGGGGCAAAGGTCGTTTCCGTGCAGGCCCAGGCGCTGATCAACCAAGTTGTTGTGGTCGGCAACCAGCGCATCGAGCCTGAGACCATCGCAAGCTACATGACTATTCACGTTGGCGATCCGTTCGACGTCGAGGAAATCGATGAATCGCTCAAGAGTCTGTTTGCGACCGGCCTCTTCGCCGACGTCACGATCCGCCGGGAAGGCGACGCGCTCATCGTTCAGGTGGTCGAGAATCCGATCATCAACCGTATCGCGTTCGAAGGTAACCGCTCGTTCGATTCCGAGGACTTGGAGGCCGAGGTGCAGTTGCGCCCGCGCACGGTCTACACCCGCACCAAGGTTCAAAGTGACGTCGCGCGCGTCCTGGAACTCTACAGACGCGATGGCCGCTTCAACGCCACGGTCGAGCCCAAGATCATTATCCAGGAACAAAACCGTATCGACCTCGTTTTCGAGATCGATGAAGGGGACGCAACCATCGTGCGCGAGATCAACTTCATCGGAAACGAGAACTATTCCGATGAAACTCTCCGCGAGTCCATCCTCTCCAAGGAAACAGCATGGTATCGCTTCCTCTCGTCGAACGACACCTACGATCCCGATCGCCTGTCCTTCGACCAGGAGTTGCTGCGCCGGTTCTACCTGTCGCGCGGCTTTGCCGATTTTCGCGTGGTATCGGTGGTTGCCGATCTGACTCCCGATCATCGTGAATTCTTCATCACGTTCACGATCGACGAAGGCCCGCGCTACGAATTCGGCGACATCACGGTCATCAGCGAGATGAACAACGTCGAACCCGAGGAGGTGATCGGGTTCATCTATACCAACACCGGTGACTGGTATGATGCCGGCGAGGTCGAGGAAATCGCGCAGGAGATGACCCTCGCGCTGGGCAACAGGAGTGTCGCGTTCGTCCAGGTTCGTCCCCGGGTCAAGCGTGATCGTGAGGACCTCACCATCAATGTCGAATATGTTGTGATGCGGACGGACCCCCTCTATGTCGAGCGCATCGACATCGTCGGCAACTTCCGAACCGCGGACAACGTCATCCGCCGTGAGTTCAAACTGGCCGAAGGCGATGCCTTCAATCTCGCGCGTCTCCAGCGCTCGGAACAGCGCATCAGAGCGCTCGACTATTTCAATGTGGTGGAAATGAACCGTATTCCCGGAACACAGCCCGACACCACGATCATTGAAGTGGAGGTCGAGGAGAAATCGACCGGTGAGCTCTCCATCGGCGCCGGCTTCTCGACCTTCGACAGCGTCTTGTTCAGCCTCTCCATCCGGGAGCGGAATCTGCTGGGCAACGGGCAGCGGCTCTCCCTTGATCTCGCGCTGTCAGGGAACCGTCAGACCGTCGACCTCAGCTTCACCGAGCCTTATTTCCTGGACCGCGAGCTTGAGGCCGGCTTCGATCTTTTCCGTCGCAGACTGGACCTGCACGACGAATCGTCATTTACACAGGAGAACATCGGCGGAATTCTGCGTATGGCCTATCCGGTGACCGAACATTTAAGACAGACCGTGTTCTACACGCTCCAGTCGGTCAAAGTAGAAGATGTCGACGCCAACGCATCGATCTTTGTTCAGGAGCAGGAGGACACTTCCGTTACCTCTGCCATCGGTGAACAGCTCGACTATGACCGGCGCGACGATATCTTGAATCCGACCAGCGGATATCTGCTGCAGCAGGGTACGGATCTTGCCGGTTTTGGCGGCACCGAACGCTACATACGTAACCGCGTTGGCGCTTCGTATTTCTATCCCTTCGCTGTTGACTGGACCGGAAACATCCGCGCCGAGGCCGGTATCATTCAGGGCATCTTCGGCGAAGACGTCAGCATTGCCGACCGCTTCTTTGTCGGCGGCAACAGCCTGCGCGGATTCGAGCCGGCCGGCATCGGTCCGCGTGACCTGGCAACCGGGGATGCACTCGGCGGCAACATCTTCTGGACGAGCACGGCGGAACTTACCGTGCCGTTGGGTTTGCCACGTGAACTGGGTCTGCTCGGCCGTGCTTTCACGGATTGGGGCAGCCTGTTCAGCCTTGACAGCACCGGCGCGACCATTGCCGATGAGTCCTCTCCCAGGGGATCGGTCGGCGTTGGCCTGTCCTATAATTCGCCATTGGGTCCAATTCAGATCGATTTCTCCCATGCGGTTGTGAAAGAGAGTTTCGATCGCACGGAAGTGTTCCGCTTCAGCTTCGGAACCGCGTTCTGATGCACGCCCTCCGTAGGCTCGCAGCCAGTCTGTTTTGTTTTGTGCTGTTCGTTGGAATGCTGCAGCAGGCAACGGCCCAGGATGGCGGTACCACGATTGCCGTGGTCGATGTCCAGCGCCTCTTGCGTGAATCGCTTGCTGGCCAGTCTATCGAGACCCAGATGCAGCAGTTTCGCACGTTGCTCGACGAGCAGATCACGCAGAAGGAAGCTACTCTGCGCGACGAGAGACAGCAACTGAACGAGCAGGCGTCCCTGCTTTCGCCCGAAGTATTGGCCGAAAGGCGCCGTGCCTTTGACGAAAAGGTGAGGGCCTTGCAGCGGGAAGTACGCGACCGCCGGTTGGAGGTAGAACAGAGCTATGCCGAAGCGATCTCGGAGGTGCGCCAGTCTGTGATCGACATTCTGCAGGCTTTTATCGAGCAACGCGGAATCGGTGTCGTTCTCACGCGTTCCTCCTATCTCGCGTCAAGCCCCAACCTTGATTTGACCGACGATGTCCTCAAGGAACTCAATCTCGTGCTCCCTTCGCTTTCCATCAATCTCGGCTCGGGCGGGTGACCGCGATGGGCGATACCGAGTTTTTCCAACGTTCAGGGCCCTTCGATCTGGGCATGCTCGTCGAAACTGTCAGTGGAACGGTCTATGGTGAGGTGGATCTCAAACGCCCGATCAAGGGAGTCGCGCCGCTTGACCAAGCCGGGCCGGATGAGGTCAGCTTTCTCGACAATAAAAAGTATCTAGCTGCTTTCGAGGCAAGCAAAGCCGGTGCGTGTTTTGCCGAAGCTGAGTTTGCGCAGCGGGCGCCTGGCGGCATGGTCGCGATTGTGTGCGAACAGCCCTATATGGCGTTGGCGCTAGCCATGCGCCTCTTTTACCCGCCGCAGGCGCCGGAGCCTGGTGTGTCCCCGGCGGCGCATATCGATCCTGCCGCCACGGTTCCTGCAAGCTGCCGAATTGACACCGGTGCGGTGCTCGAAGCCGGCGTGAAACTGGGCGAACGGTGCCACGTGGAGGCCGGCGCGGTCCTGTCGTCCGGCGTGGTCATGGGTGACGATTGCCATGTTGGGCCTCAGGCGAGCCTGATGTGCTGTGTCCTCGGCAACCGGATATGGATCGATGCAGGCGCACGGATCGGAACGCAGGGCTTCGGATTTGCCGTTGGCCCCAAGGGAGCCGTACGCATTCCCCATACCGGTGGTGTGGTGATCGACGACGATGTGGAGATCGGGGCCAACACCACGGTCGATCGGGGATCGGTCGGTGACACCCGTATCGGCCAGGGTAGCATGATTGATAACCAAGTGCAGATTGCCCATAACGTGATCATCGGAAAAGGCTGCATTCTGGCTGGACAGGCCGGGCTGGCGGGTAGTTCCGAGATCGGCGACTTTGCCATGCTGGGCGGCAAATCCGGGGTTGTTAACCATGTCAAGGTTGGTGTCGGCGCCAAGCTTGGAGCGCTTTCCGGTGCGGCGTTCGATCTGGAGCCAGGAGAAACCTACCTGGGACAGCCTGCAGTTCTGATTCGCGATTTCTGGCGCCAGCAGGCTGCCATCCGTCGGCTGTTGAAGCAGGGTAGGGGATCATGAACGACGAGGTTCGAACCACTCCGGACACAGAGGCCGGATACACCGTCGATATTGTCAAGATCGAGCGGATCATGGAAATGATTCCGCATCGATATCCGTTGTTGATGATTGATCGCGTCATTGAGGTCGTGACCGGCGAAAGCGCTATCGGTATTAAGAATATCTCCATCAACGAACCCCAGTTCCAGGGCCATTTTCCGCGTCATCCGGTCATGCCTGGCGTCCTGATCATTGAATCGATGGCGCAATCTGCGGCGGTCCTGGTGGTCGAAACCCTGGGCAAGGAGTTCGAGGGCAAGTTGGTCTACTTTATGGGCGTGGACAAGGCCCGGTTTCGCAAGCCGGTCACGCCCGGCGATGTCATGATGGTGCACGTCGTCAGGGAACAGCGCCGCGGAACGGTGTGGAAATTTTTCGCGGAAGCCAAGGTGGATGGCGCAGTGGTCGCCGAAGCGCGTTACTCGGCCATGATTCTGGATCGTTGAAGCTGCTTGATGCCTGATATTCACGCAACAGCGATCGTCGAAAAGGGTGCGTCCCTGGCCGATGATGTCGTCATCGGGCCTTATTGTGTGATCGGTCCGGAAGTAACGCTTGAGCCGGGGGTCGTCCTCAAATCGCATGTCGTCGTCGTCGGTGTCACCCGGATGGGTGAGGGTTGCACGGTTTTCCCCTTTGCTTCCCTCGGCCTAGCGCCGCAGGATCTGAAATACAAGGGTGAGCGTTCTGAGCTCGTCATCGGCGCACACAACACCATCCGGGAACATGTCACCATGAATCCCGGTACGGCTGGTGGCTGCCTCGTTACCAGGGTGGGGGACCACTGCCTCTTCATGGTGGGTGCGCATGTCGCGCATGACTGCGAGATCGGCAATCACGTGATCATGGCCAACAACGCAACCCTGGCGGGACATGTCGTCCTGGAGGAATATGCGATCATTGGCGGATTGGCGGCGATACATCAATTCGTGCGGATCGGCCGGCACGCCATGGTGGGCGGCATGTCCGGGGTGGAACAGGATGTCATTCCCTTCGGCTCAGTGTCGGGCGACCGCGCCCATCTCATGGGTCTCAATCTCGTCGGCCTTAAACGCCACGGCTTCGAGCGCGAGGACATTCATACCCTGCGCAATGCCTACCGCCTGCTTTTTGCCGACGAAGGCACCCTGAACGAACGGGTGAACGACGTGGGCAAGGTGTTTGGCGACTGCCCGCCTGTTGAAACCATTCTTTCCTTCATGCGGCTCGACAGTTCGCGGGGCGTTTGTCAGCCCAAAGACGGACATGCCGGCTAAACTCGGTATTGTGGCCGGCGGCGGTGCTCTGCCCGGCTATCTGGCGCGCGCGGCGCAGGATCAGGGCCGCGAGGTTTTCGTTCTGGCAATCGAGGACCATGCCGATCCCGTAGTCATCAAGCCGTTTCCCCATACTTGGATCCGCATGGGCGGAATCGCAAAGGCAATCGATGCCTGCCGCGAAAACGGCGTCGAGGAAATCGTCATGGGCGGCCCTGTGATCAGGCCGTCGTTCAGCCAGTTGCGCCCGGATGGACGTGCTCTGAAGTTCCTTGCGAAAGGCGCCTTCAAAAAGGGCGATGACGGTCTGCTCTCGGCGGTCGTCGAGACGCTGGAGAAGGATGAAGGTTTTCGAGTCCTCGCCGTTCAGGACATTGCGCGCGGCATTCTGGCCCGCCACGGCACGATTGGCGCGATCAAGCCCAGCGACCGAGATCTTAACGATGTAGAGCGCGGTGTCACCGTGCTTGGCGCCATCGGCAGCGTCGATGTCGGGCAGGCTGCCGCGATTCAGGACGGTATCGTCCTCGGTGTTGAGGCGATCGAGGGCACCGACGCCCTCATTGCGCGAGCAACAGGCCTCCGGCGCGAGGGCAGGGGACCTGTGTTGGTCAAGATGCCCAAGCTGGGCCAGGAATATCGAGTCGACCTTCCCGCGATCGGGCCGGAGACGGTCCGCGCCTGTGCCAAAGGTGGTTTTGCGGGAATCGCGGTCGAAGTAGGCTCGTGTCTTCTGTTGGAAGAAAACCGCGTCATCGAGATCGCCGATGCCGCAGGTCTGTTCGTGCTGGGACGCCAGCCGGACAGATCCTGAAAACGGCATGGCCGGCCCGCTGATCTTCCTGATCGCCGGCGAGCCGTCGGGCGATACCCTGGGTGCCCGACTGATGGCTGGTCTGAAGGATGAGACCCGCGGGGACGTGCGATTTGTCGGGGTCGGAGGACCGGAGATGGAAGCGCAAGGGCTGCGCTCGCTCTTTCCCATGAGCGATCTTGCCATCATGGGCCTGTTCGAAGTTTTCCCCCGCCTGCGCCATGTAATCAGGCGTTTGAAGGAGACGGTCGAGACCATTTGCTCGACACGCCCCGATCTCGTCATCATGATTGATGCGCAGGGATTTTCGTATCGTATCGCCAGACGCCTCCAGCCCGCACCCTGTCCGGTCATTCACTATGTCGCGCCCACGGTTTGGGCTTGGAAACCCTGGCGCGCGCGCCATGTCGCCCGGGTCGTGGACCGGCTCCTGCTGCTGTTTCCCTTTGAAAAGCCCCACTGGGATGCGGTGGATCAGGATGCCGTCTTCGTCGGACATCCCATTGCCGAGACGTCCGTGAACGACGAAGACGTGCAGGTTTGGCGCAGAGAGGCCCGCACAGACGGTGATGGGCCGGTTCTGGTGCTGCTCCCCGGAAGCCGGCAGAGCGAGGTTCGCCGGCACCTTCCGCTATTTCGGGAGACGATGGCACTGCTCTCGGACAAGCGTCCGCATCTTTCACTGTTGTTGCCGACCGTCGCCAACGTCGCACAGGCCGTGCGCGATGAGGTCGCGGACTGGCCCTGGCCCGCCACTGTTGTGGAGGGAAGCGGAGATACGCGCCGCGCCGCGATGGCTGCGGGCGACCTTGCGCTGGCGGTCTCCGGCACCGTGGCGCTCGACCTGGCGGCGGCCGGTACGCCCCATGTCATCGCCTTCCGCGCCAATGTGATGACGGTCGCGATTATCCGACACATGCTGAAGGTGAAGTATGCCTCGCTCGTCAATCTGATCGCCGACGCGCCGGTCACTCCCGAGTTGCTTCAGGAATACTGCACGCCTCAGAGTTTGTGTCATGCTCTGGAGCGCATTCTCTTCGATCCCGATGTGGCGGCTGGGCAATGCAAGGCGATGGCCGACGTAATGGCGCAATTGGGAAGCAGGGAGGATCCTCCTTCGCGCCGGGCTGCAAGAGCGGCCCTTGCCTGTATCCGACCGTCCTCCGGATAGATTTTACCTACCTCAAGCCTCGTGATTTTGCTATTTTCACCATCCATGATGCAGGCCCTAGACCTCTCGTGGACCAACTTGGGATAGCCAATGGCCGCGCCCCGTCTCAATGCCGAAACCAAGGCAATCGTCGCCACGCTCAAGAAGCATGCTGTACGCAAGCTGGCGGATGCCAGGACCATGCCCAAGGAGGTCTATACGTCCCAGGCGTTTCACGATCTCGAACTCGACCGGATTTTTCAGCGCGAATGGCTTTGCGCGGGGCGCGCGGAAAGCCTTCCAAAGGCAGGCGATTACCTGGCCTATCGCATCGGGCGTCAGCCGGTCGTCGTTATCCGGCAGAAGGACGGATCCCTCGCGGCATTCTCGAATGTCTGCCGTCACCGTATGATGATCTTGCTGGACGGCAAGGGATCGTGCCGGCGCATCGTCTGCCCCTATCACGCTTGGACCTACGATCTCGATGGCTCTCTGGTTGCCGCCAAGCACATGGATAAATCCAACCGTTTCGACATGGCGAAGATCAAGTTGCCGAAGGTGCGCTGCGAGGTCTGGAACGGTTGGATCTACATCACGCTCAATGCGCGCGCACCGGTTCCGTCCAGGAAACTTTCTGCACTCGATGCGATCATCACTGACTACGGGGCGGGTGACTATGTCGAGGTCGATTCCCAGGAACATGTCTGGCAGACCAACTGGAAGCTGCTGACCGAGAATTTCATGGAGGGGTATCATCTGCCCGTGACTCACAGGAAAACGGTCGGTGCGTATTTTCCCGTTGAGGACACCAGGTTTGCCGAAGGAAATGCAGACGATGCCTTCACCTTCCAGTGGTTCACGAAGACCGAGGACGCGCCGGTCGGTACCGCGCATGAGGACAACAAGCGTCTGAAAGGTGATATGCGGCGCACCTCAGTCTTGGGAAGCGTCTATCCCTCCCACATGTTCGTGCTCGCACCCGATCATCTCTGGTATCTCAGCCTGCAGCCGATCGGCACCGGGAACGTGCATATCCGTTACGGCCTAGCCTTCGCGCCGGAAATAATGGCCGAAAAGGAAGTCGGTGCGCGCATCCAACAGGCCAAGGCCTATCTTGACGAGACCAACGAGGAGGACCGCGGCGTAGTCGAGGGCCTCTATCAGGGCGTCCAGGCTCCGCTTGCCGAGCCCGGTCCACTGAGTTGGCTGGAAAAGGAAAACCTCGATTTCACGCGCTATCTGCTGCGGCGTGTGATGACCTGAACCGTCGGTCGTCCGCTGAGAGGTCCGCGTACAAGCAAGTTACCAGGACCCGGTGTTTTCCATCGACGCCCAGGGCTCCTGCTTGGGTAGCGATCCGCCCTTCTGGAGCAGTTCGATCGAAATGCCGTCCGGTGAACGCACGAACGCCATGTGGCCGTCGCGTGGGGGGCGGTTGATGGTGATGCCGTTGTCCATCAGTTTCTGGCAAAGGCCATAGATATCGTCGACCTCGTAGGCTAGGTGGCCGAAGTTGCGCCCGCCGTCGTAATCTTCCGGATTCCAGTTGTAGGTCAACTCGACCTGCGCTTCGGGGTTTTCCTTGGCACCCAGAAAGACGAGCGTGAAACGTCCGCCTTCGTTTTCGTAGCGCCCCTGCTCCACAAGCCCAAGCTTGTTGCAATAGAATTCGAGCGATGCATCGAGATCCTTCACGCGCACCATGGTGTGCAAATACTTCATGATCGTGTTCCTCAATCTTCCTTTTTGGTTCAGGACCGCTGATCCAGAGGTACATAATCCCGGCGGGTTTCGCCGGTATAGACCTGACGCGGCCGTCCGATCTTCTGCGAGGAATCGGTATGCATTTCGTTCCACTGCGAGATCCAGCCTATGGTGCGTGCCACGGCAAAGACGGCTGTGAACAGGCGGCGGGGAATACCCATCGCGCGCAGGATGATGCCCGAATAGAAATCGACGTTGGGATAGAGGTTCCTCTCGACGAAGTATTTGTCATCAAGCGCAATCTTTTCCAGTTCCATCGCGATCTTCAGAAGGTGCTCGTCGCGCATGCCCAGTTCGTCGAGCACCTGATGGCAGGTCTCCCGCATGATCTTGGCGCGCGGGTCATAGTTCTTGTAGACCCGGTGACCAAAGCCCATCAGGCGGAAGTGATCGTCCTTGTCCTTGGCCCGGGCAATGAACTCGGGGATGCGGTCGAAGCTGTCGATCTCCTCCAGCATCTTGAGTACGGCCTCATTCGCGCCACCGTGGGCGGGGCCCCACAGGCAGGCAATGCCCGCGGAGATGCACGCGAACGGATTTGCTCCCGACGATCCGGCAAGTCTCACGGTTGATGTCGATGCGTTCTGTTCATGATCGGCGTGGAGGATGAGGATCAGATCCATCGCACGGGCCAGGACAGGATTGACGTTGTAGGGCTCGCAGGGAACCGCGAACATCATGTGCAGGAAGTTCTCGGCATAGCCCAGATCGTTGCGCGGATAGACGAAGGGCTGACCCAGCGACCACTTGTGCGCCATCGCTGCGATGGTCGGCATTTTTGCGATCAGGCGATAGGACGCGACCATGCGTTCCTGGGCATTCTCGACATCGGAACTGTCCGCATAAAAGGCCGAAAGCGCGCCGACCACGCCGACCATCAGCGCCATGGGATGCGCATCGCGCCGGAATCCGCGGAACAGGAAGTTGACCTGCTCGTGCAGCATCGTGTGATAGGTCACGCCCTGCTGGAAGTCGTGCTTTGCCTGCATATTGGGCAGCTCCCCATAGAGCAGGAGGTGACAGACCTCCAGAAAGTCGGAATGTTCTGCTAGCTGTTCGATGGGAATGCCGCGGTAGAGCAGTGCGCCTTCTTCACCGTCGATAAAAGTGATTTTCGATTCGCAACTGGCGGTCGCCGTGTATCCGGGATCATAGGTGAAGCAGTCGGTTTGCGCGTTGAGTGTGCGAACGTCGATCACATCGGCACCAACGGATCCGCGCAGAACGGGCAATTCAGCCAACTCCTCGCCCGTTTCCGAATCGACGAGTTTCACCTTGCTGACCCGATCGGCTCCATTGGGTGCAGGCACTTCTCGCAATAGCGACATGCGGTGCTCCTCCATGTTGTTTTTGTCATGAGGCAACCATCTTTATAATTGCTGCATTTCACGGTTTGTCCTCTTGTGATCAATCTAGCCGATTTATCCGAAACCGCGCAAATTTCATTGTGCGGTGCACCATAATACTTCTGTGTCACGAAAACGCGATGATGGCTTCTTCGATGCGTCCCAGACTCTCCTGGCGCCCGAAGACGGCAAGGACATCGAAAATCGGGGGCGAAACGGTCCCGCCGGTCACTGCCGCGCGCAGCGGTTGCGCGACCGTTCCAAGACCCAGTTCACGCGTTTCGGCAAACTCGCGCACATAGACCTCCAGAGATTCCGCGTTCCAAGGCCCAAGATTCGACAGGCCGACCTTGAGGTCGGCAAGCAAGCCAAGGGTCTCAGGGACCATCAGTTTGTCGGCCTTAGCGTCGAACTCCAGGGGTTTTGCCTTGAAATAGAACGCCGCATTCTGGGCGAGTTCGACAAGCGTCTTGGCGCGCTCCTTCATGGAGGGCACCGCTATTTCCAGGATCCTGATGTCACCATCGTCAAGATCATGCCCCAAAATAGGCTGCAGCTGCTCGGCAACCAGTCTCGCCAAGCGCCGGTCGTCTGCCTGCTTGAGGTAATGCAGATTGAGCGAGGTCAACTTGTCCATGTCGAACCGGGCAGGTGACTTGCCGATGCCTGCAAGGTCGAACCACGCGATTGCCTGCTCCTGGGAGATAATTTCGTCGTCGCCATGGCTCCAGCCCAGACGGAGCAGGTAGTTCTGCAAGGCTTCGGGCAGAAATCCCATCTCCCGATACGATTCGGCGCCCACCGCGCCATGCCGCTTGGAGAGCTTCGCTCCGTCAGGGCCGTGGATCAGGGGAATATGCGCGAATTCCGGAACGGGCCAGTCCATCGCCTGAAAGAGCTGCGCCTGACGCGCTGCATTGGTGAGATGATCGTCACCGCGGATGATGTGGGTTACGCCCATATCGTGATCGTCCACTACCACCGCCAGCATGTAGGTGGGCGAGCCGTCAGAGCGCAGCAGGATCATGTCGTCGAGCTGAGCATTGGTGATCGTGACATTGCCCTGCACATGATCGGGAATGACGGTCTCGCCCTCCTGTGGTGCTTTCAGCCGTATGACGGGCTCTATACCTGCAGGCGCCTCCGCGGGGTCGCGGTCGCGCCAAGTGCCGTCGTATCGCACCGGCCGGCCCTCCGCCCGAGCCGTCTTGCGCATGGCGGTTAGCTCGTCAGGCGTGCAATAGCAGGAATAAGCGCGTCCCTTGTCGAGCAGCATGCGCGCGATTTCTTCATGGCGCGCCGCCCGGAAGTGCTGGAACAGAGGCTCGTCGTCCCAATCCAGGCCCAGCCATCGCAGGCTGTCGAAAATGGCCTTGATGGCTTCGTCGGTCGATCGCTTACGGTCGGTATCTTCGACCCGCAAGAGGTACTTGCCACCGGTGTGGCGCGCATAAAGCCAGTTGAAGAGCGCGGTGCGTGCTCCGCCCAGGTGTAGAAAACCTGTCGGCGAGGGGGCAAAACGGGTAACGACGGTCATGGTGCATTCCGGCATGGACTGTGTGCCGGGTTGTTTATCAGATCGTGCCGGGCTCACAAGAAACAACGAAACGTTGGAGTCTCGTCACTGGCCCTGTTGATGTCTTGCGGACGTTCGATGCATCCAAGATTTACTATAGAGTTCCGCCATGCAGGGCAGGCGCAGGCACGCTCCATGAAGTTCGGCGAATTCCTCGCGCACGAACGTGAACGGTGGATGCTCTGGGCACCGGTTGCTCTTCTCGCTGGGATCGCCACTTATTTCGCCTTACCCAGAGAACCTTGGATCTATGCCGGGCTAACGATTGCAATTGCAGGCCTTGCATTTTCTGTTCTGCCATTCCGCTTCACGGTGGCCCGCCTTGCGTTTCTGACCGTCTCACTGTTTGGCGCAGGTTTCGCACTAGTTCAGTGGGAAACCGCGCGCTCGCAAGCACCCATCCTGACGGGCGAGATTGGCCCGCGCATGGTCACGGGAACCGTGGCGTTCGTAGAACCCAGGGACCTCGGCTACCGCCTGGCTCTTGAAAATCCCGTCATCGACTGGCTCGAACCGGAAGAAACGCCCAAACGTGTCCGCATCACGGTTCGCACCCACGGTGGCATTGAACCGATGCCGGGCCGGCTGGTGCGCATCCTCGCCATCCTCGACGCACCGCCGCCACCGGCCTATCCCGGCGGTTTCGATTTTGCCCGCGAAGCATTCTTCGACCGGATCGGCGGCGTCGGTTTCGCGGTCGGGGCCCTCGAACGAGCAGAGGGTGAGACCACCGATCCATCCTGGCTGCAGATTGCGCTGGTTCACGTCGAACGGACGCGCCTTCATGTGACCCAGAAAATCTTGGACGCGCTGCCGGAACCCACCGGCGGCGTGGCCGCGGCTCTGCTGACCGGCCATCGCAGCGCGGTTCCGCCTGAACAACTCGAAACCATCCGCATGGCGGGCCTAGCGCATCTGCTGGCCATATCGGGTCTGCACCTGGGCCTGGTGACGGCGATTTTCTTCTTCGTCATCCGCGCTTTTCTGGCAAGCCTGGAACCCGTCGCCCTGCGCTTCCCGATCAAGACCTGGGCGGCCATGACCGCACTGGTCGGTGCTTTCGGCTATCTCCTGATCAGCGGCGCGACCGTGCCCACCCAACGCGCATTTCTGATGACGGCCATTGTGCTGTTCGCCGTCGCTATCGGCCGTCAGGCAATCTCGCTCCGCCTTGTGGCGCTTGCCGCCATCGTGGTCATGATCTTTTCCCCGCACGTGGTCACCGGTGCAAGTTTTCAGCTTTCCTTTGCCGCGGTGATCGCTCTGGTCGCGGTCTATGAGGCGCTCCGGGAACGATGGCCGCGCTGGCGCGTGGCATGGGGGCCCTTCGCGCGCGTGATCCTCTACGTAGGCGGCGTGGCTTTGACGACGCTGGTCGCAAACTTTGCGACAGCGCCCTTGGTCCTTGCGCAATTCGGGCGTTTCGCGACCTATGGGCTTTTCGCCAACCTGTGCGCGGTACCCGTCACGGCGTTCTGGATCATGCCTTGGGGAATGCTAGGTCTTTTTCTCATGCCGCTTGGTCTGGAGAGACTCGCCTTGATCCCCATGGGTTGGGGGATCGACATCGTACTGGCTGTCGCGGATCGGGCGGCACACGCACCTTACGCTCAGATTCATGCCGCTGCCTCTCCAAGATGGGTGCCGGCGCTTTTCGGCTTTGGACTGGTCTGGCTCTGCATCTGGCGCAGCCACTGGAGGTTGCTGGGACTCGTGCCCATGGTTCTGGCGCTGGGTTTCGTCTTGAGCGCCCGACCGGCGGACATCCTGGTGCATGAGGACGCTGACCTCGTCGCACTGCGTCTTGATGAGGACACCGTAGCCCTTTCTTCACTTCGCAGAGGCCGGTTCCTGCGCGAAAGCTGGCTTGCCGCGATGGCGGAACCTGAAGCCGTGCCCTGGCCACGTAATGGCATGACGCTGGGCGATGAAAATTTGCGGTGCGACAGCCTAGGATGCGTTTATACGCCGCCCGGGGCAAAGGACACATCGGTGGCCGTTGAAAACGGCGTAGCAGCACTTGCCGATGACTGCTGGACGGCTGATCTCATTGTCAGCTTGGTACCGGTCCGCCGTGACTGTCCGGCACGCCTTGGGGTCATCGACCGGTTCGATCTATGGCGCTACGGTACCCATGCGCTTTGGTTCGACTCGGACGGCGTCGCCGTCAGAACCGTCCAGGGTGAACGAGGACAGCACCCTTGGTCGCCCGGAACCGACACCGAATGATCTCAGACGGGCTGGGCTGTTCGTCAGATTGAAGTCGGTGCACGCACCCGTCAGTAGTGCCGCAGCAATCCGATCAGCCGACCCTGCAGCTTCACCCTGTCGGGCCCGAAAATGCGGGTTTCGTATGCAGCATTCGCCGGCTCAAGGGCAATTTGGTCTCCCTTGCGGCGCAGGCGCTTGAGCGTGGCCTCCTGATTGTTGACCAAGGCGACGACCACGGAGCCGTTCTCTGCTGTTTCGCCGCGTTCGATCAGAACGGTGTCGCCATCGAGAATGCCGGCGTCGATCATCGAATCGCCTTCGATCTCCAAGGCATAACAGTCGCGGTTCCCGATCATGGAGGTCGGGACTTCGATGCTCTGCGAGGGATCGCTGAGCGCTTCGATGGGCGTACCCGCGGCGATCTTGCCATGCATCGCCAGCGAAACGGTGTTGTCGTCCATACGCTCGGGCGTGCCCTGCTTGGCCGCACGTCCCATCGCACCTTCGATGACGCTCAGCGTTGCGACGGTACCTTCGTTGCCCGGCGGCAGTTTCAGGACCTCCAGCGCGCGGGCGCGATGGGGAAGGCGGCGGATGAAACCGCGTTCTTCCAGAGCGGTAATCAGCCGGTGGATGCCCGACTTTGACTTTAGGCCGACGGCATCCTTCATTTCGTCGAAAGAGGGCGAAATGCCGTCTTCGCCCAGCCGGCTGTTGATATAGAGCAGGAGCTCTTGCTGCTTGCGCGTCAACATCTATGTTTCCCCACTAAATATGGAACAAATCATCAATTCCATACATGTTCTAGTTAAGTTCGCGCTTTGTGTCAACGGCGTTGCCGAATTGTGCTCAACTTTGTTCCGTTTTTCGGATCACAGGCGCACGATGGCGACCCGTTCACCCTGGATGGCAGGCGCTGCGCGCGGGGGGCGCACGATCAGGCATCCCGACTGGGTAAGGGTGGCCAGCATGGAACTGTCCTGCCGGTCGAAGGGTGTGGCCAGAAGACCGCCGTTTTCTGCGCGTTCCAGCCGGGCCCGCACATAATCCTGGCGTTCGTCGTTCGCGCCCATGTTTGCACCAAGCTCGGCGAAGTCCTCACCCAATCCGGGCTCGCTTTCGCCCAGCATGGCGACGATGACGGGACGTAGAAAGAGATGCCCGCAGACAAGCGTTGAAACCGGATTGCCAGGAAATCCCAACACGGGCAGGTTGTCCAGATGTCCGAAGGCCAGCGGCTTGCCCGGACGCATAGCGATCTTCCAGAAATCGAGATCGAGGCCTTGTTCCGTCAGAGTCTTGCGCACGAGGTCATGTTCGCCGACCGACATGCCTCCCGTCACGACCAGAAGATCTGCGCGCGCCGCCCCCTCGACGATGCCGCGCAGGGCTTCCTCGTCGTCCCGGACGATACCCAGGCTGTTGGCTTCACCGCCAGCTTCCGTGACGATGGCGGCCAGCGAAAGGGAATTCGAGTTGATGATCTGGTTGGGCCCCAGAGGCTCGCCCGGCATGACGATCTCGTCGCCGGTGCCCAGAATGGCGATACGCGGGCGGCGCGTCACCTTGAGCCAAGGCACGTTCATCGCTGCGATCAATCCGATTTCGCGCGGCCCTAGTCTGCGTCCGGCCGGTGGGCCGGCATCGCCGGCGATGAAATCAAGGCCCTTGCGCCGCACGTGCCGGCCCTTGGCAACGCTTTCGTTGACCGTGACCGTCTCGCCGTCGCGTTCGGTGTTTTCCTGGATGATGATGGCATCGGCGCCATCGGGAACCGGTCCGCCAGTGAAGATTCGGACCGCTTCACCCGGCTGCAGGATGCTTCCATAAGCACCTCCTGCCGGCGCTTCGCCCACGACTTTCAGCGAAGCCGGGACATCTGCTATATCAGCTGCCCGCACCGCATAGCCGTCCATGGCCGAGACCGGATGCGGCGGCTTGGTGATACGCGAGACGATGCCCTCGGCCAGAACACGACCGGATGCCTCGGAAATAGCGATCTGTTCGGCAGGCAGGCGGGAAAACGTGCCAATGATCCTGCTGCGCGCCTCGTCGACGGGGATCATGGTTCGCGCTAATAGGTGCCGGACTTGCCGCCGGACTTGTGCATCAGACGTATCTCGCCGATGATCATCTTGCGGTCCACGGCCTTGCACATGTCATAGATCGTCAGGGCGGCCACCGAAACGGCGGTCAGCGCCTCCATTTCCACACCCGTGCGCCCTTTGAGCTTGCAGGTCGCGCGGATGTCGATGGCAGCCGCGCTCTCGTTGGGCTCAAGCTCTATAGTCACCGACGAAAGGCTGAGCGGGTGGCACAGCGGGATGAGATCGGGGGTACGTTTGGCCGCCATGATGCCTGCGATCCGTGCAACGGCCAGCACATCGCCTTTGGGAGCCTTGCCATTGACGATCAGCGCCAGCGTTTCGGGCGCCATCGTGATGCGACCCTGCGCGACGGCAATGCGTCCGGTGATGTCCTTCTCGGAAATATCGACCATGTGCGCCCGGCCGTCATCATCCAGATGGGTCAGGCGGTTGTTCATGCGCTTTGCCGTGCTTCGCTTGCGGTGCCCAGAAGCGTGCGCGTCGCGGCCTCAATGTCGTTCTGGCGCATCAGGTGCTCGCCGACCAGGAAGCGCCTGGCGCCACAACGCTCCATGCGTACCAGATCGTCATGGGTTTTCAGCCCGCTCTCACATACGATGTCGCGGTCGCCCGTCACATGGGGTGCAAGTTCTTCGGTGGTCGCGAGATCCACGGAAAGGGTCTTCAGGTTGCGGTTGTTGATACCGATCAGCTTGGCGGGTAGGGCTAGGGCCCGATCAAGTTCCTCAAGATTATGCACCTCGACCATCACGTCCATGCCCAGATCGCCGGCACAGTCGGTCAACTCCGCCGCAAGGACATCCTCGACCGCGGCCATGATGACCAGAATGCAGTCCGCGCCGATCGTACGTGCTTCAAGTACCTGGTAAGGGTCGATCATGAAGTCCTTGCGAAGGCACGGTAATTTTGATCTGGCGCGTGCTTCCAGTACAAACGAATCCTGGCCTTGGAAGTAGGGCCGATCGGTTAGTACCGAAAGACAGGCCGCGCCCGCGTTCCGATAGGCCCGTGCGATTTCCGCGGGATCGAAATCCGCACGGATTTCGCCCGCGCTGGGCGAAGCCTTCTTGATTTCAGCGATCAGCCCAAACCCTTCCGCACTGGCACGCCGCAGGCTTTGCGCAAATCCCAAAGGCGGCGTCATGGTTCGGGCCCGTGCTTCCAGGTCGGAAAAGGGGCGTTCACGCATGCAGGCCGCGACGTGATCGGCCTTGTCCGCGCAGATTCTGGCGAGAATATCGCTCATGCCGTGCCCGACGTGATGGCGGCCAGAAGCTGCAGCTTTTCCCTGGCCGCTCCGCTGTCGATCGAGGTTTGTGCCATGGCGGCACCGGCCTCGAGATCGTCCGCCTTTTCCGCGACGACGAGGGCTGCCGCAGCGTTAAATAGCACTGTGTCGCGATAGGCGCCTGATGCGCCGTCAAGCAGGTCAGCCAGGGCTTTCGCGTTGTGTTCGGGCGAACCGCCCAGGATCTCGGAAAAATCATGGTGCGGCAGCCCCGCTTCGCCGCTTTTCAGGGTTTTCATGGTGACCTTGCCCCTTTCCAGGACGGCCACGGTGTTTTCGGCAGAGAGCGTGAGCTCATCGCAACCGTCGCCGCTATGGACAACCCAGGCTCGCTCCGCCCCCAGTTCGCCCAGCACCCGGGCCACCGGTTTGACCCATTCCGCGGCAAAGACGCCGAGCAGATAACGCTTCACGCTCGCGGGGTTTGAGAGCGGCCCCAGAAGATTGAAGATCGTGCGCGCGCCAAGCTCGACACGGGTCGGCATGACGTGGCGCATGGCGCTGTGATAGCGCGGCGCGATCATGAAACCGATGCCGGCTTTGTCGATGGCACGCTGGACGACGTCATAGTCCGCGTCCAGATCGACGCCCGAAAGCGCGAACACGTCAGCCGTGCCCGACTGCGACGAAGCTTTGCGGTTGCCGTGCTTGACGACCGTGACACCGCAGCCTGCAACGACAATGGCCGTGGCCGTGGAGATGTTGAGTGTGCCTTTGCCGTCACCGCCGGTTCCCACAATGTCCATGGCGCCCTCGGGCGCGGACATGGCATGCATCTTGGCGCGCATGGCCCGGGCGCCGCCGGTGATTTCGTCCACGGTTTCGCCGCGCATGGCCAGAGCCATCAGAAATCCTCCGATCTGCGATGGCGTTGCCTTACCCGACATGATGATGCCGAACGCCTCGGATGCTTCGTCTGCATCAAGAGGTTTTCCGCTCGCGGCGTGGATGACGAACGGCTTGAGGTCTCGTGAGGCTTCGCTCATGTGGCTGCTCCGCTCTTGGTTTCGCGGAGGTAGTTACGCAGCATGGCGTGACCGTGCTCGGACTCGATGCTTTCTGGGTGGAACTGCACGCCGTGGATCGGCAGTTCCCGGTGGCGCACGCCCATGATGACGCCATCGTCGGATTGCGCATTGACTTCCAGACAGTCGGGAATCGACCCGGGCGCGATGGTCAGGGAATGGTAACGCGTGGCGCGCAGCGGACTGGGAAGCTGTTCGAAGACACCGTTTCCGTCGTGCTTCACGTCGGAGACCTTGCCATGCATCGGCAGCGGCGAGCGTTCGATGGCGCCGCCGAAGGCCTGCCCGATCGACTGATGGCCCAGGCATACGCCCATCAGCGGCATGGCTTCCTTCGCGCAGCGCGCGACCAGTTCCAGACAGAGGCCGGCGCGGTTGGGATCGCAGGGACCCGGAGATATGATGATACCTTCGGGGCCCATGTCCATGAGGTCATCGACCGCCACCGCATCGTTGCGAAAAACCTTGGTTTGGGCACCTAGTTCGCCCAGGTAATGCCAAAGGTTGTAAGTGAAGCTGTCGTAATTATCGATCAACACCAGCATCGTCTTAATCCTCAATAACACGGCCGCCAAACCGGCAGGGCGGCAGCATAACGACAGCGCGGAGGCGGAACAATCGGGCAACTGCGACTTTACATCAAGCCAGCAAACGGCAAAGACTGCGCGCTATGAAGTTTTCTGGGCTCAAGATTTGGCGGCGTGAAGGTGTGGCGACGAGGACAACACGTCTCTCCGGCGTGCTCGGCATTCTGTTGCCCCCAGGGCGGGCCGCCGTCGTTCTTAGCATCGGTTATCCCCATGAGATGCCCGCCAACCTTCTGGCCGAATGGATCCCCAACGTCCAGGCTCGCGGCTATTAGCTCGCCCCGGCCAGTTCCATTGTCCACCGTAACGAGACCCTGCTGACGCAATCGGCCGTCGACTGATCAGCGGTTCATGCCACCACGACCTGAAAAGCGGACTGCTTCCTCGGCGGCGCGCAACAGCGCGCGGGCCTTGTTGCGGCATTCCTGGTGTTCGGATTCCGGGTCGCTGTCAGTAACCACGCCCGCACCGGCCTGCACGTGCAGAACACCATCCTTGATGATGGCGGTGCGCAGGGCGATGCATGTATCCATGGAGCCATTGGCCGAGAAGTAGCCGATCGCGCCGCCATAGACACCGCGCCGGTCGGTTTCCAATTCGTCGATGATTTCCATGGCCCGCACCTTGGGCGCGCCGCTCACGGTGCCGGCTGGGAAACCGGCGACAATGGCATCGATGGCATCGTAATCGGGGTTGAGCTCGCCCTCGACGTTCGAACTGATGTGCATGACGTGGCTATAATATTCGATCTGAAAGCGTTCGGTGACTTTGACCGTGCCGACATTCGCCACGCGCCCAACATCGTTGCGGCCTAAGTCGAGCAGCATGAGGTGCTCGGCGCGCTCCTTGGGGTCTGTCAGCAATTCCTCACGCAGCGCTTCGTCCCCAGCTTTGTCAGCGCCGCGTTTGCGGGTTCCCGCAAGCGGCCTGATGGTCACGCGTCCGTTGCGCACCCTGACGAGAATTTCCGGACTGGAACCCACGACCGAAAAATCTCCGAAATTGAGATAGAACAGAAACGGGGAGGGGTTCACGCGCCGCAGTGCGCGATAAAAGGCCAGTGGCGACAATGTGAAAGGAATGTCGAAGCGCTGCGACAGAACGATCTGAAAGGCATCGCCTGCGTTGATGTAATCCTTCGCTGTCCCGACGATTTCCAGAAATCGCTCGTGCGGCGTGTTCGAGACAGCCTCGCCCATGTCCATGTCTCGGGCGATTTCCTCGCCGTGGGGAATGTTGCGGTCGAAATCGGCCATCACGTCTGACAGCCGTTCGCATGCCCTGGAATAGGCCGCACGCGCACTGACGTCAGAGCTGGGCCAAACCGGCGTGACCACGGTGACTTCATCGGCGACGTTGTCGAAGATCGCCATGATGGTTGGTCGGATCAGCAGGCCGTCGGGAACATCGATGGTCCGTTCCTTGTCGGTAGGCAGTTTCTCCATCAGCCGGACCATTTCGTATCCGGTATAGCCGACTAGCGCGGCGGCCATGGGCGGCAGTTTGTCGGGCACCTCGATATGGCATTCGCGAACCAGCCGTTTGAGAGACTCGATGGCGCCCACATCCTCTGCGACGAAGGCGCCGGCATCGTAACGCGCCTGCCGGTTGATCTCCGCGTGGTCGTCCGTGCAGTGCCAGATCAGGTCCGGCTTCAGGCCGATGATCGAGTAACGCCCCCGAATGGCGCCGCCTTCGACCGATTCCAGCAGGAAGCTGTTGGGCTGTCCGTTTGCAAGCTTCAGCATGGCCGAAACGGGCGTCTCCAAATCTGCAACCAGTTTAGTCCATACGACCTGGGGCCGGTTCTCGCGGTAACGCGCCTCGAAGGCGTCGGTGTCGGGCGCGTAGTGAGTCATCTTAGAAAGTAGTGAGTCATCTTAGAAATAGGTATCGAGCAGGCGCTGATCGATTTCGATCGAGGTTGCGTCGTACATCGACGCGCTGTTCTGGTCGATGACGTCGGAGATCATCCCGTTGGTTATGGAGTTCGAGACCAATTGATGGGCTTCGGGGTCGAGCTGTCCATCGGATTCCACGATATCGAGAATACGGGCAACGACTTGAGCCTCGTTGTCGATGGACGGACTTACGACGATGGCGCTGGCATCTGCTTCGAAGATCGCGGTCACCGTTTCGAAGCCGACGTTGTCGAGTTCGGGGGTCTGTGTCCGCGTGAACGTGGCGATATCCTCGAAGTACGCGCCGGTCTCACCGAACGCTTCCTTAATATCGTCGAACGAGCCGACATTGCCCGCGATTTCCATGGCAGCTTCGCGTGCCCGTCGGGCAAGTTCTTCATGTTGCCAGTCTTGGAGCACAAGCTCTTCGACTTCTTCGAAATCGCGCAGGCGTCCGTGGTCGATCTCCGTCACCTCGATCACCAGCAGTCCACCGTCTCCTGTTTCGATGACGGTCGAGGGGAAGTAGAGCTCACCTAAGAACACTTCGTCCAGAAAGCCCGGCACCGTGGGGATGATCTGCAATAACATGACGTCTTCGGGTGTGCCGTCGGGACCGATGCGCTCAACCGTTTCCACTTTCAGGTCCAGTGCCTGAGCGGTTTCACGGACGGTCTGGCCAACCGCGATGTGGTCATCAAGTTCGTTGGCTAGACCGAACATGGCGTCGCGTGCCTCGCGAAGGCGCAGTTCGTTCTCGATCGTTTCACGCGCGTCCTCAAAGGGCGTAACATCGGCTGGCTTGACCTCTGCCGCGCGGAACAGCAACCAGCCGCCAAGCGGTGAGGCAAGGGGCTCGACAACGTCGCCTTCCTGGACCGCGAAGACCGGTTCACCAAGATCGCCGAAGAGATCGTTTCGGGTGAACCAGCCCAAATCCAGGTCCTCGGACTCAAGACCCGCGGCATCGAAGCCCACTTGGGCAAAATCCGTCCCTTCCTGGATTTCCACAAAGGCGGCTCTGGCCTCCTCTTCGGTCTCGAAAGGAATCTGCTGCAGCCGGCGCAGCTCGGGATCCGTCCAGGTGCCGGGCGTGCTGTCATAGGCGGCAAGGATCTCTTCTTCGGTAACTTCCACGGTTCCGACGAGGTCGCTGGGATAGACCAGCAAATAGTCGGCCGACCGGTATTCGGGTGCTTGATAGCGCTCCAGATTGGCTTCGTAAAATGCCTTGAGGTCGCCCCCTTCGGGTTCGGGGATGGGGACTAGCCTGTCGTTGGGAATGGCCTCCAATTCGACCACACGCTGTTCGGTACGGTGGCGGAACACGTTCTCGATCAGCGTGGACGGCGGCGGAGGGGCCGCACCGATGCTGTTGAAGAACTGGCCTTCGCTGATCTGGCTGGAAAGAATGGCGAGATAATGCTCCTCGCTGAGTCCATTGGTCGCCAGCACGCCGGAAAACACTGCCGGATCGAAAATGCCGGCCTCGTTGAAGAAGGCGCCGTTGCCGGCAATGTCGGCACGTAGCGTTTCGGCATTGATCGTGATGCCCAAGTCGCGCGCCGCTTTAGTCTTCAGCTTGTCCAGGATAAGCTGGTCGAGCGCCAAGCGCGCCATCGCCTGGGAAAGCTCCGATCCAGGTTCGACGGCAATGCCCGAATTCTGCAGGGGCTGTACCTGGCTGCGATAGGCAAGCTGGAGGTCGCGAATGTCGACCTCGGTGTTGCCCACTTCGGCAACGCGTGACTCGCCACGGTTGATGAAGATGTCGCCCACGCCCCAACTGACGAAGCTAAGAGCGATCACACCCAGAAGGATTTTTGCGGGCCACGAGGAGGCCCCCTTGCGCATTCTCGTCAGCATGATGGGTCCGTGTCTCAGCTTTTCGGGAGCTCAGGGGAAAGGGCGCACATTTTATGGGTAGGGTGTACCTGTGGCAACCGGCCAGGCTTCGAGAAAATCCGTGGTTTCACAGCATTGATCCGGCATGATAGCAAGGCAGTGATGGAGCAGGAAGAGGGAATTCACGCATGCGCTCGCTGGTCGTCGGAAACTGGAAGATGAACGGGCTTCGCGAAGACGCCCATGAGTGGGCCAAGGCGCTTTGCACCAAGGCGCAGGGCGGGCTGCCGTGCGACGTTCTTGTCTGCCCGCCGCCCACGCTGATTGCGGGTCTCTCTGGCGTTTTTGCGGACGTTTCCATTGCTCTGGGCGGCCAGGATTGCCATGCCGAGGATTCCGGCGCCTACACGGGCGATGTGGCAGCCGCGATGCTGGCCGACCTGGGCTGTACGAACGTCATCGTGGGGCATTCCGAACGCAGACGCGATCACGGAGAAACCGATTCGCTTGTCGCCGCCAAGGCTTCAGCCGCGCATCGCGCGGGTCTGGTTGCTATCGTCTGTCTTGGCGAGAGTGCTGCGGAGCGCGAGGAGGGCAGGGCGCGTGACGTGGTCTCGACCCAGCTGGCGGACTCTCTCCCGGCCGATGCAACCGCTGGGAATACCGTGATCGCCTATGAGCCGGTCTGGGCTATCGGCACGGGCAATACCGCCACGCCCGGCGATGTCGAGGATATTCATGAACTTCTCCGTGGCGAGTTGAAGGATGCCATGGCGGAGGAGGGTGAAGGCGTGCGTCTGCTTTACGGCGGCTCGGTCAATGCCAGCAATGCGCAGGAACTGCTCGCTGTTCCCCATGTCAACGGCGCGCTTGTCGGCGGCGCCAGTCTCAAGTCCGATGAGTTCTGGGCCATTGTCGAAGCCAGCAAGTCTGCTTGAGGGTTTCCGCGCGCGGCGCCGCCGGGCTATGGCGCTCCATCGTTGCCTGTGCTAAACGCTCGCCGTCTGGCGCAAATGCGCGCGGATTGAGTGTCATTGCAACCACTTCATGGGTTCCCGTGCAGACGACCCTTGTCATCATGCATGTCTTGCTTGCCCTTTCCATTGTCGGGCTTGTTCTGCTGCAGCGCAGCGAGGGCGGTGGCCTTGGCATGGGTGGCGGTGGAGGCGGTGGCGGGGCCGGCGGCATGTCAGGACTGATGTCGGCGCGCGGCACGGCCAATCTGCTGACGCGGGCAACGGCGATTGTCGCTGCGCTTTTCTTTGCTTCCAGCCTTATCCTCAGCATGCTGGTTTCTGACTCCACCAGCAGCCGCTCGATCGTCGAGGGACTGCACGTACCCGCCGCGGTAGAGATCATGACCGAGGAAAGCGGTCCCAGCGTTCCGGTCGCGGAATGACCGTCTGCGGCGAAAAACCGCATTCTTCCACAGACTTCGCCCCTCCAGCGCCCAAGACTCCATTGGATCGGCGTGTGCCTGTGATAGGTTAATCACTCATGGCACGGTACATTTTCGTCACCGGTGGCGTGGTCTCCTCGCTAGGTAAGGGTCTTACGACCGCAGCCTTGGGAGCTTTGCTCCAAGCCCGCGGCTACAGCGTGCGTTTGCGCAAGTTCGATCCCTATCTCAATGTCGATCCCGGAACCATGAGCCCCTATCAGCACGGTGAGGTCTTCGTCACCGATGACGGTGCCGAGACGGATCTGGACCTGGGGCATTACGAGCGTTTCACCGGCGTCCCCAACCGCAAGACCGATACAGTCACTAGCGGACGGGTCTATTCGGACGTGCTGGCGAGCGAGCGGCGTGGCGATTACCTGGGCGGTACAGTGCAGGTCATCCCGCATGTCACCGACGTCATCAAGAAGTATATCCAGGCCGATACGGGCGATGCCGACTTTGTGTTGTGCGAGGTGGGCGGCACGGTCGGCGACATCGAGGGACTGCCGTTCTTCGAGGCCATGCGTCAGATGGTGCAGGAATTGCCCCACCGCCACGCGATCCTCATTCATCACACGCTAGTGCCCTATCTCCAGGCTGCCGGCGAGCTCAAAACCAAGCCGACTCAGCATTCGGTCAAGGAACTGCGTTCCATCGGCCTACAGCCCGACATTCTGGTTTGCCGGTCCGAGCACGAAATTCCAGAATGCGACCGCCGCAAGATCGCGCTGTTCTGCAACGTACGCGAATCCGCGGTTATCCCGGCCCTCGACGTCGACACAATCTATCAGGTGCCGATGGCCTATCACGACGCCGGTCTGGATCAGGAAGTGCTTGCGGCATTCGGCATCACCGACCAGCGCGGCCCGAACCTTGGCACCTGGCGTCAGATCGCCGAGAACGTCCGCCATCCCGAGGGCGAGGTCACCATCGCCATCGTCGGCAAATATACCGGTCTTGCCGACACCTACAAATCGCTGGCCGAGGCGCTGGCCCACGGCGGTATCGCCAACAAGGTGAAGGTCAACGTCAACTGGATCGATTCGGAAATCTTCGAGAGCGAGGATGCCGTCAACCACCTTGAGTCTGTGCACGGCATTCTCGTACCCGGTGGCTTTGGGGAGCGCGGCTCGGAAGGCAAGATAGCAGCCGTCACCTTCGCGCGTGAACGGCATATTCCCTATTTCGGGATTTGTTTCGGCATGCAGATGGCGGTGATCGAGGCGATGCGCAATCTGGCCGGTGTCGAAAACGCTTCTTCCAGCGAGTTCGGTCCCTGTGATAATCCCGTCGTGGGTCTGATGACCGAGTGGGCCAGCGGAAACAAGCTGGAGACGCGCGGGGCCGATGGCGATCTTGGCGGAACCATGCGTCTTGGCGCCTACGAGTGCGATCTTGTGCCGGACAGCCGCGTCGCAGCCATTTACGGCGGAGCCCGGATCAGCGAGCGGCATCGCCATCGGTATGAGGTCAACGTCAACATTCGTGACACCCTTGAATCCCATGGCATGACGTTTGCCGGACTTTCGCCTGACGGCCGCTTGCCCGAAATCATTGAGCTTAACGACAATCCTTGGTTTGTCGGCGTCCAGTTTCATCCGGAATTCAAGTCGAAGCCGTTCGACCCACATCCTCTCTTTGCCTCGTTTGTCGAAGCTGCCGTGACCCAGTCGCGGCTTGTCTGAGGAACCATGACCCAACACCGCCATGTCCAGCTCGGCGAGGTCGCCGTCGGCAACGACCTGCCGCTTGCGATCATCGCCGGTCCCTGCGCCATCGAAAGCCGCGATCACTCCCTCCAGACGGCAGAGCGTCTGGTTGGCATGAGCCGCGATCTCGGATTTGGGCTGATCTACAAGAGCTCTTTCGACAAGGCGAACCGCACCAGCCTGAGTGCCGGCCGGGGTCTCGGCATGGACGAAGGCCTTCGCATTCTGGCCGACGTGCACGATGCGCTTGGCTGTCCCGTGTTGACCGACGTGCACGAACGTGAACAGTGTTCAGCCGTCGGCGACGCGGTGGATGTCCTGCAAATCCCCGCCTTTCTATGCCGTCAGACTGACCTGTTGGTTGCGGCCGCAAAGACCGGTAAGGCCGTCAACGTCAAGAAAGGCCAATTCCTCGCGCCCTGGGACATGACCCACGTCGTCGCCAAGATCCTTGATTCTGGCAATCCCAACGCCCTTGTCACCGAACGCGGTGCGAGTTTTGGTTACAACACGCTTGTTTCGGACATGCGCGCACTGCCGGAACTGGCGCGTGACGGTGTGCCCGTGGTTTTCGATGCGACCCATTCCGTCCAGCAGCCCGGCGGGCGCGGCGACTCCAGCGGCGGCCAGCGCGAGTTCGTCCCGGTTCTGGCCCGTGCCGCCGTGGCGGTGGGCGTGGCCGCCGTGTTCATGGAGACCCACGAAAATCCCGACAGTGCGCCCTCGGACGGTTCCAACATGGTGCCGCTCAATCAGATGCCGGACCTTTTGCGACGCCTCATGGCATACGACTCCTTGACCAAGGAGAATGGGCGGAATACCTGAACCCTGCTGGCTGATCTGTTCACGACGTAATCAGACGAATGTAAAGAAAGGGCAGGGCTCATGGCCGCCATTGTCGACATTCATGCACGCGAAATTCTCGACAGCCGGGGCAATCCCACGGTCGAAGTCGATGTGGTCCTGGAATCGGGAGCCGTCGGACGCGCCGCCGTACCCTCGGGCGCATCGACCGGTACCCACGAGGCGGCGGAACTGCGCGATGGCGATGCCGACCGGTACGCCGGAAAGGGAGTCCTAAAAGCTCTTCATTCGGTGAATGGAGAGATGTTCGATGCGCTAGGCGGTATGGACGCCGATGACCAGTTCTCCATCGACCGCGCGCTCATCGGTCTCGACGGCACGGAGAACAAGGGTCGTCTTGGTGCGAACGCCGCGTTGGGCGTCAGTCTCGCTGTGGCGCGTGCCGCTGCCGAGAACGCCCTGCTGCCGCTCTACCGCCATGTCGGCGGCCTCAATGCACGGCGTTTGCCCGTCCCGCTGATGAACGTGATCAATGGCGGGGCGCACGCCGACAATGCACTCGACTTCCAGGAATTCATGATTGTGCCTGCCGGCACAGAATCGTTTGGTGAGGCCCTGCGTGCCGGTGCGGAAGTCTTCCAGGCCCTGAAGAAAACCCTTTCCGATCAGGGTCTTTCGACCAATGTCGGAGACGAGGGCGGTTTCGCACCCAACCTCAGCTCGACCCGTGAGGCGCTTGATCTGCTGATGCGCGCTATTGAAGCCACCGGCCGCAAGCCGGGAGATGATGTGGCTCTGGCGCTCGACACGGCCTCCACTGAATTTTTCAAGGACGGTCAATATGTCATGGCAGGCGCCGGCGAGACGCTCAGTGCCGAGGCCATGATCGTGCTTTATGATGGTCTGCTTGAGAGCTATCCCATCGTGTCCATTGAAGACGGGCTGGCCGAGGACGATTGGGAGGGCTGGCAGGCCATGACCGACGCCCTAGGCGACCGCGTGCAATTGGTTGGCGATGATCTCTTTGTCACCAATCCCAGCCGTGTCGCCGATGGGCTGGAGCAGGGCGCGGCCAATGCCGTGCTCGTCAAGATCAACCAGATAGGCACGCTCACAGAGACGCTGGAAACCGTGGAAGTGGCTCACCGCGGCGGATTTGCCACGGTGATGTCCCATCGCTCCGGTGAAACCGAGGATACCACCATTGCCGACCTCGCGGTCGCGACCGGTGGCGGCCAGATCAAGACCGGTTCGCTGTCGCGCTCGGACCGCACGGCGAAGTACAACCGTCTCATGCGCATTGAGGAGGAATTGGGCGATGCCGCGGCCTATCCTGGCTTCGGCGCGTTCCTCCAGGGCGGCAGTTAGAGCTGCAAGCTTGACTCAGGCCTTCGGGAATCATGACAAAGTCATGAAATGACGAGGTTTTTATTGACGGGCTAAGGCAGTTCATGATTCACTTCAGGTCATGCGGTATTTGCGTGATCTTTTCTGGACTTCCAGGCGTTCCTTTCCAACGCTTCTTGGCGTGTGCGCGGTCGTCTATTTCGGATATCACGCGATCCAGGGCGAACGGGGGATCATGACCCTGATTTCGCTCGAGCGTCAGACCGCCCAGGCAGAAATCGATCTGCAGGTTGCCCAGGCCGAAGAGGCTCTGCTCGAACGTCATGTCGCCCTGCTGCGTCCACAGAGCCTCGACCGGGACATGCTTGATGAGCAGGTTCGTCTGGTGCTTAATCTCGCCCATCCCGACGATGTTGTGGTGATGCGCGTCAACAGCGGATCAGCCGACTATTAGGATAAATCCCTCCTTTTGGGATTTATCCTTCAATCTTGACAACCCTGTTACTTCTGATTTCTTGCAAAGCCAGCAGCGCGTCCATAGGTTGATCGGGAACGGCGGAGACGCCGACCCATCCAAGGGGGATTGCATATGGCCCGTGCCGCAGCGAAGACGAAGAAAACGTTCCGCGACACTGCAGGCAAAGATGACGCAGCCCCGCCCAAGTTGGACGGCAATCTACTCCTGAATTTTTACCGCCAGATGCTTCTGGTCCGGCGCTTCGAGGAGAAGGTCGGCCAGATGTACGGCATGGGCCTTATCGGCGGCTTCTGCCACCTCTACATCGGCCAGGAAGCCGTGGTCGTCGGCATGAACGACGCGATCGGGCCTGATGACGCGGTCATCACCAGCTACCGTTGCCATGGTCACGCGCTCATACGCGGCGTCGACCCCAAGGCCGTGATGGCCGAACTGACCGGCCGGTCGGGCGGCATCTCCAAAGGCAAGGGTGGCTCCATGCACATCTTTGATCTGGAGAAGGGCTTCTATGGTGGCCACGGCATCGTCGCCGCACAAGTGCCCTTGGGCGCGGGCATCGCTTTTGCCCAGAAATACCAGGAAACCAAGAATGTCACACTGACCTACTTCGGCGAAGGCGCCGCCAATCAGGGACAGGTCTACGAGACCTTCAACATGGCAAGCCTCTGGAAGCTGCCCGTCGTGTTCGTTGTGGAAAACAACCAGTACGCCATGGGCACGTCGATCAAACGCGCGAAGGCCGGCACCGAACTTTGCCATCGTGGCGAGGCCTTCGGCATCCCGGGCATGCAAGTCGACGGCATGGACGTAGAGAAGGTCTATGCCGCTTCCCATGAGGCGGTCGAACATTGCCGCTCGGACAAGGGGCCGATCCTGATCGAGATGCAGACCTACCGTTACCGTGGCCATTCGATGTCCGATCCGGCGAAGTACCGGACCAAGGACGAAGTGCAGAAAATGCGCACCGAACACGATCCCATCGATCATCTGCGTGCGACGATCACCGAACGCGGCCTCGCCGATGACGACGAACTCAAGAAGATCGACAAGGAGATCAAAAGCGAGGTCGCCGAGGCGGCCGAATTCGCCCAGTCCTGTCCCGAGCCCGATCTTTCGGAACTCATGACCGACATCTATGTCTAGGATATTGAGACCAAACCCAATCCCGATGACGTCGATGCCCAAGCTATAAAGGCGGGCGGCGACACCGTGCCCGAGGCGGCCGGAGGAGATGACGATGGCTGATATCACGGTACGCGACGCCCTGCACGACGCCATGGCTGAAGAGATGCGGCGTGACGAGAATGTCTTTCTGATCGGCGAGGAAGTCGCCGAGTATCAGGGCGCCTATAAGATCAGCCAGGGTCTCTTGGAAGAATTCGGCGACAAGCGTGTCGTCGATACGCCGATCACCGAGCACGGCTTCACCGGCCTCTCGGTGGGCGCGGCCATGGCCGGTCTGCGGCCGATCACCGAATTCATGACGTTCAACTTCGCCATGCAGGCGATGGATCAGATCATCAATTCCGCTGGCAAGACGCTCTATATGTCTGGCGGGCAGGTGCATTGCCCCATCGTGTTCCGCGGTCCCAACGGTGCGGCAGCCCGCGTCGCGGCACAGCACTCGCAGGATTACGCAAGCTGGTACGGCCACGTGCCCGGCCTGAAGGTGATCGCACCGTTCTCAGCCGAGGATGCGAAGGGACTCCTGAAATCGGCCATTCGCGATCCCAACCCCGTGATCTTCCTGGAAAACGAGATCCTCTACGGCCAGACCTTCGATCTGCCCGATGACGAGGACCTTCTGGTTCCTATCGGCAAGGCCAAGGTCGAGCGGAAAGGCGGAGACGTTACGATCGTCTCCTATTCCATCATGTTGGGTAAGGCCCTCCAGGCGGCTGAAAAACTGGCCGAGGACGAGATTGAGGCGGAGGTTATCAACCTGCGCACGATCCGCCCGATGGATACCAAAACGGTTATCGAATCGCTTTCCAAGACGAACCGCATGGTGACGGTCGAGGAAGGCTGGGCCTTTGCTGGAATCGGTGCGGAACTCACCGCGGTGATCATGGAACAGGGCTTTGACCTGCTTGATGCGCCGATTCGGCGCGTGAACGCAGTCGATGCCCCGCTGCCCTATGCCGCCAACCTGGAACACGCCGCCTTGCCGCAGGTCGAACAGATCATCGAAGCGGGCAAAGCGGTCTGCTATGTCGACGACTAAGCCGTTTCGTCCGGGAGAACGCCGATGCCGATTAAGATCACGATGCCCCAGCTTTCGCCTACCATGGAGGCCGGCACGCTTGCGCGTTGGCTGGTCAAAGAGGGCGACGATGTCTTGTCCGGCGATATTCTCGCCGAGATCGAAACAGACAAGGCCACGATGGAAGTCGAATCCATCGATGAAGGCAAGGTAGGCAAGATCCTAGTGTCCGAAGGCACCGACGATGTTGCCGTCAACGAGGTCATCGCGCTCCTTTTGGAAGAGGGCGAGGACGAAAGCGCGCTCGAAGGTGCGGACACCGGTGGCGGTTCTTCCAAACCTGACAAGGAAGAAAAGAAGGGCGACAAGGAATCGAAGAAGTCTGACGCGAAGACGTTTTCGGAAAAGAGCGACGACGGCCGCGTCAAGGCGAGTCCGCTCGCCCGCAGCATGGCGAAACAGGCCGGATTGGATCTTGGCGACATCGAAGGTTCCGGCCCCCACGGCCGCATTATCAAGCGCGATGTTGAGGAGGCCCTGGAGCCGGGTAGCGGAGCGAAGGCGAAGTCCAACGCGGCTCCCGCGGAGAAAAAGGAGAAGGCCTCGACGGACACCGCGCCCGAGGGCGACCACGAGTTCGAGGAAATCAAGGTTTCCAACATGCGCCGGGTCATTGCCGAGCGTCTGCGGGAAGCAAAACAGACCATCCCGCACTTCTACCTCACGGTCGATTGCGGGATCGACAGCCTGATTGCCATGCGCAAGGATCTTAACGGCCGCAGCGACGACTACAAGATTTCGGTCAACGATTTCGTCATCCGCGCCCTGGCGCTTGCATTACGCAAGACGCCCGATGCCAATGCCGAGTGGGCGGGCAAGGCGATCCGCCGCTACAAGGCGATCGATGTCGCCATCGCCGTAGCGATCGAAGGCGGTCTCATCACGCCGGTCGTGCGCGATGCCGATCAGAAAGGCCTCGCGGCCATCTCCAACGAGATGAAGGAGCTGGCCCAACGCGCCCGCGAAGGCAAGCTGGCGCCGGAAGAATACCAGGGCGGCACGTTCAGCATCTCCAACCTGGGAATGTACGGCATCAAGCAGTTCGATGCCGTGATCAACCCGCCCCAGGCCGGCATCCTCGCCGTGGGCACGGGCGAACAGCGTCCTATCGTGCGGGACGGTGCGCTCGATGTCGCAACGGTCATGAGCGTGACGCTTTCCTGCGACCACCGGGTGGTGGATGGCGCCATCGGCGCCAACTTGCTAACCGCGTTCAAGGGCTTCATCGAAGATCCGCTCACCATGTTGTTGTGAGGGATGCAACGATGGCAAAACACAGCTTTGATCTCGTGGTGGTCGGTGGCGGTCCCGGAGGCTATGTCGCGGCCATCCGTGCGGCCCAGCTAGGTATGAAAACCGCGCTCGTCGAGCGCGAACACTTGGGCGGCATCTGCCTTAACTGGGGCTGCATTCCGACCAAGGCGCTGCTGCGTACTGCTGAGGTCATGCACCTCATGAAGAACGCTCCCGATTTCGGCCTCAAGGTAGACAACATCGGTTTTGACGCCAAGGCCATCGTGAAGCGCAGCCGCGACGTTGCGGGCCGGCTCTCCAAGGGCGTGGGGCATCTGCTCAAGAAGAACAAGGTGCAGGTCTTCGACGGCGAGGCCCACCTGGCCGGTAAGGGCAAGCTGCAGATCGCCAAGGACGACAAAAACATCGACGAGATCAGTGCCAGGCACATCGTGCTCGCGACCGGCGCGCGCGCCCGCGATCTGCCCGACATCAAGGCCGACGGCAAGGTCATCTGGAGCTACAAGGAAGCCATGTTGCCCGAGGCCATGCCCAAATCGATCCTGGTGATTGGTTCTGGTGCGATCGGTATCGAATTCGCCAGCTTCTACCGCGAGATGGGTGCCGACGTGACCGTGGTCGAGGTCGTCAACCGCATTCTCCCCGCCGAGGATGCCGAGATCGCGCAGTTCGCGCACAGGGCTTTCGAAAAGCAGGGCATGAAGCTGATGACCGGAGCCAAGGTGAAGGGCGTGAAGATTTCCAAGGCTGGCGCCAAGGCCGAGATCGAGGACGCCAAGGGCAAGGCAAGCACGATTGAGGTCGAACGGGTGATCCTTGCCGTGGGCATCACGGGAAATGTCGAGAACATCGGCTTGGAAGACATCACGGTGAAGGTCGAGAAAGGTCATGTCGTCGTGAACGAGTGGTTGGAGACCGGTGAACCCGGCGTCTATGCCATTGGCGATTTGGTCGGACCGCCATGGCTTGCCCACAAGGCAAGCCATGAAGGCGTGATCTGCGTCGAAAAAATCGCCGGGGTCGAGCATGTCGAGCCGCTGACCGTGACGAACATTCCAGGCTGCACCTATTGCCGTCCCCAGATTGCCAGCATCGGCTTGAGTGAGGAAAAGGCCAAGGACGCGGGCTATGACATCAAGGTTGGGCGTTTCCCCTTCGTCGGTAACGGCAAGGCGATCACCCTGGGCGACGATCAGGGCATGATCAAGACGGTGTTCGACGCCAAATCCAGCGAGCTTCTGGGCGCGCACATGGTGGGCGCAGAGGTCACAGAACTGATTCAGGGCTATGCGGTGGCCAAGACCCTGGAGACGACCGAGATTGAGCTGATGCACTCGGTCTTCCCACATCCCACCCTGTCGGAGATGATGCACGAGGCGGTGCTTGCGGCCTATGACAGGGCCATCCATATCTAGGCAACCAAGCGGAGCGTCGAGATCACCAAGGTATCGCTCATCGAGTCGACCGACGGCACGACACAGCGTCCACGCCATCCCGAAAAGGCTTGGAAACTGGCCAGTGCGCCGGTGCGCAAGCCCTCGTGGATTCGCGTCAAAGCCCCGGGTTCGCCTGCGTTTTCGAAGACCAACAAGCTGATTCAGAACGCGGGCCTCAACACGGTCTGCGAAGAAGCGGCCTGTCCCAATATCGGCGAGTGCTGGACCGAGCGCCACGTCACGGTGATGATCTTGGGCGACATCTGCACGCGCGGCTGCACCTTCTGCAATGTCGCCACAGGCAAGCCGCGTCCGGTCGATACCGATGAACCACGCCGTCTTGCCGAGACCGTAAAGGGCCTTGGCCTGCGCCATGTCGTCGTGACCTCCGTGGACCGCGATGACCTGAGCGATGGCGGTGCGGCGCATTTCGTCGAGTGCATCGAGCGCCTGCGCGAAGCGACACCCGGCACAACCATCGAAATTCTCACCCCCGACTTCCTGCGCAAGAAGGGATCAACCGAACGGGTTGCCCGTGCGCGTCCGGACGTCTTCAACCATAATCTGGAAACCGTGCCGCGCCTCTATCATTCGGTCCGGCCCGGTTCGCGCTACTTCGGTTCGCTCAATCTGCTGTGGACCGTGAAACAGGTCGACCCTTCGATCTTCACCAAGTCCGGCCTGATGGTGGGGTTGGGCGAATCCAAGGACGAAGTGCTCCAGGTCATGGATGACATGCGCGAGGCAGGCGTCGATTTCCTCACGATGGGACAATATCTCCAGCCCACGCCCCACCATCATGCCGTCGACCGCTTCTGGAGTCCTGAGGAGTTTCAGAAACTCGAACGCCTAGCCTATGCCAAGGGGTTCTTGATGGTGAGCGCGAGCCCGCTCACCCGCTCCTCCCACCACGCCGACCGCGATTTTGCAATTCTGAAGGAACGCCGCGAGTCCGGCGCCGTCTGACATGCCTACTCATCACGAACAGCGCGCGATGCCGTGGTCGGCAGAGCAACTCTACGATCTTGTCGCCGATGTCGAGAAATATCCGGAATTCATTCCCTGGTGCACGGCGGCCAGAATCCGCCGCTGCGAAGGCGACGTGTTCTGGACCGATCTGGTGATCGGCTTCAAGGTTTTTTGTGAGCGGTTTACGTCCGAAGTAAGTCTCACCCCGAAAAGCCAGATTGACGTGCGTTACACCGACGGTCCGTTCAAGCATATGCGCAACCGCTGGATGTTCCTGCCCCAGGACGACGACAGCTGCATTGTGGATTTCGATATCGATTTCGAGTTCAAGTCGTTCATTCTGCAGAAGACCATCGGGGCTCTGTTCCATGAAGCCGTGCGCCGCATGGTGGCGGCGTTTGAAGAGCGCGCGCGCGAACTTTATGGATCGGGAACCGGGTCGGGCGAATCCGTACCAGCGTGAAGCACAAGGAGAGCATCATGGCCAAGGCTGTCGAGATCACCGAGATTCCAGGCTTCGGGAACGGGTTTATCCACGCAAAAAAGGGCATGACGGTCCGCATCACGGATGTCGAGGGTCATCAGGCCGCCGACGTCTGGGCGATTAGTACAAAGGACCACGATGAATATCTCTCGGCTGCCACCACGCGTATGCTGACGGGTCGCATGTTTCCCGAACTAGGCGGCGTCTTCATGACGACCCGCGACCGTTCCATCCTGACATTCAAGAAGGACATGTCGCCAAGCTTCCACGACATGCTGTTCGCGTCATGCTGCAACGCACTCTACCTCAAACGCGGCCACAAGAACCATCCCAATTGCCGCGACAACTATTTTGCGGCGATCGCGAGGGCAGGGGTCGACCACGCGAACATTCCCGATCCGGTCAACATCTTCCAGAACACGCCGCACGCCCCGACGGGTCTTTCCAGTATGGTGTCACGATATCGAACGCGGGCGACCACGTCGAACTGCGCGCCGAGATGGACTGCATCGTGGTCGTGACAGCGTGCTCTTCGGAGCTGATCAATGCCGGCAAGTCGACTCCGCTGCGTCTGGAGACCTTCAAGACGAAGATCAAGAAGTAGCCTGGCGGTGTTTTTCGTCATGCGCGTCGAGCAGCGTGCGCACGAGATCCAGCGCGTCACGTACGGTGGCTAGACGCACCGCCTCCCGCCCGATATCGCCATAGGATTCGACGCGGTGCAGCATATGATCGCCGCATCCCGCGGCCATATGCACCAAGCCCGCCGGCTTTTTCTGGCTGTCGCTGCCTGGTCCCGCCACACCGGTCACAGCCACCGCGAGACGGCCGGGGTTCAAAGAAAGGGCGCCCTCGACCATGGCGCGTGCGACGTCCTCGCTTACCGCGCCGCGACCGGGATAGACAATGAGATTCCTGGGGACCCGCAGCATCTCGGCCTTGGCCTCGTAGGAATAGGTCACGTATCCCCGGTCCACGACATCGGAAGAGCCCGGCACCGCAGTCAAGGCCCCGGCAATCAGGCCGCCGGTGCAGGACTCTGCGGTTACGAGCATCAGCTTCCGCGCACGGCATCCGTCCAGAACGTCGGCGGCCAGATGGTTGACCTCGTCACCAAACATCGCCCAACCCCAATGCCGCTAGGCCCCAGACGCACAGTCCCGCCATGATACCCGCTGCGATATCGTCGATCATGACACCCGCCGCTCCCTTTACCCGCCGTTCGAGCCAGCCGGTCGGTCCCAGTTTCGTGACGTCGAAGAAGCGGAACAGAAAAAACGCAGCGATCCACAGGGACGGGGAGAGCAGGGCAGGGATCATCGCGATCAATTGCCCCGCGACTTCGTCGACCACAATCGCTGAGTTGTCCGAATCACTGCCCTTGGGGAATGTGCCGATGAGGTGATGGCTGGCGAAGAGACCAGCCACAAAGATCACGACGGCCGCAGCCGCGATCACCCAGGGACCTCCCGCATGGGCAAGCAGCACGCCCAGGGGAATGGCGGCTGCCGAACCCCAGGTACCGGGCGCGGGTCCGATCAGGCCGATCCCGAACCATGTCGAGATCAGCGTATAGGGTGCCCAGACGTTGGTGCCTTCGGGCAGGCGCCTGTTGCGGACCTTCAGCGCCATGGCACCGGCATTTCCAGAGTCACTGCGGCCTGTCCGGCAATGCCTTCGCCGCGCCCGGTGAAACCCAGGCCATCGGTCGAGGTCACCTTGACGTTCACGCGTGACGGATGGACGCCCAGCAGCTCGGCGACCATCTGCCTCATGGCCGGCTGATGTTTGGCCAGGCGCGGCTTCTGGCAGATCAGGGTGATGTCGGCATGGATCAGGCGGGCCTGGTTTCTGTCCATCAGTTCGCAGGCGACCTCGACCAGATCACGCGACGGCCGGTCTTTCCATGCCGGATCGCCGACCGGGAAATGCACGCCCAGATCGCCTTCACCCAATGCACCCAACATGGCGTTCACCAGGACGTGCAGGCCGACATCGGCATCGCTGTCGCCGTCGAGCGCCTGTTCGTGGGGGATCTTGACGCCGCAAAGCATGACGTGATCGCCCGGAGCAAAGGCGTGGACATCGAAGCCTGTACCGACTCGCGTCTCGCATCGCCCAAGGCGACGGGCTGCAAGCTCGAAGTCTGTCGGCGTCGTCACCTTCATGTTGCCTTCATCTCCCGCGACCACGGCAACCTTCAATCCCGCAGCTTCGGCGACGGCGGCATCGTCGGTGAGTGCCTTGTCCGCCGCAGCGCGATGTGCCCGCAGGATTTCATCGTAACGGAAAGCCTGTGGCGTTTGCGCGCGGCCCAGCGCCGTGCGGTCAAGCGTTTCAACGACCGCTCCGGGGCGGCAACGCTTCACGGTATCCGTCAGGGAAACAAGCGGTATAGCTCCTGCGCTCCCTTCCAAAAGGGCAGCGCGCAGTCTTGCGACCAGGGTCTCATCGACAAAGGGTCTGGCGGCGTCGTGGATCATGACGCATTCGCTGCCGTGTCCGGCCAGGACTTCCAAACCGGCAAGAACCGATGCCTGGCGCGATGCCCCGCCGGCAACCGGAGGAGGTAGGTCTAATCCGGCCACGCACGCCCGGTGCCGATCCTCGAATTCCGGGTTGTAGACGATCTGGATTGGATCCAGACCTTCACAGGCGCGGAGTGCCTGAATGGTCCACCAGAGCAGGGGCTTGCCGGCGATGTCACGATACTGCTTGGGCAGATCCGCGCCAGCGCGTTCGCCGCGTCCAGCGGCCACAAGGATGACTGCGATGTCGTCCATCATCTCGGTTTCGACCGCCTGTTTCTCCTGGTTGCGCTTTTCGGAATGCCGTTTCGGCGCCTTCCCGCATTTACGCTCGCAGGCAAAATGCTCTAAGTATGGTCATGGTTCAAACGATCTGGCCTCATTTGAGCGCATTTGTGCTGATTCTCCCCGCTGCCTTGCTCAGCGTACGCGGGAATGAGACGCGCGGCCCGGTATTCTGGATTTCCTTCGGCTTGGCGGCACTTGCCAGCACGGTGTGGACGGCCGCCTTGCTTGCGCCGCACTGGAGCCCCGGTTTTTCTTCTGCCCTCTGGCTCACGGTCGCGGCCTGCTTCTTGATCTTCCTGATCCTTTGTCTCGTCATGACGGAGATCTGGCGCCTTGGCGTCTTTCTGGCGCCCTATCTGGCGCTGCTCGCCCTGATTGCCGCCGTTTGGAGCCAGGAGCCCGTCCGCAGCCTGGACGGCGCAGCACCCTTGGCCTGGTTCGGCCTTCATATCGCGCTTTCCGTGACAACCTATGTCTTTCTTACCCTGGCGGCGGTGGCCAGTGCCGCCGTGGTGGCGCAGGAACGCGCTATCAAGCGGCGCGAACCCACGCATCTGACCCGCGCGCTGCCGTCGCTGGCCGACAGCGAGCAGTTCGAAATCCGCCTCCTGACTGCCGGCCAACTCGTCCTGGCTGCAGGCATCGTCACGGGCATGGGCGCGCAATACGGCATGGACGGTAGTTTGATGGAGTTCAACCACAAGACGTTCCTTACCCTAGTCGGGTTTCTCGTGATCGCAGCCCTGCTTTGGGTGCGGCAGCAATGGGGAATTCGCGGTCGCAAGGCGGCGCGCGCAGTCCTGATCGGCTATCTGTTGCTCAGCCTCGCCTATCCCGGCGTGAAGTTCGTGTCGGACGTTCTCATCGGCTGAAACCTTGCCTGACGTCGCCGGTTCATGTAACGATGCCCATAAATTAGGCAATTCATAATGTTGCTCAAAAAATGACCATTTCCATCGGTTCCGTTGCCTTGGATAACCTCGTGTTCCTGACACCCTTGCCGGACATCAGCGACATGGCGTTTCGACGTGTTGCGTGTCGTTTGGGCGTTGGACTGGCCTTTTCCGAAATGGTCGTGAGCCGTGAACTTCTGGAGCATTTCCGCGGGGGGATCCGCCGGGCGACGTTCGCTCCCGACGAACATTCGCTCCCGACGAGACGCCGCGCGCCTTACAACTGGCCGGGAACGAGCCCGAGAGCATGGGGCAGGCTGCGTATCTGGTATGTAATCGTGGCGCGGAGGTCGTCGATATCAACATGGGCTGCCTAGCCAAGAAAGTCTGTAACGGGTATGCCGGATCTGCGCTCATAAAGGATCTGAATTTGGCTATGCAAATTATTGAAAAAATTGGGGAAAATAGTTCCGTCCACGTGACCTTGAAGATGCGCTCGGGGTGGGACGCGCAGCATCGTCATGGTCACGGTCCACGGCAGAACCCGGAACTAGCTTTACAGCGGAAGGGCAGATTGGGCATTCGTGCGGCATATCACCGATCGCGTGAACATTCCTGTCGTGGTCAACGGCGATATTGCATGCCTGCAAGATGCGCGCGATGCTCTCACGCAATCGTGCGCGAACATTTCGACGGCATGCTCACCCACCATGGAATCCATCTGGGCGTGCTCTGTTTCCGTAAGCATTTTGCCTGGTGTGACGAGACCATGGATCTCAATCCGACCTTCCGGCGCGAACTCAACCGATTGGAAGAACCGGATGCGGTTTTTGCGGTGATTGATGCGGCCTTCGTTGAGGGGCTCCGGGCACTTGTGGCGTGAGCGTGGTTTCGCTCAAAGAGACCGCGTCCGCGCCTTCGCTGGCCGATGGTTGGTCGCTCCTGGATATCCTGCCCGATGCCGTGCTTGCCTTAGACGGGGAGCAAAGCGTCCTTTGGGCCAACAGTGCGAGCGAGCAGGTCTTTGGCACCAGCAGGCACCACCTTGTCGGGCGCACCCTGGACGATCTTCTGGGTCCGGGCTCGGCGCTGTCCGATCTCTGTGCTCTGGTTGCCCGGGGCGGCCATTCCCTACGCGAGCATGAATTGACCCTGGGTCTGAGACCGCCGCTGCATGGCGGTACCTTCGATGTTCAGATCGCAGCAAATCCCGATACCGAGGGACAGACCATCGTCAGTCTGCGTGAACACGGTCTCAACAGCCGGTTGGGAGAATTCAACAGTCAGCGCGGCGCCGCGCGTTCCCTAGCCGGGCTATCGGCTTCGCTGGCGCACGAGGTCAAAAACCCTCTCTCCGGCATCCGTGGCGCTGCCCAGCTTCTGGGCACGGTGGTCGAGGGAGAGGACCGTGATCTGGCAGGCCTGATCGCCGAAGAGGTCGACCGGATCTGCGCGCTTCTCGATCGCATGGAAGCTTTTTCGGACCGCCATCCCATGCCACGCGAACGCCTCAACATCCACGAAGTTCTAGACCATGTGGCAAGGCTGGCTCGTACGGGTGTCGCGTCGCATCTGAAACTGGTCGAAGCCTATGACCCATCCTTGCCCGATATCGAAGGCAACCGCGATGCCCTAATCCAGGCGTTTCTCAATCTCGTCAAGAACGCATCGGAGGCATGTGACGAAGATGGGGTGATCACGCTGAAATCGGCCTACGACGGGAGTGTTCGGCGGATCAACCGTAGCGAGCGCGATGCCGTTCTTCTGCCGCTCATCGTGATGGTCGAAGACAGCGGCCGCGGTGTGCAGGCTGACGTTCGCGAACATCTCTTCGAGCCTTTTGTCAGCGGCAGCGAGACCCGCTCGGGATTGGGCCTCTCGCTTGTTGCCAAGATCGTCGACAACCACGGCGGCACGGTTACCCTGGAGAGTTCCGGCGCGGGCACGGTCTTTCGCATTGCGCTTCCGCTGGCAAGAAGCGGGGAGCGGCCATGACCGAACGCACGATCCTCATCGCCGATGACGACCGCGCGGTGCGGCTGGTCATGGAGCGCGCGCTGCAGCGCGACGGCCAAACAGTGCGCGCCACGGGACGCACGGAAACGCTCTGGGAATGGGTGGAAGCCGGTGAAGGCGATCTGGTCGTGACAGACGTCGTGATGCCTGACGGCAACGGCCTGGATCTGGTCTCGCGCATCCGTGAGAGCAGGCCCGATATGCCGATCATCGTGGTCAGCGCCCACAGTACGCTGATGACCGCCGTCAACGCGACCCAGAGCGGCGCCTACGACTACCTCGCCAAGCCTTTCGATCTTGCCAATTTCACCTCGACCGTGCAGCGCGCGCTTGAGGAACCCTCTTCCGCCGGGGCCGGCGATGTGGAGGATGACGAGGCCCCGCTGATCGTCGGTCAGTCTCCGGCCATGCAGCATATCTTTCGCGCGATTGGCCGGTTGGCCTCGACCGAACTGACCGTGATGATCGAGGGCGAGTCGGGCAGCGGCAAGGAACTGGTTGCGCGGGCCCTGCATGACTTCGGACAACGGCGCACCGGTCCTTTTGTCGCGGTAAATGTCGCGGCCATTCCCAGGGATTTTGTCGAAAGCGAACTCTTCGGCCACGAACGCGGCGCCTTTACCGGTGCGCATCAGCGCCGGGATGGCCGGTTTGCGCAGGCCCAGGGCGGAACGCTCTTTCTCGATGAGATCGGCGACATGCCCGCTGACGCGCAGACACGCCTGTTGCGCGTGCTTCAGGAAGGTGCCTTTTCGCCGCTGGGTTCATGCCAGACCATCCGCACCGATACGCGCATCATCGCCGCCACCCATCGTGATCTCGGCCAGGCCATTGCTCGGGGGACGTTCCGCGAAGACCTCTATTATCGCCTCAACGTGGTGCCCATCCGGGTCCCGCCGCTGCGCGAACGCCGGCAGGACATCGCACTGTTGGCGCACCATTTTCTGCGTCAGTCGGCCGATGCTGGACTACCGGGCCGCGCGTTCAGTCAGCATGCGCTGGAAAAGCTGGAAACGCATGACTGGCCGGGCAATGTGCGCGAGCTGGAAAACCTAGTCCGTCGCCTGGCCGCGCTGTGTCCCAATGAAACCATCAATGCCGACGATGTCGCAGCGGAATTGGCGCATGCCGTTTCGTCCTCCTCGCGCTCCGGCGAGAGCCTGGCGCAGAGCATCGAATCTCATCTCAGGAGCTATTTCGATGTCCATTCCGACGTGCTTCCCGCACCGGGACTCTATGAACGCATGCTCCGCGAACTCGAACGGCCCCTGCTTGCTCTCACACTTGACGCCACGGGAGGCAACCAGGTGCGCGCCGCCGACGTGCTGGGCATCAACCGCAACACGCTGCGCAAGAAACTGCGCGATTCGGGTATTGCCCCCGCGCGCGGACAGGGAGCGGCGCGATGACGGTTGCTCGGGAAGACACGGCGCTGCAACGATGGTTTCGCCAGTTCAAGCTGTGGTCCAGGCGCCAGGGCCTTTCTCGCAAATTGACGCTGCTGTTGGCGCTGGCCGCCACGATTTCAGGCTTTGTCACCTATGGCGCGCTGACACGGACCGGACCCTACGGGCCCGATACCGAAACCATCATTGTTCTGCTCAACATTGATTTTGTTCTGCTGCTCCTGTTGGGCGCGGTGATCGCACGGCGACTGGTGGGATTATGGTCCCAACGCCGCCGCGGTCTGGCCGGATCCAGATTGCAGGCACGCCTGGTCGCCGCGTTTTCCCTTGCGGCCATCGTGCCGACCATTCTGGTCGGTGTTTTCTCCGCACTCTTTTTCATATTGGGCGTGGAGGCCTGGTTCAGCGAACGCGTGCGCATCGCGCTTGACGAGTCCGTTGATGTTGCCCAAGCCTACCTGAATGAGCATGCCGAAAACCTGCGCGCCAACGTGTTGGCCATGGCCCACGACATCGACCTCGCCGGACCCACGCTGCTGGTCAACAGCACGAATCTCAGCCTGATGCTCGAAGCCCACGCTGCGCTGCGCCAGATATCTGAAGCCATTGTATTCCGCCGCGCCGACGGCCGCATTCTCGGCCAGACATCGCTTAGTTTCTCGCTCAGCCTAGCACCCGTGCCTGACGAAGTGCTGTTGGGCGCCGGGCCCGAAAAGGTCATCATCGTCACGCCGGAGGCCAACGACCGGGTACGCGCCCTGATTGAGCTTAAGTCATTGCCCGGAACCTACCTTTTCGTGGGACGGTTGGTCGATCCGTTCGTGATCGGCCACACCGAGCGTGTGGCGGCTGCGGTCGATGAGTTTCAGACGCTCAAAGGGCGGCGGTCCAACATCCAGATCGTTTTCACTCTCGTTTACGTAGTGGCCGCGATGCTGCTACTGTTCGTTGCGATCTGGTTTGCCATCCAGTTCGCGTCGCGTCTTGTCCAGCCCGTCACGGCGCTTGCCGATGCGGCCGAACGCGTCCGCGCCGGCGATCTGACCGCGCATGTCGCCGATGCTCGGGGCACCGACGAACTGGCCTCTCTCAGCCGCACGTTCAACCGCATGACGAGACAGCTGGACACCCAGCGCCGAGACCTGATCGAGGCTAACCGGCAGCTCGACACACGCCGCCGGTTCACCGAGTCTGTCCTCTCAGGCGTCAGCGCGGGCGTCATCGGTCTCGACGACCAGGGCAAGGTGGAACTTCCCAACCGCCGCGCTCTCGAACTTCTCGAAGTGACATACGATGAACTGGTCGGACATCCCCTGGATGAGATCGTGCCCGAACTTTCGGATCTGCTGGCGCAAGCCATGGAGGGACCGGATCTGCGGGCCAGCGAAAACGTGGAACTGGTGCGCGACGGGCGCCCGACCAATCTGATGGTGCGCATCAGTTCCGAACGTGGTGCGGACTGGTTTCTGGGTGAGGGCGACGGCGATGTCGAGGGCAGCGGTTACGTCGTCACGTTCGACGATGTCACGCCGCTGGTTGCCGCACAGCGCAAGGCGGCCTGGGGCGACGTGGCACGGCGCATTGCGCATGAAATCAAAAACCCGCTCACACCCATCCAGCTTTCGGCCGAACGTCTGAAGCGCAAATACCTCTCCCAGATCAAGGACTCTCCCGAAGCCTTTGAAGGCTGCACCGATACCATCGTGCGCCAGGTAGGCGATCTACGCCACATCGTGGATGAGTTCTCGAATTTTGCACGCCTACACACGCCCGACCTGCGACCAGAACACATGGTCGAACTTGTCGAGGGCGCCCTCACGCTCCAAGAGGTGGCGCGGGCCAACGTCACCTTCGAACGGGAATTTCCCGACGAACCTCTGCTGGTCATCTGCGACCGGCGTCAGATCGAGCAAGTCCTCAACAACCTGATCAAAAACGCTCTTGAGGCCATTGAGGCGGTGGCCGAAGAGAGAAAAACGATTGAAAGCCTGATCCGCGTTTCGGTTGCCGCGCAAAAGGGACACTGTATCATTACGGTCACAGACAACGGACGTGGACTGCCCGAGGTGCCGCGCGAAAAACTGTTCGAGCCATACGTGACCCATCGGGACAAGGGAACGGGATTGGGACTGGCGATTGCGCAACATATCGTGGATGAGCATGGCGGCAGTCTGTCGCTGCAGAACAATGTCGATGGCGGCGCCTGCGCCACGCTTGTTCTTGCCATTGGACCAGATTGGAACGACAACACGATGACGGACAATCCACACCATGATGCATGATATTCTGGTGGTTGATGACGAGGCCGACATCCGTTCTGCACTGGCCGGTATTCTGGAGGACGAGGGTTACACGGTGCGCACGTCTTCGGATGCGGATTCCGCCGAAGCCGCGATCAGGATGCGCGTGCCGTCGCTGATCATTCTGGATATCTGGTTGCGCGGCAGCCGCCGTGACGGCATGGAGCTTCTGGAACAATTCGTCAAGGAGCAGTCGGGTACGCCCATTATCATGATCAGCGGCCACGGCAACATCGAAACCGCGGTCAGCGCCATCAAACAGGGCGCTTATGACTTCATCGAAAAGCCGTTCCAGACCGACCGTCTTCTCGTTCTGGTTCAGCGTGCGATCGAGGCCATGACCCTGCGTCGCGAAAATGCCGAACTCAAAGAGAAATCGAGTGTCCAGGACGAACTCGTCGGCACATCGGGCAGTCTAACCCAATTGCGTTCATCGGTGAAACGTGTCGCGCCGACCGGCAGCCGGGTGCTGATCACAGGCCCCGCCGGTGCTGGCAAGGAAGTGGTGTCACGCCAGATCCACCACATGTCCCAGCGTGCGTCGGGACCGTTCGTCGTCATCAACGCGGCGACCATGGCGCCTGATCGCGTGGAGATCGAACTTTTCGGCACCGAACACGGCGCGCTGGGCGCCGATACGTCGTGCACCGTCGGCACCTTCGAGCGCGCCCACGGCGGCACGCTGCTTCTCGACAATGTCACCGACATGCCGCTGAAAACCCAGGGCAAGATCCTGCGTGCGTTGCAGGACCAGACCTTCACCAGGGTCGGCGGCAATACGTCGGTTCAGGTCGATGTGCGCGTGATCGCCACGGCCAACCGCGACCTGGGTCTCGAAATCGCCGACGGCAACTTCCGCGAGGACCTCTATTACCGGCTGAATGTCGTGCCGATTCGCGTGCCGCCCCTGGCCGAGCGGCGCGAAGACATCGCCCAGCTGTGCCGCCACTTCATCGGCCAGGCCGCAAAGCTGCACGGCCTGCCCGCGCGTAAGATCTCCGACGACGCGATGGCGACGCTGCAGTCGGCCGAATGGCCCGGGAATATACGGCAGTTGCGCAACGTGATGGACTGGCTGCTCATCATGTCGCCGGGCAAGGAAGACGGGCGGATAAGCGCGGACATGCTGCCGCCCGAACTGACGTCAGGTGCGGGCGCCAATCTGCCTACCACAAAGGGCTCTGAAATGATGGCCATGTCGTTGCGCGAGGCACGCGAAGTCTTCGAGCGCCAATATCTGGAGTCGCAGTTGCTTCGGTTCGGCGGCAACATCTCCAGAACCGCCACCTTTGTCGGCATGGAGCGCTCCGCGCTGCACCGCAAGCTCAAGACCTTGGGCATCGGCGACGAAAACCGCGCTGTAAAGACCTGATCGGGGCAGGGAATCATGCAAGTCATTGTCTGTGGAGCCGGCCAGGTCGGCTTCAATATTGCGCGCCAGTTGGCCAACGAGGCCAACGATGTCACGGTGATTGATATCGATGCCGACCGCATCCGGCGTATCACCGAAAGCATTGATGTGAAGGGGCTTGTCGGGTTCGCTGCCCATCCGCCCGTTCTCCAGCAGGCCGGCGCCGAGGATGCCGACATGCTGATCGCGGTGACCTATGCTGATGAGGTCAACATGATCGCATGTCAGGTTGCCCATTCGCTCTTCAATGTCCCGACAAAGATCGCGCGCGTGCGCCACCAGTCCTATCTGGAACCTGCATGGCGCAACATGTTCAGCCGGGACCACCTGCCCATCGACGTGATCATTTCGCCCGAGGTCGAGGTCGCCAGCGCGATCATCCGCAGACTCGAAGTGCCCGGCGCGCTCGACGTCATCCCCATGGCCGACGACAGCGTGCGCGCCATCGCCGTGCGCTGCATGCCCGATTGCCCGGTTCTAGATACGCCCTTGCAGGAACTCACCGAGCTCTTCCCCGATCTCAAGATTTTCGTTGTCGGCATCGTGCGCGAGGACGAACTCATCGTACCCACGGGCGAAACCGAGATGAAGGAAGGTGATGAAGTCTACTTCATCGCCGATACGGCGCATGTGCGCCGCGCCATGTCCGCCTTTGGCCACGAGGAGGCGGAAGCACGCAGGATTATCGTTATCGGGGGCGGCAACATCGGCCTCTACATTGCGCATGAACTGGAGGAACAGCATCCGAAAGTGCGCTGCAAGCTGATCGAACTGGACGAAGCGCGTGCGCGTGCCGCCGCGGACGAACTCAGCAAGACGACCGTCCTGCTGGGCGACGCGCTTGAGCGCGAATTGCTCGAGGAGGCCAATGTCGCGCAGACCGAAACCGTCGTTGCCGTGACCAACGATGACGAGGTCAACATCCTCTCGTCCCTGCTCGCCAAACGTCTGGGTGCGGACTGGGCGATTACCCTGGTCAACTCCACCAGCTACGGGCCGCTTGTGGGCCAGTTGGGTGTCGACGCGGTCGTCAACCCGCGCGGTTCGACGGTCTCGACCATCCTACAGCATGTCCGTCGTGGACGCATTCGCGGCGTCTATAGTGTGCGTGAAGGGGCAGGCGAATTCATCGAGGCGGAGGCGCTGGAGACTTCGAACATCTCGGGCAAGCGCATCCGCGATATCCGCCTGCCCAAGGGCATCCTGATTGGCTCGGTTATCCGCGATGGAGAGGTCATCGTTCCCGGTGGCGATACCCAGATCAAGGCGCACGACCGGGTCGTGCTGTTCACCAACGCCGATCTCATCAAGAAAGTTGAGAAACTGTTCTCGGTGGGCCTGGAATTTTTTTGATTTCTCAGCGTCAGACTTTTAATCAAACAGGGTTTTATTGTTGGTGGGAGCCATGGCTCCCGGACCTGATCAACCTGGGAGAGATTGATGCGCATGCAAACAACCCTCGCTGCGCTCTGTCTCGTCGTTTCAGCGGCAATGGCTGACACCTTCTACGATATGGCTGATATCTGTGAATCCTCCACAGCCGGTCAGCAGGAAATCCTTGAAGCTTGCACATGGCTACTTCGCTTCGGCGAATTTGCCGAACACACCTAAACGATGACGTCTACTTCCACCGTGTGAATACCCACTTCGATCTCGGCGATTATGATCGGGCCTAGGAAGATCATTTGCGTGTTGTAGAGTTGGATTCCTACTACGCGGACCTCTACGACGAACAATATGGCACATCAGTCTATGGCGATGACGAATGGGGCGATAACGGATCGGATGAATATTGGGATGAAAACTGGTGGTTTTGAGTCTTCGCCGGTTCATCCGACGACATTCGATCAAGGCCCACCGGTGTTGCTGTATGGATCGTAAGAAAAGCACAGTCTCAAGGTGGATGCCGCATGGTTCCACCTCAGGGCAATCCGAATTTAGTATCATAACCATCGCCGAGGCCGTCTGAAACGAGGCCTCTTACCATGTCACGCACCGCTTATGTCAACGGTCGTCATCTGCCGCACGGCAAAGCGCGACGACCGTGTGCATAACTTCGCCGACGGCGTCTACGAGGTCATTCTGGTCGTCGCCGGGCGCATGATGGATGAGGAAGGCCGCATGGTGCGCCTGTAGCGCAGCCTGCGCAAACTCGATATGGGAAGCACCCGGATGCTGCCCTGATCCACATCATGTATCAGACCATCGCGCGCAACCTGGTGCACGACGGCATGGTCACCGAATGCAGTTCCTCCAATGCCTGGATAGTCGATCAGAAGAGCAGGGTGATCACCCGCCCGCTGGGCCTCGATATCCTGCCCGGCCTCACCCGCGACCGCGTGATCAAACTGGCGCGGGAAAACGGTATCGAAGTGATGGAGCGTGCCTTCTCCGTGGAAGAAGCAAAGAATGCCCGCGAGGCGTTCCTCACCCAGCACGACCTCCTTCGTCAAACCGGTCACGCAGATCGACGACACGGTGATCGGCAACGGCCATCCAGGCACAACGACCCGCACGCTGCTGTCGGCCTATCTCGCTTTCGCCCAGAAAGCCGCGTTGGGCGAAGCCACCTGAAGTACGCATGGTTTCCCATGAATTGGGGGAACCGGCGTTCATGAACAGTTTGTTGCAGCGACTCCATAGCCCTTGTGTGTCGGTGGTCAGTGCGACTACCCTCTTGGCACGCTACATGCGTCGATGGATGGCGGGATCATCCGGGTAACATGGAAAGGGGGAGGTTGCGTCATATCCAACGACAGGCCGCACAACCTGCAGGACACGTTCCTGAACAGTGTCCGCAAGAGCAAGATGGCCGTCACCGTCTTTCTCGTGAACGGCGTCAAGCTGCAGGGCGTCATCACGTGGTTTGACAATTTCTGCGTCCTGCTTCGCCGCGACGGTCATTCGCAGTTGGTATACAAGCACGCCATCTCGACGGTGATGCCGTCGGCGCCGCTCAAGCTCTTTGAACACGAGGAGGGGGGCGAGGCGGAGTCCCACGAGGAGACAGTCAATGTCTGAGAGTGGTTACGAAACCAAGGCTGGGTCGACCCGGACCTTGGTGCTGTATCCTTCGCTGAAGGGCAAGTGGCGCCGCGAGCGCGACGATGAACGCGGCCTCGAAGAGGCAGGCGCGCTGGCGCGTGCCATCGACCTAGAGATCGTGTACGAGGAAATCCTTGCCGTGCGCGAGCCCAAACCGGGTTTCTATCTTGGCTCCGGCCAGGTCGAATCCCTGCACGGCTATATCGAGGAAGAAGAGATCGAACTGGTGTTCATGGACACCACGCTCAGTCCCGTGCAGCAGCGCAATCTGGAAAAGGCGCTCAACGCCAAGGTGATCGACCGCACCGGTTTGATCCTCGATATCTTCGGTGCGCGCGCGGCCACGCGGGAAGGTGTGCTGCAGGTGGAGATGGCCGCGCTTTCCTATCAGCGCAGTCGCCTAGTCAAGAGCTGGACCCATCTGGAACGCCAACGCGGCGGCCTGGGTGCTGTCGGCGGTCCCGGCGAATCCCAGCTAGAAATCGACCGACGCCTGATCGACGAGAAGCTGGCGCGCCTGAAAAAGGACCTTGCCGATGTCGTGCGCATGCGCGAGCAGCACCGCGGCGCGCGGCGCAAGGTGCCCTATCCCATCGTCGCGCTGGTCGGCTACACGAATGCGGGCAAGTCGACCCTGTTCAACCGCCTGACCGGTGCCAAGGCCTATGCTGACGACAAGGTATTCGCCACGCTGGATCCCACCATGCGCGGCATCGACCTGCCGTCGGGCCGTCGTGTGATCCTCTCCGATACCGTCGGTTTCATCTCCGACCTTCCCACCACGCTGGTTGCCGCGTTCCGCGCCACGCTTGAGGAAGTCATCGAAGCCGATGTCATAGTCCATGTGCGCGACATGAGCGATCCCGACAACGCGGCCCAGGCCGACGATGTCCTGGCCGTGCTCGACGAACTGGGCATCGATGCCACCGACCGCTCCGAACGCATGATCGAGGCGATGAACAAGATCGACCGGCTCGATAAAGAAGATCTCGCCCGCGTGAACGCCACGGTGGAGCGGCGCGACGACACGATTGCGATCTCCGCCATCTCAGGCAAGGGCGTCGAGGAACTCCTCGACCTGCTGGACTGTCGGCTTTGGCAGAACCGCCAAATCCTTGATCTCACCATCCCCGTCACCGACGGCAAGGCGCTTAGTTTTCTCTATCGCCACGGCGAAGTCCTCTACCGCCACGACGATGAGGAGAGCGTGCACCTCAAGATCGGCATTGAAGAAACCGATCTCGCCCGTTACAGAAAGATGGAACTGGCGGGATAGCGGAGCCCCGCCTGACGACCCGCTCTAACGCGGCCGCACCAGCGGAAAGCGCTCGCCCTCGATCCGCTTTCCGGTTTTCAGATTGGGGTCGCGGTAGGAGTCCAGCGAAGGCACATCGTCATAGGTCACGTCGTCGCCGGTCCAGTTGACCGAGAAAGCGGCGCGGCGCTGGTCGAGTGTGTTGCCGGGAGCGGCATGGAAGGTGCGGCCGTTCCAGATCAGTACGTCGCCGGGCTCCATGGCCGTCGTCAGGATTTCGGCGTCGGGGTTGTTGTCGATGTCGGGAATGGCCGGGCGTTCGCTGCGGGTGTGTTTGTAGGCCTGCTGCGCGCTGGAGAAGTTCGCCGCGCGGTAGAGGAAACCCGCGGCGTGTGACCCCTTCCAGAAGCGCAGGGCGGTCTCCAGGGGAATGGGGTCGAGTGCGATCCAGCAGTTGATGATCTTGCGCCCCTTCAGGGGATAATAGGCCTGATCCTGGTGCCAGGGTGTCGCCGCGCTCCTGCTGCCGGGCTCCTTGATGAGCAGGAAGTCATAAAAGAGTGTCAGTGTTTCAGATTGCAAGAACGGCCAGCAGAGATCGGGGAGGGTGCTCTCGAAGATGAAGCGTCGGAACGGCGCGATATTCCGCCACGCCTGCGAACTGTAGCTGAAACCGCCCTTGTCGCCCTCGATCTGCACGACATCCAGGTCGTCGCTCCCGCCTGAAAGCGCCGCATCGATTCCTTGTTCGATCACGGCAAGCCATTTCGGCGCGACCGCTTCGCGGAGGCAGACCACACCATCCCTTTGAAATGCGAGAACGGCGTCCTTGCCCGGGCCGGAGAAGGAGCCAATGTTACCGGTCATGAAGTTTTGCCTTTCGCCTCGTTCCACAGGCGGTCCATGGATTCCAGCGTTGCGTCCTCGGTCGACGTGCCGTCCTCCGCCAACCGGTTTTCGACATGGCGGAAGCGCCGTTCGAACTTCGCGTTCGTAACGCGCAGGGCCTTCTCGGGATCGACGCCCAGGTGGCGGGCCAGGTTGACAACGGTGAACAGCACATCGCCCAGTTCGTCCTCCAGGCGTTCGGTGTCACCACCGCCGTCGATTGCCTGCTTGAGTTCGTCCAGTTCCTCGTCGATATCGGCAATGACATGGTCGGCATCGGGCCAGTCAAAGCCAACGCGTGCAGCGCGTTTCTGCAGCTTGGCCGCGCGGGTCAGCGCGGGCAGGCCCGTCGTCATGCCGTCCAACGCGGAGTATCTGCGTCCTTCCGCCTCGGCGTTGGCGCGGCGTTCGGTCGACTTCTGAGCCTCCCAATTCACGGTTTGCTTGGCGGCACTGTCGATGCCGGCCTGGTCGCCGAAGACATGGAGGTGGCGGCGCACCATCTTGTCGCCGATGGCCCGCGCAACATCGTCAAAGGCAAAGCGGCCTTCCTCGGATGCCATCTGGCTGTGGAACACCACCTGAAACAGCAGGTCGCCCAGCTCGTCCTTCAGGCCTTCCCAATCCTCCTTCTCGATCGCATCGGCCACCTCATAGGCTTCCTCGATCGTGTAAGGCGCAATGGTCGCGAAGGTCTGCTCCATGTCCCAGGGACAGCCGCCTTCACGGCTGCGCAGCTTTTCCATGATGGCGAGCAGGCGGGTGACGGGGGCGTTTTGTTCGGCTGGTCTGTTCATGATGCTGGTTCGATCATAGCGCCGATGATGCATGCTGCCACGCCGCCGGTGAAAAAACTGCCGCGGGCGCAGTTCGTTTTCGCACGCCATTGTCAAGGTGCAGCGCAATCGGCGAGATCATTCGCGCCAACACCGCGGGAGCCATCGATGTCCACGCTTAATCATCAACGCAACGCTCATCACCGTGGATCCGGAATCCCGTGTCATCATGCCGGGTGCGATTCTCATTAAAGACGGACGCATAGCCGATCTCGGAGCAAACGACGAAGTCGTCGCCCGCAACCCTGACGACGCCACGGTCGTCGACGGCACGGGCACGGTGGTCGCGCCGGGCTTCGTCAGCACCCACACCCATGTCGGTTACACAATCTTCCGTGGCAGGGCCGAGGATGCCGGGCTCAACTGCGTCGTGGGCATGTATATCCCCATGAACACCGTCGTGACGCGCAAGGAGCGCTGTGCCGTGGGATCGTTCACCCATGCCGAGCTTTTGCGCAGCGGCGTCACGACCGTGCTGGAGATCAAGGAGGGCGTAGACGTCTATGCGCGCCGTTCGTCGAGAAACTCGGGATTCGCAGCGCCATAGGCATCATGACCCAAGATGCCGATGCCTTCACGCGCGACGAGTATGCCTTCGAACCCAAGGTGACCGAAGCGGAGATCAAACACGCCGTCGAATTCGCCGGGACCTGGCATGGCCGCGCGGACGGACGCATCACGGTGATGATGGCTCCCAACATGACCATCAACGTCTCGCCCGACCTCCTCAAGGCCAGCTGTCGGGAGGTAGATCGCCTGGGCTTGCGTCTCACCACCCATTGTGGCTGGGGCGAGGAGGGGTACGCCATCGCGGACAAGCTCTACGGGCTTGAGCCCCTTCGAATAACCTGCGCGGTCACGGCCTGCTCGCTCCTGATACGGTCATCGCCCACGACTACGCCGACGAGCACAACACGGAAGTCTTCGCACACTCAAGTGCCGGTCTGATGAACGCGACACGAGGCAACATCGCGCCGCTGCTCGACTACCGCACCTTCGGCCTGCGTCCCACGCTCGATCCCGTGTAGAACCTCGTCTACCATGCACACGCCAGCGACGTGGAGCTGGTCATGGTCGACGACGGGCGTATCGTCATGGAGGAGGGTGCCCTGGTCCATGCCGGCGGGGCGCCAATCTGGCCACAGCCGCCGAAAGCGCCGCCCAGGAAACCTGGGGCCCATACGCACAATCGGATGCGATAGCGCATCCATCGAACGATCCCAGACCCAAAAACCTCAACGTCAACGCGCTGCATCCAACACTGGCCCTATGGACCCCAGCCTCCGCTAAGGATCGGGTTACCGCTTCTGGTATTGATCGGACCCGAACGACACAGCAGCCCAGCTCTCCGGGGTGAAGCCCTCTACGATATCTTCCGACGCTGCCTTGATGTCGCGTGCGACGGCTGGACGCCTGGCAATCACATCGAACCAGCGTTTCACGTTGGGGAAGTCGTTGAGATCCTGCTCCTGGCGCTCGTGCTGACGGCACCACGGGAAGATCGCCATATCCGTGATGCTGTAGGCGTCGCTGGCGACGAAATCCTTGTCGCCGATCTTGCGGTCCAGCACGCCATAGAGCCGGGCGTCCCAGCGATGACACGGAATCTTGGGCAGGAACTGGCCGGTCTTTTCGGTGAAGTACTGCAGGATCGCGCCCGATTCGAAGAGCGACATCGGCTCACCGCCCAGCGCATCCTTGTCGATGATCGCAGGCACCTTGTTGTTGGGGCTGATTTTGAGGAAACGCGATTCGAACTGCTCTCCCTTGCTGATATCCACGATGATCAGCTGGTAGGGAAGGCCGGTCTCCTCCAGCATGATGTGAACCTTTTGGCCGTTGGGTTATGGTCAAAGAAAAAGTCAATCATGTGTCGCTGCTCCGCTTCGTGATTGCCCCAAGGCTGCGACGGTTGAACGCCGGGGGGCAAGCCGATGTGATCCAAAGGGCAGGGACATGCTCTAGGATGAACGCCCACGCCAACCAGCAGGAGTTTCTCCCGATGATCACACGCACCAATCCCGGCGGCGCCTATCCGCCGCGCGGCTACCACCACATCGTCACGGCCGGGGGCGGCAAGACCGTCTGGATGGCGGGCCAGGTCGCTTATGACGAGAACAGGAACCTCGTCGGCGGTTCGGATGTTGGGCTCCAGACCCGCGCCGTGCTCGCCAACATCGGCCATCGCCTGGCGGCAGTCGGGGCAGGGCCCGAGCATGTCGTGCGTATCACGACCTATGTCGCGGACTATCGGCCCGACCATCTCGCCACCATCATGGAAGAACTAAACGCCTTCTTCGGAGCCGACAACCTGCCGACCAACACCCTGATCGGCGTGAGCTGCCTCGCGGCACCAGAACTGTTGGTCGAAATCGAACCGGTCGCCGTGATCGGCTAACCCGCATGTGCCGGAATGCGGCGCACCAGATCAATTGCGGCGTTTCCGCAGGGCGAACTTACTGCTGGAATCAAAGCCGCAGGCTTCATAAAACGCGGTGTTTTCTCGGCGTCCGGTCAACAGCATGAACCTTGTAGCAGTCCGCATCCCAGGCGAATGCGAGACGGCATGTTGGAGAACCGCTTTCGCATGTCCGCGTCTTCGGTACGCCGGATCGGTCACGACAATTCTCGATCAACGCGTAGGGAAGCGCACCGTAGGTCAGGTTTTGAATGATATTGTGAGGTAGAGTAGTAGGTTGCACGCGCGACACACCGTCGTCCTCAAGCAGGAAGATGTTGTAGAGGCCCTGTGTATTCAGGATCCGGACAAAAGACACCTCCGGTGTCTTTCCCATAGATTGCCCCCGGCATCGTGCATATGAAGATGCGCATAAAGCGCAAGCACGGCATTAAGATCTCGTCCGGACCGGCTTCTCGAAGACGCGTGCTCATGTCCGGCATTCCAAGATCAATATAAGTCGTATAATATATATTATGGAAACTCTTAGATATCATTTTACTTCCGCATCTTATGTAAGCTTTCATGCATCGCACATGATCTGTTTGTTCCCCTTCATCATCTGCCCTTTTTGCTTGCATAGTAGGTCAACACACTTGCTAACGCGTTTGCTGTCATCGGTGCTTCCGAGCACGATGGCGCGGTTGCCAAAATAGTTGAGCCGGTCGCCGTAACGTTCGCGGAATTCTTCGATCAGACGGGTCTGGCACGGGACGAACAGCTTTGGCGTCAGAGGTTCCTCTTGTCGCAGCCCAGCCGCAGGGTCGTGCCGCTGCCGGTCTCAAGTTATCAGATATAGGCCGGCTGGCCCCATTTCAGCGTCTCTTCCAGCCTGCCGGGCGGGGGCCCCCCCTGCACAATTGCGGCGGTGGTCTCCATGATGTCCGTGCGTGCCTGCAGGAGACACGCGCGCACGTGGTCGGGAAACGCAGCGAAGGCGCTTCGGACTTCGTTGCTCATGAAGTTGCTCATGAAAGATCGATCGTCATACCGTCCTGGGCCGGTGTGACATGATCGGGAGTGAGGCGGTCAACCTCCTGCCAGACCATGTCCTGACTCATGTGGGTCAGAACGGCGCGTTTGACCCCTGCCCGTGCGATCCAACCCAGCGTGCGTTCTAGATCGCCATGGATAGGGTTCTCCTCCATGTTCTGGCAGTCGACAATCCAAAGGTCGATGTCTGAAACCACATCGAAGGCTTGGTCGTCCAGCTTCTTGAGGTCCGTGGAATAGGCCGCCGACCGTCCTCCGGCATCGAAGCGGAAGCCCAGCGTCTCCATCACGACATGATCCTGTACGAACGGCGTCACGGTGATGGGCCCGACCTCGAACGGCTCCTGGCCGACCGTTTGGCCGTGCAAGGTCGGCGCGTACCAGCCATAGCGCGGATCGTTCTCCTCGAAGATGTAGCCGAACCGGGTCTTCAATTCGTCCAGCGTCTGGGCGTTGCCATAAGCCGGAATGGCACGGTCCATGGCCTGGCATACGCGCCGCAGGTCGTCGATGCCGTGGCAGTGGTCGGCGTGGGCGTGGGTATAGCAGACGGCATCAAGATGGCGGATATCCTCGCGCAGAAGCTGCTGACGCAGGTCGGGTGAGGTGTCGACCAGGATCCACGTGCCTTCATGCTCGATCGCGATGGAGGAACGTAGGCGGTGGTTGCGCGGATCCTCCAGCACATCCGGCGGGTAGTCCTGGTTGATTTGCGGAACGCCTGCGGAAGGGCCGCAGCCTAGAATAACGACTTTCATATCAAGTATTTGGGTGCTCTGCTTTAGAGAATAGATTGAAGAAATTGTCGGTCGTCGCTTGGGCTAGTTCTTCTTCAGAGATCGCTTTAAGTTCGGCCACCAGCGCAGCGGTGTGACTCACAAAAGAGGGTTCGTTGCGTTTCCCGCGTTTGGGCACGGGTGCGAGATAAGGCGCATCCGTCTCGACAAGCAGCCGGTCGAGGGGAACATTGGCCACGATATCGCGCAGGCTTTGCGCGCTCTTGAACGTCGCGATGCCGGAGACCGAGATGAAGAACCCGATTGCCTGACTGCGCCGAGCCATCTCCTGGGTCGAACTGAAGCAGTGGATCAGACCGGGAAAGGCGCCCTTCCCCATCTCATCCTCGAGAATTTCCATCGTATCGTCGTCGGCATCGCGGGTATGGACGATCAGCGGCAGCCCGGTTTCGCGACACGCGGCGATGTGTTCGCGGAAACTCGCCTTTTGCACCTCGCGCGGGCTGTGGTCATAGAAATAATCCAGCCCCGTCTCGCCGATGCCGATCACCTTGGCATCGCCGGTCTTCGCCACGATCTCGGCTGCCGGAACGACCCCTTCGCTCTCGACGTTGTGGGGATGCACGCCGACAGAGCAGTACATGTCGTCGAACCGGTGGGCCAGTGCGCGCACCTCCTCGAACTTGGTCATGCGGGTGCAAATCGTCTGGATCGTGCCCACGCCCGCGTCCAGGGCACGTGCCACGACATCGTCCAGTTCTTCGGCAAAATCCGGAAGATCGAGATGGCAATGGCTGTCAACCAGCATCACGCCCCCTCTCTTCCCCGACATATCGCGGGAAAACGCCCTGCGGCTTGGGAAGCTCCGTGCCGGGTGTGAGAGCATAGTCAGGGCCCAGTGCGTCGAACGCGCGGGCATCGGCGGGGATCGAGAGCTGATCCAGCAGGCGCGCCGAACTCTCGGGCATGACCGGCTGAGTCAGGGTCGCCAGGTACCGCACCGTCTCGGCCAGGATATACAGCACTGTCGCCATGCGCGCGGGATCGGTCTTTTTCAGCGCCCAGGGTGCCTGATCGTCCACATAGCGGTTGGCGTCCCCGATGACCTCCCAGATCGCCTGGAGCATCAGGTGGAAGGCCTGGAGGTCGATATGCTCGCGGCAGAGATCCAGCAGACTATGCGCCTTTTCCAGCAGGGCCCGGTCGGCTTCAGTGAAGTCGCCATGCTGGGGCACCCTGCCCCCGCAGTTCTTCGCGATCATCGAGAGCGAGCGCTGGGCCAGATTGCCGTAATCGTTGGCAAGGTCGTGGTTGCAGCGCTGCACTGCGCCGCGATGGGAGAAATCGCCGTCGTTGCCGAAATTGACCTCACGGATCAGCGTATAGCGCACCTGATCGAGGCCATACCGCGCGACGACCTCCGAGGGCACGATGACATTGCCCAGCGACTTGGAGATCTTCTGACCCTCACTGGTCCACCAGCCGTGGGCGTAAATTCTCTTTGGCAGTTCGATGCCCGCCGCCATCAGGAACGCGGGCCAGTAAACCGCGTGAAAGCGCAGGATGTCCTTGCCCAGAATATGGAGTGCCGGCCACCACTTGCCGAATACCTCGCCGTCCTCGTCGGGGTATCCGGCCGCGGTGATGTAGTTGGTCAATGCGTCGATCCAGACATACATGATGTGGTCGGGATCGTCGGGTACGGGAATGCCCCAGGAAAAGCTCGTGCGCGAGACCGAGAGATCGCGCAGCCCGCCCGCCACGAAGCTCCTGACCTCGTTGCGCCGTGAGTCCGGCAGGATGAAGTCCGGCTGGCCATCGTAAAGCTCCAGCAGGCGGTCCTGCCAAGCCGACAGGCGGAAGAAATAGCTGGGTTCCTTCACCCATTCGACGGGTGCCCCCGATGGCGCGATTTTCTGGCCGTCGGGACCGTCGGTCAGCTCGTCCTCGGCGTAAAACGCCTCGTCGCGGACCGCGTACCATCCCTCGTAGTGATCAAGATAGATGTTGCCGGCTTCGACCAGTTTGCGCCACAGGGCCTGTACCGATTCCACATGGCGCGGTTCCGTTGTGCGGATGAAGTCGTCGTTGGAAAAGTTCCATTCTTTCGCAAGGATACGAAAATTTTCTGACACGTGGTCGCAAAACGTCTGCGGGTCCAAGCCGGTCGCTGTGGCGGCCTTTTCCACCTTCTGGCCATGCTCGTCCGTGCCGGTCAGAAACATCACGTCGTACCCGTCCAGGCGCTTGAATCTCGCCATGACATCGCAGGCCAGCGTCGTGTAGGCGTGACCGATATGGGGGCTGTCGTTAACGTAATAAATCGGCGTCGTGACGTAAAAGCTTGGTTTCCCGGACATTCCAGGGCTCCTCAGAATGCCTTCATGCGTGGTTTAGGCGGCTGTCGGCGCACTCAGGAACGGGCGGCGGTTTCAACGGCCCCGAACGCGGCAAGCACGACCTGCTTGCGGTCCAGATTCAGGCTGTCTGCCCGATCCCGAAGGCGGGCGACCTTTTCCCACACGTCCACCCAGCGATCAAGGTTGCCTGATCCGGTCAGCCGCGCCATGATCTCCGGCTCGTCGGCCAGCACTGGTTCGCCCGTCATCTGTGCCCCTGTGCCGCCGCGCACCAGACGCGCCAGCCACGCGCCCAGGAGATCAAGCGCCGTACGGCAAGCCGCGTCCTGACCGTATCGGCCCAGCTTGTCGGCCATGGCATGCAGCACGGCGGGATCCATGCGGGGCTCCGCACCAACCATCGCGATCAGTTCGCGGTAGAGGTCGAGACCGCCCAGCGCGTCAAGCTGCATCGCTCTGCCGATACTCCCTTCGGAAAGCCTTGCGAGCGGAAGACGGTCGGCTTCGGAGAGCTGCGGCAGGTACTGTTCCAGCAGAAGGGCGATCTGTTCGCCTTCGAGCGGGTGCAGGTGAAGTTTGCGGCAGCGTGAACGGATCGTGGGCAGCAAGCGGGCCGGCGCATGACTTACCAGTAGTACGACCGAGCGGCGCGGAGGCTCCTCAATCAGCTTCAGAGCGGCATTGGCTGCATTGCGGTTCATGCGTTCGGCCCCGTCGATGACCGCGACGCGCCAGCCTCCCTCGCCCGCCGACTGATGGAAAAACGGCTCCACGCGGCGGATATCCTCAACCACGATTTCCGTGCGCTTCTTGCCCTGCTTGTCGAAACCGATTTCGATGGTCATCAGGTCGCCGTGGGCGCCGCCGGCAATGCGGCCAAACACCGGATCGGCCGCGTCCATCGCAAGCATGTCGCCGACATCCCCGAAGAGATAGTTGCCGCCGCCCGCCAGCAGATGACGCCCCACGCGATAGGCCAGCGTTGCCTTGCCGATGCCCTCGGGCCCGCCGATCAGCCATGCTCCGGCAATGGTACCGTCGCCCGAGGCCGTTGCCAGACGGCGTTCGGCCTCCCCGTGGCCGACCAGCTCGGGGTTGGCGCGCGGCGCCGGTGCTGCGCTTTCGGGGAAATCGGGATGCGCGCGCGGATCGACAATCTCGTCGTCTACGGCCATCTCTGCTCCACCGCCTCGCGGATCCGTTGCTCCACTGCCGCCTCATCGCCGCTTGCATCGATCAACCGGCAACGGTCCTGGTTGTCCGCGGCGACCTTCAGAAAAGCCCGGCGCAGCTTCTCGTGGAAGTCCTTGCCCATGCGTTCGTAGCGGTCGCCGCCGCACCGTTGGGAAGCGCGTGTCAGGCCGACATCGACGGGAAGGTCAAGAACCAGGGTGAGATCGGGTTCCAGATCGCCGATCGTCAGCGCATAGACACGGTCGACCAGTTCCAGGCCGGCACCCTGCACAATCCCCTGATAGGCGCGTGTCGAATCGGCGAAGCGGTCGCATAACACCCACGCGCCGCTTTTCAGCCCGGGACGCACCGTTCGGATGACGTGATCGCGCCGTGCGGCAAAGTGAAGCAGCACTTCGGTTTCTGCATCCCAGCGGTCAATCTCGCCGGTCACCAGCAAATCGCGGATGACCTCTGCCCCCGCCGATCCGCCGGGTTCGCGGGTCATCACAACCTCGGCCTGCCGGCTCGAACGCAGCCAGTTGGCCAGCCGCCGGATCTGGGTCGACTTGCCCGCCCCCTCGCCGCCTTCCAGGGTGATGAAACGACACACTGTCAGGGCGTGGCCGGCGGTCCGAACACCAGATAACCGACCGAAGCGAAGAAATGGCTCAGGAACGAGAGCTCGCCTACGTCGGCTCCGGCCAGCAGCGTGCGTTCGACCCTCACCATGTCGGGGTTATCGATAATCAGGCTTGCGACCGGCGTTCCCGCCGCGATGGGTGCGGGAATCGGCCCTTGATAAACGACCTTCACTTCCATATCGCGCCGCGAATCGCGTGAGAGCGTCAGGGAAAGGTCCTCATTGAGCACCAGAGGCACGGTCTCGGAATCGCCCATCCAGACCTCGGCATCCTCCACCGTTTCGCCTGCGGCAAACAGGTCATAGGTCGAGAACTTTCGGAAACCCCATTCCAGGATACGTTGGGATTCCGCCGCCCGCGCCTGGGAACTTTCCAGGCTGTTGACCACCACGATCAGCCTGCGGTCTCCCTGTACCGCCGAACCCACCAGACCGTATCCTGCAGCCTCGGTGTAGCCGGTTTTGAGGCCATCGGCGCCGATCCCCGTGTAGAGCAGCGGATTCCGGTTGGACTGTTCGATATCACTGAAGGTGAACTCGGTTTCGGCATAGTAGCCGTAGTACTGCGGAAAGTCCTCAATCGTCGCTCGCGCTATGGTCGCAAGATCACGCACGCTCGTAACATGCTCGGGATCGGGCCAGCCCGACGCGTTACGGTAAGTCGTTGCGTCCATGCCCAGTTCGCGCGCCTTTTCGGTCATCTCCAGGGCAAAGGCGTCTTCGGAGCCTGCAAGCCCTTCGGCAACCACGATGGTCGCGTCGTTGCCCGACTGCACGACGATGCCTCGGATCAGGTCTTCGATGCTGACGCGCGTGCCGATCTCCACGAACATCTTGGAGCCGCCCATGCGCCAGGCCTTCTCGCTGACTGGAAGCGTATTGTCCAGGCTGAGCGTACCCTCGGCCAGCTTCTCGAAGAGAAGATAGACCGTCATCAGCTTGGTCATTGAGGAGGGAAAGGTCATCGCATCGGCGTTCTTCTCGAACAGCACGGTGTCGGTCGATTCATCGATCAGGATGGCTTCGGTTGCCGATATCTCGAAGGCCGCCGCCTGCATGGCGCCAAGGCCGCAGAGCGCCACCAGAATCAGCCAGAAGAGTCGTTTTCGGATCATGAAAGCCCATCCATACCGCTAGCGTTATCATGCAGCGAAAGTTTGGCTCGGTCCGGCCCTTCATACCAGTGCGTTAGAGGTATTCGACGACGGTGGCTTCGGGATATCCACGGATTTCCACGGCGCGGCGGATGAGTTCGGCATCCTGCGCGTCGTCATAGGGACCCAAGCGGACACGGTAGAGTGTGGCTTCACCCCGTACCACCCGCTGAATCTGCACCTCGCCGACATCGGTGAGCGCCTCGCTCACAACATAGGCGTTGTCGGCATTGCCATAGGCGCCGACCTGCACATAGGTTTCGCCGCTGATTTCCCTTTCCGTCAAAACGACTTCGGGAGCAGGAACGATTTCCTCTTCCGGCGCCGGGGGAACCGCGCCTTGTTCGGCATAGGTAAGTCCGGATTCATAATCGACGATCTGAACGCGCACGCGCGCCGTACCGGCAAGTTGGAAGCCCAGAAGCTGCGCAGCGCGGCGGGATACATCGATGATCCGGCCCGAAACGAACGGCCCGCGGTCGTTGACCCGCAGCACCAGGGAGCGCCCGTTCTCCAAATTGGTGGCCCGCACGTAAACCGGCATCGGCAGCGTTTTGTGCGCCGCCGTCAACTCGTTCATGTCGAAGACTTCGCCGTTGGCGGTCGTGCGTCCGTGGAAGGGTTCGCCGTACCAGGAAGCGATGCCCTGTTCGTCGTAATTGGGATTTTCTTTCGGGTAGTACCAGACGCCGTTGATTTCGTAAGGGCTGCCCACCTTGTAGGTTCCGCTGGGCGGTGGCGTGATCTCCTTGATCACGGTCGCTGCCATGTTGGTTTCTGCGCACGCCCCAAGCAAGAAAAGCAGGCTGGCCAAAGGGAGGAAGGAGCGCAAACGTCCACGAGATAAAGGGGTCAACTGCATTCGCGCCGCCAGATGTTGTAGTTGGACGACTTTATCGTCCAACTATCGCATTGGCAAGCGTGACCACCGACATGGCGAAGTAATTTGAACGATTCCACTTCAGGATAGTGCGGTAGTTTTCGAACACCAGCCACGCGGGACCGGTCTCGCCGCCGGGCATGACGAGTGAGGCCTCCTCGCCTGGCGCCACCTTCGGTGGTGCGATGCCGACCCACGTCACGCCAAGTCCCAGCCAATCAGCAAGTGGTATGGTCTTGCGATTGCCTTCCAGGCTGAGATCGAACCCGGGCGGCAAATTGACGGGGCCGCCCCAGGGAAGGCCTTCGCGCCAACCGAAACGCGAGAGGTAATTGGCGGCCGAGGCGAAAACATCGCCCTTGTTAGTCCAGATGTCGTGTTTGCCATCCAGGTCCCAATCCTGCGCGAAGATTGCGAAACTCGACGGCATGAACTGGCTCTGGCCCATTGCACCGGCCCAGGAGCCTACCATGTCGCCCCGCCCAATGTGCCCTTCATCGAGAATGCGCAGGGCGTGCATCAGTTCGGCACGGAAAAAATCGCTGCGCCTTTCATCCCAGGCAAGGGTGGCGACCGAGGCAATGACATCGAAATCGCCGGTATAGCTGCCGAAACGAGTCTCCAATCCCCACAGCGCCACGATGAATTCGGGGTCGACGCCGTAATGGTCGCCGATGGCGACCAGCAGGACCTCATGGTCGGCGTAGTGCGACCGCGCATTGGTGATCAGCTCGGCGGGAACACGGGATGCCATGTATTCCGCAAACGTAACGGTGCCCTCGGGCTGGCGGCGATCCAGTTCGACGACCCTCGGGATCGGCTGAAGCCCCGAAAGCGCCAGCATCAAGGTTTCTTCACGGATTCCATCTGCCTTGGCTTCTTCATAGACGCCGACCAGGAAATCGTCCCATGTCGCCTGCTGTGCGGATGCAGGGGCAAGCGATGTGACAAGGAGAAGGCAGCCGAGTAGCAAGGGACGCAGAGCCATGAAGGATTCCGTATTGGTTTTGTTCCGTCACTTTTCGCACGGCCTGAAATTCTTGGCAATTATACTTCCGTATGAGTCATATACTTCCGTATGAGTCATACGCGGTTGCCGCGATGGTCGGTCGGGCTACCCTTGTCGGTTGCTTGGGCGTCAATGCCGTCACGGTCGCTGACATGCGCCAGATGCATCAGTCCGATCCCCAAAGTCGGGACGACCAGAAGGCAGAGGTAGATTGCGATGACACCGTGCACGCCAAGGTCGATTCCGTCGCTGGCGAACAGATCATTGATCAGCCACGTGAAAGGTGCTGCCAGGATGGCTAGGCCCGCCGTGTAGACTGCAAAGGTCTTCATGCCCGTTTCCGTGTGGGAACGCGTTCGCTATAGCCTGTCCCGGCCCTCTTCGCCATGACGATGTGTGTTGCCTTTTCTGGAAGATTCTTAAAGAATTGGGTGTGACTTCCGTTACACCCATGCCTCGAATGCTTGTATTTAGGTTACATCGCATGCATATCTGTCCATTAGACACGATGTGTTGTCGAAATGCCGATCCTGGTTCCTCGAAAAAGGCAAACCGCCGGAAACGGCGGGGCGCGCAAAACCACCAGCATACACCCTAACGAACAAGGCAGCGGGGTTACCGAAGGGAGATCGATGATGATCATCGACCGCAGAACCAAAAGGAACGTCCGTCAGGGCACCGCCCAGACGCTGTTTCTGCCGTAACTACAGCATCCTTCCCGCTCTTCGCAGCCTCCTGCACGTTCTGTCCCTTCGTCAGAGACTGGATCACACGGAAGGTATCAAATGTTGAGTTCGATAAGGGTGCTTGTGGTCGCTTCGCAGAAAGGCGGTTCGGAAAAACAACGCTTTCGAGTCACCTAGCCGTTCAGGCTGACCGCATTGGTCAAGGCCCCATTGCTCTGATCGACATCGATCCCTAGGGAAGCCTCGCCCAGTGGTGGAACGAACGTCAGGACGAATCGCCGGCGTTTGTTTTGTCTTCGCTTCAGAGCCTGCGCAACGACCTTGAAGCGCTGCGCTAGCAGGGTTCCAAGCTGGTTGTCACCGACACGCGCCAGCCGTGACAAAGGCCATTGCCCGGGTCGTGCAGTTCGCCCCGATCTGGTGGTCACGCCGACCCATCTCCCAGCCCGCACGACCTGCATGCCGTGGACGCCTCAGTCGACATTCTTGAAACCCATGGCAAGGCGATGGTCTTCGTTCTCAACGGCGCAACCTCGCGCGCGCATCACCGGCCAGGCCGCCGTCGCGCTTTCGCAGCGCGGCACGGTCGCCCCGGCCACCGTCCACCATCGGGTCAACTTCGCTTCCAGCATGATCGACGGACGCATCGTCATGGAGATCGACGAAAAAACGCGTTGGCCAAGGAGACCATCGAACTCCCGCGCACTTAGGCCGGTCACTAGGCCGGTGAAGCGCAGGGGATCGATTGTAAAAAATCGTAAACAAATTCACGCCTCGGGTATCGTCACAAACGCATGTTCTGCCTTATAGTGAACACTGCGCGGCTTAACCGGACTCAACAGGATCTCGTCGCATCAGCGATTGAGGCATATCTGTCCTTCGTGGGCGACGATGTGCTGGTGTTTCGATGTGACGGACGCGACGTCGGGGACTAGGGACATACGCGCTCGACCCCTGCCCTGGCGTAACGGGCCGGAACGTCCCCCCAAGCAACGTTCCGGCCCGTGCCTTTTTCGCTCCTCAAGAACTGTGACGTTTGATGAAAAAGCCTGCTTTGCGAATCGCGGTCAGGGACTCCGGCACGTCGGGCACCATGTGGTGCCAGACATGCGGGGTTCCCGGTTCGGCGATATCCAGTTCTGCCGGGTTTCCCACCGTTTCCAGGGCCGCGGCTAGGCGCACGGCATCGTCATAGAGAAGCTCCGTGGCGCTCGCCTGGATCAGGAACGGCGGTAATTCTGCAAAGTCCCCGAAGACGGGTGAGGCAAGCGGATGGCGCAGGTTCTTACCCCCCAGATAACCCTCGATAAACATCTCGAGTTCACCGGGCATCAAGAACGCATCGCGCTCGGGATCGCCCTCGCGCCAGGTCCCCTCGCCTTCCATATCGGTCCATGGGGAGATCGCTACGCAGGACGAAGGCAGAGCAAGTCCCCGGGATTTGGCCTGCTGGGCGACGATGAACACCAGGCCGCCACCCGCCGAGTCGCCTGCAAAGCCGGTGCGTTCCGGATTGATGCCCGAGTCGATCATTCCTTCCCAGAAATCGATGCAGTCCTCGGCGGACACGGGGAACGGATGTTCCGGCGCCAAGCGATAAAGCGGGAACCACACGGAGCATCCCGCCGCATGCACCAGGCGGGTTACGATCATGGCGTGACTGCGCTGCGATCCGATGCAGTAACCGCCGCCGTGAAAATAGACCACGGCGCGCGCGTCGTTGCTGCCGGTGGCCGCGAATCGAAGCCCCGGAACACCGCCCATCGTGACCTCCTCGGTTGAAACGTCGTCCATGGCGGGAAATACCTCGCCCAGACTGTCATAGAAGTCGCGGCGTTCCTGCCAGCTTGCTTCCGCGGGCAGCGACCCTTCTGACAGCAGAGCAACTTTGTCGAACATTTCCTGGCTTGGCATGGAGCTACTTCGTGTTTTCGCGTACGAACGCGCCCGCCCGCTTAATCGCGTTCAACGATTCAGGCGCGGTTGGCGCGAAATGATGCCAGACATGCGGCACGCCCTCTTCCACCTCCAGCGTGACATCGACTCCGGCTTCCTCCGCCTTTTGCGCGAACACAGTCGAGTCAGTCAGCAGAATTTCGGCAGTTCCCACCTGAATGAGGGTAGGAGGCAAGCCCTTCAGATCCGCATAGATGGGCGAGGCCAGGGCCACCCGTGCATCGCCGCCGTTCAGGTAGTCGGCGGTCATGCGATGGAGCGAGTCGGCCGTGACCATGGGGTCGACGGCCTCGTCTGCATCGGACCAGCCGGTTTCCCCGACCAGATCGTTCCAGGGCGAAATGGGAACGAGGCAGCCTGGCAGCGCATGGTTTTCGTCACGCAGCGCCAGCGCACATGCGACCGTCAGTCCGCCGCCGGCGGAATCCCCGGCAACGGCGATACACGATGCATCGACCCCCTGCTTGACCAGATCACGAAAGGCTGCCGTCGCGTCCTCGACCGCTGCCGGAAACGGATGTTCGGGTGCCAGCCTGTAGTCCAGGGCATAGACCGGACACCCTGCCGCCAGGGCAAGCCTTGACGTGATGGCGTGATGCGTCGTGATGCTGCCCGTGGTGTAGCCGCCACCATGAAGGTACAGCACGGCGCGCGATGTGTCGGAACCGGAACCGGCGAAGCGTCGCGCATAACAGTCGCCCAGTTCCGCATCGTTCTGCTCTGCTTCTTCGGCAGCGGGAAACAGCTTGCCCAATTCTTCGTATTGCGTGCGCATTTCCTCCCAGGTCGGCGGTGGCAGGGTCGTGGCCCTTGCCTTTTCTTCCTCAAGCTGGGCGATGATCGCCTGCATTTCTGGACTGGGCATGACGTGTTCTCGTTTCTGATGTGTATAATGTTCGGGTCAGTGAGAGCGGACGGCGCCCAGCGCCAGCGTGACTGCCGCATGAATCGGATCGATCACCTTCAGGCCGCTCGCGTTTTCAATGTCCGATTTGTAGGGCGTCATGCCGGCGCATCCGGTGAGCAGGATTTCGGCGCCCTTCTCCCGGAGTTGAATGGCCGCTGCGCAGAGCGCCTTGCTGGAGCGGGCGACATCGCCGAGGCCCGTCACGGGGATGCCGATGGGCTCGATCCCTGCCAGACGTGCATCGACTCCCAGCATGCGCAGGTAGCGCAGGCCGAAATTCACGTCACCGTCGACGTTGGTCAGAATGCCGTAACGCTCCCCGTGGTTCAGGGCGGTGGTCACGCCCGACTGGCAGATACCGAACACCGGCCGTTCCGTGATCTCCCGCGCCGAGGCCAGACCGGGGTCGCCGAAGCAGGCAATGATGAAGGCCGAGGTCGCGTTGTCCTCGCGGTGGATCAGATCGCAGAGCGGCGTTACCACTTCGTCGGTGTGGCGCTGGGTCTCGATCCCCAGAGGCCCCTCCTCCAGTGTCGTGCAGTCGATCATGGGACCATCGGCAAACCGCAGCGGTTCGACAATGCGGTCCATCGCCGCGGTCACCTCGGTGTTGCTGTTCGGGTTGATCACCAGAATGCGTTCGGTCATGCCAACAATCCCTGTGAAACAGGCGAAGTATGGCACGGCGGGACAAAGAGGTTCAAAGCCGTGTCGCGCATTTCGTGAGCGTCTTGAATGTGGCAATGAAAACGTGGCCGTTTCCGATGCCGGGGAAGTCATCGACGCCACGGACCGACTGGTGCTTCCCGGTGGTGTCGAGGGGCACTGCCACATCGCCGAGCCGTCTTTCGGCGGAGCCACGCTGGCCGATGATTTCTGCTCCGGCAGCATCGCTGCAGCCTGCGGCGGGCACCACTACGATCATTCCCTTCGCCCAGCAGATCCCGGGCATGACGCTGCGCGAGGCGGTCATCGATTACGATTTCCACATGATCCTCTCGGACCCGAACGAGCAGATGCTGGGGCAGGAACTCCTGGCGCTAGTCGCCGACGGCTACACCAGTTTCAAGGTCTACATGACCTATGACGGGATGCACATGGAGGACATGCAGATTCTCGATGTGCTCGCCGCGGCGCGCGAAACCGGAGCCTTTATCATGGACCGGCCGCCGAGCGAGAGGCGACGCACCGCGCCATCACGCTGTCGGAAGTGGTCGATACGCCGGTCTTCATCGTGCATGTCTCATCCCACCGGACCATGGAGCAAATCGCTTGGGCGCGACCGTGGCCTGTCGGTCCATGCCGAAACCTGTCTGCTATACCTGTTTTTCAGTTCGGAGGATTTCTCGCGGCCGGGCTGGAAGGGCGCGAAGTACATCTGTTCTTCCCCGCCCCGCGGTCCAGGCGATGCCGACCATCTCTGGCGCGGAATCCAGAACGGGGTCTTCCAGTTCGTCTCGTCCGATCACTGTCCCTACCGCATGGAAGGACCGGGTGGACGCACCGAATCCGCTGGTGAGCTTCACTTCCACAAAATCAGTCCGGGCCTTCCGGGCATCGAAATGCGCTTTCCCCTGCTTTTTCCGAAAACGTCATGACCGGGCGCATCGATCTTCGGACTTTCGTCACGATCACCGCCACCAATGCCGCGAAGCTTTATGGTCTCCGTCCACGCAAGGGCACCATCGCCGTGGGTTCGGACGCCGATCTCGTGCTCTGGGGGATGCCGAACGAGAGGTTGACCTCACCCATGCCATGCTGCCACGATAACGGCGACTACACGCTCTACGAGGGCCGCCATATTCGTAGCTGGCCGGCGCTCACGATATTGCGCGGGTTGGTCGTGTGGTGCGATGGTAAGGTACTGGGCGAACCAGGACAGGGCCAGTTTCTCCACCGGGATCTCTCCCCGGCCGTCGCATCCAAGGCCGACCGGGCATGATTCGGGGTTTCACCTGATGCGTGCGTCGGGCTAAACCCAAGACCATGTCGAAGACCTTCGATCTGCTCGTCATCGGTGGCGGTGTCAACGGCGCCGCGATTGCGCGCGATGCTGCCGGGCGCGGCCTCAAGGTGCTGCTGGTCGAGGCGCACGATCTGGCGTCGGGCACGTCCCAGGCCAGCAGCAAGCTGATCCACGGAGGCTTGCGTTATCTCGAGCACCTGGAGTTCCGCCTGGTCCGGGAATCGCTGCTCGAGCGCGAGGTTCTGCTGCACTCGGCGCCACACATCATCCGGCCCCTCAACTTCGTGCTGCCCTGGGTTGCTGCGCGCCGGTCCGCGCTCAAGGTTCGTGCCGGTCTGTTTCTCTATGATCGGCTGGGTGGCCGGGGCTCACTGCCCGCCAGCCATCAGATCAACCTGCGCCGCACCCCCTGGGGTCGTGGTCTCAAGAACCATCTTCGCCTTGGTTTCACCTACGCCGATTGCTGGGTCGACGATTCCAGATTTGTCATTCTGATGGCGATGGACGCGTCCGATTGGGGCGCGACGGTGATGACGCGCACCGAGGTCACCGGCCTTCGCCCCGATGGCAAGGGCTGGTCGGTGGAACTCGAACACGCTCAAGGCAAGGAAGACATTGGTGCGGCAGTGGTCATCAACGCGACGGGTGTGCGTGCCGACCGGGTGGGACGGGATCTGGCGGGCATCGCCGATACGCCCCGCATGCGTCTCGTCAAGGGCAGCCACATCGTGGTGCCGCGCGTTCATGCCGGCGATCACGCCCTCATTCTCCAGAACGACGATGATCGCGTCGTCTTCGTGCTGCCCTTCGAACGGCGCTTCAGCCTGATTGGCACGACCGATACGCCGATCGACGATCCCGCCCGCGAACACGCCGTGGATGAGGCGGAAGTCGATTATCTTCTGCGCGCCGTGGCTCCCTATCTGAAGCAGGTTCCCGGACACGATGATGTGGTCTGGTCCTTCGCCGGAACGCGGCCGTTGAAACACGATGGCGTAGACGAACCCTCATCCGTCTCCAGGGACTATTCGCTGGAGCTCTCAAGGCGTGGTGACGCGCGTATTCTCTCGGTCATCGGCGGTAAGATTACGACGTCGCGAAAACTGGCCGAGGCTGTGCTCTCCAGGCTGCAGCCGCACTTGCCCCCCATGGGTGCGGCGTGGACTTCTGGCGCCCGGCTTCCCGGGGGCGATCTCACCGATATCGAACTCTATCACGATCGCTTGAAAGCCGAGTTCTCGGCGTTGGACCCCATCTATCTCCGTCGGTTGTTCGACCGTCACGGATCGCTATGCCACGAGATTCTCGATGGCTGTGAAACAGCTGCTGATCTCGGCACGCATTTCGGTGGTGATCTTTTCGAGCGCGAGATCGATTGGCTGAAGTGGCGGGAATGGGCGGTCACCGGAGAGGACATCCTCTGGCGCAGGACCAAATGCGGCCTGCAACTCACACCTGATCAGCGCGAAAACGTGGTGGCTGCATTGCAGGGCTGAGTGACTGCCGTCACGTCGGATCGCCCGATACCACTCGTAGCATGACCGGTGATGGTTGATTGGGAGAATCGAGGGTCATGATGGAATTTCGAAACGCGTGGACCGCGACGGTCCTGGTCGCTGCGATGGCGGTGAGTGTACCGGCCCACGCCGCCGATGTGATCGGCAATGTCGAAACTCTGTCGGTCTGGGCTTACGGCGCTCCGCCCGACGAACCGCGTCGCGACCTGCGCGTGCTCTCGGACGTTCACGCCAGGGAACTGGTTGAGATAGTGCGTAGCGCGGATGTTCTAGTCCGTTTGTCGGCGGCACGACGCTGGGCATCGCCGGTGACAGCACGATCTTTCTCGACGAGTTCGTCTACGACAGCGGCGCAGGCGACAGTATGATGCTCGACATCATGCAGGGTCCGTTCCACTTCGTCACCGGCGGCATCGCGCCCGAAGCAGTCACCCTCGTCACGCCTGCCATGATTGTCGGCATTCGCGGTACGGACCCTCATCATCAGTGTTGACGAAACCGGCAAAACCGCTCTCGGCGTGCGTGATGGCGCTGCCACGGCTACACCGGCCGTTGGAGGACCGGCTACCGATGTCATCGATGGCTTGTCGCGCGCTTCGGCCGGACCCGTGCCTGGCGCAAGTTCCGGCGGCGGGTCGGGCGGTAGCGGCAGCGGAGGTCGCGATGGCGGGGCAGATGAGGACCGCAGCGGCAGCGGTGACGATCAAGATGCAGTAATCTCTCGGGTCGTGCTCCAGGTTCCGTTTCCACAAACGCGTTTTTGCTCTAAGCATCGCCCATGGCTGAAATACGACATTGGGCGCATCTGACGTCGGACGAACTCGCCTCGGTTGCCGGCGAGCGCAGCGTCGCCGTTCTGCCTGTCGGCGCGATGGAACAGCACGGCCCTCACCTGCCCCTGGGTACGGACACCATGATCGCGGACGGGCTTGTTTGGCATGCCTGTGAGCGCCTTGATTCCGGCCCCACGGTTCTTCTGCTGCCCACGCAGGCCATCGGTGAGAGCACGGAACACGGCGCTTTTCCTGGGACGCTGAGTCATGAAGCCGAAACGCTTCTGGCAGCTTGGACCGAACTCGGCGTGGCGCTCTCAAAATCGGGCATTCACAAGCTGATCATCGTCAACGCCCATGGCGGCCAGCCCCAGATTGTCGATCTGGTCGCGCAGCGTCTGCGGTCACGTCACGCAATGCTTGTGGTGCGCGCCAACTACATGAACTGGCCGCTGCCCGATGGGCTTTTGGACGACGATGAGAGGCGTCACGGCCACCACGGCGGCCAGGCCGAAACCTCGATGATGCTCGCCTTCCATCCCGATCTCGTGAAGATGGACCGGGCGGCGGACTTTCCTTCAAACGCACGCAATCTTGCCGCGTCCCATCAACAGTTCGGCCATGGCGGCAGCCTGGGTTTTGCCTGGCAGGCCGAAGACCTCAATCCGCAGGGGGTCGTGGGCAATGCGGTTGCCGCGTCGCCAGAACTCGGCCGCGCGCTGCTCGATCATCACGCCGGGCGTCTGGCCAACATGATTGCCGATGCATCTGCCTTCGACCGCCAGGCGCACTTCCGCAAAGGCGACTAGGTCATGGAGATCGTGATCGTCGGTGCGGGAATCGGCGGCCTCGTCACCGCACTCGCGCTACACAGCCGGGGACATCACGCCACACTTTGTGAGTCGGTGGCAGAACTGCGCGAATTGGGCGTGGGCGTCAATCTCCTGCCCCATACCGTGCGCATCCTGACCGCTCTTGGATTGTCGAAGCGGCTGCTGGAACGGGCATCGAGACTTCAGAACTGTTCTACTTTAACAAATCGGGACAGCGTATCTAGCGCGAACTGCGCGGTCTGGAAGCAGGCTACGCCTGGCCGCAGATATCGATTCATCGCGGCAAGCTGCACGGCATTCTGCTTTCCGAGGTGCGGGCCGCCGCCTGGATCCCGATGCCGTTTGCACCGGTCATCACCTCAGCGCAATGAAAACCGGCATTGTTGTACGTCCTCGGCTGCATTTTTCCGACCGGTAGACAGGCGCTGCCCTTCTGGAGCGCGACGCGGAAGTGGTGATTGGCGCCGACGGCATCCATTCGGCGGTTCGGCGGCATTTCTATCCCGATAAAGGCACGCCCATCTGGAACGGGGCCATTTTCTTGCGCGGCATGACCGAGGGCGAGCCGTTTGTGACCGGCCGTTCGATGTTCATGGCGTGCCACGCCAGTCAGAAGTTCGTGTGTTATCCGGTTTTCAAGGTCCATCTCGATACCGGACGCTCCATGACCAACTGGGTCGCGGAACTGCGCTTTGGTCCCAACGAGAGTTTTCGCCGGGAAGATTGGAACCGGCGAGTCGATATCGCCGATTTCCTGCCCGCCTTCGAAGGTTGGCGCTTCGACTGGTTCGACATCCCCGGCGTCATCACGTCCGCCGAGGCTGTGTTCGAATATCCGATGATCGATCGCGAGACTGTCGCGCGCTGGAGCTTTGGACCCGTGACCCTGCTGGGCGATGCTGCCCATCCGATGTATCCCATCGGCTCGAACGGCGCGCTTCGCAGGTCATTCTCGGTGCCGAGAGGCGCTGGCCAGATCGCTCGACGAGCATTGCGACCCTGAAGAAGCGCTCTCGCGCTATCAGGAAGAACGTCTGGATGCGACGGCCGCAATCGTCTGGGCAAACCGTGGCAAAGGTCCCGAACAAGTCATGCAGATCGTCGAGGAACGCGCTCCGGACGGCTTGGCGAACTTGATGACGTGATCTCGACGGAAGGCTCGAAACCATCGCCGCGGTCGACAAGCAGTTTGCCGGTTTTGACCGGGACCGTCTGGACCGTCTTCGTTATGACTGAGCTTGCCCTAGACATGTCGGACAGCGCGCGTTTCCTGGTCGGGCATGGAATCGGCTTTGCCGTCGACGGATTCCGGCGCATGTGGGCGTCGTTCTGTGACGATTTCGACATCGTCACCTTCGATCTTCGTCACCTTCGATCTTCGTCACCTTCGACCTTCGTCATCACGGCCGCAACGCTCCCTGCGATCCTCTCTCTATCGACTCGGAGCGTCAGAACGCCGATCTCCGGGAAATTCTGGAGGGCGTGTGCGAAGGTTTTGGCGAAAACCGGTTTTCGGCCTGTTCCATTCCATTTCCGGTCTTGCCGCACTGCGCATCGAAAGCCTCGATCCCGGAATTTTGCCGGGCTGGTTCTCATGGAACCGCCCGCTCCGCCGCCGGACGGGCATCCCCCGGCAGATGCGTTCGATCAAGGGCGGCGGATGCTCGCGGAACGCACCGCGCGGCGTCAGGAACGCTTCGATAGCATTGAGGAAGTGGCTTCGAAATACCAAGGACGCGCGCCATTCGAACGTTTCGAGGATGGCGCGGATGAAGAACTTGCCGCATCCATCGTCAGGCAGGATGGAGACGGCTGGATGCTGATCTATCCGCCCGAAGCGGAGTCGAGTTTCTATGGCGACCAACTTCGACGATAGGTTGTTCGACCGGCTCGATCATGTTGTGTGCCCTGTGCTAATGGTTGGGGGCCGCAACGATCTGGCGCTTCCCGGAACCCTGGCGCAGGTGGCGCGCGAGCTATTACGAAGCCCGCGGTTTCGGCTTTCTCGAGCTCTCCGATGTCACCCATTGATGCCGCTGAAACAGCCCCGGGCCGTCGCCGAAGCGACGCGCGAGTTCATTGGCTTTAGTGTAACTGGCCTTTTGGCGCGAGGCGCGCCAAGTGCTCCTCCAGAAGTTTCGTCTGGCGCCGTGCGGGCCAGTTTCTGGGGTCCAGCGTCGCGCGCAAACCGATGCCGTTGATGACGGCGCACAGCGCCTCGGCTTCGTTTTCCAGGCTGAAGATGAGCTCTATCTCACCCCGATCCTGCATGGTGGTCAAAAAGCGGTCGATCTGTCCGCGCCAGCGTTTATGCATGGAGCGTTGCAGGGACCCCAACTCCGGATCGTGCATGGCTCGCGACCAGAAACAGTACCAGACCTTGGTTTCCGCCTTCGCCAGACGGCCCAGGGGCAGGCTCTCGCTCAGAAATCCGATGACGTCCTCGGGATCGCGGTCGAGCTTGCGTTGCATGCGCACGTTCTTGGTGTTGATGGCATGCTCCAATGCAGCCATCAGCACAGCATCCTTGTCGGCGAAATAGTGCGTGATGGTACCTGTCGTGCAGTGGGCCTCGCTTCCGACCTCGGCCAATGTGACCGATTCCAGACCCTGCCGGGCGATGACGGCGCATGCGGCGCCAGCAATCATCGTCTTGCGTTCTTCGTGATCGACGATTCTGGGCATTGACAGACAGGGCCTCCTGATTTTTACATAATTGCGATTATGCAAAAGATGTATGGTTACGGCAAGCGGGAGAGCATTGCGATGGACATGGGGCTGACAAAAGACGATCTCAATGTACGTGATCGCGCGAAGGAATTCACCAGAACCTTCCTTTATCCCCACGAGGAAGAACTCGACGAGAAGGCCACGATCCCCCATTCCACGGAAGCAGAGATCCGTCAGGGCGTGCTCGATTTCCGCCTCAACGCCATCAACCATGCCAGGGAGTTCGGCGGTCAGGGAATGACCATCGTGCAGCAGTGCATCGTCAACGAGGAGGTCGGCTCGTCGACCAACGCTCTGTGGGGCCGGGTCTGGCAGCCACCGGTCTGCCTCAAGGGCGGCACGCCCGAGCAGATCGAGAAATACCTAATCCCTGCCTGCCGTGGCGAGGTGAGGACTTCGTTCTGCACATCCGAACCCGCCGCCGGGTCCGATGCCGGCGGGGTCAAGACCTCCGCCGTGCTGGACGGCAACCACTACGTCATCAACGGAGAGAAGTGTTTCGCCAGCAACGCGGAGTTCGCCGACGTCAACCTGCTCACCACGGTGGTCGACGGCGACCCTGCCAAGCCGACCCTTTTTCTCATCGATCAAGGCACGGAAGGTTTCACCGTGCGCCGCCTGCCCCGCTTCGCCCAGCGATCGGGCCATGGCCATCCGGAACTCGACATCGAGAACATGCGCGTTCCCACCACGCAGATGCTGGGCGAGGTCGGCAAGGGTTTCGAACTCACCAAGGACTGGTTCGTCGAGGCGCGCCTGGCCATCGCCGCGCGCAGCATCGGCATGGCCGTGCGCGCTACGGACCTGGCGCTTGCTTGGGCCCGGGAACGCGAACAGTTCGGCCAAGCCATCATCCGCTTCCAGGCCGTCGAGTTCATGCTGGCCGAGATGGCGTCCGACATCATGGCCGGCAAATCCATGCTTTACCGCGTTGCCCAGGAGATCGATTCGGGCCTCGATCGCAAGACCGCGCATGCCAAGGCGAGCGCCATCAAGCTTTTCTGTTCGGAAGCGGGCTACCGCGTCGTCGACAAGGCCGTGCAGATCTTCGGCGGGCGCGGTACGATGTGCGAGAACCCCGTTGAGCGCCTCACCCGCGACGTGCGCCTGGAACGCATCTGGGAAGGCACCTCAGAGATCCAGAAAATGGTCATTGGCGGACAGATCCGCAAACGCGGTCTCGACATGTACACCGGGTGGGATTGAAGTTTGTCCGCAGACCGGAGCAAACTCCCGCTTCCCAAATGCCTTTGCCCGTTGCGAAGTATGTGATGCGTCACCCGAGCAATCTCACCGAGATCGTGGAGAACGGCCTATGTCTGGGCTGCGGCCTTTGCCAGTCGGTGGCCGGCCCCGACCGTGTCGAGATGGGTTGGGTCGATCCGCCGGGAAGGCTGCGTCCGCGGATTCTCAAGCCCCTGGATGTCGCGACCGAACAGGCGATCCTCGACAGCTGCCCGGGCGCATTGCTCGATGAGCCGCTTGATCCAGAACGGCATGACCCCCGGGCCGGTGAAGACCCCTCCTTCGGTCCCTGGATACGGGTCTGGCAGGGGCATGCGGCCGATCCTGAGATTCACCACATGGCGTCTTCGGGCGGCGCCTTGTCGGCGCTTGGCGTCTACCTCGTGGAGTCTGGCAAGGTCGATTTCATCTATCACGTGAGGTCCGATGATAAGCGTCCGATGCGCTCGCGCAGCCATGTTTCCACGACGCGCCAGGACGTTCTCGACGGTGCAGGATCGCGCTATGGCCCGGTCGCGCCGCTGGACCGCTTCGTGGAGCAGCTCGACAAGGACAAACCCTTCGCTGTGATCGCCAAGCCCTGCGACATCTCAGGTGTCAACAACATGCGCAAGGTCGATCCGCGCGTGAACGAACTGGTCAAATACACGCTCGCGTTTTCCTGCGGCACCTTTGCCGACCTGCAGTGTTCGCGCTGGATGCTCGAACGCGTCGGATTCCCCGGCGGCCAGAAAGGCGAGGGGAACATTTCCCTCTTCCGCTATCGTGGCTACGGCTGTCCCGGCCCCACGCGCGCGGTCGACAAGCTGGGCAACGTCTACGACGAATCCTATCTCGACTTCTGGTACGGACCCCACGGCTGGACCCATCAGTTCCGCTGCAAGATCTGTGCGGACCCTACCGGCGAAGCGACCGACATCTCCGTTGCCGACGCCTGGCCCGGCGGCGGTCCCACGGAAGACGAATGGGGCGGCACCAGCGCCTTCATTTCCAGAACCGCCGCGGGCGATGCCCTCATGCAGGAAGCCATCGATGCCGGTGCGGTGACGGTCGAGCCAGCGGACATGGACCTTCTCTACAACGTGCAACCCCATCAGGCAGTCAAGAAACAGGGCATCAACGCGCGCCTTCAGGCCATCGCGGATGCCGACGGTATCGGTCCGGTCTTCCGCAATGTGCGTCTCCATGAGGCCCAAGCGCAGCAGGACGAGGCATTCTACGAGAGCAACCGGGAAGGCACCCGTCAGCGCATCGAAAAGGGCGTGAACCGTGAACGCCTCGCCTGAATCTGCTTGAGGACGGCGCGCAAGCAGCGCCAGGACAATCTGCGGCGCCTAGTCAATGCCCGCTCGCTTGCCTTCATCGGAGGCGCCATGGTGGCCGGCGACATGGCCGTGATCAGGACCAACTGCATCGGCGTCGTGAACTATCTCGACGGCACCCCTGTGGCGATCTCGCCAAGTCTGGGCATTGAGCGTCCCGACCACGGGGTTGCGCTCATCGCGCAATCGGGCACGATCATCGGCAACATGGTCCAAAGCGAGCGCTCGCTGCCGGTCAGCCACCTCTTCAGCATGGGCAACCAATCGGTCACCGAGACCGCCGATGCCATCGCGGTTGTCGCCTACGACCCTCGCGTCGACGCCATCATGCTCTATATCGAGGGCCTGCGGGACGCGGAGGCTTTTGCGCGGGCTGCAACACGAGCGTTCAATGCCACAAGACGATCATTGCACTCAAAGCCGATGTTTCGCAGATGGACCTTGAATTCGCACTTTCGCACACCGGATCGTTGGTCGGCTCGTCCGGACTTTACGACGCGCTCTTTGACCGCCTGGGGATTATCAAGGCCGAGGCCTTCCCCGAGCTCCTTGAGATGAGCAAGATCTTCGCCGTCCACGGCGTGTCGCGGAGCAATCCGGGTCATGGTCGAGACCTGCTCGGGAACCGACTCCGGCTACTGCACCGACGTTGCCGAAGCGGCCCAGGCCGCCGCGGAACTGGGCTTTCCTGTTGTCGTGAAGGGTCACGGCGTGAATCTCGCGCACAAGAGCGAACCTGGCACCGTCGCGGTCAATCTCAAGGACGAGCGCACGGTCGAGGACGCTGCGACGGCGATCTTGACGCTGCCGGGGGTCGAGCAACTTCTCGTCGAGGCCATGATCACCGATGGCCGTCTCCGAAATTCATATCGGCATCACGCGCGACCCGGTGCTCGGCCTGGACCTCGTCATCGGTTCCGGCGGCATCCTGACTGAGTTACTCCAGGATGTGAAAACGGTTCTTCTGTCCATCACGCGACCGGACGCGGAACACGCGCTTCGCAGGCTCAAGGGTTTTACCCCGATCGACGGTTCCGGGGGCATGACCCGGGTCACGTCGTCCCGGTTGATCGAGGGATTGAAGATATTGTCCCACGCCCCCAGGCTCAACCAGGCCGCCGGCATGGCGACCAGGAGAGCCTCGACCAGAAGCATGATGTCGGCTCGTCGGGTGCGGCTCCTTCCCCGCGCAATATGCAGGCATCATGAAAGCTTCGGTTCAACCTGACAATTTACTGGAGTTGTCAAACCAATGAATTCGCATCGTTCCTGGAACACTTCATGCAATCGGCCGGCCTTCCGCAATCGCCATTCAACCAGAGCGCCGTCGGCTGGTGCGTCGAGGGCTCTGTCGCCGAGGTGGGCAGCATGGCCGATTACACTGCCACCCCAATGACATCGCCGCGTTTGAAAGCGATGGCGCGGTTCTTTTGCGCGAGGTGTTCTGGGACTGGGTCGAGCCGCTGTGGGCTGGTCTCCAGCGCAGCCTCGATGCGCCCCAGGATTACGCCTTATCCCTGTGAGCGCGCGCCCGAAGGCTCGCCAGGACGTTTTTTCGACAGCTACTGCAAACTGGCAGCGAATTCAGAATACCGCGACTTCGTCCTGGCCTCCTGCGCGGCCTCGATGACGGTCAGTTCTTCCACGAACATACCTTCGGCTAGGAGCTGGGAACACCGCGCCCGACGCCCTCGCACCCGGACCTGCCCTACTACTGCGTTGACGGCACGCAGACCGCCAGCGTCAATGTCGCGCTCGACCGCGCACCGGCCGATGTCGCCGTGCGTTTTGTCCGGGGTTCGCATCGCTGGAGCCGGCTCTTTCATCCGCGCGTTTTTCTGGATGGCGATTCGTTCAACACCCACGACAACGCCATGGAACCCGTGCCCGACATCGAAGGCAATGCCTCGGACTACGACATCATCGCCTGGAATCTGGAGCACGGCGATACGATCGTGTTTGATTTCCGCACCCTGCACGGCACGACCGCGGACGAGATCAAGGCGCGCCGCCACGCCTTCGACCCGCTGGCTGGGCGACGACGTGACCCTCTGCAAACGCGCCGGCGAAGTCTCGCCCGATTTTGGCGACCACGGCATGCGCCATGGCGAACCGGTGCGCGAGGACTGGTTTCCCGTTCTCTGGCGCAAGGGCTAAGTTGGAATTCAGGCGTCCTTGCTCGCCGCCTCGGTCGTCAGGTTGAGCGAGCGCCAACGCAGCATGCCGCCCGGCAGGTTCGCGATCTTCTCGAAACCCTTCTTGCGCAGCAGGTTCGTCGCCTGAGCCGAACGGCCCCCTGCCCGGCAGACCGCGATCACCGGCTTTTCAGAATCGAGCTCGTCGGCGCGTTCGACCAGCGAATCAAGCGGGATCAGGATCGCGCCGGGAATGTGACCCAGCGGCCCCTCGAACTCGTTTGGCTCGCGCACGTCGAGCACCTGCACGTTGTAGAGGTTTTCCTCGACCCACAGCGGCGGGGCCTCCCAGATGCCTCCGAAGGTAAGGTTGAGCGGCGCCCAGTCGGGATCCTCATTGGGCAGGCTGCAGGCGTCCGGGCGCCCACAGCGCAGGTTCGCGGGGACGGCGATGTCCATCTGCTTGGGGTGCGGCAGGCCCAGATTGTTCATATAGCCGCAAAAATCGCTTGCCGAGAGCTCGCCGCCCAGGCGTGGATTGAAGCGCCGCTCCTCGCCCACGCTGCTCACCGTCAGCCCGCGGTAGTCGTGGGCGGGATAGAGCAGGCAATCGTCGGGCAGCGAGAAAATCTGGTCATGCACCGATCGGTATAGTTCTTGTGCACTGCCGCCCTGGAAATCCGTACGTCCGCAGCCGCGGATCAGCAGACAGTCGCCGGTGAACGCCACGGAACGGTCGTGCAGCACATAGGTCAGGCAGCTTGCCGTGTGACCGGGTGTCGCGCGCACCACGACATGACAGCCGCCGAAGCGCACATGGTCGTCGTGGCGAAGAGTGCGGTCCGCCCCTTCCGCGCCGCCTGCCTGCGAGATCATGAACGCACTGTCGTAGCGCTCCTTCAGCAGCCAGCCGCCGGTCACGTGGTCGGCATGCAAGTGGGTTTCCAGCGTCGCGACCAGCTTCAGGCCCAGTTCCTCGATCAGGGCCGAATCCCGGCGTGCCTGTTCGAACACGGGATCGATGATGATCGCCTCGCGGTCCTTCGAGCAGGCGAGCATGTAGGTATAGGTCGACGATTGCGGGTCGAAGAGCTGGCGGAACAGAACCATGGCGGCGGCATCCGATTCGTTGTTTGTCCGGGAAAGTCTACACCCCGATGCGACCGTTCGACGATACCATCCCTGTGCATGAACCAGGCTGCTCGATAGTCTGTCCCGCCCAACGGGAGAATTACGATGGCGCAGGGTACGGAACGTTTGTCGCTTGCCGGAAAGACCGCGCTCGTCACCGGCGGGGCGGCGGGGATCGGCGAAGCCTGTGCACGGCTGTTGGGCACGCGCGGCGCCCGCCTTGCCCTCATCGACCTTAATCCCGAGGCATTGGAGGCCACGGCCCAGTCCCTGGAGAACGAAGGTCTGAAGGTTGTCGCCAGGGTCGAGGGCACGATCGGACACCGCGAGGAAACCCATGCGGCGTTTGCCGAGGCCATGGAGCGGGCCGGACGGATCGACATCCTGGTCAACAACGCGGGCATTTATCTGCGCACGCCGATGGCCGAGATCGACGATGCCGAATGGGACCGTATTTTCGATGTCAACGTGCGCGGCCTTTATCACCTCTCCATCGCGGCTGCCAAGCACATGAAAGCCAACGGCTGGGGCCGCATCGTCAACATCGCCTCGGTCGACGGCATCGTACCCTTCCCCGGCATGGCGCATTACGCGGCCAGCAAGGCGGCGGTTATCAGTCTCACCAGGACCTTCGGGGCGGCGTATGTTACCGATGGCGTGCTGATCAACGGCGTTGCGCCCGGCGCCATCGACACCGAACCGATGCGCATCGGCAACCACATCGCGCGTTTGGCTGAAACGGACATTCCCATGGGGCGCGGCGGCCAGCCCCACGAAATGGCCGAAGCTGTGGCGTTCCTGGCGAGCGAGGCCGCCAGCTACTTCGTCGGCGAGACCATCGTCGCCAGCGGCGGCCTGGCCTACCGGTAACGTCCCTGATCCCTCGACCTTACGCGGGTTTCTCTGCGAACATGTGGACGTGGAGCAGCGCACCGGCATCCAGCGCGCCATAACGCAGGGTGCTTGCCTGAATGCGTGCGGCGAACTTCTCCTCGCCCAGAGCCTCACGCAAGGGGCCTGCATCCGGACTCGTCACGAAATCGACTTCGCGTTCGGCCGCCGCCGCAGAATGGGCAGTGTGATCGCGAATGTTGACGTCCTTGAGGCCCGCTGCCGCATAGGCTCCGGTGTAGGCATCGAGCGCCTCGAAGTGGAACGACAGGCCATAGGTCTGCATCGCCGCCACCCAGGCGTTGTAGAGCGTGGAAAGATCGTCCTGGCGCTCCCCGTCGGCAAAGTCGGTGCACATCAGGCGCCCGCCGGGTTTCAGCATCCGTGCCACGTCGCGGAACACCGCTTCCTTGTCCTCGATATGGCAGACGACATCCTTGATGAACACCACGTCGAACGTCCCGTCCTCGAACGGAAAGGGTCCCGGCTCCACAGCCTGAAAGGTCGTCTTGGACTCGACGCCTTTGGCCTTGGCGGCGGCTTTCGCGCGCTCAACCAGATCGGCGGCCACGTCGATGCCGGTGACGTGCTCGGCGCCGAAGGTTCCCGCAAGCATGATCGAGGCGCCCCCGATGCCGCAGCCAAGGTCCAGCACGTGACAGCCCGAAAGGTCCACGCCCTCCAGAAAAACATGCATTTCGTCAGGTCCGCCGGGCGAAAGGAAACCCTCGCCGTAAAGCGACTGCATGCCGTTGATGACCTTGTCGGTATATTGCGTGCTCACGATGTCTCCCCGGATCGTTTGGACGGTAATCTAGTCCGGGTCGGCAAAAGGCGGTAGGCAAACCGCAGCATTCGACGGAACCCGGCCATGATCCACGACCGCATCCATTTCTTGGGCGACAGCATCACCATCGGCGGCAACGATGGCGAGGGCCTGGGCTGGCCGGGCCGCCTCACCAGAGACCTCATGGCCTCCGACGGGCGCTGTGCCACCGGCTACAACCCGGGCGTCAACGGCGACACGTCGCTGGATATCGCCGCATGCTGGCAGAGCGAAGCCAGGGCGCGCAGCCGCGAAGCGCTGGTTGCCGGCGACAAGGTGCATCACGGAACCGACGGCTACGCCATGATCGCCGAAGCCATGGCCGGCTGGCCTGCCTGGCGGCCCGTTGCAGAAGCATGAACGCATTGTCGAACCACAGCCAAACGCGTATTTACACGGGCGCAAGGACGGGTGGCCGAGCGGTCGAAGGCACTAGTCTTGAAAACTAGCAACGGGGTAACCCGTTCGTGGGTTCGAATCCCACCCCGTCCGCCAACGCTTGACTCATTGATGCAAAAAGATAATTGGGTTTTCACTGGCGTGAACTTCGTGGCCCTTTCCGCGGGTTTCGGGCTCATGTGCAGGGAACCGTTGGGCCTCCGGGACGATTCTGTACTGGATACGGGGCGTCGATATGACCACTGTCTCTTTCCGCCGTTCGAGTGGTCCGGTTCGCGCGTCGTCGTGACGATAAATTAGGGGCGAGAACCCGTCCACCCTGTCATCAGCGGACAGTAGCGCTCACCTCGCCGGGGAAGTCCAGTCGAAACCAGACGGAAAAAAGAAAACGATATGGACAGCCATGGCGATGCTGACACCATCTTCCCTCGGGACAGGTGGCTGTTTTCACACCGATTCTTGCCGTTTCATGAGCCGATGCCCTTTACATAAGCGGGCCGCTATGCAAGGGAATGAAAGAAGCGAGGGGATCGCACAGTGGACGTGGGGACGACAGGCGTATGAACGGTGCTGAAGCATTTGCGGCCGAAGACGAGAGCGTAGCGCTCTTCATCGCCACTCACATATCAAGATGTTCGGTCTCGCCGGAACCTGAAGCGATAAGCCTTTGACAATGGTTTGCCTCTCTTCCTCCCCCTCGCATAATCCATGCGGTCCCGGCACAGGCAAGACCGCCCTGCCATCGGGCCAACCGTCAATCCTTGAAGTGCGCCATGTTTAAGTGCGCCATGCGGTTTTTTGCCAGATCACTCGCCATAGTCTGTCTCCTGGCGGGCTTCGCCATATTGCAGGCCGTGCCGGTCGCGGCCCAAACGTTGAGCTTTTCCAAGGCCTTCTCCCCGGCCACGGTCGAGACGGGCGGGACCTCGAAGCTGACCTACACGATCGACAATACGGCCAACAACATCGCGGTGGGTTCGCTCGCCTTTATGGACTTCCTCTCGTCCCTGAACGTGGGCCCCGTGCCGTCGCTGGCGGGTTGCGGGACGCCATCCGTGCAAACGAGGAATTCATTCGGTACAGGCAGGGTGACGGTGTCAGGGGGAACCGTTGCGGCCGGCGGAATCTGCACGATTTCCTTCAACGTGCGGCCTTCGCGGACAGGCAGGCTAACCAGCACGTCGCGCGAACTGACCTCGGACCTGCCGGGTACCGGGCCGCGCGCCTCGGCGACCCTGACGGTCGTTCCGCCGGGCACTCCGATCGAACCCGAGGAACCCGAGGAACCCGAGCCCGAACCCGAGACGTTGGTCTTTTCCAAGGTCTTCTCCCCGGCCACGGTCGAGACGGGCGGGACCTCGAAGCTGACCTACAAGATCGACAATACGGCCAACGACATCGCGGTGGGTTCGCTCGCCTTTGTCGACTTCCTCTCGTCCCTGAACGTGGTCCCCGGGCCGGTGGTGGGTTGCGGGACGCCATCCGTGCAAACGAGGAATCAATTCGGTACAGTCAGGGTGACGGTGTCAGGGGGAACCGTTGCGGCCGGCGGAACCTGCACGATTTCCTTCAACGTGCGGCCTTCGCGGACAGGCAGGCTAACCAGCACGTCGCGCGAACTGACCTCGGACCTGCCGGGTACCGGGCCGCGCGCCTCGGCGACCCTGACGGTCGTTCCGCCGGGCACTCCGATCGAACCCGAGGAACCCGAGCCCGAACCCGAGCCCGAACCCGAGACGTTGGTCTTTTCCAAGGTCTTCTCCCCGGCCACGGTCGATCCGGGCGATATTTCCAGGCTGACCTACAAGATCGACAATACGGCCAACGCCATCGCGGTGGGTTCGCTCGCCTTCAGAGACTTCCTCCCGTCCGGCATGCTCGTCCACTTGTCGAACGCCAATCTGTTGAATACTTGCGGGGATGGGTCTGGGGCATCAGCGAATAATCAATTCGCTAGAGGCAGGGTGTTTTTGTCAGAGGGAACCGTTGCGGCCGGCGGAACCTGCACGATTTCCGTCACCGTTCAGGCTTTGCGGTCCGGCAGGCTGACCAGCACGTCGCGCGAACTGACCTCGGACCGGCCGGATGCCACGCCGGGCGCCTCGGCGACGCTGACGGTGAACGAGGCGCCGCTGTCGGTCTCGATGGCGTTCGAGCCGACGGCGATCGGTGTCGGCATGGTCTCCAGGCTGAGCTATGAGTTGCGCAACAACGCAGCGGCCGAAGCGAGGTTGGTTTCGCTGTCCGACACGCTGCCCGCCAATGTCGTGCTGGCCGATCCCCCCGATGCGCAGACGACCTGCACCGAGGGCACGCTGACGGCCCCGGCCGGCGGCAGCGAAGTCTCCTGGTCGGGCGGGTCGCTTGCGGCGTTCACCGTCTGCACGATCGCCGTCGACGTGACCTCCGCGGCCGCCGGAAGCCACCGGAACGACAGGGTGAGCGCGACCTCGACGCTGGGCGCCAGCACGCCCAACGAAGCCACGCTGACGGTCACCACGACCGAACCGCCGCTGTCGGTCTCGATGGCGTTCTCGCCGACGGAGATCAGGGTCGGCATGGTCTCCAGGCTGAGCTATGAACTGCGTAACGTCGCGTCGGTCGTAGCGACCGGGGTTTCGCTGTCCGACACGCTGCCCGCCGATGTCGTGCTGACCGATACTCCCAATGCGGAGACGACCTGCGCCGGCGGCACGCTGGCGGCGGCGGCGGGCGACGGCGACGTCTCCTGGTCCGGCGGGTCGCTTGCGGCGGGCGCCGCCTGCACGATCGCCGTCGACGTGACCTCCGCGGCCGTCGGAAGCCACCGGAATGACAGGGTGAGCGTGACCTCGTCGCTGGGCGCCAGCTCGCCCGTCGAAGCCACGTTGATGGTCACCGACACCGAACCGCCGCTGTTGGTATCGATGTCGTTCGAGCCGTCGACGATCGATCAGGGCGGGGTCTCCAGGCTGACCTATGAGTTGCGCAACGACGCGACGGTCGAGGCGGAACGGGTTACCCTGTCCGACACGCTGCCCCAGCATGTGCTGGTGGCGGCCAAACCGGATATAAACGTGAGGAGTTGCTCGGTCAGGGGGGGCGCGGTGAGGCTGTTGCCGGGCGGCAACCAGATCTTCTGGGGCGCCCTTGCGCACCCCGCGGGCGAGACCTGCACGATCGCCGTCAACGTGACCTCCACGGTTGCAGGAAGCTATCCCAACCGCACGGAGGAAGTGAGATCGTCGCTGGGCACCAGCACGCCCGCCGAAGCGATGCTGACGGTCACTGCGGCGGATGCGCCGGGCTTCGCCAAGGCGTTCTCGCCTGCCACGGTCGATCCGGGCGGGGTCTCGCGGCTGACCTTCACGATCGACAATGCGACGAACCTGATCGATGTGGGCGGGCTGGCCTTCGACGATGACTTCCCGGACGGCCTGGCCGTGGCCGCCACCCCCAATGCGTCGACCACCTGCGGCGGCACCTTCGCGCCCGCCGCGTCGGCGACCGCGCTCGCCTTCACCGGCGGCCTCGTCGGGGCCGGGCAAAGCTGTACGCTCTCCGTTGACGTGCAGGCGCTGCAGATCGGCACGCTGACCGGCACGTCGGGCGATCTGACCTCGAACCTGCCCGTTGCCACGCCGGGTGCCTCGGCGACCCTGACGGTGAACACGGTGCCGCTGTCGGTCTCGATGGCATTCGAGCCGACGTTGATCAAGGCCGGCGGCGTGTCGAGGCTGACCTATGGCCTTGACAACGGCGCGGCGGTCGATGCGACGTCGGTTTCGCTGTCCGACACGTTGCCCACCCGTGTCGTGGTGGCCAATCCCCCGAATTTGCAGACGACCTGCACCTTCAACGTCGGTTCGGCGGGCGGCCCCGGCGTCTCCTACTCCGGCGGGACGCTTGGCGCGGGTGCGAGTTGCATGATCGCCGTGGACGTGACCTCCGGGGCCGCCGGAAGTTACCGGAACGACACGGAGAGCGTGATCTCGTCGCTGGGCACCAGCGCGCCCGCCGAAGCGACGCTGACGGTCGATGCGGCGGATGCGCCGGGCTTTGCCAGGGTCTTTTCGCCCGCCACCATCCGGCAGGGCGGAGAAACGGCGATCGTCTTCACGGTCGACAACGGCGCCAACGCCATCGCGATGACGGAGATGGCGTTTGACGCTCCCCTGCCCTCGGGGGTTTCCGTCGCCGACACGCCCGGTGCCGTCAACGGCTGCGGCGGCACGTTCAGCCCGGTTGCAGGCGCCACGACGCTCGCTTTCACGGGCGGCGAGCTTGCCGCGGGTGCGGCCTGCGAGATCCGGGTGACGGTGCGCGCCATCGAGGCGGGAACGCTGACCGGCCCGGCAGTCGAGTTGACGTCGAGCATCGCCACGGCGACCGCCCTCGAAGCGACGTTGACGGTCGATGCGGCGGCGCCGGGCTTTTCCAAGGCATTCTCGCCCCCGACGGTCGATGCGGGCGATATTTCCAGGCTGACCTTCACGATCGACAATACGGCGAACCTGATCGATGTCGTCGGGCTGACCTTCGAGGATGACTTCCCGAACGACCTGGCCCTGGCCGAGCCCACCAATCGGAGGAACTCCTGCGGCGGCGCACTGTTGGATGTCGCCTTAGCCCCCTTTGTGAGGCTGAGCGGGGGCACCGTTGCGGCCGGGCAAACCTGCACGATTTCCGTTGACGTTCGGGCTTCGCGGGCCGGGACGCTGGAGAACGTATCGGGCGACCTGACCTCGAATCTGCCCGTTGACGCGCCGGGCGCCTCGGCGACGCTGACGGTGAACGAGGCGCCGCTGTCGGTCTCGATGTCGTTCTCGCCGTCGACGATCGATCAGGGCGGGGTCTCCAGGCTGACCTATGAGTTACGTAACGACACGTCGGTCGAGGCGGAACGGGTTACCCTGTCCGACACGCTGCCCGCCGATGTGGTGGTGGCCGGTCCCCCCGATACGTCGGCGACCTGCGGCAATGACACGCTGACGGCCCCGGCGGGTGGTAATGAAGTTTCCTATTTCGGCTTCCTCAGGGCGGGCGCCGTCTGCACGATCACCGTCGACGTGACCTCCACGGTTGCAGGAAGCTATCCCAACAGCACGGAGCGTGCGACCTCGTTGCTGGGCACCAGCACGCCCGCCGAGGCCACGCTGACGGTCACTGCGGCGGATGCGCCGGGCTTCGCCAAGGCGTTCTCGCCTGCCACGGTCGATCCGGGCGGGGTCTCGCGGCTGACCTTCACGATCGACAATGCGGCGAACCTGATCGATGTGGACGGGCTGGCCTTCGACGATGACTTCCCGGCCGGCCTGGCCGTGGCCGCCACCCCCAATGGGTCGACGACCTGCGGCGGTACCTTCGCGCCCGCCGCGTCGGCGACCGCGCTCGCCTTCACCGGCGGCCGCGTCGCGGCCGGGCAAAGCTGTACGCTCTCCGTTGACGTACAGGCGCTGCAGATCGGCGCGCTGACCGGCACGTCGGGCGATCTGACCTCGAACCTGCCCGTTGCCACGCCGGGTGCCTCGGCGACCCTGACGGTGAACGAGGCGCCACTGTCGGTCTCGATGTCGTTCTCGCCTACCACGGTCGATCAGGCCGGGGTCACCAGGTTGATCTATCTGCTGCACAACGGGGCGTCGTTCCCGGCGACGTCGGTTTCGCTGTCCGACACGCTGCCCACCGATGTCGTGCTGGCCGATCCCCCGAATTTGCGGACGACCTGCACCGGCGGCACGCTGACGGCCCCGGCCGGCGGCAGCGAAGTCTCCTGGTCGGGCGGGTCGCTTGCGGCGGGCGCCGGCTGCCCGATCGCCGTCGACGTGACCTCCACGGTTGCAGGAAGCTATCCCAACAGCACGGAGCGCGCGACCTCGTCGCTGGGCACCAGCACGCCCGCCGAAGCGACGCTGACGGTCGAGCCCGCGGATGCGCCGGTCTTTGCCAAGAGGTTCTCGCCGGCCACGGTCGATCCGGGCGAGGTCTCCAGGCTGACCTACACGATCAACAATTCGGCCAACCTCATCGAGGTGGGTTCGCTCGCCTTCAGAGACTTCCTCCCGTCCGGCATGCTCGTCCACTTGTCGAACGCCGATCTGTTGAATACTTGCGGGGATGGGTCTAGGGCATCAGCGAGTAATCAATTCGCTACAGGCAGGGTGTTTTTGTCAGAGGGAACCGTTGCGGCCGGCGGAACCTGCACGATTTCCGTCACCGTTCAGGCTTTGCGGTCCGGCACGCTGACCGGCACGTCGGGCGAACTGGCCTCGGACCTGCCCGTTGACGCGCCGGGTGCTTCGGCAACGCTGACGGTGAACGAGGCGCCGCTGTCGGTCTCGATGGCGTTCTCGCCGGCGATGATTGGTCAGGGCGGGGTCTCGCGGCTGACCTATGGCCTGGACAACGGCGCGGCGGTCGGAGCGACGTCGGTTGCCCTGTCGGACATGCTGCCCGAAGATGTCGTGCTGGCCTCCGATCCCGATGCGTCGACGACCTGCACCGGGGGCACGCTGACGGCGCAGGGCGGCGGCAACACCATCACCTTCACCGGCGGTGCGCTGGACGCGGGTGCGACCTGCACGATCACCGTGGACGTGACCTCCGCGGCCGTCGGAAGTTACCGCAACGACACGCAGAGCGTGACCTCGTCGCTGGGCACCAGCACGCTCGCCGAAGCGATGCTGACGGTCGCGCCCGCGGTTGCGCCGGGCTTCGCCAAGACGTTCTCGCCTGCCACGGTCGCGCCGGGCGGGGTTTCCAGGCTGACCTTCACGGTCGACAATACGGCGAACCTGATCGATGTGGGTGGGCTGGCCTTCGACGACAATTTCCCGGACGGCCTGGCCGTGGCCTCGACCCCCAATGCGGCGACCACCTGCGGCGGCACCTTCGCCCCCGCCGAGGCGGCGACCTCGCTTGCCTTCTCCGGCGGCAGCGTCGCGGCCGGGCAAAGCTGTACGCTCTCCGTTGACGTGCAGGCGCTGCAGGCCGGCGCGCTGACCGGCACGTCGGGCGATCTGACCTCGGACCTGCCGGATGCCACGCCGGGCGCCTCGGCGACGCTGACGGTGAACGAGGCGCCACTGTCGGTCTCAATGTCGTTCTCGCCGTCGACGATCGATCCGGGCGGGGTCTCAAGGTTGACCTATCGGCTGGGCAACGGGGCGCTGATCCCGGCGACGTCGGTTTCGCTGTCCGACACGCTGCCCACCGGTGTCGTGCTGGCCTCGGAGCCCAATGCGCAGTCGGGCTGCGTCGGCACGCTGACGGCCCCGACCGGCGGCAGCGAAGTCTCCTGGTCGGGCGGGCTGGTTGAGGCAAACGAATCCTGCACGATCACCGTCGACGTGACCTCCGCGGCCGCCGGAAGTTACCGGAACGCCACGGACAGCGTGACCTCGTCGCTGGGCGCCAGCACCCCCGCCGAGGCGATGCTGACGGTCACTGCGGCGGATGCGCCGGGCTTTGCCAAGACGTTCTCGCCTGCCACGGTCGATCCGGGCGGGATTTCCAGGCTGACCTTCACGATCGACAATGCGGCGAACCTGATCGATGTTGGCGGGCTGGCCTTCGACGATGACTTCCCGGCCGGCCTGGCCGTGGCCGCCACCTCCAATGCGTCGACCACCTGCGGCGGCACCTTCGCGCCCGCCGCGTCGGCGACCTCGCTCGCCTTCACCGGCGGCAGCGTCGCGGCCGGGCAAAGCTGTACGCTCTCCGTTGACGTGCAGGCGCTGCAGGCCGGCACGCTGACCGGCACGTCGGGCGATCTGACCTCGGACCTGCCCGTTACCGCGCCGGGTGCCTCGGCGACACTGACGGTGAACGAGGCACCACTGTCGGTCTCGGTGGCGTTCTCGCCGTCGACGATCGATCAGGGCGGGGTCTCGCGGCTGAGCTATGGCCTTGACAACGGCGCGGCGGTCGGGGCGACGTCGGTTTCGCTGTCGGACACGCTACCCGGAGATGTCGTGCTGGCCGATCCCCCCAATGCGGAGACGACCTGCGCCGACGGCACGCTGACGGCCCCGGCGGGCGGCGGCGAGGTCTCCTGGTCCGGCGGTGCGCTGGACGCGGGTGCGAGCTGCACGATCGCCGTGGACGTGACCTCCGCGGCTGCGGGAAGTTACCGGAACGACACGCAGAGCGTGACCTCGTCGCTGGGCGCCAGCGCGCCCGCCGAAGCGACGCTGACGGTCGATGCGGCCGGGGCGCTGGGCTTTGCCAAGACGTTCTCGCCCCCGACGGTCGATCCTGGCGGGGTCTCGCGGCTGAGCTTCACGATCGACAACGTGGCGAACGCCATCGCAGTGGGTTCGCTCGCCTTCGACGATGCCTTCCCGGACGGCATGGTCGTGGCCGCGACGCCCAACGCGGACAACAGTTGTGGGGGCACGTTTGCGCCTGTGGCGTCGGCGACCGCGCTCGCCTTCACCGGCGGCAGCGTCGCGGCCGGGCAAAGCTGTACGCTCTCCGTTGACGTGGAGGCGCTGCAGGCCGGCACGCTGACCGGCACGTCAAGCGATCTGACCTCGGACCTGCCCGTTGCCGCGCCGGGCGTCTCGGCGACCCTGACGGTGAACGAGACGCCGCTGTCGGTCTCGATGACGTTCTCGCCTGCCACGGTCGATCAGGGCGACGTGTCGAGGCTGAGCTATGGCCTTGACAACGGCGCGGCGGTCGCGGCGATGTCGGTTGCCCTGTCGGACACGCTGCCCGGAGATGTCGTGCTGGCCTCCGATCCCGATGCGCAGACGACCTGCACCGGGGGCACGCTGACGGCGCAGGGCGGCGGCAACACCATCACCTTCACCGGCGGTGGGCTGGACGCGGGTGCGGGCTGCACGATCGCCGTCGACGTGACCTCCGCGGTCGCGGGAAGCTACCGCAACACCACGGACAGCGTGACCTCGTCGCTGGGCGCCAGCGCACCCGCCGAAGCGACGCTGACGGTCGATGCGGTGGTTGCGCCGGGCTTCGCCAGGGTCTTTTCGCCCGACACCATCAGGCAGGGCGGGGAAACGCAGGTCGTCTTCACGATCGACAATGGCGCCAACGCCATCGCGATGACGGGGATGGCGTTTGACGATTCCCTGCCCTCGGGGGTTTCGGTTGCCGACACGCCCGCTGCCGGCAACAGCTGCGGCGGCACGTTCAACCCGGTTGCGGGCGCCACGACGCTCGGCTTTTCCGACGGTGCGCTTGCCGCGGGTGCGGCCTGCGAGATCCGGGTGACGGTACGCGCCATCGAGGCGGGGACGTTGACCGGCCCGGCAGTCGACCTGACGTCGAGCATCGCCACGGCGCGTGCCGCCGAAGCGACGCTGACGGTCGATGCGGCGGCGGCACTGGGCTTCGCCAAGGCGTTTTCGCCGGCCACGGTCGATCCGGGCGGGGTTTCCAGGCTGACCTACACGATCGACAATACGGCCAACGCCATCGAGGTGGGTTCGCTCGCCTTCAGAGACTTCCTCCCGTCCGGCTTGCTCGTGGCCGTGCCCGCGAATACGTCGCTGGTGGGTTGCGGGAATCCACGCCTGCAAACGAGCAATCAATCCGCCAGAGGCAGAGTGCTTTTATCAAGGGGAACCATTGCGGCCGGCGGAACCTGCACGATTTCCCTTGACGTGCAGCCCACGCGGTCCGGCCCGCTGACCGGCACGTCGGGCGGCCTGAGTTCGGACCTGCCCGTTGTCGCGTCGGGCGCCTCGGCGACGCTGACGGTGAACGAGGCGCCGCTGTCGGTCTCGATGTCGTTCTCGCCGTCGACGATCGATCAGGGCGGGGTCTCGCGGCTGACCTATGGCCTTGACAACGGCACGTCGGTCGCGGCGAGGTCGGTTTCGCTGTCGGACACGCTGCCCGCCGGTGTCGTGCTGGCCGATCCCCCCAATGCGCGGAAGACCTGCCCCGGCGGCAGGCTGACGGCGGCGGCGGGCGGCGGCGAGGTCTCCTGGTCCGGCGGGTTGATTGTGGCGGGTACGACCTGCACGATCGCCGTGGACGTGACCTCCGCGGCTGCGGGAAGTTACCGGAACGACACGCAGAGCGTGACCTCGTCGCTGGGCGCCAGCGCGCCCGCCGAAGCGACGCTGACGGTCGATGCGGCGGCGGCGCCGGGCTTCGCCAAGGTCTTCTCGCCGGCCACGGTCGCGCCGGGCGGGGTTTCCAGGCTGACCTACACGATCGACAATACGGCCAACACCATCGAGGTGGGTTCGCTCGCCTTCAGAGACTTCCTCCCGTCCGGCTTGCTCGTGGCCGTGCCCGCGAATACGTCGCTGGTGGGTTGCGGGAATCCACGCCTGCAAACGAGCAATCAATCCGCCAGAGGCAGGGTGCTTTTCTCAAGGGGAACCATTGCGGCCGGCGGAACCTGCACGATTTCCCTTGACGTGCAGCCCACGCGGTCCGGCGCGCTGACCGGCACGTCGGGCAACCTGAGTTCGGACCTGTCCGTTGCCGTGTCGGGCGCTTCGGCGACGCTGACGGTGAACGATGCGCCGCTGTCGGTCTCGATGTCGTTCTCTCCGTCGACGATCGATCAGGGCGGGGTCTCGCGGCTGACCTATGGCCTGGACAACGGGGCGGCGGTCGCGGCGAGGTCGGTTTCGCTGTCGGACACGCTGCCCGCCGGTGTCGTGCTGGCCGATCCCCCCAATGTGCGGAGGACCTGCCCCGGCGGCAGGCTGACGGCGGCTGCGGACGGCGGCGAGGTCTCCTGGTCCGGCGGGTTGATTGTGGCGGGTGCGAGCTGCACGATCGCCGTGGACGTGACCTCCGCGGCTGCGGGAAGTTACCGGAACGACACGCAGAGCGTGACCTCGTCGCTGGGCGCCAGCGCGCCCGCCTCGGCGACGCTGACGGTCGATGCGGCGGCGGCACTGGGCTTCGCCAAGGCGTTTTCGCCGGCCACGGTCGCGCCGGGCGGGCTTTCCAGGCTGACCTACATGATCGACAATTCGGCCAACGACATCGAGGTGGGTTCGCTCGCCTTCAGAGACTTCCTCCCGTTCGGCGTGCTCGTGGCCGTGCCCGCGAATACGTCGCTGGTGGGTTGCGGGAATCCACGCCTGCGAACGAGTAATAATCAATCCGCCAGAGGCAGGGTGCTTTTATCAAGGGGAACCGTTGCGGCCGGCGGGACCTGCACGATTTCCCTTGACGTGCGGCCCACGCGGTCCGGCACGCTGACCGGCACGTCGGGCAACCTGACCTCGGACCTGTCCGTTGCCGTGTCGGGCGCTTCGGCGACGCTGACGGTGAACGAGGCACTGCTGTCGGTCTCGATGTCGTTCGAGCCGTCGACGATCGATCCGGGCGGGGTCTCGCGGCTGAGCTATGGCCTGGACAACGGGGCGGCGGTCGATGCGAGGTCGGTTTCGCTGTCCGATACGTTGCCCGCCGGTGTCGTGCTGGCCGATCCCCCCAATGCGCGGAAGACCTGCCCCGGCGGCAGGCTGACGGCGGCTGCGGGCAGCGGCGAGGTCTCCTGGTCCGGCGGGTTGATTGTGGCGGGTGCGAGTTGCACGATCGCCGTGGACGTGACCTCCGCGGCTGCGGGAAGTTACCGCAACGCCACGCAAAGCGTGATCTCGTCACTGGGCGCCAGCGCGCCCGCCGAAGCGACGCTGACGGTCGATGCGGCCACGGTCACGCCGGCCGAGGCGCCGGGCTTCGCCAAGGCGTTTTCGCCTGCCACGGTCGATCCGGGCGGGGTTTCCAGGCTGACCTACACGATCGACAATACGGCCAACGCCATCGAGGTGGGTTCGCTCGCCTTCAGAGACTTCCTCCCGTCCGGCTTGCTCGTGGCCGTGCCCGCGAATACGTCGCTGGTGGGTTGCGGGAATCCACGCCTGCAAACGAGTAATCAATCCGCCAGAGGCAGGGTGCTTTTATCAAGGGGAACCGTTGCGGCCGGCGGAACCTGCACGATTTCCCTTGACGTGCGGCCCACGCGGTCCGGCCCGCTGACCGGCACGTCGGGCAACCTGACCTCGGACCTGTCCGTTGCCACGTCGGGCGCTTCGGCGACGCTGACGGTGAACGAGGCGCCGCTGTCGGTCTCGATGGCGTTCTCGCCGTCGACGATCAATCCTGGCGGGGTCTCGCGGCTGACCTATGGCCTTGACAACGGCACGTCGGTCGAGGCGAGGTTGGTTTCGCTGTCCGACACGCTGCCCGCCGGTGTCGTGCTGGCCGATCCCCCCAATGTGCGGAGGACCTGCCCCGGCGGCAGGCTGACGGCGGCGGCGGGCGGCGGTGAGGTCTCCTGGTCCGGCGGGTTGATTGTGGCGGGTGCGAGCTGCACGATCGCTGTGGACGTGACCTCCGCGGCTGCGGGAAGTTACCGGAACGACACGCAGAGCGTGACCTCGTCGCTGGGCGCCAGCGCGCCCGCCGAAGCGACGCTGACGGTCGATGCGGCGGCGGCGCCGGGCTTCGCCAAGGCGTTTTCGCCGGCCACGGTCGCGCCGGGCGGGGTTTCCAGGCTGACCTACACGATCGACAATACGGCCAACACCATCGAGGTGGGTTCGCTCACCTTCAGAGACTTCCTCCCGTCCGGCTTGCTCGTGGCCGTGCCCGCGAATACGTCGCTGGTGGGTTGCGGGAATCCACGCCTGCAAACGAGCAATCAATCCGCCAGAGGCAGGGTGCTTTTCTCAAGGGGAACCATTGCGGCCGGCGGCACCTGCACGATTTCCCTTGACGTGCAGCCCACGCGGTCCGGCCCGCTGACCGGCACGTCGGGCAACCTGAGTTCGGACCTGTCCGTTGCCGCGTCGGGCGCTTCGGCGACGCTGACGGTGAACGATGCGCCGCTGTCGGTCTCGATGGAGTTCTCGCCGTCGACGATCGATCAGAGCGGGGTCTCGCGGCTGACCTATGGCCTTGACAACGGCACGTCGGTCGCGGCGAGGTCGGTTTCGCTGTCGGACACGCTGCCCGCCGGTGTCGTGCTGGCCGATCCCCCCAATGTGCGGAGGACCTGCCCCGGCGGCAGGCTGACGGCGGCGGCGGGCGGCGGTGAGGTCTCCTGGTCCGGCGGGTTGATTGTGGCGGGTGCGAGCTGCATGATCGCTGTGGACGTGACCTCCGCGGCTGCGGGAAGTTACCGGAACGACACGCAGAGCGTGACCTCGTCGCTGGGCGCCAGCGCGCCCGCCGAAGCGACGCTGACGGTCGATGCGGCGGCGGCGCCGGGCTTCGCCAAGGCGTTTTCGCCGGCCACGGTCGATCCGGGCGGGGTTTCCAGGCTGACCTACACGATCGACAATACGGCCAACACCATCGAGGTGGGTTCGCTCGCCTTCAGAGACTTCCTCCCGTCCGGCTTGCTCGTGGCCGTGCCCGCGAATACGTCGCTGGTGGGTTGCGGGAATCCACGCCTGCAAACGAGTAATCAATCCGCCAGAGGCAGGGTGCTTTTCTCAAGGGGAACCATTGCGGCCGGCGGAACCTGCACGATTTCCCTTGACGTGCAGCCCACGCGGTCCGGCACGCTGACCGGCACGTCGGGCAACCTGAGTTCGGACCTGTCCGTTGCCGTGTCGGGCGCTTCGGCGACGCTGACGGTGAACGAGGCGCCGCTGTCGGTCTCGATGGAGTTCTCTCCGTCGACGATCGATCAGGGCGGGGTCTCGCGGCTGACCTATGGCCTGGACAACGGGGTGGCGGTCGCGGCGAGGTCGGTTTCGCTGTCGGACACGCTGCCCGCCGGTGTCGTGCTGGCCGATCCCCCCAATGTGCGGAGGACCTGTCCCGGCGGCAGGCTGACGGCGGCGGCGGGCGGCGGCGAGGTCTCCTGGTCCGGCGGGTTGATTGTGGCAGGTGCGAGTTGCACGATCGCCGTGGACGTGACCTCCGCGGCTGCGGGAAGCTATCCCAACGCCACGCAGAGCGTGACCTCGTCGCTGGGCGCGAGCGCGCGCGCCGAGGCGACGCTGACGGTCGATGCGGCGGCGGGCTTCGCCGCGGCGACGCTGACGGTCGATACGGCGGTGGCGCCGGGCTTCGCCAAGGTCTTCTCGCCGGCCACGGTCGATCCTGGCGGGGTCTCGACGCTGAGCTTCACGATCGACAATGCGGCCAACGCCATCGCCGTGGGCTCGCTCGCCTTCGACGATGCCTTCCCGGAGGGTCTGGCCGTGGCGCCCGAGCCCAACGCGGACAACAGTTGCGGGGGCGCCTTCGCCCCCGCCGCCTCGGCGACCTCGCTTGCCTTCTCCGGCGGCCTCGTCGCGGCCGGCGGCACCTGTACGCTCTCCGTTGACGTGCAGGCTCTGCAGGTCGGTACGCTGACCGGCACGTCGGGCGACCTGAGTTCGGACCTGTCCGTTGCCGTGTCGGGCGCTTCGGCGACGCTGACGGTGAACGATGCGCCGCTGTCGGTCTCGCTGGCGTTCTCGCCTGCCACGGTCGATCAGGGCGGGGTCTCGCGGCTGAGCTATGGCCTTGACAACGGCGCGGCGGTCGAGGCGAGGTCGGTTTCGCTGTCGGACACGCTGCCCGGAGATGTCGTGCTGGCCGATCCCCCCAATGCGCAGACGACCTGCAGCGGTGGCACGCTGACGGCGCAGGGCGGCGGCAACACCTTCACCATCACCGGTGGCACGCTGATGGCGCAGGCGGGCGGCAACACCTTCACCTTCACCGGTGGTGCGCTGGACGCGGGTGCGAGCTGCACGGTCGCCGTCGACGTGACCTCCGCGGTTGCGGGAAGCTATCCCAACGCCACGCAGAGCGTGACCTCGTCGCTGGGCGCCAGCGCGCCCGCCGAGGCGACGCTGACGGTCACGCAGGCCGGTGCGCCGCTGACGGTCGCGCAGGCCGGTGCGCCGGGGCGGGGACAGGTCACCTTCAACGTGGCGTCGGACACCGACGGCATCTTCAGATTCTCGTCTGCCGAACCGGCTTTGACCACCTCTCTTGAAGTCAATGGAGGGACCGGGTCCACAGGCATGCTCCCGGTCGCAACGGGCAGCCATTCGGTAGCGGTGGCGGCGCCCACGGGCGTCGCGCTGACGGCCATCGCCTGCGATGACACGGACAGCACCGCCGATGTTTCTGCGGCGACGGTGTCCGTGACGCTCGATGCCTCCGAAGACGTCACCTGTACGCTCACGGCGCAATCCTCGGTTCAGCGCACGGTAGAGACGATCAACAGCTTCCTGACCCGCCGGGCGGACCTGATCCTGTCGAGTGAACCCAATCCAGGCCGCCGGTTCGATCGCCTGAAACGCGGTCTGGACCAGACCCGCTCGGTGCGGCTCTCAAATTGGGACATCCAGGCGCTCTTGCCGTTCACAGTGAAAGGCGGCGACGGCGATTACGCGTTCTCGACCAGCTTGCCGCAGGTGAGCCATGCGGCTGCGAGCGCCGAACTACTGACCCTTGGAGCGGAAGGTGAAGTCACTTACGTCGAAAACAACCGCTTCGATGCCTGGTTCGAAGCGCAATACAGAGATTTCGGTGACGGTGCGGATGGGCGTGGTGACTTTACCATCGCCTATGCCGGGGTGGATTACCTGCTGACGCCGGATGTCCTGGTCGGTGCGCTCGGGTCCTTCGACAGGATGGAAGAATCGACCAGTACCGGCAAGGTCAGTGGCTCCGGTTACATGTTCGGGCCCTATACGACGGCGCGGCTGACCCCGAACCTGTATTTCGACGGTCGTTTTGCAATTGGCAGGTCGTATAACGAGATCAGCCCGTTCAAAACCTATACCGACAGCTTCCAGACCGGGCGCTGGCTTGCCATGGCGAGCTTGACCGGCGAGGTTCAGTACGACAACTGGACGATCCGGCCGCATACGAGCCTGTCTTATCTGGAGGAAACACAGAAGGGTTACGTCGACAGCGTCGGGGCGACCATCCCCAGCCAGACCATACGGCTTGGCCAGTTCAAGGTCGGCCCCACATTCACCAGAGAGTTCACAGGTCCGGAAGGACGGAACTATTCGTTCTACCTGACGGCCGACGCCATATACAATACCGACGATACGACGGGCGTGACGCTGTCCGATACGAACGGCGAAGTCGGGGGGTGGCGCGCGCGCCTCAAGAGCGGTGTCGGCATGACGACCGACGATGGAACGCGGCTCTCGTTCGGAGCGACCCATGACGGGATCGGGCAGTCCGATTTCGAAAGCTGGGGCCTGACGTTTGAACTCAGTATACCCCTTCATTAGATCGCGGCCCTTCGTTAGATCGCGGATAGTCACGACCGGCAGCAATCGCACGAAACGGCCCTTTGGGGCGATGCACCGATGTGTACAGGTGAAGAGATGGTCTCTCGGCCGGGAGGTCCGCCTCCGGTCCACGCCAAGGCCTCGAAGCCCCGTCACGATTCGAGAGCGCAGACATCGTGGCAGGAAAACAGCGTGTAGGCCGACGAGAATATGCCCAGCTCACCCCAGAACCCGAAAATCCTTGTGGGAAATGCTTCTGAAGTTGTCGGCGACGGTGTCGCGCTATGTTTTCCATTCTCTTGGCAATCGTCGGCGGAAGAAATCGAAGATGGCCTGGACGCCGAAGAGGATGTCGGTCGGGTCGCAGGTGTTGGCATGGATGGCGGCGTTGGCGAGGCCGGCGACGGCGACCTCCATCTGGGCGGTGCAGCGCTCCGCAAGCACGGGCGAGATCGAAGGTGCGACTGTCGGTCCAGGGCCGGAGACGGGTTCGCCTGGGACTGTCTCCACCGCCATTTTCCCCATTACGAACCAGCGACACGGCCCTGTCGGGCACGGATTTTTCCGTGTTATCAAAGGGGTTTCGTGAACCCTCCGAACCTCACAGACGCGTTGCCAGACCGAGTTTGGGCTCGGAATGGATCTCAGTCTCAGTTTGGGCGAACCTCGTCTAAATGGGTTCGATCCCGTTTTATCGTTATGTTTCAATGCCATGCAGCCGAATCAGAGCGATATTGATAGCAACATAGACAGAACACACAGTAGGTGCGTTGCTCGGAAGGCCAGCGCGGGAGTGAGCGGGTTTCTGACGTTGGTTCACATCCCATTCGCTTACCGAAACCGCTGGCGACAATTGATTTTCTCTTTCCTAGCTTGTTGGCAGCAAGTCGGACGATCTATGCAGGAGTTGTATGGGACCGTTCCCGCAAGCGAGTTAACTGACCTGATGCGTGTTCAACCTAAACCGTTTTTGTCCCTTCTTCTCAATCCGTTCGGAACGCATGCCCGAGGTGTTGAGCATCGCAATCTTCAATTGATCATCAATGCGCGTCGCGGTCGAAAAGTCCATCTGAAGAACCTTGCGGCTCCACCATCCGTAACCAAGGGCTTATTGGGGACGACAGTCCGCATCAAGATGGATGATGGCAGTGATTTGGTCCTCAAGGGCGTCAACCATCAGCCTGCAAACGTCTTTGCGCAGGAAGTCCAAGAAGCCTGGAGCGCGTTCAATATCGAGCTCTTTAAGGAGAAGCGCGGCGAAATTGATGCCATTTTGCGTGCGATAGATGAGCTTGACCTGCCAAACAGATATCCAGCAGCATGCGTCCTATCTCCTGTTCTTGATGCAGGACGCATGCTCGAAAAAACGCTGTTCGCCAAACTTCGCATTGAAGCAATCGGAGAAGTGCATTTCGGGCAGATCCGGAAGATCCGCGGGTTCATCAACGCCCCAAGGCCTCGTCGAGATCAAGCCATCGAGCGCTTTCAAAAGGAGGAAATCCTGCGGTGGCAGGAGTTCTTCGACACTTTCGAGAAGAACCCCCTCACTCCTGAGCAGAGGCTTTCCATCGTTGCCGACGAAGATGCGACGCTGGTACTTGCCGGGGCGGGCTCAGGGAAGACAAGCGTCATCACCGCCAAGGCTGCATATTTGGTGAAAGCTGGTATCCGGAAACCGGAGGAAATTCTCTTGCTGGCTTTCGCCAGAGATGCCGCGAAGGAGATGTCGGAACGCATCGAGCTTCGCTGTGGCCAGCCTTTGGAAGCGCGAACCTTTCACGCACTGGCGTACGACATCGTTGGTGCAGTTGAAGGCAACAAGCCTGCGCTGGCCGCACACGCGACCGATGACAAAGCATTCATGGCGCTGCTCAAAGAAATCCTGCGTGCGCTTGTTGAAACCCTTTCAGAGGTATCGAAATCCATCATTGGGTGGTTTTCGTACGCTCATCTTGATGAGAAGAGCGAGTGGGATTTCAAGCAAAAGCACGAATACTACACGTTCATCGAAAAGGCGGACCTGCGTACCTTGCAGGGCGAACAGGTGAAGAGTTTTGAAGAGTTGATGATTGCGAACTGGCTCTACGAAAATGGCGTCGATTATGAATACGAGCCGGACTACGAACACCACATCACTGATACAGGCCGACGCAACTACTGTCCAGATTTCCGCCTCAAGGACAGCGGCGTCTACATCGAACATTTTGGCGTGAGACGCAGGCAAATGGGCGATGGATCATACCAGTTTTCGACAGCGCCCTTCGTCGACCGCGAAGAGTATCTTGCAGGAATGGCCTGGAAACGTGAAGTTCACACGACCCACGAGACGACGCTTGTAGAAACTTTCAGCTATGAGCGTGAAGATGGCTGCCTGCTTGAGGCCCTGGCAGAAAAAATTTCGCCGTTCGAAACACTCAAGCCGCGATCTCGTGGGACATTGTTCGATCGTGTGGCTGAACTGAACAAGGTCGACAGTTTTGTTCAGTTGCTCGGGACGTTTCTGCGTCACTACAAAGGCGGTGGCTACAGTCTGTCGGACTGTGAAGCCAAGGGACAGAAGCTGAAGCTTGGCCGCCGTGCGCGGGCGTTCCTATCGATCTTCGAACCTGTCTATCGCGAGTATCAGAACCGTCTTGGGATTCGTATCGACTTCGAGGACATGATCCTGCGTGCGTCTGAATACGTTGAGAACGGGCAGTACAGCAGCTCCTACCACCACATTTTGGTCGACGAGTTCCAGGATATTTCACGTAGCCGGGGGCGTCTCGTTCGGGCTCTTAAAGCACAGCATCCGGACGCCCGCATCTTTGGCGTCGGGGATGACTGGCAGTCGATCTACCGTTTTGCGGGGTCGGACATCAATCTCATGCGCAACTTTGGCATTGAGTTTGGCGGCAGTTTCGATGGTCAAACAGCGGTTCATAGAACGGTGGATCTGGGCAGAACCTTTCGTTCCGTCGACAAGATCGCCTATGCCGCCCGAAAGTTCGTCCTCAAGAACCCAGCACAGATTGAAAAAACGGTTATTCCGGCGGGAGAGGCCACGTATCCCGCGGTCAGATCGGTTTCGACATTCCGCCATGATGCCGAAAAGAAACTTGTACAGGTGCTTCAATCCCTTTCGGAACTCGCCGATTTGGAGAGCAAGAGGTCGAGCGTCCTGTTGCTTGGCAGGTATAAGTATGTTGCCCCCACTGGCCTGAACAAATTACGGAGGGATTTTCCAAGCCTTGATCTGTCATTTCGAACTATCCACTCTTCAAAAGGACTGGAAGCGGATCATGTGGTCCTGCTGAACCTTTATAGGGGGCGCACCGGATTCCCGTCGGAAATTGTCGACGATCCCCTTTTGAGCCTGGTCTCGCCGGATGCGGAGCCATTTGAAAACGCCGAAGAACGCCGAGTTATGTATGTCGCTATGACACGCGCCCGTCGCACAGTGACGCTGATGGGCTCCGCCTCCAAACAGTCGGCATTTGTTGACGAACTGATCGCTGACCCGGAATATGAAATTGTCGGGGAAGACAAGGACCGGCAACGAGATGAAATCTGCAGTGAATGTGGCGGCCATCTTCTGGCATTTCCCACGAAAGACGGTCGTACCTGGTACAGATGTGAGCATGCGGAACTCTGTGGGCATTCTCTACCTGCATGCTCGGAGTGCGGTGTGGGGTTGCCTGAGCGCCAAGTCAACTCGGCAGAGGCAACATGTTCGTGTGGGGCCTCGTTCTGTACCTGTCCCGAGTGTCAGGATGGTTGGCTTGTAGAACGTTCTAGCCGCTACGGTCCCTTCTTGGGCTGCGTGAGCTATCCCAAGTGTAGGGGCAAGAAGCGATTGTAGGAACTACCGTCCCGTACGCTCTCTCGATGTCCTTCGGTGGCAGAATGCGGGGGCGGCCGCCCCGATTGCGCAGGGCGAGCGGGATGTGGACGCGGAGGGTCCCGGGCTCCGCCATCAGGCGACCTCCACCTTCATCGGGACTATCAGCGCGGCAATCGCGCCCAATCTCTCGCGGCGCAGATCGACCGCCAGATCAGCCTCGCTGACGGTGACACGCGCTACTAGCAATTGGACAACGCGCGCCAACTCAGCCGGGACCAGCGCGTTCCACATCTCGTCGAATTGGGTCAGCGACGCGCTTATCGCCGCTTCGCCAAGGTCTGGCCAATCCTTGCGCAGGCCCGCGACATACGCGCGGCAACCTCAGGCGTGCGCAGCAGACGCCGGATTTCACCGGTCACGGCATCCTCGACCATACCGCCGGGCAGCCACTGCGGCCCGCGCAGCAACGCCGGTGAGGGTTCCTTGGCCACGGCGATCCACTTGACGCGGTTTGTTCGCCATCACTTCGTGCACCTCGTCCCAAAGTGGCTCGTCAATGATCGCATCATGCTCGCCGGGATAGGCCTCACCCTTGTGCACGGCGAGGCCACGATAGACCTTGTTATACAGGGTCTTGTTGAGGGAAGTCTTGTCGTAGAGCCTGCCGGTCTTGGTGCGGATTTCGCACGCGTCCAACTCGTGAATCACTTCGGCCGTGGCACTGGAACGGGCATAGAGCGTTAAGATCGTGCAAACCGCTTCCCGCCTCTACCACCTCGGCATCCACGGCTGTGTATATCGCCTTCAACACTGTCGCGATGGCCTTGCGGTCTTTATAGCCGAGGCTCATGGAACGGCAAACCACTGGAGTTCGACAGCGTCTTGAGGTCCATTGCCGGTTCGGAAGAAGCATGTCGATCCGTGCCTTCAACGGCACGCCTGTCCCATAGTCCGTCCAGAAGATCGAAACTTCCGGGTATCCCGGCCGAAACAGCTTCTCCACCTCGGCATCGCTGTTGACGATGAGGACGTGGCGTAGAATCCCTGCCCACAACGTGGCCTGCAGTATCTCCTTGCCCCCGTTCTCTGCCGCGCACTCGGCCTTTATCTCCGGCCAGAACTCGACCTCGCCGCCCTTTTCCCGGATGCGTTCCAGCAGCACGGCGTTCGTCCCCGTGGCGGGGAGTTCCATCTCTTTGCATAACACACGGAGATCGTCCCCTTCTCCAGCGCGTTCGGGTAATCGGCCTTGCGCAGGTCGGCGTATCTCAGGTTCGCACCTTCCAGTTTTGCGCTCACCATGTCGGCTTCACGAAGGTCGGCGTACTTCATGACCGCACGTACAGCGCTGGCCTCGCACAGATTGACCTCCTTCATGTTCGCATCCGTGAAGTCGGCGTCGTCCAGTGTCGCCTCTTCCATGTAGGTGCGCAGGAACCGCGCCTCCTGAAACTGGCCGCCAGTGAGGTCGGCACGCTCTGCGCTGGAGCCTGTCATGGACATGCCCTTGGCCTGAACGTCACGAAGGACGATGTCGTCCAGTTCGGACATTGTCAGCGTGGCGTAGTCCAGCTTGGCCCCAGTCATGGTCGCGTCTTTCAGGTCGGACTCGTGGAGATACTTGCGCGCCAGATCGGCGCCGAACTTGGCAATCAAAGGAGAATCGAAGCTGCCGTTGCGGTCGCGTGGAATGTCCAGCACCACTTTGCCGCTCCCGGGCGTCCTCGAACAACTCGCCTGCGCACACGCATTCGTAGTCGAGGCCATAGAAGGCAAGCTGGGCACGAACCCCAGCCAGGGTTCCCTTAGAGCGTGAAATGCGTCATGAAGCGGTCTCCCCGCCGGCGGATTCTTCGTTGGCCTGCGCCTTTTTCTCCCAGCCGCCGCGATCGGTCTGCTGCCAGTAGGTCAGGGCTAGACCGGCGTCTTTAAGCGTTTTCCAGCGTTGCCGGGCGGCCGCGACCGCTGGCTCACTGGTGCCGTCGAACATGTCGATGACGCGCTCGAACGCCGCGGTTTTCATGCTCTGCACGCCATCGACGAGAACCAGCAGGTTGGCACCGTTGGCGTTGCGGTCTTCGTCGGTGAGAAAAATGGGCTGGGAAGTCTCTGATCCTTCCTTGACGCTGCCATGGGGCAGGAAGCTGGCGGGATCGTAAGTCCAGAGCACATCGTTCAACTGCTCGGCGCGTTCCGACGACCCCGTCAGGATGAGCGCCCTCATGCCACGTTCCAGCGCCTTTTCCAGGAGCTTGGGCAATGCACGTTCCAACGGCGTGCGCTGGAGATGATAAAAGCCGATCTCGGTCACGATCTTGCGCGCATCATCGGGCGTCGTCGTCGGGCACCATGCAGAAACATTGCCACGCACCGATGGCGGGATTGGTCTCCGACGCGGCGGGACCGCCGCCGCCGGCGCATTCGAGCCGATGCGTCAGACCGTTGAGTTCGCGGCGTAGCCGGGTGAGCAAAGCCGCATCGGGTGCCGGTGCATCGGCACCGACAAGTTCAGCGAAGCGGTCCTCCATCATCTGATCTCCTCCGATTGCTATTTCTCGTAGTTGTCGGTGACGAAACGGTCAAGTAGGCGCACGCCGTAACCGGTGGCGCCCTTCGGCGTGATCGGCTCGTCGGATTTCACCCAGGCGGTGCCCGCGATGTCGAGATGCGCCCAAGGCGTGTCCTCGACAAAACGCTGGAGCAGCATGGCGCCGACGGTGGAACCCGCCTCGCGCGCCTTGCCGACGTTCTTCATGTCGGCGATGTCGGAACTGATGTCCTTGTCGTAGCGCTCGCCCAGCGGCATGCGCCAGAGCTCCTCTCCGGTCTCCTTGCCCGCGGCGGTCAGCGCGGCGGCAAGATCGTCGTTGTTGGAGAAGAGACCTGCCTGGTAACTGCCCAGCGCGACAATGATGGCGCCGGTCAACGTGGCCAGATCGACGATCTCCTTGGGCTTGAACTCCTTCACCGCGTAGTAGAGCGCATCAGCCAGAACCAAGCGGCCTTCGGCATCGGTGTTGATGACCTCGATGGTCTGGCCCGACATGGTGGTGACCACGTCGCCGGGGCGTTGGGCATTGTGCGAGGGCATGTTCTCCACGCAGCCGATGACGCCCACGACATTGGCCTTGGCCTTACGCGCGGCCAGCGCATGCATGAGGCCGGTGACGCAGCCAGCGCCGGCCATGTCGAACTTCATCTCCTCCATGCCCGCACCGGGTTTGAGCGAAATGCCGCCAGTGTCGAAACACACGCCCTTGCCCACGACGGCAAGCCAGGGGTCGTCGTCTCCAGCACCCTGCCACTTCATGGTGACGAGCTGGCTTTCGCGGCCGCTGCCCTGACCGACACCGACCAGCGCACCCATGCCGAGTTTGGTCATCTCGGCCTCGCCCAGCACGTTGACCTCGACGCCGAGTTTGGAGAGTTCGCCCGCGCGGCGCGCTAATTCTTCCGGATAAAGCGTGTTGGCGGGCTCGCTGACGAGATCACGGGTTAGGAAGACGCCATCGGCGACGTGCTGCAAGCGGGCGAACTTCTCCTTTGCCTTTGCCGCATCGTCGCACACCAGCGTCACCTTCTTCACGGTGGGAAGATCGTCTTCCTTCTGCTTGGTGCGGTAGTGGTCGAAGCGGTAGCTCTTCAGGCGCATGCCGTGGAGAAACTCCACGACGTCGGTCGGATTGCGCGTGGGGACTGCCACATGGCGCGCTCTGACCCGGTTGAGGTGGGCGAGCGTCTGTCCGCCAAGATTGTGGCGGTCCAGCGGCTTGTAGCCCGAATAGTCGCCCGCTCCCACGGCGACAATGCGTTCGGCCTTCATGCCGTCAGGCGCCAGGATGTCGAGCATCTGGCCCTTCTTGCCCTTGTAGCGGCCCGTCTTGACGGCCCGCGAAATGGCGCCCCCTGCTGTCTTGTCGAGATATTCGGCCACGGGGAAGAGCTTGGGCCCCTCCTCCACCGCGGCGATGACGGTGTCAGCGTCGTCAGGAATGGCGTTGGCAAACGAAAATTCGATCATGTCCTCATATCCAGGTTCGTGGGCCTTCAGACGGGCCATGTGGGTTGTCCGCGCGACTTTAGAGCATCAACCGGTGTTGTGAAGAGTCCCCGGCAGGGTGTGTTAAGACGCTTGCCCGATGGACCAGCATCGCGCAGCGCGTCTTTCCTAATCCTGCTGGCGGGGTCGAAACGCGCAGGCCGTCGCGGTGGTGAGAAATCCGAGCTAGTGACCTGTTTTTACCGGACTCCTTAGCGTATAGTCGCCATTGTTTAGGCTACACACTGGCTTAAGACTGGAAACCCCGACTCTAATGAAAAGGCAATTATATCGAATAGTAATCGTTTGTCACAGGTGATAATATCGGTTTTTATTCAGTAACGCAATCAAAGGAAAAGCATAATGGCAAGCAAAGCATTGAGGAAATCCTACCATAAAGGTCTGAGGCTACTGGAAATAGCTTATATGTTCAGTACAGAAGACAAAATCCAGGGCATGGCTTAGGGCTGAGCGTTGGACAGATGGTGTCTGTTGTCCACGATGCGATAGCCTGGATGTCGTCGGAAACCACGCACCCCACTCAAACCCACCGGTGCAAAAATTGCCGGAAGGCTAAGAGCAGAGCGCAATTCAATGTCCGCACTGGCATTGTTCCGCAACGCAGCCCCTTGTGCGCTATCCGGGCGGTAAGACGTGGCTTATACTCCATATTAAGAGAATGGCTTCGGCATACCAATGCTCAGTTCCTTATTGAGCCGTTTGCCGGGGGCGGAATCGTGACCTTGACAGCAATTGCGGAAGATCTTGTTGGCGATGCCGTGATGTTGGAGATAGACAGGGACGTTGCCGCGTTGGCGGGGCCTTTGAGTCCGGCACAACTTTAGCCGAACGGGTCCGGCAATTAACGCCAACCCTGGAAAACCTTAACAAACTGTTGAACGAACCACCAGGATCCCTTGAAGAGCACGCCTTTAAGACTCTCGTCCTGAATCAAACCCGACGCGGCGGGATTTTGGCCCTGGGCGCATCATTCAGTCATAAAATAGTTGCGACGGAAGTTCCAGGAGAAATCGGTTACTATTCGATACAATCCCCAATCACAACAATCAGAATGGCGCGTGCACGAGCATACGGTCTATATCTTCAAACATCTGGCAGCGACCGCAGGCATGGTGGTGGCCGCGCTGACCGGTGTGGTGTGGTTGTCCCAATCGCTGCGCTTTATCGACTTCATCGTAAACAAGGGCCTGTCGGTACTGAGTTTCCTGCGCCTGACCGTGCTGCTGCTGCCCGCGGTGATGGTCGTGATTATGCCGATCGCCACCCTGTGCGCGGTGATCTATGTCTATGACCGGCTGACCGGCGACCGCGAACTGGTCGTTCTGCGTGCCGCGGGCATCGGCCCCTGGGGCCTTGCCAAACCCGCCATGATGCTGGGTGCGATCATCACCGTGTTCGTCTTCGTATTGTCGCTCTATCTGATGCCCGCGGGTTTCCGCACGTTCAAAGACGACGAGTTCGTCCTGCGTACCGATTTCTCGCAGGTGCTGTTGCAGGAGGGCGTTTTCAACAACCTCTCCGACGACCTGACGGTCTACGTGCACGCGCGGGAGGAAGGCGGCCGTCTGCGCGGTATCCTGGTCCACGACAGCCGGACACCTGAAACTGCGGTGACGATGATGGCCGAATGGGGCGCCTTGGTGGATGGCCCCAACGGACCACTGTTCGTGCTGGGCGAAGGCAACCGGCAGGAAGTGGCCGGCGAGAAACGCGACCTGCGCATGCTCTATTTCGACAGCTATACGCTTGATCTCTCTCTGCTTTTCGAAGAGCCCGGCGTGCGCTACCGCGAGCCCAAGGAGCGCTTTCTCCACGAACTCCTGCGCGAACCCCAGACGCCCAGCGAAATCCGGTATCAGGACGAACTTCTGGCCGAGGCCCACCGCAGGATCGTGACACCGTTCAACGCCATGGCGCTAGCCCTGATCGGCCTGGCCGCGATGATCGCGGGCGAATTCGACCGAAGGAGGCAGTGGCCGCGCATCGCCTGGGGCATAGCCGGCGGTCTTGCTTATGTCTACATCTCGTTCATGCTAGGCGGGCTGATCACCAAGAACCCGGTGATGACCGGGCTCTATTACGTCTTCCCTCTGGTCAGTTGCGCGCTGGCGTGCCGGATGATGACGATCGACAGATTTTATATTCCGCCGCTATTCACGCGCCGCACGGCGAAGGCCTGAGACCGGCTATGCGTATCTCGGTTCTGCTCTCGCGTTACATCGCCCGCCGGTTCCTGTCCTCGGTGGTGCTGGTGTTCGGCATCCTGATCGCGGTAGCGTTCCTTATCGACGTGCTGAACCTGGGCGACCGAGCCTCGTCGCGCGACGGGATCGGCTTTGGCATCGTCCTGCAGATGACCCTGCTGCGTCTGCCCTTCATGGCCCAGAAAATCCTGCCCTTCGCCATGCTGTTCGGCACGATGCTGACTTATATCTGGCTGACCCGGACCCACGAACTGGTGGTTGCCCGCGCAGCCGGCGTCTCGGCCTGGCAATTTCTACTGCCGTCGCTCGCCATTGCTCTTGCGCTGGGCATTTTCCTGATTGCCGTGTTCAATCCCATGGCCTCGGCGATGATGTCCCGCTTCGAGCAGCTTGAAAGCCAGTTCCTGCGGGGCCAGAGCAGCCTGCTCGCCGTGTCGCCCGGCGGCCTGTGGCTGCGCGAGGACGACGGCGCACACCAGTTCGTCATCCACGCCAACCGCGTCTCATCAAGTGGCGCGGATCTGGCCGACGTCATCATCTTTGCCTATGAAGACAACGATCGCTTTGTCGAACGCATTGATGCCGAACGCGCCCTGCTGCGCAACGGACACTGGGAACTGCAAGGGGTTCTGGTGACCCGGCCCGACGCCACGGTCGACCGCCACGAGATTCTGGAGGTGCCCACGGAGCTCACCGTGCACCGCATCCAGAACAGCTTTGCATCGCCCGAAACCATGTCGTTCTGGAAACTGCCGGAGTTCATCGCGACCATGGAAGCAGCCGGGTTTTCGGTCCTGCGCCATCGCATCCACTGGCACGCCATTCTTTCAGTGCCGCTGCTGCTAGCCGCCATGGTTCTGGTGGCCGCGACGTTCTCCCTGCGCCTGACGCGCCACGGCAAGCTGGGCCTGTTTCTGCTCGTGGGGCTGGGATCGGGCTCCCTTCTCTATTTTCTCTCGGATATCTCGCTGGCGCTGGGTATGTCGGGCAGCCTGCCGCCGATCCTCTCAGCCTGGGCGCCGGTGGCCATTTTCGCCATGATCGGCAGCGCCCTGCTGTTCCACATGGAGGACGGGTGATGTCGCGCCGCCTGTTCCCCCTGATCCTGCTGATCGCTCTGCTGCAGGGCGCCGGCCCGGGCCATGCACAACCCAACGTCGAGGACGGCATCATCATGCAGGCCGACACCGTGCGTTATGACGACGTCAACGGCATCGTCACCGCCAGCGGCGATGTCGAGTTTGCTCATCAGGGCCGCATTCTCCAGGCCGACACCGTCACCTATGACGAGCCCAACGACCTGATGACGGCCTCGGGTAATGTCGTGCTGGTGGAGCCGAGCGGTGAGGTGATGTTCTCCGAATACGCGGAACTAACGGGCGACCTGCGCGTGGGCGCGATTCGCGGCATTCTCATCCTGCTCGACGAACGCACACAGCTTGCAGCCAACGGCGCACGCCGCGTCGACGGGCGCATCACCGAACTCAGCAGGGCCATCTACACGTCCTGCGAAGTCTGCGCGGACAGCACGAAACATGCTCCGTTCTGGCAGGTCAAGGCGCGCCGGGTGATCCATGACGAGTTGCTGCGCGATCTCATCTATTACGATGCGACACTGGAGGTTTTCGGTGTCCCGGTCGCCTACACACCCTACATGCGCCACGCCGACCCGACCGTTAAGCGCCGTTCGGGATTTCTCACGCCCGTTTATGGATCGTCGAGCACGCTAGGTTATACAATGCAGGTTCCCTATTACTTCAATCTTGCCCCGAACCGGGATGCGACGTTCGCGCCCATCGTCACTCAGAAAGAGGGCGTAGTGCTCGTCGGAGAATATCGAGAGCGGACCGAAACAGGTAACTACATCTTCGAGGGCTCGGCGACCTACACCGATGCGCGCAACAACGACGGCACCAGGTCGGGTGGCGACGAAGAAGAACGCTGGTTTATCAAGGGCGAAGGGCTCTGGAATTACGATCCAACCTGGCAGTACGGATTTGACCTCTATCGATCATCAGACGACACCTATCTCTCACGCTATAGTTTTGACGATGCCGATACGCTGACTTCCGAAATCTATGTCGAAGGCTTCCACGACCGCACCTATGCGTCGGCGTTCGCATATACTTTTCAGGGTCTGCGGGAGGACGACGACCCCGGAGAGATTCCTGTGGCAGCGCCAGTGCTGAATCACAACCTGGTGACTGATCCGGACGAAAATGGCGCCTTTTTCACGCTCGATTCAAACATTCTTGCTCTGGCACGTAACGATGGAACCGACAGCCGACGCCTATCGGTCGAAAGCGCATGGGAACGCCCTCTGGTCACCGGGAACGGCCAGATATTCACCTTTCGGGCTTCCCTACGAGGCGATGCGTACCAGGTCGACCAAGTTCAGGTTGGCAACGAACAGCCGCCTGAGTCTGGTTTCGTCAGTCGCATCATTCCCCAGACTTCTCTAGAGTGGCGCTGGCCTTTGGTCCGCCAGAGCGGTGACACACAACAATTGATCGAACCGATCATCATGACCGTCTGGAGTCCCAACGGAAGAAACCCTGTCCGGATCCCCAATGAGGATAGCGAAGAGTTCGCTTTCGACGACATCAACTTGTTCAGCGAAGACCGCTTCCCCGGGCTTGACCGCGTGGAAGGCGGGCTGCGGGTCAACTATGGCATCCGCATGGGCATCTATGGTGCCGGAGGAGGACGCAGTGAATTTCTGATAGGCCAGACTTGGCGTGAACGCGACGACGATACATTTGGCCCTCAAAGCAGGGGAAATTTCTCCGACTATGTTGGTCGTGTCCTGATTAGTCCCGGCGAATATGTCCAGTTGCTCTATAGATTCAGGCTCGGCCAAGACAACTTGGAATTCCAGCACCAGGAACTAGGCATGGCGGTCGGTCCCGAATGGGCGCGTTTGAATGTGAACTACATTCACCTCAAGGACGTTGCGAACAATGTCGTCGATACGACCGGCGAACGAGAGCAAGTGACGACTCGCACAATGCTGAGGGTTCTTGACGAGTGGGCCGTCCAAGGCAGCTGGCGCCGGGACCTCTCCGGCGGCGGTACAATCTCTTATGGTGGATCACTGATTTACGAAAACGAGTGCATTGCGATTATCGGTAGGGGGGAGCGGCAGTTCACAGACGACGTCGATCCCGAGACGATTTTTTTCTTTACCGTACAACTCAAGACACTGGGATAACAATGCCCCTGAATGGTAGCGGCCATCAAAGCGCCTTGATTTCGCGGCTCCACTCTCGCATGTTCCGCGCTTTCCAAGAACCGGTCGTCATGTCTGTCAGAATCAACGTCATTACCTGTCTTATTGCCATGGTTGCGTCCGTCCTTGCGCTGGGTATACCGAATGGAGGCGTACGGGCGCAGGATGCCGGACGCATCGCGGCGGTGGTCAACGATGACGCCATCACCCTGCTTGATCTTTACGAGCGGACCGCCATCATTTTTGCGACCACAGGTTTGGAGGACAATCAGGAAACCCGGCGACGCATTCTGCCCCAGGTGCTGCGCACCCTGATCGACGAACGGCTCCAGCTTCAGGAAGGACGCCGCGCCGGGCTGGACGACGTCATCATCGAATTCGATCAGGCCTATCGTCTGGTGGAGCGAAATCTGGGCTTGCCCTCGGGCCAACTCGAACCCTTCATGAACTACAACGATCTCAGCCTCGAATCGCTCAATACCCAGCTCAAGGCGGAAATCATCTGGTCCGAACTGGTCGAACGGCGCATGCAGACCGACGTCATCACCGAGGACGACATCGATGCCGAACTCGATCGCTTGGGCGCCGCGGCAGATCAACCGGCCTATCTGCTCGCTGAAATCTATCTCGCCGTGGACGAGCCGTCGCGGGAGCCCGAGATTGAAGCCAACATGCTTCGCCTGCGCGAAGCCATCCTGTCGGGCGCCAGCTTCCCCATCATCGCACGCCAGTTTTCCCAGAGCGCGAGCGCCATCGAAGGCGGCGGTCTGGGTTGGATTGTCGAAAGCCAGCTTTCCGAAGATCTGCGCGCCGTGGTGCCTCAGATCCCCGTAGGTGACATTTCCCAGCCCCTCCGGGTCATCGGCGGCTTTACCATGATCCTGATGCGTGACAGGCGCATTGGCTTTGAAGCCACGCCCGACGACAGCAGTCTGACGCTGCGCCAAGTCATATTCCCCGTCAGCCAGGATGAAGCCGACGACGTTGTGCGCCAGGAAGCTGTCGCCGCGGCAAGCGCGCTTTCGACATGCGACGATCTCGCTTCCCTGGGTGCGGCAGACCCGACCCTGGCGGTGGGTTCTGCCGTCGCCGTCCGTCTGGGCGACCTTGAACCTTCGTTCGGTCAGGCAGTTGCCGGTCTGTCGGTCGGAGAGGCAAGTGTGCCTCTGCGTACCGAGCAGGGCTTCCACGTGATCGTCGTTTGCGAACGCGAAGAGGGCAACAACGGGCTTCCCTCACGCAGTGATATACAAGCCGATCTTGAAGCGATCCAGTTCGACCTGGTCGCGCGCGGATATCTGCGCGATCTCCGCCGGAAATCCTTCGTAGAAATCCGCATATGACGGTTGCGCCGCTCGCCTTGACGATGGGCGAACCTGCCGGTGTCGGCGGTGAACTCACGCTGAAGGCTTGGCATGCGCTGCATGCCGACGGGCATCCCTTCTTTGCCATTGATGCTCCCAGACGCCTTGAAGGACTGTGCGAGGCGATCGGAAAGGCGATTCCGATCAAGGCCATTGGATCGCCGGGTGAAGCGCACGGCTGCTTCCGGGATGCGCTGCCCGTCCTCGATATCGGCACCAAAGTTGCCGCGGAAGCGGGAAAACCCAAGGTCCAGACCGCCCGGGCCGTCCTGGTTTCGATCCGCTTGGCAGTCGCAAGGACTATGGCGGGCGAAGCAAGCGGCGTCGTTACCAACCCGATCCAGAAATCCATTCTGGTCGAAGACGGCTTCGGTCATCCCGGACACACCGAGTTTCTGGCGGAACTGGCGGGTGCCGGACACCGGTCCGTTATGATGCTGGTCGGCGGCGGCCTGCGCGTGGTGCCCGTAACCGTGCACATCCCGCTTTCGCGTGTACCAGGCGAGCTGACCCAAGAACTGATCGTCGAGACCGCGACACTGACCACCGAGGCGCTGAAACGTGATTTCGCCATTGCCCGGCCCAGATTGGCGGTTGCCGGCCTGAACCCGCATGCTGGAGAAAACGGCATGCTGGGCGGCGAAGAAGGCACCGTCATTGCCCCGGCTATCGAGAAACTACGCGCCTCGGGCGTGGAGGTTGCGGGGCCCCTGCCCGCCGACACCATGTTTCATGAAGCAGCACGTGCGCGCTATGACGCAGCCTTGTGCATGTACCATGACCAGGCCCTGGTGCCGTTGAAAACCCTGACCTTCGATTCAGGTGTCAACACCACGTTGGGGCTGCCATTCGTGCGCACATCGCCCGATCATGGCACCGCGCTGGATCTTGCCGGTACCGGAAAAGCCTCGGCATCCAGCCTGATCAGCGCCATTGCGCTGGCCGGTGAAATGGCCCAGCGGCGCCTGGAGCATGTCTGACCTCAACAATCTTCCACCCTTGCGTGTCGTGGCAGACCGCCATGGTCTGCGCGCGCACCGATACCTGGGGCAGAATTTCCTGTTTGACGAAAATCTGCTCGACCGCATCGCCAGCGCCGCGGGCGATCTCCGGAACGACCATGTCATCGAAGTCGGGTCGGGCCCTGGGGGATTGACTCGTGCGCTGCTGCGTGCTGGCGCGCAACACGTTACCACGCTGGAGAAGGATCGTCGCTGTGTCGCCGCATTGGAAGAGCTAATCTTGGCGGCGGCCGGCCGGCTGGATGTGGTCGAGGCCGATATCCTGCAAACGGACGTTGCCGCATTGACCAGCGCCCCACCGGTTGTCGCAGGAAATCTGCCGTTCAACATCGCCACCGAAGTGCTGATACGCCTGCTTGAGTCCCATGTGCCGGCCGACCGGATGGTACTGATGTTCCAGAAGGAGGTGGCGCACCGGATTGCCGCCCAGCCGGGAAGCCGCAGCTATGGTCGCATCAGCGTGCTGGTGCAGTGGATGTGCCATGTGGAAAGCTGCTTTGACGTGCCGCCGCAGGCCTTTGTTCCTGCTCCGAAGGTCTCGGCCAGCGTGCTGCGCATCACGCCCCGCAAGGATCCGCTGCATCCGGCAAACCGCAAGTTTGTGCGCGCGATCACCAAGGCCGCATTCGGCCAGAGACGTAAAACGCTGCGCAATGCCCTCTCGTCGATTTTTGCGGATTCCGAGGCGGCCCTTGAGCATGCGGGGATCAGCCCTGATCTGCGCGCCGAAAACGTTGGTATAGCGGGCTTCTGCAGCTTGGCGCGTGCCCTTGAGCAGCAAGATGCCGGGCCGGATCGACCGAAGATGTAAAAACGATATACAGATCAAGTCTTTGCAAGACTTAGGCTGCTCGGGTTCCAGAAACAGAGTTTTGCCCACCGCACTGACAGAACGATATTTTCGATGGGCTGTTACTTCCTGTGAAGTCTTCGCTTGCACAGGAGGAACATCATGTTGAAGAAACTTGCAGCCGGTACGGTGTTGGGTCTCGTTTTGAGTTCAGCAGCCTAGGCCGACTACGAAGCCGGAATGACGGCCTATTCCAACGGAAACTATTTTCACCGCCTATCAGGAGTTCGAGGCATCGGCCAACGATGGCGACACGGCATCGCAGTACATGCTGGGTCAGCTCTTTGCGGACGGCCGGGGCGTTCGTCAGAACTATGTGCGTGCCCACAAATGGTTCAACATCGCGGCTGCCTAGGGTCATGACAGGGCCGGAGATGCGCCCCGCACAGCCTGGAAGCCTATATGACGTCGAGCCAGATCGCGGAAGCACAGGATCTGGCAGCGACAGGCGACCTGACCCGTTCGCTATTCGAGCGGATGCAGACCGACCTTAGTCCCGAGGGCGAGGTTACGGTCGAGTTGGTCTCGAACGTGCAGTCGGAGCTGCGCAAGCGCGGCTATGACATTCCCGTCATCAGCGGTACGGTCGACGCTAAGATCCAGTCGGCGATCCGCGCCTATCAGACCGATAGCGGTATCACGGCCAATGGTCAGGTGAGCGAAGCCCTGCTGGCTCGCCTGCGCTCTGTCCAAGGCACGGACAGCGCAGAGGATCAGCGCGCCCGCGTGTGCACGGTCCAGACTGAACTCAACGATCTGGGCTACAATGCTGGTTCCGAAGACGGTGTTTTCGGCCCAACGACCCGAGGCGCCGTGCGCACCTATCAGGCAGACAACGGACTTCCCATGACGAGCGAGGTCACCGAAAGCCTAGTCACACATATCCGCGACCACGGTGTCGATACCATGGCCGAACAGGAACGCCGTGACATGATCCTGGCGATCGAGGAAGAACTGGAAGCACGAGGCTATGCCGTCGGCGGCGTCGACGGGGAGGTGGATTACGACACCCGCACCGCCATCCTGACCTTTCAGTCGGATGCCAATCTGCAGATCATGGGCGAACCTAGCAAGAGGCTGCTGCGTCATTTGCGTGGATCCGATGTTGGATGCCGAGACCGACTCGTCGGGTGTTGCGCACCATGGCGAATTGGTGCGGCAGATCGAAGACGAACTGATCCGGCTTGGCTGGTATGTCGGCACCCCCGGCGGTAACTGGGGCGATGCCTCGCGCAACGCCGCAAGGGAGTTCCCAAGTCGCTATCGGTGTGGAAGTCGACGGCGAACCCGACGAAGAGCTCCTGAACCAGCTCAAGAACTCCTATCGCCGGGGAGACACTAACGATCTAAATCATGGGATTGGCCGCGTAGTTCCTCCACGCAATCGGCAGCGACAACTGATCGGTAGGCAACAAGGCCGGAGCATCTCTTCGCGGCATGTGCCGGCAGCGTTTCGCGGACCAGATAGACAGAAACCCGTGCCCGGCGAGGATTGCAAACAGGCTGAACCAAACGTGGTTCAGCCTGTTTGTTTCAGTATTCCAAGACTTCATTGCGTTCGACGAACACTTTCTCAGAGTACTCCAAGGCTGCATCGAAAGATATGGCATGTCATGGTATTTTGCGTTACACGGTGATCGAAACGACGCAACAAGAGCGACCATGACGTTTCCTGCCACCCGGTTCCTGCGACGATGCCCGCTGCGAACCGAGACTCGGTCGCGGCGTGCCTTCCCATGCGAGGGATGGACGTGGCATTTCCGAAACCTGAAGGAGTCCGGTACGGCTCGACCGAGGGGACATGATGACGACCGTCTCACCCCTTTAGGAGAAGAACCCCTTGTTTTCCATCATCGAAGAACGGGCGAGCGACCAGGATGCAGTTCTGGAGCTCGCAAGACTTTCACTCGGTAACCGGTTGACCGACAGCCCCGCGGCAAGAGTACGGGCCGGAACGTCCCCGGTACCCGGTCTTTCCGTGGTCATCCTGGAGAACGACGTTCTGGTCGGCACGATCCGCTACTGGCCCGTGCTGATCGGCGCGGGAGCCCGGGCGATCCAGTTGGGGCCGGTCGCGACCCACCCCGATCACCGGGGCCGGGGTTTTGCGCGCATGCTGATCCGCTACAGCCTGGATCATGCCCAGGCGCTGGGCCATCGGATTGTCGTCCTGATCGGCGATCATGCGCTTTACCAACGTTATGGATTCGAACCCGCCCTTCCTCGGGGCATCACCCTGCCCGAGAGCGAAGACCGCGACCGTCTTCAGATCAAGGCCCTGGCGCCCGAAGCGCTGGACGGACTTTCAGGCGTGGTGAGGGGCGATACCATTCCCAGCCTGCCGAACCGACGCCTGCTCGCTTGAGCGATCGCGCTCCGCGCGCCTGAATTCAACCGCCGTCGAGTTCGTCGCGTATGGCATTGACAAAACTCGCCATACCGATCTGGCGCTCGCGTTTGAGCCGCTCGGCTTGGAGAATGGCGCGTATGCCGGCAACGCTGTGGTCAATATCCCGGTTGATCACGACATAGTCATATTCCGCCCAATGGCTCATCTCATCGCTGGCCTTGGCCATCCGGAGCCCCACGACCTCTTCGGGATCCGAAGCCCTGCGCACCAGCCGGCTGTGAAGTTCGCCAGCCGACGGCGGAAGGATGAAGACAGAGACGAGATCATCGGGCATTGCCGCACCCAGTTGCTGCGCGCCCTGCCAATCGACATCGAAAAGAATGTCATGGCCGGCGCTCAACGCCTGTTCCACCGGCCCGCGCGGCGTGCCATAGGAATTGCCGAAAACAGTCGCGTGCTCCAGCAGTTTCGATGCGGCGACCATCTTCCTGAAGCGATCTTGATCGATGAAATGATAATCGCAGCCATCATCTTCACCTGGACGTTTGGGCCGCGTGGTGACGGAGACCGACATCTCGAGATTGTCGTCGTCTTCCAGGAGACGGCGCGAGATCGTGGTCTTGCCCGCGCCCGAAGGCGAGGAAAGAACCAGCATCAGCCCACGGCGCTTTACCTGCGGCATCGCCCTACTCCACGTTCAATGCCTGCTCACGCAGCCGGTCGATGGCGACCTTGAGATCGAGCCCGATAGCGGTAAGGCCGGTTTCCGAAGACTTGGAACAGAGCGTGTTGGCCTCGCGCAGCAGTTCCTGGCACAGGAAACCCAGACGGCGGCCCGGAGCGTCCTCGGCCTCCAGCAGGTCGCGCAGGGCTTCAAGATGGATCTTGATGCGGTCGATCTCCTCGCGTACGTCCGCGCGGGTCGCCAGGATCGTCACCTCTTGGGCCAGACGCTCCTCGGTCACCGGATGCTGGCCCTGGGTCATGTCGGCGATCTGGGCCATCAGACGCTCGCGCAGGAGGGTGGGTTGCGCACCCGCGCTCCGCTCGGCCGCGGCGACCTGGCTCCCGATTTCCTCAAGAAGCTGGCTCATGACCGCCAGCAGACGGCTACCTTCCACCGCGCGATGCGCGCCGAGCGTGGCCATCAGGTTTTCCAGTCCGCCGACGAGATCGTTCTGCGTTGCTTCAGCGACCGGTTCGTGGTTCTGGCTGCCGCTTTCAAGCACGCCGGGCAGACGCAATAAACCATCGAGGCTGGGTGGCGCGACACCCGCCTGGTCGCCCAGTTCCCATGCAAGCGCGACTACCTGATCGAAGGCCTCCCTGTTGATCGCCATGGCTAGGCCGGCGTCCCGGTTGAGGCTGAGCGAAACCGTGATGTTGCCCCGCACCATATGGCGTCTGGCACTCTCGCGTGCAACTTGTTCGAACTGGTCCAGCCCCTGCGGCAGACGCGTGCGTACATCCAGGCCCTTACCGTTGACGCTGCACGCTTCCCAGACCCAGGAAAGACCTTCGCTGGCGCCCTCGATGCGGGCAAATCCGGTCATGCTCTGCATGGATAGAACCACATTTCACGGATGGTTGAGTCGATTCGAACGCCGAGGAATTTCTGCAGACGATTTGCCGTAGCGCCCTACCCCGGACACACAATCCTGTATAACCTTGGGCACCATGCACCAACAACCCCGTTGCATCCTGATCACCGGCGCGAGCAGCGGCATCGGCGCGGCCCTGGCAAAAGCCTATGCCGCCCCCGGCGTCACGCTCCATCTGGGCGGGCGTGACGAAGGACGCCTGGAAGCTTTGGCGGAACTCTGCGGCAGGGCCGGAGCCACATGCCATACCGCCGCCATCGACGTTACCGACCAGGAGGCCATGGCCTCTTGGGTGTGCGCATGCGATGCTCGGTCCGGGCTGGATCTGGTGATCGCCAATGCCGGCATTTCAGCAGGCACGCGTTTTGCTGGCGAAAGCCCCGAGCAGACCCGGCGCATCATGGCGACCAACGTGGACGGCGCGTTCAACACCATCCTTCCAGTCCTGGGGAACATGGTGGAGCGCAAACGCGGTCAGATCGCCGTGATGTCCTCCCTGGCAAGCTTCCGCGGTTTTCGCAGCGCACCAGCCTATTGCGCCAGCAAGGCGACCCTGCGTCTGTGGGGCGAGGGTCAGCGCGTGTGGCTGCGCCGGCACGGCGTCAGGCTAAGCGTGATGTGTCCGGGTTTCGTCACGACGCCGATGAGCGAGGGCAATCCCTATCCCATGCCGTTCCTGATGGATGCCGACCGCGCCGCGACGATCATCCGGCGCGGTCTCAGCCGCGACAAGGCGCGCATCGCCTTTCCCTGGCAGACCTACTGGCTGGCGCAACTTGTCAGCCTGCTCCCCGTCGCCCTGACCGACGCCCTCTTGGCGAAAACGCCGAACAAACCTTCGGACGAGGCGTGAGCGCACGTTCGAACCTGGTGGTCTTTGATGGCGGCGGCGTCCTTGTCGATGAAACACGCATGTGGGTGGTCTGGACGGACCTTCTGGATGTCTCACGGGCCACCTTCCTGATGGAATTCGAGGCTGTCATCAAGGAGCGATTGCACCATCATGAGGTTTTCGAACTCCTGGCGCCGGAAGCAGACATCGCCGCCTTGGCGTTGCACGTTCCCTATCGGATCGAACCGCGTGACCTTTACCCCGATGCCGCTCCGGCGTTGCGCATGCTGCGCGAGCGCGGGGCAAGGATGGCAGTCGCGGCCAACCAACCAGCGCAAAGCCGCGCGGCGCTCCTGGAGACCGGCCTGAAGCTGGAGTTCATTGTGATTTCAGAGATCGCGGGTCTCGCAAGGCCCCAGCGCGAATTCTTCACACCCATCGCCGAAACCGCAGACCTTGATCCATCGGGGATTGCTTATGTCGGAGACCGACTCGACAACGACATTCTGCCCGCACGACAGGCTGGGGTGGTTTCGACCTTCATACTCCGCGACCCTTGGGGAGCCTGTCACAAATCCTGGCGGGAAGCCGACGAAGCCGACGTCGTGATCGAAAACCTCCATGATCTGGCGGCCTTGTTCGCCAACTGATGCGGGAAATCTACTGGGCGTCTTGCCAGGCGCGGTAGGCTTCGACATTGCGGTTATGCTGGGCGAGGGTCTCGGCGAAGGCGTGGCCGCCGTTGCCGTCAGCGACGAAATAGAGGTCGCGGGTTGCCATGGGCTGGAGCACCGCGGCGATGGCATCGCGGCCGGGATTGGTGATGGGACCGGGCGGCAGGCCGGCGTACATGTAGGTGTTGTAAGGATCGTCGTATTCCCAGTCGGTGCGCAGAAGCGCGCGGCCCAGGGGCTGCTTGCCCTTGGTAAGCGCGTAGATCACCGTGGGGTCGGACTGCAGCGGCATATCACGGTTGAGCCGGTTGTAGAAAACGCCGGCGATATGCGCCCGTTCCGAGGCGACACCGGTTTCCTTTTCCACGATGGAGGCCAGGATGATCGCCTCTTCGGGCGTCGCGATGGGGAGATCGTCAGCCTTCGCCGCCCAGAGTTCAGTCAGCGTGCCCGCCATCGCGGCGCGCATGCGCCCAAGCACCGCCTGACGAGGTTCGTCACGCTCGAAATGGTAGGTCTCGGGCAGCAGCGTACCCTCGGGCGGAACCCTGGCGATCTCGCCGGTCAGGAGACCGGTGCCATCAATGATGGCAACGATCTCGGTGCTGGTGAGACCTTCGGGCACGGTGATGCGATGGATCACGACCTTACCCGCGACCATCTGGTCGATCACCCCGTCGATCAAGATGCCAGGCTCGAACAAATACTCGCCGGCTTTGAGCTGGTTTCCCTCGTCGCGCCAGCGTGCGCGCCAGATCATGAGATCCGAGTCGGAAATGACGTTCTGGCGTTCCAGTTCCGTCGCGATCATGGCGAGGCTGGTGCCACGGGGCACGATCACCGTGGCAGGTTCGGCGAGGGGGCCGGGCGCGGAAACCTCGCTGTCGAACCACAGGATGGCCGCCGCGACGCCGAGAACGGCGACGACCAGAAGGCTGAAAAGGCATCCTGCTGCGCGGCCCACGTCGGGCCTCAGGCCACCTTGGCGAAAATCAGGGAGGCGTTGGTGCCGCCGAAGCCGAAGGAATTGGAAAGCGCGGCGTTGACCGTGCGTTTCTTGGCCTTGTGCGGCACGAGATCGATGCCGTTGCAGCCATCCGACGGATCGTCCAGATTGAGCGTGGGCGGCACGAGGTCGTTGTTGACGGCCAGAATGGAATAGATCGCCTCGACACTGCCCGCGGCACCCAGCAAATGCCCGATCGACGACTTGGTCGAGGACATGCTGATCGAGCCTGCCGCACTGCCGAACAGGCGCTTGACCGCACCGAACTCGATCTCATCGCCCAGCGGCGTCGACGTGCCGTGCGCGTTGACGTAATCGATGTCGCCAGGCTCCAGCCCTGCGTTGTTCATGGCCGCGCGCATGGAACGGAAGCCGCCGTTGCCGTCGGCGGCCGGCGCGGTGATGTGGTGGGCATCGCCCGAAAGGCCGTAACCCACGATTTCTGCATAGATCTTGGCGCCGCGCTTCTTGGCGTGCTCGTATTCCTCAAGTACGACGATGCCCGCTCCCTCGCCCATGACGAACCCGTCACGGCCACGGTCCCAGGGGCGCGAGGCGCGCGCGGGTTCATCGTTGTAGCCGGTGGAAAGGGCACGGGCGGCGGCGAAACCGGCCAGGCCCAGCGGACAGACGGCCGCTTCGGCGCCGCCAGCGACCATGACATCGGCATCGCCGAAACGGATCAGCCGCGAGGCATCACCGATGGCGTGCGCTCCGGTTGAACAGGCCGTCACCACCGCATGGTTCGGACCCTTGAAGCCGTAGCGGATCGAAACATGACCGGAGCCCAGGTTGATCAGCGCGGAAGGAATGAAAAACGGGCTGACACGACGGGAACCCCGGTCGCGCATCAGGATCGAGGCTTCCTCGATGGTTTTGAGACCGCCAATGCCCGAGCCGATCATGACGCCGGTGCGTTCCCGGGACTCCTCGTCTTCGGGCATCCAGCCGGCATCCTCGACCGCCTGCTGGGCTGCGGCCACCGCAAAGACGATAAAATCGTCCATCTTGCGGGCTTCCTTGGGCGAGAGATACCACTCGACGTTGAACGCGCCTTCTTCTTCGCCGGTGGGAACCTGCCCGGCGACCTTTGCCGGAATGTCCTCGACGGAGAAATTGTCGATCGCGCGCAGACCAGAATCGCCAGCCGTGATGCGCGACCAGTTGTGTTCAACGCCATCGGCGAGCGGTGTTACCATGCCAAGGCCGGTAACCACCACCCTACGTGTTTCGGAACTCGCCATGTTTCCAAGGACCGGCCGCGGCAGCGCGCCGCGGCGCTTGCCTCAGTCCGCGTTCTTTTCGATGAAGTCGATCGCGTCTTTGACAGTCACGATCTTCTCGGCCGCGTCATCGGGGATTTCGACCCCGAACTCCTCTTCGAAATCCATCACCAGTTCAACGGTGTCCAGACTGTCAGCGCCCAGGTCGTCGATGAAGCCTGCGCTCTCGATCACCTTGGCTTCATCGACACCAAGGTGATCGATGACAATTTTCTTAACGCGATCTGCAACGTCGCTCATAGCCTAGCCACCTCCGGATTTCACAAAAAATTCAGCACCTTAGACCCTGCACTGCGATCGCCGAGGCATATCGATAAGGCATATTGTCTGCCACAAACACGCAGACCATGTAACATACTTTATGGTGCCTTGCGATAGCATGAAATGCAGGGTTATCCACGCTTAAGTGTTCGCCTAGATCATCGTCATGCCGCCGTTCACGTGCATGGTCTGGCCCGTGACATAGGCCGCCTCGTCGCTGGCGAGGTAGGCCGTGGCCGCGCCGATGTCGGCGGGCGAACCTAGGCGGCCCACCGAAATGCGCCCCAGCAGGCTCTCCTTGACGGCATCGGGCAGGTTGTCGGTCATCGGCGTCTCGATGAAGCCCGGCGCGACACAGTTGACAGTGATGCTGCGCTCGGCGACCTCCTGGGCGAGCGCCTTGGACATGCCGATGATGCCCGCCTTGGCCGCGGCATAATTGGTCTGGCCGGGGTTGCCCGTAACACCGACCACCGAGGTAATGCCGATGATGCGGCCATGCCTGCGCTTCAACATGCCGCGCAGGAGCGAGCGGATGATGCGGAAGCCCGAGGAGAGATTGAGTTCCAGCACACGCTGCCAGTCCTCGTCCTTCATGCGCATGGCGAGCGTATCGGCGGTGATGCCAGCGTTGTTGACCAGGATATCGACCTGGCCCATCGCCTCCTCGGCCGCCTTGGCCAGGCCGGCATCGTCCTCAGGCGTGCCCAGATCGGCGACCAGGACGTGGGTGCGCTCGCCCAAATCGCCCGCGAGCGCGTCGAGCGCGTCCTTGCGCCGTCCGGCAAGGGCCACGTCCGCGCCCTGAGCGTGCAGGGCATGCGCGATGGCCCCGCCGATGCTGCCCGATGCGCCGGTCACCAGAGCCTTGCGGCCCGTCAACTCAAACATGCTGGTCTCCCTGGCTCTTGAGGCCACGACGTTAGAGTGTTTTCAGGAAGGCTTCGACATCGCCGGGCGTTTCGATCGAAAGCGCTTCGAGTTCCCGGTCGATGCGACGGACCAGCCCGGAAAGCACTTTGCCCGTGCCCAGTTCCACCGTTGTGCCCACGCCCAGGCCCTGGAGCCCGGCGATGCTTTCGCACCAGCGGACCGTCTCAGTGACCTGTTCGACGAGATTGGTGCGCAGGGCTTCGGGCGCCGATGCGGGCGTCGCCGTTACGTTGGCGATAACCGGAACGGCGGGAACGGCGATCACGGTATCGTCAAGTGCGATGGCCATGCGTTCGGCAGCCGGTTGCATCATGGGACAATGGAATGGCGCGCTGACGGGGAGCATCATGGCGCGCTTGGCGCCCTGCTCCTTGGCGAGTTCGGCCGCACGCTCGACGGCGGCCAGAGCGCCGGAGATCACCACCTGGCCGGGCGAATTGTCGTTGGCGACGGCACACACGCCCGATGAGGATGCCGCATCGGCAATGCCGGTCACCGTGTCGATCTCAAGACCCAGGACTGCCACCATGGCGCCCTCGCCCACGGGAACGGCTTCCTGCATAGCTTCACCGCGCAGGCGCAGGAGCTTTGCCGCGACGTCAAGGGGAAGCGCGCCGGCGGCCACCAGCGCCGAATATTCGCCCAGAGAATGGCCGGCGACGAAAGACGCCATGTCATCGATCTTGCGCTCGTCTTCGGCTTCGAGAACGCGCAGGACGGCGATGGAGGAAGCCATCAGGGCCGGCTGGGCGTTGTGCGTGAGCGTGAGCTGATCTTCCGGCCCGTCGCGCATTAGCCCGAAGAGGTCCTCGCCCAGGGCGTCGTTCACTTCCTCGAACACGCCGCGGGCTGCGGCGAAGGCTTCGCCGAGCTCCACCCCCATGCCCGGACGCTGGCTCCCCTGGCCGGGAAACACGAATATTCTGGTCATGGATGCAGCCTTCCCCTGGTTGCTTGAACAACTTGCCATGCCCGTTCGGGCGGGGCCAGTCAAACGGTCTGAAAGAAGCCGTGTCAAGCCGCTTGCACCCCAAACGTTTTTGACTATAGTGCGCGCCTTCGCCGGCACATGAGTAGCGGGCTGCGGTGGCTTTTGCCGTATGCCACGCTGTACCGGCGTCAGGATTATGGAAAACAACCGAACCTGGAAGGTTTCATGCCTTTCTACGAGAGCACGTTTATTGTCCGCCCCGATGCTTCGCCCCAGCAGGTTGAAGCGCTTGCCGGCGAGATGGAGACCTTAGTCAAGGATCAGGGCGGTTCCGTCCCCAAGACCGAAATCTGGGGCTTGAAGTCACTCGCCTACAAGATCAAGAAGAACCGCAAGGGCCATTACGTCTATATGACGATGGAAGCCCCGGCGGTCGCTCTGGGCGAACTGGAGCGCACCCTTCACTTCAACGAAGACGTGTTGCGTTACATGTCGATCAAGGTGGACGGTCTCGATCCCGAGGCATCGCCGATGATGCGCAACAAGTCGAGCCGCGAAGACCGTTCGATCCGCCGCGACGGCGAGACCGAATCGGACGATGACGACGAACGGAGATAACTGATGGGCCAGATGCGACAGGCCGGACCGGCCGCCTCCCCCCGCCGCCCCTTCTGGCGTCGGCGCAAGACCTGCCCGTTCTCCGGCGCCAATGCGCCCGAGATCGACTACAAGGACATCAAGCTGCTGCAGCGTTATGTTTCCGAGCGCGGCAAGATCGTCCCTTCGCGCATCACGGCCGTTTCGGCCAAGAAGCAGCGTGAACTGGCCCGCGCCATCAAGCGCGCACGTTATCTCGCCCTGCTTCCCTATATCGCCCAGTAGATTTTGCGTTCAAAAGGCCGATTCCTTCGGCTCGGTTTTGTGAGCCCCGACATGCCTGGCGGGACGCGAAATTCGGATCGGGCCAACCGATGCTGACGCTCTACACACCCGTGGTCGCCCTGCTGGCGGGCATCGCCGCCGGCGCACTTTATGTCGTGGGTCTTTCCCACTCGATCTGGGGCGTCTTTCTGGTGCTGTGCTCGCCGCTGCCGATCTATATCGCCGGTCTGGGTATGAACTCGCTGGCTTCGGGCATCGCGGGCGTGGTTGCCGTGGCGGGCACCATGGCGTTCAGCGATCCGCTGCTGGCCAGCGTGTTCAGCGTCGCCTTTGTGATGCCGGCCTTTCTGCTGGGCCATGTCGCCACGCAACAGATCGACAAGACACCAGACACGGGGAACGTCTATCTCTCGGCATCGGATCTGACACAGATCCTTGTCATCCTGGGGCTTTTCATCCTGATCATCGCCGCATTGGCGGTTTCCCTGACCCAGGCCGGCTTGGTCGGTACCATCCGGAGCAATCTCAACCTGCTGATGAGCACGTTTTACGGCACGGACGCGAGCCACGGACCCGACGCGGTCACGAACATCGCCCAGATCGCCGATTTCTGGGATTCGCTGGTCCTAGGCACGATCGTAGCCGTGGTGGTCGTTTCCCACGCCGCGATGGGCGCCCTGGCACAGGGCCTCGTGCGCAGCGGAGGCTACGCGCAGCGCCCCGCTCCGCCGTTCTGGCGCCTGCGTCTGCCGGGCTGGCCCTTCTATGCAACCCTGCTGATCGGTGTCGTGGTTTTGGGCCTCGACACGCTGGGAGGCGACCGCGAAGGCACAATTGCCTTCGCGGTCTACATTTTGACGGGATTCCTGCTGGTCTTTGGGGTGGGGTTTCTGCTACAGGGTCTCGCGGTTTTGCATGCGCTGACGCGCGGCATTAGCGCGCAGCCCCTTATTCTGGCGGGCTCCTATCTTGTGGTGCTCGTCTTCCAGCCGTTTGGCGCCATGGCGTTTACTGCCGTCGGATTTGTCGAACGCTGGGCAAATTTTCGTGAACGTTTTGGCGTTGACCCCAACGCCGCGATGGAGGATTAGATGGACGTCGTTCTTTTGGAGCGCATCGAGAAACTGGGTCAGATGGGCGATGTCATCGCAGTGCGCCCGGGATATGCCCGCAACTTCCTGATTCCCCAGGGTAAGGCCCTGCGGGCGAGCAAGGACAACGTTGCGCAGTTCGAGGCCGAACGCGCCGAGCGCGAAGCCCGCAATGCCGAGAAGCGCAGCCGGGCCAAAAAGGTCGCAGAGGGCATGGAAGGCGCACAGGTCATTCTGATCCGCCAGGCGAGCGACAACCTGCAGCTTTACGGATCGGTGAAGGCGCACGACATCGCCGACGGCCTGATCGCGCAGGGTTTCGAGGCCGACCGGCGCAGCGTGGTTTTGTCCCGGCCGATCAAGACCCTTGGCCTGCATGACGTTCAGGTCATGCTGCATCCGGAGGTCATCGTCGGCATCACCGCGAACGTGGCGCGCAGCGAGGACGAGGCCGTGATCCAGTACGAAACCGGCCGCGCCGTGGGCCGCATGGCCGAAGAAGAAGCCTCTGCCCCGGCGATTGAGGAACAGGTGCTCGATCAGGTCGCGGAAACCGAGGCGGAGGTCGAGAGCCTTGAAGAGGGTGAGAACGAGGAAGCCGCGGAGGACGGCGAAAGCGAAAACGACGAGAACAAGTCGGGCTGACGCCTCGCCGACCCGTGCTTGACTGAGCGGTGTTTGTTCGAATGAGGTAACCTCGTTTTGCTGTGCAGGCGCCTTTGGCGTGCGGTCATATCTCTCCCGTCCCTTTCCATACAATCGATGCGCGAATGGAACGTTTGTAACGTTGCGGCATTGAGACGATCGCAAGTGAGCGATAAACTACAGATACATGACAGCCTGCTTATTTTGGGAACCGGGTCATGCTGTTGTCCGGAATTCTGCAACGCCTTATCACCGTCGGTCGTTTGCAACTGATCGACGCCCACGGTAAGGAACATACCTTCGGCACGCCGGGGGCCGAACCTTCTGTCACCGTCCGGCTGCACGATCCCGCGCTGCACTGGAAGCTGGGCATCGCGCCCACGATCGGTGTTGGCGAAGCCTATATGGACGGCACGCTGACTATCGAGGACGGCACGATAGAGAATTTCTTCGAGGTTGTCGGACGCAATCTGAAAAATCTGGAACGCGACGACGCCGTGGGCCGGATGGGCACATGGATCCGGCGCAACATCACGCGCCCACTGCAACAGCATAACCCCGCCACGCGCGCACGGCGCAACGTGGCGCATCATTACGATCTTTCCGACGATCTGTTCGATCTCTTCCTCGACGAAGACCGGCAGTATTCCTGCGCCTACTTCGCCACGCCCAACAGCACGCTGGAGCAGGCGCAGGCCGACAAGAAGCGGCACATCGCCTCCAAACTGCTGCTGGAACCGGGTATGCGCGTGCTCGATATCGGCTCGGGCTGGGGCGGCATGGGTCTTTATCTGGCGCGTGAGGCGGGCGTGGAAGTCACCGGCGTGACGCTCTCCAGGGAACAGCACGAGGTTTCAAACCGGCGCGCTAGGGAGGCCGGGCTTGCCGATCGGGTGCAGTTCCACCTGAAGGACTACCGGCACCTAGAACAGCAGTACGACCGGATCGTGTCGGTGGGCATGTTCGAGCATGTCGGCTCGCGCCATTATTTGGAATTCTTCCGCAAGATCCGCGAACTGATGACCGACAACGGTGTGATGTTGCTCCACTCCATCGGCCGGTTTTCCGAACCCGGCAACACGAATGCGTGGCTGCGGAGGTACATCTTCCCCGGCGGCTATACGCCCGCGCTCTCGGAAGTCTTGACCAGCCTGGAGCGCAGCAAGCTGCTCGCCACGGACATGGAGATCCTGAAAACCCACTATGCCGAAACCCTGAAACACTGGCATCGGCGCTTCGCCGTCAACCGCGAAGCGGTGAAGCAGCTCTATGACGAACGGTTCTGCCGCATGTGGGAATTTTATCTGCTGGGCTGTGAACAGACCTTCCGCCATGATGACCAGATGGTTTTCCAGGTCCAGATCGCCAAGGACCGCTACGCCACGCCCGAAACCCGCGACTACATGGTCGAATGGGAACGGGCGTACGGATGAACGCGGAGCACATCCAGGCACATCCGGCACCCTTTTCCCAGGGCGGCTCGTTCAATTCTTCCCGCACCGCGTTGCTGGTCATCGACATGCAACGCGATTTCTGCGCGGAGAACGGCTACATGCACCGACTGGGTTGCGATCTTGCCCGGCTGCAGGCACATGTCGAGCCGCTACTGGGCGTTCTCGACGCCGCGCGTAGCGCCGATCTCACGATCGTTCACACGCGCGAGGGCTACGCACCGGATTTGAGCGATCTCCAGCCCATGAAAAAGGCTGGCCCAATCAACGAAGCGATCTGCAGCGAAGACCCCCTGGGCCGCGCCCTGGTTCGCGGCGAGCCTGGCTGGGACTTCACGAACGTCTTTCAGCCGTGTGACGGTGAAGCCGTCTTCGACAAGGCAAGTTGTGGTGTCTTCGCCACCACCGACATCGGCCAGTATCTCTCCAAGTAAGGCCATCGACACGCTGATCCTGACCGGCGTGACGACCGATTGCTGCGTCACCTCGTGCCTGCGCGAAGCGCTGGACCGGGGCTTCGATTGTATGGTCGTGGAGGACGGCGTCACCGCGGGAAGCGCCGCACGCCATGAGGCCGCACTGACCATCATCCGCGCAGCCGGCGGCGTGTTCGGCATATTGGGCAGAAGCCGGGATGTGATTGCCGCGCTAGACGCAAACTAACGCTTCACAAGGCTTGCGATCGGGCGCAAAGACAGCGCTCAATTCCACCTGTCCGGAGCTTCCCGACGTGATCGCCAGCGCACTCATCTCATTGTCATCAACGACAACATCCGCACCATGGACATCGCCCATCCCCATGTCGAGGCCCCGGCGGTCAAGGACGGGCACATCGTGGCCCTGGGAGAAAACCACGCCATCCGGGATCTCGCCAACGGCGTGAACGATGGTCCCGAGGATGGGCGTTTAGTGCGTGACGCAGACGGACGGGTTACCGATTTGCTTTATGAAAAGGCGACGCACTGGCTCTCCGAGCGCATGCCGGAACTGCCTGACAACACCTATGCGGAGGATGTGCTGTTTGGCTAGGCCGAATGCAACCGCTTCGGCATCACCGGCGTGCTGGATGCGCTGACCCTGCGCGCGGCAGCCAACCGCGCTGGTCAACCCGACCGACACGCTGGAAGGCGCGATGGAGCGCCTCACCATGCTTCGGCGCGACTTTTCGTGTCCCATGGCGCGTGTGCATTCGGCCAAATTCTCCCTGGACGGCGTGATGGAAAACCGCACCGGGCTGATGATCGAACCCTACAGCGAGGACGGCGGCAACGCCGAGTTGATGTTCGACCGCGAGCACCTGGAGCGTTTCATGGTCGCGTTCGATGCCGCGCGGCTCCAATTGCATGTCCATGTCATCGGCGAAGGCGCGGCGCGCGTGGCGCTGGATTGCATCGAGGCGGCCATCCAGGCGGACGGTCTCTGGTCCGCGCTCCATCAGCTTGCCCATGTCCAGATGATCGATCCCGCCTACATTTCCCGTTTCCGCGAACTGGGCGCGCCTGGAACCGTCGGTGGAGATCGTCATGGTGGGCGAAAAACGCGCCCCATGCGCTATCGAGCGACTGGGGTGTTTCCACGCAGAACCCCTTCCCCATCATCCAGATCGCCCGGACGCCGCGAGGGCGATTACCCGTGTTTCTGCCCGAATAGCGGATCGACATCGAGAGCGCGATGAAGGGTTATACCGTCAACGCAACTGCGGGCGCCTGGCGCGAGCGCGATATCGGCACGCTCGCCAAGGGCAAGTTCGCTGACCTCATCGTCCTCGACCTCGACATCTTCGCCATTGATCCCCGCGAGATCGGCGAGACCGAGGTTATGATGACCCTGCTGGTCGGAGACGAGGTGCACCGCGCCAAGCATTTCGACGGATAACGCATTTTTGGGCGTGGTGCGGGGTTTTTCAGTTCCCACTCGCCAGATCGCATTCCACAGGCTGACTCAACGACGCACCAACTGGATCCCTGGCGAAGGCTGGGGTTATAAGCTCGGCGGTCATGGTGCGCGTGGACCAATCCCAACGCTTCACCATCCTTGACGATGCGTATGGGACCCAGCCCTCGCTGGGGATCACAATGGAGCGATATGATGGTTTGCGAGGTATGCAAAGCAGTTTGCACTCTCTGCCAGAATGTAGAAATCGTCACGGGTTCTATATCGGCCGGCCATGTTCCGCGCCCATCAGTCCTTCCCGGCGTCCTTGTCCATGCGCTGGAAGAGGCGGGCAGCGAGCATCTTGCCGTCGCGTTGGCTCCAGTAATAGATGCCCTTGTCGGATTTGAGGCCATGGTTGCCCACGCGCACCAGTTCGGTCAGCGCATCGGGCGAGGCATCGGACTTGTCGATGGTGGGAAACAGAAACTCGGCAAAGGCGTGGAGAATGTCGAGCCCGCCCAATTCGGCCGACTCGATGGGACCGGTGTCGGAATACCGGCGGCCGAGCGTCATCTTGAAGGAGTTGTCAATCGCTTCGGCCGAGGCGATGCCGTTTGCCCACATGGATCATGCTTTACGCAACACGGCGAACTGGAGCCGGTTGACGATGAAACCGTCGACCTCCTTGTTCATCAGCGGCCGGCGTCTGGCCGACCGAGGTGAGCAGGTCGCAGGCCCAGTTCACGACTTCGGGCACGGTCTGTGGTGCGATCATGCCGTCTCCCGTTGTTGGCGATGCTATCCTATCAGGTCTGTACGGTCAGACGAGAGCGTACGTTCATGCCCAACGGCTGCCATCGCGCGGGAGACCCGAAATGAATGCTAGCAGCAGATTCGACACCGCTTCGGGACCCTCGACCATAGGCATATGATGCAGGCCGGGCATGATCCGGCAGGTTGCGCCGGGTATGGCGTCCGCCATGGCACGGCTCATGGCCGGGACGGAGCCGGGGTCCTTTTCGCCCGTGGTGACGAGCGTGGGGCAGGCGATGGCGCCAAGCTTGCCCACGACCCAGGGGTCGGCCTCGGCGAAAATGTTGTAGGCGATGAGGAAGTCGTCAGGGTTGTTGTCGGCCAGACGCTTGCGGATGCGCGCTTCCTGATCCGGCCGGGCGGCGCGGAACTCGGGCGAGAACCAGCGTTCCATGGCGGGTTCGACCAGGATGCCGGTGCCTTCCCGGCGCGCCTGCTCCACGCGCATGCGGACCGCGGCTATCTGTTCCTGCGCGCGGTCATAGACGCCGTTCATGAGTACGAGGCCCGCCAGCGCCTCGCCGTGAGCCAGGGCGAAGAGCTGCGAGATCGGCACACCCATGGAAAAGCCGACCAGCGCGAAACGTTCCAAGTCCAAGGCACTGCTGACGGCATCGAGCTGATCGGCATAGGTCCGGAGCGTGACCTCGCCCCCCGGCATGGGCGTTCTGCCGTGGCCCAGCATGTCGTAGCGGATGACGCGGTGGCTTGCTTCGAGCGCGGGCACGACATCGTCCCAGAGCGTGTGATCGCAGCCCACGCCGTGCACCAGCACGACCGGCGGCCCATCGCCCGAGACGACAACGTGATTTTCGCCGGATTGTTGTTTGTTGCTCATGGCTGGCCTGCCCTTACCGTGTCGTTGGGATCTCGACCACCCAGCCGTGGCGGCGCTCCGAGAAGACCGACTGGGTCAGGGCGGGAAAGGGCTGGATCGGCAAACGCGCTCGCCGCGACGGCGGGGCGCTCGAAGAACGCGGCAATGCCGAGGGCGCTGCCCGTGCGTTTCTGACAGTCGAGGCAATGGCAGAGCGAAATCTTCACCGATTCGCCCCGGCAAAGCGCCTTGAACGCGCCACAGGCGCACGTGACCTCGCGTTGCTTCATGCCGAGAACTCCTGCGTACTCAGCCGTCCTCCTGCTTGATGCCCATCTCATCCATGTCTGAATAGCGGTTGCCGATATGGTGGTGCGGGCGGGCGGACGTGGTGGCAGGCGACGACGATCTCGTCGGGGCCGGGCGCGTCTTGGATGGAGAATTCGAGCGTGATGTAGTGGTACCGGAAGCCGGGATCGTTCTTGTGCATCATCGGAATCTGGATCGACTGTCCGGACCGCGACCGCGTGTTGGTGAACGAAAGATAGGACGTGCCGCCCACGGCCTCGCGGTACTTGTTGCCGAAGCACAGGGTGTGGATGAAAGCCGCTGCCGTGCTCAGTCTCGCCGTTGAGGCCAACGACGGCGGACTTGCCGTAGGTCTCGGCCCCACAGGCTTCCAGGACACGCGACATCAGGACATCGCCCAGAGGCGGTGCCAGAGAAAGGATCTCCGGACACAGATCCTTGACAATCCCTTGCCCAACCCAAGGGCTGGCGACGACGGTTGCCACGGCCATCAGGAACCATGGCTTTTCAGCCCCGCGACCGCCCTCGATCAGGGTCTCGTCCATGTGTGTCACTGGCTTGCGAATCTGGAGTGCCATGCCCTGTTTTCCCCGCTGACTGCTTCAAGAAAGATGCACCCTTCTTAGCGCCTTCTGTTGTCCGGTGTCCTCACAAGATTGCTGCAAGCTACCGCAAGTTGCGGGTCACGCTGCATCGAGGTCAAACTTTGATGGCGCGCTTGATCACAGTTTGCCGGCGGCCCTCATCGACGCAGGAGGTGAGGTCCGCGCATGGATCATCGAGTCACGTTCGACGATGACGGGTTGGGAGTGTGATTGGGGCTTGGCGTTTCCTCACCGCCCTGTGTCGTCCCATCGGCTTATATGGGGTTTGTTGGGTGTCGAGGCGTTGTGATCCAAGGATGGGGCCTGATTTGAGTGCCGCGGCGCATGCCGCGTAAACCTGTATCCAATCGGGTTTTCGTTTGCCGCACAAGGGTCCCTTGTGGGGGAGGAAAGTCTTTGTGAATCGGGAAGAAGGCGGGAAGAGGTCGGATATCAAGGGTTTCCGGGGGTGTGAAACGGCGATAAATCGGGAGACGTTCGGGGAACGCGGAACGGCGCGGCCGGGACGGGACGTCAGGTCAGGCAGAACGCGACGATCTGGCCGTCGTCGGTGCGCCTGGTACCTTCCGGGGCGCGTTCGATGGTGGTGCTGCGGGCCCTGGGGTTCCCGGCCCTGGAGATGCCCCGGGTCGCCGGAAGACCCCTGATGCGGTTGACGTGCCGGATGCGCCCGTTGACCGGGCGGGCGCGCTTGCGGTGCAGCCGGCGCGCGTCCTCCCGCTCCGGATCGGGACCTGAACCACGCTACCGCACCGGGCTCACCGCGCAGATGCGCCATCGGAGCGCACACAAGAACCCGTACGTCGATCCGGTCGGTCCTGGCCGCCGCGCACGGCGGCCCACCTGAAGGCCCGCAGCATCGAACACATGGTTCACAACCCCATGCACCCGCAAAAGACGATGCAGCCAGAACCCGTCACAGCCCGCCTCGCAGCACGGGACGACCTCCACCGGGCGCCCCGGCGCCATCCCCGGCGGGAAGATCGTGCAGGACGATCTTGTGTCCGGCAAAGCCGTCCGCGAGCCCGGTAACCGGCTTTTCTTGCTCAACTCGACTGCAACAAGGCAGCACTCCGGCCCATCGTCAATCTCGCGGGCAAGGCGTGTCGCGCAAGGCCGTTCATCAGTCTCTCCCGGGCTAATGGGTGAGCGAAAACCAAACCGTAACCCCCCGATCGCCAAACCCCATACAAGCTTGACCGGAGGACCCATGCACGAACCCCGCCTCCCGCGCGGCGGCACTATTGATGGCGCCTATCCCGGAATGTGGGCGATGCCTTCGAGGTATTTGACGGCGCGGCCGGCGATTTCGACGCGCTCACCCTTGCGCTCGCAGAAAAGTTCGCCGCCGCGCTTGGAAATCTGGAAAGCGTGGATACGGTCCTGGCCCAGACGCCCGGCCCAATAGGGCACGATCATGCAATGGGCCGAGCCGGTGACGGGGTCCTCGGGAATGCCGTGAGCGGGCGCGAAGTAGCGTGAGACGCAATCGCCCTCGCCCGACTCAAGTGGTGCGGTGCAGATGACGCCGCGTTCGTCCTCGCCGACGGCCTTCACGAGCGCCGCCATGTCGGGGGCGAGTCCGGCGACATCGGACTCGTGCTCATAGACGAAGAGATAGTTTCCGCCATCTTTGCCGACAAAAGCCTCGCTGGGCGCCGCGCCGATGGCTTGCGCCACCGCATCGGGCGTCGAATTCGAATTCATCTCATGGATGGGAAAATCGAGCACGAAGAGGTCCTTCCGGCGTCGGACATAGAGCCGCCCGCTGCGGGTTTCGAAGGCGACCTCCTCCATGTCGGGATCGATCTCGGTCATCAGGATGAACGCGGTGGCGAGCGTGGCGTGACCGCAGAGATCGACCTCCACCGTGGGCGTGAACCAGCGCAGTTCAAACGCCTCGTCCGTGCCGGGCCGGAAAAACGCCGTCTCGGCAAGGTTGTTCTCTGCCGCGATGGCCTGGAGCGCATCGTCCTTCATCCATTCTTCCAAGGGCATCACCGCCGCCGGGTTACCGCGGAACGCACAGTTGGCAAAGGCATCGACCTGATAGATGGGATAACGCACGGCATGAACTCCTAATTTGGTGACGCAAAAGCGTGCCGGATAGCACGTCTTTGCTTGTCCTCAAACGCCGGGCGGATTGCATCCGCAATCCATGGCTCGCGCACAAGTGTGCGCGGGCCGCAGTCGCGGCCTTCGCCGAAGCGGGCCTGTTCCCAGCCCAGAATGGCCTGCTTGCGATGCTGCCCCCAAGCGTAGTTGTGAAACGGTCCGGTCTTACGGATGACGCGGTGGCAGGGAATGACAAACGCAATCGGATTGCGCGCGACGGCCGAGGCAGTGGCGCGCATGGTACGCTCGTCGCCGCTGCGCCGGGCGAGATCCTGATAGGACGTGACGGCGGCGGGCGGAATGCGCAACAGAGCCTCCCACACGCGAATCTGGAAGTTGGTGCCGCGCAGGTGGAGCGGGATGGCGCTGGCGTCCGCCTTGCCGTCGAAAATCTGCTGGGCGACCTTTGCCGTGGCAGGGCCGTCCTCGACAAGCGTGGCATTGGGCCAGCGGGAGAGCAGTAGGCCGCGCGCCCAGCCCGCATCCATCGCATCGGCAGGCCCGAAGGTGAGCGAACAGACGCCGCGGTCGGTCATGCCGAGTGCAGCCGGTCCGAAGGGCGAGGTGTGCACGCCGTGGCGGATGACAAGGCCCTGGCCGCCGCGGCGCACGTCGCCGGGGGTGACGGCCTCGGTCACGACAAAGAGGTCATGCAGACGTGAGGGGCCGGAAAGACCGGATTCGAAGGCGGCATCCAGCACGGGCGTCGAGCGCTCCAGCAGATCGCGGGCATAGTCGACGGTGAGAAACTGCAGAAACCGTTTGGGGCTGATGCCGGCCCAGCGGCGGAACAGGCGCTGGAAGTGCCAGGGACTCAAGCCGATCTGGGCGGCGAGATCCTCGAGATCGGGCTGGTCGAGAAAGTTCTCGTCGAGAAAGCCGATCGCCTGCTCGACCCTTGCGTAATCGCTTGCCTGTGTTCTGGTCATGTCCTGTCTCCGAGTGATTCCATGCGACAGGTTGAAAGTAGAATACGCACATGGGTTCAACGACCCGGTTCTTGCTACTAAATCATCCTACGCGATGATGACGGCGATGGAGATAAGTTTGTCACCCCGGCGGATTTTGTTTAACCTCAGTCGTTGGTGCGCGGTTGCACCGGTCGGAGGCCGCTCCGCTTTCGCCGCAGAACGTCATCATGACCACATCAAGTATGCCATCCCGACCGTAGCGGAGGAGCGGAGAGCCGGAATGACACGGATATTTCAGGCTTTCCAGAATGGCTTGCGCACCTCGTGCTGGGCCGAGATGCAGTCGATGCCCATGTCGCGCAGCAGACTGTCGTCCATCTGACGCAGGGCTGATCGGGTCTGCCCGCGTTACCGCCAGGTCATCAGGGCGTCGGGCACGGCAACGGTGCAGAGACCATGTTCCAGATGTGCTGGGCGGCGTCGGCGAGATGATGATGGGCAATCTGTGTCATGGTCTTGTCTCCTTCTGGTAACGTCCGAAGGCCAGAGTGACGAGGCACGCGGATCATGGCCGCGACCAGCCTGCATGCCCCGCTGCTGATGACCGAACTGGCCAGGCGCTGGATGGAGGCAGGCTCGGTCGAGACGTTCGAAGACATCGTGCGCGCGGAAGCACGGGCACTAGAGGCCATCGCCCGCAAACATCTGGCCGGACTGGAGTTCCAAGCCTATCCCAACGGCTTCCATCGATGGCTCACCCTGCCCGAGCCCTGACGTCCGACATTTCACCCGCCCCGCCGAGCGGCCGGGTGTGGTGCTCACGCCTGCGGAATCCTTCGCCATCGGGCGCGATACCGTGCCTTTCGCGGTGCGCCTGTCGCTGACCGGCCCGATGACCCACGAGGATCTGGCAAGCGGTCTCGACATGGTCGCCAACCTGACACGCGACGTACCGCCGTCGATAGGCGTGGTGGTGTGAGGGTCGCCAGCACCCTCTTCAAGAAAGCTATGTCCACCACAGGCAAGGTGTCCTCGATCCAGGCCCCGAGAATTACGAGCCTGCCTGTCGAGGTCCCGGCTCCCCCCGGACTTGGTCCGGGGGGAGCCGGGAGGACATCAACTTTTCAACCGGCCGCGCGCTGAACGGTGGTTTCCAGTTCGGAGACGACGGCGTTGACGAGGGCCGAATCGGCGTGTTCGGCCATGATGCGAATGAGCGGTTCGGTGCCCGACTTACGCACCACCAGACGGCCGTCCTGGCCCAGACGCTCCTCGGCGGCAGCGAGTGCCGCCTTGACGTTGTCGGATTCCAGCGGTGCGCCACCCTGGAAGCTTACGTTCTTGAGAAGCTGGGGCACGAGTTCGAACTGGCAACCAAGTTCGCTCATGGGCTTTTCCCGCTCGACAAGCACGGCGAGCACCTGGAGTGCGGCGATGAGACCGTCGCCCGTGGTGGAATGGTCCGAGAAGATGATGTGGCCGGACTGCTCGCCGCCCATGTTGAAGCCCTTTTCGAGCATGCGTTCGACGACATAACGGTCGCCGACCTTGGTGCGTTCGAGCACCTGGCCCTTAGACTCCATGAAGCGCTGCAGGCCGAGGTTCGACATCACGGTGCCAACGATACCGCCGCCGCGCAGTTCGCCGTGTTCGAGCATCCAGTCGGCGACCAGCGCCATGATCTGATCGCCGTCGACGATCTTGCCCTTCTCGTCTGCGATCAGCACGCGGTCGGCATCGCCGTCAAGCGCGATGCCCAGATCGGCGCGGTAGTCGTGAACCGCTTTCTGCATGACAGCGGTGGAGGTCGAGCCACAGTTGAGATTGATGTTCGTGCCATTGGGTTCGACGCCGATGGGAATGACCTCGGCACCCAGTTCCCAAAGCGCTTCGGGAGCGACGCGATAACCGGCCCCGTTGGCCGCGTCGATGACGATGCGCAGGCCGTCAAGCCGCAGGTCTCGGGGATAAGCGCTCTTGCAGAATTCCGAATAGCGGCCGATCGCGCCCTGTAGACGGCGTACGCGCCCCAGGGCCTGCGGACCGGCGCGCATGGATGTCAGCTCGCCGTCCATGCGTGCCTCAATCGTTTCCTCGTCCTCATCGGAGAGCTTTAAACCGTCGGGGCCGAAGAACTTGATGCCGTTGTCCTCGAAGGAATTGTGCGAAGCCGAGATCATGACGCCCAGATCGGCGCGCATGGAGCGCGTCAGAGTCGCGACGCCGGGCGTGGGGGTCGGCCCCAGAAGCAGCACCTCCATGCCGACCGATACGAAGCCCGAGGCCATGGCGTTTTCGATCATGTAGCAGGAAAGACGCGTGTCCTTGCCGATCACGACGCGATGGACATGGTTGCCGCCCTGAAAATGCAGACCCGCGGCCATGCCGGCTTTCAGCGCAATCTCGGCCGTCATGGGCTCGAAATTCGCGCGTCCGCGGATGCCGTCGGTTCCGAAATAACGTCGACTCATGGTCTTTCCATCCCCTCAATGGCCTGCCAGACCCACAAGGCTTGGACCGTCTCTAGCACATCATGGACACGCAAGTATCGTGCCCCTGCCCTGGCCCCCGCCAGCGCAGCGGCAAGGCTGCCGGCCACCCGACGGCCCGCTAGCTCCTCGCCGCTGAGTTTGCCGATGAATCCCTTGCGCGAAGCCCCCAGCAGGACCGGACAGCCAAGCGCACGAAAAAGCTGGAGGTCACGAAGCAGCATGAGGTTGTGGTCGAGCGTCTTGCCGAAACCGATGCCGGGATCGACGATGATCTTCTCACGGGCAATGCCCGCATCCAGGCAGGCCACGATGCGCGCTTCGAGATAGTCGAAGATATCCAGACTGACGTGATCGTAGGCGGGCGCGTCCTGCATGGTGCGCGGATCGTCCAGGGCGTGCACCAGAACGACGGGCACACTGCGTTCGGCAACCAGTACCATGGCGTCGGAATCGTGGGTGAGCGCGCTGACATCGTTGACGATGGACGCACCGGCATCGAGTGCCGCAGCCATGACCGACGCGTTGCGGGTATCGATGGAAACCGGCACGCCGAGTTCGGCCAGAAGCTCGATCACGGGCACGACGCGGGCCGCCTCCGCATCGGGTACAACGGGCCTGGCACCGGGCCGGGTCGATTCTCCGCCGACGTCGAGCAGCGACGCACCGGCCTCGATCATCAGGAGAGCCTGGGCTTCCGCGTGGCTGGGCGCGAGGCTTTTCCCACCGTCCGAAAAACTGTCGGGCGTGGCGTTGACTATGCCCATGATATGGCACCCGCCCACGGCAAGCCCTGGAAACGACGGATCAGGCTTTTCGAAATGGTCGATCTGGCGTTTCACGCGCCGTACCTGACGCTCGTCCAGCACGGAGGTCCAGGCCACCACGTCCGTCATCGGTGCGACTGCCGATCGCACCGAGGCCGGTTCACGGATGAGCACTTCGGCCTGTTGCGGAGGGGCTGGGAGAGCCACGACCGAACGCGGCGCGGAAACCAGCGGCTTCACATAGACCGAGGCGTCCTGCGGGATGGTATCGGGAAGAGCGTCAAGCCCGGTGACGGGCAGGCGTGTGGTCAACCGCCGGGCTGGGGCTCGGGCGTTGCGCCACCGGGTGCGCCGTCGCCTTCGGTCGTGGGCACAGACGCACCCTGACGCGGAGGCGCCGGCTGCTCGGGCTCGTTGCCTTCGTCACGGTTGATCGACTCTCCCTTGATGACGCGCCGCACTTCGTCGGCCGAGAGCGTCTCGTGCTCCAGAAGCGCCTCTCCCAGCAATTCCAACTCGTCCCTGTGTTCCTCAAGGATGCGGCGCGCGGTCGCCTCGCCCTCATCGATCAGGCGTCGGATTTCCTCATCGATCACCGCGGCGGTGGAATCGGAGACGTTCTTGCGCTGGGTCACCGAGTGGCCGAGGAACACTTCCTCGTCGTTCTCTCCGTAAAGCAGCGGCCCCAGTTTGTCGGAGAAACCGAACTGCGTGACCATGCGGCGAGCAAGATCGGTCGCGACCTTGATGTCGTTGCTGGCACCGGTGGTGATGTTTTCCTTGCCGAAGACCATTTCCTCGGCCACGCGCCCGCCGAACAGGCTGGCGATCTTGGCCTTGAGCTCCCTCTCCGAAATGCTCAGGCGGTCCCGTTCAGGGAGGTACATCGTGAGACCCAGGGCACGCCCGCGCGGAATGATCGTGACCTTGTGCAGGGGCTCGTGGCCGGGCGCATAAAGCATGACCAGGGCATGGCCGCCTTCGTGATAGGCGGTGAGCTTCTTTTCGTCCTCGGTCATGACCATGGAGCGGCGTTCTGCGCCCATCATGACCTTATCCTTTGCGTCCTCGAGTTCCTTCATGGTGACGACGCGCTTGCCGCGCCGGGCCGCAAGCAGGGCGGCCTCGTTCACAAGGTTGGCGAGGTCGGCGCCGGAGAATCCGGGCGTGCCGCGGGCAATGGTCTTCAACACGACATCCGCACCGATCGGCACCTTGCGAGTGTGGACCTTCAGGATCTTCTCGCGGCCCAGAATGTCAGGGTTGAGCACCACGACCTGGCGGTCGAAACGGCCCGGACGCAGGAGCGCGGGGTCGAGCACGTCGGGACGGTTGGTCGCAGCGATCAGGATGATACCTTCGTTGGCCTCGAAACCGTCCATTTCGACAAGCAACTGGTTGAGGGTCTGCTCGCGCTCGTCGTTGCCACCACCGAGACCTGCGCCGCGATGGCGGCCCACGGCGTCAATTTCGTCGATAAAGATGATGCAGGGCGCGTTCTTCTTGGCCTGCTCGAACATGTCGCGCACGCGGCTGGCGCCCACGCCGACGAACATCTCGACGAAGTCCGAGCCCGAGATGGTGTAGAACGGCGCATTCGCTTCGCCCGCAATGGCGCGCGCCAGAAGCGTCTTACCCGTGCCCGGAGGACCAACCAGCAGCACGCCCTTGGGGATACGGCCACCCAGGCGCTGGAATTTCTGCGGATTCTTCAGGTACTCGACGATCTCCTCGAGTTCGTCCTTGGCCTCGTCGATACCCGCGACGTCCTCGAAGGTCACGCGGCCCTGCTTTTCGGTCAGCAGACGCGCCTTGGACCGGCCAAAGCCCATGGCCTTGCCGCCGCCCGACTGCATCTGACGCATGAAGAAAATCCACACGCCAATGAGAAGCAGCATCGGGAACCAGGAAAGCAGGATGCCGAAGAATGACGGCATGCCCTCTTCGCTGGGCGCGGCCGAGATCTCGACATTGTTTTCGGTCAGGACGGGAACGAGATCGGCATCGTTGGGCGCATAGGTGGTGAATTCCTGTCCGCCGGTGAACTGTCCGTTGATCCGGTTGCCCTGGATCGTGACCTTGCGTACCTGACCGGCTTCCACTTCCTCCAGGAAGCTGGAAAACGCCAGTTCGGAATGCTGGTTGGGATCGTTCGGCTGGAACAGCTGGAACAGCGCGATCAGCAGGATTGCAATGACGACCCATAGCGCAAGATTGCGTCCAAAGTTGTTCAAGAGCTGCCTCGTTTCCCGGCTGTTATTCTCTATTATCGCCTTTCAGCGTCCATCATGCCAGCCCCGGCATAAAGGGCCGGCACCAACGGCTGTTTCGGCGCGAACCGCACCCGGAACGTCCCGAGACCGCTTTCGCGTGCATATCCAAGGTGGGGTATCGCGGCCAAGCCTTCAAGGTCAGAGACAGCGGGAATTCCGCCAAATTCCTCGATTTTCGATCCTTTGAGACCCAAATCGTCCGATCGGGATGCAAGGTCACGCCATTGTGTCGCGGACAGAGTCCCGATGGACCAGTTTCCCACGGGCAGCGTGAGCCGGAACCTGCCGTCCCAAAGTGTCTCGCGCCCGCCAAGGACGTCGATGCGGGGCAGATTGCGCCGCTCGCGCCGGACCTGGACCGTATCCCCGCCGCACCAGGTGCAACGCCCCAGGGTTCTCCTGACGGGACCGGGTTGGGCGAGGCTGGCGACCAACGCATCGAGGCGTCTACCGCGCGGGGGGTAATCGAGACCGCCGACGGTCTGGGCAACCCGCGCAACGGTCAGCCTGATCATGGCCGGATCCTGCTCGACCAAGGCCGCACGGTCTAAACGCGCCCGGCCCGCGCTATCGATCTCCACCAGAGACGGCAGGCAGGCGGCAAGGCGCCGCTCCATGCGCTGCCGGTCGTTGCCGAAGCCTGGATCGGGCGCAGGCGTGCCTTCGCGGCGCAGTATGACGCGCGTAAACGAAAGATCATGGTTCATGGGATCGTCGAACCATGCGACCCGCCGGGTCCGCAAGGTAGCCACCAGCCGGGCCTTACGGACGGCCAGAAGCGGGCGCAGAACGCGAAATCCGACCTGTTCGATGCACGCGGACATGCCGGAAAGACCCAGGCTGCCACTGCGCATGGCACCGCGCATGGCGACGGTTTCGGCCTGGTCGTCAGCGTGATGGGCGAGCAACAGGTGGAGCAGGCCTTTATCCAGGCATGCGCGGGCAAGAAGATTATGGCGGGCACAGCGAGCGGCCTGCTCCACGCCGCTCGAGGGTTTGGGACCCCTCCAGGGCAACACCTCCGCTTCGATTCCCGCACTTGCGCAGAACGCGACGACGTCGGCGGCTTCCGCAGCAGACTCCGCGCGCAGACCATGATCGACGACCCATGCTGACACCGATCCGCCAAGGCGGCGTACCCAGTCCCGAACGAGCAGCGTCAACGCCATGCTGTCGGCACCGCCCGACAGGCCGACCGCAAGCCGCGGCGGGGCCTCGAACGGGGCCCAGCGCTCCATCAGCCGCGCGAACTCGCCCGCCTCAATCGGGAGAACGGCGCTCGGGCCGGGCAGGTTGATTGCCACATCCGTTCGGAGTTCTTCGTTCGCCGGCGGGGAGGTCGCTTGTTGCATGGTCGTCTCGCAAAGGGTAGCAGGAGTGCTGTTCACGGAGAATGGGCAATCGCCCATGGGGAAGCCCAATCCTGTATCTAGACCCGATCAGTTCAGGTCGGGGCGACCTGACATGCTCTTGCTCTAAATGATCGTCAGAACACCGCGACGGTTTTGCGCCCAGGACTTCTGGGTATGGCCGGCAACCACCGGACGCTCCTTGCCGAAGCTGACGACACCGATCCGCGAGGGGTCGATGCCGTAGGCGATGATAAGATTACGTACCGCATTGGCGCGCTTGTCGCCGAGCGCAAGATTGTATTCGCGCGTCCCGCGCTCGTCGCCGTGCCCCTCGATGCGCACGGCAACCTCGGGAAACTGGCGCATCCATTCGCTCCAGCCCTTCACGATTTGCTGGCCCTGCGGTGTCAGGGTGATGCTGTCATGCGTTCTCCCGGTTGGCCAGTGACCCGGCGCCTCCGATCCAGATCGGTGAGCACTTCAAAGCCGCCAAGCACGTGTCGTCGACCATAAGTGCGTCGCCATCGTCGGCATCGACGCTGTAGACCACGCGTTCATCTTCCTGGACCGAAGGATTGCTGCAGGCGGCGGGCAAAAGCAGCGCTGAAAACGAAACGGCAATACCGTGCATGGGAAACGGCAATACCGTGCATGGCCGAGAACCCTCTGACTGGCTTCGGCTTCCATACATGCAGGTCCGGAGATCAAGAGGTGCGAGGACAAGACCAAACGCCGGAGATTTGAACCGCAAACGGCCAGAAGATCGCAGTCGGGCCTTAGCCGCAGCCGGCCGCGGCCGCTTCGTCGGACGCTTCGTCCAGAAGGGTCTGCGCGGCTTCGGGGAATTTGTTGTTGAGTTCGACAAAGGTTGCGCAGGCTTCGGCATTCTTGCCCAGGCGCGAGAGCGTGACGCCCAGCTTCAGCAGGATGTCTGCCGCCTTGGGCCCGGTGGCGTCGAACTGGTAGCCTTTCAGGAAGGCAATCGCTGCGTTCTGGTAATTTTCACGAACGAAATAGGTAGAACCCAACCAATAGTAAGCGTTTCCATTGAGTTCGCTGTTGGGAAAGACGGAAATGAACTCGTTGAAGGCGATTTCGGCGCCCTCGTAGTCGGCCTTGCGCAGCAGCGAGAAGGCAAAGTTGTACTGGTCCATCTCGGAATCAGGCGGCAGCAGGGCGCCGGTGACATCCCCGGCCTCAACGTCCGAGCCGGCGACAAGGTCATCGTTGGTGAGACCGCCGTCGCCGGGCATGGTGAGGTCATTGGCGTCACCGGCCATGGGCGCGCCCGAAGCCAGGCGCGCATCGACGTCAGCGACCAGTTTGTCCATGCGCTCGTTCAACTGGCGCTGCTGGTATTCCAGATCCTCGAGCCGGCCGGTCAGCAGGCGCAGCTTTTCCTCGAACTGTTGGATACCAAGCTGGATGGTCGCGGAGTTGGCGCTGGACGCGATGGAGGGCGTGACGGTAAGAACCTCGCCCTCGCCTTTATAGACGAACCGCTGAAGGTCGATGAGATCGTTGTGCAACCGGTCCAGTTTGCTCGACAGGGTCTGAACATCGGCGGTTTGCGCGAACAACGGCGTGGCCGATGCCAACACGGCCAGAAACGACAATCCAACCAACAGCTTCTTCATGACGATTTCGTCCTTGTGCGGCAGCTTCAGCGTATCGGGCAACCCGTCCGTGGCACGCGTCCAACGGCAGATTCCATACGCTGAAGCCAAACCACGACGAAATTCAGGCAACCCAACACGGCAAACGCAACGGGCCGCTCCACATTAAAGCCAGCCACGCGGTGTCAGATCAACCCAACACCAGTACGGCGCGGCGGTTCTGCGCCCAAGCCGCTTCGGTATGACCTTCGACGGCAGGACGTTCCTTGCCGAAGCTGATCGTCGCGATACGGCTGGAATCGATGCCCATGGCGACTATGAAGTTCTTGACCGCATGGGCACGACGCTCGCCCAGCGCCAGGTTATAGTCACGGGTGCCACGCTCGTCGGCGTGACCTTCGACAATCACCACGATGTCACCGAAGACGCCCATCCATTCGACCCAACGTTTGATCGTGTTCTGGGCCTGGGCATTAATGACCGAGCTGTCGAAATCGAAAAAGACGCGGTCGCCCAGAACCTCCGTGACGTATTGGCTGCTGCGCGGATCGATCTCATCGACGATGACAACGTCTTCTACAATGACAACGTCTTCTACTACAATGACAACGTCTTCGATGACAACGTCGCCTGCGCCATCGTCGGTATCAGTTGTCTCCGGCGTCGATTCGCACGCGGCGACAAGCACGGCGGCTGCGAAGATGCTAAACAGTTTGAAGCGCATGAGAAAAATTTCCCCTCTAGTGTGAGAACGGCCAGAAATTCGAGATTTCAGCCATGAGAGAGGCCAAGTCTCTCTTGGGGCGACCTTAGCCGGCAGCAAACCGCATCGGCCGTATGAAAACTCGACTGAACTATAGTGTTGCAAACTTACGGAATCAAGGGAGACCACGCAGGATCGGAGCCATCCTGAGGGGTCGGGACAATCCTTTCGTTGAACCCCGTCAGGTCAATTGTAACCAGTTGCACGACGCTTTGAGTTCCCACCGGCACCTGCCGGAAAAACATAATGACGCGCCCGTTCGACGACCAAGTGGGCCCTTCCACTTGATATCCTTGGGCAATCAGCCGTTCACCGGTTCCGTCGGTTTTCATGACGCCGATATAGAACGTGCCTTGGTGCTCCCTGGTGAAGGCGATGTGGTCGCCGCGCGGCGACCACACCGGCGTGGAGTAGACGCCCTCGTTGAACGTGATGCGCTGGACATTGCTGCCGTCCGGACTCATGACGTAAATCTGCGGCTTGCCGTCCCGGTTGGAGTTGAAGGTGATGAAGTCCCCGTCCGGCGAGAACGACGGCGAGGTATCTATCGCGGGATCGGCGGTCAGGCGCGTGATGCTGCGGGTCGGCAGATCCATGACATAGATGTCGGAATTGCCGTCCACCGCCAGCGACATGATGACCTTGCGCCCGTCGGGCGAGAAGCGCGGGGCGAAGGACATGCCGGGGAAATCGCCCAGCACCTCGCGCCGCCCCGTCTCGATATCAAGCAGATAGACGCGCGGTGTCTGGTTGAAATACGCCATGAAGGTGATTTCCTGGCGGGTCGGCGAAAAGCGCGGTGTGAGCACCAGGTTGGCCCCGTCGGTCAGGTACTGATGGTTCGCGCCGTCCTGATCCATGATCGCCAGCCGCTTGACGCGCGCGCTGGCCGTGCCACTTTCGGAGATATAGACGATGCGGCTGTCGAAATAGCCGCTTTCCCCGGTCAGCAACTCGTAGACGGCATCGGCGATCTTGTGGGCGATGCGCCGCCAGATATCCTCGCGGCCGCTATAGACATAGCCGACGATCTGTTCTTCGGTGAAGGTATCCCAGAGCCGGAAGCTGACCTTGAGCCTGCCGTCGGTCTTGCGTTCGACCATGCCGGTGACCAGCGCCTCGACCCTGATCGTGCGCCAGTCGCCGAAGCGGGGGAAAAGCCCGATATCGGCCGCCGACTGGATAAAGGCGGCGCGGTCGATGGGATCGAAGAGGCCGGAGCGTTCGAGGTCGGCGGCCACGACCTCGGCGATGTTCGCACCGATTGTCGCATCGGCGGCCAAGCCGATGAATTCCGTGACGGCGATGGGCAGCGGGTCGTTATGACCGGAGGTGACATCGACCACGAGTTGTGCTCTGGCCGACTGGACCAGCCCCAGCCCAACAAGAAGGACGATGACGGCGGCAAGGCGGGGCCGCATGCGAATTGGTTTCATGGCTCTCAAGTCCTCAACATCTGACGCGGGTCGAATTTGATAATGATGTTGCGCCAGACATCGTAACGGTCCAGCGGCAGATTCAGGAACGGGTGATCCTCAAAGTAGAGTACGGCACGCAGCGCGGAAGCGCGCGCGGCGTTACGAAATTCCTGGGTCGTGCCCCCTGTGACGCCCGTAACCTTGGCGATCAGCACCCTGCCGTCGGGGGCAAGGGCGATTTGGATGGTGACAACTAGGCCCTCGGCATCGGCGGCGCCGCCCAGGATGTTCCATCGCTTGGCGATCTGCTGGGAGATCAGGGAGCTAATGGTGGCGGTCTCTTCATCGGCGGGCGGCGCATTGACCGAGGAATCCAGAGAGGCAAGCATCTCTTCGAAGTTCGACGTTGATTCCGGCTCGGCCGGCGGCGGCGGTTCATCGGCGGCCTGATCGATGAGAAGGCTTGCCATCATGTCGGTGAACTGAGGCTCCTCGGGCTTGGGCGGCGTGTCGGGTTTCTCGACCGGCACGGGTGCGGCGGCGACCACCGGCTCCGGGGTCGGTTCGGGTTCGGGCAACGGCTCAGGCTCGGGCAGAGCGACGGGGTCGGGCAGAGCGACGGGGTCGGGAAGCTCGAGTTCCGGCAGGTCTTCGAGTTCGGGCAGCGGCTCGGGCATGTCGAGGCTCACGACTTTGGGCTCCGGCTCGGACTGGGCAATCTCCTCGGCCTCCTCGGCCTCCTCGACCGGTTCGGGCGCGGGCGCGGGTGCTCCCGCCTCCTCGGTCAGGACCAGAAGATCGACCGTCACGGAGTCGACAGGCTCGGGCACATCCTTCCACAACTGCGGCAGACCGATGATGACGAACGCCACCAGCGCCACATGCATTGCAACCGAGAGGGAAAATCCTGTCGGTGACATGCCGGCCTACTCCGCTTCTCCGCGCGGACGCTCGGCTTCCAGCGCAAGATGCGTGAAGCCCGCTTCGTTCAGGACACCCATGACAGCCATGACCTCTCCATACGCGACACCGCGATCACCCCGGACGAAAATCCGGATATCGGGATTGTTTTGCGAAATTGCGACAAGACGAGGGCCAAGTTCATCGAGTTCGACCGGCGTTTCCATGAGGTAGAGGCTGCCGTCGGCCTGGACCGTGACCTCAAGCGGCTCGTCCTGGCCGGAAAGTTCGCCGACATTGGCGTCAGGAAGCTCGATCTCCACGCCTACGGTGAGCAGTGGTGCGGCGATCATGAAGACGATGAGCAGCACCAGCATGACGTCGACCAGGGGCGTGACGTTGATCTCGCTCATGGGCGGGCGGCGGCGGCGCGCACGCGCGCTGCGGTAACCGCCTCCGCCTGCTGTGAACTGGACGGCCATCAGTTGCCCTTCTCGTCAAGCTGACGCGACAGCAGCGAATGGAATTCCGCCGCGAAGGCTTCCAGCCGGCTGCCGTAGCGGTCGAGGTCGGTGGAAAGCTTGTTGTAGGCGACCACGGCGGGGATGGCGGCCAGCAGACCCAGCGCGGTGGCAAAAAGCGCTTCGGCGATGCCCGGCGCGACGACTGTGAGCGAGGTGTCCTTGTAGAGCGCGATGGCGGTAAAGGCGTTCATGATGCCCCAGACCGTGCCGAACAGGCCGACGAACGGTGCGGTCGAGCCGACCGTTGCCAGGAAACCCATGTAACGTTCCAGGCGGTTCATCTCGCGGTCAACCGTGACCTGCATGGCCTGGTTGATGCGCTGCTGCACACCTGCACGCAGACGGTCGTCGGAAATGATGTCTTGGCGTTGCATGGCGCGGCGCAACTCCTCCATGGCCGCGGCGAAGACCGCCGCCATGGGATGGCCGGGATCGCGCCCGATGCGGTCATAGAGATCCTCCAGCGATCCGCCCGACCAGAACGATTCCTCGAAATCCTCGGCCTGGCTGCGCAGGCGGCGCAGACGCAGCGCCTTGTCGAAGATGATGGTCCAGCACCAGACCGATGCGGCCAAGAGCAACAGCATGACCAGTTTCACGATCACATCGGCGCGCCAGAACAGGCTCCAGACCGACATGCTGGCTTCCGGTGCAGAACCGGCGAGTGCGGCAACTTCCACGGTTATTGACTCCTCAAAAGGTTCAGGTTCGCGCGGCGAAGGCCCGGCAGACCGCGCCGGGAAGGCGTCTGGGCCGACCGTCTTCACCCAGAAAGGCCAGTTGGACGTTAAGGCTGACAAGAACGGTTTTGCCGCGCATCACCCGCTGCTTCATGACGGCGCTGGCGCCCGCGGCCGAGGCGACGCGGGTTTCGACACGCAGTTCCTCATCCAGGCGGGCGGCCTGGCGGTAGTCGATTTCCATGCGGCGCACGACGAACACGCCGCCGGTTTCCCGGCGCAGGTTGCGGTGATCGAGCCCCGCGGTGCGCAGGTATTCGGTTCGCCCACGTTCGGCAAAACGCAGATAGGCGGTGTGATAGACGATGCCGCCGGCATCGGTGTCCTCGTAATAGATGCGCACGGGAAGCTGGTGGAGATCATCAGTCATCGTCGTCTTCGGCCACGAAAAGGTCGACCTGGGGCACGGAACGCGCAGGGGCGGCGATGCCCAAGTGCTGGTAGCTCGCCAGTGTGAGCATGCGCCCGCGCGGCGTGCGCTGGACATAGCCCTGCTGGATCAGAAACGGCTCGATGACATCCTCCAAGGCGTCGCGGTGTTCGCTCAACGCGGCCGCGACGGTTTCGACGCCGACCGGCCCGCCGCCATAATGTTCGGCAATGCAGGCCAAATAACGGCGGTCCATGGCATCGAGCCCGCTGGCGTCGACATCCAGCCGGTTGAGCGCGGCATCGGCGACCTCTGCATCGACGCCGTCGGACCCGCCGACCTGGGCCATGTCACGCACCCGGCGCAGCAACCGTACGGCAACGCGCGGCGTGCCGCGGGCGCGCCGCGCGATCTCCGCCGCGCCGTCCCCGGTGAGGTCCATGTTCATGACACGGGCCGCACGCGCGACGACGATGGCAAGATCGTCGGCTTCATAGAAATTGAGACGCAGGGGAATGCCAAAACGTTCGCGCAGGGGCGTGGTCAGAAGCCCGGACCGGGTGGTCGCCCCGACTAGCGTGAACTTCGGAAGATCGATCTTGACCGACCGCGCTGCCGGCCCCACACCGATGATGAGATCAAGCTGAAAATCCTCCATGGCGGGATACAATACCTCTTCCACGGCAGGATTAAGGCGGTGAATTTCGTCTATGAAGAGTACATCGCGCTCTTCCAGATTGGTCAGCAGGGCCGCGAGGTCGCCCGCGCGCGCGATGATCGGCCCTGCCGTGCTGCGGAAACCCACGCCCAGTTCACGCGCGACAATCTGCGCCAGCGTGGTCTTGCCCAGGCCCGGCGGGCCGTGGAACAGGACGTGGTCCATCGCCTCGGCGCGGTTGCGCGCAGCCTGGACGAAGACCGAGAGGTTCTCGGAGACCTGACGCTGGCCGATGAAATCGTCGAGCACCTGGGGGCGCAGCGATCCCTTGAGATCGTCTTCGCCCGGGTCGCCGCTGGCCAGCCGCTCATCGCTCATCGGCCAAGCTCCTTCAGACCCGCGGTTATGAGCGCGGAGACCTCGGCGTTCTCGCCCAGTTCCCGGCGTGCCGCAACGACGGCGCCGTATGCCTCCGAGCGCCCGTAGCCCAGATTGACCAACGCGGAGACAGCATCGCCATCGGCGCCTGTATCGGCTGCGCCAGCCGAACCGGGCGGAGCAAGGGTGGCGCCGGGACCCAGCCCGACATCGCCCATGCGGTCTTTGAGTTCCGTGACGACGCGGGTCGCCACGCGCGGGCCCACGCCGTTGGCGCGCGCCACCGCCGCCTTGTCCTGGGCCAGGACGGCCTGGGCGAGTTCCGCGGGCGAGAGCACCGAGAGGATGGCGAGCGCCACGCGCGCGCCCACGCCCTGCACGGTCATCAGGATGCGGAAACAGTCGCGCTCAGCCCGGTCGGCAAAGCCGTAGAGCACGATGCGGTCGTCGCGGATGAAGGTCTCGACCGAGACGCTGGCGGTATCGCCCACACCGCCAAGACCGCGTAGCGTGCGCGCCGAACAACTGAACTGATAACCGACACCGCCAACGTCGAGTAGTGCGGAGTCCTCGCCTAGAAAATCCACGAGGCCCGTCAGCTTGCCGATCATGCCGCGGCTCCGGCGGCGATACGGCGGGGTCCGAGTGTCGCCGTGTGATGCGCATGACAGACCGCCACGGCAAGCGCGTCTGCTGCATCCGCGTTAGCGACCTTCGCGCTGGGCAGAAGTACCGCGATCATGGTGGCGATCTGGGCCTTGTCGGCCTTGCCCGTCCCCACGACCGACTTCTTTACCAGCCGCGCGGCGTACTCGGAGACCGGAAGCCCGGTCGAAGCGGCGGCGACCAGGGCCGCGCCGCGCGCCAGGCCCAGTTTGAGAGTGCTGTCAGGATTGCGGTTGACAAAGGTTTCCTCGATGGCGACATGATCGGGCTTCTGCTCGGAGAGCACGGTCTGAACGCCGTCGAAGATAGCCGTCAGGCGTTCGGCTATGGGCAGGGACGCGGCGGGCGAAATGACGCCGTGTGCGACATGGCGCAGCGCATTGCCGTCAATGTCGATGACACCCCACCCGGTATGCTGGAGACCTGGATCAATGCCCAGAACACGCATCATGCTGCCTCAGGCCACCAACCGTTCCATGACATCATCGGCAATCTCGAAGTTGGCGGAGACCGACTGCACGTCGTCGCTGTCCTCGAGCACCTCGATCAGCTTCAGCAGGGACGCGGCCTTTTCCTCATCTACCCCGATGGTCGTCGAAGCCTTCCAGGTCAGCCCGGCTTCGGTGGGGTCGCCGAAGCGTTCAGTCACCATCTCGCTGACCTGACCGAAATCCTCAGGCGCACAATAGATCGTGTGGCCGTCCTGGTCGGAAACGACATCGGTCGCACCGGCCTCGAATGCGGCTTCGAACATGGTGTCGGCATCGCCGACTTGTGCATCGAAGACGATCTGGCCGAAACGTTCGAACATGAACGCCACGCTGCCGGTCTCACCCAGCGCCCCGCCTGCCTTGTTGAACGCGGCGCGGACTTCCGAGGCGGTGCGGTTGCGGTTGTCGGTCAGCGCCTCGACGATGAGCGCGATGCCGCCGGGGCCGTAACCCTCGTAGCGCATCTCCTGATAATCGACGTTGTCCTCGCCACCCACGGCGCGCTTGATCGCGCGGTCGATGGCGTCCTTGCCCATGTTGACCGTGCGCGCGGCCTGGACCGCGGCGCGCAGACGGGGATTGTGATCGGGATCGGGCAATCCCGAACGCGCAGCGACGGCGATCTCGCGGCCCACCTTGGTGAACTGCTTGGCGCGCTTGGCGTCTTGGGCACCCTTGCGGTGCTGGATGTTCTTCCATTTGGAATGACCAGCCATAACGTCCTCGAATTTTCGTCCAACTCTATCTGTTGGCGTCCAGATATCGCGCCGGTTACCCAAGCACAATACCATATCCGGCAGATCGATGGTGTGGACAAAAAGGCTTCCGACCGCTTGCCCGCTGGATTTCCGCCGACCGGCCCGGCACGCCGTCAGGAGCGGCCATGAGGCTGCACTCGATAACGTTGCCCCTTTCTCTCGGCCGCCATAAGTCGCCCTTCACAAACAAGAGGTCGTCCAGCTGGCAGCTCTTGTCTTCACGCTCGCATCTCTTGGCCGCACGCAGGCCGCCAGTTTCTGGGTCTTCCTGGGCTTCCGCGCCCTGCAGGGCGCGATCACCGGTGTCTTCCTGTTCGGGAGTTTCCTCCCGGGCCGCCACGCGAAGCGTTATGCGCTGACGACGATGATGTTCGCAGGCCGCACGACCGCGTGCACGAGCCTTCTCCTGGGTGCTCTCCTGATCGTCGTGGGCATTGTGAACCCGTGGACCTTGTTCGGCGCGACCACGCTGGTCTACATGGTCGAGCGGCGGAAAGGCCCGAACTTAGGTCTTGAAAAAGGATGCAGCCGAATTTCTGGCGGCTTCCTTCTGCCTGATCACGTCGCGGACGCGTTCGATCTCGGCTTCGAGTTTCCCGACATAGGCGCGGAGCGCCTCGATCGACATCGCCTCCAGGTTTTTCGGCCCGTCGTCCGGGCGTCTGAGTTCCAGATCGTCGCTGTCCATGGCGTCCTGCTCCCGTCTGCTCACCTCGTCGGTCGAACGATTGTGGTGGAGGTCCCAGCTTCGCACGCGCTATCGACAGACCTCGCGACGATGTCCGACTTCAACCACCAGAACAATCAGTTCTGTATCCTGCATGTCACACAGAATGCGAAAATTTCCAACGCGCCAGCGCCAGAAATTGCCCAGTTCGGATCCGCGCAGCAGAGAGGCTTTATCAACTGGCGGGGATCGCCGAGGATGGCGATCCGGTTTACTAGATAATGCCTGAATACGTGTGACGTCAGCGCGACCCGAGTTTCCCGATCTGCTAGGCCGCTCTTGCCGTGATCCTGATTTCCCAGGCCAAGTTCGGCGTCCAGCTCGTCCAGCGTGAGCGTGCGGTCGCCGGATCTTCGGTGGGCGATCAGCGCCTGTTCGGCTGCATAGCGGCCTTCCAGATCATCCAGATGCCGTTCGATGGCTTCCCGAATGTAGAATGTGGCCGTGCATCCCGTTCTCTCCGCAAGGAACTTGAGACGGGCACAGGTCTCATCGGGAAGGCGCACTGACTAGAGGCACGCGAAAAACGCGCGGGTTTTTGATGCGAAAGATGTTGTGACGGCGATGTTGATTATTTCAACACATTGTTGATTTCGGGTTCGATTCGGGCCGGGGACCGAGCCTCCCGGGAGGGCCGTTCACGGGCGCTTCAGGGCCGTTGCAGGAGTCATGCAAGCGGCCTTGCATCGGGGGCGCGGGCGCGCGGTCACATGGCGACTGAACGACTAAACGCAAGGCGTTTATTCAGGACGCAGCCTGCGTCGCGGGCGCTCCTCCTCGGCCTCTCGACCGAGGACAACGAGGCGATCTCCCGCATCGTCATCGACGCCCTCGACGACGACGCGGACCCTGACCCCGAAGGCGATGGGGGCGCATTGATTGTCTCAACATCCCGTTGAATCCCGCATCCGGTCACGTAATCCCACATCGCCGTCACAACATCTTTCGCATCAATAACCCACCCATCTTTCGCATTTCTCAACAATCCGGCCGTCACGGTCCTGAAATGAGTGATGGAGATCATGGGTGCGCTCAAGGCTTCGATATACTGACGTCGATGGCAGGTGAGACAGGTATTGGCGTTCAACGTGAGTTGATAGCCCCCGATATCGTTCGGGATAGTTCCGAATCTGACGTCCGGCATCGGTGCCCTGGCGGGCAAGCGGCGGGCGGTTCATGGGGCGTCGCCGGGATTTTTGCGCGGTCGTCGGGCATGCCATAGAACTGCACACCGTCGTCAACCGTGGCATAGGGGTCCTCCCAGGCACGATAGCACCAGCGTGTCTCATGGCCGTCGACGACCAACCAGCGTTTCCCCGGTTGGTGTGAGTAGGTGTCGAAATCGTCGAGATCGTGGCCGTGACCAAAACTGGCGTATTCCTCGAACAGCCCCTTTTGAATGTAGAACCCGAATGCCTCGACCTCGTGATTGGCGTATCCTTCTTCCATCTGGTTGAAACCCATGGTCCGCAGGCTCATCACCTTGCGGTCCGAATGCGCGTGGACGGCGGCCAGACGCTCCAGCTTGTCTGCTTCCACGCCGGTGAGGTCGGCGATCCGGTCAAGCGTGTAATCCGCTACGAAGTCAGCATAGGTCTGAAGGTCGATCGTCGACATGTCTCCCGCGTCGCCCGCATTGGCCGGCTTGTTGCAAAGGATGCTCGTCGCGAAGGCCATAACCGACATCGGTGTTACCAAGCCAGAAGCCGGCATTCTGAGAAACGAATGACTCGTTCACCGCGCCCGATGCAATGATGTGGATGGCGATCACGAGATCGGTGCCAGGACGGAAAATGATCGGCAGGTCTGCCAAGTCGGAACTGCGGTGCGTACTAGGTCGACAGCACGCTGACGCGCACATCGGGACGCCCTAGGCGGCGGTCGGTCAGGCGCGTCCAAAGAACCGGATGCATTTTGGCCATGTTTGAGCCCCAGAGCACGAAGTCGTCCGCATGCTCAAAATCGTCATAGCAGCCCGTGGGCTCGTCCATGCGGAACGTACGAATGAACGCCGTAGCGGCCGAGGCCATGCAATGCCGGGCATTGGGATTGAGGTTGTTTGATCCAAACCCAGCGCGCATCAACTTGCTGGCGGCATGCCCTTCCCAGATGCTCCACTGCCCGGAGCCGAACATTCCGATCGCGGTGGACCCTTTTTTCGCCAGCACCCGCTTCCGCTGGCGCGCCATCTCATCGAAAGCCCGGCCCATGTGACCGGTGTGAATTCACCTTATCCTTGTCGTAGGCACCATTGGCCATGCGCAATAGAGGCTGCATCAGTCGATCCTCGCCGTACATGATCTTCGATAGAAACTCGTCCTTCGCGCAGTTGAGGCCACGGTTGACCTCACCATGGGTGGCAACTACACGCCCCTTCTTGACACCGACCATCACACCACAACCGGTACCGCAGAACCGGCACGGCGCCTTCGGCCAAGTGAGTTCCACGTCGCCGATTCCCTGCTCGAGGGGCTGGCTGAGCACGGGAGTTGCAAGCCAGCCACGGCCTGGGCCCTGATCAGATCACGGCGCGATAACGGCATGGTGCACCTCGTCATTCTGGAGATCGATGCTGTGAAAGGCTATCGAAGCTGCCTGGATACCGGTCATCAGCGACAGGCTGTTGACGCAATCGGCGAGTCCCTGCTCGTCCCCGGTCTCGACGACAAGGGCGACACGGCGGCTTTCATGGGCTATGGTCATCGCCGTCGGCGGCACCGCGAGACGAGCCAGTGTCGGTCCATGACCCGCCAGGCCGAGGAAGACCACGATCCCCGAGACATGGTCTCTATCGACCGGGATGCCGCTGCAGAGTGCGGTCATGAGCCAGGTGGGCTAGGCGGCCTCTCAATAAGTTGAGTCATCCAAACGACAAATCAGTACCCCCACCACGCCAGTACCCCCACCACGCCGACCGCGACGAAGGGCTAGATGAAAACCGTTAGAAACGGGAATACGAACCATTCCGGGAGCTTGCTACCGGCGGGCGCATCATCGGGTGCTTTCTGAACTTGCATGTCGGCGGGTGCCCATTGAGCGTTATTCGCTGATATCCGCGGCCTGTTCCGACTCGCCGCATTGATCCATGTCATGCCTGCGGGTGGAATTTGCCTCTATGCCCACGCTGAAGGCTGTAGCCGAATGCCCAACGCTTTGGTGGCGTGCAGCCGGAAATGATCTCGGTCAGGGACGCAATTGAACCAAGCAAGAGTGGCCCGTCCGGCCTACCTTCGACGGACGGTTCGCCCGGGCAGGCGCTCAAGGCGTACCTATGAAGAACTCACGGATTCCAGATGAGAACCGATCGTATCAATCCGTCGGCCAACGACGCAAACGGGCTGGAATGTGACGGGTTGGTGCTTGTTGTTCGATTCCGCGCACGCCTAGCCTTGCCGCGCCGGAACCAAGGAGTAAATTCATGGCCCGCCGTTCAACCTCACGCCGCCGCGATGCTGGACGGGCTTCCAAGCCGGTTCTGGAACAGCTTCCCTGGCGTGAGGTGCGCAGCCCCTTCCCGCCGCTCGACGTGCTTTCCGCCGATCAGCTTGAGCACATCCACAATTCCTCCCTGACGGTTCTGGAGGAACTGGGCATGGAGGTGATGGGGACCGAGGCCCGGCGTCTCTACCGCAAGGCAGGTGCCGATGTGGACGACAGCGCCATGCGGGTGCGCATGGACCGTAGTCTGGTGATGGAACAGATCGCCAAGGCGCCATCCGAATTCACCATGCATAGCCGCATGCCCGAGCGGAGCATCACTCTGGGCGGCAACCGGATCGTGGTCGCGGCAGTTTCCAGCCCACCCAACTGCTCGGACATGGACAAGGGCCGTCGCCCGGGCACGTTCGAGGACTTCCAGAACCTGGTGCGCGTGGCAGCCAGCCTCAACTGCATCCACTTCTTCGCCGGCTACCCGGTGGAGCCGATCGATCTACCGGCCCTGACCCGGCATCTCGACTGCTACATGACGTTCATCACCCAGACCGACCGGGTCTGGCGCACCTATGCGCTGGGCGCCGAACGCAGCCGCGACGGCATCGTGATGAACCGCATCGCGCGAGGCATCTCCGAAGAAGAGATGATCGAGAAGCCAGGCTTGATCACGCTGATCAATACGAACTCGCCCCTGCGCTTGGACGAGTCGATGAGCCAGGGCCTGATCGAGATGGCAACCCACGGCCAGCCGGTTTCGATCACGCCCTTCACCCTACTGGGCGCGATGGCACCCACCACGCTGGCAGGCGCTCTGACCCAGCAGAATGCCGAGGCGTTGGCGACCATCGCGCTGGTCCAGTTCGTGCGTCCGGGCTCGCCGGCGGTCTATGGCGGCTTTACCAGCAATGTCGACATGAAGTCGGGCGCACCGGCTTTCGGTACGCCCGAGTACGTCAAGGCGACGCTGGCGGGTGGCCAGCTTGCGCGTAAGTATGGCATCCCCTTCCGCACCAGCAACGTCAATGCGTCCAACGCCGTCGATGCCCAGGCGGCCTATGAGACCGGCATGTCGCTGTGGGCGGCGTTCCTGGCCCACGGCAACTTCATCCACCATGGTGTAGGCTGGCTGGAAGGCGGCCTAGTGGCGAGTTTCGAGAAGATGATCGTCGATGCCGAAATGCTCCAGGGCATGTTCGAGACCATGATGCCGGTCACCGTGAACGACGAGGAGATCGGCATCGAAGCAATGCGCGATGTTGGACCCGGCGGCCACTTCTTCGGCACGCAGCACACGCTCGACCGCTACGAACACGCGTTCTATGCGCCGATGCTCTCGGACTGGCGCAACTTCGAGACCTGGGTCGAAGCCGGCAGTCCCGACGCGGCAACCCGCGCCAACAAGATCTGGAAGCAGCTTCTGGAGAACTTCGAGGAACCGCCGCTCGATCCCGCCATCCGGGAAGAGCTCGATGCCTATGTCGCCAAACGCAAGGAAGAAGGCGGTGTCCACGACAATTGACACCACTTGGTGTCACCCCGGCCAAACGAGCCACGCGAGGGCAAGCCAGGGTGATACGAGACGGACGTTTGCCTATCGAGGTCCCGGATCTGCGCGCATCAGGCGCTTGTCCGGGATGACACCATGCTCGAATGAAGACACCCGCCATGCTTGATACGGACTTCACCTTTGCGCCGGCCACGCCGGAGCGATGGGGCGATGTCGAAGCTCTCTTCCGGGACAGCAGCTACCCGCAGCGGTGCTGGTGCGCCTACTGGTATCTGCCCAACAAGGAGTTCAAGGCCGGCTGGGGCGAAGGCAACCGGGCGACGCTGGAGACCAAGGTCAGGAGTGGCCGCCCGCCCGGTCTGCTGGCCTATGACGGCGCGACGCCCGTGGGATGGTGCGCGGTAGCGCCGCGGCAGGAATACGACCGATTGAACCGGTCCAAACCCTTTGCCCTGATCGATGACACCGAAGTCTGGTCGATCACCTGCTTCGTGGTGCGCAAGAGGTACCGCCGCAAGGGGCTGATGCGGGCATTGATTGCTGCGGCGGTTCGTCAGGCAGGTGAGTTGGGAGCAACCGCGCTGGAGGCCTATCCCGTCGAGATAAAGGGCAAATCCGGCAGGATGGAGCTCTATTTCGGTTCGCTTGGCGCGTTTCAGGATAACGGTTTTACCGAGGTCGCCCGCCCCCTGCCCAGCCGTCCCATGGTACGCAGGACGCTTTAGGCCGGTTGGCGGAAGACGAACGGTATCGCCGGGAAGCGGATCAACTGGCGCCTGGCGACAAAGGCGGGGCCGAGCGCCAGGGAGAAGGCAGCACCGGCATGGCGTCGAATCCGCCGGGCGCGAAGGCAGGCCAGACCTGCACGAAGGGAAGCGCGGTAATTATGGCGACTAGCCACGCCAGCAGGCCAGTGATGCCGATGGCAAGCGCAATGTCGCCCAGTCCCACCTTGATGATCTCCCAGAGGTAACGCAGCGTCGTTCCGGCGAACCAGGCGCCCACCACCGCACCGCTGACGATGAGCGAGGGCCAGAGCAGTTCCAGCGGCATCTGCCCGTGGAGCAGCCCGGCCATAGAGAGGCGCCACGAAGGTTGGTGCGGGAAGGCGCAACAGGCGCGCGGGCGGCACGATCAGAAAACAAAGGGCGAGAACCAGCGCGGCCGCGGGCCAGGACATATCAGGTCCGTCATAAAACGATCTGTGCGGCCTCCATGTGGAAAGCCAGCGCCACGGTCGCGGGAATCAGCGTCAACAGGACAGCGAGGCGCAGAGTATGGAGAATGGCGCAGAGCTTGGCCGTACGGTCATCGATGCCATGGACGCGCGTGAGGTAGCGCGGCACCACGGTCATGAGGATGACAGAACCCAGGAGAAGGCCCGCGATGGAGACAGGCCATTCCTGGAGCGAGGAGAGCGTCCTGATCCATGGCGGTGCCCAGGATTGCTCCCGGCACAACAAAGGCGACATCGCGCAAGGGCATGGCAAGGTCGACGGGCACGCACAGCACCGCGCATAAGGCGACCGCGACCATGAGGCCGGAGAGGAAGGCCGCGGGAACGCCGATGGCCTAGAAAACCAGAGCGCCAGCCGTTCCCAAGGCCAGAGTCAGCAACGCCCAACCCAGACGCCGCCAGGTGAACGTGGCCAGCCGCCTTCTCATGCTGCCAGTCGCGGCTTGCGCGCGGGCACTACCACTAGGGCGACGCCGATGGCCGCACAGACGAGACCGACGACGGCTAAACCACTCATGGTTTCTCCAAGGACAATCCAGGCCAGAACGGCGGTGAGCGGCGGTACGAGGAAAAACATGCTGGTCATGCGCGAGGCCTGGCCGCGTTTGATCATGACCGTCAGCAAGGTCACCGAAATGAGCGAGAGGAAAAATACGACGTAGAAGAGCGCGCCGATGAATTCCAGGCTCCAGGAAATCGCGCAGTCCTCGAGCAAGAGAGCCAAGGGCATCAGCATGGCGGTTGCCGTGATGAACTGCACCAGGCCGCCGGTGCGCGGGTCCATGGTGGGGCAGAAACGCTTCTGGTAAAGCGTTCCGGCCGTGATGCCCAAAAGAGAGATGAACGACCACAGCATGCCGGCGGGCGAACCAAGGCCTAACGAGAGTTTCTGCGAGACCACCAACACGACACCGACAAAACCGGTGGCAAGACCCAGCCACTGGCGCGGCCCCACCCGTTCGCCCAGCACCCTGCCCGCCACAATGGCGGTCAGAACGGGCTGCATGGAAACGATCAGCGCGGCGGTGCCCGCGCCCACACCCCTGGACATCGAAATCCACGCCGCACCGAAATAGACCACCTGCATCAGCACGCCCAGCACCGCCAGGTGTCCGACCTCGCGCCAGGAACCCGGCCAAGGCGCGCGCATGGCGAGTGCAACGATCAGCATAAGAATTGTGACAAGGGCAAAACGCAGGGAAAGAAAGGTCAGCGGACCGCTGTCGCTCAAGCCCACCTTGGCGGCGATGAAGCCGCTGCTCCACAAGAGCACGAACAGCGTGGGGATCGCGATCGACATGCCGAGACCGCGGGTTGGCTCGTTGGGGTTCATGAGCGTCCGAAGGAACTGAAGAGAAGAGTTCGAACGCTAGAGTGGATCACGAGTGTAGGGAACCGTCGCGTTCGCTTGCACGAAATCGCGACAGCGGCGTTTCAGGGAACAAAGTTCATCGCAGTGGTCTGACCGCTGCTGGGCGCGACGGGACGGCAATGGTCGTCGTCGTGATAAGGGTGCACCGGCTCGTCCTTGGGTGTGAGAAAATGGCGGCGGAACAGGTCGCGGTAACCACGCCAGACAAAGTCCCCGTTGCGCTCAAGAACCCGCTCACGATCCGCACGGAACATGCGCGGCAGTTCGTACCAGGCCATGCCGGGGGCCGCGTGGTGGACGGCGTGCAGATTGTTGTTGAGATAGAGCAGCGCCATGGGCGGTTCTGCCAGGTTGATGCAGATGCGCCCTGCGGCATCGGGAGCGGGCCTGTGTTCCCCGAACGAACGCAGCATGATGAGCGAGATGCCGATATACGCCATGGGCGCATAGACCCAGAGCGGAAAAGCCGTGACGACGATCAGCCAGTGGAGCACGAGGGCGCAACCCACCGCATGCAGAACCCAAGCCTTCAACTCCGTAGCATCGCCCTTCGCCAGCTTGACCGCAGCCCCGCCATAGAGAGACCAGGTCGCAAGCAAGGGGCCGATCAGCAGACGCCCTACAACGGTGTTGTTGAACCGCAGCACGGCCTGCCACGCACGCGGCAGACGCGCCCAGACCTCTGGCGTGACATAGAAGCTCTCGGGATCGTCGATGGGACAGGTCAGGTGCCAGTCGGTGTGATGGGCAAGGTGGCTGTCGCGGTAGACGCCGTATGGGAACCACAGGCCGAGGGCGGGAAAGACCAGCGACTCGTTCAGCCAGACAATTCGCGTGGGGTGTCCGTGCAGCACTTCATGCTGGAGGTGACCGTGCCAGCATACCAGAACCGCACCAACCGGAATCAGAAACCAGACGGGCAGAACGGTGTGCCACCAGGTCAGGGCAAACCAGGAACCATAGATCAGGGTGGCAATACCCCAGGTGGGGAGTTCCCAGCGGTGCCACAGGGCGGGGTTTTCGCTCGATAAGGTCATGCGCCCACAAAACCACAGAAGCTTCATTCAAACGTCATATAACTCTAATGTCTGTAGGGATTTGGGCACATTTTGCATCGATTTGTCATCAAACACCGCATATGGTGATTTAAATCAACAGTCAGAATTCGGAAATCCATGGCTTGTTTTGACCGACAGCAATCCATCCGGGTGTTTCGCGAGCGCCTGGCAGCCCTCATCAAACGCAGCGGCGGACGCCAAGCCGAGTTCGCCCGATGCATCGGCGTGGACCGCTCCACGCTCTCGCAGTTGCTGGCCGGAAGGGACGACCGCCTGCCACGCGCCGACACCGTCGCCGCCATCGCCCAGGCCATGCAGGTCAGCGCCGACTGGCTGCTGGGGCTAAGCCAGGAAAACCAGGCGGAAGAGGCGATCGTGGGCGCGCCACTGGAGATTGCCACGGGTGCGGCCGACCCGGCCAACGAGCGTCTGCGGATGTGGCACACCGAAGCGGCCGGCTACAAAATTCGCTACGTTCCGACCACCCTGCCCGACCTCCTAAAGACCGATGAGGTCAACGTCTTCGAGTTTGGCGCCAGCCGGGGTATGAGCGCGGAACTGGCAACCCGTTCGTCCCAGGACAATCTCGCCTATACCCGCCGGCCCGAGACCGACATCGAAATCTGCAGTTCCGTTCAGGCTCTCGAAGGCTTTGCCCGGGGCGAAGGCATCTGGCGCAACCTGTCGAACCGGAGCCGGCGCCTGCAACTCGAACGCATCGCCCACCTGACCGATGAACTCTACCCGACGCTGCGCTGGTTTCTGTTCGATGCGCTGGAACATTACGCACCGCCGGTCACGATCTTCGGGCCCATCCGGGCCGTGCTTTACACCGGCGATGTCTATTTCGTGTTCAACAGCACCGACCATATCCGCATTCTGACGGAACATTTTGACTTCCTTATACGTTCCTCCATCGTACAGCCACCCGATGTGCATGCATTGGCGCGACAGCTGATCAACCAGATCGTGAAGTGAGAAACCCGCCATGAGCAAGGCCAGCAGAATGACGGGCGGATGCCTGTGCGGCGCCGTGCGCTTCCACGTAACCCAGAACATGCGCCAGATCGTCGCCTGTCACTGCGGCCAGTGCCAGCGAACTCACGGCAATTTCGCCGCCTACAGCGCATGCGACCGCGAAGCCCTGACGATCGACGAGGACCGCGGTCTGGAATGGTTCAAGTCATCGGAAAAGGCCCGTCGCGGTTTCTGCAAGGAGTGTGGCTCCAGCCTCTTCTGGGAACCGACTTTCGAGAGCTACGCCGCCGTCTCGGCAGGTGCGCTGGACGAGACCGGAGATCTGAAGCTGGTGCGGCACATCCATACCGGCGACAAGCCGGACTGGTACGAGATCACCGATGGCCTGGAAGCTTTCGAAGGTAGCATGCTCGGCCGCCAGACATGAACATCGCCAGCCTGCCCATGTATGACCTGGAACCGATCCGCGAGGCGACGGATGCCTGGTGGTCGGCACTGTCGCGGACGTTCGGCAAGCACGGCCTGCAGGATGTTCCCGATCGTATGGACCGCGGCGACTTCGGCGACCGGCTCGTCCATTGGTCCTCTCCCAACCTGCTTCTCTCACAGACCTGCGGTTACCCGCTGACCCACGACTTTGCCGACAAATTGCGTCTGGTCGCCACACCCTGCTACACCGCACCCTATTGCGAAGGCGCGACCTATCGCAGCGTCGTGCTGGTGCACGAAGACTGCCAAGGCCAGACCATCGAGGACATGCGCGGGGCCACGGTGGCCGTGAACGGCTATGACTCCCAATCGGGCTTCAACGCCTTGCGTGCGCTGGTCGCACCCCATGCCGAACAGGGCCGTTTCTTCGCCGGCGTGCTGGAAACCGGCCGCCATCACGCTTCCATGGAGGCGGTGGTCAGCGGCAAGGCTGATATTTGTGCCATCGATTGCGCAACCTATGCCCTCACGCTGGCGCACATGCCCGAACTGGCCACCGGAACGAAGCCGTTGACCGCGACCGACAAAGCACCCAGCCTGCCCTATGTCACCCATATCGGACGCTCCGACAAGGAGGTCGAGGCCCTGCGTGCCGGCCTGCTGGAAGCCGCTGCGGATTCATCGCTGGCCAACGTACGTGAGCAGTTGATGCTGGGCGGTTTCGAAAGCCTTCCCCGTTCCGCCTATGACCGGATCGACACCATGGAAAAGGAGGCGATCAAGGCCGGCTATCCTGAACTGGCCTGAAGGTGCCACAACATGTAGTGGTCACAGGCAATGCGAAACTCAATATCTATTTTAATTGTAGATAAGCCTTATTTTTCTTGAATCTCAATTAGTTACAGGTTTTTCTTAATTGCATAAATCAGGAGACAACCTGCACCATGAGTATGCACGTGCGAGCGCCGAAGAAGTCGGGTCAGTATGCGGTGATCTACACCGATCCGCCCTGGAACTTCTCGACATGGAGCCGCAAGGGCCAGGGTCGGGGCGCCCAGGCCCATTACGACTGCATGTTGCAAGCGGACATGAAAGCGCTTCCCGTTGCGGACTGGGCAGCCGATGACGCCGTCCTGCTGATGTGGACCACCGACACCCACTTGCCCCGCGCGCTCGACCTGATCGACGCTTGGGGATTCACGTACAAGACCGTCGGATTTTACTGGGCCAAGCTCAATGCCTCGGCCGATCATGAAGAAGGCTATACCGACACCGACTTCTTCACGGGCATGGGCTACTGGACGCGGGCCAATCCCGAGCAGTGCCTGTTGGCGACCAAGGGCTCGCCCAAACGCACGGGCCGCGATGTGCGGCGCCTAGTCGTCTCGCCAAGGCGGGAACATTCGCGCAAGCCCAATTGCGTTTACGATCGCATTGAGCGGCTGGTCGACGGGCCGTACCTAGAGATGTTCGCACGTTCCATCCAGCCGGGTTGGGACGTCTGGGGCAACCAGTCAGGCCTCTTCGACGATGGACATGTCCAGACCCGCCGCTGGTCGTCCGACCTCAAGCGCAATCCCGACAGCATCGCCGCGCGCTAAGCGTCGCCGCTATGGCTGATAACGCTTTCTCCTGCATGGAGACGAAGCGGCTGCGCCTGCGCCACTTCTGTCAGGAGGATCTCAACGCCTTCCAAGCTTACCGCAGTGACCCGGATGTCGCGCGCTACCAGAGCTGGGATACGTCGTTTTCGCGCGTCGAAGCAGAGGCATTTCTGGCTGAAATGGAAAAGAGCCGTCCCGACACGCCGGGCGCGTGGTTCCAGTTCGCCGTGGCGACGATCGGCGATGACCGTCTAATCGGCGATGCCGCGCTGCGGGTCGGCGACAACGAACCCGACGAATCCGAGATCGGCTACAGCCTGGCATCCAACGCCATGGGTCGGGGTTATGCGAGCGAGGCCGTCGTGGCGATTCTGGACTACGCACTGACCAGACGGGCAAGAGCCACGCAATCGCCTGGGCCGAAACCCGCAACAAACGCTCTCTTGCGCTGTTGCAACGGCTTGGCTTTGATCGACCGGATCATCCGCCGCGCGAAAGCTGGTTCAAGGGCGTTTGGAGCAAGTAGAGCAAACACCTCATGACTTCCAACGCCTAGCGAAGCCGTTCAAGAGAATTTCATGCCCGACACTATTTCAGTTCTTCCTAGCCGAGCGGCTCGGAATGACTGTCGGCGTCAGAACATCGCGATTGGGTCACGCACTTCCAAATCAAGCGGCGCGACGAGACGCGGCAGGAACTGGGCGAAGGCGCGCGGGCTGGCCTGTCCGAGGCGCGGCGCAAGGCAGGCAGCGGCTAGGCCGGGCGGCGCCCTGGCGACCCGCCCGATGGTCTCTATCGCCGGAATAGGCCCAGAAAAGCGCGGCGAGCCATCCAATCACGGTCCAGCCGAGGAAGACATTAAGCAGCACGATTGCCCACGTTTGGGGATGGTGACGCCGGTGCGCGCGCGCAGACGGGACCATGTATGCCGCAAAAAACAGAATTAGCAGGATTGGCGCAACAATGATTTCCATGGCTCTCTCCCGTAAACGAAAAACGACGTTCCTGCACGCTACACAAATTCACCGGGAACAATACCCGCGACATGGTCCTCGACACCCTCGACGCGGACATCAATCTGGAGTTCCGGCGACAAACCGTCAACGAGCGTGTTGTACCAGCGCGAGGGCACCAGATTGCGCTTGGCGAACTGTTCGAGCACGCGCGGCATCACGTCGGGCACGACTTTGGCATAGACGGCGAAAACAAAACTGGCGGGTGGGTTGTTGCCCAAAACCGGCGGATGGCCGGCGGAAAGCGAAGACATCGGAGTTCTCCCGATAACAAACGTTGCAACGAATCAAGTAGCGGCCGGGCGCCCCGGGGACGCCCGCTAGATAATTCGATGGCCGTTTGTCAGCGGCAGATGAGTCATTGAGTCTCTTCGCTTGGATGCAAGATGCCCTCATACTCCTGTTCCGATGACACATCAATCCTCCCGACCCCTGCCCCGGGCGCTGGACATCCTGAAGCACTTCACCGCTTTGGGCGTACACCGCACCGGCACCGAAGTCGACCGCACGACCACGGTGTGGCTCGAAGGCATGCTGCAGGAAATGGATGCTCGGGTGGAACGCCACCGCTACGGCTTTCCCATGGTACATGCCGAAGCTGCCCTCGCTCCGCCTTTGCACGGTGTTCCCCTGTTGCCGCTCTATTACACGGGCACCGGAGCGTTTGAGACAGGCCGGGTTCATGTCGCGGCGCTCTCATTCGAGGACGACCATGGGCCCGGCGGAATCGGCCGCGATCTGGCTGCCATCGTGGCAGACGCATGGTCAGCCGATGCGGAACTCGCCCTCATCGCCACGCAATGCGCCAACCAAAGCCTGTGCGCGATCAACCGCAATCCCGACGACGCGCTCAACTTTCCGATCTGCTTGGCACCCGGCCATGCACTGGCGCGCCTGAAAAGCAGTGCTCTACAGGTCCGATTTGCCGCCAAGGTCGCCGACAGCACCTCGGACAACCTCGTGGCAACGCTGGGCGATCCGACCGACCCGCGCCCGCCGCTCGTCATCACCACGCCGACGACGGGCTGGTTCGTCTGTGCGGGCGAGCGCGGTTCCGGCATCGCGTTGGCGCTGTCGGTCTCGGCCGCCGTGTCAGAAGATCATCCGGTGCTTCTGGCGCTGACCAGCGGCCATGAGCTCGGTTTTCTGGGTGGACGCCGCTTCGTGGAGCAGTTCAATCGGCCGATCACGGGGGTCCTGCACGTCGGCTCCTGCGTCGCCGACAAGGCGGCGCTCGACGGTAAGAACGGCACCTTCCGTGAGGGGGCCGTGGGTGCGGTAGCCCGTCTGGATGATACCGGATTTCAAGAGATAGCCGGCATGTTGCGCCCTCTGGGCATTGCGACGCGACACCCGGAACGGCCACGCGATCCCGCTTGCTGGGTCGGAGAATCGGAATTGTGGGCCGGGCGCGACATGCCGATGCTGTCGGTCGCGGGAACCTCAACAACGTTTCACACGCCGGAGGACACCTTTGAGACGGCAGCGGACGGACGGCTTCTCGACAGGGTGACGGTGCAGATCACAAGCTGCGCTTCGCTGCTTCTCAAAGCCAAACGCTAGAAGTCTGTTCGTTGTGCGTGCGTCGCGTTTCTGCGTGCGCCTCTGGGATATGGGACCCAGCCTTCGCTGGGGATCGGGGCGGCGCTAATTCAGCAACGCGTCCTCGTAGGGGAAGGTCGAGAGCCGAGCCGCACCGTTTTCGGTGATGAGGATCTGCTCCTCCAGCTTGACGCCCTCGTTGCCGACTTCCGAGCCGATGTAACTTTCGACGCAGATGGTCATGCCGACTTCCAGGGAGCCCGTTGAGGACGCCTCGGAGTTGTCCGTGAAGGCGATGGAGGGGTATTCGTCCACCAGACCCACCCCGTGGGCCGTGATGCCGTAACGTCGTGCATGGAATTCGTTGGGGATCTTCCAGGATTTCTGCGCCGCTTCGACGAAGGTCATGCCGGGCTGAAGCATGTCGATGTTGTGCTGCACCTGGGCATAGGCGTGGTTGTAGAGGCGCTTCTGCTCGTCGGTCGGCTTGCCGGGCTCGCAGAAGTAGGTGCGGCTGACATCGGCGCAATAGCCGAACGGCCCGACGAGATCGGTGTCGAAGGCGACCAGCTCGCCGGCACGGATGACCCGGGTGCTGGCCTCGCGAAACCAGGGATTGGTGCGCCCGCCCGAAGCCAGAAGGCGGGTTTCGATCCACTCGCCGCCAAGTTCGATGTTGATTTGGTGGAGGTGCGACCAGAGCTCGACCTCGGTGACGCCCGGGCGCAGCTCCTCACGCATCTTCGCCATACCGGCTTCACACGCAGAAATCGCAATGTTCATGGCCGCGATCTCGTCATCGGACTTGATGACCCGGGCGAGTTCGGTGACGCGGGTACCGCTGTGAATCTCGTAGCCCTTTTCCTGGAGAGCGTTCGCACCTTCGAAGTCCAGGCGATCCGCCGCGATGCGCTTGCCCGCGTTGTCGCCCTGCATGACCTCGTCGATATCGTTGGCCCAGAGCGAAACGCGCTCCTCGAGCCGCTCGGACGCGGTCATGTAAATGTAACCGATGGCCGGGCATACCTCGCGGATGGTTTCGAGATGAGCATAGAGGTGCATGGATTTGGCGTAGTCGAAGAGCACCGGCACACCCTCGACCGGCACCCAGAGGTAGCGGATGGGATTGTGTGTGAACCAGACCTGCATGTTGCTCGATCCGGTCGCGTAACGGATGTTGATCGGGTCGTAGAGGATAATGCCACCCAAATCGAGGCGCTTGAGCTGCCCTTGGATGCGGCCCAGACGGTAGGCGCGCATACGTTTCATGTCGATCTGGGGCTCGGCATCGTGCTGGGCCATGCCGGGCGTGTCGCGCCCCAGACGGATGCTGTCGAGATAACGGTCGGACATGAAACGCTCCTTTGGGCCTAATGCAGCATATTGTCTTCGTAAGGGAAGGTAGAGAGACGCTGGGGACCCTCCTCGGTGATGAGGATCTGCTCCTCCAGCTTCACCCCTTCCACGCCGTCTTCGGCGCCGATGTAGCTCTCCACGCAGAGCGTCATGCCGACTTCGGCCGTGCCGGGCGTGGATTCATCGGCATTGTTGGAAAACGTGAGGTGCGGCCACTCGTCGGCCATGCCCACGCCATGGGTCATGGAGCCGTAACGGCGCGCGACGAACTCGTTGGGAATACACCACGAGTTTGCCGCGATGTCGCGGAACGTGCGGCCGGGCTTGAACTCATCGATATTAGTCTGGACCTGCTCATAGGCATAGTTGTAGAGGCGCTTCTGCTCGTCGCTGGGTTTGCCCGGGCCGCAGAACCAGGTGCGGCTGACGTCGCTGCAATAGCCGAAGGGGCCGATGAGGTCGGTGTCGAAGGCAATCAGTTCGCCAGCGCGGATGACGCGGTCGCTGCATTCGCGGAACCAGGGATTGGTGCGCCCACCCGAAGACAAAAGGCGCGTCTCGATCCACTCCCCACCCATGGCGATGTTGACCTGATGGAGATACGACCAGAGTTGGTTTTCCGTGATCCCGGCGCGCAGTTCCTCGTACATCTTGGCCATGCCGGCTTCGCACACGGAGATTGAGATCAGCATGGCCGCGATCTCATCAATATTCTTGATAACCCGCGCGCGCTCCATCACTTCCTGCCCGTTGTGGAGCGAAAAGCCCCGGGCTTCCAACGTCTTGGCGCCCAGAGGATCGAGATGGTCCGCTGCGACGCGGGTGTTCTTGCCCGAGGTTTCGCGGATGACATCGGTCAGTTCGTCGGCCCAGACCTTGACCTTTTCATCGTAACGGTCGCCCGCGCCGAAATAGGTCCATGCGCGCGCCCGGCGGATGTCCGCGATGGTTTCGAGATGTTCCGCCAGATGCACGGACGGGGGATAGTCGAAAAGGACCGTCTTGCCCTGCGCTGGCACCCAGCAGTAGCGGTGCTGGTTGTGCAGGATCCAGACCTGCATGTTGCTGGAGCCGTTGGCGTAACGCACGTTGATCGGGTCGTAGAGCAGCACGCCGGCGAGATCGCGTTCCTGCAGCAACTTCTGGACCCGGCCCAGCCGGTAGCCGCGCATGCGCTTGATGTCGATTTGGGGTTCGGCGTCGTGCTGCGCGATCCCTGCCGTGTTGCGCGCCATGCGAAGGCTGTCGAGCGAAATATCGGTCATGATGGAGTCCGGGCTGGTTGGAGCGCTCGCATGGGACGGTCCCCGGTCTTGCATGTCAATGCGGATTGTCCGTGTGAAGCGGGAAAGTCGACGTAACGTGTCCCCGGCAGATGCGGAGGCAGGCCATGGCGAAACCCACAAGCAGACGCGCGCGCCGCGGCGGCTTCACGAGCAAGTCGACATGAAGTCGGGTACGCCAGCCTTCAGCACGCCCGAATACACGCTTGCCTGCCAGCAGGCCACCGGACAGCTGTGCCACCGCTACAAGGTGCCTTTCCGATACAGCACACCAACGCATCGAACGCGGTCGATGCCAGGCGGCCTATGAAAGCATGATGTCGCTCTGGGGCGTGATCATTGGGCCATGCGAACGTGATCTTCCATGGCGCGGGCTGGCTCGAGGGCGGACTCGTTGGCAGTTTCGATGTAGCTGATCGTGAATGCGGAAATGCTCCAGATGATGGCGGTCTACATGGAAGGCATCCGGGTCGACGAGGACAGCTTGGGTTTCGACACCATCAAGGAAGTTTTGCCCGGCGGGTATTAATTTCGGCGCGAAACACACGCTGGCCCGCCAGGAGGAACACCTTCCTATGCTCCGCTGGTGTCGGACTGGCGCAATTTCGAGACGTGGTCGGAAGCCGGATCGTCCGACACCGCCCAGCGCGCCAACGCGATCTGGAAACGCATGCTGAAGGAATACGAGGCTCCGCCCATCGACCAGGGCATCGTGGACGGCCCCAACGACTATGTCGCCATGCGCAAGGAAGCCATCCACGGATGCAAGGTAAGCTGAACGGAAAACTCAGCCTTCCAGATGGAAGCGGGGTGGACGGCGCGCCATCAGGCTGCCATGCCTTCCGGCGGTGAACGACACCGCGAAGATCGCACCTAGGACGAGGACGACGATGGGGCCCGGCGACAGGTGTCCGTACCAAGCGACCGTCAGACCGACGATGAGGCCGGTCATAGCCACCGCGATTGCCAAGAACATCATACTGACGAGGTCACGCACCCAGAACCGTGCACAGACCGCGGGCAGGATCATCAGACCCAGCGCCAGCAGCGTGCCGACGGCATAAAACGCCGCCACGAGATTCAGCACGACCAGAACGAGATAACCGTAATGCGCCAGGCCACTCCAGCCCGAGACGGAACGCAGGAAGGCGGGATCGAAGCACTCCAGCACGAGCGGGCGCAGCATGACCGCCAGCGTCACCAGCGTAATCGTGGCGATTGAAGCCAAGGTGATGACACCAGTTCCATCGACCGCGAAAGGACTGCCAAACAGGATATGCAGAATTTCATCATCCCCCCCACCCGTGCTAATGAGAATCACACCCACAGCGAGCGCAACCAGAACCAACGACGCTATGTTGGCGTCTTCCTTCTGGATGGTAAGACGGGTCAGAAGTCCTGCGCCCAGCGCGACCACCAGTCCAGCCACCAAACCTCCCACCATCATGGCGAACAGCGAACTCCCGGCCATGACAAACGCAACACCGACACCGGGCAGCAGCGCATGAGAGAGCGCATCTCCCATCAGGCTCATGCGGCGAAGCATGAGAAAAACACCAATGGGCGCGGAACCCAAGGCGACCGCCAATCCGGCCACCAGCGCCAAATCCAGACTTGTGTGGGCAAACTCGTGCAGGTGTTCGGCATTCATGTCGCGTCATCCCAAAGGCAGCGGGCGGCATCTTCATCCCAGGCCGCCGAAAGCTGCTCGGCGGCCTCCAGATTGTCCTCACCCAGAACATCGCGCGTGGTGCCCCAGGCGACGGCGTGGCGTGCGAGCAGCAGGGTCGATGCGAAGTGGCTCCGCACCTGACCGAGGTCCTGGAGCACGGCGACGATGGTCAGGCCGGAATCGTTGAGGTCATGAAGCAGGCGGAGCAGCGTTTCGGTGGTCGCCGGGTCGATGGCGGTAAAGGGTTCATCGAGCAGGACGACGCGGGCATCCTGCAGCAGGAGACGCGCGAACAGCACGCGCTGGAGCTGACCGCGCGAAAGTGTATCGACCGTGCGGTGCTCAAAGCCTGTGAGCCCCACGCGGGCAAGCGCCTTCCCAATCTTCTCATCGTGCTCTTCGTCAAGCTGATCCCACGCACCAATGGTGCGCCACAGCCCGCTGGTGACGACTTCCAGAACGGAAATGGGAAAGTCATCGTTCAGCATGAGGCGCTGGGGAAGTACCGCCATCTGCTCGCGCGCGAGCCCTTCGAGAACGATGTGCCCGCCGATGGGCTTCATCTCCCCGGCAAGGCCTCGGATCAGGGTCGATTTGCCGCCACCGTTGGGGCCGATTACCGCGAGCATGTCGCGCTGCGCGATCATCCCACTCAGGTGATGCACGGCGGGATGTCGGTCGTAGCCCAGGGTCAGATTGTCGAAGCGAATCAGGACCGTCATGCCAGGCTCCACCAGACTGCGAGCCACAGGACAACGGAGAGCGCCGCGGCGACTGCCAGACGCTGGCCCAGACCGGAGGTCAGTGCTGCGCCCCTCCAGGACGCAGGCCTCGGCGATGCATCCTTCATCGCCCCGTCCTCCGTTCCAGGCAGGACGAACAGGTCACCGAAAGTTCGATGGTCGCATGATCGACGGCGAAGGCCTTGCGCTTGGCGAGCGTGCCCAGAGCCTCCCCGACCTCTTCGTCGACGAACTCCTCGACCCCGCTGCAGTCATGGCAGATGGCGAACGCCGTCGCCTCGGCATGACGGGGTTGCGAGCAGGCGACGAACGCGTTGAGCGATTCGACACGATGCACCAGCCCGCGTGCGACAAGCTGATCGAGCGCACGGTAGACCGTGGGCGGGGCGCTCAAACCATGCGAGCGCAACCCGTCGAGGATTTTATAGGCGCTCGCGGAGCCATCGTGACGAGCCAAAAAATCATGCACGAGGGCCGCATTGCGCGAGAGCTTGAGGGGCGTGTTGGAAGCCATCACCAAACCGATGTAATGTAATGTGATGTTATAACATAACGTTCAGGCCTGCTGTCAAGAACTTTTTGCTTGTCATCCCGGTCAAGGCGCAACGCGCCGCTGTATCGGGATCTCGGCCCCGCACATTGCTCCGAACATGCATCATGACGAGACCCCGGCTCAACGCCGGGGTTACACGTTTTTTGGGCTGGGCCGCTACGCTTTAGGCGCGCAAGCGTTCGTTCTTGGGATCGAAGGGAGATTCCTCGCAGGCGGTCGCCTGGTAAGTCTCGCCCAGGATTTCGATGGTGAGCTTGGAACCCACCTCGGACGCTTCGGGCTTGACCATGGCGAGCGCCAGGGATTCGTTGAGGCGGAAGCCGAAGCCGCCCGAGGTTGCGCGACCGACAAGTTCGCCGTCCTTGTGGATCGGGTTGTTTCCAAGCACGTCGGCATCCTTGACGTCGTGCACGATCATGGTGACGAACGTGTTCTGGAAGCCCCGCTGTTGCCATTCGGTGAGCCCCTGGCGGCCCTTGAACTCGCCCTTGTTGAGGTGGACGAAGCGCTCGAGCCCGCTTTCCAGGGCGGCGTATTCGATCGACATCTCGCGGCCGACTAGCTTGTAGGACTTCTCCAGACGCATGGCGTCCATGGCGCGGATACCGAAGGGCTTGATGCCCAGATCCGCGCCCGCCTCCATGACCGCATCGAAGATGTGGTTCTGGTATTCGACGGGATGGTGCAGTTCCCAACCAAGCTCGCCCACGAAGTTCATGCGGATGGCGAGTGCCGGTGCGAGACCGACATCAATCCAGCGGCCCGAAAGCCACTTGAAGGCATCGTTGGAGAGATCGTCGCGCGTGATGCGGCCGAGCAGTTCGCGGGATTTCGGCCCGGCGACGACCAGCACGCCCATCTGGTTGGTCAGATTGTCGAAACGCACCGAACCGTCGGTCGGCGTATGCTTCTTGATCCAGTCGTGATCGAGACGCTGGGTCGCGCCGGCGCTAACGATATAGAAGCTGTCGGCACTCTCGCGGCGCACCGTGAATTCGGAATGCACGCCACCCAGATCGGTCAATGAGTGGACCAGGCCGACGCGGCCGATGATCTTGGGCAGCTTGTTGGCGATCAGGCCGTCCAGGAACGCCTCGGCGCCCGGACCGGAAACACGGCATTTGGCAAAGGCCGACATATCTAGGATACCGACGTTCTCATGCGTGTTGCGCACTTCGTTGCCGACATACTCGAACCACTTGGAGCGGCGGAACGACCAGTCGTCTTCCTGCAGGGTGCTTTCGGGAGCAAACCAGTTGGCCCGTTCCCAGCCGAACACCGAACCGAACACCGCGCCCAGATTTTTCAGCCGATCATAGCAGGGGAAGGTGCGCAGCGGACGTGCGGCATCGCGCTCTTCGTCGGGATAGTGGACCGTGAAGACGTTGGCATAGGCCTCTTCGTTCTTCTTCACGAGGTAGGACTTGGTCGCGTAGTCGCCAAAGCGGCGGGGGTCGACACCCATCATGTCGATGGTGGGCGTGCCGTCCACGATCCACTCGGCAAGCTGCCAGCCTGCACCGCCGGCCGCCGTGATACCGAAGCTGTGGCCTTCGTTGAGCCAGAAGTTGGGCACATCCCATGCCGGGCCGATGATTGGCGAGCCGTCCGGCGTATAGCAGATCGCGCCGTTGTAGACCTGCTTCACACCGACTTCGCCGAAGGCCGGAACGCGGTTGATCGCCGATTCGATATGCGGCTCCAGGCGCTCCAAATCTTCCTGGAAGAGATCGTATTCCATGTCCTCGGCGGGTCCGTCGACGTAGCAGGCAGGCGCGCCCTTTTCATAGGGGCCCAGAATGAGACCGCCGCGCTCCTCGCGCATGTACCAGGAGCCGTCGCTTTCGCGGAGTACGCCCATCTCGGGCAGGCCTTTGGCCTTGCGCTGCTGAATTTCAGGATGCGGCTCGGTCACGATGTACTGATGCTCAACCGGTATGACCGGGACTTCCAGGCAGACCATCGCGCCGACATCGCGCGCAAAGCTGCCCGAAGCGGTCACGACATGCTCACACGTGATGTCGCCCTTATCGGTCCTGACCAGCCATTCGCCCGAAGCGGTGCGCTCGATCGCGGTGACGCAGGTATTGCGGTGAATTTCCGCGCCCCGATTGCGCGCGCCGGTGGCGAACGCCTGCGTGAGGTCAGCGGGCTGGATATAGCCGTCTTCGGGATGCTGGATCGCGCCTACAAGGCCCTCGGTGTTGACCAGCGGCCAGACCTCTTTCACCTCATCGGGGGTGAGGAATTTCACATCGACGCCGATGGTCTGGGCCACGCCGGCGTACTGGTGGTACTCGTCCATGCGGTCGCGGTTGGTCGCCAGGCGGATGTTGGAGACGGTCTTGAACCCGACATCCATGCCGGTCTCTTTCTGAAGCTCGTGGTAGAAGCGCACGGAGTACTTGTGCACCTGGCCCACCGAATAGCTCATGTTGAAGAGCGGCAGCAGACCGGCGGCATGCCAGGTTGAACCAGACGTCAGTTCCTTGCGTTCGACCAGAACGACATCGGACCAACCTTTCTTGGCCAGATGATACAGCGTACCGACGCCGACAACGCCGCCACCGATCACGACAACACGCGCATGGGATTTCATGGTGCCCTCCCCAGAAGCCGGCGCAGCCGTCGGGCGCGTTCCGGCAAGTCAAGTCCTAAACAAATGACCGGCCGCTTCACTAGCGCGCGTTACGCTTTGGGAATGTCACACAGACGACACCGCAAGGACGCGTACCGACCACATAGAACATTCGACCGGATCGCCAGACCTTGATTGGCTGACCCCGCCGGGCCAACCTTTCCTCCGAACGGGATTGGAGAGATCATGGCCTTTGGCTGCAAACACACCACCCATAGCCACAGCCAGCATTTCGGCTGGGATAACAGCATCGCGCCGACCATGATCGTGGCACCGGGCGGAAGCGTCTAATTTCGAAACTGTCGACTCCTCGGGGGCCAATTCAAAGCCAGCTCAAAGGTTGATAATGTGGTCTCGCTCGATTTCGGCAACATCAACCCCGCCACCGGGCCATCGCCATCGATAGGCCGAGCCGGGCGATGCCATCAAGGTCACCTTCCTGGACTTCGAACCGTCCGGCTGGGGCTGGGCCGCGCTGATCCCCAGCTTCGGCCTCCTGACCGATCAGTTTTCCGAGCCCGCGCTCAACATCTGGAAGTAGGAAGCCGACAGTCCCGGCACCTTCGCCTTCGGCAGCCATGCCAATATCCCCTGAAACTCTTTGCCGACACCATTGGCCTGGCGCCGGCCGAAAACGGCCTTCACAGCGTCGTCCCGCCCCGCCGCGTGGGCGGGAACATGGATATTCACTACATGGCGAAAGGCTCAGAACTTTATCCCCCCGTCGAAGTCGCGGGCGGTCTTTTTTCCATTGGCGATACCCATGCCGTGCAGGGCGACGGCGAGGTCTGCGGCACAGCCATCGAAAGCAAGATGAACGTCGCGCTGCAATTCGACCTGGTGAAGGACGCCGATATCGCTTTTCCGCACTACCGCACCTCCGGTCCGGTCACGCGGTATCTCAACAGCAACAGCTACTTCGTCACCATGGGTATCGGTCCCAACCTCTTGAAGGTGCATGCAATGCCGTCTCGGGCATGATCAACCTTTTGGGCAGGGGACATGGCCTCGATGCCGCCGACGCCTGCATGCTCTGTAGCGTATGCGGCGATCTGCGCATCAGCGAAATCGTCGACTTGCCCAACTGGGTCGTCTCGTTCTACTTCCCCAGAATTGTCTTCGCTTGGGGCGTCCTGACACCGACTGACGCCGAAGGATCAGGGCGCCATGCCCTTCTCGCGCAGTTCTTTCAGGGCCTCGTCGGTTTTCTTGAGATGCGATAGGCCCATGCCGCGCAGGACGGCGTCGGTTTTGGTGAACTGGATATTGGTATAAGTCGTCAACTCAACGCGATTGCCCCAGGGATCCAGAAAGTCGATGAACGGGCCGTCCAACAGCGTCACGCCCATTTCCTTGAGACGCTTGATGGCGAGCGGCTTGTCGTCGACAGCGATGCCGAAATGTCGGCCTTTGTCAGGTTCCTGGGTGCGTCCAGTCATGAAATTGATGAACTGGTCGCCAAAATAGACAAACGCGGCGTTTTCACCTTGTGAATGGACCTCGAAATCCAGGAATTCCCGGTAAAAATCGAGCGCTTCCTGGATGTTCTCCACTTCCAGCGCCACGTGATTGATACCGACCGGCCGTGCCTTGGCTTGTGTCATCAGTCCTCTCCTGTGTTTGCGGGCTCACTGGATATGGTGTTGATAAGGCCTGCGTTATAGGGGAAGCCGGAACGGTCGCCGTGCATTGCCGCAGGTACCCGATTAGACTATGCCGTCGTCGGAACAGACGAAGAAAGCGCAAGGTAAAGTGGATGGACAACATACCGGTTATGGTCGTCGAAGACGATGACGAACTGCGGGATTTACTGGAAGACGGCTTGGGCGAAATGACCCCGGAACAACCCCTAGAAGCCGCTGCCAAGGTCGGAGCACATCGGATTTTGGCCAAACCGCTCACGGTGTACCAGATGGCAACGATCCTGCACAAAATGAAAGAGACCCAGGATACGACCGGGGCCATGCGGCATCCCGTCTGAAAGATCGAGACCCACGCTGACCACGCTGAAGAAAAAAGGAAAGCAGCCAACATGGATATGATCACGGTCCTGATCGTCGACCACAACGATAATCTTCGCGACCCCTTGGAAGACAGCCTGGATGCAATGGGCTTTGACTGCCTGAGCGTCATCTCAGCCGAAGACGCCATTGATGTGCTGGGAATCTTCAAACCTGAGATCGCCATCGTCGATGCCAGCCTGTCGGCCAGCGATGGCGAAACGAGTGTCAAGGTCGTACAGCGCCTGCGCCCCAACTGCGCGGTCATCGCCACCTGTGCCGAATGGTGCGGATTGCAGCAGGACGAGGCCTTGCAGAAAGCACTGGAAGTCGGCGCGAACCGTGCCATCGGCAAACCCTATACCGTTGACGGCATGGTCAAGATGATCGAAGTCGTGATGCGTCAAAGGTCCGCCGGCTGAAACAACGCCGCCGGCACGACAGCTGATCAAAGGAAAATCAATCTCACGGTGGGGCTATGAAGAAGGACGGGATCGGCGCGCCTCTCCTGCGCAGGGAAGACCGGCGCCTGCTGATGGGCCGCGGACGTTACAGCGGCGACATCGGGGTTCCCGGCGAGCTTCGGGCGGTATTCCTGCGAAGTGATGTGGCACATGGACGCATCCGGTCGATCAATGGCGATCAGGCCGAGAACATGCCCGGCGTCGTCGCCATTCTGACCGCGGAATCGCTGAACCCGGGATCGCCCATCACCATCGGCACCAAGTTCGAACTGACAGACGGCATGGGTGAAACCATCCCCGATCTGCCCCGTCCGGTTCTGTGCCATGACAAGATTCGCATGGTCGGAGACCTGCTGGCGCTGGTGATTGCCGATACCGAAGCCCAGGCCCGCGATGCCGTCGAGGCCATCGAGATCGAGATCGAAACACTGCCCGCCGCGGGTACGATGGAGCGGGCGACTTCTCCGGGTGCCGTGCCCATCTGGGACCGCTGCCCCGACAACATCGCGTTCCACTGGCATGCGGGTGATGCAGCGGCGATGGACAGGGCCCTCGTGGCAGCTGCGCACTGCATCGAGCTGGAACTCATCAACAACCGCATTACCGCGAATCCCATGGAGCCGCGTTGCGCCCTGACAGTGCCCGAGCCGGATGGAAAATTGCGGCTGATCATGGGAAATCAGGCACCGCATCTCCTGCGCACGGTGCTGGCCAAGCTGCTTTCCATGGAAGAGCAGGACATCACCGTCGTCTCGCAGGACATGGGCGGGGCATTCGGCATGCGCACCTCGCCCTATGGTGAGGAAGTCGCGCTCTGCCGCGCGTCCATGCTGGTGGGTCACCCGCTGCGCTGGACCGCGACGCGCAACGAAACGGTCGTCGGCGACCTGGCCGCACGTGCACACGAGACCCGTGCGACCCTGGCGCTCGATGGCGATGCCCGCATTCTGGGCCTCAAGGTCCACACGCGCGCCGATATCGGATGCTACACCACAGGCTTCGGACCCGGTGTCGGCCCCCTGCTTTATGCACCGTTGATCCCCAACATCTATCACCTGCCGTGCCTCTTCACGCAGATCGAGGCGGTCCTGACCAACAGCTCGCCGACCGCACCATACCGGGGCGCGGGACGGCCCGAGGCGGTCTACGTCATGGAACGACTGATGGATACCGCCGCACACGAACTGGGCCTGGGGCCCCTTGAATTGCGCAGACGCAACATGGTCACCCATGACGCCCTGCCCCACACCACACCCACCGGCCTCGTTTACGACAGCGGCGATTTTCCGGGCATCACCGAACAGGCGCTCGAACTGGCCGACCTTGCGGGGTTGGAGCAGCGGCGCGCGTTTTCGAACGAGCGGGCGAGAAAGCGCGGTTTCGGATTTGCGAGCTTTGTCGAGACTTCGGCCATGGCCGCACCCGGTGTCTTCGAGGTTGCCCATGTGCGCTTCCATCCGACTGGTTCTGCTGTGGTTGGCGTAGGCACGCACAGCCATGGCCAGGGCCACGAAACAGCCTTTGCTCAGATCGCTGCCGAGCGGCTTGGCATCCCGGTCGAAGCGATCACACTGGCCTACGGCGATACCTCCGCCGTACCCTACGGTCAGGGAACCTATGCCTCGCGCTCAACGGCCTTGGCGGGACCCGCGATCATGATGGCGGCAGACAAGGTGATCGAAAAGGGCCGGCGGCTGGCCGCGCACCTGATGGAAGCATCGCGCGACGATATCGAGTTCGACGAGGGTGCATTCACGGTGGCGGGCACGGATCGGGCCATGACGTGGAAGGAGGTCGCGCGGGCCGCCTACGTTCCCGTTAACTTCACCGAAGCCGGTCTGGAGCCGGGTCTGGAGGAACAGGCATTCTATGCGCCCACCGGCGGCACGTTCCCCAATGGCTGTCACATCGCCGAGGTCGAGGTGGATGCCGAAACCGGGCAATGGACGCTGGAGCGTTATCTGGCGGTCAACGATGTCGGTCAGTCGATCAATCCGGTCATCCTGGAGGGCCAGATCCATGGCGGCATCGCCCAGGGTGTGGGCCAGGCGAAGATGGAGCATGCCGTCTACGACCCCGATACGGCTCAGCCCCTTTCCGGCACCTTCATGGATTACGCCATGCCGCGCGCCGACGACCTCCCGAACTTCGAACACCACAACCGGCCCGACCCCTGCCTCAACAACCGGTTGGGCGTGAAGGGTGCGGGCGAACTGGGCACGATCGGCGCGCCGCCCGTCATCATGCACGCATTGCTGGATGCCTTGCGTCCGCTCGGCGTTGCTGGCCTCGACATGCCGGCGACACCGTACGCGGTCTGGCGCGCCATTCAGGACGCAGGCTGACGTAAACTAAAGCCCGTAGACCTTTTTCACGCTGGGCCGCTGCGTGACCTTGTCGGCAATACGCTTGGCATTGGGAAAGTCCGCGATGGACGGCTGGCCAAGCTCAGGTAAAAGCCAGCCGGCGAGCATGTGCAGGTGGATATCCACCGCGCTGAACCGTCCGCCCACAAACCACTCCCGGTCGCCGATCTCGCTGTCCACCATGGACCAAATCTCGCGCAACCGTCGGGACGATGTCCTCTGCGTGCTTTCGCGGTATTCCGGTCCCTCGCAATAGCGTTTCCAGTGATGCGTCAGCTGGTAGGCGATCATGAGCGTATCCGAGAAATAGACCAGCCACTGCAGGAACGGTCCCCGCGAGGGATCGTCCAGCGAAGGCGCCAAAGCGGTCTCAGGGTACTTGTCCGCGAGGTAGATGGAGATGGCCGAAGCCTCGAACATGGCGCCGTCCTCATGCACCAGGACCGGAATCCAGCCGTTAGGATTGAGCTTCAACAGTTCGGGATCGCGCGGTCTGTCCTGCTCGATGGCCGTCTCGATCAGTTCATAATCCGCGCCGATTTCTTCAAGCATGACACGCGTGCTGCAAGCCGCTGAGCCCTCGGCATAAAACAATCGGTACATCTTGCCTCACATCGTTCTTGAGTCTGACATGGAACTGACCTGGCTACTCGTCGCCCTGCATCGTATCGTCGAATCGCACGCCAACCTTGTTACTGGCCGCGGAAAAGCCGAACATGCCGATGCCCACGGCAATCACCAACGCAAAGGCGATCGCATCGACGGTGAAGAAGGCGATCATGAGAACAACCGTCATGGCCACGATCATCCCGGCGCACCCACCCAAACGTGAGCAAAAGCACATGACCGCTCATGAAGCTTCAACCAGCAACGTTGGCTGCCCCGATCGGAACCAGTGGGTTCCTATTGAAGCTCCAGTGTATCAGCGGGCACGGGCATCGCGCCACTGGTACCAGCGCTGCACGATGGGCAGGAACCAAGGATTGCCATCGTAGAACGGTATTGTGGTGAACTCCAGGTTGTGGAAGGCGGTGCGTCCCTCCAGGTCGCCCATGATGGAAAGCGCGGTTTTCATGCCGAGATAGGTCTGCTTGACGATGCCCGAGCCGTTGCATGCCAAGGCATAGTGAACGCCGTCGCGCTCGCCGATATGGGGCAGCTTGTCGAAGGCAAAGGCCACATTGCCGGTCCAACTGTGGGTGACCTTCACGTCCTCTAGTTCAGGGAAAATACCGCACATGAACTTATGGAGGATGCGCCCGCTCTCGCGCGTTTCGACGTCGCGCGTCTTGGCGCGGCCACCGAAAATGATGCGTTTGCGGTCCGGCGAAGGCCGGTAGTAGTAGAGGATCGCCTTGGTGTCGGCAATCATGCGGTGGTTGGGGAAGAGTTCTCTCACCCGTTCCTCACCGATTTCTTCGGTCGCGATGATGTAACTTCCCACGGGGACCAGCCGCCGGCGCAAGTTCTGGGCCGCCGAGGGCGTATAGCCGTTGGTCATGACCGCGACATTACGGGCCTTGACCTTGCCGCGGGTCGTGGTGACCTCGAAGCCGTCCCCGCCCCGGCTGATCGCGGTGACCGGCGTGTGGCCCGCCACCGGGATGCCTGCGACCTTCACCCGCTCCAGCACGCCCTGATGATAGACGGCAGGATGCAGACCGCCGCCCGAGAGCGTGACCTGGCCGCCGTGATAAGCCTGCGTCTTGATCTCACTCCCCTGCTCCTCTCGCGAAAGCATGTAACCGGTCTCAATGCCGACCTCCTTCCTCACGAGATCGATACCGCGCGCCATCGCCTCATAGTGGCTGGGCGCATGCGCGCCGATGAACCGTCCGACCTTCTGGTAGTGGCACTGGATCTGTTCTCCGGCGATGAACTCTTCGAAGAACTCGAGGGAGCGTTCGGTTTCAAGCATCAGATCGACAGCACGCTGCTGGCCGTACTTTTCCTTCAGTTCGGAATAGCCCAGTTTCAGACCGCTGCCTGCCATGCCCCCGCTGCGCGAACTGGCACCATGGCCCGGCTCCTTGGCTTCCAGAATGATGACGTTGCGTCCTGCCCGGGCCAGGTGGAGGGCGCACGACATGCCGGCGTAGCCGGAACCGACAATGGCGACATCGACCTCGCCAGGCAGCTCGACAGTGGACCAGTCGGGTCGTGGCGCCAGCTCCCACCAGTACGGGGTTGCCTTCCAGTCCTCGACAAAGATGTCGCGTGCCATGGTCTCGATCCTTCTCCGCGCTTGGCGCCAACCTTGGTGCAAGGCCCGGCCCTCGGCAAGACAGGTCACGGAAAATCGGCCCACAGGCGACGGTTTGTTCCGACCGCGCGACGCAATCTGGCGTTTTCACACTAGGACTGCGTGTCATAAGCAAAAAGAGCATGGATGTGGTGCAGGAGCACGACAATGAGTAAAGAGCAGGATCAGGGCGGCAGGCGCGCCAGACGCGGCCGAGGCGAACACGGCGGCAGCGGCGCACGGCGCACCCAGCGAAGCCAGCGTTTCTCGACCAAACCGCTGCCCTATATTCAGCGCAAAGTGCCGACCTTCGATGTCCTCTCGGAAGAAGGGCTAGAAATCCTGGAGAACAACGCCGAGACGATCATGGAAGAGGTCGGCATTGCCATCAAAGACGACCTGGAAGTCATCGCCATGTGGAAGGACGCCGGCGCCGAAGTCAGCAAGGACGGCGAAACTCTGCATGTGCCGCGCGGGCTTGCGCGCGAGCTTCTAAAGACCGCGCCCAACCACTTCATGCAGCACGCGCGCAACGCGGACCGCAACGTCAAAATCGGCGACGGCGCGACGGTCTTCGCGCCGGTTTACGGCCCGCCGTTCATCCGCAATCTGGACGACGGCCGACGCTACGCAACGATCGAGGATTTCCGGAACTTCGTGAAGCTAGCCTACATGACGCCCGCCATGCACCACTCGGGTGGCACCGTGTGCGAGCCGGTCGATATTCCGGTCAACAAGCGCCATCTCGACATGGTCTATGCGCATCTGCGCTATAGCGACAAGCCGTTCATGGGGTCGGTGACCGCGCCCGAGCGTGCGCAGGACACAGTCGACATGGCCAGGATCGCCTTGGGCGCCGATACGGTCGAGAACAATTGCTGCATCATTAACCTGATCAACGCCAACTCGCCGATGACCTTCGACGGCACCATGCTGGGTGCGATGAAGGTCTATGCGGCGGCCGGCCAGGCCTGTGTCGTCTCGCCCTTCATTCTGGCAGGCGCGATGAGCCCGGTGACCGTTGCCGGCACCGTTGCGCAGCTCTTTGCCGAAGCGCTTGTCGGCATGGCGACGACCCAGTTGATCCGCAGGGGCGCGCCGGTCGTCTTCGGCACCTTCGGAAGCTCGATCTCCATGCAGTCAGGCGCACCGACCTTCGGCACGCCCGAACCGGACCTGGTGCTCTTTGCCTCGGCCCAGCTTGCGCGACGCATCGGCGTTCCCTTCCGTTCGGGCGGATCGCTGTGCGGCTCCAAAATCCCCGATGCCCAGGCGGCCTATGAAAGCGCGCAGACGATCAAGTCGACTCTGCTGGGCGGCGTCAACTTCGTGCTCCATGCTGCGGGCTGGTTAGAGGGCGGGCTGGCGTCCGGTTACGAGAAGTTCGTCATGGATGCCGACCAGATCGGCATGATGCAGGTACTGGCGGGCGGCGTGGACCTCTCGGAAAACGGCCAGGCCATGGACGCTATCCGCGAAGTGGGCCCCGGGGCCCACTTCCTGGGTTGCGCCCACACCCAGGCCAATTTCGAGATCGCGTTCTACCGTTCGACCATTGCCGACAACAACAGCTTCGAGCAGTGGGAAGCCGAAGGCAGCCAAGACGCCATGCAGCGCGCCAACAAACTGTGGAAAGACATCTTGGCCGAGTATCAGGCGCCTGAGATCGATCCGGGCGTCGACGAGGCCCTGCACGAGTTCATCGCCAAGAAAAAGGCCTCCATGCCCGACGCATTCACCTGAGCGTGAGGCTGGCGCGATCTGTTTGGGCTAGCCGACCGCCGGCTTCTTGCGTCGCGTGACCGCCTTTTTACCAGGTCGGTAGTGAGCGTAAAACATCGTAGGGTTGGCCTCAAACGCCCCGATCGCCATGCGTACCGAGTTGGGAATCGCCGACGCTCCGGAACGGAAGTTCTTGATCTGACTTTTCCTGTCACCGAGCACGTCGCCCACCTCGTCATTCGTCAGGTCATGGCTTTCCTGCCAACGTAAAAACATCTTGCAGGCATTTTTTGTGGCTTGTTCATTGGCAATCCGCGCGAGATTTTCGGACGAATAGTCAAGGCCATTCTCCCAGACAACCGCATGACCCCAGTTGTCCACTTGCACCTTGGAGAACGCATCAGGGCCTCCTGCAAAAACATTGAATTGTCTCGACGCGGCCACCAGCCCTGAGAGATCAACGGTCTCCGTGCCGTCCCGCCAAATCAACTTGAGGCAAAAGGCCTGATTTGTCGGTCTCACCCCCCTCAATCGTTTGTCAGTCATCAGCCTCAGCCGACCTTAACAATTGAACCCAGCCTCGATTTTTTGGCGGATGCGTTCCCCATACATCTGGATATTGAAGGCGTCGCCCTCGTGCTTGTCGGGCACGCGATCATATGCGAGCACCGCGGTCAGGCGGGGGATGTCGCCCTCGACGGCCGAGACGCGGTGTACGCTGTGGTGGCCGCGCATGATCGTCAGAGTCCCGGCGACCGAGGGCCGGTGATGGAGTAGCTCGTAGGCTCCGTCGAAGGCAGCGGTGACCTTGCCGTAACAAGGGTCGTCATCGGTGCGCACCAGCGAAGCGCACGTGAGTTCACCCCCGCCCTGCGGCGTAGTGAGGTAAAGAAGCACGACAAAATCCATGTCGTCGAAATGCCAGGCTTGCTCATCACCTGGGTTAAGCACGTTGATGTTGAGCGCCTGGAAGCGGTCGGCATGGCGGTAGAGCGGTTTGACCTCCAGCACCTCCGAGAAGAAGGCCGTCAGACCGCCCCACTCGTAGAGCTGGCGCAGACCGTGATCGTCCGGGATCAGGTCGTCGGCCACCACGCCCCAGTGGGTACGGAAGAACCGGCGGCGGGGATGACCCTCCGGCCATGACGTATCTTCCTGATCGGGCGTATCGAGATAGGCGCTGCGATGGGCCTCCCGCCGGACGGTGTGATCGCTCAAGCTCATCGATTCATCCCAGAACCGCGAGACGGCCTCAGGCGTGAGAAATCCTTCGAGAGCAGAGAACGCCTGGGTGCGGAGCTCGGCCCGGCAATGCGCGATCAGGTCACGGGTCACCGGGTCATCCAGGTCGTGCACAGGATACCGTTCGAGGTCGATGCACCGAGCGACGTCTGGAAGTTCAGCCATGGCTTTTCAGGAACGCCCCAACTTCGTTCAGTGATTCCAAGCCCTCGGGCACGACATGGCACCAGTATTCCGTGGTGTGAATCAGTTCCGGCAGGGTCTTGAAGGTCGCATCGACACCGGCTTCCTTCGCCGCTTCGACGATGCGCAGGCCATCATCGTGGAGCACCTCGCGCTCGCCCGAATGCACCAGAAGCGGTGGCAGGCCCGAGAGATCGCCAAAGACAGGCGAAACATAAGGATGTGTCGGCGGTGTGTCATCCTGGACATACTGGCTGAAAATCCAGCCGATGTTGTCGGCCCTAATGAAGGGATCGAGGTGCTGGCGTTCCGTCATCGACGGGCTGGAGCCGGTGAAGTCCGTTGCCGGGGCAAAGGCAGCGGCAGCCGAAGGTAGGGGTTTTCCCTCGTCCTTGAGGCGCAGCAGCAGGGCGAAGGTGAGGTTGCCACCAGCTGAGTCGCCGGCCAGCAGCGTGCGCTCGCAGGCTCCCTCTCCGTCGGGGCCGTGATCGCGCATCCACATCCACGCCGTAACGCAGTCATCCAGGCCAGCGGGAAAAGGATGTTCGGGCGCCAACCGGTAATCGACCGCCAGCACCGCCATGCCCGTGGCACGCGACAAGGCTTCAATCTGATGCCGGTAGCCCGCGAGCGTCCCGGCGATCCAGCCGCCCCCATGGATGAAGAACAGGCGCTTGCTGTGGTTGGCCCCCGCCGCAAGCACCCACTCGCAGGGCACACCGTCCGCCGTGACCGGAAGGAATGTGCTGTCGGGAGAAACCGTGGGCGCGATGCCATCGACTAGCAGCAGTTCCTCGTCGGTGCACGAACGGTACTGCGCAACGATCTCATCATTGGTCAACGGTTCTGCCGTACCGCCGGTGGAACGCGCTTCCATGGCCGCGATGAGTTTCTGAAGCTGCGGTGACGCCATGCTGAACTCCAATCGATCGGGTCAGAATAGACCAGATTGCCGTGGCGCCAACAGACCCCAGCCGGTCAGTCGGCCGCGCAATTGGCTGGGTCCGCTGAAGAGTACGGTGTGAAAGCCGAGCTTTTCGGCGGCCTCGACGTTGGGCCGATGATCGTCGATGAACAGCGTATCCTCGGCCTCCAGGTCGTAACGGTCGCAGAGGAGCTCGAAGATGGCCGTATCGGGTTTGCGCATACCTTCTCGGCCCGAGACCACGACACCCTTGAAGAGATCGAGAAAGTCGAAGCGCGCCTGCGCCAGGGGAAAGGTTTCGGCCGACCAGTTGGTGAGTGCGTAAAGCGGGACCTGATTGGCCGAGAGGTCCTGAAGAACCTCGACCGTGCCGTCGATGGGACCCTTCATCATCCGGTCGAATTCGCCGTAGTAGGCCTCGATCAGTTCGCGGTGCTCGGGATGGTTAGCGATCAGCTCGGCATTGGCCTCGGCAATCGAGCGCCCGGCGTCCTGCTGTCGGTTCCAGGTCTGGCCGACGACATCGGCGAGGAACGCCTTCATCGCGGCCTCATCCTTGATGAGTTCGCGATAGAGGTGGCGCGGATCCCAGTCGATCAGAACGCCGCCTAGGTCGAACACAACGCTGGTCGGCGCGTCGTTCACGAGGAAGCCTTGCGTGGAGGACGGCACCAGTTCGTCATCTCGGGCTCAGGCGCGATGGCAACGCCGTAAGGCGCACCGCCGGTCTCGAGCCAGGTCCAGAGGTAATCGGACTGGCTGCGTTCGATGTGGATGTCGAAGGTCGGCGTATCGTCGATCTGATGGATCAGAATCGGGCTGCGGCTGATGAAGCTCTGCGCACAGCGGCCGGGCTGGAAGACCCTGGGATGAAGATCGAGCGGGCAGCCCATGGTGATGACATCGCGCGCCATCGGGCCCGACACACGGATGGTGGTACGACCTTCGGTCACGTCCACGACGCCGACGCTGGCGCCTTCCAACGCTTCGTTGAACGCGTCTTCCATGTTGTTCTCGGCATTGGGCGGCCCCACGAGCAACCACTCGCTGGGACCCAGCCACAGCGCTGAGAGATTGTTGCCGTCCGTCACGGTGTTGGGCTCGGAAGGAAGCGCCACGCCCACGACGGCCTTGACCACATCGCTGTCGACCTTGCCGCGAAGATTGATCTTGGCAAGGAACCGACGCTCGGTCAGAACCAGCGCGGCATCGTCGATGTTTTCCGAGACCTGCGCATCAAGCGCGCGATGGGCCAGCGGGCTCTGTCTGAGATAGGTTTCAACCACGGAGACGCTCCCCTTCCTCGTCGAAGAAGATCGGTTTCACGATCTTCGCACGCACCACCTTGTCTTCGAGCGGTGTCGCGACGCTTTCGCCGATGCGTTCGTGACCGCGCTGGATCAGCGCCAGCGCGATCGAGCGCCCGCAGTTGGGGCTGTAGTAGCTTGAGGATACCCACCCCTCCATCGGCACCGGCGAAGGCGCATGGGGCTCAGGCGAAATATGCGCGCCCTCGGGAATGACCTCGTTGGGATCGTCGGTGATGAGGCCGACGAGCTGCTTGCGGTCCTCACGCAAGGTGTCCGGGCGCGCGAGACCGCGCTTGCCCAGGAAGTCGTCCTTCTTCTTGGAGACAATCCAGTTCATGCCCAGATCATACGGTGTCGTGGTGCCGTCGGTGTCCTGGCCGACGATGACAAAGCCCTTCTCGGCGCGCAGGACATGCATGGCTTCGGTGCCGTAGGGCGTGATGTTGAACTTCTCACCCGCCGTCATCAGCGCGCGCCACAGCGCCATGGCGTAACTCGCCGGGCAGTGAACCTCGAACCCGGTCTCGCCCGAGAAGCTGATACGGAAGATGCGCGAGGGGATGCCCGCGACCTCGCCGTCCTGCCAGGTCATGAACGGGAAGGCGTCGTTGGAAAGATCGACGCTGGTGAGTTCCGAAAGCAGGCGCCGGATGTTGGGACCGGCAATCGCGATAGCCGCCCACTGGGTGGTCACGGAGGTGCAATAGACTTCCAGATTGGTCCACTCGGTCTGGAGCCATTCCTCCAGCCAGTTCAGCACATTCGGTGCGCCGCCCGTGGTGGTCGACATCAGAAAGCGGTTCTCGCCAATGCGTGCCGTGACGCCATCGTCGAAGACCATGCCGTCGTCCTTGCACATCAGGCCGTAGCGGCAAGCGCCGACCTTCAATGAGGAGAACATGTTGGTGTAGATGCGGTCCAAGAACTCCGCGGCATCCGGTCCCTGGACATCGATCTTGCCCAGGGTCGAGGCATCGAGAATGGCGACCGAGGTGCGGGTAGCCAGAACCTCGCGGTCGACGGCCTGCTTCACGCTTTCGCCTTCGCGCAGATAGCAGTAAGGGCGCTTCCAGGCGCCAACATCCTCGAAATGCGCGCCGTGGGCCTCGTGCCAGGTGTGCATCGCCGTCTTGCGCATGGGATCGAGCAGTTCGGGTCCCGTGTCGTTGCCGGCCAGCGCGCCGATGGTGACGGCGGTATAGAACGGACGGAACGTGGTGTGGCCGACCGAGGGAACCGGCTCGTCACGCAAGCCGGCCAGAATCGCCAAACCGTTGACATTGGAGGTCTTGCCCTGGTCCGTACCCATGCCGGTCGTGGTGTAGCGCTTGAAGTGCTCAACCGAGGAGTAATTCTCGCGGTGTGCGAGCGCGATGTCGGCGGCAGTGACGTCGTTCTGGAAATCATGGAAGCGCTTGGCGCCCTTGCGGTCGCTGGGCACGGTCCAGACCACGCGCAGGTTCAGCTGGCCGTCCTCTTCGCCCATGTCCACCTTGGGCGCAGCTCCTGCTTTAGCCTCAAATCCGGTATCGGTCGCAGCCGCGGCACCAACCTTCGTACCCTCTTCCAGACAGGCGACCAAAGCAAACTGGCCGGCAACACCGCCGGCGTTGCGCTGGGCCTGCTTGGGCTCGCCAGGCAGAAAGGTGGCAAGCGTCTCGTCCCAGACGGTCTTGGCGCCGGACTGGGACGCCAGATGCACCGTGGAGTTCCAGCCGCCCGACATCATGACGAGATCGCAATCGAGCGAACGGCGACCTCCAGAAACGGCGCTGCCGTCATCCGAAAGAGCCATGACCTCGACTTCGGAAACCTGCTTGGCGCCTTTCACGGCCGTGATGGCGCTGCCCGCGATGACTTCGATGCCACGCCCGCGCGTCTGGCGGACCAGGGCACCTTCAGGCTTAGTGCGCAGATCGACGAGGGCGACGACATGGATACCGCCGTCGGCCGCGTCGATTGCGGCGCGGTAGGCACTGTCGTTGTTGGTGAAGATGACAGCACGGCTTCCCGGACGCGCGCCGTAACGGTTCACATAGGTCCGTACGGCATCGGCCAGCATCACGCCGGGCCGGTCGTTCTCGGCAAAGACCAGGGGACGTTCGGTGGCGCCGGTCGCCAGAACGACCTGCTTGGCGCGAATCTTCCAGACCCGCTGGCGCGGTCCCTTGCGCTCGCCGAACGGCAGGTGATCGGTGATGCGCTCGACCGCAACGAGGAAGCTGTGGTCGTAGTAGCCGGTCACTGTCGTGCGCGGCAGCAGGCGGACCTCCTCCATGCCTCCGAGCTCCTCGATGACGTCCGCGGCCCAATCGGCGCCCGACTTGCCGTCGACGTTCGCTTTGGAGGACAGCAGGCTGCCGCCGAATGCGGGCTGCTCGTCGGCCAGGATGACACGGGCACCACTTGCGCCAGCAGCACGCGCGGCGGCCAGACCGGCGGGACCGCCTCCAACGACCAGCACGTCGCAATGGGCGCGGCGCTTCTCATAGGTGTCGGGATCGGGCTCGGCCGGCGCCTTGCCCAGACCGGCCGCGCCGCGGATGAACTTCTCATAGAACATCCACGCCTTGGGCGGCCACATGAAGGTTTTGTAGTAGAACCCGGCCGGAATGACCTTCGAGACAATGTTGTTGATGCCGCCGACATCGAAACCCAGACTCGGCCAGGCGTTCTGGCTGCTCGCGACCAACCCCTCGAAGAGTTCTACCTGGGTCGCGCGCGTGTTGGGTTCCATGATTGCGCCCTCGCCCAACTGGATGAGCGCATTGGGCTCCTCGGCCCCGGACCCGACGATGCCGCGCGGCCGGTGATACTTGAAGCTGCGCCCCATGAGACGTACGCCATTGGCCAGCAGCGCTGAGGCCAGCGTGTCCCCAGCATATCCCTGATAGCACTGCCCGTCGAAGGTGAAGTTGATGCGCTGGCCACGGTCGATCCGGCCACCATCGGAATTGCGGAAGGCCTGACTCACGATGTGCCCTCCCCGCCGTCGAGTTTCGGCGCGGGTTCGGTGATGCCGTAGATCGCCAGAATCTCGTGGCTCACCGTGTGGCGCGCCATATGGAACCACTTGCGGCAGCCATGGGCGTGGAACCAGCGTTCATAGTGCACGCCCTTGGGGTTCTTACGCATGAAGAGATAATGGCCCCATTCCTTGTCACTGGCGGTATGGGGATCGGGCCGCACGATATGCGCTTCGCCGCCGCAGGAGAATTCGGTCTGTTCGCGCTCGCCGCACCAGGGGCAATCGATCAGCAACATGGTCCCATCCCCCTTTAGTGCGCCACGGCCGCGGCGCCGTGCTCGTCGATGAGCAAGCCCGTCTCGAACCGTTTAAGGTCAAAGGCTTCGTTCAATTTGTGCGGCCGGTCCTGGGCGATAGTGTGGGCAAAGACCCAACCAGAGCCTGGCGTCGCCTTGAAGCCGCCCGTGCCCCAGCCGCAGTTCATGTAGAACCCGTCGACCGGCGTCTTGGAAATGATAGGGCTCGCGTCCGGGCAGATATCCACGATGCCGCTCCAAGTGCGCATGATGCGCAGGCGCTTGACGATGGGATAGAGCTCCACGAGGCCTTCGATCTGGTGCTCAATGACATCGATGCCCCCGCGCTGGCCATAGGAATTGTAGCCGTCGATGCCCGCGCCCAGGACCAACTCGCCCTTGTCGGACTGACTGATGTAGACATGCACCGTGTTGGACATAATGACCGTATCGAGCACCGGCTTGATCGGTTCAGAGACCATCGCCTGGAGCGCGTGGCTCTCAACCGGCAGCGTTAGTCCTGCCATCTGGCCGATGACCGAGGCATGGCCCGCGACCACCGCGCCGACCTTCCTGGCTCTGATGGGCCCGCGCGTCGTCTGCACGCCGGTCACCTTACCCTCGGCAATGTCGATGCCAGTCACTTCGCAGTTCTGGATAATATCGATGCCATATTCGTCGGCACGGCGTGCATAGCCCCAGGCGACGGCGTCGTGGCGCGCATTGCCCGCGCGACGCTGCATGGCGCCGCCCAGCACGGGATAACGGATGTCGGGACTGATGTTGATGATGGGCGCGATGTCCTTGATCTGCTGGGGCGTGATCAGTTCGTAGTCGATGCCGTTCAGGCGGCAGGCATGGCCGCGACGGCTGAGTTCCTTCAGATCGTGTTCGTTATGCGCCAGGTTGATCACGCCGCGCGCGGAGAACATCACGTTGTAGTTGAGGTCCTGCGAGAGACCCTCAAAGAGCTGCAGCGACTTCTCGTAGAGATTGGCGCTCTGGTCCCAGAGATAGTTGGAGCGCACGATCGTCGTATTGCGTCCGGTGTTGCCACCGCCCAGCCAGCCTTTCTCCAGCACGGCGACATTGGTGATGCCGTGTTCCTTGGCGAGGTAGTATGCAGTCGCAAGGCCGTGACCGCCGCCGCCGATGACGATGACATCGTATTCGGGCTTCGGATCGGGACTGCGCCACGCCTGGGGCCAGTTCCTGTGGTAGTCGCGCGCCTGACGCAGCAGGCTGAAGATCGAGTATTTCATGATCGCTATCGCGGGTTCCGCAGTGACGCGTGAAACCCTTTTCGACCACAGTCGAAAAGGTGGCTCAAGCTATCGGTGGCGCAGGGGTGAAACTAGTCTGCCCGCGACACCGAAGATATTCTGGCGACATCGGTTTATTCGCGGAACTGCCCTGAGCGGATCATCGAACTGATCGTCGTGACGGCAAGACGCGCGCATACCGTTGCGCCCAAACCGCTGGGCGGATCGAAGTCGCAGCCGAACTCGACGATATCCAGCCCCGCGATGCGTCCCTTGCTCGCGATCCTGATCAGCAGGTCCAGCATGTCGGCATAGGCGACGCCGCCCGGTGCCAGACTGCTGACCGCGGGAAAGTCGCCGGGATCGATGCCGTCGCAATCGATGGTCACCAGAAACTCGCCGCCTTCAGGTATATGCTGCAGGGCAACCTCCATGCCCTTTTCGCGGACCTCGCGCGCCGTGATCAGTTTCGAGCCCCAGGCGCGGGCATCGGCGACCTCCTGCGCCCGCGCGCTGCCGGTGCCGCGTAGACCGATCTGGACCATGCCCGTGATCCAATCCATCTCGGAGGCACGGCGCATGGGACTGGAATAGCCGAAGCGGGAGCCGTGGATTTCGTCCCGCCAGTCGAGATGGGCGTCGACCTGTACGACTGTCAACGGCCCCCTGCCCTCGAATGCTGCGAAAAACGGGATCGGCACGCTGTCGTCGCCGCCAAAGACAATCGGCACGGCGCCGGAGTCCAAGATCGACTTCACAGCCCGGGTCGCGATGACCCGGTTGTTCTCGCCGTCCGACGGGTTGGGTCCGCCGTCAACATCGCCGCCGTCGACAATCCTGATATCCCTATCGTCGCCATTGAGCACTGGCGCACCGATGTCGAAATCGTAATGGTAGAGCATCGCCGGACCGCTGCGCGCCCGGACCGCCGAAGGCGAACCGGCACTCTCGTTGACCGGGCTTTCAACGTCATAGGCCGTGCCGTAGGGGATGCCCAGAACGGCCACCTCAGCCTGCAGTTGCGTGAGGTCCTTCACGACAGATACGCCACAGAAGCTGCGGCCGTTTTCCGGTGGTTTCGTTATCTCGCGGTTCATCGCCAACCCATCCAGTTTGCTAACCGAACACGAAACTTTCCTCCAATTGGTCATCCTGGCCGGAGCATCGCGCAGAGCCGGGATCCCAGCCCGCGCGAATCTCGAAGAAACGCGCGCGACGGGATCCCGGATCGCAGTCGCCTCACTCCCTTCTTCGGCATGACACGCTTGGATGGGGCTCACCTTCGCCAGGATTCCAAGGCGCAAGCAACTGAACCTACTCCGCGGCGTCCTTCTCGTGGAAGATCGGTTCGACTTGCGCGAGTTCGGTGAGCGGGATGTGGCACTTGATGATGTGGCCGTCGCCGGCGTCCCGGTTTGCCGGCTCTTCTTCATCGCAGATCTTGCCCAGATAACGCGGACAGCGCGTCGAGAAGCGGCAGCCCTTGGGCGGGTCCATGACCGAGGGCATTTCGCCTTCCAAGCGGATGCGTTTCTGCACGATATTGGGGTCGGCAATCGGCACGGCCGAGAGCAGAGCCTCGGTATAGGGATGGTAGGGCGGCGAGAAGATCTTGTCGGACGTGCCGGCCTCCATGATCTGGCCCAGATACATCACGACGATCTCGTCGGAGATGAATCGCACGACCGAAAGGTCATGGCTGATGAAGAGCAGCGTGGTGTTGTATTGCTTCTGCACGTCGTTCAGCAGGTTGATCACCGCGGCCTGCACCGACACGTCGAGTGCAGAGACCGGCTCGTCGGCGATCACCATGGAGGGGTTGCCGGCAAAGGCGCGCGCCACCGCGATACGCTGTTTCTGACCGCCCGAAAGCTGACGCGGCTTGCGCGTCGAGAACGCCTTGGGCAGCCGCACGATATCGAGCATTTCGGCCACGCGTTCGCGGATCTTCTTGGAATCGCTTTCGATGCCGAACTTCTTGATCACCCGCCCGATGCAATGGCCGACCGAGTGACTGGGGTTGAGCGTGCCATCGGGGTTCTGGAAAACCATCTGCAGTGCGCGGATCATCTTCTGATCGCGCTTCTGCACGGCAACCGGGCCGATATCCTTGCCTTCGAACAGGATCGATCCCTCGGTCGCGGTCTCCAGACCGGTCAGCACCTTGGCGAAGGTGGACTTGCCGCAGCCGGACTCGCCCACGATAGCGACGGTGCGCCCGCGCGTGGCATTGAAATTCAGATTTTCGTTGGCCTTCACATAGTGTCGCGTCTCGCCTTTCATGATAGCGGCGAGCGACATGTCGGTGACTTCGTAGAACTTGCTCATGGCCTGGATATCAAGCACGACCTCACCGTCGCCCTGCTCGGTTGCCTCGCCGCCGCCCGTCGAAGGCTTGTGATCGATCTCGTCGACGCGCAGACAACGGGCGCGATGGGTCGCGCTCTCGTCGACGTGTTCGATCGGAATGTGCCCCTGATCGCAAAGACCGGGTTTGAAGTATTTGCAGCGCGGACCGAAGGAACATCCCGGCGGACGTTCATGAGGCAGCGACACCTGGCCGGGAATCGGTTCCAGCGTGCGGGCGTGTTTGTCCGCGCCCAGGGTGGGAATGCAATCGAACAGGCCGAAGGTATAGGGGTGTTTGGTCTTATTGAAGAGTTCCTCGATGGTGCCCTCCTCGACCATGGAGCCCGAATACATCACGCCGACGCGGTCGCAGACCTTCACGATCAGACCCAGGTTGTGACTGATATAGAGCAACGTCGTGTTGTACTTTTGGCGCAGCTCGGCGATGAGATCGATCACGGTCGCCTCCACCGTCACGTCGAGCGCGGTGGTCGGTTCATCCAGCAGCAGAAGCGAGGGATTGGAGAGCATCGCCATGGCGATCACCACACGCTGCTGCTGACCGCCCGAGATCTGGTGGGGATAGCGCTTCATGACGCTTTCGGGGTCGGGCATGTTGACGTCGCGCAGCATCTCGATACAACGCTTGGCAGCATTTTCGCTGGAGATGTCTTCGTGGAACTCCAGCACTTCCTTCAACTGCGAACCGATCGTGAGGCTGGGATTGAGCGCGCTCATCGGCTCTTGATAGACCATGGCGATCTTGGACCCGCGGATCTCGCGCAGTTCCTCTTCCGACATGGTCGACATGTCCCGGCCCTCGAAGCTGATGCGGCCGTTCACGATGCCACCGTTGCGCCCTAGGTAATTCATGATCGCCATGGCGACCGTGGACTTGCCGCACCCGGACTCGCCCACAAGGCCGTAACTCTCGCCCCGCTTCAGGCGCAGGGAGAAATCCGGCACCGCGGGAATTTCACCGATGCGGGTGAAATAGGAGATGCCGACGTTCTCGAGTTCCAGAACGATATCGTCGTCGTGGCTTTGACTGGTCATGGCGTCAGTCCCTTATCGAGATTTCACGCAGGCCGTCGGCCAGCAGGTTGAAGCCGATCACAAGGCTGGAGATCGCGATGGCCGGAATGATCGCCATGTAGGCCATGCCGGGCACGGTCACCATGACCGAGCCGTCCGAGACCATGCCGCCCCAGTCGGGATCGGGCGGCGGCAGGCCCAGACCTAGGAAGCCGAGGATGCCGATGGTGATGACCGTATAGCCCATGCGCAGGCAGGCATCGACGATGAGCGGTCCCCGTGCGTTGGGCAGCAGTTCGACGACCATGATGTAGAAACCGCTTTCGCCACGAATCTGTGCCGCCGAGACGTACTCCAGGCTGCGCAGGTCGAGCGTGAGACCGCGCACGATACGTCCGATTCCAGGCGAGGCGGCCAGCGTCACCGCGACGATGATGTTGAACGCCGACGCGCCGAACACCGAGATGATAACGATGAAAAGGATGATAAGCGGGAACGACAGAATGATGTCGCTGACGCGGCTGATGACGTTGTCGACCCAGCCGCCATAGTAACCGGCCAGCATACCCATCAGGATGCCCAAAAAATAGGCGCAGGCCATGGCCACGGGCGCGATGATCAGCGTGGCGCGCGCACCATAGGCCAGGCGTGACCAGATATCGCGGCCCAGGATGTCGGTGCCCAGCCAGTGTCCCGGTGCGAACGGTCCCTGCGCAAAGGCTGCGTAATCCTGTTCGTTGGGGCCATAGCCGGTCAGCAGTTCGGCGAAGAGCGCCACGAGCACCCAGAAGGTCAGGATGATGACGCCGATGATCGCTGCGGGCGATTCGCGCAACAGCCCGAAGTTGTAGAAGAGTTTCGTCAAGCCTTGCCGGTCGGGCTGTTCGGCGTTGGCCACCGTATCGCTGACCGCGCTGGGATTGCCCTTTTGCTGGGTCGGCGTTTCGGCCATGTCGGCATGCTCTTGTATCTTGTCGGTCATGGCATGCCCCTCATGTAAACCGGATGCGCGGATTGATGTACATATAGCCGATATCGCCCAGAAGCTGGGTCGACACGGCGATGAACACCGCGACTAGGGTTGCAGCTTCCACCATGGTGATGTCGCCGAAGTTGGCCGATTCCAGGAGCATCTTGCCGAAGCCCGGATAACCGAAAATGGTCTCGGTCACGACGACGCCGGTGATGAGGAACGGTATCTGCAGCAGGATGACCGTGAACGGCGCAATCAGCGCGTTGCGCAGCGCATGTTTCATGATGACGGTCTTGTAAGGCAGCCCTTTCAGGATTGCCGTGCGGATATAGGGCCGCGTCATCACTTCGACCATGGAGCCGCGCACCATGCGCGCGACATAGCCGAAATCGTATAGCACCAGCACCATGACGGGCAGGACCATCTGGGAGGCCCAGGACCAGTCGTCGAAGTTCTGCATGTTCGCCGTGCCCGGCAGCCAGCCCAGCGAGAGGACGAAGATGGCGATGAGGAACACTGCCGAAGCGAACTCCGGAATCGAGGTGAGCGTGATGCCGGTGTAGGATAAACTTCGATCGAGCAGGCTGCCTTCGCGCATGCCCGAGAGCACCCCGAAGATGAGCGACAAGGGCACGATGATGGCGAAGGCGATGCCCGCCAGGATCAGCGTGTTGTGCAGGCGTGGCCAGAGCACGTCGTTGACCGGCAGCTTGTACTTGCTGGAATAGCCGAAGTTGCCGAAATACTGATCGCCGCGCGGATCTTCGAAATCAAGGCCCAGTTCGGGATCCTGCAAGGGATCGGGAATGACGCCCGCCAGCACGCCCAGCCAGCGGCCGTAGCGGACGTAGAGCGGGTCGCCCAACTGCAACTTTTCGTAGAGGATGTCCTTCTGTGCCTCGGTGGCGTAAGGGCCCAGCGTCTTGCTCGCCACATTGCCGGGTGTGAACTCCATCAGCGAGAACACCAGGAACGACGCAACCAGCATGGTCAGCGCCATCATGAGCAACCGCTTGAGGATAAATACCGCCATACCCCGCCTCTCCCCGAGACTTCTTACCCCGTCCGGATCACTGCCCGATCATTTGCCGATTCTTAGTACAGTTCCGATTCTGTCAACCTTGGGCCATCGCACAAAGGCCTGTCCATAGTGACAACGCCAGAAAATGGTCCAGAATCACCATGATCTGATAAATGTGATGCCGACGCCGCCTGCATCCTTCACAAAATACCTAGGAGTTGAACCCTTGCCATCTCCCGCATCCGTGGCCGAACTGACCGAACTAGGTCGAACGCGCCTTTCCGAACATGTCTTCATGCGCGAAATGCTCTACAGCGAAGTCGCCAACTTCCACGGGCTTTCCAACCTACCCGAGGATCCCGAACTCGCCCTGCACGTGGGTCGCCATCTGGCCGAGGAGATCATCGAACCGCTCAAGCGCGCGTTCGGGCACGTCACGATCCGGAGCGCCTACCGCTCGCCCAGCGTCAACCGGTTCTGTCATGACCGGCACAACGAATTGATGGCGAGCGGCGTACAGGACAGCGCCTATTACTGCTCCGACAACATCTACAGCGCGTCCCGCCATATCTGGGATCTGCGTGACGCCGACGGCCATTGCGGCGGCACGACCTCGCTTGTCATTCCCTGGTATCTGGAACGGTACGAAAAAACCGGCGACGCCCGCCCGCTTGCCTGGTGGATCCGCGACAACCTGCCAAATTACGCCGAGGTGATCTTTTTCCCCTGGATGTGCGCCTTCAACATCCGCTGGTACGAGGGGCCCAATAGCAAGGCGATCTACATCGACGCTGGTCCCGGCGGCGGTGAGGACGAAACCCTGACCGCCCTCTCGATGGACAACTTCGAAGGCGACCACAGCGAATTCTATTCTGGCTTCCCGAAGGCATGACACCATGACGGCCATTAAAGTGCGGCACTCCCGCAAGCAGGATGCAGAAGCCATCGCCGAACTAACCGCCGTCCTGGGCCGCTGGCTCATGAAGCAGGAGACACGGACGAGCGCCGACGACATATGCCGCTATGCGTTCGGTCCCGACCGCTGGTGTGACATCCTGATCGCCCACGACGGCGAACGCATCCTGGGCTATGCGCTCTACCGCTATTTCTTCGAAGGCTTCACCGGCTGGTGGCACATGTATCCCAGCGATCTTGCCTTCGCGCCCGATGCGCGGCGTGGCGGCATTGGTAAGGCGCTGGAGCGCGAGCATTTGGAAGCGCTGGCCAAGACCTAGCAAGTGACCACCGCCACAGCGAAGATCTGGATCACCCAGGCCACATCGGGCAATCCGACGACGCGAACGGTCTGCGCGATGTGATGGCGGATGTAGCCACGCCCTAGATCTCCCTATCGGCCAGAGTTTTTCATCGTCCGCCAATTTCATGTCCATCTCGGCAACTTTTCCCCTCGCGGCACGAGGAGTCAGTCCGTATTGCGTTCGATACGCGGTTGAAAATCGAGCGGCGGAACCAAATCCAGGGATCACAGCGATTTCATGAATCGCGGGACCTGTCCGTGCCAGGAGACACTGTGCATGATTTAGACGGAGAGTCAGATTAGTAGCGTTGTGGCGAACAATCGAAAGCCCGTTCGAATGGTCGATGGAGATTTCACTGAGAGATGCCGCATGTCGCCGCAATGCTGGCAATTGGCAGTGGGAGTCTCCACCGAAGACTCCATGATTCTGACGAAGCCCCGAATTTCCGGGCGCAATACTGTGTGATACGTGCGTTCTTCGAGCTGGCTCTCGACATGCGTTCTTAATGCGGCCGTGCAAAAATTCGGACGCAACCGACCTCGCCAAGTCCATGCCGTGGGTCAACGAGACGAAGCCGAGAAAAAGGTCAATTGCAGATGTATCCCCAGAACATGAAAAAATGCGGTCATCGACCTCAAATATGCTGAAGGTGAGAATGACCTTGTGAAAAGTCTCCCGGAATGGCCCCAATCTTCCCAATGAATGGCGCACCGCCTGCTATCAAGAAGCCCTGCCCGGGCCAAAACCAAGCGCCAGTCGCAACACATCCGACCATCACACCCGTTCGCTCAAGTTGCCGTAGCCACGCGAGCGGCGTGGCATCTCCCGCACTGGCGCCTCACTGGCTGCAAACGATTAGGCGATCAATGGCAGGAGCGTCGCGAAATGATACTTCCGGTGTCAGGGCGAATTGGTTTGCCGCCTGAGTCGGCAATCCGTCATGTGGTATGGTGAACCATTGGTAAAGCGTCCTACCCGAAACGTAGTTGGCCATTTGCATGACATCGGCCATGTAAGCCAACGAAAGAAGAGGAAATTCGTGATCCAGAAAAAACCGACACATTCAGGAGACACGGTCTGACCTTCCGAGAACAGAACTGATCCGGCTAGAGTTTGTATTCTATCTAATCTCGGCTTTATTGAGTCGAGTCAATCCGCCCAACCCCAATCTTACACTGTCCGGCAGTCGCATGGATAACATCAGTTCCATCCAGGTTCAGGTGAACGTAAGGCTTTCGGCCTGGTTGATGCCTTCGTGGGAGCGGATGGTTTTGAGGGTTTCGGGGGTCAGGGGCTGGTCGATGCTGATGAGCGCGATGGCGTCGCCGCCGGCTTGCGCGCGGCCCAGCGCGAAGGTCGCGATGTTGATGCCGGCCTGGCCTAGGGTGTTGCCCAGGAAGCCGATGATGCCGGGGATATCGCGGTTGGTGATGTAGAGCATGTGGCTGGTCGGCTCGGCGTCGATGCGGATGCCCTTGATCGAGACGATGCGCGGTCGGTCGTCGGCAAAGAGCGTGCCGGCGATCTCGCGCGTGCGGTTGTCGGTCTCCACCGTGATGCGAATGAGCGTAGGATAGTCGCCGCGCCGGTCGTGGCGGGTTTCGCTGACGGCGATGTCGCGCTGGTGGGCGACGACGGGCGCGTTGACCGCGTTGACGCTGTCGACCATGGGCCGCAGCAGCCCGGCAAGCGCGGTGGCCGTGAGCGGACGGGTGTTGAGACCCGCGACGTAGCCTTCGTATTCGATGCCCACGGCCTTGATGCCGCTGCGGGTAAGCTGGCCCGCGAAACTGCCCAGATCACCGGCGAGCGCCATGTAGGGCTTTAACAGCGGGGCCTCCTCGGGCGTGGTCGAGGCCATGTTGACTGCGTTGGCGACTGCACCGGCGAGCAGGAAATCGGCGGCCTGTTCGGCAATCTGGCGCGCGACGTTCTCTTGGGCCTCGGCGGTCGAAGCGCCCAGATGCGGCGTGGCGACGACGTTGTCGAGCGCAAGCAGCGGATGGTCGCCCGGCGGTTCGGTGCTGAAGACATCCAGCGCAGCGCCGGCGACGTGGCCGGAAACCAGGGCATCATGGAGCGCCTCTTCATCGACAATGCCACCGCGCGCGCAGTTGACGATGCGCACGCCGGTCTTTGTGGCGGCGAGTTCCTTCGCGCCGATCATGCCGCGCGTCGTCTCGTTGAGCGGCGTGTGGACGGAGATGACGTCGGCCCGGCGCAGGAGGTTGTCAAGGTCGACGCTTTCCACGCCCAGTTCCCGCGCTTGTTCGGCTGACAGGAAGGGATCGGCGACGATGACGCGCATTTTCAGGCCCTGGGCGCGCGAGGCGACGATGGAGCCGATGTTGCCACAACCGACCAGTCCCAGGGTCTTGCCCGCGAGCTCCATGCCGACAAAACGCGACTTCTCCCACTTGCCGCCGTGCGTGGAACGGTCGGCCGAGGGGATCTGACGGGCCAGCGCCATCATCATGGCGATGGTGTGCTCGGCCGTGGTAACCGCATTGCCGAAGGGTGCGTTCATGACGATCACCCCGCGCGCAGTGGCCGCAGCGACGTCCACGTTGTCGACGCCGATGCCCGCACGTCCGATGAGCTTGAGATGCGCGGCGGCCTCCAGCACGTCCGGCGTCACGATGGTCGACGAGCGGATCAGCAGACCGTCATAGCCGCCGATGGCAGCGATCAGCGCCTGGGGCTCCATGCCGGTCATGACATCAACCGCGATGCCGCGGTCTTTGAGGATGGTCTCTGCTTCGCCGCTCATCTTGTCGGCGATGAGGACCTTGCAACGGTCGGTCATGATGCTTCCTTTGCCGCGGTGGCGTGCGCCCAGTCGAGCCAGGGCAGCAGGGCCTCGATATCCTCGGTCTCCACGGTCGCGCCGCACCATATGCGCAGACCTAACGGCGCCTTGCGGTAGGCGCCGATGTCATAGGCCGCGTCCTCGGCGGTGAGCAGCGCGACGATACGTTTGGGATCGGCCGGCGTATCGATCAGCTTGAGACAGACCGAAGTGGTCGACGCGGTTGCGGGATCGTCGGCCAGATTGGCGATCCAGGGCGTGCCGTCGACCCAGGCATGCACGGCAGCGGCGTTGGCCGATGTGCGCTCGATCAAGGCCTCCAGACCGCCGATGTTGCGCGCCCATTCGAGGCCATCCAATGCATCCTCGACGCACAGCATGGAGGGCGTGTTGATGGTCTCGCCGCGGAAGATGCCTTCGATCAGCTTGCCTTTCTTGGTGAGGCGAAAGATTTTCGGCAGAGCACGCAGCGGCGGCGTCGATTCCAGCCGTTTGACGGCGCGCGGCGAGAGCACCAGCATGCCGTGGGCCCCCTCCCCGCCCAGAACCTTCTGCCAGGACCAGGTGACGACATCAAGCTTGTCCCAGGGGAGGTCCATGGCGAAGGCAGCACTTGTGGCATCGCAGATAGCCAGCCCCTCGCGGTTCCCGGCGATCCAGTCGCCGTCCGGCACACGCACACCCGATGTGGTGCCGTTCCAGGTGAAGACGACATCGCGCGACCAGTCGACCGCGCCGAGATCGGGCAGCTTGCCGTAATCGGCATCCAGGATACGGGCGTCCGTGAGCTGCAGCGCATCCTGCACATCGCTCACCCATTCGCGTCCGAAACTCTCCCAGGCAAGCATGTCTACCCCACGCGGTCCCAGCAGCGACCAGAGCGCCATCTCTACCGCCCCGGTGTCGGATGCCGGCACGATGCCGATGCGATGGCTTTCGGGAATGCCGAGGATTTCGCGTGTTCGGTCGATCACGGCGGTGAGCTTTTCCTTGCCCACCGCGGCACGGTGGGACCGACCCAGCCAGGCACCGGAAAGGCCGTCGAGCGACCAGCCGGGCCGTTTGGTGCAGGGGCCGGACGAGAAATGTGGGCGCGCCGGGCGCACGCCTGGTTTGTGATCGGTCATGATGGTTCTTGCTTCCCGCGGGAACGGCGGCGGGAACGGCGTTATAGAACAGTTCGCACCGAGGGGGAAAGAGGCTTGGCCGATTGGGTCGGAGTTTTCACATTCCATGGCAGCCGGGCAGGCCAGCGCAAGTGGCTCGGGCGGTGCATGGATCGACGAATCAAGTTCGACGATGACAGGTTGGGAGTGTGATTGGGGCGTGGCGTTTCCGCAATCTTCTCCTTGTCGTCCATCGGCTTATATGAGTTTTGTTGGGTGTCAGGACGTTGTGATCCAGGGGTTGTGATCCAGGGATGGGGCCTGATTTGAGTGCCGCGGCGCACGCCGCGTAAACTTGTATCCGGTCGGGGGGCCCTGGCGCGCCGCGCGCGGCGGCCTACCTGAAGGCCCGCAGCATCGAACACACGTCTCACAACCCCATGCACCCGCAAAAGACGATGCAGCCAGAACCCGTCACAGCCCGCTTCGCAGCACGAGGCGGCCTTCACCAGGTGCCCCGGCGTGCGCGCGACCCCGGCGCCAAGCCCCAGAGACGCCGACGCCCCAGCGTCATCCCCGGCGGGAAGATTGTGCAGGACGATCTTGTCCGGCAAAGCCATCCGCGAGCCCGGCAACCGGCTCTTCTTGCCCAACTCGATTGCAACAAGGCAGCACTCCGGCCCATCGTCAATCCCGCGGGCAAGGCATGTCACGCAAGGTCGTTCATCAGTCTGGGCTGGTGGGAGAGCGAAAACCAAACCGTAACCCCCGATCGCCAAACCCCATACAAGCTTGACCAACGTTTTCGTTCCGGGGTTCCGCCCGTTACGAAATGCTGCCGGCCAGCAATCGGTCGACGGTTGCCATGTCGACCACGCTCTCGCCTTTCAGCACCGCGCTGTAGTCCGTCCGAATGGCGTCAAACTGCTGACGATAGACTTCCGCCAGGCCGACCAGCATGGCCGCGGCGCCTCCGGCCTCGTCGTTGAGTGCGGCGAGGTCGACCAGCGTTGAAACGTAATGGCGCTCGCAAAGTTCGGCGATGGTTCCAACCAGCGGCGCGAGCACCGCGTCATCGCCATCCCGCGCAGCCGTCTGCAGCGAATGCTTGTCCAAGCCTGCCTGCACCAACAGATCGTCGGGCAGGGTCAGATGCTGGGGCGCGCGTTCCGCGTCTTCCTTGAGGTCGCGCAGGATGTGCACGAGATAGCTGAAGATGGCGAGATGCCGCGCATAGTCGGCACAGGGCTTTCCAAGTTCGGCATGCGACGAACCATCGCGCCGCACCTTCGCAGCCAGGATGTAGACAAACACGGCAGCTGGCGCGACGGCGGCGCCCTCGGCGTAGTGCAGGAAGTCCTGCCATGTCGCCAGGGATCGCTCGGCGACATCGCGCTGCATGGCATCGGCCAGACCGTGGAAGGCATCCGTGCCGATGTTGCTGCGCCCAAGAGTGGCATTCATGGCCGTGAAGATGCGTGCATCATCGCTGTTTTCGTCCGCGACGAATCGGCCTTCGAGCGCCGCAACGACACCGTTACGCCATTGCTCCACGCGCGCTGCAACCATGGGTCTCCGCGCATTCCTGGCTGCATCGTCGAGCGCAAGAAAGATATCGTCGACTTCGTCGTCGATCACGCGCATGGCGCAATAGGCGGGAAAGAACAGCGGCCGTTTGGCGCGCGGCAGTAGACCGGCGAGCCGCGTCACGTTGCTTGGCCGCTGCGCGACAAACCTGGCGCACCAGTCCTGCGCCTGGTCCGCGTCAACCATCGACACCATCAACGTCTCCCCATCATACCAACAGTCCTAAAGACGACCCCATCGGTTCATCTTTAGGGCGACCTCAAACGCCTGGTGGGATGCAGTCGCGGCCCTCCAACGGCCGATGAGGCATTCTCATCAGCCGTTGGTATCAAACCCGGCCGACAAAAGCGCGCCACAACACGCCCAACTGACGATTTCCGCCCTGGCGGGCCAGACCGGGATCGAAGACGTTGTAGCCGTTTGCCTTGAGCGTTGCGAGATCGCGCAGAGCGAACGAGAGGGGCAACAGCGCGGGAACCAGGGACTTTGGTACCTTTCGCGAGGTTTTCCGGGCCGTGCGTGCATGACGTTCGGCACGTGCCGCCACCGCCTTGACGACGCTGACAAGCCGGCTGTTGATTTCGCCCTTGAGCACATCGCGTGTTTCGAGTCTGTGCTGGTCTAGCAAAGCCTCCGGAAGCACCACCCTTCCCTGGCTGCAGAGACTTGCCGTCGAACGCAGCAAACCTGACATGGCGATCGCCGCGCCTGCATCGTCGAACAGCGTTTCCGGGGCATCGTGGGTGTCATCCACCACATCGCAAGCCAGACGCATCAGATTTCCGGCCGATTTCCGGCCGTAATCGACAAGCACATCAAGGTCCGCAGGTGGTTCCGGCTGGAGGTCGGCTGCGCGGGCGTCGATCATCGCTTCGAGCGTGGCGCGCGCGATCCCCTGTTCCCAGCAGACAAACAGCCCCTCCACGACATCGTGACGCCGGGGCGTCCCTGCCGCGATGCCGTCGAGTGCTTCGCGCCACCACTGCAGGCGGATTTCGCCCAGCATCGGCTCGGATACCGTCTCGGCAACCCGCGCAAGTTCGTGGTTGAAGGCGTAGAGGGCAAACAGGGCTTCGCGTTTGTCGACCGGGGCAAACAAGGTGCAGAAAAAACGGTCCTGGTCGTTCTTCCGCACCATCCGGCCGCAGGCCGAAAGGTCCGCCCTAGGCTCAGCCATGGTCAATCATCCACGGTTTCGTTCCCGGAAAAAACGAGGAAACGCTGTAGAAACTGGACTTTCCGGCGAGTTTGGAACAAGAATAGCGGACACAGGGGCAGTTGTCCGGGCCGTTTCCGGTCCTGTTCCGCGTTGCCGAACATGGGGCGAACCCCGGAAGCGACAATCGATGTAAACACGGATTCACTGGTGGTGGGGAGCTCATGGCCAAAATTCTCGAATCGCTACAAGGCACAGTTATCGCAGGATGCGTCCTGACGGTCATTGTTGCCATCATCCTGCTCGTTATTTGACGCGGCCATAGGAGGGGAAACCATGGACGACTTTTTCATTTCATTCCTGTTCCGCTGGTTGCACGTCATCTCGGGCGTCATGTGGATCGGTCTGCTCTGGTACTTCAACTTCGTGCAGATTCCGAACATGCCGAAGATTCCCGACGATCAGAAGCCTGCCATCGGAAAGGTGATCGCACCCGCGGCTCTCTTCTGGTTCCGCTGGGGTGCGATGGCAACCATCGTGACCGGCCTGATTCTGGCCGTGCTGAACGGTTACATCTTCGACGCCATCCTGCTGGGCATTACCGACAGCGGCAGCAGCACGGCGATCGGCATCGGCATGTGGATGGGTGCCATCATGTGGTTCAACGTCTGGTTCGTCATCTGGCCGAACCAGAAGCGCGCCCTGGGCATTGTCGAAGCCGATGCGGACGCCAAGAAGAAGTCCGCACGGACGGCGATGCTGTTCTCGCGCACCAACACGATGCTTTCGGTTCCCATGCTCTTCTGCATGGTCTCGGCGCAGAACCCCTGGTACTGACACCACCGAAGACAGCCTGAATGCAGGGGCGGAGGGAGGCCTCCGCCCTTCTTTTTTGTGCGCGATGCGTAACGGCCATCACGGATCACGACACAGTGATAAGGAACCGAAGCAGTTCCGCCGGATTTTACAGCCATCTTTCAACACAAAGGAGGCGGAAATGAACCGCACTAGCAGATATGTCGCAATCGCAGGTATCGGCCTTATCTCATATAGCGTGTTCGAATCTCAACGACACGCAAGAACGTGTCCTGACCGGCGGCGCCAATGGCGGAAGCGCGGTCACACGGGCGGCCTGATCGGTGGCGCGGTCGGCTGTAGCGTCCGGGGCCGTGGTCGATGAGGAATACGACCTCGATTAAATCGAGAACCTAAGCAGAAATTTCGGGCAGCGCTCCGCGCCCGCAATCCGTTCAGTCAGACAGCAATCAGTGCGGCAGCAACGGCGCGTCCTTCGCTGAGCAGGATGTTGAAAGTCCGGCAGGCCGCTCCGGTACTCATGACGTCGATGACGATAGCGTGTTCCTTGAGCGCTACGCGTACAGGATCACCGATGATCGGGAGAGCATCGCCGCAGCCCAGCAGCAGAATGTCGATCTGCATTGAGACGGCAATCACTTCGGCGAGACTTTCCGAAGTGACATCGGGAAGACGCACCACGTCCCAGACACAAAACCTTTCGGGGAAGACCAGAACAGAGCCCTCGACACGCTCGCCTGCGATGCGGAACCCACCGTCGCCGTAACCCGTGACAACCTTTCGGTTGCGCGGCGTTTCCTCGTTCATGTCAGCGCTTGGCTTCCTCGTCCTCGGCGCTGCGGCGGATCGGCTTCACGTAGAGCAGGAAGGGTGCTGCAATAAAGAGCGAGGAATAGGTTCCGACCACGACACCCCAGATCATGGCCATGACGAAGGGGCGGATCACCTCACCGCCGAACACATAGAGCGCGGCCAAGGCAAGAAGGGTCGTGAGGCTGGTCATGATCGTACGCGACAAGGTATCGGACAAGGAGCGGTCGGTCAGATCCGCCAGTGCCTCCTGCTTGTACTTGCGCAGGTTCTCGCGCACGCGGTCGTAGACGACTACCGTGTCGTTCATCGAATAACCCACGATGGTCAGCAGCGCGGCCACGACGGGCAGGTTGAAATCGATCTGGAAGAGACAGAAAAGACCGATGGTGAGGCCAACGTCGTGAATCAACGCAAGCACCGCACCGGCGCCGAACTGCCATTCGAAGCGGAACCAGATGTAGACCATCATCAGCGCGATCGCGACGAGCACCGCCTGGGTGCCCTTCTCGATCAGCTCGCCGGAAACCTGGGGCCCGACGAACTCCACACGACGGAAATCGACGCCGGGATACATGTCGGAAATGGCGCCTTGCACCGCCAACACAGCAGCCTGCTGTTCGGTATCCTCGCCCGGCTGCAGCGGCAGGCGTATCAGAACGTCGTCGGACGCGCCGAACTCCTGAAGCGAGAGATCCCCGAAACCCAGCGCGTTGAGTTCGCTGCGGAGATCGCCGAGATCGGCCTCGGGCGTTTGAATTTCAATGAGCGTGCCGCCCTTGAAGTCGATGCCGAAGTTGAGGCCCACCGTGAACAGCATCACGACCGATCCCAGGAACAGGGCCGTCGAAACCGCGATGGCGGCCTTGTGCCACTTCATGAAGGGCACATGCAGGTCCGCGGGAACGAGACGAAGGAGTTTCATACCCGTTCCCTCAGATCGGCAACGCTGAAGGACGTTTGCGGCGCAACCACAAGACGGTCAGCATGCGCGTCAGCATGATGGCGGTGAACATCGACGTCAGGATGCCGATGGCAAGGGTCGCGCCAAAACCACGCACAGGGCCCGATCCCAGGAAAAACAGCAGGATCGCCGCCACGGCGGTGGTGAAGTTCGCATCGAAGATGGTCGTCATCGCGCGGCTGAAGCCCACTTCGACCGCATTGAAGGGCGTTCGCCCGTTGCCGACTTCCTCGCGAATACGCTCGAAGATCAGCACGTTGGCATCGACGGCCATGCCCACGGTCAACACGATACCGGCAATGCCGGGCAGGGTCAGGGTTGCCTGCAGGAGCGAAAGCGCGCCCATGATCATGATGAGGTTCATGAAAAGCGCCACGTTGGCGAAGAGACCGAAACGCCCGTAGCACTGCGTCATGAATACAATGACCGCGGCAAAGCCGATGGCCGATGCGATCTTGCCCGCCTCGATCGAATCCGCGCCGAGGGTCGGGCCGACCGTGCGTTCCTCGACCACGGCCAGCGGCACGGGCAGCGCACCGGCGCGCAGGAGAATGGCCAGTTCCTCCGCGCCCGCCGAGGAGAAACTGCCCGTGATAATGCCGTTGCCCCCGCAGATCGGGCTGTTGATGCGCGGGGCCGAGATCACCTCGCCGTCCAGGACAATCGCCAGGCGTCGCCCGACATTTCCGGTCGTCACATCGCAGAAGCGCGAGGCCCCGATGCTGTCGAAGCTGAACGACACCGCGGGATTGCCGGCCTGATCGAAGCTCGATGCGGCGTCGGCCAAGTTCTCGCCGCTGACCAGAACTTCCGAGCGCATGACATAGAATTCCGCGCCGGAGCCGTCGCGGGCAGGCATCAGTTCCGAGCCCAGCGGCAGATCGCCCTGTTGAGCGGCTGAGAGAGCGACCTCGTCATCGACGAGATGAAACGTGAGCCTGGCGGTCTGGCCGATGCGGCCCTTGAGTTCCTCGGTGTTGTCGAGGCCCGGCACCTGGACCAGAATCCGGTCGCGGCCCTGGCGAGTGATGATCGGCTCAAGAACGCCGGAGGGATCGATACGATCACGCAGGACTTCCAGCGTGCGCTCGATGGCGTCGCTCAGCCCCGCTGTGAGACCGTCCTCGGTCATCGTCGCAGTCATGGAGCCGTCGTCGTTGACCACGATGTCGAAATCGTCGCCGATGCCCGAAAGTTCCCTGCGCGTGGCCTCGGCATCCTCAGCCTTGCGCAGGGCAAAGCTGATCGTCATGTCCTGCGTGCGCATGACCCGCACGCCGATGCGTTCGTTGCGCAGGCTCCGGCGGATGTCCTGCTCCATCGTGGTCAGACGGTCGGAGACATAGACCTCCTCGTCGATCTCAAGCAGGAGATGGGCACCGCCGGAGAGGTCCAGGCCCAAGGAGACCTGCTGGTGCGGCATCCAGTCGGGCAGCGAGTCCGCGACGTCGCGTGGCAGCAGATTGGGCGCGGCAAACAGCACGCCGAGGGCACAGCCCCCGGCGACAAGCCAGATTTTCCAGGGGGGAAAGTCGAGCATCAGACGGCGTCAGCCGTCCTTCTTGGCATCGTCGTCATCGTTGTCGGCAGGACGCGGGTCCGATTTGGTCACCAGATCTGCAATCATGGACTGCTGGCACTTGACCTTGACGTTGGGTGCAATCTCGACCAACAGCACGCCATCGCCCTCGATGCGCGCGACCCGACCCATGATGCCGCCGTTGGTGACGACCTGGTCGCCACGCTTGATGGCCTGGAGCATGACGCGGTGTTCCTTGGCGCGTTTCTGCTGGGGTCGGATCACCAGGAACCAGAAAACCGCGAACATCGCAACCATCATGACTAGGAATACCGGGTCGAAGCCCGATGCAACCGCGCCTGCGTCCTGCGCGTAAGCCTGCGAAATCAGCATGTCGGTCTCCCACCGCTCTAGGGTAAGGTGGCGGACTATAGCCGCAGGTGGACCTAATGCAAGCCACCCCATGGCTTGGCGATTTCCCAACTCCTGAATTTCAATTAGGGTCGCTCGCCATGACGGACAACCAACAAACAGCGTTGCTGGCGCGCATCGCCGACACCCTGGAGCGGCTGGCGCCCCGGGAGGCATCGGACACAGCGCTCGACGACGCCGATGCCTTCGTCTGGCAAGCCGAAAGCGGCACGCTCAAAGCCGTCGGGAGCGTCCAGTGCATCCCGCTCTACCTGCTCAAGGGCGTGGACATGGTCAAGGATCTGCTGCTCGCCAATACCCAGCGCTTCGCCCAGGGCCTGCCGGCCAACAACGCCCTTCTGTGGGGCGCGCGCGGCATGGGAAAATCCAGCCTGGTGAAATCGGTGCACGCGGCGATCAACCAGGAGACGCCCCATGCCCTGGTGCTGAACGAGATTCACCGCGAGGACATCGACACGCTGCCCCGGCTCCTGGGCCGGCTGCGCGCGAGCCATCGGCGCTGCCTGCTGCTCTGCGACGATCTCAGCTTCGAAACCGGCGATGCGACATTCAAGTCGCTCAAAGCCGTGCTCGAAGGCGGCATCGAAGGGCGACCCGACAACGTGATCTTCTACGCCACGTCCAACCGCCGTCACCTCATGCCCCGCGACATGATGGAGAACGAACGCTCGACGGCCATCAGCCCCGCCGAGGTCGTGGAGGAGAAGGTCTCGCTCTCGGATCGGTTCGGCCTGTGGCTGGGATTTCACGGCTGCGATCAACCGACCTACCTCGCCATCGTCGAGGCCTATGTCGAACATTTCGGGCTCGAAATCGACGCAGACGACCTGCGCACCCAGGCGATTGCCTGGCAGACCGGACGCGGGGCCCGGTCGGGGCGCGTCGCCTGGCAGTTCATTCAGGACCTTGCCGGACGGCTGGGTCAGAGATTGTTGAGGTAAGGCACGGGATCGACCGCCCCAGTGCCCCGGCGTAGTTCGAAATGGGATTGTGGCGTCGTGACACCACCGCTGGCCCCGACACTCGCGATGACATCACCGCGCAGAACCGTCTGCCCCCGGGCCATGAAAATCTGGGCGTTATGCGCATAGGCACTGACCCAGCCGTTGGCGTGTTTGACCAGGACCAGATTGCCATAACCGCGCAGTTCGTCGCCGGTGTAGGCCACAACGCCGTCCTCGGCCGCCACGACGGGCGTGCCGGCCGGCGCAGCGATGTTGATGCCGTCGTTGTGCAGCCCATCGCTCTTGGGCCCGTAGGTCGAGATCACGCTTCCCGAAACCGGCCAGATGAACTGCAGGTCGGACCGCGGCGCAGGATCGGGAATCTCCGTCGCGACCCCGACCGGGGCTTTGATGACGCCCAATTCCTCGACCCACGCGAGGGTCGAGAATTCCGAGCCCGGGATCTTCAGACGCTGGCCGACGTAAAGCTCATAGGGAGCCTCAATCTCGTTGACCTCAATGATCTCACGCGGGGTCACGTCAAGGCGCCGCGACAGGCCATAGACCGTATCGCCGCGCTCCACGGTGATCATCGAAACCGTGCCCGCGTCGGTGGTGACGACCTCTTCCTCAACGGGTGCGGGTTCGGGAGCGTTGGCATCTGCAAACAGGATTTGCTCGATGCGCGCGATCAGGTCGTCCGATTCCACAGGGTCGCTGGCAACGGTACGCACGCTCTGGCCCGGCACCGGGGGTTTTGGTTCCGGTAGGGGCGGAATTTTAGCAATCAGCCTGCTCGCCGGCGGATCGGGCGGGAGCGGAGGCATGGAACCGGAAGAATCACTTCTGTCGTTGCCGAACGTCACCGGTGCGGGCGCTTGGGTACAGGCCGCCGCCAATAGCGGCAGGAGCAGGAGAAGCCAACGCGTTAGGATCTTCACCGCCTAATGTCTCCCGGACGCATCGGGACGCCCTTCGACGAGAGGCACAAAACGAACGTCCAGAAAGGCCTCGCTGTCATAGCCGTCGTCGGTGCGCCTCACGCGGTAGAGCTTCTGGTCCCAAGTTCCCTCGCCCACAGGAACCACCATGATGCCTCCGGGTACAAGCTGGTCAAGAAGATGCTCGGGCATGGTGGCGGCCGCGGCCGTGACGATCATCCGGTCAAACGGCGCCTGTTGCGGCCAGCCGCGCGATCCATCGCCGCATAACGTCGTGATGTTGTGGAGCTTCAGGCGTCCGAAGCGTTCCTGGGCTTCGCGCAGCAGTTCATCGTGACGCTCGACACTGTAGACCCTGCGCACCAAGCGGGAGAGGATCGCGGCCTGATAGCCTGAACCCGTGCCGATCTCGAGCACGCGCATGCGCTCGCTGACTTCGAGCTTCTGCGTCATCAGGGCAACGACGATGGGCTGGCTGATCGTCTGTCCGCAGCCGATCGGCAGCGCCGTGTTCTCCCAGGCCTGATCGGCAGTGTTTTCCGGCACAAAGGCATCGCGCGGGATACTCTCGAACGCTTTCTGGACGCGTATGTCGGTCACGCCCTGACCGCGCAATTCCATCAGCAGCCGAATGACGCCTGCATCCGTCATCATGCAAACACGGTCGCGAGCCGCTCCAGCATGGGATCATGCGTCATGTCGAATTCGACCGGAGTCACCAATATGCGCCCCTCCAGAACGGCATGAAGGTCCGTGCCCTCTTCTGTCTCATGGACGTCGAGGTCCCATCCGCTCGCCCAGAAATAGTCGCCGCCGAAAGGGTCGGTGCGCTTTTCGGGCCGGAGTTCGGCAAAATTGTGCGGGCCCTGACGGCAGACCTCGATACCCTTGACCACATCGGAAGCGACGGCCGGAAAATTGACGTTCATCAGCACGCCCCGCGTCCAATCGACCGAAAGCAGGTGTTGGGCTACATCGGCGCCATGGAACCGCGCGGTATCCCACTGGACGGGCTCATCGCGACGGTATCCCTGACTGAAGGCAATCGAGCGCACGCCAAGCAGCGTGCCTTCCATGGCTGCCGCGACCGTGCCGGAATTAGGTGACGTCATCGGCCAGATTGGGATTGGCGCCGCCGCGGTTGACGCCCGAGAGCACCAAGTCCACCCCGCCTTCTGCCATGACGTGGCGTATGCCCATCATCACGCAGTCGGCCGGGGAGCGGTCCACGCTGAAACGACGATCGCCAAATCTGCGCAACTGCAATGGGGTTGCGCAAGGAAATGGAATGCCCCTTGCCGCTTTGCTCGGTGGCCGAGGCGACCACCCACACATCGTCGGACAGCTCACCGGAGATCGCCTCCAGGCAGGCCAACCCGCACGCTTCGGTCCCGTCTTCGTTGGTCACCAGAATGCGGAGACTTGCCATAGTCATGCTCCCTTTTCGATGCGTTCCAGGCCGTTCATGTAAGGACGCAACACCTTAGGCACCATGATGGACCCGTCCGCGTTCTGGTAGTTCTCCATCACGGCAATCATGGCGCGCCCCACGGCCACGCCCGACCCGTTGAGCGTATGAACGAACCGTATCTTTTTTTTGCCCTTGGCCCGGCAGCGCGCCCGCATACGTCGCGCTTGGAAATCGCCGCAGTTCGAACAACTCGAAATTTCGCGATAGGCATCCTGACCCGGCAGCCAGACCTCGAGGTCATAGGTGCGCCGCCCGGAGAACCCGATATCGCCTGCCGCAAGGTTCATGACCCGGTAAGGAAGGCCCAGCCGTTGCAGGATGACTTCGGCACAGCCGGTCATGCGCTGATGCTCTTCCTCGGACTGCTCGGGCGACGTGATCGAGACGAGTTCCACCTTCCAGAACTGGTGCTGGCGGATCATGCCGCGGGTATCGCGTCCCGCGGCACCGGCTTCCGAGCGGAAACACGGCGTAAACGCGGTAAACCGCAACGGCAGTTTGTCCTCGTCCACGATCTGCTCGCGCACCAGATTGGTCAGGGTCATTTCCGCTGTGGGAATGAGATAACGCCCATCCGTGGTCTGGAACAGATCCTCGGCGAACTTGGGCAGATTACCGGTTCCGTAGGCAACCTCGGGCCGCACAAGCAAAGATGTGGAGGTCTCCGTGTAGCCGAATTCGGTCGTGTGCACGTCCAGCATGAAAAGTGCCAGAGCCTTTTCCAGACGCGCCAGCGCACCTTTTAGGACAACAAAACGAGAGCCCGACAGCGAGGCGGCGATGTCGAAGTCCATCAGGCCCAGATCGGTACCCAGGATGCCGTGGTCCCTAGGCTCGAAATCGAACGTTCCCGGCTCGCCATGACGTCTGATCTCGACGTTGTCAGCCTCGTCCAGGCCCTCGGGCGCTTCGTCATCGACGCAGTTGGGAATGCCGGCAAGCAGATCGTTGAGCGCACCGGCCATCGAGGTTTCGCGTTCTTCCAGGCCTGTCATTTCCTCCTTGATGCGTGCGACTTCCGCCATGGCGTCGTCTGCCTCCTCACCCTTGGACTTGACCTGGCCGATCGCCTTGGAAAGCTCGTTGCGCCGTTGTTGGAGTTCCTGCACGGACGTCTTGGCCTGGCGGACCGACTGATCGAGATTGAGAATCCTGGGCGACTGCGCCTCCAGCCCGCGCTTGGCGCAGGCGGCATCGAAGGCTTCGGGGTTTTCGCGTATCCAGGCGATATCGTGCATGAGTCCTCTCCTTCCGGGCGGCCTGTATAGGGCCGCCGCGAAGAGCGGTCCACAGGCCGGGTTAGAGCGGATCGTGCATTATCTGAATCAACAACGATCCAGATAATGCACGATCCGCTCTAATCAGCGGGTTGGATTAAAGTCGGTTTCTTCGACGTCGCTCAATTCATCGCTCGTCTGGGACGACGACTCGGCGCTCTCCTCTGATTCGCCCTCGGCCTGCGCCTCGGCTTTCCTGCGCTCGGTGAAACGCGCGCACCAGATGGAGATTTCGTAGAGAACGATGAGTGGAAGCGCCAACCCAAGCTGGCTGAACGGATCGGGCGGCGTGATGACCGCGGCAAGCACGAACACTGCCACGATGGCGTATTTGCGTTTTTCCTTGAGACCCTGCGCCGTCACCATGCCGGTGCGCGCCAGCAGCGTCATGACGAGTGGAAGCTGGAAACTGATCCCAAAGGCGAAGAGGAGTTTGAGCAGGAGCGAGAAATACTCACTGACCCGCACTTCCATGACGATCGGCAGGGTTCCGAAATCGCCGGTCTGCTGGAAGCCCAAGAAAAACTTCAGCGCCACGGGGAAGAAGGCGTAATGGACCATCGCCGCCCCCATGGCGAAAAGCACCGGGAACACCAGCATGAACGGCAGGACGACCTTCTTTTCCTTGCGATAGAGGCCGGGACCAACGAAGGCCCATATCTGATAGGCCAGGAACGGCAGGGAGACGCACAGCGAGACAAAGAACCCGACCTTCACATAGGTCAGGAACGCTTCCTGCGGACTGGTAAAGATGAACCGCGGCGGGAACTCGGAATTGATCTCCTCGCGGTTGATCGTGCCGCCTTCGATAATGACATTGACGCCCTCCACCTCTTTGACGGGCCCCTTCGGCATCGGTTCGTCGGAGAACAGAAGCCAGAAATCCTTCAGGGTCTGTTCGACCCATCCGTCTTCGATTTCCGCGGCGTCTTCGGCGGGCGCAAGGCCATAGGCGTCGTAAAGCGGGATGGCGAGGAAGTTGAAGATAGCAGGCGCGAAATAGAAACACGGCAGGAAGGTGATCAGAATGACCGCCGCGCTGCGCACAAGACGCCGGCGCAGCTCAACCAGATGCTCCAGCAACGGCAGCTTGGTGTCGTCGATATCCCTGATCACGATGCGCCGCCGGCCTCAGCCTTTGTCTTCTCAGCCTGTGCGTGCTGATTGGCCACCGACGAAGAGGCCGTCGCCACCGCCGGGCGTTCCGGCGTGGTGGGGTCGGCCTCCGTCTCTTCGGGCTTTTCCGGCTTGTCGGAAACCGCATCGGCGGTTTCCTTCAGGTTCTTGCGCAGATCGCTGTCGACACCGGTCAACTCTTTCTTAAGCGTTCCGGTCGGATCGAATGCGCCGGCCACTGCCTTCTTTACCTTCATGGGCGTTTCGACAGCTTTCTTCACACCATCAAGTTCGGTGTCCTTGGCGTACTCGTCGAGCGCCTTCTGGAATTCGCGCGCCATCTTGCGCGCCTTGCCTGTCCAGATACCGACGGTCCGCAGCACCCTGGGAAGATCCTTGGGTCCAACCACGATCAGCAGCAAGCCACCGATCACCGCCATCTCGAACCAGCCGATATCCAACATGACGAAACACCTTTACGTCCTAGCGAACGGCAGTCTGATCCTTGGTGGCGCTGCTGTCCGCCGTGGTGTTGTTGGTACTGCCCTCGATCGTGGGCGGCGTGTCTTCGACCGTCTTGGACGATTCCTCGTCCTTCATGCCGCTTTTGAACTCCTTGATGCCCTTGGCTAGGTCTCCGGCAAGTTTCGGAATCCGGTCACGACCGAACAGCAACAGGACAATGACCAGAACGATCAGCCAATGCCAAATACTGAAGGTACCCATGTGTAAACCTCATTTTCTTTCGGTTTTGGCGCTCCGCCCAACAGCGGCCTGCCCGTTTGAAGGGCAACATATAATGGGGTTGGAGGGCCGCTGCCAGCGCAAACCGCCTTACAAGAGTTTCAAATCTGCCCGGCAAGTGTAGCGGAAAGACGCCACATAACGGCCAGACGGTCAACAATCATCACGCGGGCGGACGTTTCGAATGGCAGGGAAACACGAAGACGGCATCGTCCTCGATACGGATGCGCACATCCGTTCCGGGCTCAGGCGGAGAGCCTCCGGTGATCCGCGCGCGCAGTTCGTTTCCGTCGTCGAGCTGCAGCATGACCAGACTGGAATGACCCAAAAGGTGATGAGAAAGCACGCGCGCACCGCTCCCCTTCGCGCCAGGACCGCTGCAGAGGTGGAGGCCTTCGGGGCGCACGAGCACATCGACCCGCTCGCCTTCTCCGATGCCGGCAGCCACCACATCGCCGATCGGTGACTGTGCCCGGCCGTCACGGACAAAGCCATGCAGCCAATTCACATCGCCCAGGAATTTCGCGACAAAGGCCGATGACGGATGACGGTAAATCGATTCGGGCGTACCGGCCTGGACGACTTGGCCGCGCTGCAGCACGGCGATCCGGTCGCCCATGTACATCGCCTCTTCGGCATCATGGGTCACGATCAGCGCAGCAGCGCCCACACTGCGCAGAATGCGGAGCGTCTCGTCGCGCACCTCCTCGCGCAGGCGAACGTCCAGTCCCGAGAACGGTTCATCGAGCAGCAGAACGTGAGGTTCGGGCGCCAGCGCTCTTGCCAGCGCGACACGCTGTTGCTCGCCGCCCGAAAGCATGTGCGGGTGTTTATCGCCATAACCCTCAAGGTCGACCTGACACAGGAGCGTGTCCACCTTGGTCCGGCGCGCACGACGATCGCCGCGCAGCAGACCGAATGCGATGTTATCCGCCACGGTCATATGAGGAAACAACGCAAAATCCTGGAAAACCAGCCCGACGCCCCGTTCCTCGGGCGCCAGATCGTGTTCCGCATCGGCAACGACCTCATCGCCGATGGTGATTTCACCATGCCGCAGCCGTTCCAGGCCCGCAACCAGGCGCAACGCCGTCGTCTTGCCGCAGCCCGAAGGCCCGACAAGACAGACAATTTCGCCATCGCCCACGGTTAGGTCAACTCCGTGCAGGGCCTCGACACCGTCGTAGGCGTGGCTGACATTGTGGAATGCCAGACCGGTCATGGGTGTGCGTTTCTCATGGCACAGTCACCCTAACTGCAACTTATTCTTAACTACAAGTGGTGGCGGAGAATTTGCCAGACAAGTCCCGGCTCAGTCCTCGGCTTCGTCGGACTCATCGGTCTCGTCCTCATCGGCGCCGGAATCGCCGTAGGGATCGAGATGGTCACGCAAACACCCGATCGGCGGCAGATCGGGACGGGCGTCCAATAGGCCCGCCGCCTTCATCTCATCCCGGCCGGGAAGATCGTCCAACGAGTCCAGCCCGAAGTGCTCAAGAAACGCCTGGCTTGTGCGCCATTGCAGCGGTCTGCCGGGAACCCTGCGACGGCCCGACGGCCTGATCCAGCCGATTTCGAGCAAGAGATCGAGTGTGCCGCGTGACAGCCCGACTCCTCTGATTTCCTCGATTTCGGCGCGCGTGACCGGCTGATGATAGGCGATGATCGCCAGCGTCTCCAGCGCCGCCCGCGACATGCGGCGGGTCTGCTTGATGCGGATTTTCAGGCGCGGACCAAGATCACTGGCCGTCCGGAAGAACCATTTTCCGGCCACCTTCACCGGTTCGACGCCGCGGCCCTCGTAATCTTGCTGCAGCGCTTCCAGAAGCGACGCCACATCGCGTTCGGCAGGTAGCCTGGCCGCGATGTCCTCTTCCGTCACGGGCTGGGGGGAAGCAAACAGCAACGCTTCGATCACACGGACGTCTTCGCTGGGGGTGATCATGCCTCCTCCTTGAACGGACGCGTGCGCATTTCGATCGGCGCGAAGGTTTCAGATTGGCGCAGTTCGATACGGCCCTGGCGCGTCAGTTCCAGACTGGCAGCCAGGGTGGAACTCACCGCCGAGCGGTAAAGGATGCCGCCCTTGATTTCCGGGGGGAGCATGGCGCACATGTCGCTCCAGTCGGGCAGGTCACCCACCAGTCCACTGAGCCGCTCCAATGCCTGTTCCATGGTGAAGACCTTGATCGGACACGGGCGCCAGCCGCGGCTCTCGGTACGGCGGGTATGGTCGGCATAGGCGTTGAGCAGATCGAAGAACGACGCATCCCAGACGACATCGATCTCCACGGGCAGACCTTCGGCATTGCCGCAGCGGAACAGATCGATGCCCAGTTGAGGGCGCTGCAGGATCCTGCGCGCGCCATCGCGGATGGACTCCAGACGCCACAGATGAAACTGCAACGCCTCGGCCATGGATTCAGGTCTGGGGTCTTCCTCCTCGTCGACGGGCAGGAGCAGACGCGATTTGAGGTAAGCAAGCCAGGCCGCCATGACAAGATAGTCCGCGGCAAGGTCGAGGCGGATATCGCGCACTTCCGCGATGAATTTCAGGTACTGGTCGGCCAGTTCCAGGATGGAAATGCGCGTGAGATCGACCTTCTGCTGGCGTGCGAGCGCAAGAAGAATGTTCAGCGGGCCCTCGTAGCCGCTGACATCGACGATGAACGCCGATTTCGTGGGCTTGCGGTCACCCGGCCCGGGATCTTCAAAGGCTTCGCTTGTAACGTCCATGGTGCCCCGCCTTCTAGCTCCCCTGCCCCGTCAGCATCAGAACAGCCTCGATGACATACTCCACCGGCGGCAGGAGAATCCAGCGTATCACACTGAGATCACGCCCGATCTGTGCACCGATCAGGGGAGGAAGCGCGATCAGGCCGATGATGATGAGCATGCCGTAGCGTTCGATCTGCGCATATTTGGCGGCCATGGAATGGGGCAGCAGGCCAGTCACGACCCGCCCGCCATCCAGCGGAGGAAGCGGCAGCATGTTGAAAACCGCCAGGACGACATTGAGAATCAGCGCATTGTGCAGGTTGTCGGACAGCCACTGCGAGGCGATGTCGGGCACATAGGGCACGAGGTGCAGGGCCAGTGCGGCCGCGACCGCCATCATGAGATTGATGCCGGGGCCGGCCGCTGCGACCCAGATCATGTCGCGCCTGGGCCGGCTGAACCGGCGGAAGTTGACCGGCACCGGCTTGGCATACCCGAACAGAAAGGGCGCGCTCAACATCAGGAGCAGGCCCGGCAGGATGAGCGTGCCGAACCGGTCGATATGGGTAATGGGATTGAACGTCACGCGGCCCTGGACCTTGGCGGTATCGTCGCCCAGTTTCCAGGCGGCCCAGCCGTGCGCGGCTTCATGGAGCGTGATGGCCGTTATGACCGGAAGCAGCCAGATCGAGACCTGATAAAGCAGATCGGCGATGTCAAAACTCATACCCCGGCTTCCACCAGCAGGGCCTCAAGCCTGGAGAGCGCCGCATCGCGGTCGAATTCCGCGTCCGGTGCGGTCTTACGCGCGAGCGCGGCCTTGACGCGGCGCAACGCCTCGCCCTCCAGCTCCGGCACCGCCTCCGCCACGGCAATTCTGGTCTCCAGCGGCTGGTTACAGTGCATCACCACGTCGCAGCCCGCTGCAAGCGACCGCCGCGCGCGCTCGGCGTGACTGCCCGACAACGCCTGCATGTCGATGGCGTCGCTGGTGAGAACGCCATCAAACCCCAGTTCTCCGCGGATGATCTCGCCGATCACGGTCGGCGATTGCGTCGCGGGACGGTAGGCATCGATCGACCGGTAGACGACATGCGCCGTCATGCCCCACGGCACATCGGCGAGCGCCTGGAACGGCTTGAAATCGGCCCCACGCAGCGTTTCCAGGTCGACCTCCGCCACGGGAAGAGCGTCGTGGGGGTCGACGCCGACCCTTCCGTGCCCGGGCAGATGTTTGATCATCGGCTGCACGCCGCCGGCTTCCAGGCCTTGCGCATAAGCGCGCCCGCAGGATGCGACGGTCTCGGGCTCCTCGCCGAAGGCGCGGTCGCCGATGACGTCGTGCATGCCCTCCACACACAGATCGAGACAGGGCGCGCAATCGACATCGACACCCACGGAGGCCATATCGGCCGCCAGCAGACGTCCGGCCAACCGGGCGGCCTCCTCGCCGGCCATTCCCAGACGATAGGGCGCAATGCCCTGCCACCAGTGCGGCGCACGCAGCCGTGCGATCCGGCCACCCTCCTGGTCGATCGTCACCGGCGCATCGGAGCGGCCGACTGTGTCGCGGAACTGCGACGTTAACTCATTAAGTTGCTGGGGGTTTTCAATGTTACGTGCAAACACGATAATGCCCAAGGGATCGTAGTCCCTCAGAAAGGACCGCTCCGCTTCATCCAGAACCGGTCCGGCAAGATCGGTGATCAGGGCACGGGCCATGCCTTAGGGACCGACCACCAGACAATCGACATCGCGCTGTTTCAGGGAGGCGCACAGGGCGTCGGCATCGGTCTTGGCGTCGTAGGCGCCGACCTGCAGGCGGAAGAAGGACGTTCCTGAAATCACGGCTTCAAGGATCATGGCATCGACGTTGGTCAGGAGATCGTTGTGGTTGCGGTAGAGCCTTCCCCAGGCGGCATCGGCGGCGGCGCGCGACGAATAGGCGGCGATCTGCACGCGCGCAATGCCGGTCCCTTCGGGCACGAAGACGGTCGAATCCACCTCTTCCACGGGGCCGCCGGAAACCATCGGTTCGGACACGCCCGATGCGTTGTCGTTCGCCGATCCCAGCGATGCCGCAACATCGTCGAAGGAAATACCGGTACCGCTGGAGGGTTCGATCACGATGTCGCTTTCCAAAGCCGTTATTTCCGCCAGCGCTTTGGAGCTTTGCGCAGGCGGCTCGGGCTTCACAACGGGAATGGGTAAGCCGGAGGGAACGCTGTTTTCGACCTCGGTCATGACGCTTTCGACCAGCGAGGCCACTTCGTCCTCGCTTAAAATCGGATCGTTGGTCACGGGCACGGCGGCGACATCGATGACCTCGTCCCCGCTGGTCACCACGTCAACCTCAAGCGGCTCCTCAGGCTCGGGCAACAGCACCTCGAATTCGTCGGATTCTTCGCCGGTGAGCGTCTCTTCCAGGACCAGGGTTCCCTGGTTGTCCACCTCCATGCCGCCGGGATCCTCGGGCTCGGTCTTGAACGCCGCAGTGTCGGCAGTGAACAGTGGCACCTCTGCCGAGGCCGCGGGGGTGTTCCGGAGGAACGCGTAGCCTTTCCATCCGGCATAAGCCAAACCGCCCAGAAGGATCAGCACGAGTATCGTGGTCACCGGGAAACGGCGCCGCTTGCGCGATTCGCGACGTTCGGATTGGAATTCAGGCTCCAGTTGGGGCGTCCGGACGGCGGGCGCATCGACCCGCACGGGCTCGGACTGCGGATGCACCTCCGGTGCGTCCGGCTCGGGGGACACCGGTTTTCCGGAAAAGAGCTTTGGTTCGCGCCGCATGGTCAGCGCATCTCCTCCATCGGTTCGACACCAAACAGGTACAGCCCGGCAGCTATCACCTGCCTGACACCGTCGATCAACGCAAGCCTTGCACGCGTCAGGCCGGGCTGATCCTCCACAAGAAATCTCAAGGCAGTATCGTCCCTGCCCTTGTTCCACAAACCGTGAAACTCCGAAGCAAGTTCATGGAGATAGGTCGCGATCCTGTGTGCCTCGTGCGTTACAGCGGCTCCCTCTACAACCCGCGACCAGCGTGCAAGTGCCCGAACAAGGGAAATTTCCGCCTCATCCTTGAGATGCGAGAGATCAGCGCAGGCCAGTCCGCCCGTTTCCACGCCCAATTCGACGGCGTTGCGCAGCACCGAACAGACCCGTGCATGGGCGTAGTGCACGTAAAACACCGGGTTGTCATTCGACTGTTCCTTCACCTTCACGAGATCGAAATCGAGCGGCGCGTCGGCCTTGCGCATCAGCATGATGAACCGCACGACGTCCTTACCCACCGCATCGACGACGTCGCGCAGGGTGATGAAGCGGCCCGCGCGCTTGGACATGCGGAACGGCTCGCCATTCTCGAAGAGATTGACCAGCTGGGTCAGAAGAATGTCGAACTCGGCCTTGCCGTCCGAAAGTGCTGCGACCGAGGCCTTCAGCCGCTTTACATAACCGGCGTGGTCGGCACCGAAGACGTTGATCATCAGGTCGAAACCGCGCTCGACCTTGCTGTTGTGGTACGCGATATCGGGCGCGAAATAGGTCCAACTGCCGTCCGACTTCTTGAGCGGGCGATCAAGATCGTCGCCAAAATCGGTCGAGCGGAAGAGCGTCTGCGGCACGGGCTCCCAGTCATCGGGTTTCATGCCCTTGGGCGGTTCCAGCACACCTGTGTAGATCAGGCCCTTGTCCTCCAGCTTCTTGAGACACGCCTCGATGCCGCCCGACTGCACCATCTGTTTCTCGGAACTGAAGACATCCTGGTGAATGCCCAGCCGGCCCAGATCGGCCCGGATCAGGTCGAGCATGGTGTCGATCGTGTATTGGCGCACGGCGATGAGCGATTCGGGAAGGTCTCCCTGGCCACGCACGGCATCGCCGACGGCCTCTTTCAGGGCGGGCCCGTATTCGCGCGCAAGCGCCTCGCCCACGGCCACGAGGTACTCGCCGGGGTAAAGGCCCTCGAAGTCGGATTCGTCCACCGTGTCGCCCAAGACCTGACGATAGCGTTGGTAGGCCGACCAGGCCAGCACATCGACCTGCGCACCGGCATCGTTGACATAGAATTCCCGGGTGACGTCGTAACCGACCGCTTCCAGCAAGGAGGCCAGAACGTCGCCGTAGACCGCACCCCGGGCATGGCCGACGTGAAGCGGTCCCGTGGGATTGGCCGAGACGTATTCCACGTTGGCGCGGCGCCCCTCACCCAGATTGGGGATCAATGCGGCAGGACCGGCGGTGAGAATCTCGCGCAGACGATCGCACCAGAAGTCGTCGGAAAGGCGGATATTTACGAAACCGGGCCCCGCCACCTCGGCGCTGGTCACGCTGACGTCAGCGGCGATGCGCGGCACGATCAATTCGGCGAGATCGCGCGGTTTCATGCCCACGGCCTTGGAGAGGACCAGGGCGGCGTTGGTCGCCACATCGCCATGACTTGCGTCGCGCGGCGGCTCGGCCAGGACACGCGAGGCGTCGGCTTCCCTCGCGATCTTGCCAGAAGCCTTCATATTCTCAATAACAGCTTGAATTTTATCTGTGAACTCACTGTAAATATTCATCTTTTCAAACCATCACACGTTCATGTTCTTCCTGAGCGAAACGATCCGTCATGCCTGCGATGTAGTCCGCAATCACCCGCATCCTTGTCGCCTCGCCATGTCTCTCCATACGCTCCTGCCACTCCCCGGGCAGCAGCCGCGCGTCGGCGCGGAACCGCTCAAACAGGTCTTTGACAACAGCGGCGGCGTCGCGCCGTCCCTCCGTGACTCGCTCATGGTGGTACATGTTGGCAAACAACCAGGATTTCAGCGCCATGTTGGCCTCGGCCACTGGTGGGCTGAAGGCAATCACCGGAGAGCCGTGCCAACGCACATCGTCGGGGGAACATACGCCGCTTTCGGCAATCCTCAAGCGCGATTCCTCGGTCAGGTCGCCGACCAGCCGGTTGATGATGCGCCGCACCGTTTCCTGGACCTGACGGTCGAGCGAAATGTCGGGAAACCGCTCCATCACGTCCCGCGCGGCATCTCCCGCCAAGGGGGCGTCCAACAACTCCTTCAAACCGAAGAGCCCTGCGCGCAAACCATCGTCGATATCGTGGCTGTGATAGGCGATGTCGTCGGCGATGGCTGCAACCTGCGCCTCGGCGCCGGCATGAGTATCGACCTCCAGATCGTGGACCGCGTTGTAGTCGGCGATGGCGCGCGGCACGGGCGGCGGAATCGGCCCGTTGTGCTTGACCACACCCTCCAGGGTTTCCCAGGTCAGGTTCAGGCCGTCGAAATCGGCATAACGGGTTTCAAGCTCCGTCAGGATACGCAGGGTCTGCACGTTGTGATCGAAACCGCCCCACGGCGCCATCGCCTCGTCCAGCACGTCCTCTCCGGCATGCCCAAATGGCGTGTGCCCCAGATCGTGGGCAAGGGCCAGGGCCTCGGCCAGATCCTCGTTCAGGCCCAGCGAGCGCGACACAGAGCGGGCGATCTGGGCAACCTCCAGGCTGTGGGTCAGCCGGGTGCGGTAATGATCGCCCTCGGTCGCGATGAAGACCTGGGTTTTGTGCATCAGCCTGCGGAACGCTCGGCAATGGACGATCCGGTCGCGGTCGCGCTGAAACACCGACCTGCTCCGGCTTTCCGGTTCGGAAAAGTGCCGCCCGCGGCTCTGACCGGGCTCGCAGGCATAAGTTGCAAGACAGACGCTGCTCATGGCGGCGAACCTATGCCCCCTGCCCGCCCGGAGCAATCTGTCGCGGAGGTGAATTGACTTGGCAAGCGCCGTCCCTACATTGTTGGCAAGGAGTAACAGGAAACATGACCGACATGACGAGCCAGAACGGAATCATTGTCACACAGGATGCCGCCGCACGCATCGGAGAGATCATGGTCGCTGAACATGACGGTCCGGGGGCAGGACGGCTGCGCATTGTCGTCACCGGAGGCGGCTGCTCGGGTTTCCAGTACCATTTCAAGGTCGATGAGGGGCCCGAGGAAGGAGATACCGAGATCGAAGTCGACGGCGCCAAGGTGGTGATCGACGATGTTTCTCTGCAATACCTCAACGGCTCAACCCTTCAGTTCATCCAGAATCTGGAGGGGAGCTACTTCACGCTCGACAATCCCAACGCCACGTCGTCCTGCGGTTGCGGTACCTCGTTCGCGATCTAGCAAGATACGGCGACACCGTTCTCACGAGCAGGTGCGCGGCACGACCGGCGACCAGTCGAGGCGGAAGATTTCCTTGCCGTCTTCCCGCACCACGACTTCTCCATCCAGCAGATAAGTGTTCCTATCGGCACACAACGAGGCGCGGCTGGCAACTTCGGCATGCCAGTCCGCTCTTCGCCACATCATGCGGTGTTCGAACGCACTGCACGCAGAGGTGGGATCGTTACCGGAAACGCCATGCTCGGCTCTGGTTTCGTATCCGAACGCAAGGTCGATGTCGCGCATGTGGGTAGTAATTTCGGGCTGATGCCACCAGACCACGCGGCGGTCGCCGGATTCGCTTACACCTCTTTCCAACGGCCCTTCGGAGGTCACGACGAAGCGGTCGGAGGTATCGGCAACGCAAGGGCCGCCGAAGCACACCTGCATATCGGAAAGCTCCCTGCCGGCCGACGGCAAACGAAGTTGGGAAGCGCCGGCATGCACCTGCATGCCGGCACGGTTCGGCGAGGGCCAGATCAGGGGCCAGTAGGAACTCGAAATAGCGAGGCAGACCCGGTGTCCTTCGGCGAACCGGTAGGCTTTGTTGTGAAAATCGAGATCCACCCTGTGCGGTTCGCCCCGACGCAGACCCGAGGCCTCCCGTCCGCTCTTCTCGAGCGCGAGATTTGCTACGCCGTAGCTCACGCGCGCAGGTTCACCTCCCGGCGGTACGTCGATGAGCCGGGCAATCAGGGTTGCAACGGGCTGGTCACACGTGACGATGGCCGACAGGCGCGCCCGGCCGAGTAGTTCGAACGGCACATCGAGCGGTTCGCTCTGCAGCATCAGGCACGATGCCGAAGCCTCTTGTGAGAGCGGCAGTCCGCCTACCCTTCCGAAATAACCGGTGTCGCCCGCCTGTGCGCCAGCCTCCAGGTCCCATGGCACGTCCAACCCGCCGCCGTCCTGGCATGGACTCAAAGAGAGGCCGCTGCTGCAAAGCCGGTATTCACGGTGCTCCCGGTCCGCACCGGCCACGTGGCGAAGGGATTTCCAGCTTCCGGAGCGAAGGGGGATGCGATCGACGGGCGGGTCGTATTCCTGCATCCAGACCCGCAATCTTGGTTCGCCGTCCACACCGTTGTCGATGCCGCGCAGCCACCTGTCCCACCAGCGCAGCACAACGCTTTGAAAGTCGATACCCGGTCCGGGACTGGCAACATCGGGATAGTGGTGGCCCCAGGGTCCGACGATCCCCCAGCTTTGCGCGCCATCACGCTCAAGCAGGTTGATCACCGTGTTGCTGTAGCGGTCACTCCAGCCTCCGACGAGCAGCATGGGGCAGGCAATGGCTTCCGGGGTCTCATCGACCGAACCGGTCGTCCAATAGGCATCGCGGGTCTCGTGGCGAACCCAGTTTTCCAGAGGGAACGTCAGATGTTCCAGGCGCTCCATCCACATATCGCGCCATACATCGCCGAGGGTTTCGGGATCTGGGGGTGACGCCAGGATCGCCAGCAAGGTCGCACCCCATTCGACCGTGTCGGTCAAAATGCAGCCACCCATGTGGTGAATGTCGTCGTCGAAGCGGTTGTCCGTGGCGCATACCGCAAGGATGGCCTTCAGAGCATCGGGTCGCCTCGACGCCGCCTGAAGACTCGCCGTACCGCCCCACGACGTTCCCATCATGCCGATGTTGCCATCGCACCATGGCTGACGCGCGAGCCAGGCAATCACTTCGAGCGCGTCGTCACGCTCATGATCACCGTACATGTCGGCCATGAGGCCTTCGGAGTCGCCCGAACCTCGCATGTCAACGCGCACGGACACGTATCCGGCCCTGGCGAACACCGGATGGTTGCGCTCGTCGCGCGCGCGAGCCATGTCGCGCTTGCGGTAGGGAATGTATTCCAGAACGGCCGGTGCGGGTGTTGCGCCGGTCTCTTCCGGAAGCCAGATACGTGCCGAGAGACGCACGCCATCGGGCATGGGAATCCAGCAGTGTTCGATAGCATTCACCCCGGCAATTGCGCGCGTGCTCATCGAATCATCCCTCAAACGAAAACCGGCGGCCCCTTTACATCAGGCGTTGAACCACCAGCGGCGAGGCAAGCGGCTGTCGTCGAGACGTCTTGCTCCGCCGACCTCACCATGGCTCAATGCATCGGAGGCACCGATCAAAGAACTGGCGAATGCCACGACCGTTGTGCCGCCTTCCATGTTGAGGGTTTCCTGGAGCTCCCAATACATCTCCTTGCGAAGTTCCTGATCGGGTTCGCCGCGGGCAGCCGCCAGCGTGGCGTCGAAATGCTCGTTCTTGAAGTAAGTATCGTTCCAGGACGAGTCCGAGGTGTAGCTGCCCGAAAGCATCCAGTCGACTGTCGAACGGCCGTTCCAGTAGACGCAGCACCATGGTGCCACAAGCCAGACATCGGACCAGTAACCGTCGCCCGGCACGCGATCGACGTTCACGTTGATGCCGGTAGGACGCATGGATTCGGCCATCAGCACGCTCATGTCGACCGCACCGCCGAACGCGCCATCGCTGGCGGACAACGTAAGATCGACGCTGTCGAGCCCAGCCTGCTTCAGGTAGTACATCGCCTTGTCGGGATCGTATTCGCGCTGCGGCAGTTCGGTGTTGAAGAACTGCTGGTTGCGGCCGATGGGATGATCGTTGCCCACATAGCCGTAACCGCCGAAAATCTTATCGACGATTTCCTGACGCCTGATGCCGTATTTCACAGCCAGACGCAGATCGTTGTCGGTGAACGGATCAAGGTCCGTGCGCATCGCGGTCGTGTAATGCGTCGTGCCGGGAATCGCGAGGAGATTGTAGTCGGCGGTTTGGTCCAGCATGCCGGCGGTGCGGGCATCGGGCTGGCCGATCACGTCGACGGACCCGCCGAGCAGCGCGCTGGACCGGGATGCGGGATCCTCAATGTTCAGGATCTCGACGGAGTCAAAGAACCCATCGTCATCGCGATAGTAATTTGCGTACCTGATGCCCGAATACGAGATTCCGGGCGTGAACTCTTCAAGTGCGTAGGGTCCCGAGCCTGGAGCCGTTTCCCAATCGGTCGTTCCTTCCGGACCGATGATGAGGCCAACGCCGGAAAGATGGAACGGCAAGTCGAAGTTGACCTCCTTCTGCACCATCACAACGGTATCGGGCCCGTCGCTGCGAATCTCTTCCAGGGCAGAGACGATGGCTTTGCCGTCCGCGTAGGTGTTGTCCTTATTGCCATGCAGATTGAGCGACCAAGCCACGTCGTCTGCCGTCACGGTCTTGCCGTTATGAAACTCCGCATCGCGCAGTTTGAACCTCCACGTCTTACCGTCGGCCGAGGTATCCCAGCTTTCGGCCAGACTGCCCACCGGAGAACCATCGGCAATCGTTTCGGTCAGGGTATCGAAACGCGAGAGAATGGAGAGGGTGATATGGTCGGTGCCGATATTCTGCAGCGGATTGAAGGTGTCGATGGCCGCACCGCCGTCAGCACCGATCCTGGCATGACCGCCGTGCTTGGCTGCGGCGGCTTTCTTCGACCAGAAGGCCGAAGCCACGGAAACCGACACGCCCATCGCAACCGCGCCGTTCATGAAGTCCCTGCGGCCCAGCTTCCGGCTGGTCGCCACCTCCCACAACTGGTTCAAACTCTTATGCTCGTCCATCTCCATCCTCCCGTATTGTCCTTGTTGATTCGTCTTTTGGCAGACGTTGCCCGAAACGCTGTGAAACCAAATTACGATCATTTTAAATCGTCGTGAAATTAAATCGTCGTGAAAAGTAATTATCCTTAAAATTTCTATTCGGTAAATTCACTTCTTTGGTCGATAGAGATCGGGTGACGAACAATTCCGCTCAGACTGGGACAGCGAAACGGGATGCTCAAGCATGAACCCGCCGAAACAAAATGACCCAATCGAATCAACGAAAGATGCCTATCCCGTGCCGTCTCTCAGCTCGGAAACTCGGGAAGCTCGCAAGATCCGGAGGCTGTCGCTCAAAGACCTGAGCGAAGCGGCCGGCATTTCCGTCAGCTACATCAGCGTTGTCGAGCGCGATGCTGGAAACCCTTCCAAGGAGATGATCGAAGCGCTCGCATCCGCGCTCAAGGTCGAGGTGGACTGGCTGTTCGCGCCCCGGCACGGTGCGGGACCGATGGAACGTGCCTACATTGTCCGCGCTGATTAGCGGCGCAACCTCAAAATGCTCTACGGAAGCACAACCCAGGACTTGGGATACACGGACCGCCTGCTATCTAGCACCATCGGCGGCCGGTTCTACATGGGCCTGGCCACCTATGAACCCGGGGCAGAACGTCCGAACGAACCCATTCACCTCCACACCGGAGAGGAGTACGGCGTCATCATCAAAGGGGAATACGAGATGACGCTTGGGAATGAAGCCATCACGCTGTTTGAAGGGGACAGCTACAGTTTCAACGCCACCGTTCGCCATCACGGTCGCAACAGGTCCTCACAGGAAACCGTGTTGGTCTGGGCCGTGTCGCCCGTCGTTATCCCCCGGTATGTCGAAGTGCCGAGATCCGGCGAGGAAACATCCTGACACTGGTTTTCCGGCGATCCGGGCTGTAACGTTTAGCCCATGAAAATCGCCTCCTGGAACGTGAACTCGATCAAGGCCCGGTTGCCCAATGTCCTTGCCTGGCTAAGGGATGCGGCACCGGATGTGGTGCTGCTTCAGGAACTGAAGACGGTCGAAGACGGTTTTCCGTTCATGGAAATCGAGGAACTTGGATACAACTGCGCCGTTGCCGGCCAGAAATCCTACAACGGGGTTGCCGTGCTCTCGAAACACCCACTGGAGGTCGAGACCAAAGGACTGCCCGGAAACGAGGATGACGAGCAGGCGCGCTATCTCGAAGCCTTCACCAACGGCGTGCGCGTCGCGTCGATCTATTTGCCCAACGGCAATCCCGCCCCTGGCGACAAGTACGATTACAAGCTCGCGTGGATGCGCCATCTCGTCGATCACGCCAGAGCGCTTCTGGAACACGAGGAAGCCGTTGCTCTTGGCGGCGACTACAATGTCTGTCCGACCGATGCCGATGTTTACGACCCACAAGGCTGGGCCGACGATGCGCTTTGCAGGCCCGAAACCAGGGCGCGGTTCCGCGAGCTGTTGTGGCTTGGCTACACGGAAGCCTTTCGCACCTTGCACCCCGATGCCCGGCGGGCCTGGACCTTCTGGGACTATCAAGGCGGTGCCTGGCAACACGACAACGGCCTGCGTATCGATCATCTGCTGCTCTCACCCCAGGCGGCCGACCGCCTGAAAGCCTGCGAGATCGACAAGGATCCGCGCGCGGAAAAGAGAGCATCCGATCACACTCCGATCTGGTGCGAACTGGAATCCTGAAGCAAGACGGTGACTGCAATTCCACGGGGAGATTGTCATGGCAGCGGTACCTCAGACCATACAGCGTTGGCCCAACTCCACGCCCCGCTCGGTCAAGCTGGGCAAAGGCCGTCATACGCGCGGACGCCTGGGTTTTGTCTTGCTTGAAACCGAGGAAACCGCCGACGACGACATTCGGCGTATCGTGCCCGACGATGTCGGTGTCTTTTACACGCGTACCCCGTTCGACGATTCGGTCACCGTCGAAACCCTGGCTGCCGTGGGCGACGACCTGAGCCGGGCGGCGTGCATCCTTCCTCCCGATCTCGACGCTATCGCCTATGTCTGCACATCGGGCAGCATCGTCGTTGGCGAAGACATGGTCGCCGAAGCACTCGCCAAACCCCAGCCCCAGGCCAAGACCACATCGCTGGTGACCTGCGTGGTCGAAGCGATGCGGGTCATGGGCATGAAGAAGATTGTCGTCGGCACGCCCTATATCGACGAAATCAACCACTTCGAGGCGGACTTCCTAGTCGAGCGCGGATTCGACGTGCTCGATATCCAGGGCCTGTGCATCATGCGCGGTCAGGACATGTGCCTGGTAGAGCCCGAGGACATCGTAAAACTGGCGCTGGAAATCGACCGGCCCGACGCTGACGGCATCTTCATTTCGTGCAGTGCCCTGCGCACGCTCGAGGTCGTCGAGGAGATCGAGCAGAAAACGGGCAAGCCGGTCGTGGGGTCCAACCATGCCTTGATCTGGCGCATGATGCGCCTGGCCGGCATCGAGGATCGCATGGAAGGCCTCGGCCGCCTCTACAGGGAGCACTGAAACATGGCGCCCGACGACGCCGTTCCGGTACGGGACTGGCCGGCATCGAAGCAGCGCGCGCCGCATTTCGATGAGGGCCGGCATCACCGGGCGTCGATCGGCTTCGTGCTGCTGGCCATGGAACAGACCGTCGAAAGCGACATGATGCGTCACGCGCCCGCCGGCGTGGGCGTGCATTTCGCCCGCGCGCCGATGGCCAACCGTGTCAGTGTCGAAACCCTGGCGGCCATGAAATCGGGCATCGGCGATGCGGCCGGGCGCATCCTTCCCGACAAAAAACTGGATGTGGCGTGTTACGCCTGCACGTCGGGCAGCGTGGTGATCGGCGAAGACAACGTTTTCGCCGAACTCGACCGCGGCGCGCCGGGCGCCAAGCCCACGTCGCTCATCACCGGCGTGATGCGCGCGTTGAACGCTCTGGGCGCCAGGCGCATCGTGGTGGCAACGCCCTATCTGGACGAGGTCAACGTCATCGAGGCCGATTACATGGCGGCCAAGGGGTTCGACGTTCTCGATATCCAGGGGCTAAACATCGCCGACGACGCCGACATGGTCCGCGTGACGCCCGACTTCCTGCTGGAATACGGCAGCGAAGTCGACCAGCCGGACGCCGACGCCATTTTCATTTCCTGTGGCGCCCTGAGATCGGTGGAGATCGTCGATGCGCTGGAGCGGCGCACGGGCAAACCGGTCGTAACGTCGAACCAGGCCATGCTGTGGGACTGCCTGCGCCTTTCCGGCGTCGACGACAGCATGGAAGGTCTGGGCCGCCTGTTCCGCGAGCATTGACGGGAGAACGCGATGGGAAGACATGAAGGCGGCTGCCTGTGCGGCGCGGTTCGGTTTGCCTTTGACGATGAAGGCGCCGAGACGAACTACTGCTATTGCCGCAGCTGCCGCATGGCGACCGGCGGCCCGCTCGCCGCCTTCGTCGACCTCAAACCCGGCGCATTCGCATGGACCGCGGGAGAACCGCAGTTCTACGTATCGTCACCAGGTGTGCGCCGCGGATTTTGCCGCACCTGCGGCACCGCCATGACCTGTGAAGCCGATGCGCTGCCCGGCGAGGTCCATGTCATGTCTCCCACCGTGGACGACCCGTCGCCTTTCGCGCCAAGCGGAGAAATTTTCAGCGAGGAGCGCATACCGTGGCTCCATGCAAAGCTGACGACGAGAGAGGAGTGAGCGCGATGCGCGAGGGTGGATGCCTGTGCGGCGACCTACGATACCAGATATCCGAGGAACCGGCGGTCCAGTGTTACTGCTGCTGCGAGACCTGCCAGGGCGCCACGGGCGCGCCCGCCGTTTCCTGGATCGCGCTTCCCGAAACCGGGTTCAGGTTCATCAGGGGCAATCCCACGACCTATGAATCCTCACCCGACGTGATCCGCGAATTCTGCGGCCGCTGCGGCACCGCCGTGACCTACCGCAATGCCGGCTATCCCGACGGCCGCTTCCAGAGCGACGACCTGATCGCCATCACCTCTTCCAGTCTCGACGACATCGAGGCATTCCCGCCGCGCGAGGTGTTCCACGGCGACGAACTGCCGTCATGGATCGATCCGGAGAAACTCTGTCCGGGCGCCAGGCACCACCACGGGCGCCGTTGATGTTCCGCCGGCACGAAGGCGGCTGCCTGTGCGGCCGGATTCGTTATCGGATTGCCGAGCCCGCGAGGTTTTCCAGTCTTTGCCACTGCCGCAGCTGTCAGCGCGCCACGGGGTCGCCGGTCGCGGGCTTCGTGGGTCTGCCCGCGGGCCAGTACAAGCTGCTCGACGGCACGCCCTCGGTCTACAAGTCCTCACCCGGCGTGCGGCGGGGTCTTTGCGGCAACTGCGGAACCTCTCTGACCTACGAAGGCGACCCCTGGCCGGGCGAAGTTCACATTCTTGCCGCCACGCTGGACGATCCCACCGTCATTCCGCCCACGGTCCATACGATGATGGCCGACAACATCGGCTGGTTTCACACCGCTGACGACTTGCAGCGGCGGGAGGGTTTCGGCAGCGCGCCTGCATGAGGTCGTTTCGAAACGGAAGACGCCCCTGCCTTGATCGCATATGATCAAAGATCCGGCTTCAAGCACGGGTACAGGTCAGGGTTCAAATCCCAATCTGTATAATACTCCCCATCTATATGGTACGGATTGTAATCTCAGGTATCTATATGGTACTCCCAGTTATCTATATGGTACGGATTGTAATCCCAGACCCACAAGCCCTCAAGCGGTGAGCTACAAGCTAGGATAGTTACTTCGAAAGACTCGGGGGCTTTTCTCTTTTTTTGCTTTAGGATGGCTTCCTCGATGGCTTCCGGGCTGAGATCCGTTAGGTGAAGCACTGCTGGGACCCTGCCTACTTGGACCCGGGCTTCTTTCTCGCTGTATTAGTACGTCGATGTGAATCTCGTCCACGTCGATGTGAATCTCGTCATCGGACGAGAAGTTGCATTCACCAAAGGAGGGCACGAAGTTTAGGTCGCCGCTCACGCAGAGGTCGTAAGTAAAGAATGAGTCGTTGGAGTCGAAATAAATCCGGAAGCGGACGAAATATCGATCGTCCGATTTTATGTTGAAGCCGTACCAGATCTTCGACGGCAGGGCCGGCAGACGCAACTCCGCGGAGTTTCCGTTCTAGGGCAACTCACCGGTCCAGAATGTCCCGTCGTACCATGGAGTTGTTTGGGGTTCACCCAACCCAACGTACGAGTCCGGAAACTCCCATAGTCCGCCGTTGGAGTTCGCGATCACGATTTCATCGGTCCGAGACAGTTGTGGCACCATGACGGCGAGGCAACTGGCGACCACAATGGCAGTCAAGGGGTACCGCTTCATCTCGCTCTCCTTACGGACCCGCAGGTCCATACAGTTAAACCCCTTTACCGAATACGATAACGCAAGTCTGCTTTCGGCACAACCCCATAGTGACCCGCGAATCTCATGTCCGCGCCGCGGTCAGAGATCGGCGAAGACGTGGGTCTCCCCGTGACCGCCTGGATGGGTCACCGCACCGAACCGGGCCGGACCCACGGTCTGGGCGTATTTCCAGATCGTTCCGGCGTTGTAATCGGTCCCGCGCGGCGACCATGCGGCCTTGCGCTTGGCCAGTTCCTCGTCGGAGAGTTCGACGTCGAGCGTGCCCTTCTCGGCATCGATGACGATCATGTCGCCGTCCTTCAACAGGCCTATGGGCCCGCCCGTGGCGGCTTCGGGGCCCACATGGCCAATGCAGAAACCGCGCGTGCCGCCGGAGAACCGGCCGTCGGTGATGAGCGCCACCTTCTCGCCCATGCCCTGGCCGTAGAGGGCGCTGGTCGTCGAAAGCATCTCGCGCATGCCGGGACCGCCCCTGGGCCCCTCGTAACGGATGATCAGCACATCGCCCTCTTTGAACTTCTGGGCAAGAACCGCGTCCAGGCACTCTTCTTCCGTGTCGAAGCAGCGCGCGGGTCCGCGGAACTGCAGGGTCTTCATGCCGGCGATCTTCACGATGCCGCCGTCGGGCGCCAGATTGCCCTTGAGCCCGACCACGCCGCCGGTCTTCGAGAGCGGTTTGTCGGTCGTGTAGACGACGTCCTGATCGATGGGAAACACGACATCGGTATGGTTTTCCGACAGCGTCTTGCCGGTCACCGTGATGCAGTCGCCATGCAGGTAACCACCATCGAGAAGCGCCTTGATCAGGATCGGAACCCCGCCCACGCCATAGAGATCCTTGGCGACATACTTTCCGCCGGGTTTGAGGTCGGCGATGTAGGGCGTACGGCGGAAGATCTCGCAGACATCCTCCAGCGTGAAATCGATGCCGATCTCGTTGGCGATGGCGGGAAGGTGCAGTCCGGCGTTGGTCGATCCGCCGGTTGCGGCAACCACTGTCGCGGCATTCTCCAGCGCCTTGCGCGTGACGATGTCGCGGGGACGCAGGTTATCCTTGATGAGCTTCATCACGGCCTGACCGGACGCCTCGGCGAAGATGTCGCGGCTGTCGAAGGGTGCGGGCGTCATGGCCGAATTGGGCAATGCCAGACCGATTGCCTCGGAGACCGTGGCCATTGTGTTGGCCGTGAACTGTCCGCCGCACGACCCGCCCGAAGGACAGGCCGCATGCTCCAGGATGCTGAGTTCGTCGTCGGACATATTGCCGGAAGCGTTGGCGCCCACACCCTCGAAGACATCGATGATCGTGACGTCCCTGTTCTTGTAGCGGCCCGGCATGATCGATCCGCCGTAGAGGAAGACCGAGGGCACATTGAGGCGCACCATCGCCATCATCATGCCTGGAAGCGATTTGTCGCAGCCGGCGAGACCGACCAGGCCGTCATAGCAATGACCGCGCATGGTGAGTTCGACGGAATCGGCGATCACCTCGCGGCTGACCAGCGAGGACTTCATGCCCGCGTGGCCCATGGCGATGCCGTCGGTGACGGTGATCGTCGTGAACTCGCGCGGGGTACCGCCGCCTGCCTTCACCCCCTTCTTGGCCGCCTGGGCCTGGCGCATCAGCGTGATGTTGCACGGTGCCGCCTCATTCCAGGTCGTGGCCACGCCGACAAATGGCTGCTCCACCTCTTCGTCGCTCATGCCCATGGCGTAATAGAAGGCGCGATGGGGCGCGCTTTTGGGCCCCACGGAAACATGGCGGCTCGGCAAGGTGGACTTGTCCCAACGGGTCATCGGCGATGCTCCTTAGAATGCAGCAGATGTGTTGCGGCGGAGACTAAAGTCAGGGCAACGTGCTGTCACGCTGCTTTAAGCAACACGGTTTCGGCGCGCCGGGACTGCCACACCTCGCTTCCTGTCTGGTCGTTTCATGCGTGCACCCTCCTACGTCACTATCTGCATCGGCGTGGCTGCCGCGTCGGGCATCTGGGGACTCTACTGGATTCCCCAACGTGAATTGGAAGGCGCGGGTCTGACCGGCGGCTGGGGCACGCTGGCGCAATACGTCATCCCCATCGTCCTGATGACGCCCATCGCACTCTGGCGCGGCGTCAAGGGTCGGGAGACCGGCGCGCCCTGGTTCCTGGTGGGCGCGCTGACCGGCGGCGGAATCGTCTGTTATGCCAACAGCTTTCTGCTCACCGAGGTCGTGCGCGCTCTGCTCCTGTTCTATCTGACGCCGGTCTGGGCGACGCTGATCGACTGGTTGGTCCTGAAACGACCGGTACCCAGACAACGCTATCTTTCGCTAGGGCTCGCCCTTGCCGGGATCTGGGTCGTGTTCGGCCAAGACAGCGGCCTCCCCCTGCCTCGGAACGCCGGCGACTGGCTGGCGCTGGCAGGCGGCGCGATGATCGCGGGTGGCGCGGCGCGGATCAACGTCGTCCAGCCCAAGGGTATCTTTGCCATCCTGTTTGCCTTCTATCTATACGGCTGCCTCATCGCGGTCCTCCTGTCCTGGCTTCTGCGCGCAGATCTGGGACCGGTGCCGGAAGCCTCGGACCTGTTCGCCATGCTGCCGTTCCTCCTGGCCCTGGTGATCTTCCTGCTGATGCCGACCAACGCCTATCTCATCTGGTCGCCGACGCGCGTCGGCGCGGGCGTCTTCGGCATCCTCATTCTGGCTGAGATCGTCTTCGGATCGACCAGCGCGGCCCTATGGGCCGACGAATCCTTCGGCTGGCGTGAGATGACCGGCTGCGTTCTCATCATCGGCGCCGGATTGACTGAAGTGCTCGCCGCCCGATCCATGAAACCGCACACACCATCATGAAGGACAAACAGCTCTGGCCCTCGATCCTGCTGGTCATCGCCGCGGCGGGCTGGGGTCTCTTCTGGATTCCGCTGCGCGAGTTGGAAGGAACCGGTCTGGCCGCAGGCTGGGTTGGGGTTAGCCAGTTTCTCACCCCCACACTCATCCTGATTCCCATTGCCATCGTCCTTGCCCTACGCAGCAAACCGACCGGCTTTGGGCGCTGGAAAACCGCATTCTTCACCGGTGGCGCCTTCGCACTTTATGCCGACAGCCTGCTGCTGACCGAAGTTGCGCGTGCCCTGATTCTGTTCTACGTCACGCCGGCGTGGAGCACGTTGCTGGAAGTCTGGCTGATGAAACGGCGCCTGACGGTCGCGCGCGTGGTCGCCATTGCGCTTGGCTTTGCCGGTCTTTACGTCATCCTGGGTGCGGACGGCGCGCTGCCCATCCCGCGCAACGCCGGTGACTGGATGGCTCTGGCCTCGGGCATGTTCTGGGCCTACGGTTCGACCCGCGTGCGCATGGCCGAGGAAGCCAGCCTGTTCGAGAATGTCTTTTCGTTCTTTGCCTTCGGGGCGGTCGGGGCCCTGGCCCTGGCGCTGCTTCCCATTGAAGCCCTGGGCGAACCGCCTTCCCTGCCCCAGATTGTCGAACTTGTGCCCTGGCTGCTGCTGATCACGCTGGGCTTTCTGATCCCGGCAATGTCCATGCAGCTTTACGGCACCAAACTGGTCGATCCGGGGCGTGTGGGAATCCTGTTCCAGACCGAAGCGATCTTCGGCATCACCAGTGCGGCCATCCTGACGGCGGAACCGTTCGGTTGGCCCGAAGCCATCGGATCCGTACTGGTGATCAGTGCAGCGATGACCGAGGTGCTGGTCAACCGTCCCCGTCTCAAAGGGCCTTAGAGAATCTCGATTGTCGCGCCGCGCGGCTCACCCTCGCTGATGTCGCCCACGGTCGAGGGGCAGGCCGAGCAGACCAGGATCAGGTCCATTTCGGCCCGAAGCTCCACATAGTCCCCCGCCTTGGCCGCGGACGGTTCGTCGATCAGCGATCCGTCCGCCTGTACCGGGGCATGCTCGAACAGGTTCCACGGGCAGGGAATGGTCTCCAGCGCGACTCCACGGGCGACCATCACGCCCTTCAGGTTGTCCTGGCAGTTGGGATGGGATTCCGGCGCCCCGTAGAAGACATTGCTCTCCGCGCTGCAGGCCGCATGCAGCGTGTCGTGAATCCCCGGAGAAGTGTCGTCGAGAATGGTCAGCATGGGCCGGAACGACGCGCTCACCAGCGTGTCGCCCGGACGAAAGAGAATGCGGTAGGTCGCCGAGCGACTGTGTTCCATGGAGAGCGGGTCGCCCGCTTTGTCCATGGCGAAGGCCCATGTGTCGATAACCTGATGCCCTTCGCTGTTGACCACGTGCACGACATCGCCCTTGGCGAGTTCAACCGCCTGAGCTGATCCGGGCGCGATAGAAATCGTTTTCAAGAGCGTTTCTCCAGATTGCGGATGAGGGGAATACCGAGTACACGCAGCAGACCGTTACGGAAGCTTCGCGCCATGGGATAGCTGACCCTGGCAAGGGTTGCCGAACCCAGACACGTGCGGCTGGCGAGGCCGACCGCTCCGCCCCGCTTTGAACGCCGCGTCACCTCGCGGACCGCATCCGATCCATAGTGCAGGACACCGTCGGCTTTAAGCACCGTGCCCTGGTCGATATCGAGGCCGGCGGCGGTAATTTCCTCCATCAATGCGCTGTCCTTGAGCGCATCGACCAAAACGACGCCCGCGCTTCCCCGGGAAAGGCGTCCGTGCACCAGAGTTCTGCACATTGGGCATGCATCGTCATAGACAAGATTGGGACGGCTCCTCCTGCCGCGGTGCTTTTTCCGCCATGAGCGTGAGTTCCATTCCGGCTGCGTTTCGTTTCATGTGGCGCGAAGAGCCAGGTTCCGCAACGCTTTCTCTTCTTGAAAGCGGGCACTTCGCCGTTAGGATTGCGCGCATTCAACCGGAACAAGAACCATGGTTTTCAACGAATACGGTGGGATCACCAGAATCGGCCTGCGTCATGCCCGGGACGCGTTCCGCGATGCCGCAACGGTCGTGCAGCACAGTGGAAACCGCTCAACTAATCATAGCGAGCCCGCGATTTCGGCGCCGCGATGGACGACTACGAGGACTTTGTTGAAGCGCTCGGTCTCCATGACGCAGAGGTACACTACCTGTCTTACGGCGACGCCGATGACGGCGTCAAGACGGCCGGTGCAATCACGGGGAAGGCTGCATCGAAGGCGGCGATTTCGTCTGGCTGGACGACACGACCCGCCTGACCCGCGCCCCTGGAACGTATGGGTTGACGATCAGGACGGTACGGCCGTGCCGCACTGCATGGCCGAGCGCTCGCCAATGGCGTCAAACCAGCGTTTGGTGTTGGGAAAAACTCGCTCCAGTCGGTGTCGTACCATTCCGCGCGCATTCGTAGGCAACAGCTTGCCGGTCTTTTCGGCGAGATAGATCCGGATCGCGCCTGGTTCGAACACACTGACGGGTCCGCCGTCGGACCCTTCGGGGATCGGCAATCGCCGGGATCTTGTTGTTCGAACTGATGGTCAGAAAGTCCACCTTGAACTGGTCGCCCGCCCCGATATTGACGACGTGGGCCTCGTAGGGCAGATCGACTCCCTCAAGCATGATGGAGACTTTTCGGTCATTCTAGTTTGGCGTAGTATGCACTTAAATCATAAGCTTATAACTATTTTCTTATGTTTTACTTCATTCTCGGTAGCGATACCAGCTTCACGCCAGCAGCAGCGCCTGGTCAAGATCGGCGATCAGGTCATAGACATGCTCGACGCCAATGGACAGCCGCAGCAGATCTGCCGGCACCGGACTCTCCGGACCTTCGACGGACGCTCTGTGCTCCACGAGGCTTTCCACACCCCCGAGCGAGGTCGCGATCTTGAAGAGCTTGAACCCCGCCCAGACCCGGCGCGCGGCAGCCTCTCCGCCCCGGATGCGGATCGATAGTATGCCGCCGAAGCCACCATTCATCTGCCGCGCCGAGATGGCGTGACCGACTGAAGTTTCCAGACCGGGATAAAGGACCGTGTCTACCGCATCGCAGGTTTCAAGATGGTGGGCAATGGCCATGGCATTCTCGCAGGCCCGGCGCACCCGGATTTCGAGAGTACGCATACCGCGCATCAGGAGCCAGGCTTCAAACGACCCCAGGATGGCGCCGGTCATGTGGCGCATGTGGCGGATGTTATCCCAGAACGGCGTCTCCTCACGGGCCGCCAGCACACCGGCGACGACGTCGCTGTGGCCGTTGAGGTACTTGGTCGCCGAATGCATGACGAGGTCGGCGCCAAGATCCAGCGGACGGGTCAGCAAGGGCGTGGCGAAGGTGTTGTCGACCACGCTCAGCGCCCCGGCTTCCCGCGCGATCGCCGTCGCCGCGGCGATGTCGGTGACGGTCATGGTGGGATTGGCCGGAGTTTCCAGCCAAACGACCTTCGTTTCCCCCTTGCGGACGGCAAACCGTAGCGCTTCCAGATCGCCGGTCGGCGTCCAGGTCACCTCGATGCCCCAGCCTTCCACGACCTGCTTCATGAGCCGGCGGATCGCCCAGTAGAGCGTATCCTGGATGACGACGTGATCACCGGACATCAGGCACTGGAAGACGGCCGACACCGCGGCCATACCTGAGCCGAACAGACGCGCTTCGTGGGCGCCCTCCAACTCGGCGATCAGGGCTTCGGGTTGTTCGTAGGTCGGGTTCTGGTCACGTGCGTAGGCATAGGGCTTGCCGTAATTCGCAGGATCGGTGGCATAGGTCGTCGCCATGCGGACCGGCAGCACGACGGCCTTGTGGTCGAGACTGGTCCAACCCAGGCCCTGCGCAATCTTCGTCGCGCGTGTCTGAGGCCGGTTGTAGGCATAGCCGGTCAGCGCGGTATCCAGATCGGCGATGAGATCCCCGGCATCCTCCAGCCCGACCGAAAGCCGGAGCTGGTTCGGCGGCACCGGCGATTCGTAACCGTCAGAACTCTCACGGTGCTCGATCAGGCTTTCGGGCCCGCCCAACGACGTGGCATTCTTGAAGATACGCGTACCGCCCCAGACCTTCAGTGCGTCTTCCTTTGAGCCTGCGACGTCGAACGAGATCATGGTGCCGAACCCGGACATCTGCGTCTTGGTGACATCATGCGTGGGATGGGAGGCAAGGCCCGGATAGCAGACCCGCGTCACGGCATCGTGCTGCTCGAGGAAGGCTGCGATCTCCTGCGCGTTGGCCTGGGCCTGTTCCATGCGCAGGTGCAGCGTGCGCAACCCGCGCAACAGCAGCCACGTCTCAAACGGCCCCAGCATCGCGCCAGAACGCATCCGCATCCGGTCCAGCCTGTGCCAGAAGTCATCCTTCTTGCGCGTCGCGATCGTACCGCACACCACATCGCTGTGGCCGTTCAGGAACTTCGTTGCCGAATGCAGCACCACGTCCGCCCCAAAATCGAGCGGTCTCTGGACCGGTGGGGGACAGAAGGTGGCATCGACAACCAGCTTGGCGTCGCCCTCGTTGGCAATCTCGGCGGCCCTGGAAAGGTCGACGATCACCAGTTCAGGATTGGACGGCGTTTCGACCCACATGATACGGGTCTGGCCCGGCCGCATCTTGGCCGCCATGTCGTCGAGATCGCCGGTCCGATAGACGTCGATGGCGATGCCCCAGGCATTGGCCATGTCGTGGATCAGGTAGTGGACGCCGCCGTACGCATAGTGCGGCATGAGAACATGATCGCCGGTGGAGAGCGCTTCGAATACCATGGCCATGGAGGCCGAGCCGGACCCGGTGACCATGGCCGCTTCCGCATGTTCCAGTTCGGCCAGCAACGCCTCGACCTGCCAGTAACAGGGATTATCCGGACGGCTGTACCACAAGCCCTCGGATGGCGGCATCTTGGGGTCGCGAACATAGGTCGTCGCCGGCTGAATGGAAGGCGCGACACCGCCCGACGTCTCTTCCAGCCAGCCCAGCGCCTGGGCAAGCAGGGTATCGGTGTGCACGTCATTCAAGGTGGTCAGCCGGAAAGCTTGGTCTTGAGCAGTTCGTTGACCACTTTGGGGTTGGCTTTGCCGCCCGACGCTTTCATGACCTGACCAACGAAGAAACCGAAAAGCTTGTCCTTGCCGCCACGGTATTCGGCGACCTTCTCGGCTTCACGCGCCATCACCTCGTCGATCACAGTCTCGATGGCCCCGGTATCGGTGACCTGCTTCAGGCCCTTTTCCTCGACGATCGCAGCAGCACCCTTGCCGGTCTCGAACATGTCGGCAAAGACGTCCTTGGCTATGCGCCCGGAGATTGTGTCGTCGGTGATGAGGTCGATCAGTTCGCCTAGGGCCTCGGCACTCACAGGACTGTCCTCGATCGTCTTGCCGGCCTTATTGAGTTGGCCGAACAACTCGGAGATCACCCAGTTTGCGGCCAGCTTCTTGTCACGACCCTCTGCGACGCGCTCGTAAAAATGCGCGTTCTCCTGCTCAGCGACCAGAACGTCGGCATCGTAGGCGGAAAGTCCGAACTCCTTCATGAAGCGCGCTATCTTGGCGTCGGGCAGTTCCGGCATGGCGGCCGCGATTTCGTGCACCCACGCCTGTTCGATGCGCAGCGGCAGCAGATCGGGATCGGGGAAGTAGCGGTAGTCGTGCGCCTCCTCCTTACTCCGCATGCTGCGCGTTTCGTTCTTCGCGACATCGAACAGGCGTGTCTCCTGATCGATTGAGCCGCCGGCTTCAAGAATGTCGATCTGTCGCGTAGCTTCTGTTTCGATGGCCTTCTGCAGAAAACGCACGGAATTGAGGTTCTTGATTTCGCAGCGCGTGCCGAATTCCTCGCCGGGTTTGCGCACGGAGACGTTGGCGTCTACGCGCATGGAGCCTTCCTGCATGTTGCCGTCGCAGGTTCCCGCATAGCGCACGATGGTCCGAAGCTTGCGCACATAGGCCGCGGCTTCTTCGGGCGAGCGCATGTCAGGATTGGAGACAATCTCCATCAGGCCCACGCCGGACCGGTTGAGGTCAACATAGGATGCACTGGGATCCTGATCGTGCAGGCTCTTGCCTGCGTCCTGTTCCACATGCAGGCGCTCGACGCAGATACGTTTTTTCCCGCCGTCTTCGAGCTCGATATCGACGTGGCCGCCGCTCACGACCGGCTGCTTGAACTGCGAAATCTGATAGCCCTGCGGCAGATCGGGATAGAAATAGTTCTTGCGGTCGAACACGGAAATGAGGTTGATCTCGCCGTTGATCGCCAGGCCGGTCTTCACGGCCTGTTCGATGCAGGCAAGATTGATTACCGGCAGCATGCCCGGCATGCCCGCATCGACCGGCGAAACCTGGCTGTTGGGATCGGAGCCGAATTCCGTGGACGCGCCCGAAAACAGCTTGGATCTGGAAATGATCTGGGCATGGACTTCCAGCCCGATAACATATTCCCACGTGCCCGTGGCGCCTTCGATCGTCGTTGCCATGATCAGTATCCCTCCGGACGGGCATCGAACCCGGCGGCTTCTTCCAGAGCCTGCCCGACACGCAGGACCGTTGCCTCATCGAACGCCTTGCCGATGACCTGCAGCCCCAGCGGCAGCCCCTCGCCCGTCAGGCCGGCGGGAACCGAGATGCCGGGCAGACCGGCCAGGTTCACCGGTACGGTGAAGACATCGTTGAGATACATGGCGATGGGATCGCTGGGTGGATCGTCCGCACTGAATGACGCCGAGGGCGTTGCGGGCGTGAGGATCGCGTCGACCGACTCCCAGGCTTGGCGGAAGTCATCGGCGATACGCGTACGCACCTTTTGTGCCTTGAGGTAATAGGCGTCGTAGTAGCCGGCAGAAAGTACATAGGTCCCGATCAGGACCCGGCGCTTCACCTCTGCGCCAAAGCCTTCCGCGCGGGTCTGCTCGTACATGGTCGTGAGGTCGTCGGATTCGACGCGCAGGCCGTATTTCACGCCGTCGTAACGCGCCAGGTTGGAGGACGCTTCGGCGGGCGCGACGATGTAATAGGCGGACAGAGCGTACTTCGTATGCGGCAGGCTGATCGCGACCGTCCTGGCGCCCTGCTCCTCCAGCCATTGGATGCCTTTCTGCCAGATCGTCTCGATCTCATCGGGCATGTCCTCGACGCGGTACTCCTTCGGGATGCCGATGGTGAGGCCCTTCACGCCGCCTTCCAGGCCCTTTTCAAAGTCGGGAACCGCGACATCGGCCGAGGTCGAATCCTTCGGATCGTGGCCTGCCATGGCTCCGAGCATGATGGCGGCATCGCGTACGGACCGCGTCATAGGCCCGGCCTGATCCAGTGACGAGGCAAACGCCACGACGCCCCAGCGCGAACAACGCCCATAGGTCGGCTTCAGGCCCACGATGCCCGTGAACGCCGCGGGCTGGCGGATAGAACCGCCGGTATCCGTGCCGGTGGCACCCAGGGCCATGCGCCCGGCCACGGTCGAGGCCGAACCGCCGGAAGACCCACCGGGCACAAGGTTGCGGTTGTTGCCCCTCGCTCGCCAAGGATTGATCGCGCCGCCGTAGTAGCTCGTCAGGTTGCCCGAACCCATGGCGAATTCGTCGAGGTTCGTCTTGCCCAGCATGACCGCGCCTTCTCGGAACATGTTAGTCGTGACCGTCGACTCATAAAACGGATGAAAACCGTCCAGGATGTGCGAACCCGCCGTGGTCAGCACGTCCTTGGTGCAGAAGAGGTCCTTGATGGCGACGGGAATGCCTTCGAGCTTACCGGCCTCGCCCCTGGCGCGCCGCGCATCGGAAGCCTCGGCCATGGCAAGCGCCTTCTCAGGTGTCTCGGTAATATAGGCCTTGAGTTCGCGCTTGCCTTCCATGGCGTCGAGTTGGGCCTGCGTGAGTTCCTTCGACGACAGGCTGCCCTTGCCAAGCAGGCCGCGGGCTTCGGCGATCGAAAGGTCGGTCAGGTCGGTCATTCCACCACCTTGGGCACAACAAAAAAACCTTGGGCCGATTTCGGCGCATTTTTGACGATCTCCTCGGCAATGCCACCGTCGGTCACCGCATCCTCGCGGGACTTCAGCAGCATCTCCACGACACTGGTCATCGGCTCGACCCCTTGCGTGTCGACCTCGTCGAGCTGTTCGACCCATGCCAGAATGCCGCCAAGCTCGTCGACGAGGCGTTCCTGTTCGGCGTCCGTGGTGGCGATGCGCGCCAGACGCGAAATCCGCGCGACGGTGGCTTTGTCGAGCGACATATGACAATGTCCCTTGCAGCAAACCTTTGAAAAGGCTTGAAAAAACGTGACCAAAAGTGACCCGGAGCGCGCAAACCTAACACCCGCCCCAAAACGCGACAAGCCTGTCCGGGATACGGCCGTGTTTCTCCGTTTATGCCCCTCGGGCGCACTCCTGGGACTGGACCTCGGCAGCCACACCATCGGGGTCGCGGCGAGCGACGGGACACGGCGCATTGCCTCACCGGTCGAGACCATCCGCCGCAGGAAATGGTGCCAGGATCTGAAGCGTCTCCGCGCCCTGGCCGAGGAGCGCAACGCTTCGGGCATCGTGCTGGGTTATCCGCTCAACATGGACGACAGCGAGGGGCCCCGCGCCCAGTCGGCGCGACAGATGGGCAATAATCTCATCCAGGGCCTGGGCCTGCCGGTGCTCCTGTGGGACGAACGTCTCTCTTCCTTCCAGGCCGACGAAATGATGGCCCAGGCCGGGGTGCGTGAAGCCGACCGTGCAGAACGCATCGACCGGGTCGCAGCAACCATAATCCTGCAGGACGCACTCGATGCGTTTTCCCGCCTGGACTGACCCCATTCCATGATCGCCATCTTTACCGCGCTGATGCCGGTCTTCCTAGTGATTGCGCTGGGCATCGGCCTGCGGCGCTGGCTGGCGCAGGATGTCATGGTCTGGCGCGCAGTCGAGCGCATCACCTATTTCGTGCTGTTTCCCTCTCTGTTGGTCCATAGCCTGATGGGTGCCGACCTTCCCGACGGCGGCGTCCTGACATCGGTCCTGTCGCTAGTGCTGCCTGCAATGCTTGTCACGATAGCCGTCCTTGCCCTGCGTGGCCTTCTCGGGATGAGCGGCAGGGACTTTGCATCATTCCTGATGGGCGCAATCCGCTTCAACAGCTATGCTGGGCTTGCAGCGGCCTTCGCGCTCCATGGCGATCAGGGCCTCGCCCTCTTTGCCTTGCTGCTCGCGGTCTACGTTCCCACGGTCAACGTGATCAGCACGACCGTGCTCGCCCGTTATGCTTCACCTGAACGCGCTTCGTTGTCCGCCGTTCTGCACTCCGTCGTGACCAATCCGCTCATCATCGCCTGCGTCGCGGGGCTTGGGTTCAATCTCCTCGGAATTCGCCTGCCGCTGGTGTTTGATCGCACGCTCGCAATCCTGGGCGACGCCGCTCTCGGGTTTGGCCTCATTTCGGTCGGCGCCACTCTCCACCTTGAAAGCATGCGTTCCGACACAAGAGCGATCATGCTCGCCGGGGTCGTCAAGCTCCTCATCCTGCCTGTGATCGCGGCCGGGTTCTGTTGGATCTTCGGCATTGAGGGCTATGCCAGAGCGATTGTCATACTGTTCGCGGCCCTTCCCTGTTCCCCGGCAGCCTATGTGCTCGCGCGCCAGATGGACGGCAATGCCGAGCTCATGGCAGGCATCATCAGTGCCGGCACCGCGGCAGCTATCCTCAGCATTCCGGTCGTTCTGGCGCTTTTCGGGTGACGGGACGGACCAGATTGTTTAAGAACTCGGTTTCAGCATGACCGCTGATCAGTCCCCCTACCAATTCACCCATCGCCACCTCCTCGGTATCGAGGACTTGTCGCCTCGGGATATCGAGTACCTGCTCGATCTCGCCGACTCCTATGTTGCGCTGAACCGGCGGGCCGAGAAGAAGCAGAACACGCTGATCGGGCGCACCCAGATCAACATGTTCTTCGAGAGTTCGACGCGGACGCGCACGTCGTTCGAACTCGCCGGCAAGCGTCTTGGCGCAGACGTCATCAACATGTCGCCCACGACCAGCGCGATCAAAAAGGGCGAAACCCTCATCGACACGGCCGCGACGCTGAACGCGATGCATCCCGATGTCCTGATCGTGCGCCATCCCGACAGTGGTGCGGTCAAGCTGCTGGCCAACGCGGTCAACGCCGCCGTTATCAACGCCGGGGACGGCAGTCACGAACACCCGACCCAGGCGTTGCTCGACGCCCTCACCATCCGGCGCCGCCTTGGCACGCTTTCCGGTCTCACCGTCGCGATCTGCGGCGATATCGCGCACAGTCGGGTCGCCCGCTCCAACATCCTGCTCTTCAACACGCTGGGGGTGCGTGTGCGGTTGGTCGCCCCGCCGACCCTGCTCCCCACGAAGGCAGAGCGTTACGGCGTCGAGGTCCATCACGACATGCGCGAAGGGCTGAAAGACGTCGATATCGTCATGATGCTGCGCCTACAAACCGAACGCATGCAGGGAAGTTTCGTGCCTTCCGAACGGGAATACTTCCGCTTTTACGGCTTGGACTACGACAAGCTGGCCATCGCCAAACCCGATGCGCTGATCATGCATCCGGGGCCGATGAACCGCGGCATCGAGATCGACAGCGAGGTCGCCGACGACATCAACCGCAGCGTCATCCTCGATCAGGTCGAAATGGGCGTCGCCATCCGCCAGGCCTGCTTGGAGGTGCTCGCGCGCAATCTCGACAATCCGGAGCACAACCAGTGAACCCGAGCATTGCCGATCTCGCAATCAAGGAGCAGAAGGCCGGGTGCGTCGCCTACCTGAATGCCAGACTGATCGATCCGGCGAGCGGTCTTGACGAAACCGGCGGTCTGATTTCCGAAGGTGACAACATCGCCGACCTCGGCAATCACATCACATCTGAGGGGTTGGCCGAAGACATCCAAAAGGTCGACGCCAGCGGGCTTGTTCTTGCGCCGGGTCTGGTCGACATGCGCGCGCATCTGCGTGAGCCCGGATATGAGCACCAGGAGACCATTCACAGCGCGAGCCGTTCGGCCGCCGTGGGCGGCATCACCACGATCGCCTGTATGCCCAGCACCAACCCGCCGGTCGACGATGTATCGCTGGTCCACTTCATCGAGCGTTGCGCGCAGGAAACCTCACTCGTCAAGGTGCATCCCATCGCGGCCATCACGAAAGCGCGCAGGGGTGAACAGCTGACCGAAATCGGCCTGCTGCAGGAAGCAGGCGCCGTCGCCTTTTCCGATGGCCTCAACACCATCATGAACGCCAACGTACTGCGCCGCGCCCTCTCCTACGGCACGATTTTCGACGCCTTGTTCATCCACCATGCCGAGGACATGAATCTTTCGGGCGCAGGCGCGATGAACAGCGGCGAGATATCGACCCGTCTGGGCCTGCCCGGCATGGTACCCGAAAGCGAGGCCGTCATGGCCGCGCGTGACGTCCGCCTTGCCGAGATGACCGGCGGCAGGCTGCATCTGGCGCATGTGACGACGGCCGAAACCATCGACATCGTGCGCCGCGCCAAAGCGCGCGGCGTGCGCGTCACGGCCGATACCGCCCCCCACTACGTCGCGCTCAACGAAAATGCCGTCGGCGACTACCTCACCTTTGCCAAGGTGCGCCCGCCGCTGCGTTCCGAGGAAGACCGGCAGGCCGCCGTCGCTGGCCTGAAGGACGGGACGATTGATGCTGTCGCCTCCGACCATGCGCCGCACGATCAGGACAGCAAGCGCCAACCCTTTGTCCAGGCGGCCTTTGGCATCGTGGGTCTGGAAACCTTCCTGCCTTTGCTTCTAGAATTGGTCCACAACGATCACCTGACGCTGCCACACGCCTTGGAAACCGTGACCTGTGCGCCCGCGGACTTGCTCAAGCTCAAGGCGGGCCGGCTGGCCAAGGGTTGGCCCGCCGACATGATTCTGATCGACCTCAACGCACACTGGCGCATCGACAGCAAGGCGTTCCAGAGCAAGTCGAAGAACTCACCGTTCGACGGCCGCCCGGTTCAGGGCCGCACGGTACGCACCGTCATCAGCGGGCGCACCGTGTACGGGCTTTCCCAAGACGCATAGCCCGGCATTTATTCCTTGAACAAATCGCCGCTGCCAGCGACATGTCATGATGTGCCCTGAAGTCTTTCCGGTGAGGCGCTGAATTTGTTCGACGAGCGTATCCTGTCTGCCGAAGCACTGCCCTTCCTCTGGCCCTATGCCTTGTGCGCGCTCCTGGCTTACTTGCTGGGATCCATTCCGTTCGGTCTGATTCTGACGCAGCTGGCGGGGCAAGGCGACATCCGCAAAATCGGATCGGGCGGGATCGGCGCGACCAATGTCCTGCGCACTGGCAACAAGTCGCTGGCGACAGCAACCCTGCTGCTTGATGCTGGAAAGGGTGCGGCCGTTGTCCTGATCGGCCAGGAGTTCGGCGGACCCGACTTTGCGGTGATCGCTGCTTTCATGGTGATCATCGGCCATCTCTTCTCGATCTGGCTGCGCTTTCAGGGCGGCAAGGGTGTCGCGGCGGGTCTGGGCGTCATGCTGGCCCTTTCCTGGCTGGCCGGCCTGATCGCCCTGGCCGTCTGGATGATCCTTGCTGCTGTGGGCCGCATCTCATCGCTGGCGAGCATCGTGACGGCAACATCGGCCCCCATCGCCATGTGGTTTGTCACGCACGACATGCAGTTCGTCCAGACCACCGCCCTGATCTCACTCCTCATCGTCGTCAAACACTACGGTAACATCCGCCGTCTGATCCGGGGCGAAGAACCGCGCATCGGCAAGAAGGCATGACGCAGGCCATCAATCGGGATAGCCTGAACGCGCGTATACGCTTGGCACGTGCCGAAAACGTCGGGCCGCGCACCTACCATGCGTTGCTGCGCCGCTTCGCTTCCGCCGAAGCGGCATTGGAAACACTGCCCCGTCTCAAACAACGCGGAGGAAGTTCGAAAGGCGCCAGAATTCCCGAAGCGGACGCGGTTGCTGACGAGATCGAGGCGCTGACCGGTATGGGCGCCCACCTGATACCCAGCGATGCGCCTGACTATCCGGAACTGCTCATTCAGATCTACGACCCGCCTCCGGTCCTGACCGCGCTTGGCAACCGCGAACTGCTGTCGCGGCCCATGATCGGCGTGGTGGGTGCACGCAATGCTTCGGCGGCCGGACGACGTTTTGCCGAAACCATGGCTCGTGAACTGGGAGAGGCGGGCTACGTCGTTGTCTCAGGCCTGGCACGCGGTATTGATGCCACCGCCCATACCGGCGCCCTGGAAACCGGCACCGTTGCCGTGCTCGCCGGCGGCATTGACAATATCTACCCACCGGAGAACACCGCGCTTTACCAAGCAATCGCCGAACAGGGGCTGATCTTGAGCGATCAGCCCCTGGGCTTAAGCCCGCGAGCGGGGCACTTTCCGCGACGCAACCGCATTGTCGCAGGCATGGCTCTGGGCGTCGTGGTTGTCGAGGCAACCGAAAAGTCCGGCGCGCTGATCACAGCCAGGCTAGCGGCGGAGAATGGCCGTGATGTGTTTGCGGTTCCGGGGGCGCCACAGGATCCCCGCGCCAAAGGACCAAACCGGCTGATCCGCGACGGTGCGGCCCTCGTCGAGAGTGCCGATGACGTGGTTTCCCTGCTTGGTGAACCCGGCCGCACCATCCCGATTCGACCACGGAAAAGCGAACCGGAGCTCTTTGATACAAGCCCTGTTTCCTCCGAACCTCTTGACGGGGAAGATGGTCAGAACCGACTGCTTTCCGCGTTGGGAAGCAGCCCGGTCGAGGTTGACGAACTGGTACGCCGGTGCCAAGTAACCCCGTCCGAGGCCCAGATTTTGCTGCTGGAACTCGAGCTCGCGGGCCGTATCGAGCGGCATCCGGGAAACCGAATTTCCCTGATTTCACGTTGATCGCGGCCCCGGTTTTTGACATTCACATAGTTCCAGAGGCGCCCCATGCATGTCGTTGTCGTCGAGTCGCCGGCCAAGGCCAAGATGATCGAGAAGTACCTGGGCAGCGACTATAAGGTCCTGGCGAGCTACGGCCATGTGAGCGATCTGCCGCCCAAGGACGGATCGGTTTTGCCCGAAAAAGACTTCGAGATGATCTACGAGACCGGCGAGCGTGCGCGCAAACCGCTGAAAGCCATCTCGGATGCCCTGCGCGGCGCCGACAGTCTCGTTCTGGCGACAGACCCCGACCGCGAGGGCGAGGCGATTTCCTGGCATGTCCTGAACTGGCTTTCCGAAAAGGGGGCGGTGAAGGACAAGCCCATCGGCCGCGTCGTGTTTCACGAAATCACCAAGAACGCCGTGCAGGACGCAATCGCTAATCCACGCCAGATCGACATGGACCTCGTCAACGCCCAGCAGGCGCGACGAGCGCTCGACTACCTGGTCGGCTTCAATCTCTCGCCCGTGCTGTGGCGCAAGCTGCCGGGCAGCCGCTCGGCCGGACGCGTGCAGTCGGTGGCGTTGCGTCTGATTTGCGCCCGCGAAGCGGAGATCGAAGCCTTCGTGCCCCAGGAATACTGGACCGTCGAAGCCGATTTTCTGAAAGACGCCGGGGGCAAGTTGGTCGCCCGTCTGACCCAGCTTGACGGCACCAAGCTCGACAAGTTCGCACTCGGCAACCGCACGAGTGCGGAAGCTGCCGCGCGCCGGGTACGCGAAGGCGCGTTCACGGCCGCCAAGGTCGAGCGCAAGCAGGTCAAGCGCAATTCCCAACCGTCCTTCATCACCTCAACCCTGCAGCAGGAGGCCTCACGCAAACTGGGTTTCGGAGCGCGACGCACCATGCAGGTTGCCCAGAAACTCTACGAAGGTATTGATCTGGGCGACGAGACGGTCGGTCTCATCACCTACATGCGGACCGACAGCGTCGTGCTTTCACAGACGGCCATCGACGGCGCGCGCAACCTGATCCGCGGCGAGTTCGGCGACCGTTACCTGCCCGAAAAACCCCGCCTCTTCCGCTCTTCCACGCGCAATGCCCAGGAAGCCCATGAGGCGATCCGTCCGACCGATTTCGAACGCACGCCCAACGAAATGGCGCGTCACCTAGATCACGACGGCCGGCGGCTCTATGAGTTGATCTGGAAGCGTGCCCTGGCAAGCCAGATGGAACACGCGCTGCTCGACCAAGTCGGCGTCGATATCGCGACACCCGGCAACGACGTGGTCCTGCGGGCAACCGGTTCGGTGATCGCGTTCGACGGCTTCATGCGCCTCTACCGCGAGGATCGCGACGATCCCAGCGACGAGGACGACGACAGCGAGCGCCGTCTGCCCGATGTCCAGGAAGGCGAAAGGCTGAAGACCGGCGAAGTCCGGCCCGATCAGCACTTCACCGAGCCTCCGCCCCGCTACACCGAGGCGAGCCTGGTCAAGCGCATGGAGGAACTGGGCATCGGACGGCCATCTACCTACGCCTCGACCATCGGCGTCCTACAGGACCGCGATTATGTCGTGCTCGACAAAAAACGCTTCGTGCCCCAAGACCGCGGACGCCTGATGACCGCCTTCCTGGAATCCTTCTTTCCCACCTATGTGGAATACGGATTCACGGCAAGCCTGGAACAAGAACTGGATCGGGTCTCCAACGGTGACGTGGACTGGAAGCAGGTTCTGCGCGACTTCTGGAACGCCTTCCACATGGCGGTGGAAGAAGCCGGTGAACTCGAACGGCCCACCGTTCTGGCCGAGATCGAAAAGGTATTGGAAGATCATATCTTCCCCAAGGGATCGGACGGCAGCGCGAGTTCGCGCACCTGTCCGCTTTGCGAGGCGGGCAAGATCGGTCTGAAGCTTGGCAAATTCGGCGCCTTCCTGGGCTGCTCCGACTATCCCGACTGCCGCTATACGCGTCAGCTTGTCGCCGGCGAAGAAGACGACACGTCGGCCGCCGACGGGCCTAAGCATTTGGGTGACGACCCCGAATCCGGGCTTGCGGTGACCCTGCGCCCAGGACCCTACGGTCTCTACATTCAGAAGGGGGAGCCCGAGGGCAAGACAAAGCCGCCCCGCATTGCCGTGCCCAAGGACATGTCGCCCGACCAGGTAGACCTTGAGATCGCCCTGCGCCTGCTTTCCCTTCCCCGCAACATCGGTAGGCATCCCGAGGGTGGAGAAACCATCCTGGCGGGCATCAACCGGTACGGCCCCTATCTCAAGCACGGACCCAAGTTTGTTTCGCTGCCCAAGGACGACGACGTTCTGACCATCGGCCTCAACCGTGCGGTTACCGTGATCGCCGAGAACGCCGCCAAAGGCGGTAATCGTGGACGGGCCGCCCCTCCCCTCAAGGTTCTGGGCGAACACCCGGAGGACAAGGCCACCGTCGAGGTCAAGAAAGGGCGTTACGGTCCCTATGTCGCGCACAAACGCACCTTCGCATCGCTGCCCAAGGGCGTGGAGCCCGAAGACGTAACGATGGAAATGGCACTGGGGCTTCTGGCCAAGAAGCTGGAAGCCAAGGGCGCCAAGAAGCCATCAGCGAAGAAAAAACCGTCGAAGAAGAAAGCTGCCAAGAAAAAGACGCCGGCCAAGAAAAAAACAGCCGCAAGGAAGAGTACGGCAAAGAAGTCTTCGAGCGCAGCGGCATCCGATGGCCAAGAAAAAAGCTGACGGCGGAGGTCTTCCCTCGCGCGACGAATTGCTGACTTACATCTCCGATAGTCCCGGCCGCGTGGGCAAACGCGAGATTGCCCGTGCGTTCGGCATTCACAGCGGTCCGAAGCGCGCCGCGCTCAACCACCTTTTGCGCGATCTGAAAAACGAAGGCGTGATCGGTCGAACGGCAGGACGACGTCTGCAGATGGCAGATGAGTTGCCATCGGGACTTCTCGTCGAGGTGATCGAACTCGATGAGGAGGGTCAGGCCATCGCCGAGCCCGTCATGTGGCGCGGAGAGGGTGCACTGCCCAAGATCGTTCTGAAGCCCATGCACGGCCGGCGCACCTATCCCGCACCGGGCATCGGACAACGCGCCATCGTCAACCTGCGCAAGCTCCCCGACGGCAGCTATGACGGCCGCGTGCGCCGCATCATGGACAAGGGGACCGAACAGATCGTCGGCCTGTTCCGCCGCACACCGCACGGCGACCGCGTCCAGCCGACTGACCGGCGTCTGGCGCGCGAGTATAACGCGCAATTGGGACCCGACATCACAGTCGAAGACGGAGATCTGGTTCTGGCCGAACCCCTGTCGGCCAAGCGGTTCGGTCCGGTGCCCGCGCGCGTGGTTCGGCGCATCGGGAAGTGGGGTGATACCGATGCCATCGGTCTGGTCGCCATCGCGACCCATGGCATTCCCACGCGCTTTCCCGATTCGGTCATCGCCGAGGCCGAACAGGCCCAGCCTGTCACAGACCTTGGCAAACGCAAAGACCTGCGCAACCTGCCGCTGGTCACCGTCGATGATTCCGACGCGCACGATCATGACGATGCGATCTTCGCGGAACCCACGGACCAGCATGGCGCTGCCTGGCATGCCATCGTGGCGATCGCCGATGTCGCCCATTATGTCCGTCCCGGAAGCGAACTGGATCGCGGCGCCTTCCGGCGCGGCAATTCCTGCTACTTCCCCGACCGTGTCGTTCCTATGTTGCCCGAACGACTCTCGAACGATCTCTGTTCCCTGCGTCCCGGCGAGGACCGCGCGTGTATGGCGGTGCACCTGTGGATTGGCGAAAAGGGCAAACTGCACCGCTGGCAGTTCGTGCGCGGCCTGATGCGGTCTGCCGCCCGCCTCACCTACGATGAGGTCCAGGCACACGCGGACGGCCACCCTTCCGACAAGACGAAAGATCCGGCGACAGGACTCATCGACCATCTCTATGGTGTATACAGGGCGCTCAGCCATGCCCGGGTTGAGCGCGGTGCGCTCGACATCGACAAGCCGGAACGCAAGGTGCTCATCGGTGAGGACGGCAAGATCGCCGAGATCACGCTGCGGCAGCGCCACGACAGCCACAAGATGATCGAAGAGCTGATGATCGCGGCCAATGTCGCCTCGGCCAATCAGCTTGCCGAACGCAACATGCCGGTGATGTACCGCATTCACGACCAGCCCACGCCGGAGAAGGCACAGGGTCTGCGCGAATATCTTCAGAGCCTGGACCTTTCGCTGCGCAAGACTCCCCAGCTTCGTCCAGCCGACTTCGCCCGGCTTCTCAGGACCGTGTCGAAGACCGATCACAAGGACGCGGTCAACGAAGCGGTCCTGCGCAGTCAGTCGCAAGCGCAGTACGCACCCGACAACATCGGGCATTTTGGCCTGGGACTCGCCAGCTACTGCCACTTCACCTCACCCATCCGGCGCTATGCCGATGTTCTGGTGCATCGCGCCCTGATTCGGACTCTCCGTCTGGGTGCCGGCGGTCTGCCGCCCGATTCCGATGCCGGTTTCGACAAGATGGGCGTGTACCTGACGGCGACCGAGCGCCGCGCCATGAAGGCCGAGCGGGACGCCATGAACCGCTACCTGACCGAATTCCTGGCCGAACGGATCGGCGCGCAGATGCCCGGACGCGTCGTGGGCGTCGGCCGCTTCGGCGTATTTGTGCGCCTCGACAGCGTGCAGGCCGATGGCCTGCTCCCTGCGCGCCGCCTGCCCGGCGGCCCGTTCCGCCACAACGAAGAGCGCCACGAACTGGAAGGCCACGGTGTAGTTTACCGGCTGGGCGATCCGGTCATGGTGAAGATTGTCGAAGCCGATGCCGTTTGCGCATCTGTCGGCTTCGACCTGGTCGATGGCGGCGTTGAACAGCGCGGCGCGCGGGGGGCGACACACAGGGAAGGATCGCAACGCCGCAAGGGACAAGGAAAGCCGAAACGGCGTTAGACGAGGCGGTTTGGCGATTGCGCCAATTCGGCATATAATCATTGCACCAGCGGACAAGGCGCTCCGCATCCAGGGGGTAGCATTATGGCGGCAACATCCGCGGTTCGCTCGGAACCACGCAACGAACAGGTCCGTCCCTCTCCGGTACAAAGGCGTTGGCTGGAGCGCGGTCTTGACCAGGCGGGCGGCAAACTTCCCCTGTTTGACGAGGACGGACGCGAGATTGATCCCCGCACGATCAAAAGCTGCATCAAGCAGGGCTGGGCCGAACCCTGGGTGACCAATCCGATCAAGCCCGACTGGCTTGTCTGCCGACTGACCAAGGCCGGCCGCGACATCGTCAGCCAGCGCTGATTCGCGAAACCCCGGTTTTGCTTCCATGACGTGAATCGCCAGCATCGCGCTGGCTGATGTCTGGCGGTTTTCATGAGTGACGAGATATCCAGGCCGGTTCGCCCGCGCGACGCCGCAAGTGTCGTTCTGATTCGCGGCAAAGGCGCCAAATCGGAAGTGCTGATGGGGCGCCGGCGCAAACGCGCCAGCTTCCTGCCCAATGTCTATGTCTTCCCAGGAGGACGCGTGGACGCCGCGGATCGCCGGGCCGTCGAAGGTCTGGCGCTGGATCCTGAAACCGAGCGTCATCTGCGCCGGCACACACCGGCGACCTCCGCCCTGGCTCTTGCACTGGCCGGGCTGCGCGAAATCCATGAGGAAACCGGCTATCTCATCTCCAGGGACGCCGACACAACCACGCTCGAAGACGCTCCGGCGACGCCGTTCTGGGATGCGTTGCGCGAAGAAGGCTCCCTCCCCGACCTCGCGCGCATGGATTACATCGCCCGGGCGCTAACCCCGACCATGTCGCACAAGCGCTTCAATACCCGGTTCTTCCTGATCGACGCCAACGACGCGCGTGGCGACCTGCTCCAGGACGGAGAGCTCGAAGACCTGCACTGGGTCGCGCTGGATGCGGCGCACCGCCTTCCCATCGTCGACGTCACGGAGTTCGTGCTCAACCGGGCGCGCGACCGTTGGCACAACCGGGAGGCCGGCAGACCGCAGGAGACCGTACCGTTTCTGCGCTACGTCCGTAACCGGCAGCGCATCGATGACGTCTGAAACCGTGCTTAGCCCACGTGACAGGATACGCTGCCTGATCGCACTCATCGCTTCCCTTGCGGTGGTCGCGACCACCAGCTCGCTGACCTGGCCGATCTTGTCGGAATATCTGCGCAATCAGGGTTTCGACGAAACCGCCATCAGCATCAACGCGGCTGCCCAGTTTGCGGGAATCGTGGTCGTGGCGTTCCTGGCGACGCGGATCATCCCGCGCCTGGGGTTTTTCCGCACCATCGTTCTGGGCCTGGGCCTTGCCGCAACCATACTGATCCTGCTGCCCTTCATGCGGGATTACTGGGCTTGGCTGGTTCTGCGTTTTCTGCTCGGCATCGGCAACTCGCTGCTGTTCACCGCCGGCGATACGTGGGTCAACCAGATCCTCGACGACCGTGTCCGCGGCCGCTGGCTGGGCATTTACAGCACGGTCGGCATGGCGGGTTGGGCCGTGGGACCCATCCTGGGTTCCCAGCTCGATCCGGCATCGGTGTGGCCCTTCATGTGCGGGCTGATCGCGGTCGGAATCGCAGGTCTGGTCCTGCTTCCCACGCGCAGGATCGACATCAATCTGTCCCAGCAGGAAGGGTTCGACGCCCTGGGCGTGCGCCTCTGGATCGTCTTCCTGGCCGCTCCCACGGTCCTGCTAGCCTCGGCCATGTTCGGTGTGGTGGAAGGCGGCATGCAGTCCTTCGCCCATCTCTACACCATGGATGTTCTGGGCACGGATTTCCGCCAGATCGGTTATGCCGTCATCTGGGTCGGCTCGGTGGGCGCGATCTTCTTCCAGTATCCGGTCGGCTGGCTGGCCGACAAGGTCGATCGCGGATGGCTTCTGGTCGTCTGCGTGTTCGTGCTCGCCGCGGCGATCTTCCTCTTCCCACATATGCTGTATGCAGGAACCTTCTCCTGGCGCCACCCCGAAGCCCTTGTGCTGTGGGTCCTGGTCGCGACCTGGGGTGGCTCCATGGGCGCGATTTTCACCGTCGGCATTACCCTGCTGGGCGAGCGGTTTCGCAACATCGAACTGATCGGCGCCAACGCGGTGTTCTCTCTCCTGTTCGGCGTCGGCGGCATGGTCGGTCCCCTGGTTGTCGGCACGACCATGGATCAGGCCGGACCCAGCGGTTTCCCCTATTCCCTGGTGGTCGTGGTCATGATCTACGGCGTCTTCGCGGCCTGGCGCCAGGCGACGCGCGCGAACCGGCTGGCGCGCGGCCAGGGCGCGTGAGGCTTGACACCGGGCCGGTTGGAGCTATCTTCCGCCTCTCTCTTTCAGGACCGAAAAGCCATGGCCAAACCGACCACCATTCTCGTCAAGCTCGAGAGCACGGCGGACACCGGTTACTACTACGTAACCAAGAAGAATCCGCGCACGCAGACCGAAAAGATGTCGTTCCGCAAATACGATCCCGTCGCGCGCAAGCATGTCACGTTCAAGGAAACCAAGCTGAAGTGATCCGGTTTCCGGTTATCGCGTGTGGCCGGACGATCACAATTTCGCGACGCCCGATCCGCCGTTTTGAACCGTGGACAGGGCATGTTCCATGCCTGAGGCATGAACGCGCCCTTGGATTGCTGTTTGGCCTCCATGCGGCCCATCATGGCACGTGGGCCGCTTCTCCCGGTGTCGATTTTGAGGCTGCCGGTCTTCTTGCACTGGAAGATAGGAAGAATGGTCTTCGATATCTCAACCTGGATCTGGCCGAGGCCTTTCCTCTCGCAAGCTCCCGAGCGGGGGTTCTGGAGACCTTTGAAAGGCTGCGTGATCGCGTGGCAAGACGCGAGTTCGCGCGGGGCGACTCCATCGGCGGCAACACCAACGTGCGCGATTGCCGGCAACCCTCTGCGCAGGTACTTGATTGTGTCTGGTTTCTGTTCGTGCCGCCGCCACGGCGCGAGACGGCCATGGCGGAGGGAATTTACGGCTTTACCTGAACTATCCGCTTCCGGTTCGACGATCGGGACAAGCTCATATCGTTTTCCGTCAATCTGCTGACCAAGCGGCTTTAGTCACGGCAATCAGGCGGCCGTGACGACCTGCTTCCTTTCCCCCGCCTTGGCCTTGTAGAGGGCATCGTCGGCCAACCGGAATAGATCGTCCCGGGCGTGGCAACATTGTCCGTCAGGTTAGCCACGCCGACGCTGATCGTGATGTCCAGCATGAGGTCGTCCTTGACCGCCTCGAAGGGCTTCTCGGCCATGCCATGGCGCAACCGCTCTCGCCACAGCAGGTTCGGTTTCCGGCATGACGACGACAAACTCCTCGTCACCGTAACGCGTGGGAAGACCGCTTGAGCGAACAAGCTGCATCATCCGCTTGCCCAGCTCGACCAGACCACATCGCCCACGGCATGCCCATGGGTGTCGTTCACCTTCTTGAAGTGGTCGACATCCAGAATGATCAGCGACAAGGGCTTTCCGGTCTGGAGTGCGCGTTCGAACTCGCGATTGAGGTAGGTGGTGAGATACCGCCTGTTGTGAAGTTTGCTGAGCTCGTCCAGCGCCGCCATCGAGACGCCGTCTTCCAGATTGGTGCGCAAGCGGTCTTGATAGCGCTTGCGCCGCACCTGCATGCGCGCCCTGGAATCGAAATCCTCCAGAAGCAGGATGTGACTGTCGTGCAGGGACTCGTTCCGGATCGGCTCCATGCTATCTAGCTAGGCGGTGTCGTCGACGCCAAACCGCAAGCGCAGTTCGTCGAACGTGACCTTGAACCGCAGCAACGAGCGAACGCGTGCAAACAGCGCCAGATCGTCCACGGGTTTGGTCAGAAAGTCGTCCGCGTCGACCTCTGGGCCGAGCACGCGATCTGCGGTATCGGACAACGCCGTCACCATGACGATCGGAATATGCATGGTTTCGGGCTGCTAGCGAAGAATGCGGCAGACTTCATAGCCGTCCATGTCGGGCATCATGACATCGAGCAGGATCAGGTCCAGCCGCTCCTACGTCGCCATGCGAACCGCTGCCGCGCTGCCCGAAGCGGTCAGCACGTCGTAATACTCGCTCGTCAGCTTCGCTTCGAGGAGTTTGACGTTTAGCGGTTGATCGTCGACGACAAGGATGCGGCCGGTCATGTCAATGCCCCCATCAACCCAGGAACTTCCGCGCGGTTTCGAGAAACTGGTGAACCGAGATCGGCTTTGCGATGTTAGGCGTCGCAACCGACGCTCAAGACCTTTTTTTCCTCATCGCCCTTCATGGTCAGCGCCATGACCGCAACGACGGGAATGTCGGAAATGCTTTCCTCGGCCTTGATCCACTGCGTAACCTCCAGTCCGGAAACCTCAGGCAACTGAACGTCCATGATGATGAGGTCGGGGTGATGTGCCTTGGCCTTGGCGAAGGCTTCTTCGCAGTTGACCGCCTGAAGGACGCAAAAGCCATTCGCATCGAGCAAATCGTTGAAGAGCTTCATGTTCAGTTCACTGTCTTTAACAATGAGTACTGATCTTGGCCATCAATTATCCCCGATCATTGTCCAGCCGCCAGATGCATGGATAATCGCGCTACGCGAACGCTTCCCGATCCGAATCCCGCAGCGGCGGACTTGTTTGAGCGCTCTTTTGGCATAGGTTGCGCCATCAATCGTAGTCACGGGACCCAAAGCTTGGTTCATGGCAGCAAAAATGCGCAATAATGACGCCCCCGATGGGCTCGAATCCCAACTTTCGGGCATCAAGGTCGCTCCCGACCGCCCTCTCCTGATCACCGACGCCGACGAAGTCCTTTTCGCTTTCATGAAAAGCTTCGAGCGACATCTCGACGATCATGGCACCTTTTTCAACTGGGCCTCTTCCCGGCTGAACGGCAACATCATCGACCAGGCGACCGGAAATCCGGTCGAGAACCACATCGTTCGAGAGCTCATCGGAACGTTTTTTGTCCATCACACCCGATCCATGGCCATCATCAAGGGTGCGGCGCCAACCCTGCAACGCCTCAGCCGAACCATGGATGTTGTCGTGCTGACCAACGTTCCCCATGCCCAGCGTCAGGACCGTGCCGATGCGCTCGCATCCCACGGCATCGGCTTTCCGATCATCTCAAACGAGGGTTCCAAGGCCGCGGCAGTCAAGGCTCTTGCCGAGCGCACAACGGCGCCGGTGTTCTTCATTGATGACGCGCCGAGCCATCACAGCGATGTGGCCAGCGTGGCCGACCACGTCAGGCGTATCCATTTCATCGGTGACCCACGGCTTTCAGAGCTTCTTGGCCCCGCGGAGGCCAGCCATCATCGTGCCTTCGACTGGCCCGAGATCGGCACCTATATCGAGACCCATCTCGATCAATCCGGTCACCGGCCCAAACCGTGAGAATAGGCCTCGATCTGGGCGGCACCAAGACCGAAGGCCTCGTGCTCGCGCCCGACGGATCGGAGCGGGTCCGCCTGAGGGTCGCCACGCCGGACGACGATTACGCAGCAATTCTGAGGATGATTGACGACCTCATCGGCGCCCTGCAGGAAAAGGCCGGGACCGGCCGCATATCCCGCATCGGCATCGGAATGCCGGGGTCGCTTTCTCCCCGCACCGGCCTGGTGCGAAATTCCAACTCAACCTGCCTCAACGGGCACGACATCCACACCGATCTCATCAAGGCGACCGGGCGCGACATCCGGATCGCCAACGATGCCAATTGCCTTGCTCTCTCCGAAGCGTCCGACGGCGCCGGAGAGGGCGCGATCTGCGTCTTCGGCGTCATCCTGGGGACGGGTGTGGGGGGCGGAGTCGTGTTCGACGGCAAACTGATCGAGGGGCGCAACCTGGTGGGCGGCGAGTGGGGACACAATCCCCTTCCCGGCCCCGACTCCATGGCCGCACCCCTGCCCGACTGCTATTGCGGAAAAAAGAGCTGCAACGAAGCGTTCCTCTCAGGCCCCGCGCTCATTAACGATCACCGGCTTCACACCGGTGAGGCGCTCACGGCACCGGCGATCGTTGAAGCGGCTGAGGCAGGACATCCGCCGGCACTGGCCACCATGCAGCGTTATGAGGAACGTCTGGCCCGCGCACTCGCCAGCATCATCAACGTCATCGACCCCGACGTGATCGCATTGGGCGGAGGTCTCTCCAAGATCGGACGCCTTTACGACCGTGTCCCTGCTCTGCTGACCGGCTCGGTCTTCTCCGATGTCATCGAAACCCGTATCGTTCCGGCCAAGCACGGCGACAGCAGCGGTGTGCGCGGCGCCGCTTGGCTGTGGCCCGAGGAAGGCGAAGGAGGCTAGCAGCCGTTCCCCGAAACATCGCTCAATTCCTTGAGATCCGAGCGGATGATGAAATCGCCGTAGTCGAACGCCAGATCCAGTGCGACACCATCGTCGCGCAGCAGGGCATTGATCTCCACCGTCGGCAGCTCGTCTTCGCCGCCATGGTCGAAGAACGCCAGGCGCACGGGCCAGGCGGTATGCTCATTGATGGTTTCGGGCTTGCCCACCACGGTCGTCACGTCGTTCACGGTCGAACCGTCGGTCCCGTCAAAGACCACATGGCTGAGGAAGCGCTCCCCCTCACCGGCACGCTCCAGAATGTCCCGCATGTGTTCCATGGGAAACAACGTTTCGGCAGGCATGTCGTGGCGCGACATCTCGGGTTCTTCGATGCGGATGCTGGCCGAATTGGAGCCGGTTGCGGTAATCGCCTCGCCCGCCGAACGCTCGTTGGGGCCTGGCTGGTTGATGGTCTCGTCCTCGAAGCGGTACCAGGAGCCGTCCTTGGCTTCGAACGAGTCATAGGTCGATGTGGTCAGCAGTGTGCCGTCCTCACGCACGATTTGCATGATGACCTGCTGGCTCACGCTCCAGGTATCGCAGCGGTCCTCGACCTCGATGACGAGTCCGCCATGGATCGAGACGAGCCCGATGGCGTCACCGCCGCTCTCCAGGGTCATTTCGTAGACTGCCCGGTAGGGCAGCAGGGTGATGGATTCGGATACCGCGGATGTGCTGACCACGGTCAGCACAAGCGTGACAGACGTCAGGAAGGTTTTGCGTAGAGACATGGCATCCATTAAGTACGCCCGACCGGGCAAATTCAATCAGAACCTACAGCTTCAGGAAAATCGAGATGTCAAAACCCATTGTCTACGCAACGCGGCGGCTACCGGAAGCAGTCGAGGCCCGTCTGAAACGCGATTTCGATCCTCGCCTGAACGCCGACGACCATCTGCCCGACGGCGATGCGGTCGTCGAAGGCAGCCGCGGCGCCGATGCCATCATTCCCTGTCCCACCGACGAGATGACGGCCGATGTGATCAGGCGGCTCGACGAACGCGTGAAGGCCATCGCAACCTTCTCCGTAGGCTACGAACACATTGATGTCGGTGCGACCCGCGAGCGCGGCATCGTCGTCACCAACACACCGGACGTGCTGACCGATGCGACCGCCGATATTGCCATGCTACTGCTACTGGGCGCGGCGCGGCGCGCTTATGAGGGCGAGTGCATGGTTCGCGAGGCGACATGGGGCGCTTGGGCTCCCACGGCCATGCGCGGCGAGCATGTCACGGGAAATCGCCTCGGCATCCTCGGGATGGGCAGAATTGGGCAGGCCGTCGCGCGCCGCGCGGCCGGTTTCGAAATGGAAGTGCACTATCACAGCCGTTCGCGGCTCGCGCCAGGACAGGAGTTCGGCGCAACGTTTCATGAAAATCTCGATGACCTGCTTGCGGTCAGCAACATGCTCTCCATTCACTGTCCCTCGACCCCGGATACCCTGAAGCTCCTGAACGCCGAGCGTATTGCCAGGCTTCCCGACGGCGCAGTCGTGGTGAACACGGCGCGCGGCAATGTGGTCGATGACGAGGCCCTTATCGCAGCGCTTAAATCGGGCAAACTCTTTGCCGCAGGCATCGATGTTTTCGACGGCGAGCCCAATATTCACGCTGGTTACCGCGAGCTTACCAACGCGTTTCTCCTGCCCCACCTTGGCAGCGCCACCATGGCGACACGCGATGCCATGGGCTTTCGGGCGATCGACAATCTGGATGCATTTTTCGCTGGTCAGGAGCCGCCCGACCGGGTCGCCTGAACTCCGGCCCGCGGAAATCAGCCCGGCGCCGATTCCTGCCCCAGGACCTTTTCGATCGCGTCGTGACTGCGCACGCGGGAGACGTTGGCATGAACATGGGCGAACCGTTCGGCGAGTTCATCCTGTGGCTCATACCAGGTCACCAGCATCGCTAGGTAGATATCGGCCACACTCATGGATTGGCCCGTCAGGTACGGCCCGGCTCCCGAAAGCGCATTGTCGACCACGCCCAGCGCCCGGTCGACCCTGCCCCTGGTTGCTGCCTGGATGCCGGAAACAGCCGCGGCGTCCGTGGTGCAGCGTTCGGGATAGAACCCTTGAAGCATGTATTCCTGCAGCGTGTTCGTCAGGAAAACCAGCCATTGCAGGAAACCCGGCCTTTCGGTTGCATCAACGGCGGGAGCCAGTTTGGCCTCGGGATGCCGGTCGACCAGGTAGAAGCAGATCGCCGCCGATTCGAACATCGGCTCGCCGTCGATGAGAAGTGTCGGCACCCGTCCATAGGGATTGACCGCGAGGTATTCAGGATCGCGTTCTGGCCCGGAGAAATCGACCTCCGTGAAGGTGTAGTCGATCTCCGCGAATTCGAACACGCACTGCGGCGCCATGCTGGCAGACCCGACGCTTCCGTAAAGATGGTATATCAACAGTCTACCCCAAGTAATTGCTATAAAAACACTTTTGAGTTGGACAAGGCATCCGATATCCGCTTGAGAAGTTCCGCGTCGTCGATCCTCGTCAGCAGCAGGTTCCTGCCCTTTCCCACGTCGATCACGGTCTGACCGACCCGCTCGCCGTCGCAGACCACACGAACGGCGCATGCTTCCAGATGAAACAGATCGGGCCAGAGCAGCAAGGCGATGGCCGCCACGTCATAAAGCGCGACCGGCGCTTCACGCCACATGCCGGCCAATACGCTGGCTGGCCCGTTGGCGCCTTCCATAACCTCAAACCAGCCTATGGGCGGACGTAGGTTCCGTGTCGTATCAAGCGTGACAAGCGTGATTGGAGCACAAACCGACATCGCGACATGCGCCGCGTGGGGATCAACATACATGTTGAACTCCGCATACTGCGTCATGTTGCCGCGTCCCTGCGCGCCTCCCATGACCACTAGATGCGCAATCTTTTCGGCCAGATCCGGTCGCGCGATCAGGACCAGCGCAATGTTGGTCAAAGGTCCGATGGCGACGATGGTCAACGGTCGAGGACTTTCATCAAGCAACCCGATCAGAGCCGTCACGGCGTGCTCGTTCCGGTTTGCAATCGATGGTTCGAGCAGTCTGGATCCCCCCAGACCATCGATTCCATGGGTTTCTTCCGCAGTTTCCGGGGTTTTCAACATGGGCCGGGCACAGCCAGCGAACACGGGAACATCGGGCCGCGACGCCGCTTCGAGGATACGCAGCGCGTTCTTTGTCGTGAGTCCGACGGGTACGTTTCCCGCCACCGTCGTGACCGCCAGGATATCGAGCGCCTCGGGGCAGGCCAGAGCGAGAAAGATGGCGAACGCGTCATCCTTGCCCGGGTCGCAATCGATGATGACAGGTATGACGCTCAATTGTCTTCGCAATTCTTTAGGGTGCCATCGTGTTATCTTGCATCATGCACCGGGCCGGGGCAAACGAAGAGCCCTCACAAATCTCAGAGTGTACCGTCATGACATCATGCGCCAGCGCAGCCTCGAACTGGGGATTTCCGACCGTCATCTGTTTCGGCCCGGGCCGTATCTCGGAGCTTGCGGAGGCTTGCCGCTCACTGGGCATGACCCATGTTCTGTTGGTGACCGATCCGGGCATCGCAGGCTTGTCCATGATTGCCGATGCGGTGACGGCCAACGAAGCCGCTGGTCTGCCCACCACCGTGTTTTCGGAACTCCAGGGCAACCCGATCGGCGCCGATGTTGAGCGCGGTCTTTCAGTCCTGCGCGAAGACGGACATGACGGCGTCATTGTCTTTGGCGGCGGCAACGCGATGGATGCCGGTAAAACCATCGCATTCATGGCCGGCCAATCCCGCTCCATGTTCGATTTCGAGGGCCGCGGCGACAACTGGACGCTTGCCAATTCCGACGGAATTCTTCCGATCGTCGCGGTCCCCACAACCTCAGGAATCGGTTCGGAGGTTGGGCGCGCCACCGTCATTATCGATGAGTCCGACCACACAGAAGATCCTCTTCCATCCCAAGATGCTTCCTGGCGTCGTTATCGAAGATCCGGAGATCACGGTCGACCTACCCGCTGACATCACGGCGTGGACCAGCATGGACGCACTCGCCCATTGCCTGGAGGCCTACTGCGCGCCGGGTTTCCACCCCATGGCTGACGGTATCGCCTTGGAGGGCATACGCCTGGTGAAGGATTGGCTGGCCCTTGCGGTTCAGGATGGGTCCGACATTGGCGCGCGCGGCAACATGCAGGTCGCCGCGACCATGGGCGCCACGGCCTTCCAGAAGGGTCTGGGGGCCATCCATTCGCTCTCTCATCCCGTCGTCGGCGTACTCTACAACACCCACCACGGCCGCACCAACGCCGTGTTCATGCCCTATGTCATGGCCTTCAACAGGGAAGTAGTTGCCGAGAAATTCACCTCGCTTGCCCGTTATCTGAACCTCCCGGGGGACAATTTCGATGCCGTCATGCACTGGGTCTTGGAACTTCGAGAGACCATCGGTATTGAACATACATTGCTGGAGATTGGAGTGGATGCATCGCGCGTGGATGAGGTTGTAGCCTAGGGAATCAACGATCCGACGGCTGCCAGCAATCCCGTCTCGCTCGACCGCGAAAACCTTGCGCGTCTCTTCGAAAATGCGTTGGAAGGCAGGCTCAATTGAACAGTTCACCACTCATCGTCGCCCTTCTGTGCCTGACGCCCCTTACGGCCTTCGCCGGCTCATTGGGCGTGGCATTCGAGGAGCCCGGACCAATCATCACGTTCGAGGCCGAGAACGATTTCTTCGTTTCAAACGACGACGAACAGTACACCCACGGCATGCAGGCTGCGGCTCAGCGGGGCGAACGATGTAGCCAATGTCGTGCTCCGTGCCGCCGATTGGCTGCCGTTCTTCAATACGGAAGGGGATGCACGCTACGGAATCAGCGTGGCCCAGAGCATGTTCACCCCCGACGACATCCGCACTGCAGCACCCCAGCCCGACGATCGCCTCTATGCGGGCTGGCTGCGCACAAACATCGGTCTGGTGACTGATTCCGGCGGAAAGCGCCTGACCGTGTCAGTTTGTCTCTGGGCATCGTCGACCCTCAGTTCTATGTCGAATAAACGCAAATCATCTTTCACGAGTTCATTGCCGCTCCTCGTCCAAACGGCTGGGACAACCAGCTATCCAACGATCCGGCGACCAATCTATTTTACGATCGTCTCTACCGTGTGCAGGAACCAACGGACCTCGTCTGGTCGACACTCGAATGGGAGGTCTGACGACGCGCGGATCGCTGGCGTTGGGAAACGTCCTAACCTACGGCGCGCTGGACGCCGAGTTTCAGATCGGCAACGAACTCAAACTTGATTAGGGAGCGCCCAGGATCGGTCCCGGCATTGCGGGGACCGGCTACTTCAAAAAGGGTGGATACGACGATGTGGCGTGGTACCTTTTCGCGGTCATTTGTCCGAGTCAGCGCTAATGGGACAGATTGAGGGTTTTGCATAATGGAGGATTTTTGACTCATCGTAGAGGCCTTTGGGGGAACGAAGATGAGACAAGAATTCATGCCGACGAAAGGTGGCGCCGAACAGGCCGTTCGGGGACATCCGACGCAAAACGCGCAAGCAGTATTCAACTGAAGAGAAGATTCGCATTGTCCTGGAAGGACTGCGTGGCGAGGAAAGCATCGCCGTGCCCTTACCGGCCAGCATCAAGATCGTGGCCGATGAGATACCGGCCTTGCGCGCGCTTGCCGCCTTCCTGGACCGGCCGGAGAATCCGCGCAGACCCATGCTGGCAAACAAACCCGACTGAATAGCCAATTGCCCCTTTTGTGCGGTAATTCTTATGAAACGTGCGAAGCTTTCGATGCTAGAGATTGTCGTTCACACGGACGTAACAGTGTACCGGGGGATCCACTTGACCGAATTCTGCAACATCGCCGCGCAACTTGGCGACACCATCGAGTTGTTCGATGGTCTGCCCAGTCCGAGCTTGACGCGATCGACAAGATAATGCGCTGGCGCAATGTGAAGGTCGGTAAACAGATTCTTGATCGCGCGAGCGACAATCGGGGTGTTTTTCTGGTCGTCGAGGGATTGGTACGGATCGTGAATTTTTCCCGGTCCGGTCGTGAAGTCACTTACGCAGCCGTCAAGTCCGGAGGTTTCTTCGGCGAACTGGCAGCCATCGACGGCGAGCCGCGCTCGGCGACTGTCGTGGCAATCCATAAATCGGTTGTTGCGATGCTTTCACCCAGCCTTTTTCAGGAACTTCCCAGCAAACACCCCAACATGATTATGACGGTGGTACGTCGCTTGGCGAAGATCGTGCGCACGTGCGACGACCGCATCATGGATCTCAGCACGCTGGGCGCAGTGCAAAGTGTCTATCTGGAGCTGCTGTGCATGAGCAAACCCGATGCCACCGGGGCCGGTTTCTGGGTCATCTATCCCATGCCTCCCCACAAAGAGAGCGCCGTGCACGAGCACGACCTGCGAAACGGTCGCCCGCGTGATCAGCCAGTTGACCAGCGACTGTTTTGTCGAAAAGCGCGTTGAATGACAACACAGCCTCTGCATGTGTGATGCTCATCACTGGTTTTAGAGGACGGTTATCGTCACATACGAAGGCCGTTCTTGTGGCAGGACCGTGCAGCCAGCCGGTCGTTGGCTCGTTCATTGGAGGAATGAATGCGGACCATACGCGAGAAAGAGACCATCAATCAGGCACCCGGCAACCACGCCAAACGCCCGCTGAACACAGGAAACGATCTTCATGGCGTTTAAGGTAAAGTTTTGGGGGGTTCGCGGCAGCATCGCATGCCCGTCGCCGCAGCACATTGCATTTGGCGGTAACACCAGTTGCATCGAAGTTTCCTGCGGAGGAAGCCGGATCATCCTGGATTCCGGGACGGGTGTGCGCAATCTGGGTTATTGGCTGCTGCGCAAGGACATCCGCTTTGCCACCATGATGCTCTCCCACACGCACTGGGATCACATCAACGGGGTTCCCTTCTTCACCCCGGCTTTCCATCCAGATTGCGAATTCAACATCATGGCCGGGCATCTGGCCAACGCGAAGATCATCAATGTCTTTGCCGACCATATGCAGAACCCCTATTTTCCCGTTCCGCTCGAAGCGATGCTGGCGCGCAAGACCCTCGAAGACTTCGATGCCGGCGACACCTTCATCCTGCCCGACAATCCCCGCGTGAAGATCAAGACGACCATGCTCAATCACCCCAATGGCGCGACGGGCTACCGTATCGAATACGAGGGCAAGTCCTTCTGCTACATCACCGACACAGAACACGTCATGAGTAAACTCGACCAGGATGTGCTGGGTCTCATCAAAGGTGCCAATCTCGCGGCCTACGACTCGACCTATACCGACGAGGAATTCCCCGGCAAGGTCGGCTGGGGACATTCGATCTGGCAGGAAGGCATTCGCCTGTGTAAGGCCGCCAACGTGAAGAGCCTGGCCATTTTCCATCACGATCCCGATCATGAGGATCGGTTCATGGAGCAGGTCGAAACGGATGCCTGCGCCATGTCGTCAGGCGCATTCGTCGCACGTGAAAACATGCGCGTGAACCTGGCCTGAGCGACGCATGGCGGCCCTTGCCCGACTACGCGAGGCCCAGGGCCTTGTCACAAAGGCGGTCACGCCGACACCCTGCCATTGCTGGCCTCTGCTTTGTTCGCGGACCGGCGCAGAGGTATGGGTCAAACACGAAAACCACACCGCCACAGGCGCGTTCAAGATGCGCGGTGGGCTGATCTATCTGGAACGGCTCGGGAAGCGCTCGGGCAACCCGAAAGGCGTCATCGCCGCGACACGCGGGAACCACGGCCAGAGCGTTGCGTTTGCCGCCGCGCGCGCCAGATTGCCGACAACCATTGTCGTGCCGCATGGCAATTCGATCGAAAAGAATGCCGCAATGCGCGCGTTGGGCGCTTCGCTGATCGAAGCCGGGCATGACTTCCAGGCTGCACTGGAATTCGCCCAGAACCATGCGCGCAACAACGATCTCCACATGCTGCCCTCGTTTCACGACGATCTTGTCGACGGCGTGGCGAGCTACGGCCTGGAACTGTTTGACCGGCACGACGACCTCGACGCCGTTTACGTTCCCATCGGTCTGGGTTCGGGAATCTGTGCGACCCTGCGTGCACGTGATGCGCTCAGCCTCTCCACATCAATTGTCGGAGTCGTCGCGGAGAACGCCCCAACCTATGCCCGCTCCTTCGCCAAGGGAAAGCCGGTATCGACGAGCAGCGCCGACACGGTCGCTGACGGCATGGCCTGCCGCGTGCCCAACCGGGACGCTCTTCGAGAGATTGCAGCCGGTGTAGAGCGCATCGTAACGGTCAGCGACGATCAGATCCGCGATGCCATGCGCTTCTACTTCTCCGATACCCACAACGTCGCCGAAGGCGCGGGTGCCGCACCCCTTGCCGCCCTGATCAAGGAGCGCAAGGCGATGGCAGGACGCAAGGTCGCGCTGATTCTTTCGGGCGGCAATGTCGACCGGGATATTTTCGCTGGCATTCTCGCAGACGGCTAAGGGCGGCTACCAGCCGCTGGACACAAGCCACCGCGTCATCTGATCGAACTTATCGCATCCCCCAGAAAAACTCGCCGTCGATGTCAAACATCGGGGATACAAAGATACCCCGCGCCAGGGCGTCCTCGACCTCGCTGCGCAGTCTCTGCTTGACCTCCGGGCCGTCCAGGCGTTCGGCCAAGGCGTCGCCATCCATGTCGATTACCTCGCCTTCACGCATAATATCTCCGGGCCAGCTGATATCGCGCCCCCACCTCCAGTAGGCCAGATAGAGTTGGCGCGCCAGCGCGACCACCCGGTCGCGGTACTGGTCTTTCAAAACGTAGAAGGCGCGACTCGTGACAACCGAGTGGATCGGAAATTTCTCCGGCTGCGCCAGGGGAACATCGAACTCACGCGCCATGCGCTTGAGATCGTGTTGTGCGTGAGGCCTGCGCATGGGCTGATTGAGCAACGGTTTCTAGCCGGGCGCCTTCATGGCACTCCCAGGAGATGCGAGCGCCAATCGATCACGCGGCCAAACTGTGCACCCAGATTCTTGATGCGGGGCGTAGCCAGATAGCCACAGGGCGAGGAGAAGTCGAAATAGAATCAGATGTCGGCAATCATGCGGACCTCCCCTTAAAGCAGTAGGGCTGCGCCCAGTCCCAAGAAGACGCAAAATCCTACAACATCGGTCACCGCCGTCAGGAACACGCCCGCGGCAACGGCGGGATCGATGTTGAGGCGATCGAGCATCAAGGGGACCAGCGCACCCGACATGCCCGCCACCAGCAGGTTGGCGATCATGGCCATGGCGATGACCGCACCCAGAATGGGGTCTTGGAACCACAGCCAGGCCACAACACCCATGACGACGGCAAAGAGCAGTCCGTTGAGGAGGCCGACGATAATCTCCTTGCCGATCACGCGTACCGCGTTGGCTCGGGTGAGATCCTTGGTCGCGAGAGCGCGCACCGCGACGGTCATGGCTTGGGTCCCGGCGTTTCCGCCCATCGACGCGACAATCGGCATCAGGACCGCCAGTGCGACAATCTCCCGGATCGTGCCCTCGAACACCCCGATCACCAGGGACGCCAGGATTGCCGTGCCCAGGTTGATCAGAAGCCACAGAAAACGTTTGCGCGTCGTCTTGACCACGGTGTCGTGAAGGTCGGTTTCGGCAACGCCGCCCAGGCGCAGCACGTCCTCTTCCGACTCCTCGCTCATCACATCGACCATGTCGTCGAACGTGATGGTGCCGAGCAACCGGCCTTCCTTGTCGACAACCGCCACCTCCGAGAGACCGTATTGCTGGAAGAGATAAGACACGTCTTCCTGATCGGTTTCGGCCTGTACGGTGGTGGCCTCACCCTCCACGAGGGACTGGAGTTTGACGTCTCGCTTGCTCCGGAGGATGTCGCCGAGTGCGATCATGCCCAGCGGCTTATGACCGGGGTCGACTACGAACACGGCGTAGAATTCATTGGGCAGGTCCTCGGAACCGCGCAGATAATCGATCGTCTGGCCGACGTTCCAGAACATCGGCAAGGCCACCACATCGCGGCGCATCAGACGCCCGGCGCTGTCTTCGGGGAAACTCAGGCCTTCCTGAACGACACGCCGCTCGGCTGCGGGAACCGCGGCAAGTATCTCTTCCTGGACATCTTCGTCGAGCGTATCGATGACCTCGATCGCATCGTCGGTGTCGAGCTGGCCAATGAGCTGGCCGAACTCGGCCATGCCCATGCGTTCGCGCACATCCTCCAGAGACGGTTCATCCAGATAGGCCAGGATGTCCGGGTCGATTTCCGGTCTCAGGGCATCGAGCACCAGAGAGCGTTGCGGTCCGGTGATCTGCTCGAGCAGATCGGCGGTATCGGCCGCATGAAGCGGCACGACCAAGGCTTCCAGCCTGTTGAGGTCCTCTTGGTCCAGCGCCTCGAGAATGGCGTCCAGCAGATCCGGCGTGAGGCCATAGAGGTCTTGGCTCTCACGTGCAGCCTCGTCGTCTGCCGACTCGATCTGGGTCATCGACTACTTCCTGAACGGCACATGCGGGGTGGCAGATTGTGGACCGTCAGGGGTCACGTTAGAAAGGGCGATCTAGCGCTAAATTCACGAATTTTCGATGAATTGCGCGCAACGTCGGCGTTGGCCGATCGAGCCCTCGCAAAGGTGAATGGTGCGGTCGAGAAGACTCGAACTTCCACAGGCTCTCGCCCACAGCGCCCTCAACGCTGCGCGTCTACCAATTCCGCCACGACCGCCCAGGGTGGCAAGCGGCGTTCGTATAGCTAAGATCAGACAGACTCGCAAGCTCCCAGTACCTTGAGATCGCCCCCATGACACCGGTCACCTGGCAAATCAGCGAACATCCCGTCGCCTATCCCCAGGCCATCGCGAAAATGGAAGGTAACGTCGCGGGCATCCTGCAGGGCTCACGCCCGGAAACCGTTTGGCTGCTGGAACACCCCCACATCTTCACCGCAGGCACCAGCGCGAACAAGACCGAGCTGCTCGACCCGGGCGACACACCGGTCTATTCCACCGGGCGCGGGGGCCGCTACACTTATCACGGCCCCGGTCAGCGAATTGCCTATGTCATGCTCGATCTTTCGCGCCGCGGCGGCGATCTCCATGCTTATGTCGAAGGGCTGGAGAACTGGGTCATTGAGACACTCGGTCGCTTTGACATCACCGGGGAGAGACGTTCGGACCGGGTCGGTGTCTGGGTCACCCGAGAAGACGGACAGGAGGAAAAGATCGCCTCGATCGGCGTGCGCGTGCGGCGCTGGGTCACCTACCATGGCATCGCCATCAATCTTGCACCCGACCTCACTCGGTATTCGGGCATCGTCCCCTGCGGAATTCGCGATCACGGCGTGACCTCGTTTCAGGCCCTGGGCCTGGATGTGACCATGGCGGAACTGGACGAGGCCCTGCACCAGACGTTTGATGGCGCCATGCCGCCTCAGATCAAATAACCGGAAGATATTTAAGCGGTCGCGCGCTGCTCGAATCCCGGTTGGGGTTCTTCGCTGTGATCTTCCACGCTGACTTCATCGACCTGGGCCAGCGGCGGCCCTGCCCAGCAAAGCTTGATCATCGCGTCGACCGCACCGGAGCTGCCGGAAAAGACAGCTTCGACAGAGCCGTCGCGCCGATTGCGAACCCAGCCATCCAGCCTCAGGTCGCGCGCTTCCTCGCGTGTCCACGCGCGGTACCAGACGCCCTGCACCTTTCCCTTGATCACAACACGAACGCAGCGTTCCGCCCCAACCGACATCAGCTGACCTTTCTCTGCAGCCCTAGCCGGGCATGCTCGCGTGGGAACCGAGCGGTCGCCATCGTTCCCTTTCCAGGCTGGCTGCGCATCAGCAGGTCTCCCCCGTGCAAGCGCACGACCGCGCGCGCCAGGGCACGATCCAGACCGGTGCCTTCATAACGCTTGGTCAGCATGCTGTCGGCCTGTCCGAACACCTCGAACGCCCGTTCCATGTCCTCCTGGCTCATGCCGATCCCGGTGTCTTCAACGATGAGAGCGATGCCATCGTCGTCGCGCAGTTCGAAACGAACCTCCACGCGTCCGTTCTCCGGCGTGAACTTCACGGCGTTCGACAGCAGGTTGAGCAGCATCCGAAGGATTTTCCGCCTGTCGGCAAACAGGGCCGACATCTTTTCGGGCGTTGTCGCACGCAACTCCATGCCGGAGCGTTCCGCACGTTCCCAGAAAAGCTTGACCGACAGATCCATGATCGCGCCCAGATCGGCATCTTCCTCGTGGAGTTCGAGCCTTCCTGCTTCCTCCTTCGCCAGATCCAGAATGTCGTTGATCAGTTCCAGGAGATGGCGGCCGCTTTGGTTGATGTCGCGTACATATTCGTCATAACGCGGGTTTTCAAGCGGCCCAAACATTCCTTCGAGAATGACGCCGGAAAACCCGATGATCGCGTTCAGCGGGGTACGCAGCTCATGGTTGATGGTCGCAAGGAACTTGGTCTTGGTATTGCTCACCCGCTCGGCTTCGTCTCGCGCCTCGCGAAACTCGATTTCCGCCTGGCGCTCTTCGGTCACGTCATGGATGGTGCCGATGCGCCGGTGACTGTTCATTCCGGAGCGGTCGGGAATGAATTCACTCACCTCACGCAGATACCGCACCGAGCCATTTTTGCGAACGATACGGAACTCGAAGTCGACCGGATCCCTGCTCTTTGCAGATTCCTCTAAGGATCTTGGCCACGCGTTCGCGATCTTCGGGATGCACGATACCCTTGACCACAGAGTTGTCGTGGTGAAAGTTCTCGCCTGAAATCGCAAATATCCGGTTGAGCGATTCGGACGTCTCAATCAGCTAATCCCGGCTCGTGCCACGGACATAGTGGCCATGGCCCGTCATCCGCTGGCTGGGCAAGTTCCATCATGTAGCGGCTTTACGAGAACTTCTACAGCGCGGTTTGCTCGGGCGTGACATCCTCCATGACATGGATGATGCGCTTCCAGGAGTGTTCGAACTCGGGCGGCACAAACGCAATGCCGCGCTCGTAATACTCCGAACCGTCCATGCGAAGATCGGGAAGAAAGATATGGGTCTCTCCCACGACCAAGGCCTGAAGGATCATGGTGACCGAGCGACGTTCCGAATCCGGCATCGGTTCCTCGGACCACTTCAGCATGGGATCCCGGCTTTCCGCCCTACGCTGGCGCCACACCATGTCGTTGATATCGAGCAGCTTCATTGCCACGTAGGCTTCGTCGACGAATTAGGGGTGCGTATCGATGTAGTCAACCCGCGATTGGCTATCGGGCAACCCAAGCTCCTCCGGCTTTTCCTTCACGCCGGACCAGTCTTCCACCCAGATCGCGACCGGCGATTGGTTGAACATTTCCTGACACCGGCCGCTCGCTGGCCTCCATCGCAGACCGCGCGCGGTGCACTTCCGTGACGTCTTCGATGGTCAGGATGACCCGTGCCCAGCCCTCCCGGAACCCCACGGACACCATGATCGTGCCGCGGGTGCAGATAGTGTAGCCGTCTGGGAGGATCTCGACTGTTTCGCCCCCACGGATGGTCCGGCCGCCCTGCGCCAACTGCTCAAGAACTCTGGCAAACTCATCTATCAGGTCTCGGACAGACCCACCACCCTACCGACATCCAGTTCGTCCTGATCGCGAACGCCATAGGCGCACATGGCGTCGACGGGCTCACGCAGCTCGTCCTTGTGCGTCATCAGGTAATCGGCAACACGGCCCGCATGATCCAAGAACAGCCGCTCGACGCGCCGTTTGACGCGCGACCGTCAAACGAAACGCCGATTCCTCGGCTGTGTAATTGAAGGAGTGGATGCCATGATCGAAGGTCTCGATGCAGTGGATGAACTTTCCAGTTCATCCACGCTTTCGGGTATCTCGACCTCTCCGACGATGACCGCCTAGCCGTCCTTGATGCCATAGATCTTGGCGGCGGACGTGTTGATACCCGTCATCACGACCAGCTCGCGCAATGCATTGATGTTTTCACGAAGATAGGCGCCAAGGTCATGGACACCGTCGTTGCGCGCAGCTCATCCAGGCGCAACTTGACCTGCGACCAGTCGTTCTCACAGATAGACAGAGGAGACTGTTCGAAAAGTTTGCGGGACTGTCCTTCGGCGGTCCGTCGCTCGCATTCTGCCTCGACTTCAGCGGTAATATCTTGCTCAGCGATCTGGACCCTGTTCCACGCGTCGAGATGATCGGACATGATGTTGAGCATACCGACCACACTCATAACGCTGCCGTCGAAGGCAACCGTTTTATCGCCCTCTCGCAAAGGCTGGAGGATTTCGACGATGGTTTCACCGCTTTCGCGGGTCAGGAAGTTCCCAAAATCGGGACCGAACAAAGTGGCGCACCAGTTTTCGATCCCGATGGAGACCGGAATCTGATCGACCAGGCTGACGAAAATCCGGTCTTCGCTGAAATCCGATCCCGCCAGCGCCGGATCCTGGCTGCCCAACCGCCAAAGCCCCGTGGCCACGCCGCCCAGTCCCAGAGATTCACCAAGGACCAGCGCAACCGAACCGCCCGTGATCAGGGCGCAGGCGCACATCCAGCGAATAACAGCGCCATGTGATAGCGCGACGCTGAACGTTGAGCGGCACCGCGCAAAGGCTGCCTAGATGTCAAAGGTTGTGATTCTACGCCCCAGTTGCAGGAGGCGCACGGCACGCGCACCACGAGACGTTCCCACAACGAAGAATACCGCACTCACAACCGCTTTGAAACTCCCGCGATCACAAGGGCTTCGATAGGCTTGCGAGCCCCCGGGGCGATTGTCGACTATTGTCGGGAGCGGCACGTCTAGCCTTCGAATTCGACCAGGAGCTGGTCCGCGGAGACGGAATCGCCTTTTTCGACATGCACTGTGCCGATGGTGCCCGACCGCTCGGCGCGCAGGATGTTCTCCATTTTCATCGCATCGACGATGGCGAGCGGCTGGCCAGCCTCCACGGCGTCCCCAGGCTCGACCAAAACATCGACCATCATGCCTGGCATGGGCGAGAGCACCATGCCCGCGGTATCGACCGGAGGTTTCTCCGGCACACGCTCAAGCAGCACGTCGGCACGTTCGGAGAGTACGCTCACATCACAGGTGACACCGGCATGGGACACGCCCCAGCGCGTACCCCGACGCTCGATCTGGACGAGGGCCGGTTCGTCCCCGACCGTGCCGTCGAATTGCGTGTGCCCCAATCTCCAGTCCGCCCGCACCGGCACCGCGCGTTCGCCTATCTTCATATCGAGGCCGCCCTCGCAGAGCAGAGCCGTGGCCTTGGCCTTGCGGTCGTCGAACCGGACCACCCAACTTTCCGGCAGGTCGGTCGCGCTGTTGAACGTACCGGTAATACCGCGGTCGCGCGCCAGGACGGTCAGGTGTGCGAGTAAGACAACCCCAGCCAGCACCGTCTCCTCGCGTGTTCCGCACGGCGCTCCGGAAAAGCCGTCGGGCCAAGTTTCCTCGACGAAGGCCGTGGTTAGCGCACCTTCCCGGAACCGCTCGTCGCGCATGATAGCAGCGAGAAAATCGACGTTATGACGCACGCCGCGAACCTCGAACCTGTCCAGCGCACGGCGCATCGCGGCAATCGCACCGGGACGGTCGTCGGCATGAACCACCAGCTTCGCGATCATGGGGTCGTAGAACATCGTGACTTCGGAGCCTTCCTCGACGCCGCTATCGATGCGCACCCCTCCGGTTTCCTCAGGCACGCGATAACGCGTCAGGCGCCCGGTCGAGGGCAGGAAACCGCGCACCGGGTCCTCGGCATAGATACGCGCCTCCATGGCCCAGCCGTCGCGCGCCACGTCGGCCTGCCCGAAGGCGAGCTCCTGGCCCGCCGCGACACGGATCATCTGTTCGACCAGATCAAGCCCGGCAATGCATTCCGTCACGGGGTGCTCAACCTGCAATCTGGTATTCATTTCAAGGAAATAAAAGTTTTTATTTTGATCGGAAACGAACTCGACCGTGCCCGCCGAACAGTAGTTGACGGCACGCGCCAGTGCGACCGCCTGCTCGCCCATGGCCTTGCGCATTTTCTCGTCCAGAAGCGGGCTCGGCGCTTCCTCGACCACCTTCTGGTGACGGCGCTGGATCGAGCATTCCCGTTCGTTCAGATAAACGATGTTGCCCTGGGTATCTCCCAGAAGCTGGATTTCGATATGGCGCGGGTTCTCGATGAACTTCTCCAGGAAGATGCGCCCGTCGCCGAAGGAGGTCTCGGCTTCCGAGCGCGCCGCGCGGAACCCGTCCTTGGCCTCGGCGTCGTCCCAGACCACGCGCATGCCCTTGCCGCCGCCGCCGGCCGCGGCCTTCACCATGACGGGATAATCGATATCGCGGGCGATCTTCACCGCCTCGTCGGCGGAATCGATCTCGGCCATCACGCCAGGAATAACGTTCACGCCCGCCTTCTCGGCAATCTTCTTCGACATGATCTTGTCGCCCATCGCGGCCACGGCGTTGACGGGCGGACCGATGAAGACGGCTCCCGCGGACTCTACCGCCACCACGAACGAGGCATTCTCAGAAAGGAACCCGAAGCCCGGATGCACCGCCTCCGCGCCGGTACCGCGGACCGCCTGGACGATCTTCTCGATCAGCAGGTAACTCTCGCCCGGCGGGGGCGGCCCCAGCAGCACGGCCTCGTCGGCCATGCGCACATGCAGCGCCCCATCGTCGGCCTCGGAATAGACTGCGACCGTCGCAATGCCCATGCGCCGGCAGGTCTTGATGATCCGGCAGGCAATCTCGCCGCGATTGGCTATGAGAATTTTGTTGAACACTTTTCCTTAACTATATTTTATAGAGGAATATTATCGTGTTTTTTCCAAGGGTTCTGGAGTTCCTTGCCGCGCAGCATCCACAGGGCGCCGCACAAACGGCGGCGGGTGTTGTGGGGCATGATGACCTCGTCGATGAACCCCCGCTGAGCCGCGATGAACGGGTTGGAGAAGCGTTCTTTGTATTCCTCCGTGCGCGCCTCGATCTTGGCGGGGTCGTCCAAGCCGGCGCGGAAGATGATCTCGACCGCGCCCTTGGGGCCCATCACCGCGATCTCGGCCGTCGGCCAGGCATAGTTGACGTCGCCGCGCAGATGCTTCGACGCCATGACGTCATAGGCCCCGCCATAGGCCTTGCGGGTGATGAGCGTGACCTTGGGCACGGTCGCCTCAGCATAGGCATAGAGCAGCTTAGCACCGTGCTTGATGATGCCGTCGAACTCCTGATCGGCGCCAGGCAGGAAGCCCGGTACATCGACCAGCGTGACGATGGGGATGTTGAAGCAGTCGCAGAAACGCACGAACCGTGCCGCCTTCTTAGCCGCATCGATATTGAGACAACCGGCCAGCACCATGGGCTGATTCGCCACGATGCCGACGCTGTAGCCGTCCATGCGCGCGAAGCCGATGACGATGTTGCCGGCGTAGGCGGGCTGGAGTTCGTAGAAATACCCCTCGTCGACCGCCTTGGTGATCAGTTCTTTCACATCGTAGGGTTTGTTTGCGTTGGGCGGGATCAGGTTGTCGAGCGAGGCTTCCGGGCGGTCAACGGGGTCTGGGGTCGCCAGAACGGGCGCCTTTTCGCGGTTTGACGCGGGTAGGAAATCGACGAAACGGCGCACCTCGGCTAGCGCCTCGACATCGTTTTCAAACGCCAGATCAGCCACGCCCGACTTGGTCGTATGCGTGACCGCACCGCCCAGCTCCTCGTGCGACACCACCTCGTGGGTCACGGTTTTCACGACATCGGGACCGGTGACGAACATGTAGGAGGTGTCCTTCACCATGAAAATGAAGTCCGTCATGGCCGGCGAATAGACCGCACCGCCCGCACAGGGGCCCATGATGACCGAAATCTGGGGCACCACGCCCGAGGCCAGCACGTTGCGCTGGAAGACCTCGGCATAGCCCGCTAGCGAGTCCACACCCTCCTGGATGCGCGCGCCGCCGCTGTCGTTGAGTCCGATGACCGGCGCACCGACCTGCATGGCACGGTCCATGATCTTGCAGATCTTGCGCGCGTGGGATTCCGAGAGCGAACCGCCGAAGACGGTGAAATCCTGGCTAAACACGAAGACCAGCCTGCCGTTGACCGTCCCCCAGCCAGTCACGACGCCGTCGCCGGGTATTTTTTGAGCGTCCATGCCGAAATCGGAGCAGCGGTGCTCAACGAACATATCCCACTCCTCGAACGATCCCTCGTCCAGGAGCAGTTCCAAGCGTTCGCGCGCCGTCAGCTTGCCCTTGGCATGCTGGTTCTCGATGCGTTTTTCGCCGCCGCCGACACGCGCCCGGGCGCGCCGCTGCTCAAGTTCACCGATGACATCTTGCATGGGCGCACGGTCCCCTTCTGTCCCTGCTTGGAGGCTTCGTTCTAGAGCGGATCACGGCCGGATGGAACCATCTGTGATCCATTCGACCCGATATGCTCTATCCTGGATTTCGTACCAGTGACAACAGCCGTTCCGCAGCCAGAACGTTGTCGCGTACGCCGTCCAGGCGTGTCCGGGCCTCCTTGTCCTCGCCCCAGACTTCCAGGCCGTAGAGTTCGTCAAGCGCACCCAGTTGAAACGCAGTCTGGCCGTCGACCCGTCCGGCCAGAAGCGCTAGAGTAACAACAAGCGATCCCGTAGCACTGGTCACCGTGTGGGCGGCCATCAGGTGGAAGGTATCGAGTCCTTCCAGGGGCCACCGCATAGCTTGGAGCGCCTGTTCGGGCTGCTGCACGGCCACAAGCGTGTTGGTTACCGCCAGGTGCGCATCAAGCTCCGAGGCAGCCCACTCCACCATCGGCTGCCAGAGTTCGCTCTGGCGGTCCACCAGTTCGCCGGGATGTTCGGCCCGGTAACACACCAGATCGGACCCACCATAGGCCAGAAGATCGTCCAGAATGGCCTGGCGCTGGGGTGCGACGCGTTCGACCGCCGTGGTCGCCAGACGCATGAGCGGCATGGTGAGCGGCTGCACCTCCTCGCCCTGCTGATCCCATTCCACAGCAATCGCCTCGGCCAACGCCGGGGTCGGCACGGTCAGCAGCATACGGCTGGATGTGCGCACGGGCCGGTCGTCGAGAGTGACGACATAACCTCCCTCTTCCGGGCGCACCCCGCAGACCTTGTAGAACCGCTTCATGTCACAGCCCCAATTCTGCGGCGATCAGAGCGGCCAGATGCTCGGAATTGGTGGCAATGTGCCGTGCGCCGCGGCCTTCCAAGGCCGAAACAAGGTGATACCCCCAATGTCACGCCCAGCCCGGCGACACCGGCCGCATTGGTCATTTCGATGTCGAACGTCGTATTGCCGATCACCAGCGTGCTCTTCGGCATGGCGTCCACCTCGGCCATGCCGTCGAACAGCGGTTCGTGGTCGCGATGATCGGACCGCTCACACAGCGCGAAGAACGATGCCTTGTACTCCTGTGCAACCAGAGCAATTGTCGCGGCATCCAAGTCGGGCGCGATCATCGCGATGGTATCGTCTAGCGCAAGCCTCACGACAAGGCGTACCGCGTCTCTGGACGGCGGCACAAGTCCCTGCAACTGAAACATCCGTGACATCGCGGTGTGAATGGTATGCTGGCTGTCAATCAGCGTGCCGTCACAGTCAAAAAACACCAGATGAACGCCGTTCACAATGATGATTCCATAGAAAACCCAAAGAAATCCCAACTTTCCTTCAGATCCGACGGCAGTTCGGCTTCAACCGAGAGCATACCGCCAGCCGGGTTGGGCAGGCGGATCCCCCGGGCATGCAGGTGGAGCCGTCTGGCGACGTTCTTCTTGTCGGGAAATGCCTGACTGCCCCCGTATTTGCCGTCCCCCAGGATGGGATGACCCATGGCCTTGCAGTGCACCCGCAACTGATGCGTGCGGCCGGTCTGGGGAAAGAGTTCCAGCCAAGAGGCCGTGCGGGCAGCGGCATCGAGAATGCGGTAGGCGGTCGTGGCCGGTTGTCCCTCGTCCATGTCGACCTGGACCCGCTCTCCGCCCTGACCACCTTTCTTGGCGAGTGGCAGGTTGATCAGGCCCTCCGGAATCTCCGGTTTGCCGACGACCAGAGCCCAATAGGTCTTTTCGGCATCCCGGCTCTTGAAACTCTTCGCCAACGCCTTGGCCGCCTGGCGTGTGCGCGCTAGAAGCAGCACACCGCTCGTATCGCGGTCCAGGCGATGCACCAGCCTCGGGCGCTCCTTACTGCCGAACCGCAGACCATCCAGCATGGCATCCAAGTGGCGCTGGGTTCCCGTGCCCCCCTGCACTGCCAGGCCCGCTGGCTTATCGAGCACCAGAACGGCATCGTCGCGACAGAGGACCCGATCCACCAGATCGTCCAGGTCGTGCTGACTGGGTGTCCATCCCTTGGCTTCAGCGGGGCGCGGTGTGTCGTCGGCATCGGGCAGCGGCGGCAGGCGCAGGTCCTGGCCCGCGTTCAGTCGGTCTCCCGCCTTGCAGCGCTTGCCGTCCAGGCGGATCTGGCCGGTCCGCAGCAGCTTGGAAAGACGGCCGTGGCCCACGTGCGGGAATTGTTTCTGAAACCAGCGGTCCAGCCGCATGTCGGCATCGCCGGGGGCCACCGTGACATGCTGCACGCCGCTCATGTCAGGATCACCCGCATCAGCCGCAGACCCGCAAAAAGCGCCAGAACCGAGAGCGTGACCGAAGAGAGGATGTAGATCGCAGCCGGTACGAGATGCCCGCGCTCCAGTTGCACAATGACATCCAGAGAAAAGGTCGAAAAGGTCGTGAAGGCGCCCAGCATACCGACCACCAGGAGCGCCCGCACCTCCTGGGAGAACGACCACTTCAGCGCCATGGTCTCAACGAGCCCCCCCAGAATGAAGGACCCCAGCACGTTCACGACCAGCGTGCCGAAGGGAAAGCCATGCCCCATCACCGCGCCCACGCCGACAACTGTCAGATATCGTCCTATGGCACCCAACGCACCGCCCGCAGCGACAAAGAAAAGCATTTGGAGCATACATCCCTGCCCTTGTTCTATTCGTGCCGCTTCTGGCGCAGTTTCGACCAGTATTCCAGACGTTTGGCGATTTCGCGTTCAAAGCCACGTTCGACGGGGCGGTAGTAAGTCTGGCGTCCCATCTCGTCTGGAAAGTAATTCTGGCCGGAGAAGGCGTCGGGCGCGTCGTGGTCGTAGTCATAGCCGGCACCGTAGCCCATCTCCTTCATCATCCCGGTCGGCGCGTTCAGGATGATCTTGGGCGGGGTCAGACTGCCGCTTTCCTTGGCGCTGCGCATGGCCTTGCCAAACGCCTTGTAGGCGGCGTTCGATTTGGGCGCCGTGGCGCAATAGACCACGGCCTGCGCGATGGCGAGCTCGCCCTCGGGCGAGCCCAGGAAGTCATAGGTGTCCTTGGCTGCGATCGCCTGGGTGAGCGCTGCGGGGTCGGCCATGCCGATGTCCTCGATCGCCATCCGCACCACACGCCGGTTGATGTAAAGCGGGTCCTCGCCTGCGACCAGCATGCGTGCGAGCCAGTAGAGCGACGCATCCGGATCGGACCCCCGCACCGACTTGTGGAGCGCGCTGATGAGGTTGTAGTGTCCCTCATCGGCTTTGTCGTAAACGGGGACCCGACGCTGCACGACGCCCGCCAGTACCTCGCGGTTGAGCGAGAGATCTCCCTCCAGGGACAGCAGTTCCTCGGCGATGTTGAGCAGAAAGCGCCCGTCCCCGTCGGCCATGTCGGTCAGTGCCTCACGCGCGTCAGGCTCCAGTGGCAGCTTGCGCCCCTGCAGATCCTCGGCGCGCGTCAGCAGTTCCTCCAGTACCTCGGTCGAAAGGCGATTGAGAACCAGAACCTGGCAGCGCGAGATCAGCGCCGAGTTCACCTCAAAAGACGGATTCTCCGTCGTCGCGCCCACCAGAATCACCGTGCCGTCCTCGACGAACGGCAGCAGCGCGTCCTGCTGGGCCTTGTTGAAACGATGGATCTCGTCAACGAAAAGCAGCGTGCCCAGGCCGTCCTTGCGCCGTGCTTGCGCGCGCTCGAACACCTTGCGCAGATCGGCCACGCCAGCGAACACCGCCGAGATCGGCTCGAACACCAGGTCGGTCTTCTCGGCAAGCAAACGCGCAATCGTGGTCTTGCCCACCCCCGGCGGTCCCCACAGCAGGGTCGAGGCCATGCGCCCCTGGGTCACCATGCGCCCGATTGGCCCCGACGGCGACAGCAGATGATCCTGGCCCACGACCTCTTCCAGACGCTTGGGCCTGAGGCGATCGGCCAGCGGACGCGGCGCCTGGGATTCAAAGAGACTGGTCATGGGCCAAACACGATGTTTGCCGAATGGATGAGTCTTTCTAGCACGAAACAGAAAGGGCCGGTCCCTGCGGCACCGGCCCCTCAACCTTGGTCAAACCCCGCGCGTTACGCGGCGACAGCCTCCATCTCATCGTCCTCGTCGAACTGGACGGGACCGGAATCCTGGCCCTTGGCGTCCTCGTCGCGGTCGATGAACTCAATGATCGCCATATCGGCGGCATCACCGTAACGATGACCGGCCTTCATGATGCGCGTGTAACCGCCCGAGCGTGTGCCGTAGCGTTCGGCCAGGACATCGAACAGCTTGGTGACCATGGCTTCGTCCCGCAGCGCGGAAAAGGCCTGACGGCGGGCATGCAGATTGCCGCGCTTGGCCAGCGTAATCAGCTTTTCGACATGCGGCGCCAGTTCCTTGGCCTTGGGCAGCGTGGTCTTGATCTGCTCGTGCTTGATCAGCGCGGCAACCATGTTTTTCAACAGGGCCTTGCGGTGAGAACTGGTGCGACCCAGCTTGCGGCCTGACATACGATGTCGCATGGTGATCTCTCTTTCTCCACAACCTGCGCCGCATCACGCGGCAGTCAAAGCCAAATTCAGTGGAACGGGTCCTCAAGGCGACGCGCCAGATCTTCGATGTTCTCGGGCGGCCAGTTCGGGATCTTCATGTCCAAATGCAAGCCCATCTGCGAGAGCACATCCTTGATCTCGTTCAACGACTTACGGCCGAAGTTCGGCGTGCGCAGCATTTCCGCTTCTGTCTTCTCCACCAGATCGCCGATGTAGACGATGTTGTCGTTCTTCAGGCAGTTGGCCGAACGCACGGAAAGCTCCAACTCGTCGACCTTGCGCAGCAGATGGGAGTTGAACTCCGGCTCCAAGGGCTCGGCATGCTCAATGCGGATTTCCGGCTCCTCGAAGTTGACGAAAAGCTGAAGCTGGTCCTGCAGGATGCGCGCGGCCAGAGCCACCGCATCCTCAGGCGTGACCGCACCGTTGGTCTCCAGGGTGATGGCGAGACGGTCATAGTCGGTCACCTGACCGACACGGCTGTTCTCGACCTTGTAGGCGACCTTGCGCACCGGGCTGTAGATCGCATCGACTGGGATGAGGCCGATCAGCGCGTCCTCGGGACGGTTCTGCGCGGCGGGCACGTAGCCCTTGCCCGTGTCGACCGTGAGTTCCATGTTGAGTTCGGTGTCGGAATCGAGCGTGCAGATCACGTGATCGGCGTCCATGACCTCGATCTCGGAGTTGGGCTCAATCATCGAGGCGATTACCGCGCCCGGACCCTTGGCCTTCAGCGTCATGCGGCGCGAACCTTCGCTGTGGGCCTTAAGAGCCAAGGCCTTCACGTTCAGCACGATGTCGGTCACGTCTTCATGGACGCCCGCAATCGAGGAGAATTCATGGAGCACGTTGTTGATGCGGATCGACGTCACTGCGGCACCCTGCAGCGACGAGAGCAGAATGCGGCGCAGGGCGTTGCCCAGCGTCAGGCCAAATCCACGCTCAAGCGGTTCGGCGACAATGGTCGCTTCGCGTGAGCCGTCGATACCGGCCTCAATCTGCAGCTTGTTCGGTTTGATCAGCCCTTGCCAGTTTCTATTCATGTAGCCATCGACCTCACTGTCTCTAGCGCTGCTTCGTTGCGACGCATGCCGGCTCATGGGCCAACTCAGAACTTCTTCAAACGATTGCCGGAGCCAGACCGCGGCCTGATCCGGAGAACGCCTCACACCCGGCGGCGTTTGCACGGGCGGCAGCCGTTGTGGGGGATCGGCGTCACGTCCTGGATGGCCGTGATCTGAAACCCGACTGCCGAAAGGGCGCGCAGGGCGGACTCACGTCCCGAACCCGGTCCCTTCACGAAAACTTCCAGCACCTGCATGCCATGGTCCTGCGCCTTGCGGCCGGCATCCTCGGCCGCCATTTGGGCGGCATAGGGCGTCGACTTGCGCGAACCCTTGAAACCCATAGCGCCGGTCGACGACCACGAGATCGCGTTGCCCTGGGCATCGGAGATCGTGATCATCGTGTTGTTGAACGACGCATTCACATGGGCCACGCCCGACGTGATGTTCTTCCGCTCGCGTCTCCTGACGCGTGTTGCTTCCCGTGCCATCGCTTTTGACCTACTTCTTCTTGCCGGTGATCGGCCGCGCCTTACCCTTGCGGGTGCGCGCATTGTTGTGGGTATTCTGGCCACGCACGGGCAGCCCCTTGCGGTGGCGGACACCGCGGTTGCAACCCAAGTCCATGAGACGCTTGATGTTCATGGCCACTTCACGGCGGAGATCACCCTCAACCGTATAGTTGTAATCGATCAACTCGCGGACCTGCACGACCTCGGCATCAGTCATCTCGTTGACGCGGCGTTCGGCAGGAATCTGGGCCTGCGCACAGATCTCCCTGGCCTTCGTCCGGCCAATGCCGTGGATGTAGGTCAACGCTACTTCGACCCGCTTGGAGGTCGGGATATTTACACCAGCAATACGCGCCAAAACATTTGCTCCTTAGCAAATGAAAACGAGCCGGCAAAACCGCTCTGGTTTCCGGGATGGGCGGCGGATTATAGGGTCGACGCACAATGAGTCAATCGTTGTCATCGTCTATTTTCCACCATCGAGAACCGCGTTGATCTGCGCCGTGACTTGATCGATCCCGGCTATGCCGTCGACCTGCCGCAGTACACCTTTAGCGCGATAATAAGGCAACAATGGCGCGGTCTGGTCGTGGTAGATCCCCAGACGCGACCGCACCGTCTCTTCGTTGTCGTCTTCGCGGCGCTGAAACTGCGTTCCGCCGCAGGAATCGCAGACACCCGACACCTTGGGCTTCCGGAATCGTTCGTGATAGCCCACGCCACAGTTCGCACAGGTAAAACGGCCGGCGATACGCTCCACCAGCGCCTCGTCATTGACGTTCATCTCGATCACGTGGTCGAGCGCCATGCCGCGTTCGGCCAGCATGGCATCAAGCGCTTGGGCCTGGGGCTCGGAACGGGGAAAGCCGTCCAGAATGAAGCCCTTGGCGCAGTCGGGCTGGTCGATGCGTTCTGCGATCATTCCCACGATGATGTCGTCGGAGATCAATTCCCCCCGCTCCATCACGTCCTTGGCCATCTTGCCAAGCTGCGTGCCTTGCGAAACCACGGCGCGCAGCATGTCGCCGGTGGAAAGCTGGGGAATGTCGTAGCTCTCCATCAGACGGCGGGCCTGGGTCCCCTTCCCTGCGCCCGGAGGGCCCAACAGGATCAGCTTCATCGCCTGCGGCCCTTCAGCTTGGATTTCCTGATCAGGCCCTCGTACTGGTGCGCCAGAAGATGCGATTGGATCTGCGCCACCGTATCCATCGTCACCGTCACGCAGATCAGCAGCGACGTGCCGCCCAGATAGAACGGAATGGCGGCCTCAGCGATCAGGAACTCGGGGATCAGACAGACAATGGCAAGATAGCTCGCGCCAACCGTCGTCAGGCGGGTCAGGACGTAGTCGAGGTACTCGGCCGTGTTCTTGCCAGGACGGAGACCGGGAATAAAACCGCCGTTCTTCTTCAGATTGTCGGCCGTATCGGCGGGATTGAAGACCACGGCCGTATAGAAGAAACAGAAGAAGATGATCGCCGAGCCAAACAGGAACAGATAGAGCGGCTGCCCGTGGCCCAGATAGAACGATGCGGTCTGCAGCCATTCCGGCCCGCCGGCGGCCGAGAAACTGGCCAGCGTAGCCGGCATGAGCAGGATTGAGCTGGCGAAAATCGGCGGGATCACGCCGGCCGTGTTGAGCTTCAACGGCAAGTGTGAGCTTTCGCCGCCGAACATACGGTTGCCGACCTGGCGCTTGGGATACTGCACGATAATGCGGCGCTGCGCGCGTTCCATGAACACAATGCCGTAGATCAGCGCCAGACCGCCCAGGATGATCGCCATGATGGCAAAGGCCGAAAGCGTGCCCACGCGGCCCATTTCCAGCAACTGACCCAAGGCGCCGGGAAAACCTGCGACAATACCGGCGAAGATGATGAGCGAGATACCGTTGCCCACACCGCGCTGGGTGATCTGCTCGCCCAACCACAGCAGGAACATAGTGCCGCCCAGGAGCGTTACCACGGTCGTGAAACGGAAGAAATATCCCGGATCGATGACGGCCGAACCGACACTACCCGTCATTGCTTCGAGACCAACGGAAATGCCGTACCCCTGGACCAGACACAGCAGCACCGTGAGGTAACGCGTATACTGGTTCATCTTCTTTCGGCCCGACTCGCCCTCTTTCTTGAGCTGCTCGAGCTTAGGCGAAACCGTCGTCATCAACTGCATAATGATCGAGGCCGAAATGTAGGGCATGACGTTGAGCGCAAAGATCGTCATGCGCTCAAGCGCACCGCCCGAGAACAGGTTGAAGACATCCAGGATACCGCCGCGCTGCTGCTCGAAGATGTCGTTCAGGATGCCGGGATCGATGCCCGGAATCGGTATGTAGGTGCCCAGCCGATAGACAACCAAAGCACCCAGGGTAAACCACAGGCGCTTCTTGAGTTCGGTAGCCTTGCCGAATGCTCCCAGATTGAACTGGCCGGCTAGTTGTTCGGCTGATGATGCCATGTGGCTTGGTTCCGCCCGGCTTATTAGCCGCTATCGCTCTTTTCGGACTTCACGACCGTAGTCGTCAGCTTGCCGCCGGCCTTCTCGACCGCGGCCGTTGCGACCTTGCTGGCCCCAGCAACTGTGATGTCGATCTTGGCCTTCAGTTCGCCGCGGCCTAGCAGACGCACGCCGTCGCGCACCCGTCCGATAACGCCCGCGGCCTTCAGAGACTCGGCATCGATCGGCGACTTAGCGTCGAGCTTGCCGTCGTCGATAGCCTGCTGGACGCGGTCCACGTTCACACCGACATAGTCGCGCCGGTTGGGGTTCTGGAACCCGCGCATCGGCAGACGCCGGTAGATCGGCATCTGGCCGCCTTCAAAGTTGGCGACCGACACACCGGAACGGGAATTCTGACCCTTGTGGCCACGGCCGCCGGTCTTGCCCAGGCCGGAACCGATGCCACGGCCACGGCGTTTCCTGCTGCGGGTGGCGCCTTCGTTGTCGCGAATCTCATTGAGCTCCATGGCACTCTCTCTTTGTGCGCGCGGATGCGCGTTCAGACTTCTTCCCAGCGAACCAGGTGGGAAACCTTGGTGATCATACCGCGGACCGAGGGGGTATCCTCGAGCTCACGGCTGCGGTGCATCTTGTTCAGGCCAAGCCCGATCAGCGTCTTGCGCTGATCGGCGGGACGCCCGATCGGACTGCCGGTTTGCGTGACGCGCAAGCGTTTGGTCGCATTGTCTTTCTTTGCCATGGTGATCAGCCTTCCGCGGTATACTCAGGGCCGCGGCCCAGCACGTCCGCGACCTTCTTGTTGCGCTTCGAAGCCACCGCACGCGGCGACATCGTGTGTTCTAGCGCATCGAACGTGGCCTTGACCATGTTGTGGGGATTGGCGCTACCCGTGGACTTGCAGACTACGTCCTGGGCGCCCAGTGCTTCAAACACCGCACGCATCGGACCGCCCGCGATCACCCCCGTACCCGGAGGTGCGGCACGCAGAACCACATGGCCAGCGCCGAACTTGCCCTTCACGTCATGATGCAGGGTGCGGCCCTCACGCAGGGGCACGCGGATCATGTTGCGCTTGGCCGCCTCAGTGGCCTTGCGGATCGCCTCGGGCACTTCGCGCGCCTTGCCGGCGCCGTGGCCGACACGGCCCTTTTGGTCGCCCACGACGACTAGCGCGGCGAAGCCGAAACGGCGCCCACCCTTCACCACCTTGGCAACACGATTGATGCTGACCAGCTTCTCGAGAAACTCGTCACCACCCTCGTTGTCGCCCCAGCGTCCGCGGTCTCGGCGGCGTCCGCCATGATCGCTACGGCCTGCGCCGCGCTCACGACCTGTACCTGTCATTGCCATCGTTGCTTCCTCTTCCTTGCCGGCACCCGGCTTAGAACTTCAGGCCGCCTTCGCGGGCGGTCTCCGCCAGGGCTTTGACCCGGCCGTGATAACGGTATCCACTGCGGTCAAAGACCACTTCGGTGACGCCGGCGGCCACCGCACGTTCGGCAATTGCCTTGCCGACCGCGCCGGCCGCGTCAATGTTCGCACCCGTGGGACGTTCCGACCGTACATCCTTTTCCAGGGACGATGCGGTGGCCAGCGTATGACTTGCCTGATCGTCGATCACCTGGGCATAGATGTGCTTGCCGGAACGGAAGACCGTAAGGCGCGGACGGGTTCCCCTGCGCAGCTTGAGCTGGCGGCGGATACGGCCCTTGCGCCGCAGATGCATCTGGTTTGCAGACTTCATGGCCTGTGTCCTACTTCTTCTTGCCTTCTTTACGCAGCACGTATTCGTCCTTATAGCGCACACCCTTGCCCTTATAAGGCTCGGGCGGCCGCCAGCCGCGAATGTTCGACGCAACCTGTCCGACGCGCTGCTTGTCCATACCCGACACGACAATCTCGGTCTGGCTCGGGCACTCGATCATGATGCCTTCAGGCGACTCGAATTCCACATCGTGGCTGTAGCCAAGCTGCAGCTTCAGGGTCTTGCCCTGCATCTGTGCGCGGTAACCCACGCCCTGAATCTCCAGGTAGCGTTTGTAGCCCTCGGTCACGCCAGTCACCATGGTCTGGATATTAGCGCGCGTGGTGCCCCACAGGGCACGGGCCTGCTTGCTGTTCGATGTCGGTTTCACCACGACGCCGTCGTCGGTCTTCTCGACCGTGACGTCGGGCAGGATGGGTTCCCACATCGTGCCGTTCTTTCCCTTCACCTCGACGTGGCCGACCGTGATCGCGACTTCAACACCGGAGGGAATGGAGACGGCACTCTTGCCTACGCGTGACATGATCGTTTCCTCAGAACACTTTGCACAGAACCTCGCCGCCGACATTGGCGACGCGGGCCTCGTGATCGGTCATGACGCCGCGGGGTGTCGACACGATGGTGATGCCCAGACCGCCATAGACGTTGGGCATATCGCGCACATTGGAATAGATCCGGCGGCCAGGCTTGGAAATACGGCCGATCTCGTGGATCACCGGCTCGCCCTCGTAATACTTCAGCTCGATCACGAGTTCGGGCTTGGGCGACTCTTCTTCCTTGCGGCGATAATCGCGGATATAGCCCTCGCGCTTGAGCACGGCCAAGACATTCTCCTTGAGCTTCGAGGCGGAGCAGTTCACCTGTGCCTTGCGGCGCATGTGTCCGTTGTTGATGCGGGCAAGCATATCGCCCAATGGATCCGTCATCATGGCGCGCCCTCCTTACCAGCTCGCCTTGACCACGCCGGGAAGCTGGCCGTCGGAGGCCAGATCACGCAGCGATACTCGCGACATGTTGAATTTGCGGTGGTAGCCGCGCGGACGACCGGTCACGCCGCAGCGGTTGCGGATGCGCACCTTCGAGGAATTGCGCGGAAGCTTGGCGAGTTCGAGGCGCGCCTGAAAACGCTCCTCCATCGACATCTCGCGATTGTTGGCGATCTCAAGAAGCGCGGCGCGTTTGGCCGCATACTTGGCAACCAGCCGCTTGCGCATGTTGTTCTTCTCAATGGCGCTTTTCTTGGCCATATCGTTTCCCTTCGAACCGCGCGTTCAGTTCTTGACGAACGGCATGTCAAACCCTTCGAGAAGCGCAAGCGCCTCTTCGTTGTCCGTAGCCGTCGTACAAATGACGATATCGAGCCCCCGGACCTGGCTCACCTGATCATAGTTGATTTCCGGAAACACAATCTGTTCTTTGAGGCCCATGGCATAGTTGCCATGACCGTCGAAGCTCTTGGGGCTGATTCCGCGAAAGTCGCGCACGCGGGGCAGCGCGATGGTGACCAGCCGGTCGAGAAATTCGTACATCTGCGTGCCGCGCAGCGTGACCTTGGCGCCGACCGGCATCCCTTCGCGCAGCTTGAAGTTCGCGATAGATTTCTTGGCATGGGTCACGACCGCCTTCTGACCGGAAATCATGGTCAGCTCGTTAGCGGCACTCTCGACCTGTTTGGAATCGGCGACGGCTTCGCCCACGCCCATGTTCAGCACGATCTTTTCGATGCGCGGCGTCGCGTGGATGTTCGTGAAGCCGAACTTCTCCATCAGCGCCGGACAAACCGTCTTGGTGTAATGTTCACTCAGCCTTGCGGTAGCCATGATTCAGGTCCCGTCAGGTATCGATGATTTCGCCCGAACGACGCGCCACGCGAAATTTGCGGCCATCGTCAAGCTTCTGGAAACCGACCCGTGTCGGCTTGCTGTCTTTGGGGTCCACAAGTGCCAAGTTGGACAGATGGATGGAAAGTTCCTTGTCCACGATGCCACCTGGATCCTGCCGCGTGGGGGCCATGTGGCGGCGCGCCATGTTAACACCGTTCACCACCGCACGGTTATCCTTGGTGCTGATCTTCAGCACGTCACCCTGGCGACCACGGTCGCGGCCGGTCAGAACGACGACGCGGTCGCCCTTTTTGATCTTAGCAGCCATCTCAGAGCACCTCCGGTGCCAGCGAAATGATCTTCATGAAACTGCGTCCTCGCAGTTCGCGCGTGACCGGGCCGAAGATACGGGTGCCAATCGGCTCGTTCTGCTTGTTGATGATCACCGCCGCGTTGCGGTCGAACCGCAGGGCGCTGCCATCGGGACGGCGAATCTCCTTGGCGGTACGTACGATCACGGCGCGCGCGACCTCACCCTTCTTCACACGGCCGTCGGGCTGAGCTTCCTTGACCGCCACGACGATGACATCGCCTACGCTGGCCGTCTTGCGCTTGGACCCGCCCAGCACCTTGATGCACTGGACCCGCTTTGCGCCGGAATTGTCCGCGACGTCGAGATTCGTCTCTTGTTGAATCATGTCCTGGTCCTCAAATCAGCCGCGGCTGCAGGCTTCGTCGCCCACCACGACCCAGCTTTTCAGCTTGGAAAGCGGACGGCACTCCTGAATGCGAACCGTGTCGCCGACCTGGGCGCTGTTGGCCTCATCATGGGCGTGGTATCGCTTCGAACGGCGAATGGTTTTCTTGTAGATCGGGTGCTTCATCAGTCTGTCGACATTGACCACGATGGTCTTGTCGCCGGACTTGCTGGTCACCACTCCCTGCATCACACGACGCGGCATAGCTTCTTCCCTCAGGATCCGTTGCGGGCCGTCTGGCCCTGGACCGTCTTGATGCGCGCAATGTCACGGCGGATTTGCCGGATGCGTGCAGTGTTCTCATTGGCGCCGGTCGCCTGTTGGAAACGCAGGTTGAACAGCTCCTTCTTCAGGCCCAAGAGCTCATCGCTCATCTGGCCAGCGCTCATGGCGCGAACGTCGGCGGCTTTCATCTCCGTTCGCTCCCCTTAGTGCATACGCTGGATGAATTTGATCGGGACCGGCAGCTTTGCCGCACCCAACCGGATTGCTTCGCGGGCAACGTCCTCATCGACGCCGTCCAGCTCGAACATGATGCGACCGGGCTTCACGCGACACATCCAGTATTCGGGCGAACCCTTGCCCTTACCCATGCGGACTTCGGCAGGCTTCGACGAAACCGGAACGTCGGGAAACACGGTCACCCACACACGTCCGGCACGCTTCATGTAGCGCGTGATCGCGCGGCGCGCGGCCTCGATCTGACGTGCCGTGATACGGCCCGCGCTCTGAGCCTTCATGCCATAGGCACCGAAGTTGAGCTGCGTATAGCCCTTCGCATTGCCATGGATGCGGCCTTTGTGCGCCTTACGAAACTTTATGCGTTTTGGACTAAGCATCTCTCAAACCTTCCCGTCAGTTCCGCGCATGGCCGCCCTGGACTTCCGACTTGCGGTTATCGTGGGCCATGGGGTCGTGGGTGAAGATCTCGCCCTTGAACACCCAGACCTTGATTCCCAGAGCGCCGTATGCCGTCTGAGCGGTCACGCGGCCAAAATCGATATCGGCACGCAGCGTGTGCAGCGGTACGCGGCCTTCGCGGTACCATTCGACACGCGCGATTTCCGCACCACCCAGCCGTCCACCGACGTTGATGCGAATGCCGCCAGCACCCAAGCGCATTGCAGACTGCACCGCTCGCTTCATCGCGCGGCGGAACGAAATACGACGTTCAAGCTGCTGCGCGACGTTTTCGGCGATCAGCGTGGCGTCGACTTCGGGCTTGCGGATTTCCACGATGTTGACTGTGACTTCCGATTCCGTCATCGCCTGCAGAGCCTGCTTGAGCTTCTCGATGTCGGCACCACGCTTGCCGATCACCACGCCCGGACGGGCCGTATGAATCGTCACGCGCGCCTTGGCGGCTTGACGTTCCACAATGACCTTGCTCACGCTGGCCTGCGCCAGTTCCTTGTGCACATAACGGCGGATCGCCAGATCCTCGTGCAGCATGCGCGCGTAGTCGCCACCTTCCGCATACCAGCGCGAATCCCAGGTGCGGTTGATGCCGAGCCGCAATCCGATCGGGTTAACCTTGTGTCCCATCAGTCCTCACTCTCGACAGCTTCCCGGACGATGATTTCCAAGTTGCTGAATTCCTTGCGGTAAGGGTGAATACGTCCGCGACCGGCGGGACGAAACCGCTTCATTTTCAGGCTCGGACCGACCGATATACGGGCCACCACGAGGCGGTCGACATCCAAGCCGTGGTTGTTCTCCGCGTTCGCAATCGCCGACTGCAGAACCTTCTTCACATCTACCGCGATACGGCGCTTGGAAAACGTGAGCTCGGCAAGCGCCTTGGAGACCGCCTTGCCGCGGATCTGCTCGGCGACCAAGTTCAGCTTGCGTGCGCTGGTGCGCAGCGAGCGAGCCATCGCGCGAACTTCATTGTCGGGGGGCTGACGCTCCAGGCTGCGTTTACCCATGACTTCAGGCCCTCTTCGCCTTGCGGTCGGCCGTGTGGCCGTAATAGTTCCGCGTGGGCGAGAACTCGCCGAACTTGTGACCGACCATGTGCTCGGTCACCAGGACGGGCATGTGCTTCTGGCCGTTGTAGACGCCAAAGGTCAGACCGACGAACTGCGGCATTATCGTCGAACGGCGCGACCAAGTCTTGATCACTTCCTTGCGCCCGGACTCACGCACGGCTTCTGCCTTCTTGAGCAGATATCCGTCCACGAACGGACCTTTCCAAACAGAACGAGACACCTCGGGGTCCTCCTAGCGCTTCTTGCTATAACGACGCGCGATGATCAGCTTGTCGCTATCCTTCTTCTTCGAACGGGTGCGCGCACCCTTGGTCGGCTTGCCCCACGGGGTCACCGGATGTCGGCCACCGCTGGTGCGGCCTTCACCGCCGCCATGGGGATGATCAATCGGGTTCATGACCAAGCCGCGCACGACGGGGCGCTTGCCCAGCCAGCGCGTACGGCCGGCCTTGCCCAGCTTGCGGTTCTGGTGCTCGGGGTTCGATACGGCGCCGATCGTTGCCACGCATTCACCGCGCACCATGCGCATTTCCCCCGAGCTCAGGCGAAGCTGAGCATAACCCTGGTCCTTGCCCACGAGCTGTGCGTAGTTGCCGGCCGAACGGGCGATCTTTCCGCCACCCATCGCGCGCATCTCGATGTTGTGGATGATCGTACCCACCGGGATGTTCTGCAGCGGCATGGCGTTGCCCGGACGGATGTCGACACGCTCACCCGAGACGACCTTGTCGCCCGGCTGCAGACGCTGGGGAGCCAGGATGTAGGCCTGCTCACCGTCGTCATAATTCAGCAGCGCGATGTAGGCCGAACGGTTGGGGTCGTATTCCAGGCGCTCGACCGTGGCGACCACGTCAAACTTGCGGCGCTTGAAGTCCACCACGCGATAGCGGCGCTTGTGACCGCCGCCACGGTGATAGGACGTGATGCGTCCGTTGGCGTTGCGGCCACCCGATTTTTTCAAGCCCTCGGTCAGTTCCTTGACCGGCTTACCCTTGTGCAGGTGCGAGCGGTCGACCTTGACCAGGCCGCGCTGCCCCGGCGTAGCCGGTTTATGGGGTTTCATCGCCATGTTTCAGACTCCCGTCGTCACGTCGATCGAGTGACCTTCGGCTAGGGTCACGATCGCCTTTTTGACATGGTTGCGGTGGCCCATGTGACCCCGGAATCTCTTGGTTTTGCCCTGCTGATTCAAGGTATTGACCGTGGTCACTTTCACCTTGAATAGTTCCTCGACCGCCTTCTTGATCTCGGGCTTGGTGGCGCAGGGATCGACCTGGAAGGTGACCTGGTTGAACATGCCGCCCTGTGTGGATTTCTCCGTGATAACGGGACGGCGAATGATGTCGTAGCTCTTCAGCAAGCTCATGAGAGTCGCTCCTCAAGAGCTGCAATGGCATCCTTGGTCAGCACCAGCATATCGGTGCGCACGATGTCATAGACGTTCGCACCCATGCTGGGCAGAACGTCGACGCCCGGAATGTTCGACCCGGCGCGGCGGAAGCTCTCGTTGACCTCGGCGCCATCGATCACCAGCACCTTGCCAAAACCCATGGCCGCAAGCCGGGCTGCCAGGTCCTTGGTCTTGCCGCCTTCAAGCTGCGTGTTCTCCAGAACCACCAGCTTGCCTTCGGCCTGCTTGACCGAAAGCGCGGTCTTAAGACCTAGGGCGCGCACACGCTTGGGCAGGCTGTGTGCGTGGCTGTGGGGCACGGGACCGTGTCCGATCGCGCCGCCGCGGAAGATGTTCGTCTTGCGACTGCCGTGACGAGCCGTGCCGCCGCCCTTCTGGCGGCCGACACGCTTGGTCGTGCCGCGCACTTCGCCGGTCGACTTGGTCGAATGCGTGCCGGCGCGACGCTTGGCAAGCTGCCACTGGATGACGCGGGCCAGGATGTCAGGACGCGCCGGTAGACCGAAGATGGTCTCTGCCAAGTCGACCGAACCTGCCTTCTTGTTATCAAGTGTGAGAACGTCGGCCTTCATGACTTAACTGTCCTCCCCGGACTCGGCTTCTGCATCTTCAGGGGCGTTCTCGGCGGCCTCTTCGGCCGGTGCATCTTCTGCGTCTTCGATTAAAGCGGCGGGAAACGGTAGATCCTGGGGCATCTTGGCCTTGACCGCGTCAGAAATCAGAACCCAGCCTTCCTTGGCGCCCGCGACGCTGCCGCGCACCAAGATCAGACCGTTCTTAACGTCCGTCGCCACGATTTCCAGGTTCCGGGTCGTCACGCGGGTATTGCCCATGTGACCGGCCATCTTCTTGCCTTTCCAGACACGGCCGGGGTCCTGGCTGTTGCCGGTCGAGCCGTGCGCGCGATGCGACACCGAAACGCCATGGCTGGCGCGCATGCCACCGAAGTTGTGACGTTTCATGGAACCCGCAAAGCCCTTGCCCTTGGACGTGCCCACGACATCGACCATCTGACCGGCGACGAAGTGTTCCACCGAAATACGAGCGCCAACCGGCAACACCGCATCGTCGCTGACACGGAATTCCACCAGCTTGCGCTTGGGCTCCACGCCAGCCTTGGCGAACTGCCCGCGCTGAGAGCGCGACAGATGCTTGGCCTTTGCGGGTGTCTCTCCGATTTGAACGGCGTTGTAGCCATCCTGATAGGCCGTGCGCTGAGCGACGACTTGGTTGCCGTCGACCTTCAGCACAGTCACAGGCACATGCCCGCCGTCCTGGGTGAAGACGCAACTCATGCCCATCTTCTTTGCGATCATACCGGTACGCATCACACGTTCCTCAGAGTTTGATCTCAACGTCGACACCAACCGCCAGGTCGAGCTTCATCAAAGCATCGACGGTCTGAGGCGTAGGTTCGACAATGTCGATCAGACGCTTGTGGGTACGGATTTCAAACTGTTCGCGGGACTCCTTGTCGATATGGGGTCCGCGCAGAACGGTGAACCGCTCGTTACGCGTCGGCAACGGGATCGGGCCCTTGACCTGTGCACCGGTCCGCTTGGCCGTGCCGACGATTTCATTCGTCGACTGGTCGAGCAGTCGGTGGTCGAAGGCCTTCAGCCTGATGCGGATATTCTGGCCCGCCATGGTACTTCTCCTGTTTCCGCGCGTTCGCGTGGCTAAACTTACTCCACGATTTCGGCGACGACGCCGGCGCCGACGGTGCGCCCGCCTTCCCGGATGGCGAAGCGCAGGCCTTCGTCCATCGCGATCGGGGCGATCAGTTCCACATCCATCGTGATGTTGTCCCCGGGCATCACCATCTCCACCCCGTCGGGGAGAAGAACGTGGCCCGTCACATCCGTCGTGCGGAAGTAGAACTGCGGACGGTAGTTCGTGAAAAACGGCGTGTGACGCCCGCCCTCGTCCTTGGTCAGAACATAAGTCTCGGCCTTGAACTTCGTGTGCGGCGTGATCGTCCCGGGCTGCGCCAGAACCTGACCGCGCTCGACCTCGTCTCGCTTCGTGCCGCGCAGCAGAGCCCCGATGTTGTCGCCCGCCTCGCCGCGGTCCAGCAGCTTGCGGAACATCTCGACGCCCGTGCACGTCGTCTTCGTCGTCGCCTCAATGCCCACGATCTCGACTTCGTCGCCCGTCGAGATCACGCCGCGCTCAACGCGGCCCGTCACAACCGTGCCGCGACCAGAGATCGAGAACACATCCTCGATCGGCATCAGGAACGGACGGTCGATCGCACGCTCAGGCGTCGGGATGTAGCTGTCCACAGCCGCCATCAACTCAAGAATGGTCTTGGCGCCAATCTCCTCGTCGCGATCTTCCATCACAGCAAGCGCCGAACCCTTGATCACCGGGATGTCGTCGCCCGGGAAGTCATAGGACGAGAGAAGCTCGCGAACCTCAAGCTCGACTAGTTCCAGCAGTTCCTCGTCGTCGACCTGGTCGACCTTGTTGAGGTAAACCACGATCGCGGGAACGCCAACCTGGCGCGCCAGAAGGATGTGCTCGCGGGTCTGGGGCATCGGACCGTCCGCGGCATTCACGACAAGGATCGCGCCGTCCATCTGCGCAGCACCCGTGATCATGTTCTTCACGTAATCGGCGTGACCGGGGCAGTCCACATGCGCGTAGTGACGGCCTTCCGTCTCGTACTCGACATGCGCCGTGTTGATCGTGATGCCGCGCTCACGCTCCTCGGGCGCCTTGTCGATCGAAGCATAGTCCGTGAACGTCGCTCCGCCCGTCTGAGCCAGAACCTTCGTGATCGCAGCCGTCAGCGTCGTCTTGCCGTGGTCAACGTGACCAATCGTGCCAATGTTCGCATGCGGCTTGTTACGCTCAAATTTCTCCTTCGACATCTTCTCTATCCGCCGGTCGTTCGTTTCATGGATTAGGTTCGTGGACTGATCAGCCCAAGTTCGCCTTGAGTTCTTCCGAGATCATCTGCGGCACCGGTTCGTAACAGTCGAAATGCATGCTGTAGGTCGCGCGGCCTTGGCTCATTGAGCGCAGATCGTTCACATATCCGAACATCGCGCCCAAAGGAACCTTGGCACGGACCACCTGCGCGTTGCCGCGCGGCTCCATGCCCAGAATCTGGCCACGGCGGCTGTTCAGATCGCCGATGACGTCGCCCATGTGATCTTCAGGCGTCACCACCTCGACGCGCATGATCGGCTCCAGCAACTGGGGCCCGGCCTTGGCGATGCCTTCGCGAAACGCGGCGCGCGCCGCGATGTCGAACGCCATCGCGCTTGAGTCGACGTCATGATAGGCGCCGTCATGCAGCGTCGCCTTGATGTCGATCACCGGGAAGCCGGCGATCACGCCGGTTTCGCTGGCGCGTCGCAGGCCCTGCTCCACCGCGGGAATGTATTCCTTGGGCACGTTGCCGCCCGTCACGGTGTTCTCAAAAACAAGACCCTCTCCAGGTTCGGACGGCCCAAAGAGGATCTTGACGCGCGCAAACTGGCCGGCACCGCCGGTCTGCTTCTTGTGGGTGTAGTCCAGGTCGTACTCACGGGTAATCGTTTCGCGATAGGCGACTTGGGGCTGACCTACGCTGGCTCCCACGTTGAATTCGCGCTTCATGCGGTCAACGATGATTTCCAGATGCAGTTCGCCCATGCCCTTGATGATGGTTTGTCCGGACTCGTGATCGGTTGCCACGCGGAAGGACGGATCCTCCTCGGCCAGGCGACCCAAGGCAACGCCCATCTTGTCGTGGTCGGCTTTGGTCTTGGGCTCCACGGCCACCTCGATCACGGGATCGGGGAACTCCATGCGCTCCAGAATAATCGCGGCATTGGGATCGCAAACCGTGTCGCCGGTCGTGGTCGCCTTCAGGCCGCACAGCGCGACGATGTCGCCGGCATAGGCTTCCTGGACGTCCTCACGGCTGTTGGCATGCATCAGAAGCATGCGGCCAACGCGCTGGCGTGATTCCTTCACCGTGTTGAGAACCTGGTCACCGGCCTTGAGCACGCCCGAGTAAACCCGCACGAAGGTCAGCGTGCCGACATACTTGTCGGCCATCACCTTGAACGCCAGGGCGGCGAACGGCTCCTTGTCGGAGCTGGGACGCGCTTCGTCCTCTTCGGTCTGAACGTTGATGCCGTGAATGGCCGGCACTTCGTTGGGCGAAGGCAGGTAGTCGACAATCGCATCCAGAAGCGGCTGCACACCTTTGTTCTTGAACGCGGTGCCCAGAAGAACCGGAACGAACTTGTGGATCAACGTACCGCGGCGCAGGCACTCGCGCATGGTCTTCTCGTCGGGCTCGGTGCCCTCAAGATAGGCCTCCATCGCGTCATCGTCGAGTTCGACAACGGTCTCAACCAGCTTCAGACGGTACTCGTCGGCCTGATCCTTCAGATCAGCGGGAATTTCGACTTCGTCGAAGCTCGCGCCCAGGCTGTCGTCATGCCAGATGATGGCCTTCATCTTCACCAGATCGACGACGCCCTTGAAGTCGGCTTCCGAACCGATAGGAAGCTGCGTCACCGCGGTCACCACGCCAAAGCACTCTTCGATCATATCGACGCAACGGAAGAAGTCCGCACCGATGCGGTCCATCTTGTTGACGAAACAGATGCGTGGAACCTCGTACTTGTCGGCCTGACGCCAGACGGTCTCGGACTGCGGCTCGACACCCGAAACGACATCGAACACGGCAACGGCGCCATCAAGCACGCGCAGGCTGCGCTCGACCTCAATGGTGAAGTCGACATGACCCGGCGTATCAATGATGTTCACGCGATGGTCACGCCAATAGGCGGTGGTTGCCGCCGACGTGATCGTAATGCCGCGCTCCTGCTCCTGCTCCATCCAGTCCATGGTGGCCGTGCCTTCATGGACCTCGCCGATTTTATGCGACCGGCCGGTGTAGTAGAGGATGCGTTCAGTCGTCGTGGTTTTACCGGCATCAATGTGGGCCATGATGCCGATATTGCGATAACGCTCGATAGGTTGGGTACGTGTCATGATTCGCTCGTCCTTGAGGCCACACCGGACCCCGGGTTACCAGCGTGAAATTACCAGCGGTAGTGGGAGAACGCCTTGTTCGCGTCTGCCATCCGATGGGTGTCTTCACGCTTCTTGACTGCGGAACCACGCTGGTTTGCAGCATCCAGAAGTTCGCCTGAAAGTCGGTCCACCATCGTCGTCTCCGACCGCGCACGCGCGGTAGTGATCAACCAGCGGATCGCCAGCGCCTGCTGGCGGTCAGCCCGGACTTCCACGGGGACCTGATAGGTTGCGCCGCCAACACGGCGGGACCGCACTTCGACCGAGGGCATCACATTGCCCAGGGCCTGATGAAACATACCGACCGGCTCCTGGCCGGTCTTGTCACGGATACGGTCGAGCGCTCCGTAAACGATACCTTCGGCGACGGCCTTCTTGCCGTCATACATGAGGCTGTTGATGAACTTGGTCAGTACCATGTCGCCGTGAAGGGCATCGGGAAGAATTTCGCGCTTATCTGCTGCACGCCTGCGTGACATCGCCTGCTCTCCTTACTTCGGCCGCTTGGCGCCGTATTGCGAACGGCCCTGGCGACGGTTGGAGACGCCCTGCGTGTCGAGGGTGCCGCGTACGATGTGATACCGAACACCCGGCAAGTCCTTCACGCGGCCGCCACGTATCATCACAACCGAGTGCTCCTGCAGGTTATGGCCTTCTCCGCCGATATAGCTCGTGACCTCGAAGCCGTTGGTCAGGCGCACACGGGCAACCTTACGAAGCGCCGAGTTCGGCTTCTTCGGGGTCGTCGTATAGACGCGCGTGCAGACCCCGCGTTTCTGAGGGCAAGCCTCAAGAGCGGGGACTTTGTTACGCGCGCGGCGCGGCTTGCGCGGCTTGCGGATAAGCTGATTAATCGTTGGCATGCACCAAACCTCGTCAGACAAAAAACGGACAAAAACGGCCCGACCAATGGTCTCCCGGGCGGGACCGTGGCCCATGGTCGTGCGTCTCGTGGCAGTGGCATTCGTTCGCTTGACCGGGTAAATCACGAGGGCAAGTCACGAATCGCCCCGGGTCAAGAGCGGCGTATCATAGTCATCGCACCCCTGCCGGTCAACACCGGTTCAAGTAAAATTCGGCAGAAATCCGCGCAACCCCGGCGACTGGCATACCGCCGGGATCACGGGAACAGTTTTAGGTGATCTTGGCCTCTTCCTGACTTGCGTCGGGAAGCATCTCGACGGGCTGTTCCTCGCAGTCGTCGCCGATCCGGGTCGGCTCGTCCAGACCCTCGATCTTGCGCAGGCGGTGAACCACACGCCCCGTGCCCGCGGGCACCAGACGGCCCACTATTACGTTTTCCTTCAGACCCATCAGATCGTCCAGCTTGCCGGCGACCGAGGCTTCGGTCAGGACACGGGTGGTCTCCTGGAAGGATGCCGCCGAGATGAACGACTGGGTCTGCAGGCTTGCCTTGGTGATGCCCTGCAGGACCGGATGCGATTCAGCAGGCTTGCGGCCTTCCTCGATCGCACGTTCGTTCACCAGAGCGTACTCGCGCCGGTCAACCTGCTCGCCCACCAGGAAGGTTGTGTCACCGGGCTGCTCAATTTCGACCTTCTGCAGCATCTGGCGGCAGATGACCTCAATGTGCTTGTCGTTGATGCGCACACCTTGGAGACGATATACGCTCTGGATCTCGTCGATCAGATAGTTGGCTAGGGCCTCGACGCCCATGACACGCAGAATGTCATGGGGCACGGGGCTGCCGTCGATCAACGGGTCGCCGCGGCGGATGAAGTCACCGTCGTTGACCGCGATGTGCTTGCCCTTGGGCAGAAGGTATTCTTGGGGATCCCCGTCACCTTCGGGCTTCACGATGACACGGCGCTTGTTCTTGTAATCCTTACCGAACTCCACGTAACCATCGCGCTCGGCGATGATCTGGTGATCCTTCGGCTTGCGGGCTTCGAACAGCTCAGCGACACGGGGCAGACCGCCGGTGATGTCGCTGTTAGTGATCGAGTCCCGGGGAATACGCGCGATGATGTCGCCCGGGCTGACCTGCTGGCCGTTTTCGGCCGACAGGACGGCGTCGACGGAAAGCTCGTAAACCGCGCCGGGTTCACCGCTTTCGGGGTCGACATCGGAATCGAACACTGTCAGGCGCGGACGCAGACCCGCACCGCGGGGCTGCTGACGCCAGTCGATGACGACCTGGTTGGACATGCCGCTGGTTTCGTCGGTAATCTCGCGCAGCGAGAGACCTTCGGCCAGATCGACAAACACCACTTGACCGTTGCGGTCGGCGATGACCGGAAGGTTGTAGGGGTCCCAGCGGGCCAGCGTATCGCCACGCGCGACCTTGTCGCCCTCCTTGACCTCCAGACGGGCGCCATAAGGCAGACGGTAGCGCGTACGCTCGTTGCCCTTTGTATCCAGGATCAGCACCTCGCAGTTGCGCGCCAGGACAATGGTGTTGCCATCGCTGTCGGTGACGAGTTGCGGGTTGGTGATCGTGACCGTGCCCTCGACCGGCGTATCGATCGAGGAGGACTCGTTGCCGCGCTGGGCGGTACCGCCGATGTGGAACGTGCGCATGGTGAGTTGCGTGCCCGGCTCGCCGATCGACTGGGCCGCGATCACGCCGACCGCCTCGCCCATGTTAACCGTCGTGCCGCGCGCCAGATCACGGCCATAGCACATGCCGCACACGCCGATATCGCTCTCACAGGTCAGGACCGAGCGGATGCGGATGCGCTCCAGGCCCGATTCCTGGATCGCCTCTATGTGGCGTTCCTCGATCATCGTGTCCTTCTCCAGGATCACTTCATCGGTGGAGGGATGACGCACATCCTCCAGCGTGAAGCGGCCCAGGACGCGTTCGGCCAGCGACACGATTTCCTCGGAACCTTGGGTCACGGCCTCGACGACCAGACCCTCTTCGGTGCCGCAGTCTTCCTCGACGATCACGCAGTCCTGCGCAACGTCGACCAGACGGCGGGTCAGATAGCCCGAGTTCGCGGTCTTCAACGCCGTGTCGGCCAAACCCTTGCGGGCGCCGTGGGTGGAGTTGAAGTACTCGATAACCGTGAGGCCTTCCTTGAAGTTCGAGATGATCGGCGTCTCGATGATCTCACCCGAAGGCTTGGCCATCAGGCCACGCATACCCGCAAGCTGCTTGATCTGTGCCGGTGAACCACGGGCGCCCGAGTGGGCCATCATGTAGATGGAGTTCAGGCGTTTGCGCCGGCCGGTGTTCTCATTGATCTCGTCCATGCTGGAGAGACCGCCCATCAGGGCATCGGCTACCTTGTCGGTGCAGTGCGACCAAGCGTCGACCACCTTGTTGTACTTCTCGCCCTGCGTGATGACGCCGTCCATGTACTGCTGCTCGTATTCGCGCACGCGCTCCTGAGTTTCGCGCACCAGCTCTTCCTTAGCGGCGGGGATGACCATGTCGTCCTTACCGAAGGAAATGCCGGAGTTACAGGCATGACTGAAGCCGATCGCCATGATCCGGTCGCAGAACAGCACCGTCTCCTTTTGGCCGCAGTGGCGGTAGACGGAGTCGATGACTTCCGAAATCTCACGCTTCGTCAGGACGCGGTTGATCACGTCGAAGGGGACCTGCGCGTTGCGCGGCAAGATCTGCGACAGGATCACGCGTCCCGGCGTGGTGTCGACCACGGATGTCGTGGGTACACCGTTCTCGTCGACGCCGTGGTAGCGGCATTTGATCTTGGCCTGCATGGAGATGACGCCGGCATGCAGGGCATGCTCGATTTCACCCACGCCGCGGAACACCATGCCCTCGCCCGGCTCGTCGTCGATCACCAGCGAAAGGTCATAGAGGCCCAGGACGATGTCCTGCGACGGCACGATTATCGGCTTGCCGTTGGCGGGCGAAAGGATGTTGTTGGTCGACATCATCAGGACGCGCGCTTCCAACTGGCTCTCGATCGAAAGCGGCACGTGCACGGCCATCTGGTCACCGTCAAAGTCCGCGTTGAACGCCGCACAGACCAGCGGGTGAAGCTGGATCGCCTTGCCTTCCACCAGGGTCGGCTCGAACGCTTGGATGCCCAGGCGATGCAGCGTCGGCGCACGGTTTAGCAGAACCGGATGCTCACGGATGACCTCTTCGAGAATATCCCAGACCTCGGGACGTTCCTTCTCGACCAGCCGCTTGGCGGCCTTGATGGTCGGGGCCTTGCCGTAGATTTCCAGCTTCGAATAGATGAACGGCTTGAAGAGTTCCAACGCCATCTTCTTTGGGATACCACACTGGTGGAGCTTGAGTTCCGGGCCCACCACGATAACCGAACGACCGGAATAGTCGACGCGCTTGCCCAGAAGATTCTGGCGGAAGCGACCCTGCTTACCCTTCAGCATGTCCGAAAGCGACCGCAGCGGGCGCTTGTTCGCGCCAGTGATCACGCGGCCACGGCGTCCGTTGTCGAACAGCGCGTCCACGGATTCCTGCAACATGCGCTTCTCGTTACGCACGATGATATCGGGCGCGCGCAGTTCGATCAGACGCTTCAAGCGGTTGTTGCGGTTGATCACGCGGCGGTAGAGATCGTTCAGGTCCGACGTCGCGAAGCGGCCACCATCCAGCGGCACCAGCGGCCGCAACTCGGGCGGGATGACCGGGATGACTTCCAGGATCATCCACTCGGACCGGTTGCCGGAAGCGAGGAAGGTCTCGATGAGTTTCAGACGCTTGACGATCTTCTTGCGCTTGGCTTCGGAATTGGTCTCGGTCAGTTCCTCGCGCAGGAACTCACGGTCGGCTTCCAGATCCAGCTTGGCTAGCATGTCGCGCACGGCTTCCGCGCCGATGCCGGCCTGGAAGGCGTCCTCGCCGTATTCATCACGGGCTTCGTAGTAGGCCTCTTCGGTCAGGGTCTGGCCTTCTTCCAGCGGCGTCAAGCCCGGATCGGTGACGATGTACTGCTCGAAATAGAGTACACGCTCCAACTCCTTCAGTGTCATGTCGAGAAGCAGGCCGATACGCGAAGGCAGCGACTTCAGGAACCAGATGTGCGCGACCGGCGCGGCCAATTCGATGTGGCCCATGCGCTCACGGCGGACGGCCGACTTGATGACCTCCACACCGCACTTCTCACACACGATGCCCTTGAATTTCATGCGCTTGTACTTGCCGCACAAACACTCGTAATCCTTGATCGGACCGAAGATTCGCGCGCAGAAAAGGCCGTCCCTTTCCGGCTTGAAAGTCCGGTAGTTGATCGTCTCCGGCTTCTTCACCTCGCCATAGGACCAGGACCGGATCTTCTCCGGGCTGGCGATTGAGATCTTGATATGGTCAAAGCTCTGCGGGCCCGTGACCTGGCCGAAGATTCGCATCAACTCGTTCATGCCGTCTCTCCTTAGTAACTTCTCAACGTTGTCGTTCGTTCTCGTCGCGTCGATTGGGCAGCTAGCTGGTTTGTTCCAGTTCGACGTCGAGACCGAGCGCCTGCATTTCCTTGACGAGAACGTTGAAGCTCTCGGGAATGCCCGCCTCGAAGTGGTGATCGCCCTTGACGATCGATTCATAGACACGAGTACGTCCGGCAACGTCGTCGGACTTCACCGTCAGCATTTCCTGCAGCGTATAGGCCGCGCCATAGGCCTGGAGCGCCCAGACCTCCATCTCGCCGAAGCGCTGGCCGCCGAACTGCGCCTTGCCGCCCAGCGGCTGCTGGGTCACCAGGCTGTAAGGACCGATGGAACGCGCGTGGATCTTATCGTCCACCAGATGGTGCAGCTTCAGGACATAGAGGTAACCCACGGTAACCGGCCGCTCGAACGGTTCGCCGGTGCGACCGTCGATCAGGACTTCCTGACCCGTGCCCGACAGACCGCCCAGCTCCAGGAGCTCGGTGATGTCGATCTCGTGGGCACCATCGAACACCGGCGTCGCCACCGGAACACCACCGCGCAGGTCGCTTGCGACCTCCAGCAGTTCGGCATCGTCCATCTTGGCGATAACGGTGTCCTTGCCGGACTGGCCATAGGCCTGCGAGAGCACCTTGCGCAGTTCCGCAGGCGTGGAGGGCTTGCCGCCATCGACCGCGATCCCACTCTGGATGCTGTCGAGCATACGGCCCAAGCGCTTGCCGATACCGGCAGAGGCCCAGCCCAGATGCGTCTCCAGGATCTGACCCACGTTCATGCGGCTCGGCACGCCCAACGGATTGAGCACCACGTCGACCGGAGTACCGTCCTCCAGATAGGGCATGTCTTCCTGCGGCACGATGCGGCTGATTACACCCTTGTTGCCGTGACGGCCGGCCATCTTGTCGCCTGCCTGCAGCTTGCGCTTCACCGCGACAAAGACCTTGACCATCTTCAGCACGCCCGGCGGTAGTTCGTCGCCAGTCTGCAGCTTCTCGACCTTGTTCTCAAAGCGGCGTTCGATGTCGGCCTGGGCGCTGTCGAAGTGCGCCTTGAGGTCCTCCACCGCGGCCATAGCCTTGTCGTCATCGACGACGATCTGCCACCACTGACCGCGCGAAAGCGGCTCAAGCGTCTCGTCGCTCACCTTGTCGCCGGCCTTCACGCCCTTGGGGCCCTTGGAGATTTTCTTGCCGGCGATCATCGAACGCAGGCTCGAATAGATGTTGCGTTCGATGATGCAGCGTTCGTCGTCACGGTCCTTGGCCAGACGCTCGATCTCATCGCGCTCGATCGCCATGGCGCGTTCGTCCTTGTTGACACCGCGGCGCGAGAAGACCCGCACCTCGACGACCGTGCCCTGCACACCCGGGGGCACCTTCAGCGAGGTGTCGCGAAAGTCCGATGCCTTCTCGCCAAAGATGGCACGCAGAAGTTTTTCTTCGGGCGTCATCGGGCTTTCACCCTTGGGCGTGATCTTGCCGACCAGGATATCGCCTGCCTCGACCTCGGCGCCGATGTATGCGATGCCGGCCTCGTCCAGATTTTTCAGCGCTTCCTCGCCCACGTTGGGGATATCGCGCGTGATTTCTTCCTGGCCCAGCTTCGTGTCACGGGCCATGATCTCGAATTCCTCGATATGGATCGAGGTGAACACATCGTCCTTCACGATGCGTTCGGAGATCAGGATAGAGTCCTCGAAGTTGTAGCCGTTCCAGGGCATGAACGCGCACAGCACGTTGCGGCCCAAGGCTAGTTCGCCGCGCTCCGTCGAGGGGCCATCGCCCAAGATGTCACCCTTCTCGACCTTCTGGCCGACCGTCACTAACGGACGCTGGGTGATGCAGGTGTTCTGGTTGGACCGCTGGAACTTCGCCAGCGTGTAGATGTCCACGCCCAGCGAGTCCTTGGCTTCCTTCTCGTTGACACGCACCACGATACGCTCGGCATCGACCTGGTCCACCACGCCGCCGCGGCGGGCGACGATGGTGGAGCCGGAGTCGCGTGCAACGACCTCTTCCATGCCGGTGCCGACCAGCGGCGCCTCGGCGCAGATGAGCGGAACAGCCTGACGCTGCATGTTCGAACCCATGAGGGCGCGGTTCGCATCGTCGTTCTCCAGGAACGGAATCAGCGCGGCGGCCACCGAAACCAACTGGCGCGGCGACACGTCGATCATGTCGATCTGGTCGGGCGTGGCCATGGTGAACTCGCCGTTGCGGCGGCATGACACTAGGCCCTCGACAAACGCACCCTTGTCATTGAGCGGCGCGTTGGCCTGCGCGATGGTGTGATGCGATTCCTGCATCGCGGTCATGTAGTGCACCTTGTCGGTCACCCGGCCGTTCTCGACCTCGCGGTACGGGCTTTCGATAAAGCCGTACTTGTTGACCTGTGCGAACGTCGCAAGGCTGTTGATCAGACCGATGTTGGGGCCTTCGGGCGTCTCGATCGGGCAGATACGGCCATAGTGCGTAGGATGCACGTCGCGCACCTCGAAACCGGCACGCTCGCGCGTCAGACCGCCCGGACCCAGGGCCGATAGGCGGCGCTTGTGGGTCACTTCCGAAAGCGGGTTGGTCTGGTCCATGAACTGCGAAAGCTGCGAGGATCCGAAGAACTCCCGAACGGCGGCCGCGGCGGGCTTGGCGTTGATCAGGTCATGGGGCATGACGCTGTCGAGTTCCACCAGGCTCATGCGCTCGCGGATGGCACGTTCCATGCGCAGCAGCCCCATGCGGTACTGGTTCTCCAGCAGCTCGCCGACCGAACGCACACGGCGGTTGCCCAGGTGATCGATGTCGTCGATATCGCCCTTGCCGTCCTTCAACTCGACCAGGGTCTTCAGCACTTCCATGATGTCGCTGCGCGTCAGCACACGCAGGCCCTCGTCGTGCTCAAGACCCAGACGCGCATTCATCTTCACGCGGCCAACGGCCGAAAGGTCGTAACGTTCGGCATCGAAGAACAGGCCCTTGAACAGGGTCTCCGCGGTGTCGATCGTCGGGGGCTCGCCAGGACGCATGACGCGGTAGATTTCGAAGAGCGCCTCTTCGCGGTTGGAACTCTTGTCGACGGCCAGCGTGTTGCGGATATAGGGGCCGACGTTCACGTGATCGATGTCCAGCATGACGATTCCGTCGACACCGGCTTCGTTGAGCTTCTCAAGGAGCTCCTCGTCGACCTCATCGCCGGCATCGGCGATAACCAGACCCGTCGACATATCGACGACATCCTCGGCCATGTAACGACCGAACAGCGCCTCATCGTCAACCATCTGGTCCTTCAGACCGGCCTCTTCGAGTTTCTTCAACTGCAGACGGGTCAGCTTGGTGCCGGCCTTGGCCGCAACCTTGCCGTCCTTGGCGTTAATCAGGTCGGCCAGCAGCTTGGTGCCCAGCGCGCGCTTGGCATCGAACGGCACCTTCCAGCCCTTCTTCACCTTCTTGTAGGTGACGTTGTCATAGAAGGTCGAAAGGATTTCGTCGGTTGAGAGACCAAGGGCATAGAGCATCGTCGTCGCGGGCAGTTTGCGCCGGCGGTCGATGCGGACATGTACGATGTCCTTGGCGTCAAACTCGAAGTCCAGCCACGAACCGCGATAAGGGATCACGCGCGCGGCAAACAGGAACTTGCCCGAGGAATGGGTCTTGCCCTTGTCGTGGTCGAAGAACACGCCGGGCGAACGATGCATCTGCGAGACGATCACGCGCTCGGTGCCGTTCACGATGAACGTGCCCTTGTCGGTCATGAGCGGCATGTCGCCCATGTAGACGTCCTGTTCCTTGATGTCGCGCACGTCGCGCTTCTTGATTTCTTCGTCGACGTCGAAGATCCAGAGTTGCAGCGTCACCTTCAGCGGCGCCGCATAGGTCATGCCGCGCTGCTGGCATTCATCGACATCGTATTTGGGCTCTTCGAACTGATAGCGCACAAAGTGCAGTTCGGCCCGGTCCGAGAAGTCGCGGATCGGGAAAACCGACTTGAAGACGCCCTGAAGCCCCTCTTCCGTGCACCCGGCCTCTGCAACGCCGCGCTGCAGGAACTGATCATAGGAAACGCGCTGCACCTCAATCAGATTGGGCATCGCTATCACCGGCGGAATGCGACCGAAATCGCGGCGCCTTTGGAAACGTCTAGTCATGCTCTGAGCCATGCCAATACCTTATGTCTTCATCTCGCTACCCGCGACAGCGTCGCGGGCTCCGGCCAACCGGACCGGATCGGTGCGCGCCTCACGGCGCGGCTTGTACGGCTTGTACTTAGTCTCAAGGGCGATGATGGTTTCATCGTCCCTTGGAGATCATCAGACGCCAACGGCGCCACTGCTGACGCCGGTTTTTCAACCGGCGTCAGCAGCCGCGCCTGGGCATCGTGCGGCTTGACCTGCCGTCTCCGAACCAGCGGAACGGCGCGCCAACACCACGTTATTTGACCTCGACGGTCGCGCCGGCTTCTTGGAGTTGCTTCTTGATCGTCTCGGCTTCGTCCTTGGACACGCCTTCCTTGATCGCCTTGGGCACGCCTTCGACCGCTTCCTTGGCCTCTTTCAGGCCAAGGCCGGTGATGCTGCGCACTTCCTTGATGACGCCGATCTTGTTGTCGCCAAAGCTGGTCAGGACGACATCGAACTCGGTCTTTTCCTCATCGGCAGCAGCGGCATCGCCACCGGCACTGCCGGCCACGGCAACCGCAACGGGAGCGGCGGCGGAAACGCCCCACTTCTCCTCAAGCAGCTTGCTCAACTCGGCGGCTTCCATCACGGTCAGCGAGGAAAGCTCGTCAACCAGTTTTTCCAAATCAGCCATTTCTCTTCACTCCAAGGGCTTGGTCGGGGTTTGTAGGATTTGTGTCAGAACCGGATCAGCCGTCGGCGCCCGTATCTCCATAAGCGGAGAACACACGCGCAAGCTGGCCGGCAGGAGTCTGCATAACACCAGCGATACGCGTCGCCGGGGTCTGGATCATGCCGACGATCTTGGCGCGCAACTCGTCCAGGGACGGCAGCGACGACAACTGCTGGACGCCATCGGGATCAAGCCTGGTCTCGCCCAGTGCTCCACCGATCACAACAAGCTTTTTGTTCTTCTTGGCGTAATCGACGGTTGCCTTGGCCGCAGAAACCGGATCCTCTGACGTGGTGACCGCGGTTGGCCCATTAAAGAGGTCACGCAGACCTTCGTACTGCGTGCCATCCAGCGCACGCAGCGCCAGGCGATTTTTCGTGACGCGGAAGCTGGCGCTAACATCGCGCATGGAGCGACGAAGTTCGGTTGCTTCGGCCACGGTAAGGCCGTTGTGGTGCGTCACGACGACCATGTTCGCATCGTTCAATGCGCCATGGAGATCGTCGACGATCTTCACTTTTCTGGACCGCTCCACAGATAACCTCCGTTAGATTCGGAACGATGGGCTCCTGCCACATCGAACCGGTTCAGCACTTGCCCGGATCACAGGATCCGGACGTTCAAGTCCTGCCCAGGAAGTCAAGCCATCTCCCATTCAAGCCGGAAATCCGGCCCTTTTGCAGGGAATGACGCCTCTCCCGTCTCATACCGGCGGAATATTCCATTACGTCCCGGAGAACACCGATAATCTCGGACAAGGGGTGCGGTACACCTTGGGGTGAACCGCCCGGACGGCATAAAAGCCGTCCGGTTACACACGACCACCTCAGACGGCCGTGAAACTTTGCGGGTCGACCTTCACACCAGGACCCATGGTCGAGGTGAGCGTCGCACGCTTCATATAGGTGCCCTTCACCGACTGCGGCTTGTCCTTGAGCACGGCATCCACCAGAGTGCTCACATTCTTGGCGATCTGCTCCTCGCTGAAGCTCGCCTTGCCAACGCCGACATGGATGATCCCGGCCTTTTCCGTGCGGTATTCGACCTGCCCGGCCTTGGCTGCGGTCACCGCTCCGGCAACATCGGGCGTCACCGTACCCAGCTTGGGATTGGGCATCAGACCGCGCGGACCCAGCACCTTACCCAGACGTCCAACAATCGGCATCATGTCGGGTGTGGCGATACAACGGTCGAAGTTCATTGCGCCGTTCTGGATCGCTTCGGCCAGATCCTCTGCGCCGACCAGATCGGCGCCGGCCTCGCGTGCTTCGTCGGCCTTGGCGTCCTTGGCGAACACCGCGACGCGGACCGTATTGCCCGTGCCATGCGGCAGGCTGACCACACCGCGCACCATCTGGTCGGAGTGGCGCGGATTGACATTGAGGTTGAGAACCACTTCGATGGTTTCGTCGAACTTCACCTTGGCGGCGCCCTTGATCTTCGTCACGGCCTCGCTCAAGGCATAGCTGTGATCACGATCAATGCCTTCATAGGCCTTGTTCAGGCGTTTGCCAGACTTTGCCATGGTTTACTCCCTTACCTCGATGCCCATCGAACGCGCCGTTCCGGCGACGATCTTGGAAGCGGCATCAATATCGTTGGCGTTGAGATCGGGCATCTTGGCTTCGGCAATCTCGCGCACCTGAGCCATGGAAATCTTTCCCGCCGATTCATGGCCGGGGGTCGAACCACCCTTTTCAACCTTCGCCGCCTTCTGAATGAACCAGGCGGCCGGCGGCGTCTTGGTTGTAAACGTAAACGTGCGATCGACATAAGCCGTGATAACCGTCGGGATTGGCGTGCCCTGATCGAATTCCTGCGTGGCTGCGTTGAACGCCTTGCAAAACTCCATGATGTTCAGGCCGCGCTGACCCAGCGCGGGGCCGATCGGCGGCGACGGGTTCGCGGCCCCCGCCGGCACGGTCAGCTTGATGTAACCTGCAATCTTCTTTGCCATCGTCCTACGTCTTGCTTCCTTCCGGTCTAGCGCGAGCGCCGCCGGATATGTTTCTTAGAAAACGCAATGTGCGTCAGGTCTTTTCGACCTGCGTGTATTCCAGTTCCACCGGCGTCGCGCGTCCAAAAATCGACACTGCCACCTTCAGGCGGGCGCGCTCCTCGTCCACCTCCCGCACCGTTCCGTTGAACGAGGTGAACGGGCCATCGGCCACGCGCACGGTCTCACCGACCTCGAACAGGATGGACGGCCGGGGACGCTCAACCCCTTCCTGAACTTGGTTCATCACACGTTCGGCCTCGTGATCGGGAATGGGCATGGGCTTGCTGCCCGAACCCAGAAATCCCGTTACCTTGGGCGTGTTGCGCACCAAGTGCCAAGTCTGATCCGTCATCTCCATCTTCACCAGCACGTAACCGGGGAAGAACTTGCGCTCGGACGACACCTTCTTGCCGCCGCGCATTTCCACAACTTCTTCAGACGGCACCAGGACATTCTCGAACATCTCGCCGAGGCCCTGGTTTTCCGCCTGTTCCATGACCGACTGCGCGACCTTCTTTTCGAAGCCCGAGTAGCAGTGAACGATGTACCAGCGTTGCGCCATGTGCGCTTAACCCAATCCCAAAACCAACTGGATCGCTTCAGCAAAAATCTGATCGATCACAAAGAAAAACAACGCCACCAGAACGATCATGGCCAGCACCATCAAGGTCGTCACTCCGGCCTCTTTCTTGGTCGGCCAAGTAACCTTTTTGATCGCCTCGGTCCGGACTTGCCGGACATATTCGGCGGGCGAAACTTTCGCCATGGTTGCGCCTCGATCCTCAGTACGTTGCGACCGGCGCGGCTTCTACCGCATTGCCGGCCGTATTTCTAGACGGCCTTGGCCAAATGGCAGGAGTGGCAGGACTTGAACCCGCAGCCCCCGGTTTTGGAGACCGGTGCTCTACCAGTTGAGCTACACTCCTAAACCCTTGGCTTACTCCACGATTTCGGCGACGACGCCGGCGCCGACGGTGCGCCCGCCTTCCCGGATGGCGAAGCGCAGGCCTTCGTCCATCGCGATCGGGGCGATCAGTTCCACATCCATCGTGATGTTGTCCCCGGGCATCACCATCTCCACCCCGTCGGGGAGAAGAACGTGGCCCGTCACATCCGTCGTGCGGAAGTAGAACTGCGGACGGTAGTTCGTGAAAAACGGCGTGTGACGCCCGCCCTCGTCCTTGGTCAGAACATAAGTCTCGGCCTTGAACTTCGTGTGCGGCGTGATCGTCCCGGGCTGCGCCAGAACCTGACCGCGCTCGACCTCGTCTCGCTTCGTGCCGCGCAGCAGAGCCCCGATGTTGTCGCCCGCCTCGCCGCGGTCCAGCAGCTTGCGGAACATCTCGACGCCCGTGCACGTCGTCTTCGTCGTCGCCTCAATGCCCACGATCTCGACTTCGTCGCCCGTCGAGATCACGCCGCGCTCAACGCGGCCCGTCACAACCGTGCCGCGACCAGAGATCGAGAACACATCCTCGATCGGCATCAGGAACGGACGGTCGATCGCACGCTCAGGCGTCGGGATGTAGCTGTCCACAGCCGCCATCAACTCAAGAATGGTCTTGGCGCCAATCTCCTCGTCGCGATCTTCCATCACAGCAAGCGCCGAACCCTTGATCACCGGGATGTCGTCGCCCGGGAAGTCATAGGACGAGAGAAGCTCGCGAACCTCAAGCTCGACTAGTTCCAGCAGTTCCTCGTCGTCGACCTGGTCGACCTTGTTGAGGTAAACCACGATCGCGGGAACGCCAACCTGGCGCGCCAGAAGGATGTGCTCGCGGGTCTGGGGCATCGGACCGTCCGCGGCATTCACGACAAGGATCGCGCCGTCCATCTGCGCAGCACCCGTGATCATGTTCTTCACGTAATCGGCGTGACCGGGGCAGTCCACATGCGCGTAGTGACGGCCTTCCGTCTCGTACTCGACATGCGCCGTGTTGATCGTGATGCCGCGCTCACGCTCCTCGGGCGCCTTGTCGATCGAAGCATAGTCCGTGAACGTCGCTCCGCCCGTCTGAGCCAGAACCTTCGTGATCGCAGCCGTCAGCGTCGTCTTGCCGTGGTCAACGTGACCAATCGTGCCAATGTTCGCATGCGGCTTGTTACGCTCAAATTTCTCCTTCGACATCTTCTCTATCCGCCGGTCGTTCGTTTCATGGATTAGGTTCGTGGACTGATCAGCCCAAGTTCATCCCTCAGCAGTTCCTGGAGCGGGTGGCGGGAATCGAACCCGCGTAACCAGCTTGGAAGGCTGGGGCTCTACCATTAAGCTACACCCGCGTCGTTCCCGGATCACCTTAAACCTCCCGTTTCGAGCCCTTCAGGGTCGGTTAGGGCAGGGCGACGCAAGGACAGGTTGGTGGAGGGAGGTGGATTCGAACCACCGTAGGCATAGCCAACGGGTTTACAGCCCGTCCCTTTTAACCACTCAGGCATCCCTCCGGAATTTCAGTTAAGACGCACCTCGTCAAAAGGGATCGCGGCGTAACGGAAACCGCCATGTCTGTCAACGTAAACGAAGCGTGAAAACACTTCGCGCTTCGAGCCTGCCAACCAGCCACGTTCAAACGGTTTCCGTATTGTGAGAGGGTTCTATATAGCAGACAGCCATGAGCCGCAAGCGCAGCGAACACAGGAAACATAGCGACAAGCCGTCCAAAGGCCGTAGCCGCAAGGTCGGCGCGCCCTGGATTTACGGCCGCCATCCGGTTGGTGCGGCCGTGAGGAACAGCAAGCGCCAAATCCTGCGCCTCGTCGCAACGCCCGAGATGGCCGAGGAAGTCGCCCAGATCGAACAGGAGCGCGATCTACCCCTGGTCATCGAAAAAATGGACCGTTCGGCCATCGACCGCCTGCTCGAGCCCAGTGCCGTGCACCAGGGTGTCGCCGCACAGGTTGCTCCCCTGCCTGACCCCGATATGGATGACACCGTCCAAGGCGTCGATCTGGTGGTCGTGCTCGACCAAGTGGTCGATCCGCACAACGTGGGAGCAATCCTGCGCTCGTGTGCAGCCTTTGGGGTCGCAACGGTGATCGTGCAGGATCGTCATTCACCGGCCGAAACAGGTGCACTCGCTAAATCCGCATCAGGAGCTTTGGAATGGGTTCCCATGGTTCGTGTGACGAATATCGTGCGCGCCCTGGAACAGCTCAAGGATCTTGGATTTTGGATTGCCGGTCTGGCCGGCGAAGCCACTCAACCCTTGGGACAATTCCCCCTACAAGCTCCTCTGGCACTGGTCATGGGCGCGGAGGATGACGGCCTGCGACGTCTGACGCGCGAAGCCTGCGATCACCTGGTCTCGATTCCTTCTGCGCGTGCCGATCTCAGCCTCAATGTCTCCAACGCCGCCGCCGTGGCGCTCTACGAGACCCGCAGACACATCAAGGGCTGAAGCCCCTTCCCCGAAGCGTGCGACCTATGCTAGCTCACACCCGCTGCCGGGTTAGCTCAGTTGGTAGAGCAACCGCCTTGTAAGCGGTAGGTCGCGAGTTCGAGTCCCGCACCCGGCACCATCTCCACGGCCAGCGCTTCTTCCCGCTCACGCCTGCTGCGCTGACCCGCCTCCCGGTAAAAGGCCTCTACCCATGCATATCGAACCATTCGGCGTCGAAATCTGGATGAACGCATTCTCGACCGCAGCAAGTCCATTACGCGCGGGAATTTCGATGTTCTAGCCGAATGGGTTGCCGGAGAGCGGCATGTTTCTTGGGTCCGCCCCAAGTCAGACACAACCACGCTGCTGCGTTTCGACCTTCTCATGAACTCCCGCGATTTCTGTGTCGCACTCTTGAAGAAGACCGGCGTCATGTTCACGCCAGGCTCGACCTTCGGCATGGAAGGTTATGTCCGCATCGGGCTTTGCCAACACACCGTCGACCCTCAAGGAGGGCCTGGAGCGTGTATCCGCGTTCCTCGCCAAACAGGACTGATCGCCGCATCCTATTCCAGCAGCACCATCGGACTGCCGACATCGACAACACCGATGCCTTCATGGGCCTTGTAGCCCAGGAGTTCCTGTACGCGCCTCGGCATGGCCTTGGCTTCTTCGCGAGTCACGGTGAGCAGGCATGCCTCTTCGGTCCGCAGCCAGCCCAGCACGAAGCCAAAGAACATGCCGCGTCGCCATTGGCCCTTAGTGGTGTTGGCGCCGCCCCCGTGGATCGTGGTGCCGAGGTAGAGCAGCGCCGAACCTGCTTCCATTTCAGCGTGCTGAATTTCGTGGGGTTCAGCCTCACGGTCGGGCTCCCACTTGTGGCTTCCCGGTACAATCTGCGTGCATCCGTTTTCGATCGTGAAATCGGTCAAGGCGAACATCGCCTCGACTTCCAGCAGAGGCTTGGGCGGCTGGAAGTATTTCCAGGCATCTTCGTCGCGGTGGAGGAGTTGCGCCGACTCGCCCGGTCCAATCTGGATTAGCTGGCCGGTGTTCAGCAGGTAGTCTTCACAATTGGGCAGCAGCAGAACATCGGCGATCCGTGTCATGAAGGAATCCTCGCAGATTTCCCAGAACGTCTTCGACTTGGCCGGAAGACCATCCAGACGGATCGTCTGGCTGCCGTAGAACTCGACAAAGAACTCGTTGGTCGGATTGCGCAGACCTGGATCGGTTGAACCGATGATGCCGTCCACTTCGGCATTGATCGCTTTGAGCTGGCGTGGTGACAGTGCATCGGTCACGATCACCGCGCCGTCGCGCTCCAGCAAACCGGCGATCTCGGCGGGATCCATCGAGGATTCGACTCGGATCAGTGAATTTGCCATGGCAACCCCAACCTTCCGTTTTCCGGTTGGAAAGTTTGCGCACAACCGCGCGACAAGGCAATCGCTGAAGCACGCGAACGGACCGGACTTGCCACGGACTTCGGCCCACCATGCCTCGGAATCGTAATTTCACGCGATCTCGCATCGCCCTGCCGCGCGGCACAACACGTCATACCAACGGCCGAGACCGCGGCCGCGCCGCGTACGCGGCGTGAGCCAAGGGATGAGGACACCCTAAAGGCGAACCGACAGCTTCGTCTTTAGGGCCGTTAGTATCAGTTGGCCGGCCCGCAGGTATTGAGCAGCCAGAGAACATAGTTGCGATAGAGTGCCCCCGAGGACGTCGAACCGCCCGACGAGATACAAGTGAGCATTGAAAAGGTAACACGGAAATCGGCCGGAACGAAAGCATAAGCACCGTCGTTGATCGGCGATCCTGCTACCTAGGTGAAGACTTCAACGATCACATCGAATCTGGCGCCTGCGCGCCTGGGCCGCATGGCGCGATGCTTCCATGTAGAGCGCCAGGGACTGATTGGGGATGGTCCCCTGATGCACGTCAAATCCATTCCTGCATTATCATGATGTTGATGCCGCTGGTATCGAGCAAGTCATACCAAAAGTCGGCCAGTGCTGCGGGCCAGTGCTGCGGGATCCATGCGCGCACCCGTGAAGCCCGAAATCGCGATCGGCGTTTCAGGCGTCAGGGTCCGGATATCGGCCACCGTTGCAGCCAGGTGCTGAAACAGAAGGTTACGTTTGGTGACGTCCTGCCAAGTAATCTCTTCTGTGATGTACCACCCGGCGAAAGCCGGGCTTGCCAAAACCGTGTCGTGCAACAGCGTAACGAGCTCGAAGTTGCTGACCCTGTGACGCTGCAGATACACCTCGACCAGCGACGCCTCTTCCCGGATACACGACCAATAGTTGGGGTCGTAAACCAGCCACAGCCGGATGTTGAACGCTTTGGCCGCATTGAGGATGCGCACGATGATGGGATCGGACAAATCCACTCTCGTGCCTTCCCCAAGATGTTGAACTGATCGAGCTGCGTCCATTGCAGATAGAGCGTTCCCACGCCGACCGCATGCATCTCGGCCATCAGCGCGTTCCAGTCGTTCTGGGTCCAATTGGCATGCAGCGCCAGCGGCTGGATGAACGTTCCGGGTCAGCCGCAGACAACTCTCGGGCCAGTCACGGGACGCTGCCTGTGGCGCGACGTTGACCATTGCGAATGCTCCCAAAACAAGGGCCAGAGTCAGGTTGGCGAGGCGCCTCGGGATCATGGGTGGTTGCCCCGGAAATGGACTATCAGAAACTAACCAGGAATGTGGCAACGACACCGTGGGAGAACCCCCCGTCGTCGTCGACCGCGCCCCGGTACTGCAGGGTTGCTTCCGCGCTGGAGCGGCAGGCTTCGTATTTCGTGTCGTCAAACCAGTATTTCACGTAAATGCCCGGACCAAACTCGAACGTCGTATCGCGACCGGTCGAATTAGCCGTGTTGAAGGCCCGGCTACCATATGCAGCGTGATCACCATCTGCTCGCCGTACTTGAAGGAATGACTGTATTTGCCTTCCATGGTCAGAAACAGGACCCACTCGCTGCCGGAAATGTACGCAACATCGGCAAAAGACCTGAGCGAATGGCCAGTCGTCACAGATCGGCTCGATGTCGAATCCGATACCCTAGGAGTAATCCGATACCCTAGGAGTAACTGGCGCGCAGCAGCCAATCGTTGCGCACGTTGTCGCCGATACGGAACAGGCGTTCGCTCGCCTGATCTACCTCACCGGCCAGGCATTCTACCCTGGCCAGACGCAAGGTGAGAATTGGATCGGGTGCAATCCCCACCGCGACACGCCATGCTTGGGTCGCAAGCTTGAATTGCTGGGTTTCGGCGTAAAGAAAACCAAGCTTGGAGAGCAGCGAGAACCGCTGCGTCAAGGGCATGTCCTCGTCGGCGCCGCGCGCGATGGCAAGCCGCAGGTAGTGCGGCGAGAGCCCACGCAGGCCCAGTTCCGTGTTACAGAACGACGAACAGATATCGGTTGTGAAATCGCCGCCCAGACTGCGCGCGATCTGGAATGCGCGCAAAGCCTGGCGGCAGTCTCAGGACTCCCGTAGACCGACGCCATAAGTCTGATAGATGTTCCAATCGTTCGTACCCAATTCGATGATCCGTTGAAAAGCCGCCAGTCTGATCCCGTCCTGGCCGGACAGTTGGGCGGAGACCGCCAGACCGCGCAGCAATTCAACCTCCTGCTCTTTGTTCAGGGAAAGACGGGCAAGAAGATCCTGATAGACCGAGACCGGCAGTTCCGGCCGACCGGTCCGTTGATAGGCGCTGGCGAGTTGACACAGGGCTTCGTCGCGTTCTGGATCATTCAGGTCGATCAGCGGGCTTCCGATTATGCCCTTATAAGCGCGCGTTGCCACCTAGTAGTCTTTCGCCTGCTCGGACACCACGGCAAGGCGGCGCAGAATGCTCAAACGGCGCGCGGCATCCATGGCCTGATTGTCGAGGAGAAGGCCGTAAAGACGCGCGCCTCACCGGGACGGTCCGTGCGCTCCATGAGCGCGGCCAGCCGTTCATAGACATTGTTGCGCAAACCCGGCGTAATTCCCGGCCGCTTGAGTGTGAGGTTGTAAAGCTCGGCGGCACGTTCCCATTCCTCTATAACGGTCAGGCTGGGTCGCGCCCTGCGAAAGCAGGAGGGATGGCTGCCCCGGCAGGGTTTCGTACGATCCAATAAACGAACGCGCCACCTCGTTGTAGCGTTCAAGACGCGAATAGAGGTTTCCCAGATCACCCAAGATGTTGGACTCGGCAGAGCAGCGAAGCGCGGAATGCGGCATCCACGTCCTCGCCGGTCGCGGCCTTTTCCAGCACGCACAATGCGGCCTCCTGATCTCCCAATTCCAGATAAATATCGACCAATTGATACGCGACGCTTGGCAGACCGATGAAATCGGCCGCCTGCTCCAGGTATTACGCCGCAGCTTGCAAATCGCCGCCCAGTTCGAACGAACGCGCAGGCGAGAGAAGAACATTGGAATCGTTGATGTATCCCAGCAGTTCCTGATTGGCTGACGCGGCCGCGATACATTCATCGAGTTGCGTGTGCAGGTTCGCCTTTTTCTGGAGCAAGATCACGAGATAGGCAATGTCCGACACGGACTCGAGCTCGGTTTCGAGCACCGCGAATGCAGCGTCATAACGCTCCTCGCTCACCAGCGGATTGAACTTCGTCTCAATGAGCTGGCGACGTAGGATTTCATCGTCACCGACATCCTCAAGCTGCCGGTTCAAGAGCCGCAGGTCGCCATGAAAGTCCTCGGCCTTGATCAGGAACAGACGGGTCTCGACATCTGGATCGCTGTCGAGCGACAGCGATCCAGTCCCAAGCCGCGGTCTTTTCACCGGTCGAGATTTCCACCCAGGCCAACTGGCGCATGATCGTGTAGTCGTCCGGCGCATTAGCCAGCGCATCCAAAAGAATGGTGCGGGCGCCATATCGACATTGCCGGACTTGCGGGCCGATTCAGCGGCGAACTTGAATGCGTTCAGGTGGTCTTCTTCCGTCTTCGCCAGATTGGCGGCCCGATTGAAGGTTTCGCACGCCTCGTCATAGCGTTTCATGCCACCAAGCACCAGGCTGCGGAGGCGTTGATGGCGATTAGGTGTCCTTTTCCCGCTGGCGGTCGAGTTGTTCCAGGGCCGATGCAAATTCGCCGGTGTTGATCGCGGCTAGAATGAAGATGTCGATGGCCGCAGAACGGTCGGTCTCGCTGACCTCGGGGAAATCGATGGCAACGGTCAGGTCCGCCAAGGCGGCGGGAAGATCTTCGCCCAGTTCAGCGCCCGACAGTCCCTGGTAAAAATGGGCCGTGCCGAAGCCCGGATAAGCGTCGAGGAACACCGTCGCCTGCTTGATCGAATTCCGGGACTGGGCCGTGCCGTGCAACAGGACCGCGAGCATGAAACGGGCGCGGAGATTTTCTGGATGATCGGCCAGCCCTCTCCTTGTGCCGAGGGAAGCAGTTCCAGATAATCGTTGGGTTGATCCTGGTCGACACCCTACGCATAACCGGTCGATGCCCAGCCCAGGAGGACAAAAGCGATTACGGCGCGCAGCATCCATATTCTGAATCGCATCGCGCGCGCCCTTGGACAACATCCCCTCAAGCTGCTCACGGCTGAGCGCCTCGTTAGAAACCAAAACTCGCCCAAGCTACGTTGTTTGCCGCGCTGCTCGAAGAGTGCTTTTTCGATATCGGCCTCGGTACAAAGGTCTCTCGCTATGAGCACTTCGCTCAGCCGCCCCCTGTCTGAGCAAGCGCGGTTGTCACTTCGTCGATCTGATCCTGCGTGACCATGCCGTTGCGTATCAGGCGCGCGCCCAGCGTCGTCACTTTATTGGCCGTTTGCCTTACGCGCATAACCGCGGCGCAAGGCAAACGCGATGTCGCTGCGCGAAGTCAGCATCGGAGCGATTCCCAAGCCTACCTCACCATCACCGCGCTTGCGCTGCGCCAGGCCGAGAAGATTGCCGGTGCGATGTAGGGAGGCGGGTCATGATCGCCGCACGTCTCATCCTGGGTCTGGCCAGCGGCGTGGCCGGTATGGTCGCACCGCTCTACATCTCAGAAACGGCAGACGCCAAACGGCGCGGTGCACTGATGGCGACCTAATCAACTCGCCATCACGCTGGGCATCGTTTCGGCCTATGGCGGGGGGCTATGCCCTAGCCGCACGATCATTGGCGATGGATGTTCGCCACGGGCGCCCTGTCCGCCCCTATACTTCTGTTGGGTGCGCTTACCGTTCCGGAAAGCCCACGCTGGCTGACGCTGAGGGAAAGACCGACAAGGTCAAGGCCAACCTGCTGCGCCTGCGCAAGGGTGACCAGAGCGTCGTCGATGCCGAAATGGCCGAGATGATGACGGATTCGGCGGGCAAACATGTTGGCCATTTCCGAGACTTGTTCGCCAAGGCGTTGCGGCCTGCCGTCATCGCCGCTCTGGGGCCTCTATCTGCTCCAGCAACTTTCCGGCATCAACGCGGTGATCCATTACGCGCCGATCATCTTTTCTGAATCGGGGATCGGATCGAGCTCCGCGGCACTGCTTGCCACCGTTAGCGTGGGCGTCGTCAATGTTCTCTTTACCGTAGTCGCCATGTGGCTGATCGATCGCCTGGGCCGGCGCACATTGCTGGTCGTCGGGTTCATCGGAACCGCCCTGTCGCTGGGCGCGCTCGCCATTGCCGTGGCATGGGACGGAATCGGATCCGAAACCATCGCGGTGGCTTCGCTGCTGATTTATATCGCTGCGTTTGCCGTCAGCCTAGAGCCGGTCCCGTATATCATGATGTCGAAGATCTTCCCTCACGCTCTGCGCGGACACGGCATGAGCACGGCATCGGTCATGAACTGGGGCTCGAACTTCCTGGTGGTGCTGATGTTCCCGGTCGTGCTGCACGCGACCAACACCAGCTTTGTCATGGGTTTCTTCGGCATGGCCTGCGCGCTGGGCCTGTTCTTCAGCCTGCGTTATGTGCCCGAAATCAAAGAACTGCCGCTGGAGGGAATCGAACGGCGCCTGGAGGTCGGCAGTCCGGTACACCCCGCCGAACAGTGCGGTTCAGTCCTCTTCGTGGAGGAGCCTGAGGTAGGTTTGGTAACGCACTTGCGCAATCTCGCCTGAGGCGACCGCCTTCTTGACGCCGCAACCGGGCTCATGGTCGTGAGTGCAGTTGCGGAACCGGCAACGCTCGGCCCGTTCGCTGATCTCGGGAAAGAAACCGCCGATCTCGTCGGCGGGAATGCCGGCCATGGATAACGAGCGCACGCCCGGCGTGTCGACGATCGCGGTGCCCGCATCCAGACGGTAGAGCGAGGAACGCGATGTGGTGTGACGCCCCTGCCCCCGCTTGCCGCCGACCTCCCCCACCGCAGCCTCGGCAGATTCGTTGAGCGCGTTCACCAGCGACGATTTCCCCACACCGCTGCAGCCGGTGAAAATAACGGTTCTGCCGGAGATGAGATTGCGCAGGTCATTGAGTCCCTCGCCCGTCTTGGCCGAGACCTTCACGATTTCCAGGCCCAGATCGCGGTAAACCCTGAGATCGGGCGGCTCGACGCCCAGATCGGCCTTGTTGAGCGCCACGGCGACTTCCAGGCCGCCACGCTGCACCAGCACCATGTAGCGATCGATAAAGCGGGGATGAAACGGCGGGCGCACCAACGCCGCGACGATGACCGCGAGATCGATGTTGGCGGCCAGCACGTGTTTGGTGGCGACAGCGTCGTGGCGCGTGGCATCGCGACGCGGACGCGCAAGACTGGTGCGCCGGGGCAGGACTTGCGTGACGACCGGCGGATCGCCCTCCAGTTCGGCGGACGCCACGCACACGCGGTCGCCCACGACGGGGTAGAGGTTAAGGCCCGGTCTGGGCGAGCAGCGCACGGGTTTGCCATCGATATCAACGGAAACGAGAATGCCGTGGACCTCGACGACGACATACCCGTCATGCTGACCGGTCATGGTTGGGACCGCCGCGGGCGGATGGGTCCAAGCCTGCCGTAGAGCAGCAGGAAACTCATCAGCGTTGCCGTGCCGACAAACGCGACCACCGCGGAGAACGGCCCAGCACCGCTGCCGCCCAGCAGGCCGACGGCCAGCCCCGCGCCGCCCCAGCCGCCGAACTGCAGGAACCCGAGTATGGCCGAGGCAAGACCGGCCTTGTTGGGGTAGCGGTTGATGGCCGCGGCCATGGCGTTGGGCGCGAGCAGACCCATGCCGATGAAGTAGGGCGCCATCGACCCCATGATCGCGATGACGGAGAGATGGCCCGAAAGCATGATCAGAAACAGCGTGCAACCCGCCGTCATCGTGAGACAGCCGCCAACCAGCACCATGGCCGACACCGTGAGCCAGCGGCCCGTGATGCGTGACGCGATGGCACTGCCGACGGCGAAACTGCCCACATTGATGATGGAGAACATGCCGAACACCGGTTCGGGTATCTCCAGCAGACGGATGAAAATGAATGGCGCGCCCGCGAGATAGGCACCCAGGCCGGCCATGCTGAACGCGGCCGCCAGAGCGAAGGCCATATAACGCCGGTCGGCCAACAGGGATGCATAGGTCGCCAGAATTCGCATGAGACGCACCGGCTGACGCCGCTCCCGCGGCAGCGTCTCGACAAGCCGGAACTGGATCAGCAGCCAGGCCACGCCTCCGATCACCGCCAGAATGGCGAAGACGGCGCGCCAGCCCAGTGTGACCTGGATGAAGCCACCGATGGTCGGTCCGGCCGCCGGCGCGATGGCCATGACCATGCCGATCGCCGCCAGTGCGCGGGCCGCTTCTTCGCCCGAATGGCCATCGCGCACAACCGCCCTGCTCACCACCACCGGCACGCAGGCGCCAAACCCCTGCGCGACCCGCGCGGCGATCAGGACACCAAGCGTGGGAGCGAAGGCGCACAGCACGGAGGACGCCAGGAAGATCACATTGCCGATCTGCAGAACGACCTTGCGTCCGTAGCGGTCCGACAGGGGGCCGACGATAAGCTGTGCGACCGCAAGGGTGAGGATGAAGAGGCTGAAAGTCAGCTTGACCCGGTCGTCGGCGGCGGCGAAGTGATCGGCGATCGCAGGCATGGAGGGCACATAGAGCCCCACGGCGAGCTGACCCATGCCGGTCAGCATCGCCATCAGCAGGATCAGGCGCCCCGTACTCAGGATCCGCCCCTTGGTAAACACAGGATGTCATCCCGGCCGCAGCGAAGCGGAGAGCCGGGACTTCGCGAGATTGGCGCCTGCCTGTCGAGATCCCGGCTCAAGGCCGGAAGACACGAGGGGTTTCTATGTGACAACCGAACCCGGTCACCGCGTCAGGGGTTTGTACTTAATGCGGTGGGGCTGTTCGGCGGCAGCGCCCAGGCGTCGCCTGCGGTCCTCTTCATAGGCCTCGTAGTTGCCTTGGAACCATTCGACATGGCTGTCGCCTTCGAAGGCCAGGATGTGGGTCGCCACACGGTCCAGGAACCAGCGGTCATGGCTGATGACCAGCGCGCAACCGGCGAACTCGGTGAGCGCGTCTTCCAGCGCACGCAGCGTATCGACGTCGAGATCGTTGGACGGCTCGTCGAGCAGCAGCACGTTGGCGCCCGATTTCAGCATCTTGCCGAGATGCACACGGTTGCGCTCACCGCCCGAAAGCTGGCCGACCTTTTTCTGCTGGTCGGAACCCCTAAACCCGAAGGCCCCGACATAGGCGCGGCTGGGCACTTCGCGCTTGCCCATCAGCACGACATCAAGCCCGCCGGAAATGTCCTCCCAGACGGTCTTGTCGGCATTCAGGCTGTCGCGGGTCTGATCGATATAACCCAGCACGACTGTGTTGCCCTTCTTCAGGCTGCCGGAGTCCGGTTCTTCCAGACCGGTCAACATCTTGAAAAAGGTCGTCTTGCCGGCGCCGTTGGGACCGACGATACCGACGATGCCGGCCTGGGGAATCTTGAAGGTGAGATCGTCGATCAGCAGCCTGTCACCGAATGCCTTCTGCAGATGGTCGGCCTCGATCACCAGGTCGCCCAGACGCGGTCCCGGAGGGATCACGATGCGTCCGCGCGCCGGGCCTTCCGAACGTTTCTCGCTTTTGGCGAGCAGGTTCTCATAGGCCGCCAGACGCGCCTTGCCCTTGGCCTGGTGGGCACGGGGGCTTTCGCGCACCCATTCCAGTTCGCGCTGCAGGGCCTTCTGCTGGCTCTCCTCCTCGCGCCCTTCCTGTGCCAGACGTTTCTGCTTCTGGTCCAGCCAGCCCGAATAGTTGCCTTCATAAGGAATGCCGCGCCCGCGATCGAGTTCCAGGATCCAGCCCGCGACATTGTCCAGAAAGTAACGGTCATGGGTGATCGCCACGACCGTGCCTCCGTAGTTCTCCAGGAAACGTTCCAGCCAGGCGACCGATTCGGCATCGAGGTGGTTGGTCGGCTCGTCGAGCAGCAGCATGTCGGGCTTCTGCAGCAGCAGGCGGCAGAGCGCGACGCGGCGCTTTTCACCGCCCGAAAGATTGGCTACCTCGGCGTTGCTCGGCGGCAAGCGTAAAGCGTCCATGGCGACTTCCAGCGTCCGTTCCAGATCCCAGCCGTTCACGGCGTCGATCTTTTCCTGGAGTTCGCCCTGCTCCTCAATGAGCGCATTCACCTCGTCATCGTCCATGGGTTCGGCGAACTTTGCCGAGACTTCGTTGAAACGGTCGAGCAACGCCTTGGTATCGGCCATCGCCTCCATGACATTGCCCATGACGTCCTTGTTGGGATCGAGTTCGGGCTCCTGGGGCAAATAACCGACCTTCACGCCGTCGGCGGCCCAGGCCTCGCCGTTGAACTCGGTTTCGACACCGGCCATTACCTTCATGAGAGTCGATTTACCGGCGCCGTTGGCACCCAGCACACCGATCTTGGCGCCCGGCAGGAATGAGAGCCAGATGTCTTTCAGGACCTCTCTGCCGCCAGGATAGGTCTTCGAAAGACCTTTCATCACATAGATGTACTGATACGAGGCCAAAGTGCCGCTCCGTCGTCAAAGGGGTGTCGGAATGAACAGGCGCGGGTTGTAGCCGAGCCGGAAGCCGGCGGCAACGGTCAGACGGCGGCTATGACACGATTAGAGGTTCTGGCCGCCGTCGACAGCGATGACCTGGCCCGTGACCCAGCTTGCGGCGTCCGAGAGGAGGAAAGCAGCAACGCGGGCGACCTCCTCGGGGCGTCCGAAGCGGCCAGACGGGATGGAGGCTTCTGTACTGTAATAAACGTCCGGGTCGCTTTCCTTGCGTTGCTGCCAGACGCCACCAGGGAAGTCGATGGAGCCCGACGCGATGGTGTTGACGCGCACCCCGTCGCCGGCGAAGGCCTTGGCTTGGGACTGGCTGAGCTGGATGACCGCGGCCTTGGCCGCGCCATAGGGCAGGTTCCCCGTCGCGCCGATACCGGAGATCGAGGTCGTGTTGACGACCGAGCCGCCGGATTTCCTAAGATGCGGCAGGGCTGCCCAGGTCGCGCGCACGGTGCCCATGAGGTCGACATCCAGACAACGTTGCCAGCTTTCCTCGTTGTCGCCGTTGCCGAAGGCCGAAGGGTTGTTGGCGAGACACTGGATGCCGCCCAGCGCCTCGGCAGCCTTTTCGATGAACGCGGTGATCCGATCGGGTTTGCCTACATCGCACAAAGCTGCATGGATGTAGCCGCCGTGGCTCTCAAGCCTGGCGTGTGCGGCGTCCACATCCACCCGGGTGCGGCCGCAGACGGCGACGCCCGCACCTTCCTGGGCGCAGAGTTCGGCGATGGCAAGGCCGATGCCGCGTGTCGCGCCGGTCACCACGACGGCCTTGCCCGAAAGTCCCAGTTCCATGCTTTTCTCCTGACTCGGCCGGAAACGAACGTTATGCCGCGTAGCCCGGCAGAACCCGGTCCACGACGCGTTTGAGCGCGGCGAAGTGATGTCGCGCGCCGGGCCGGGCCGCGACACGGTTCATCTGACGCGCGGTGTGGGCGACGACATCCTGAGGCACGCGGCGCAACTCGCGGCCCGTCGACATGGCGAGCACCAGGGTCTTGCAGGCCTGTTCGAGGTAATAGAGATCGTCATAGGCGTCCGGATGGTCGCACCGGCGATCATGATGCCGTGGTTGGCGATGACCAAAGTGTCGGAATCGCCCATCACTTTGGCTAGGCGGCCGCCTTCACCGGTATCAAGAGCAAGACCGGTACAGAGGTCGTCATAAGCGATGCGGCCGTAAAACCCCAGTTCGTTCTGGCTCGCAAACGGGAAGCGGAAATCATCCAGCATCGAGAGCGCGGTGGCATTAGGGCATGCGCGTGTGGAGCAGGCAGTGCGCATTGGAGCGCGCGCAGTGGATTCGGCGCATGGATGCAGAACGCCGTCGCTTCGGCCTCGCCGTCGCCCTTGATGACGTTGCCGCCGCAGTCGACGATATAAGCAGTGAGGACGCTGCGACTTCCGACCAGTGGAGACCATAAGGGATGAGCAGGAAATGCTCGTCGCTGCCAGGCACCATCATAATGAAGTGGTTGCAGATGCCCTCGTTGAAACCGTGATGCACGGCCATGCGTTCGGCCACGGCAAGGTCGATGCGGGTCTGTGCTAAGTCTGCTGTCATGATCTCCCCATTCGCCGTGTTCGGCCACATAGGCAGCCATAATGGGCTCCAACAATTCAAGCGCGCGCAGAACGGTGTGACGGCACGCGGTGGCCCAGACATGCGGGCGATCGGCCGTGCAGGGTTCGATCAGGCCATAGTAACGTTCCTCATGGTAGATCGGCGCATGCGCCAGCGCACGGTGCCGTAGATTTCGAGTTCGAACTAGCCGTTCACGACATCCTCTCTCTCGGCAAGCACACCCTTGATGAAAGGCGTTGCGTCGCTCTCCATGGCCTGGACATACATCAGGTCGACCTCGCCCTCGGCCAGCAGGGTCCAGGCATGCATGGGCCGGTCGAGCGTGTATTCGGGCTTCACCTGCCAGGCATAGGCCATGGCCCATTGCCCGTGTCGGGATTGCGGGGAAACAGAATGCAGCGGTCGCAGTCGAGTTCCGCACACATCGCGGACATCAAGGCTTCCAGAATAGCGTCGGGGCTTTTCCCGGATGCGAACAGGGCTTCAATGGCCTTGTGACATCAATTTTCCTCCTGATTGGGCTGGCGCCACACCATGGCGTAGCTCATCGGCATGTTGCTCGGGCGCTCCTGATAGACATCGAACTCCACGGTGCTGATGTTGTCGGGCATCTCGTCGAAGCGCTCCAGAGCGAGGCCCGATCCCAGCGCCGCCGTCATCACATCGCTGAGAGTGTGGAAGAACCACCAGTGCGTCGCCTGGGTATCGGTCGCCGTACCGTCATATACGATGGCACCCTCTTCCTTCAGCGGCGCATGGCGGAAGTAGTCCAGCGTCGGCTCGTGAGGATTGTCCTCGAAGGGATCGAACATGTTCATCATGGGATGTTCCTCATGGATCACCAGGCAGCCCCCTGGTTTCAAGAGGCGCGCGGGAATGTCCATGAAGGTCCTGAGATCGGGCATCCAGCCGAACACGCCGATGGTGATGAGGACGAGATCGAACGCGCCGTCGAATTGGGACCCGAGCTTGTAGATATCCGAGTGGACCAGTTCGATCTCCTGTCGGGCCAGCGCGGCAAGCTCCCGGCCTTGAGCCAGAAACTCTTCCGACTGGTCGAAGCCGACGCAGCGCGCCGCACCCATGTTGCGTACCGAAAGCAGCTCGCGCCCGTTGTTGCAGCAGAGCTGGCCCACATCGCAGTCCTTGACGCCCAGATCATCCAGCAATCGTGTTTCGACGGTGTCCAGGCAGGAAAAACCCGGCCTGGCGAAGCCTTCCGTCAGCCGCTTCCAGTCCCGACCGTCACGATGGTGTTGCGCCGAGACGTTCCAGGCTTCCCGGTTCGCGGTGGTGTAATCGTCGCGTTGCAGCGTCATCACGTTGTCCTAACTCTAGAGACCGCACGATAGCCTGAAGCCATGGAGCGAGTCATGGGATACGAGACGCGTGGGATGAGGTTGTCGGACCGGTCACCGCATGGTTCCTAGACCAGTTCGGAAGCAGCGTACATGAACTACCACGAGCATGACCACGCCGAGGACGATGCGACGCTTAGGCGCGGCACGCTGGTCGCCCTGCCCGACTGCATCGTCAATTTCCTGGCCGCGACCCTGATGGCGATCATCTTCGCGCGCTGGATGAGCCTCGATGAGTTCGGCATCTTCGCCTAATGCCTTATCACCTTATCCGAATTCCCAATCTGGCTGCGCTGCGCCTGCTTCCCCGTTACCACAAAGCTGCCGACCAGTCCGCGGTGAACGGCTTTATCCTGGGTGCTGCCACCATCTGCATCATGCTGATCGTCTGGGGCGAAGACCTGCTGGGCCTATATGGCACGGACTTCACGCAGAACCATCCCGTGCTGGTGATCCTGTGCAGGGCAGACGTGGGTTACGCCGTCTCTTTCGTGCGTGCAGCACGCTCTACATGCTGGGCGAGAACAAGCTCGCAGCGCGCACCATCATGAGCGGCACGGTTTCGATCCTGGCGCTTACGGCGGCTGGCATCATGATCGACGGCATGATGGGCGCGGCGGTCGCCTATCTCATCAACCGCGTCGTCATCGCCGTCGTTCTGGCCTGGGTCACGAACCGGCGCATCAAACGACTGCTGCCCGACTGAGCAGTTTCAGGAAAGCATATCGGCGAGTGCCACGACGCTTGGTGCATCCATCGAAGCCAACCAGGTCTGCCAGGGTTGCGCGCTCTCGCCGTGGTTCTGAGCGCCGGCCTGGAGCCTGGGCTTGGGCGTGTCGGTCTCCTGGTTGTGGAGGTAGTAGGCAAGGCCTGTTTCCTCCGCGTCGTGCCAGGCGTGAATGACGTGACCATCGCAGGCTACGGCGATTTCCAGCGGTGCATCCCAGTCCAAGACGATGCCGTCGGCGGTGACGTCGAACCTGCCCCGGCTCATCGCCAGGTGGGGTTCGGGCCTGCCGGGTGGTTTGGTCATGGTGCGCAATCTATCCGGTTCGCGCACGCACGCACAGAAGTTAAGATGATGGCATCGCCATGTCGGATGCACCCTTGGAAACCCTGTGCCGCGATTGCGGCCATCAGCCGCCGCCCGATGCCGAGGCCTGCCCGGCCTGCGGCTCCCTGCGCATTGTCCGGCATAGGGAACTGCACCGGCTTTCCATCGCCCATCTCGACTGCGACGCGTTCTATGCCATGATCGAGAAGCGCGACAATCCCTGCCTGCGCGACAAGCCGGTCATCGTGGGCGGGTGTCATCGCGGCGTCGTCGCGGCCTGCTGCTATATCGCGCGGACCTATGGCGTGCGCTCGGCGATGCCGATGTTCAAGGCGCTGAAAACCTGTCCCGACGCGGTGGTCGTGAAGCCGGATATGGCGAAATACACCAGGATCGGACGCGAGGTGCGCGCGATGATGCAAGACCTCACACCGCTCGTGGAACCGCTCTCGGTCGACGAGGCGTTCATGGATCTGACCGGCACGGCCGCACTGCATCACGGCAGCCCCGCGGCGACGCTGGCGAAGCTCGCGAAACGCATCGAAAACGAGATCAACATCACGGTTTCCATCGGCCTTTCGTACAACAAGTTCCTCGCCAAGATCGCCTCGGACCTGGACAAGCCGCGCGGTTTTGCCGTGATCGGCGAGGGTGAGGCGCGGACTTTCCTGTCCGACAAGCCCGTGCGCCTGCTCTGGGGCGTGGGCCAAGCGATGCAGCAGCGCCTGGCGGGCGACGGCATCACGCTGATCGGCGAATTGGCCCGCATCGACGAGGTCGAACTGGTCGCGCGTTACGGCAAGATCGGCCGCCGCCTGGCGCTGTGCAGCCGGGGCGAGGACGACCGGCGCATCAATCCCGAGGGCGAAGCCAAGAGCGTTTCGTCGGAAACCACGCTCGACACCAACATTATCGATCCGAACCGCCTGCGCCCGATCCTCTGGCAGCTTTCCGAGAACGTCTCGCGCCGCCTGAAAAAATCTTGTCTGGCGGGTGAAGGTGTGACGCTGAAGCTCAAGACCGCCGACTTCCGCATCATCACGCGAAGCCGCCATCTGCCCAGAGCGACGCAATCTGCGGAAGAGATGTTCCACGCCGCCGAGCCGCTCCTCATCCGCGAAGCCAACGGTCGCGCCTTTCGCCTGATCGGCATCGGCGCACACGACATCGTGGAGGCCGGCGCCGTTGCCCAGACCGACCTCTTCGCCAGCGGCGGCGTGACCGAAAGCAAGGTCGAAAAGGCGCTAGACGCCGTGCGCGAAAAGTTCGGCGACGCCGCCGTCATGAAAGGCCGTGGCTTCGGCAAGAAAGTCGAACCCCAAGGCCCGTCGAAGAACGATTGAGGCTTGGCGACGATGTTCGAATACCGTCTTTATCTTCCCGTCATGGCTCGGCTTGGCCGGACCATCCAGCTCAAATTCTCCTGCCAAGGCTTGGTCAAATAGAGGCCGTCCCAATCCGGGTTGTCCTGCTCAATCAATGCAATTATCCAAGCACACTTCCATTTCTTGACGCGCTTTTCCCTTTGAATGGCCTCAGTCATGCGTTCGTAGAATTCAACGTACACAAGGCGAACGATGCTATAATGGGTGGTGAAGTTCCCCGGATTGCCGCTGCGATGTTGCGTGATTCGTGCTGCGATATCGCGGGTGATGGTTTCGGTGGTGAGGGTCTGGTGGACGGGGCCGCGTTCGGCGATTTCCATGAGGCGGCAGCGCTGTTCGTCGTCGAGATCGCCGGTCAGCGTGATCCCGCGTTCGATGATGTCGACCTTGCCCAGGGTGGTTTCGCACTCGGTGCAGTCGGCGGCGTGGACCTTGGCGTGGGGCCGGTCCGGATGGTCGGCATCGTCCAGGGAAACGAAGCTCTTCGGGTGGCGCGCGGCCTGGAAGATCGCGGTGGCGTTCTCGACACCCACGATCTGATCGCGTGCAGCATGGAACACCATGAGCGCCTTCTTCATGTCCCGAATGCGCGAGAGCAGATGGTCGTGCTTGCCCAGATCGTCGACGAACTGCTGGCGGATCATGAAGGGTTTTCCGCCCAAGTTCACTTCCGCCTCGCCCTTTTCGGCGAGAACGGGTTCGACCCCGACGAACAGCTTTTCGAGATGGCGCGGACCGCCGGGCGCGCCAATGGTCGCCCCGCCCAAGCCTGTGAAGTCGAACCGCAGGACGCCGAAACCCAGATCGCACAGGGCGCACGACACGCTGGAGGTGGCGCACATAATCCTTGGAGCAACTGAAACAGTGCGCGAAAAGCGCGAAGGCGCGCGGCCTGCCCTCGGGAAGATCGAGAAGGGCCGCCAGGGTTGCTGCCCTAGGAGCCGGTGAGCGAGACCTTCTGATGGCGGTTCACGACGCGCGCCCCGGCCCCCGCCGGGCGCATGGACGGAGCCGCGTCGTGGAGAGCCTTGATGTGATCGGGGCCAAAGCCGCAGCAGCAGCCTAGGTATAGTGACACCCTGATCGACCCAGCCCTTGGCGAGAGAGACCAGTTCGGCGGGTTCGATGACGTCGACGAACTGCCAGTTGGGCATGGTGAAGTAACCGGACTCCGGATAGGCGCCCAGCGGGCCATTCCATCGTTTCTTGATGACCTCCAACGCTTCGGTCGTCACATCGACGTCTGAATGCATGATGCTGACGACATCGGGCCCGATGGGGATCAGGGCGTCGAGGATGTCGTCGAAGTCATAGTTGGGGAAATCGAAGGCGACCAGTTTGGTGCGGCCCTTGTTCCAGGCACAGGTGAGGCCCAGTCAAACCGACGCGCGAGGCGCACGTCCTGCATCATCTCCAGTGCAATCATGTCACACTCGGCCCGGGCCAACACACGGGCCATGCAGGTCATGCTGTCGGCGATTTCCTCTTGCGAGTGGCGGTCGCCTGGCGAGATCGACCGCGCTTTCGATGAACGCTTCATCGCGGTCGCCGTAACCCATGACTTTCAACATATGGGGCGAGGCGCCGAGGGTATTGGTGATGATCACCTCCGCATCCGCACGGATGTAGTCCTCGTGTGCGCCGACGGTCGCGTCGGGATGTTCGATCACCGCTGCGCCGCTTCAGGTTTCCGAATGCATCGGCACGCCGCGGCGCTCCAGCTCGGTGCCCATGGCGCCGTCGATGATCAGAATGTCGCCGTTGTCGAGTTTGTCTTTCCAGTTTGGCATGGTTGTCCTCAGTCTCCGGGTTTCATAGTAGGTAAAGCGTCGCGCAGGGCCGCGATGTACTCAGGCCCCAGACCACAGCAGCCGCCAAGCATCGTCGCGCCGGTTTCGACCCACCCGCGGGCTGCACGGACAAGGTCTTCGGGCGTGATGGTGTCGACGAAGTTCCAGTTGGGCGCAGTGTAGTAACCGGAGTTGGGATAGGCGCCCAAAACACCGTCCCACCGTTCCCGCACCTGCTGGAGCGCCGGGCCTGTAGCGTCGACTTCCGAGTGCATGACGCACACAGCATCGGGCTGGAGTGGCAGGAGACGCTCCAGGATGGTGGTGAAGGTCACATCGGGAAAGCTGCAGCCGATAAGCCCTTCGCGTTTCTCGGCCCAGGTACAGGAGAGACCGAGCCAGACCGGGAGGCCTGTGGTCTTGGCCCCCTCAAGGGCGGCGGGCGCCATCTGGTCTTCCTGCATCATCTCGAGCGCGATCAGGTCACAGCCGCCCGATGCCAGGACCCCAGCCATGCGCTGGGTGTTGGCGAGCATGACCTCATGGGGCGGCACGCGGTCCATGGGGTCGCGCGGCTGGTTGCGGACCGCGCCGTTGGCGATGGAACCGGTAATAGCGACATCGACACCACAGTTGTCGCGGGCCCGCTTGGCCAGATCGACCGCGCCCGCAATGGTCTCCTCGATACGGTCGCCATAACCGAGAGCTTCGAGGATGTAGGGTGCGGTCGCGAAGGTGTTGGTGATGATCACGTCGGCACCGGCGCGGATGTAGTCCTCGTGGACGGCGACGATGGCGTCGGGGTGTTCCACCAATGCCGCGGCGCTCCAGGACTGCTCGCTCATCGGCACGCCGCGGCGCTCAAGTTCCGTTCCCATGGCGCCGTCTATCAGCAGAATTTCGCCGTTGTCGAGTTTGTCTTTCCAGGTGGGCATCAAGCGCTCCTCAGCTTGGTTTGTAGGTCGTCACGAACTCCATGAATTTGGAAACCTCGACCATGTCGCCTGCAACATAGCGGATACTGGTCGCACCGGTACGTTTGATGTTGGGCAGATAATCCAGCAGTTCGGCTTGGAAACGGCCTTTGAGCGTGAGGTCGAGCGTCACCGGTGTGTCGAGGACGACCGGCTTGGAGCGGGTGAGGTCGGCGAAGACCCGGCGCGTCTTCTCGACGATCCGCGCGCAAGCATCCTCGGATAGATACCGTCCCCGATGGCAAGGCCAACCGGGACCTGGAAATACCCGGCGATGGCCGCGCTGAGCACGGTTTCTGAAGCAAGTCGGCCGTTGAGGCGGACCTCCAGCACCTGCCCGGTCATGGTGTGGGTCATCACGCCCTCGGTATGGTCGGCTACAGTGTGATAGCCTATGAGGAAGGCGACATCGAAACCGCCGGTCTCAAGCTCCTGCATCATGGCAAGCGGGTCCGGCCTTTGCGGTCGTTTTGCGAGGAGCTGGATCCTGGCGCGTTCCACGCTTCGATCGGTGCGCGCGAGGGCGTTGCGGGTCGTCCTCCTGCGGACCCGCGTGTTTTGCCTGCGTTGTGGCTTTTCGCGACCCTTGAAGGGGTGGGTCCGGCGCGTTTGCCTGAACCTCCTGTCGCCGGGAGCATCGCGTATCGCGGGTCGGCCGGTGGGGTGAGCGTGAACTGTCACGGTCTTTCGGACTTCCGCGTTGACTGGAACGAGACACTGTCCCGCCTTTTGAGCGTCAGCGTGACGGCGCTTGTGTCGCAGGGTCCTGTGTCATTCGATGAGATCGGCGGTGGACGGGACCTGGGACCGCCCAGCGGTCGCGTGGCTCCTGCAGCCGGGACACGCGCCTGGAGCGGGTCGCGCGCCTTGCCTGCGAGGGTGTTGCCGCCTCGCGCGCGGAGGTCGCCCTCGATCCCGGCGCGTGCCGCTCGATCGGGGCTGTGACAGCCGTGACGCCATCGTCGCCCCGGCCAGAACGCGAGCCGGACCGATCACGGTCTACATGCCCACGCCCGATGAGGCCGGCGAGAACGATCTCTCCCCGGCATCGCGCGCCAGCCTGCGTTACAGACGCAGGAAAGAACCCGAAGCGATCGAAAGCCGGCGCGCCGGAATGGAAACCCGGAAGGCCCGGGACATCGCCCCGAAGACGCACATGCGCCGAACTCATCCACGCCCACTGCAGGAACCGGGCCCTCGAGCGCATCGACGTGCACGGAGGCTCAAGGCACACGCCATCGTCCCTGTGGCACGCACCGGCCAACGACATCCTGGCAACGCAACGCATCAGGGCCGCTGCGCAAAACACCTGAAACAAGATCAAACGACCGGGCGCCCTGAGAGTAACGACGGGTCTCACCGTCTTGCAGCACAAATCAAACGAATCGCGATCCCTTCACAAACTCGAAAGCCGGGGATTCATGTTGGGGCGTGATCAGACTGCTTGCCATACAAGAGGAAACTCAGGGGCTTCCATCACGTCGCCGGGCTTCAGGGTCACCTCGCGGAACGGCGGTGAGGTCTTGCCCGGGCGGACGGCGAAGCGGGCGTCGTCGCCAATCCAGCGGGCGGAGACGGCGCGACGGGGTATGCTGAGCGAGCGGTTGGCCGGGGCACCGTGGACGGTGAGATAATGGAAGCAGACGGCGTCGCCGAGCTCCATTTCAAAACCGCGAATGTCATAAGCGTCACGGTCTGCTTCGATGTCGGGCAGTTTCTCGAACGTGTCGGACTCGCCATAAAGCGGCTGGGTGTTGAAGCGTTCCGGCGTGAAGTAACGTTCCCAACAGTGCGAGCCCGCGACGAACTCGACGCTGGTGTCGCGCGCGATGGGATCGAGCGGAATCCAGACCGAGACGTTCTGGCGCCCGTCGACGCAGTAATAGGGTTGATCATGGTGCCAGGGCGTGGGGATCTGCGCGCCGGCGTCCTTCACTAGGACGTGCTCGTGGAACAGGCGCGCAGTCTTTGAGCCCATCAGCGCGGCGGCCAGTTCGGCGCAGCGGGAATGCTTCAGAAAATCCTCGTACTCGGGAATGCGCTGCCAGTTGCAGTAGTCGCTGAGGAACCGGCGTCCGCCCTCATCATGGTAGAGCTTGCCGTCCGGACCGGGCTGATCGAGGTTCCGTTCGACCCCGCGCGTCAGGGTAGGAACCCAGTCGGCGAAGAGACCTTTGATGAAGACGACGCCGTCGTTCTGATAGGTGTAGATGGCTTCCTGACCGACCATATCGCTCATGGCCATGGCTCCGTTCTGCAAGGTCCCGACCTTCGCGCGCCAATGCCTGACCTTCAAGCCTTGTCTGTTGCCGACGTTGGCTTATGATTTCGCCAGCAAGGGTAAGGCGTGATGCCACAGAAGTTAGAAGTCTTTCAGTCGATTTGGGCGATGGAGCAGCGACGGCCCGACGGTTTCGAGTGGCCGATGGAAGAGAAGTTCCGCAAGATTACCGAAGCCGGCTATGACGGCATGTCGATCGACATGGCATCGCGCGACATTCCCACGGTCGAGGAAGCCAAGCCGCTGTTTCGCGAATTCGGGCTGCAAAACATCCTGGTCGCCTTTCCCAATTCGGTTGAGGAACTGAAATCGGTCTACGAAATGGCCGGCGAGCTTTCGTCGCGCTTCGTGGCGATCAACGCCAAGGTTTTTCCCTTTACGCCGGAAGAAGGCGCGGACTTCGTAAGGAAGAGCTTGGAGCTCGCAGCGAGCATGGGCGTGGAGGCTCACTTCGAACTCCACCGCTTCACGTTGACCAACGACCTTTTCTACACCGTGCAGGTCATGGACATGGTGCCGGACATGGAGCTGATCGCCGATCTCTCCCACGCCGTGGTGAGTCGCGAAATCGCCCTGCCCTTGGACGATCTCCATGCCGAACTGTTCCATAAGGTGGTCGACCGCTCGGTCGGTCTGCAGGGCCGCGTGGCAAGTCGCGAGCAGGCGCAGATCTCGATCACCTGGCCCCAGCATCGCGAATGGGTCGATCTGTTCCACGGCTGGTGGGAACGGGCCATGCGCGGCTGGCGCGCGCGCAAGGCAGACGGTGCGATCATGAACTTCCTGTGCGAACTGGGTCCCCCGCCCTACGGCATCACGGGGGAGGACGGTTATGAGCTCGTGGACCGCTGGGAACAGGGTCTGATCCTAAAGGACTGGGCACGCGCGAAATGGGCCGAGTTGAGCGCGGAGAGCGCATGATTCCGCTTCCCGTGGATGCCATGCGCATCGGCCAGTGCGTCAGCCATCACGCCGTGCGCGAGCCCGAGCGCGAAGCCGCCGTCCATCACGACAAGCGCATCAGCTATGGCGAACTGGATCAGGCCATGGCGCGCTGGGCAAAGGCGCTGCTCGCAGCCGGCGTCGGCCACGGCGACCGGGTCGCGATGCTGACGCCGCCCTGTATCGAATGGTTGACGGTGATGCTGGCGACCGCCGAAATCGGCGCGATCTGGTGCGGTTATCACCCGCGCTACAAACGCCCGGAGTTCCGCCACGTGACGGAACTGGCCGAGCCGATCGTGCTGGTGGCATTCCGCGACATCCATGGCCGCGACTACACCGAAGATCTGCTGGCGATGAAGGCGGAGGTTCCCTCGGTCCGCCAACTCGTGCTGCTCGACGCCGCGGTCGAGGGCGGCGTTATGGCCAAGGACTTCTTGACTGCGGGCGATGGCGTTTCGGACAATGCGCTTGAAGCCGCCCGCAGCGCCGTTGGCATCGACGATTCGGCGGTGCTGATCTTCACCTCGGGCACGACGGGCAGACCCAAGGCCGCGATGGTGAAACACCGGGCGCTGCTGACCGGCGGCGCGGTTGAGAACGAGCACTGGCCCATGGACCGGCCGCGTATCCTGCACATGATGCCGGTCAACCATATCGCTGGCGTCGGCATGACCGGCGTTTTCGGCATATATGTCGGCGGCACGCTGGTGTTTCAGGACCGATTCGAGCCCGGCGACCTGCTGCGCCTACTGGAAGAGGAGAAGATCGACCACCTACTGGGTTCGCCCGTGCAGTTCCACATGATGGCGAGCCATTCCGACCTGGAGGCACGCAATCTCTCCAACCTGAAATTCCTGACCTGGGGCGGCGGCCCGATTTCCGTTTCTCTGGTCGACCGGCTGAACAAGCTTCCCGGCGAGCTCAGGACCAGCTTCGGCATGACGGAACTGGGCCTCTATGTCACGTTCACAGAGCGCGATGCGCCGTTCGAGGTGCTCTCGCGCACCATCGGCAAACCGCATGCCCGGTTCGATATCCGGGTGGCGGATGGCAACGGGAAGGTCTCCGGGCCCGGCGAACAGGGCGAAATCCAGGCGCGCGGAGACTGGCTGCTGGTCGGCTACTTCCGCGATCCCGAAGCCACTTCGGAAGCCTATACGACGGATGGATGGTTCCGCACCGGCGATGTCGTGAAGGTGTGGGAGGACGGCAACCTGGAAATCGTCGGGCGGACCAAGGAAATGTTCATCTCCGGCGGTTTCAACATCTATCCCCGCGAGATCGAACTTGCGATCGAGGAACATCCCGATACCGGCATGGTCGCGGTGCTGGGCGTGCCCGACGAGGCCTTCGGCGAGGTCGGCCACGCGTTCGTCGAGCCCAAGCCCGGCAGGACGCTCGACGCCGTAACGCTGAAAGCCTGGTGCGGCGAGCGTCTGGCCAACTACAAGATCCCCAAGACCTTCGAAATCCACGACGAACTGCCGCGCCTGCCCATCGGCAAGATCGACAAACCGACGCTGAAGAAGTCACTATCGGGGAGCGACTGACTCCCGGAAGGCATGACATGACGGCCGCACCGCAGCCCACGCGCAGCATGGAGCAGATCAAGACCGATCTGGCGGACCACGGTTTTGCTATGTTCGAGGACGCTCTTGACCCCGACACGACGGTGGCGGTCCGCGATCGGATGCTGGAACAGGCTGCTGTCGAGAAAAAGATCGGCTACGGCAATAACAACAGCGCCGTCGAACCCGACGACGATGTCAACCAGTGGGTTGCGTTCCTGCCCAACAAGGGAGCGGTCTGCCGGGCGCTGATCAACAACCGGCCGTGTATCGATACGGTCCGTCATATCCTGGGCGATGACGCGATCCTCTCGGAGTTTTCCGCGCATATCACCTGGCCCGGCAACAAGGAAATGGGTCTCCACATCGACCAGTGGTTCATGCCCCAGGCGGTAATGCCGGGCGAGGACTATACACGCCCGTCCGATGTCAGCCGTCTGAACCAGTTCTGGGGTGGGCCCGAGCAGGCCGACCATCCGATCAATCCGCCCGTGGTGTGCAATGTAATGTTCGCCATCACCGATTTCACCATTGAGAACGGCGCGACCCGTCTGGTTTCCGGGAGCCATCGGTCCGGCCACCATCCCGTACCCGACACCGACTATGACGTGACCTATGCAGAGATCCCCGCGGGCAGCTTCGTGACCTGGGAGGGTCGCACCTGGCATGCGGCGAGCCTGAATACGGGGAATTCACCGCGGGTCGGCATCACGACTTACTGGACCGCGCCCTTCATCCGCCAGCTTCTGAACTTCCCCTACGGTCTGCGCCCGGAAGTCGCTGCCGAGCTCAGCGAACACGAACGTGCGCTGATGGGCTTCAAGATCTGGAACACCTATGGCGCAACCGACGACTTCGGTGCCCAATGGGCACGTCCGGGCCCGGAGACCATGGGTATTTTGAAGGATTGAGAACACGCCACGACAAGTGCTGTCATCCCGGCATTCAGTCGGGATCTCGGTCCACAGGTTGCTTCAGAAGCGCGTCATGACGAGATACCGGACGGCCCTTCGGCCTCCGGCATGACACGGTGGCGGTTAGTCCAGCCAGTAGGGGCTGGACCAGGCGCGGTTGCCTGCGGCGTCCACGACCGTGACACGGAACCAGTTCTTTTCGAACGGATAGAGATCGAAGGTCGCGGTTTCGAGCTTGTCCCCCGATAGCGCGTTCCGACCGGGAGCCCCTGCCCTGCAGCGATACCACGCGGGCGGGCAGCGCACGTTGATCTTGTCCCACGTCGATGGCGATGTCGTGAACTTCCGGGCCCCGGCTCAAGCAGTAGCGGCCCGCTTTGAGCGAATCGAGCAGGGTGTCGAGGAACGGCCAGTCATGACCGCGATCGACCTCGACGGCGCTGCCGTGGTTGTAGATTTCGACCGCATGGGCAAAGGGCAGGTCGCGCGCGTCGTCGTGGGTGGGGCCGTACCAGGAGGGATGCACGATGCCGATGAAGGCGCCAGCGTCATACGCACGCCGGGCGATTTCCGGTCCGATCTCGCCCTCGCGCAAGGGCTCGAAGATGCGGCCGCGATTTCAGCCTGCCGTCCAGTGCATAGGTACAGGTGTGGTAAGGGCAGGTCATCATGGCAAGCCCGTCGGCATCTTCCACGACGAGACGCGCGCCACGATGCGGGCAGACATTATGAAATGCGCGGATCACATCGTCGCGTCCGCAGACCAGGACAACCGGACGCCCGGCGTCGGTGACGGGCCTGACATCGCCGGAACCACCAAGATCGCTCACCAAGCCCGGCGAAGGTCCAAGTGCGCATCGGATGGCAGTATAATACATGTCGCTCAATGGCGTTTAGATGAAAATATCTTCACCTGATTTCATTTCTACGATGCGTTTCTCCGACTCCATCTCCCCAGTCTATGATGGCGCAACCACTAGGGGAAATCCGCATGACCAAGACATCCATACCCGAAGCGCAGGAGACAGACGATGCGGCCCTGACCGCCATGCGCGACGATCCCGAGGCGCTGATGCGCATCTTCCGCGATAGAAACTACCCCTATCACGAGCCGATGCGGGGCAAGACCTACGAGAACGAAAAAGCAAGACTCCAGATCGAACTGCTGAAGGTTCAGCGCTGGGTCAAGAAGAGCGGGGAGAAGATCGTCATTGTCTTCGAGGGCCGGGATGCGGCCGGCAAGGGCGGAACGATCAAGCGCTTCATGGAACATCTCAACCCGCGCGGCGCGCGTGTAGTGGCATTAGAAAAGCCGGACGAACGCGAACGGGGCCAGTGGTACTTCCAGCGCTATGTCGCGCATCTGCCTACATCGGGCGAGCTCGTGCTGTTCGACCGTTCCTGGTACAACCGGGCGGGCGTGGAACGGGTCATGGACTTCTGCACGGAAGCGGAGTACCTGGAGTTCCTGCGCCAGTGTCCCCTGTTCGAGAGCATGCTGGTCAGAGGCGGGCTAAACCTCTTCAAGTACTGGTTTTCCGTTACACAGGAAGAGCAGGCTCGACGCTTCTCGAAGCGTCGGGCCGATCCGTTGAAACACTGGAAACTCTCGCCGACCGATCTGGCGTCGCGCGACAAATGGGATGCCTATACCCAGGCCAAGCAGACCATGTTCGCGCATACCGATACCGCCGAAGCGCCGTGGACTCTGATTATGTCCGATGACAAGAAACGCGCCAGACTAGCCTGCATGCGGCATTTTCTGGGTTCGCTGGATTACCCCGAGAAAGACCACGAAGCCGTTGGCAGCCCGGATCCGCTGATCGCCGGTCCGGCATCACGCATCGTCGGTCCGACCGATGCCGTTTTCCCGCTGAACCCATAGCGGATTGGCCGGCCTTGGCCGAAGATGATCTCCGTGATAACGAAATTACCGTCATGTACAGATGTTCACACGGTCGGGGGTTGTAATCCATCGTCACCGGAATATCGGAGCCGATGACCCTGAACTTGCGTCCCCAGAGATCCGGACACGGCCTTCGCCGCCTCCTGCCTGGGCCGACGTTGCAACGGTGAGTGCAGCGCCCCCGCCCGCGAGAATTTTCATGAAGTCCCTGTGGTCCGTTTCTTCTTGCGGCATGGTGGCTTCTCCCTGACTACCGGTTCGTGCTGGTGTTTGGCGTCTTGAACTGACAGCCTGCCGCAGACACTACCAATGAGAGAAGCGCATTAAAGAGCCGCCCTTTGTCACGATCAAACCCAACGTGGAGCCCGACGCCATTGCGCCGGATGGGTCGGAGGTACGCCTGCTGGGCGGCCTGTGTGGCAGCACCATGGCGAGTTTCACGCTGCCGGCCGGCGCATGCTCGGAGCCCATCAAACACCGCACGGTCGAGGAACTCTGGATCGTGATCTCCGGTGCAGGCCAGATGTGGCGCAAACAGAGCGATCGCGAGGAGGTCGTCGACCCGGAGCCGAGCATGGGGCTTTCGATCCCGCTGGACACCCGTTTCCAGTTTCGCGCCGCGTCCGACAGGCCGTTCGTTGCGGTCGGCGTGACGATGCCGCCCTGACCCGGACCCGATGAAGCGATCCCGGTGGAGGTTCCCTGGGAAACCTGACCGATCAGGCCAGGATGTTGGTCGGCAGGCCGTCGATGCTCTCCTGGTTCTTGATGGACCAATACCGATGGACCTTTTCCTCGCCCATCTTCGCGTAGAACGGCACAAGCTGCGTTTCGCCGCGCTGTCCCTTGTATTCGTAGAACGGCACGCCGCTGCCGCAGGACGCCTCGACCCGTTCGATGGCGACATCGATGATCTGGCGTGAGCCGGCCATGACGGGAAACAGGGTGATGAGGTCGTTCCAGTCCGTATCGCGTGGATGCAGCACGTTGGCCGAGCCGTAAATCCGGAGCGTCATGGGACCGCCTTCGAAGGCACAGAACATCAGGGTGATGCGGTTGAGTGCCTGCAGGTGCGCGGCGGTCTCGTTGCCGCTGCCCGTCAGGTTGAGCCAAACGATACGGTCGAGGCCGAGGATGCGCAGGCTGTCGAGCCCCTTGGGCGACAGGTTGACGCGCCCATCCGCTGCCGTGGCGACGAAAAACACCTTCTGGGCCTCAATGAAGTCGATGAAACTCCGGTCGAGCGCAGGCAGGGGATTGGGCATGGTTTCCTCACCGTCTTTGCGCCAATCTCGCCCATCGCTCCTGACAGCATGATGTCAGGAGCGATGGGCCATCATCCGCCCCATGGAGAAAGGGCACCATGCGTCGCGCCGACCGCCTGTTCGAACTGATTCAGATCCTGCGCCGTGCACGCACGACCCTGACGGCCGCCCAGTTTGCCGAGAAGCTGGAGGTGACTCCGCGCACGGTCTATCGCGACATGGCCGCCCTGATGGCCATGCGCGTGCCGATCGAAGGGGCCGCAGGCTGGGCTACCTGATGCGGCCCGGCTATGACCTGCCGCCGCTGATGTTCGATCAGGAGGAAATCGAAGCAATTGTCGTGGGCCTGGAACTGCTGCACCGGACCGGCGACAAGGGACTTCAGGCTGCGGCGCAGCGGGTCAACGCCAAGATCGCCGACGTGCTGCCCGACCTGCGGGGCGGCGAACTGGCCGAGGGCCGGTTTGTCGTCTCGCGCTTTGGCGCGCCTGAACCGAATGCCGCCGACATGGGGCTGCTGCGCGCGGCCATCCGCGACAACCGTCGCCTGGCCATCGGATATCGCGACGAAAAGGGCATCGAAACCCGGCGCGACGTTCTCCCGCTTGCCGTCATCTACTTCGCGGAAGCCACGGTCCTGGCGGCCTGGTGCGGGCTGCGCGATGACTTCCGTCATTTCCGCAGCGACCGCATCACGGATTGCAGCGATACCGGGGGAAACTTCGACGAACAAGCCGACGGGTTGCGCCGGGCATGGGACGAACAGTTCATCATGTCCCATGATGCGCGGACCGACTGAACGGAGCGTTTGATGCCCCTGAAGATCGTGGGTGCCGGATTTGGGCGGAACGGAACGCACTCTCTGAAGACCGCCCTGGAGCATTTGGGCTTTGCGCCGTGCCATCACATGGGCAACGTGCTGGCGAATCCGGACGAGACCCCCCAACTGGCATGCGGCGACGCGCCGGGAAGCCGTGGACTGGCGAGTGCTCATGTCAGGTGTCAGGCTATCGCGTCGCCCTCGACTGGCCGTCCTGCGAATTCTAGCACGAACTGTTGGAGGCCTCTCCCCATGCAAAGGTCCGGCTCAGCGTGCGCGACCCGGAGATCCGGCGTTCATGACTTGGCACACGATGTTGCACGATCTGGTCGGCATGCGGAGATCCGGAAACGATTTCAAGGCCAACCACCTGATCCGGGTCTTCGAGAAGCATGTCGCCGAGGTTCAGGCGGCCGTGCCTTCAGGACGTCTGCTGACCTTTGATGTCGCTGAGGGCTGGAGCCGCTCTGCCGGTTTCTAAACGTCCCCGTGCCGCAAGCCCCCTTCCCCAATTCCAACACGACGTAGGACTTCATCGACCGCATGGACGCGCGTCACGCGCCCTGAGCTGCCGGAAGCAGCCGTCAGGCGGCGTGGCGCATGACCTCGTCGCGCGTCGCCTGGAGGTGGTCGAGGTTGAAGCCGTAGAGCTCGGCGGCATGACCGCAGAGCACGTGATGGGCTTCTTCGGGCGTTATGGCATCGCGGATTTCGCGGATGGCGCGCGCACCGTCGGGGAACACACCCTCGTCATGGGGATAGTCATCGCCCCAGAGCAGACACTTGCTGCCGGTGAGCGGCAGATTGTGGAGCGCGATGGGATCGTCGGTGATCGTGACGGCGCACTGGCGATGGAAGTATTCGCTGGGTTTCAGGTCCAACTTCTTCATGCCCAGGTGCCGCTGACGGTTCATCTGGTCCATGACGTGGAGGAACCAGGCGAGCCAGCCGCATTCGCTTTCGGTCACCACGACCTTCAGATCGGGATGGTCCTGGAGAACGCCCGAACCGATGACCTCGGCCAGTGGCGACATGCCTGCCGCCATGCCCATGACGGTAATGCCGATAAATTCAGGGCTTCCCTTCTCGATCTCGTCAAGCCCTCGCAGTTCCGCGATGCGGTCATCAGACATGTCCGCAACGCTCGCCATATCCCCACGCAAAGCGAGATTACCGCTGAAGATGTGGAAATTAAGCGGAATGCCGGCCTGCTCGGCGAGACTCCACAGGGGCTCATAGACCGGCAGGCGGTATGGTCGCCACGGTACGGTTGCGGGAAGAAAGAGCGTGCAGAAGCCTTGTCTTATGCAGCGCTCGGCCTCGGCAAGGGTTTCGTCGATGTTGTCGATCGCCAGCATTGCTGCGGGTTTCAGGCGGTGGTGATGGGGCGAGAACGTATCCCAGACGAAGTCGTTGTAGGCCCTGGCCCAGGCGTGGCTGAAGTCGGGCGAAGAATTGCCCATTGAAATGCTAAGGCCGATATTAGGAAAGATCACGGCGGCATCGACGCCTTGGAGCGCCATGTGTTCAAGACGAAGGTCGAGGTTCGTACCCTGGCTGGGATCCGAGCGGAACTCCTTCATGAGATCGATCAGGCCGGGCTTGCGCTTGGGCGCGCGGGGCAACTCGTCACCGTCGACCGTGACCGCCAGATTCCCCTCCTTGCCGGTCTTGAGTTCCGGCAACTGACTCAGAAACTCCTTGGGCATGTAGGCGCGCATGGCGTCAGGTTCGCCGACATGGGCGTCCGCGGAGATCACGACATCGTGGAGAACGTTGGGCATAGCAGCCTCCCGCATTCGCATGGCAACGAGCCTAACATGACGCGCCAATCAGGTCAGGTATCGCTATCCGCCTTGGTCAGCGTCGAGAGCTCTATCCTGCAGGGCGAGCCAGGTATCGCGCAGTTTGAGGCGCGCGATCGGGGCGGTGATGCCGACAACGGGAACGAAACTCAGCGACAAGAGATCCGGCATGACGCCGATTTGGAGCAGCGTGATCGCACCTCCGACAATCAGCGTTGCCACGATGGCAATCTCCATGCGCCTACGGTTGCGGAACGCCATGGCGCTGACGCGCCACAGTACGCCGGTATCGACCTCCGAGACGTCAATCTGACAGCAACCGTCGAAATTGAGATCAAGGCGCTTGTGGGAAGCTTGGGCAACGGTCACAGACCGGCAATCCTCAAGTCACGTGCAACGCACCTGATGGCGGTACGTCAACAGTTCCGGTCGTTTTCGTTTGGAAACGGGCCATCATAACGCCCAAGGCCCATCATCGCCAAACCCCGGCAGGCATTCTTTCCCCGCCACGGGAGCATTCATGCACAGCACCGCTGGCGCATGCCCATCCCCATGTTTCCTGATCAATTCGCGACGTCCAACGAAGTTCTAATTGCGTTATCACCAATTCAGTGAATAAATGGCTTTGAAAATTCATTCATGCCGAAGGTGCCTTAGTCATGGCGGTTGACGTACTTCCCAGCGATCAGGCAGCCGTTCCGCCCTCCGAGACAAGCGTGGGCCGGGAACTGCGCGTCCTGCGCAAGGCGCGCGGACTGACGATTTCGGAACTGGCGCTAGCGCTGGGCCGTTCGGCGGGCTGGCTCTCTCAGGTCGAGCGCGGCTACAGCGAACCGGCGGTCCGCGACCTGCGGCGCGCGGCACAGTTCTTCGGCCTGCCCATCGGCTTTTTCTTCCATAACGACGCCGCGCCCACGAGCGAGCGCGGATGGATCGTGCGCGCCGCGGCGCGCCGTCCGCTGGGCACGGGCGAAGACGGCATGATCGAAGAACTGCTCTCGCCCGATCTCTCGGGCAGTTACGAATTCGTGCGTTCCGTCTTTGCGCCGGGTGCGGCGCCGCCCGAACCCCTGCAGCGCGAAACCGAGGAGGCCGGTTACGTCGTGAGCGGCTCGCTGGACATGGAGATTGCCGGTGCGTGGTTCCACCTGGAGCCCGGCGACAGTTTTCGTTTCAACAGAGAGCCTTACCGCTGGCGCAACGCCGGCAAGGTCGAGGCCGTTGTTATCTGGATCATTTCGCCGCCGGTCTACTGACCCGGCGAAGGAAGAGGAGAAAAACCATGGCGGATCTACCCAGCACGGCACGGGTCGTCATCATCGGCGGCGGCGCGGTGGGCGCTTCCAGTCTCTACCATCTGGCAAAGGCTGGCTGGACCGACTGCGTGCTGCTGGAAAAGAACGAGCTGACCTCTGGTTCGACCTGGCATGCAGCGGGCAACGTGCCGACCTTCTCGGCAAGCTGGTCGATCATGAACATGCAGCGCTATTCGACCGAGCTCTATCGTGGCCTAGCCGATGCCACCGACTATCCGATGAACTATCACGTCACCGGCTCGATCCGGCTGGCGCATTCCCGGAACCGCATGCTGGAGTTCGAGCGCGTCGTGGGCATGGGCCGCTATCAGGGCATGGACGTGAAGATGTGCACGACCGACGAGTTGAAGGAGCTTTATCCCTTCCTCGAAACCCAAGATCTCGAAGGGGGTCTCTACGATCCTTATGACGGCGATATCGACCCGGCACAACTGACCCAGGCGCTCGCCAAGGGTGCGCGCGATCTGGGCGCGAAGGTGATCCGCTTCTGCCCGGTGACGGGCGCGCGGCGCCAGGACGGCGAGTGGGTCGTCGAGACCGACCAGGGCGAAATCCACTGCCAGTATGTCGTCAACGCGGCCGGCTACCGTGCCGGCGAGGTCGGTGCGATGTTCTGCCGCGATGTGCCGTGCGTCTCCATGTCGCACCAGTACATGCTGACCGAGCAGATTCCCGAGTTGGAAGAATACTCCACGAAAACCGGCAGGAAGCTGCCGCTGCTGCGCGACGTCGACAGCAGCTATTACCTGCGCCAGGAGAAGTTCGGCCTCAACCTCGGACCCTATGAGCGGAACTGCAAGGCGCACTGGGTGAGCGACGACGACCCGATGCCCGACGACTTCTCGTTCCAGCTCTATCCCGACGATCTCGAGCGCCTGGAGTGGTACATTGAGGACGCCATGGCGCGCGTGCCGCTGCTGGCGACCGGCGGTGTGAGCCGCGTGATCAACGGCCCGATACCCTATGCGCCCGACGGCAATCCGCTGATCGGGCCCATGCCCGGCGTGCCCGACGCCTTTGAGGCCTGCGTCTTCACGTTCGGCATCGCCCAGGGCGGCGGTGCGGGCAAGGTGCTGGCCGAGTGGGTCACCAAAGGCGCGACCGAATGGGATATGTGGTCCTGCGATCCCCGCCGCTTTACCGACTATGCTGACCGCGACCACGCCATCGCCAAGGCCAAGGAAGTCTACGGCCACGAATACGCCATGCATTTCCCCCACCACGCCTGGCCGGCCGGCCGCGACAAACGCCTGTCGCCGGTGCACGACAAAATCAAGGCGATGGGCGGCCAGACGGGCGCCTATGGCGGCTGGGAACGCGCTAACTGGTTCGCCAAGGAGGGCGACAACACCTCCGAGGAAGCCACCCAGACGTGGACCCGCGAAGGCCCCTGGGCCAAGCGCATCCGGAAAGAGTGCCTCGCGGTGCGCGACGCCGTCGGCATGCTTGATCTCGCGGGCTTCTCCTGGTTCCATCTTAAGGGCGAAGGCACCAAGGACTGGCTGCGCGGCATGATCACCGGCGGCATTCCCAAGATCGGGCGTATCGGCCTAGGCTACTTCGCCGACGATGCCGGGCGCATCATCACCGAACTCTCGATCTTGCGCCTGGACGAGGACGAGATGTATCTGATCAGCGCGGGGGCGGCCCAATGGCACGATCGCGACTGGCTGGAACGCCACATTCCGGAAGGTTCCGCCATCACGCTGGAGAACCAGACCGGCCAGCGCTGCTGCGAGATCGTCGCGGGCCCCCATTCGCGCGCGCTCTTCTCCGAGATCAGCGATGCCGATCTTTCGATGCCCTGGCTCACCTTCCAGGAAGCCACGATTGCCGGCGCCAAGGTGCTGATGATCCGCGTTTCCTATGCCGGCGCGCTGGGCTGGGAGGTCCACAGCAAGATAGCCGATACGCCCAAGGTCTATACGGCTATCCTGGAGGCGGGCAAGAACCACGGCCTCAAGCCGTTCGGCATGTTTGCGCTCAACAGCCTACGCCTGGAGAAGGGTTACCGCGCCTGGAAGGGCGACCTTTCGACCGACTACACGGTCCTGCAGGGCGGACTGGATCGCTTCGTGAAGTGGGACAAGGACGACTTTAAGGGCAAGGCCGCGTTGGAGAACGAACGCCAGCAGGGCGTGAAGAAGCGTTTCGCCACCATGATCGTCGATGCCGGCGACTACGACGCGCCCTACATGTCGATCGTCTGGAACGGCGACGAAATGGTCGGCGAGACCACGTCCGGCGGCTGGGGCCACAGGATCGACAAATCCATCGCCCTTGCCATGGTCCGCTCCGACCTGGCGCAAGAAGGCATCGAACTGGAGGTCGAAATCTACGGCAAGCGTTATCCCGCGACCGTGCAGGCCGACAAACCGCTGTTTGATCCCAACAACGAAAGCCTGAGGAACTGAGCGCATGGCTGATCTTCCCACCAAGGCCCGCGCAGTCATTATCGGAGGCGGCGTCTCGGGCTGCTCAGGCGCCTATCATCTGGCCAAGCTGGGCTGGACCGATGTGATCCTGCTTGAGCGCATGCAGTTGACCTGCGGCACTACCTGGCACGCCGCCGGTCTGGTTGGCCAGATGCGCCCCAGCCAGAACATGACCCGTCTCGCGAAGTATTCGGCTGATCTCTACACGAAACTGGAGGAAGAGACCGGCATCGCTACGGGCATGAAGCAAAACGGCTCGATCACCGTGGCGCTCACTGAGGAGCGCAAGGAGGAGGTTTACCGCACGGCTTCCCTCGCCCGCGCCTTCGGCGTCGATGTCAACGAGGTGACCGCCGAAGAGGTGAAGGAAATGTATCCCCACCTCAACGCCTCGGACCTGGTCGGCGCCGTGCATCTGCCGCTTGACGGCCAGTGCGACCCTGCGAACATCGCCCAAGCGCTGGCCAAGGGCGCGCGCCAGAACGGCGCCAAAATTATCGAAGGCGTGAAGGTCACCGCTGTGCATCAGGCCAAGGGCCGCGTGACCGGTGTTTCCTGGGAACAGGACTGCGAGAGCGGCACCATTGAGACCGATGTCGTGGTAAACTGTGCGGGCATGTGGGCACGCGAACTGGGTGCCATGTCGGGTGTGAACATCCCGCTCCATGCCTGCGAGCATTTCTACATCGTTACCGAAGCGATTGACGGCCTGAAACAGGTGCCGGTACTGCGCGTGCCCGATGAATGGGCTTACTACAAGGAAGACGCCGGCAAGATGATGGTCGGCGCCTTCGAGCCCAAGGCCAAACCCTGGGGCATGAACGGCATTCCGGAAGACTTCTGTTTCGACCAGTTGCCTGAAGACATAGAACATTTCGAACCGGTCCTCGAGAAAGCCATCAACCGCATGCCCATGCTGGCCGAGGCGGGCATCCATACCTTTTTCAACGGGCCCGAGAGCTTCACGCCGGACGATGCCTATTACCTGGGCGAAGCGCCCGAACTGCAGGGTTACTTCATGGCCTGCGGCTACAACTCCATCGGCATTGTCTCGTCGGGCGGCGCCGGATGGGCATTGGCGCAATGGATCAACGATGGCGAGGCACCGTTCGACCTTTGGGAGGTCGATATCCGCCGCGTGCAGCCCTTCCAGAAGAACCGCCATTATCTGAAGGAACGCGTGAGCGAGTCGCTCGGCTTGCTTTATGCCGACCACTATCCCTATCTCCAGCCTATGACGGCACGCGGCGTGCGCCGCTCACCCATTCACGAGCAACTCAAGGCACGCGGCGCGTGTTTCGGTGCGACGGCGGGATGGGAACGCGCCAACTGGTTCGCCCCCGAAGGCGTCGAACCAGAATATGACTATTCTTGGAAGCGCCAAAACTGGTTCGATTACGCGCGCGAGGAGCACCTGGCAGTGCGCAACGGCGTGGGCCTTTTCGACATGACCTCTTTCGGCAAGATCAGGGCCGAGGGACGCGACGCCGCAAAGGTGCTGAACCGTATCTGTGGCAACGAGATCGACGTCGAGGTCGGCGGGCTGGTCTATACGCAGTTCCTGAACCACAAGGGCGGCATCGAATGCGATTGCACGGTGACGCGCCTTTCGGAGACCTCGTTCCTGATCGTCACGCCGGGTGCGACGCTGATGCGCGACATGGCTTGGCTCACCCGCAACACGCCCGAGGACGCCAACGTCGTCTACACCGACGTTACCGCGGGCGAAGCGGTGCTGTGCCTGATGGGCCCGAAATCACGCGACGTGCTGAACGCCTGCTCGCCCAACAATTACTCCAACGAACACCATCCCTTCGGCATCATGCGCGAGGTGGAGATCGGCTACGGCATCGCGCGCGCCCACCGCGTGAGTTACGTCGGCGAACTAGGCTGGGAGATCTACGTCTCCTCGGACATGGCCGCCCATATTTTCGAAATGCTGGAAGAAGCTGGTGCCGAACACGACCTGAAACTGGCTGGGCTTCATGTGCTCGACAGTTGCCGCATCGAAAAGGCCTTCCGCCATTTCGGCCACGACATCACCGACGAAGATCACGTGCTCGAAGCCGGGCTTGGTTTTGCCGTGCGCTTGCAGAAGCCCGACTTCATCGGCCGCGACGCCGTGATGAAGAAAAAGGAAGAAGGCCTGAAGCGGCGCATGGTGCAGTTCAAGCTCAACGATCCCGAGCCGCTGCTTTACCACAACGAACCGCTGGTCCGGGATGGCGAGATCGTCAGCTTCCTGACCTCGGGCAACTACGGGTATCACCTGGGTGCGGCGATCGGCATGGGTTACGTGCCGGTCGAACCGGGCGAAACTAGCGAAGAGATTACTGGCTCGTCCTGGGAAATTGAAATCGCAGGGACAAGAGTGTCGGCCGAAGCTTCCATACGGCCGATGTACGATCCCAATTCCGAGCGGGTGCGTATGTAAGATTTTTGTGCAACGGTTCCCTTTGTGAAGGAACAACACCGATGACCGACGCCACCGTCACCGACGACGACACCCCCCGTTCACGCCGAGGCGGTGGCGGACGCGTAGCCCGCAAGGCGGCACGCGCTGCTCCGTTGCCCGAAAACATGCGCCCGGTTCGCGCCGGACTGGAAGGCGGCACGTTCAAGCCGCTGGACGATGCCGGCATGAAGGCTATCCACGAGACCGCGTTGCGTGCGTTGGAAGAAATTGGCCTCGCCGATGCGCCACCCACAGGCGTGGAAATCCTCACCAAGGCGGGCGCCGCCCAGGGCGAGGACGGGCGCATCCGTTTCTCGTCCAGTCTGGTCGAGGACATGCTGGCGAAAGCAGGACGCGAGATTACGCTGGTCGGCCAGGACCCGATGTGTGACATCCATCCCGGCGGCCACCGCGTGCACTACGGCACGGCAGGCGCGGCGGTCTTCATCTACGATCCAGTGACGCGCGAGAACCGCGAACCCACCGTGCAGGACCTTTACGACAGCGCGCGTATCGTCGACACGCTCGACAACATCCATTTCTTCCAGCGCACGCTGACCCCGCGCGACACAGTCGACCCCACCGACATGGACCTCAACACGCTTTATGCCTGCGTGTCAGGCACGACCAAACATGTCGGCACCTCGTTCACGTCCGTGGAGCGGGCCAGGAAGGGCCTGGAGATGCTCCACATGGTGGCGGGTTCGGAAAAGGCGTGGCGCGACCGGCCGTTCGTTTCCAACTCCAACTGCTTCGTCGTGCCGCCCATGAAGTTCGCGACGGAAAGCTGCGAGGTCATGGAGACCCTGATCGACGGCGGCATGCCGATCCTGCTGCTTTCTGCCGGACAGGCCGGTGCGACGGCCCCTGCCCCGCTGGCCGGCGCGGTGGTGCAGGCCGTGGCCGAGTGCCTGGCGGGTGTCGTCTATGTCAACGCCAAGAAGCCGGGCCATCCCGCGATCTTTGGCACTTGGCCGTTTGTTTCGGACTTGCGCACCGGTGCGATGTCCGGAGGCTCGCCCGAACAGGGCTTGCTGACGGCGGCCTGCGGCCAGATGGCGCGCTACTACGACCTGCCCGGCGGTTCGGCCTGCGCGATGTCCGATTCCAAGGAAATGGACATGCAGGCCGGCTATGAGCGGGGCATGGCCAATGTCATGGCCGGCATGTCGGGCCTCAACCTGATCTATGAGAGCGTCGGCATGCACGCCTCGTTGCTGTCGCACTGCCTGGAGGCGTTGCTGGTCGACAATGACGTCATCGGCGCCTGCCTGCGCTGCGTGCGCGGCATCGAGGTCAACGACGACACCATGGCGCTGGAAACCATGCGCGAAGTCTGCATCGGCGGTCCCGGCCACTACCTGGGCGCCGAACAGACCCTGCGCCTGATGCAGACCGAATACGTCTATCCCCGCCTGGGCGACCGCTCCAGTCCCAAGGAATGGCTGGAGAACGACAAGCCCGACCTCATCGAAAAGGCTATTGCGAAGAAAAATGACGTTCTTGCCGAGCACTTCCCCGGCCACATCTCCGAAGAAGTCGATGCCGCCATCCGTGAGCAGTTCAACATCTTCATCCCCCGCGAAGGCATGCGCCCGTTGGGGTGAGAGGACCCTCCACCATGTCATCCCGGCCTTGCGCCGGGATCCCGTTCCGTTTTTTGTTTAGCCTCAGTCGCCGGCGTTCACTCCTCTCACCTGGCTTACGCCGCATGCGCGGCGGGAACGCAGTCGCGGCCCTGTCGGCCCATAAAGGACCTCCCGTCCACACACCATCTCAGATGTGCCGTCCCAGCCTTGAGTCGGGATCTCGTTCCGTACTCTGTTTTAGAAACGCGTCATGACGGGATCCCGGATAACCGCTGCGCGGTTTCCGGGGTAACACCTATTTGGATGAGAGCACGCTGCCGCAGATGATTTTACCGGCCTCATAGGCCGTGTTCAGGTACCCAGTCATGCGGCCATGTATCCAAGGCCAATCCAGCAAGAAGCGGATGTCGATGGGGTCGACGCCGCAGTAGCCCAAGACGCCGACGCGCCAGATGTGGTCGAGGCGTTCGAGGCAGCCCCAGTCGGCTTCCATCCGTTCGGATGCACCAACGGGCACAAGCAGCGTGCAGGGGCGCGGCTTGAGCAGGCTGCCCTTGGGGTCGTGCTGCCCGGCACAGGCCCAGCCCGCCGACCAGACGCAATCCAGCCATCCCTTCATCATGGCGGGCATGGAGAACCAACAGACCGGGAAGATCAGACAGAGCGCATCGGCGCGTTCCACGCGGTCCCGTTCGGCGTGGATCTCGCCCGCCATCTTCCGGCTATCGAACTGTTCCATGTCGCGGGCGATCATCACGGGCTCGAACCCCTCGACATACAGATCGGCATGTTCGAAGGTATGGCCTGACGCCGTAACACCCTCCTCAAACCGCCACGCCGAAGCGTGCGTGAACGAATCCTGCCCTGGATGGCAGACGACGCTCAGGACATGCATGCGCTCAGGCTCCGCGCTTGACGAAGGGCACTGTGATCACCTAGGCGCGGGTCACACCGTTGAGATGGGTTATCTCAACGTGATCGCCGATTCCGACGGCCTTGTCGACCACGGCGATACCGATGTCCTGGCCAAGTTCGAAAGAGTGAAGCGCCCAACGCATTTCGCCCTTGCGGCCGCTGCCACCCTTTAGGTCCCACCACTCCAGGCGCGACACCTCACCCTCGAACAGCAGGCCCAAGGAATGCTGCTTTACGCCGTCGGCCTGGGTTTTCTCCAGCGCGACATAATCCTCGTGCGGCGTGCGCGAATAGATCATGGGAAAATGCATGTTGTTGTAGGTCGACCACTCCATGGCGCCGGCCTCGACCGTGCGCCCGGCATAGGGCGTGGCGCGGTTGATCGGCGAGCGCCGATGACGCTCCTTGGGGAAAAGCGGACGGGCGTCGTAAATCTCAGCAAGGCGCGTGATCTTGCCGCCGGTGCCGATGACCTCGCCATGATTAAGTGCCTTCGATACGGCCGATTTCCCCGACATCGATGGCATGCCGGGTTTCGGTGACGACGTTCTTCTTGCACGCGCAATCCAGTGCAGTTGGGAGAGAAGTTCGGCACACCCTTTCGCCGGGCGGTCGAGTGTGGAGGCCTCGAACACGCCATCCACGGTGAAGAGTTCGGCCATGGCGACATGGTCCCCGGCGATCCAGGCGATGCAATAGGCTTCGAACGCGGCACCGGGTGCCATGATGTTCTCTCCGGTCACAGGATGACCGCATCGGACCAGAGCCAACGGTTGCGCGCGTTGAGATAAAGCGAGAAACGCGCGAGCTTCTCACCGCACATCTCGACCACCAAGCCTGCCTGATGCTTCTCGTCGGCTGCACGTTTGCGGGTGACGTCGAGCGTCCCCTCGGCAATGGCCACGTTGCCGGTTTCGGCGGATTCGTCGACCTTGAAATTGACGCTCGTCAGTTCCGCAAACGCCGCCTTCCCTAGCGAATTTCGTCGCGACCATACAGCCGATCGGGCTTCAACACCGGAATTTCGAACAACGCCATCTCGTCGGCGAGTTCGATCAGCGCCCCCGCGTCCCTTTTGCTGAATGCCCCGACACAGGCCAGGAGAGCAGACCGGGGCGAAGGGGTGGTTGTCATGCCTATCTCTATAAAGTAAGTACTTGCTTGCTTTCTACTGTTGAGGCTTTCTGTCAAGCATGATTTGGCAAGTCGCCCGTGCCTGACACGTCCCTACCCCAGCAACAGCGCGCCCATGCCACGCGCCAGCGCATCCTGGACGTCACGCTGGCGATGCTTGCCGAGACCAGCATCGACAAGATCTCTACCAATGCGATCGCGCAGCGGTCCGAGGTCAACATCGCCTCACTCTACAAGTACTTTGCAGACAAATACGCGATACTGGGCGAACTCGCTCTCGCGTTCGGCCGGAGACAGAGCGCGACGATCTGCGCCTATCTCAATGCCGTCGATCCCGCGCGCCAATGCATGACATCTGCGACGGCATGGTGGACTGCTGCATCAACGACACACTGGAAAATCCCGCGCTGGTCAATCTGCAGCGTTCGCTGATCATCTATCCTGAACTCCAGACCGCCTACCGGGAGACCGCCGGAGAGACCTCCGAGGCGATCGCCCCGTTCCTCGAGCGCTGGGGCATCTCCATGAGCACGGACGAACGCAGCCTCAGCATACTGTGCCTTGGGGAGCTTTCGACTGCCCTACAGGACCTCGCCCTTTCCCGCGACCCGGCCTACGACCCGGCGGTCATCAGGGAAATGAAGCTGCTCTTCCGCGCCTACTATCAGGCCCGCGCATCGGGTGCGGATACCTGACGGAGGCTTCAGCCCTTGCGGTCGGCGAGACCCAGTTCCTCGCAGAGATCAGCCGTCATCCCGGCGGTTTCCGCGTCGAGCTCGGTACCCGTGGCGTCGGCCACCTTCACGATGGCATTGTAGGATCCCAACGTGGCGGCGGCATCGGCAAGGCCGGCCTTGCCCAGGGCATCTCGTACCGCCTCACGGCAGCGTTCAAGGATCGCGTCATCGCGTCCCAGGACCGCGTCAGTCACGGCCAAAAGCTCCGCGCCGAACGGCACGCCGGTCGCGGCGCCATCGCCTTCGAGCGTTGCGGCAAGATCCACGTCCAGTCCCTCTGCACTCTCACGGAACGCTTCCAGATGGCTGGCCGTTCAGTAATGGCACCCGTTGAGCGCCGCGGCACGGGCCGCGATCATCTCGATCTGCGCGGGATTCGAGGCACGGCCGGCTTCCTGAGCCTCACGCTGGGGCAATCCCCATTCATAAAAGTGAAGCTCACAGTCAAGATCGAAGAAGCCGATGACCTCGTCGGGCACCAAGCTCATGGCGCGCTGAATGTTGCAGGCGCCGAAGCGGAAAAACCAGTCGGGATCGGAAGGTGTGCGGTCTCCAGGCGCCAGGGTCGGCAGCCATCCCAGCCCCGGACCCGCACCCGCGGGACGATGACGCGTCGGCTCATCGTCCACGGCTTTGGACAGTGAGCGCAAGGACCGACCCACAGCCCGGTCGACGGTATCGAGCGCAGAGATCGTGGCCACAATGCCGATGAGTTCCATATAGCGGGCGTCGTCGAGCCCCTGATCGTGGAGTGCCTTGAGCCACGACGAGGATAGGCGCCCTGCGTCGGTACGGACGCGGTGGACGGCTTCCACGGTCGCAGAATCTAGAATCCCGAGGTTGTCATGCCATCCCTCGACATGGGCCGGCGACAAAGCCTCACAGCGGCTTCGCAGAGGCGGCAGGTCGTTGCGTTGCGTGCTTCCGCTGCGATGGCCAGCCGTTCGGCACCGGTCCACCAGGTTCTAGGGCGCACGCCAGGTCCTTGGAGAGGCCATGGCGCACCACGACGCGCTGCACCGTCACGTCATGGAGCTCGCGCGGCAGGGTATAGGACGGCACCTGCCAACCACGCCCGCGCATGCGTTCGCTCAAGTCGAACAGGCTTTGGCCGTTGATCGTGTCGCCCTTGGGCGATGCGCCAGGAGAGCACGGGGATGTCGCTGCCGTCGTGAATGATCTCGAACGGCCCCATCTCACCAATCCCGTTGGCGAGGTACATCGCGACATTCTGACATGCCTGTTGGATCTTGGTGTAACCCTGCAGGCCCAGACGCAGGAAGTTTGTAGTACTAAGCAACAGACCTGACCGCCCGGACGCAAGAAATTGATCGCGAAATCGGACATGTCCCCGCTCAGATAGTTCACGTTGAAGATGAGATCGTCGGGCAGGTATTCGGCATCGTGCCAGGCCACCCAGCCGACGCCCAGCGGCGCCAGACCCGTACCTGTGCCCGGACGTGTTGATCGAGATCACGCGGTCCAGGCGGGAATCCCACACCAGTTCAGGCTGGATGAACGGCGCGATCATCGCGCCGCTGGCGCCATCCACATGCAGGGGAATATCGTTGCCGGTTTCCTCCTGATAGCCGTCGAGCGCCTTGGCGATTTCCTTCACGTGCTCATACTGGCCGGTGAACGTGGAGCCTAGGATCGCGACCACGCCGATGGTGTTCTCGTCGCACAGCTTGAGCACTTCCTCAGGGCCGATAATGTAGCGCCCCTCCGCCATGGGCACGAGACGCTCCTCGACATCCCAGTAACGCGCGAACTTGTGCCAACCAACAGATCTGGACGTTTACCCTCATGATGATGTTGGGTTTTTTGATGCTCTTGCCCGCCGCCTTGCGTTTGTTGCGCCAGCGCCACTTCATCGCCATGCTGGCGAGTTGGATCTGGCCGGGGAGGTGCCGACCGCCTTATCGACATCGGGTGCGTTCCAGAGGCCGGCGATCATGGGCACGCAGCAGCGCTCGGTCTCTGCGGTCCGGGGATATTCGTCGCGGTCGACCATGTTCTTGTCGAATGTCTCAATCATCAACCGGCGGACCTCGTCCTCCATCCAAGTGTCGCAGAAGGTTGCCATGTTGAGGCGTGAATTGCCATCGATTATCAGCTCGTCGCTGATGATCTGGTAGGCTTGGCCTCCATCTGATGTTCGGGTACGCGCAGCTTGGGTGCGGTGACGTCGAGATCGTTGGAGGCGAAGACGTCGTCGAAACGATCGCAGAAGTCGGCCTTGTGCAGCGGCATGATGGCTCCCGGGAAATGAACTAAGGTTACCCTGGAGATTACGGACTTTCCGCGACCTACGCCACCGTGCGGCCGTAGAAGCCCAGACGCTCCTCATCGCTGAACATCGCGCCGGGCCACTCGTAATAGGAAAAAACGGCAACAAGCCGCGCTTTATCTCCCTTGACTGGCGAGACACCATGGAGGGTGTTCTTGCCCTTGAAGACATTGAGCGTACCCGGTTCCTGCCGGAGGATCTTCCGCTCGGGATCTTTGCCAGCCAGCAGCCGCGCTACACCGTCCAGGTTGTGATCGTCGGCGGAGCGCAAGTCCTTGCGGTACATGAACTCGCCGCCCGCGTCGGGCGACTGGATCAGCAGCGTGGTGGTGAATTCCGAGCGGTCGAAATGCCAGCCCAACCCCTCGCCTTCGCGGTAGCTCATGACATTGGCGCGCGCCAGGGGGTCCTCCATCAGGTGAAGACGCGGTCTGTCCATGACGCGGGCCAGGAAGTCGGCCAGCGGTTGCCACTCGTATATGCGGTGAACGATGCTGCCGGTCATCTGATCGTCGCAAATCGTATGGCTGCTTGTGACGCCATGCTTGAGAGCCGGATGATCGCCGGGCACACCGGGAACGTCGTCGAGGAAATAGACGTTGTGCGACCGCGACTGATGAAACGAGACCGTCTCGGCCAGGGGGGTCAATTCCCGCGCCGCGTCGGCAATCGCCTGCGTGCGCACGAACCCTTCGAGATTGAACATGCCCTCGCGTTGGAGTGCTTCACGGCTGGCCGCGACCAGTTCTAGGCCGGCAGTGTCATCGGGGCGATCCAGCGGATAACGCTCAAGATCGAGAATGTCGGAGATTTCACGCATCGTTTGTCGTCTCCAAGCCTTCGGCCGCGCGTTCAATGGCTTCCAGCACCGCATCGTCATCTCCGACCTGATTGGCGAGCAGAAGGACGAGGCGGGCGCGGAAACGTTCGGCGTCTTGGGGTGAAAGATTTTCCTGGGCGTCGATCAGTACCTGATAGACGTTGTCGGGGCTTTGGATGTTCGGTTCGGTTGTAAGCGCGCCGGTCATGCCGTCATCCTCCCATCGCCCGGCTGCGGGCGGCCAAGACGGCGGTCGCGTCGGGTCGGCCGAACCGTGCCGCCACATGCTGATCTGGGCGCATCAGATAAACCCCTTCGCCATAACGCTGTTCCAGCAGGCCGGAGGAATCCTCGAAATCTCTCCCACGTTTGAAAACATCCAGTCCCGCATCTTCATGGTCGGCGCCGTCCACGTCCAGATCCAAAAGACAGAAGTGGCCGCCGAAATGATCGAGCAGCCAGCCCTCGCACCCATCCACGGCGATCGGAGCATCCACGGCCGGAGATCCCGGTGACAGACCATCTGCAAATGCCCGCTCGCACGGCGTGCTGAGCGGCGAGTTCTCATAGTGATCGGGCACGGAAAGGCGGCCGCTGTTGACGAAGGCGCGGGCAAAGGCGTGGTGTTCGGCAAGGTCGAGAACCGCTTCACGGAAGAGCGCCATGGTGGCGTTTTTCGGGGCCATGAAGTCAGTTGCGCGGGTCGAGTTCAGAATGTTCTCGTCCGCGGCCGGAATGCGTTCGGCATCGTAACTGTTGAGCAACGTCTCGGGCGCGCTGCCGTCGAGCACGGCGGCAAGCTTCCAAGCGAGATTGTCGATGTCCTGGATGCCGCCGTTGCCGCCGCGCGCACCGAACGGCGAGACGGTGTGGGCGGCGTCGCCGACGAACAGGATGTGGTCGTGGCGGAACTTCTCCAGACGCCGACACTGAAACGTGTAGAGGCTGCTCCAATCGATGGTGAACTTTGTGTCCGCGCCCAGCATGGCGTGGAGGCGGGGCAAGATGTTCTCCTCCTTCATCTCCTCGTCCCGATCGGCCTGGGGTCCCAATTGTAGGTCGATGCGCCAGACGTTGTCGGGCTGCTTATGGAGCAGCGCCGATCCGCCGCCATGGAAGCTGGGATCGAACCAGAAGTGCCGTTCCGTCGGCATGTCGCTCTGCATCACGACATCGGTGATGAGGAAATGGTAGTGAAAGGTCTCGCCGACAAAGGGCAGGTCGAGTGCGTAGCGCACCGCGCTCTTCACCCCATCGGCGGCAATCAGCCAGTCGCAGATGAGATGGTAGGGGCCGTCGGGCGTTTCGATGGTGAGCGCGGCATGGTCGCCGTACTGCTCCACGCCGGTGAGTTTGTTCATCCAGCGCGCCTCGCCGATGCCCAGTTCGTGAAATCGGTCGACCAGATAACTTTCGACGTAATACTGCTGGAGGTTGATGAAGGCCGGACGCTTGTGACCGGGCTCAGGTTGCAGGTCGAAGGCATAAAGCAGGGTATCGCCGCGCAGAACCTTGCCCGTGTTCCAGGTGACGCCCTTTTCGACACAGCGGTCGCCGATACCCAGACGGTCGAAGATCTCAAGCGTGCGTTTGGCCACACAGATGGAACGCGATCCGGTGCTGACCTGGTTGTTGTCGTCAAGCAGCACGATTGGCACGCCGTGCAGCGCCATGTCGACCGCGAAGGCGAGCCCGACCAGTCCTCCGCCGGCAACGACGACGCGATGACGGGTCGGCGTCGATGCGTCTTGATCCGGCGAGCGTCGGTAGGGATAGGTTTCGTAGGCGAAGCTCCTGGCCACCCGTGATCAGCCCTGAAGGGTTTTCCACATTTCGATATCGCGCTCGGCGGTCCAGATACGCGGATCGCGCATGCCCTTGGCTTCGTCATAGGCCCTGCTGACATCGAACGGCATGCAGTGTCGATAGATCACCCAGTCGCCGTATTTCGGGGTCATGGCGGCATAGCTGTCGTCGAACACACGCTTGAGGTCATGGCCCTCGGCAACGCCCTTTTTGGCGGCGCCCAGCAGGTCGGTGATGAAGGCGCGCGTACCCGACAGGCCGTTGCGCACCTGATCGGGCGTCACCAGCGCATCCCCTCTGCCCGGAACGATCACGGCGGGCTTGAGCGCCTCGACCGCATCCAAGGTCGCGGGCCAATCGGTCAGATAGGCGTCGCCCGTGTAGGGCGTGGCGTCGTATTCCACGAGATCGCCGCTGAACAGCACCTTGTCGCCAGGCAACCAGACCACCGTATCGCCCTTGGTGTGGCCGCGGCCCAGATGGGCGATGCGCACCTCCAGATCGCCCATCCAGAGCGTCATCGCGTTCTCGACCACCAACGTCGGCCAGGTGAGGCCAGGCACGGTCTCGACGCCTTGGAAGAGGCGCGGAAAACGCTGGATTTCCGAATCCATGTCCTGCCTGCCACGCTCGACTATCAGATCCCAGGTGCCTTGGCTGGCGATGATGTGTTCGGCCCCATAGGCCGACGCACCTAGCACGCGCACGGCGTGATAATGGGTCAGCACGACATATCTGATGGGTTTGTCGGTCACCTTCCGGATACGGCCGATGACGTCCTCTGCCATGGCGGGCGTCGCCTGGGTATCGATCACCATGACGCCATCGTCGCCGATCACGATGCCGGTGTTGGGATCGCCCTCGGCGGTGTAGGCATATGCGTGATCCGAAAGCTTCGAAAAGCTGACCTGCTTGACCTCCAGGTCACCTTGGCTCGCGAATTTGGTTTCGCTCAATGCATTTCTCCCTCAGCCTGCGGAGCGGCGTGCAATACCGATATCCCAGCGCATGGTAAAGGCGGCCTCGTTGCCTGGATAGACGTTGAGGAGCTTCCGCACTTCCGGCTCGTCCATGAAAACGAAACGTCCGTCACGCCAGAACACCTGATCGTCGAAGGTGATCGTCGCATCGTAGATGCTGATCGCGATGTCGCCGGGATCCGTCCCGCAGGCGTGGAAGTGCGTCATCCGCGGCGAACCGAACGCAGCGGTTGCCCAGCGTTCGTAGTCGTCTTCCATGCGAAAGTCGCAATAGGTCAGCGGGTTGATGCCGGTGTGCCAGGAGTTGATCGCAAACGCATTACCGCCCGCCAGTGCTCCGACTCGCTCGAAATGGGCACGCATCCGGCGGACCTCTTCCGGATCACCCTCGAACTCCGTGATCTGGCCCTGCTCAATCGTGCCCATCACCTTTGCGCAAGGCAGAAACACGCTGTCCTCATAGACGTTGGTTGACGAGGAGGTGAGCGGGTAGTTGAGCGCGATTCTGCCCGACAGGGTCGAGGCGTCGATCGGCCGGAAGATCAGCACGGGAAAGGGTTTCACGGCGAATTCCCCGATGCTGGCGTCGGGAGAGAGTGCAACGCTGTCAACGAGGTCAGTGCCGTCGGGGCAACGGATGGAATAGCGATCCGCACCTTCGATCCTAGCCACAAGAAGATCGTGGACGTCCTGGAACAATCTGTGATCGACCGCGGTGAACGGGTCGGCCATCGCGGTCCGGTTGAGGGTGTAGCAGGCGACCATCGAACGCCCGCCCTCAAGGCCCAGAAAGCGGAGCTGATCGGCCATCCTTGCAAAGAAGACCGTGTGATCGGCCCCGGCGATGGCAGCGGCCAACTCTGCAGGAACATCGGCAGCGGTGTAGGTTTGGGGGGCGATGACGACTTTGGATTCGATGCCCAGCGCTTCGGCTGTATCGGCAACCTCATAGCAATGCAGCTTGTCGAAATGTGCCCAGGAACCCTCCTCTCCCACAACCAGAAGGGACTGCCCAGGCTGAGCCTTCAGGCAGTTTTGAATCAGGTTGCGGGCGCCCGCCGACGCAGTGTTTTCATCCGACTTCACCATGGAGCGAACCTATCACGATCCCGCCTTTTGCCGTCAATCCCCGACAAAGCGACCAACAGAACCAAGGCGCACTTCGTCCGCCAAGAGAGGCAAATTTAGCATCGCGATTCAATCAATAGACAAATCGAGTTTAGAGTTTAGCTATTTAAAATTCTTAATAATGGATTTGGATTCATCTGGTTTCGACCCGGTCGCCGACCGGCTGGTTGCGATCTACGAAAAACCCTTCGGCGGCAGGGCGGAGGGCCGCTATCGCATCGTCGAAAAACTGTTGCGCAGCCTGTGCGGACGGCAGCGGTTGTATGAGGCCGATATCCACTACCTCATCCGCGCGATGCTGGAACGCGATTATGTTCTGATCGAAATGGACGGTTTTTCGTGGTGACTGCGGTCAACAGTTTTACCAATTGCCGTCGCGCCAACGAGGATTGCATCATGTAACCGACCCGCAGCTACAACGCCCGAAGATGGAAATCGGTTGGAAGGAGATAGTGGGGCTGCCAAAGCTCAGCATCCCCTCCATCAAGGCGAAGATCGATACCGGCGCGCGCACTTCAGCCCTGCATGCCGTCGATCTGGAACCGTTTGAACAAGACGGCGTGGAATGGATTGCCTTTCGCGTGCCCACGATCGATGAGCTCGAGGGAGGAATTTGCAGCGCGCCCGTGTTAGACAACCGGTCGATCAAGAACACCAGCGGCATTCCATAAGACCGGTATGTCATCACCACTAGGCTGGTTCTGGCGCGGTGGCACTGGCGGGTCGAACTGTCGCTCGCCGACAGGAAAACATGGGCTTCGACTTGATTCTGGGCCGCACGGCCATTCGGCGGCACGGCTTACTGGTGAATCCCGGACGCACGTTACTGGCCGGCGATCCGGTTATCCTGCCCGCAAAGAAGCGCCGCTATACGATTGAGCGGCCAACACAAACCCTCTAGCAGGGTAAATTGAGGCGCGTCAGACGCGCCCAGAGAAGAGAGCACTTCATAAAAATTGCCATGATGGCGAGAAAACCCAACCTTTGTTCGCACTAGCGTCTGAAGGAAACAGCCGAAGCACGGGGCCACCAGTTCCGAAATCGTCAACACGCTGCACTGCTATATGAACATCGTCGCGCAGCGACCCGAGATCTATTACAATGGCACAAAGCTTCCCAAGTACGATGCGGTCATTCCGCGCATCGGGGCGTCCGTGACGTTTTACGGCCTGGCCATTCTGTGTCAATTCGAAATGATGGGCGTCTACTCGCTCAACGAATCCATGGCGATCGGGCGTTCGCGCGACAAACTACGCTCGCTCCAGATTCTCTCGCGCGAAGGCACCCAGGGTATTGGCGTCGTGCTCGCCCGACACAGACCGTTCGGCCAAGTCGGTGTCGAGGCGTTCCGCAGTGCCAAGATGAACGTCCTGGTTCAGGAATTCATCAAGGAATTGGGCGGCACGAATATCCGCGCTCTGGCCGTTGGCTGCAAGGTTGTCGCGGCGATGGGACGCAAGGGCGCAGAGGGTGATTTCCGCTCCAACTTGTACCTGGGCGGAAACGCGGAAACCATCAAAATCTCGCCCGAGGAACGCGCCAAAGCCAGGCGCGCCGCCAAGGCGATGGGCCTCAATGTTTGCTGCGTCGACATGCTGCGTTCCAACCACGGTCCGGTCGTGATGGAGGTCAATTCGTCACCGGGCCTGGAAGGTGTGGGAAAGGCGACCGGCATCAACGTTACAGGTCGCATCATCAATCTTCTGGAGAAGGAAGCCAAACCCGGCAAGACGAGAACCAAAGGCCGGGGATGATGCCGACGCGGGCGTCTTTCGAGATCGGCGGCCGACGGGTTACAGCCGGAAGTCGCGCGACCATCAATCTTCCTGCAAACGTGATGTCCGATCACACGCCGATCGCCATGTCGGTTCACGTTGTCCATGGCTGGCAGACAGGACCTCAACCGGTCCTTTCCCGACAGCCAGCAGGGCTCCCGACAGCCAGCAGGGCTCGCTGGCGAGCAGGCTGGCTTATATCTTCAAACGTGAGATCTTGGAGCGCTCCGATCTGGGTATCGATCTGCATTCCGCGGCCGTCCAACGCATCAACCTGCCGCAAATCCTGGTCTCTCCTTCCAAACCCGAAACAATGGAACTGGCGCAGGCCTTCGATGCGCCCTTGATCCTGACCTCCAAGGTCCGGCCGGGTTCCCTACGCCAGACCGGCCAACAGTACGGCGTCGGCATCCTGCTTTATGAAGCCGACGAAGGCTTGCGCTTCGACGAATTCGCCGTGCGCGCCGGCGTCACGAGCATCCTGCGTGTGATGCGCAGGAAAGGCATGATTTCCGGCAAAAGCACCAAACAGGCCAAGGCGCCCTCCATTCTTTCGACATCGAGCACATGGCTGCGCGTGCCGGCTAGCGGGCTGCTGCGCACCTTCCGGACCATTGGCGATGAAGTCGACAAGGGCGATGTGCTCGGCATGATTGCCTACCCATTCGGCGAGGTCGAAACGAAAATCGTGACCGAGGTGGCCGGCCTGATCATCGGTCGCACCAATCTTCTACAAGGCAGGCGGGACGAGGAGATTGCCGGTCCCGGCACCGCTGTTTATCTGGGGAATCAGGTGTTCTCGGGCTCGGACAGCGCCGTCATTGTCACCTTTGTCGATGGCACGATTCTCTCTTTGGATGCGGATTCCGCCTTTACCATCGCCGAGTATGCCTGTGACACCACGGGACAAAACAGCAGGGCTGATTTCTTCCTGGACGGCGGTCAGCTCGGTTTCGTGTCCGGCGAAATCGCCAAAACCGGAGACATGACGACCTCGTCGACCGAATCGTTCATCGAGGTTCGCGGCACGGCCAGATTCACGACTCTGGCGGTTGGCGTGTTCAAGAGCGCGGACGGCCTGCTGCAGGTCACGGTCGCCCGAGTGAATGCCCGAGGGCAATCCCCAGGTCACGACCCTTACGATCGATCCCAGCGGATTCACCGGAATGCTGCAGGTGCGCACCTCCGTCGGCGAACGGTCGACCCAGACCCTGTCGGTCGCCAACCAGACGGTGACGGTCAACCGCGACGGAACGACCACCACGTCCACGCTGACGCCCCAGGAGGTCAACAGCACCCAAGGCAATACCCTTGGGCGCTGAGTCGATCAACCGGCACCAACTTCGCCGCCATTGAAGACCTTCTGGACTTGGTTGCCCAACCGGTAGCAAGACCAAGCGATCACGCTCATCGATCAAAGGTGTAATACCAATGGCCGATGAGCTTGACTCATTGGCCGTTGGAGGGTCGCGACTGCGGCCCTGCCGCGTATGCGGCATGAGCCAAGGGATGCGGACGCACCTCGCCCGGGGCTCGAGGGTGCCTTAAAGTCGAACTGATGGGTTCGTCTTTAAGGCCGTTAGAATAAGCGCACAGCAGGATGGATTGATGAGAAAGAGATGGTGGGCACGACTGGGATTGAACCAGTGACCCCTACGATGTCAACGTAGTGCTCTCCCGCTGAGCTACGCGCCCATCTCTCTGGAGAATGTGGCTAGATAACCAAAGCGGCGGCGCGTTGCAACCGTCGCGCATCAGCCAAGAATGTCGCTGAGCGCTTCGGTGAGAGCGGCCATTTCCTGAGGTGTACCGATGCTGATCCTCAGATAACCGTCCAAACCGAAATTTTCCACCCGGCGCAGGATGATGCCGCGCGCCTTGACATCCTGATAGAGCTTCTCGGAGGTGATGCCCAAGTGGTCCGGAATGCGCACCAGGAGAAAGCTCGTATGGCTGGGAACGGATTCCAGCCCGAACTGGCGCAGTTGTGCGGCGAAGCGCTCGCGCAAGTCGATCACGGCACGACGCGAAGTCGCAACATGATCGGGATCGTTGACCGAGGCCGTCGCACCGGCCAGCGACTGCGCACCAATGCTTCCCGGCAGACGCACCTTCAACAGGGTCGCGACCACGTCGTCGGGTGCATAGGCCCAGCCCACACGCAGGCCGGCGAGACCGTGCACCTTCGAAAACGTGCGCAGGACGACGGTGTTGGTGCCCGCGTCCACCAGGGACTCGCCGGTTTCGTATGCCGCATCTTCGACAAATTCGCCATAGGCGGAGTCGAGCAGCAGCATGATGTCGTCGCGCAAGCCATCGCGCAGGCGCCGGACTTCCGAGAACGGCAGCACGGTACCGGTCGGATTGTTGGGATTGACGCAGAACATCATCACCGTTTCGGGCGTCACCGCCGCCAGCATGGCGTCGACATCGCAGGTCAAGTCAGTTTCCGGGGCGAAGATGACCTCCGCTCCGTTGATTTCCCCCAACGTCTTCATCAGGCGATAGCAATACTGACTCATCATGATCGCGCGGCCGGGCTCCAGATAGCTTTGCGCGAGCTGGCCCATGATCTCCATTGAGCCCGCGCCGCACACGATCCTCTCAACGTCGAGACCGTGGCGCCCGGCAAGCGCAGTGCGCAGCGCGATGTGATCGCTGTCAGCATATTTCGGGGCCCGGTCAACCGCCTCGCAGATGGCCGCTTCGGCCAGCGGGCTGGCAGGGAAACCAAGCTCGTTGTTGCCCAGATGAATGGGTTTCTCAAAGCCCGGTATTGACGCCTCGGAGATCGGATAGGCCGTCAGCGCAGAGATCACCGGCCTAGGCGCGGTAGCCATGGGCTCAGTCGCCCGAGGTAGCTGCAACCGCTTCGTGGGCGGCCGCTTCCATGAAAGGCTCCTTGCCGGAGATCGTCAGGCCGTAGCCTTCAATGCCGCGATAACGGGCGGGATTGTTGGTCAGGATACGCATCTTGCGCAGGCCCAGATCGTAGAGAATCTGCGCGCCGGTGCCGAACTGACGCCAGTCCAAGCCCGAGAGCAGATCGTTTTGGTCGGGATCGTCCTGGCTATAGATGCGCTTGCGCCCAAGGCCCAGGCCCCAGCCTTCCGTACCGCGCAGATAGACGAAGACACCCGCGGGTTCGGCTGCGATGCGCTCAATGGCGAGAGCGACCAAGCTACGACCCAGCCCTCTCAAATTGCCGAAGACATCGTCAATGGCGCTGGCCGAATGGACGCGCACCAGTACATTGGCATCGGCACTGCGAACATCGCCGCGCACCAGGGCGAGGTGTTCGGTGTCGTCGACCAGCGAGCGATAGATATGGGCCGTGAACGGGCCGTAACGGGTATCGAAGGGCGCGGTCTCAATGCAGTCGACCAGCTTTTCGGTTCGTCGGCGGTAGGCGATGAGATCGGCGATCGAGATTAGTAGCAGACCGTGCTGCCTGGCGAACGGGATGAGATCGGGCAGGCGCATCATGGTGCCGTCATCGTTGACGATCTCACAGATCGCGCCGGCGGGATAACAACCCGCCATGCGCACCAGATCGACGGCGGCTTCGGTGTGACCCGCACGCGTCAGCACGCCACCCTCGCGGGCGCGCAGAGGGAAGATGTGGCCGGGACGGGCAAAGTCCCCGGCCCGCACGTCACGGTTCCCGCCTTCACCGGTCAGCGCCTGGATCGTCTTGGCGCGGTCCGCTGCCGAAATACCCGTGGTCGTGCCGTAGCGGTAGTCGACGGAAATGGTGAACGCCGTGCGGTGCTGCTCGGTGTTCTGGTGCACCATCTGGGGCAAGTCGAGTTCGTCCAGGCGCTCGCCCTCCATGGGCGCACACAACAGCCCCCTGGCGTGACGGGCGATGAACGCGACCGCTTCGGGCGTCACCTTGTCGGCGGCCATGACGATATCGCCCTCGTTCTCGCGCGACTCATCGTCTACCACGACTACGGCCTTGCCCTGCGCGATGGCGTGCACGGCTTCGTCGATGGGGGCAAAGACATTCTCTTCAGGCATTTTGGAATTCTTGATTTCGGCCCTTGGCACGTATCACGCCGCCAGAAGGTTGTCGATTTCGATCGCCAGGCGGTTGAGATGGAACGACGCTTCCAGCACGTCGTCGTCCAGCACCGGACGGGCGCCTTCCTTCAGGGGCAGCACGCTGAACCCCTTCAGGAACAGGACACGCAGACCGGGTACCGCGGCACCGGCGCGCCAGGCCAGTTCCGGACCGTCAATCGGATTCATGCTGTCTTGGGCGATCAGGATTTCGATGGCGCCCGGAACCAGGTGGGTCAGGGCATCGCGTCCGTTACAGACCGGAGAAACGGCGTGTCCCTGGCGGAGGAGCAATCGTGCGAGATATCCCCGCATGGCGTCGTCCCCGACGGCCAGGAGTATGCGTGCCATCGTCGTTATGTCCTTTCCAGCTTGCAGAGCCGAGGCACAAAAGCGCAAAGCGCCCTTCCGGGGGATGACATGATCATGGGCCTAGTCTAAATCGGTGGAGTGGCACGCGCAAACGACAACGACGCCCCGGAAGCACTTTCCCTGGTTCGCCCCGCACGGCAGAGCCTGCCGGTCGTAGTGTCCTCGCCCCACAGTGGGCGCGACTATGACGATGCCTTCCTGGCCGCCAGCCGTCTCGACCAACTGGCGATCCGGCGTTCCGAAGACGCCTTTGTCGACGAACTCGTTGCCGGTATTCCCGATCTGGGCGCGCCGACCCTGTGTGCGCGTTTTCCCCGCGCATGGCTCGACGTCAACCGCGAGCCCTATGAACTCGATCCTGCCATGTTCGACGCGCCGATGCTGCGCTGGATCAACGCGCGCAGCCCCCGCGTGCGTGCCGGGCTTGGCACGGTGCCGCGCGTCGTTGCCGGCGGGGCGGAGATTTACTACGGCAAACTCAAACCCGCCGAGGCCGAAAGCCGCATCAAGCAGCACTACATACCCTATCACGACGCCCTGGTTTCCCTGATCGAAGAAACCAGAAAGGCGTTCGGCACGGCTTGTTTGATCGACTGTCACTCCATGCCCTCGACGGGCAACGACGGGCAGAAGCAACGGGCCGATATCGTCATCGGCGACCGCTTCGGTGCGTCCTGCGACCGTTCCGTCACGGCTGCCGCGACCGAGGCGCTGCGCGGCGCGGGCCTCAACGTGCGGCGCAACGACCCCTACCCCGGAGGCTTCATCACGGAAAACTATGGCCGTCCGAATCTCTGCATGCATGCTATCCAACTGGAATTCAATCGCGGCCTCTACATGGAAGAGCGCACCATGCGGCGGGGCAAGACCATGGCCGATATCCGCACGATTCTCGAAACGGCGGTCAGTGCTATTGCCGAGGCCACCTTGGCGTTCGCGCTTCCCGCCAGCGCCGCAGAGTAATACGCGCCATGGCGACTCCATCGCAGCAATTGCGTGAGGCCGTTGCCCGCCATCGTTCCGGCGATCTCAAAGGCGCCCTGGCAGGTTATCGCGTGGTTCTTCGCAACGAGCCGGACAATGCTTCCGCGCAGCACGGCGAAGGCCTGGCGCTTGAAGGTCTGGGACAGTTCGATGGCGCTCTCAAGGTCCTGCGCCAAGCCGCCCGCACCACGCCGCCATCGGCCCTGCATCACTTCAATCTGGGCCGCGTGGAAGCGCGCCATGGCAAGACCGCAAACGCGCTTGATGCCTACCGACGGGCGGTCGCGCTTAAACCCGATTTCGCCGATGCCTGGAACAATCTGGGTCTGCTGCTCGATAACCTGCACGAGCGCGACAAGGCAAAGCGTGCGCTGACTCAGGCGCTCACAGCCGCGCCCGGTCACACCGCCGCGCGGGTCAATCTCACGCACCTGCTGTGCGGTGCAAGGCAGTGGTCGGAGGCCGGGAAGGTCCTCCAGCCTGTGCTGGAGATGGCGACACCACCGGCCGAGGCATGGTTTCTCGCAGGCACGATCCATGAGGCCGAGGACCGCTACGACGCTGCTCTCGAATACTACCGCAAGGCGCTGGAACGCGACCCGGCCTTCGATAAGGCGCGCAACAACATCGGCACCGCCCTGCTCGGCAAACAGCGCTACCAGGACGCACAGGAACAGTTTCTGGCGATGTTCCACGCCAAGCGCGGCACGCCGCCCCGTGTTCCCGGTGCTTTCGAGAGCCGGGCATGGTCAGGGCCAGAGGGCACGGTTCTGAGAACCTGCCGGGCGCGCCTGGAGGACATGGCCGCACAGGTTCGGTACCTCGTCGGCCAGGACCATCTCGATGCCAGTTGGGAGGGAGCCGCACTCCTGATCGATCAGGCCATCACCTGGCATGACAGCCAAAAATTGAACCCCGGCCTGCCCCATGCCATGATGGGTGCGCCGGTCGAGGCCATCGCCGGCCTGCATGAACGCGTGATCCGCTTTGCCGACAACGATGCCCTTTTCGGCCCGATGATCGGCGACACGAATGACTACGCGGCGATTGAGGATGGCTATCAGGCTAGCCCGACATCGGTCACCGTGATCGATGACTTCCTTTCGCCTGAAGCGCTGAACGAACTGCGCAATTTCTGCCTGGGCTCGACCGTCTTTTTCGGCCACAACGCAACCGGTTATGTCACCTCCTACATGGCGGATGGCTTTGCCTGTTCCCTGCTCTACCGGATTGCCGAAGAGCTTCAGCAGGCCATGCCATTGGTGCTGGGCGGGCGGCATCTCCACAACATGTGGGCTTATCGCCACCGCAACGAGGGGACCGGCGTCAATGCCCACACCGACGACGCCTCGGTCACGTTCAATTTCTGGATCACACAGGACGAAGCCAGCCTCGATTCCGATTATGGCGGTCTGGTGGTCTATGCCCGTGAACAGCCGCTGGATTGGGACTGGCACGACGTCAACCTGCGCAAGAACGCGCCGGACGTTAAAGCCAAAATTGCCGCGTTTCTCGCCGAAGCCAATCCCGTGACGATCCCCCATCGCGAGAACCGCGCGGTGCTGTTCCATTCCAACCTGTTCCACATGTCCGACCGCTTCCGCTTTCGTGACGGATTCGAGAACCGGCGGGTCAACATTACGCTTCTCTTCGGCGAACGGGGAAGCTGACGTTCTTCCACAGCAAACCGAAGAAGTGTCACAAGGCAGTCCTCCATGTGACGCCTGCATGGGAAATCTTTCCTCGCGGCGTCACAGCCCACGGCACTGTCCCAGAGACGGCGCCGCAGCGGATCGCGCCCCCAAAGGCGGTCTGCCCGAGAGACCGGCCTCCGCCGGTCCCTTTCTCTTTTTGAGAGAACTCTCCGCCGCGCCCATTGACCGCGCGGGAAAGCGGAAGATAGCGTCGTTGACCACCTGGTAGGAGAGCACGATGACCGACGACGATATCGACGTAGTGACGCAGTTTCCGCGCAAGGTCCGCGTCCAGGATAACGCATGGATCCCGCTCAAAGACGGCGTGAAGCTGGCCGCACGCATCTGGCTGCCCGAAGACGCCGAATCCGATCCGGTCCCGGCAATCCTAGAGTTCCTGCCCTACCGCAAACGCGAAGGCACCACCGAGCGCGACGAACTCACGCACCCCTACTATGCCGGCAACGGATACGCCTGCGTGCGCGTCGATATCCGGGGATCGGGTGAGTCTGACGGCATTCTGCAAGACGAGTACATCAAGCAGGAACAGGACGATGCCCTGGATATCCTCGCCTGGATCGCATCACAGTCCTGGTGCACGGGCAAGTGCGGCATGATCGGCATATCCTGGGGCGGCTTCAACGGCCTGCAGGTCGCGGCACGCAAACCGCCTGAGCTCAAGGCCATCGTCACCATCGCCTCGACCGATGACCGTTACGCCGACGATATCCACTATATGGGCGGCATCATGGTGAACGACACCATGTCGTGGGGTGCGACCATGTTCGGCATGAACACACGCCCGCCCGATCCAGCTTTGGTCGAAAACTGGTACGAGCTCTGGTTGCAACGCCTGGAAGCCAACGATCCCTGGGTCATCAAATGGCTGCATCACCAGCGCCGCGACGCCCAGTGGCAACACGGCTCGGTCATCGAGAATTACGGCGATATCGAAGCGGCGGTCTATGCCGTGGGCGGATGGGCGGACGGCTACACGAACGCCATTCCGCGCATGCTTGCCGGCCTTTCCTGCCCGCGCAAGGGCCTCGTCGGCCCTTGGGCGCACAAGTATCCCCATTTCGCCCAGCCGGGCCCGCGCATCGGATTTCTTCAGGAAACCCTGCGCTGGTGGGATCACTGGCTCAAGGATATCGACACCGGCATCATGGACGAGCCGATGTACCGGGTCTGGATGCAGGAAAGCGTACGCCCGGCCCTGTGGTACGGACACCGCGACGGACGCTGGGTCGCCGAACCGCAATGGCCAAGCGATCATGTCACCGATCAGGTCCTGCACCTCAACGCCGATGGTTCGCTCAAACCCCAGAAAGGCGGGACCGGATCAACCATCATCAGCACGCCGATGACCATGGGTCTGCGCCAGGGCGAATGGTGCGGTTATGGTCTGGTGCCCGATTGGCCCGCCGACCAGAGTGAGGACGATGGCTGTTCGGTCGTCTTCGAGACCGCGCCGCTGGACGAGGCGCTGGAAATCCTGGGCGCGCCCGTCCTGGAACTCGACGTCAGCGCCGACAAACCCAACGCCTTTGTCGCCGCGCGCCTCTCCGACGTCGCGCCCGACGGATCGGCGACACGCATGACCTATGGCGTGCTGAACCTGACCCACCGCGACAGCCATGAGTTTCCCACGCCCCTGGAACCCGGCGAAACCTACCGCGTGCGTCTGCAGTTGAACGACATGGCGCAGAACATGCTTACAGGTCACCGCATCCGTATCGCGCTTTCCAACACCCTGTGGCCGCTCTTCTGGCCATCGCCCGAACCGGTGACGGTGACGCTGGCGACCGGATCCAGCACGCTTGCCCTGCCGATACGGCCCCCTCGCGAAGAAGACGCATCCCTTCCCCACTTCGCCGCGCCAGAAAGCGCCAGGCCCTGGAACACGATCACCCTGGAGCCCGGTGACTATCAGCGCCGGGTGGAACGCGACGACACCACCGGGGATGCCTCCGTGGTCATCATCAACGACAGCGGCCTGACGCGCGATCCTGCGACCGACTGGGAGTTCGGCTCGCGCGTGGAACAGCGCTTCTCCATCAGCGAAAGCGAACCGGAATCCGCGCGCATCGAGATCATCTGGCACTACCGGTTCCAGAGACCCTCAAAGGACTTCTACGTCACCTCGAAGACCCGCTCGACGCTGGCTTGCACGAAAGACGACTGGCTGTTCTGGGCCGACTGCGAGGCGTTCGAGGGCAGCCGGCGCGTCTTCGCCAGATCATGGGACGAGAAAATCCCACGTGATCTCAATTGAGGAAAACTTCGCGGCAGCGCCAATCTAAGAGGTTGACTTGACAGGCAATCCATCGCCCGATAGCGCACGATGTTGCTGTACACGTTAAAGCGTCTGGGGCTCGCTGTTCTTATCGTCTGTATGGCGATGTTGTTGCTGCTCTCAACCATTCACATGGTGCCGGGAGATCCTGCGGGTATCGCATTGGGTCCGCGCGCAACACCGGAAATGCGTGCCGAGTTCAAGGCCCTGATGGGCCTCGATCAGCCGTTTTTCATCCAATACTTCAAGTTTCTCGGCAACGTGGTAACGGGCGATCTGGGTGTCGACGTGTGGTCCAAACGCCCGGTCAGCACCATGATCGGCGAACAGCTTCCCCACACTCTCGCCTTGGCCCTGGTCGGTCTGGGCTGGTCGATGCTGATCGGCATCCCACTGGGCTGTTTTTCGGCCGTGCACCGCAACAGCCTGCTCGACAAGTTTACGGCTGTGATCTCGGTCGGCTGTATCGCGATCCCGTCCTTTATCGTCGGGCTTTACCTGCTGCTGCTCTTTGCCGTGGAACTTGGCTGGTTTCCCGCGATCGGCGCGGGAGAACCCGGCAACTTCGGCGATCAGATCGCCCATCTGATCCTACCCAGCCTTGCCGTCGGCCTGGGCTGGGTCGGCTATCTCGCCCGGTTCGTGCGCACCTCCATGCTGGAAGTCATGGGCGAAAACCATATCCGCATGGCGCGGGCCTATGGCCTGCCGACACGGCGCATCACCTATGTCTATGCGCTCAAACTCGCCATCCTGCCCACCGTCGCCCTGCTCGGCGTGGGCGTGGGCAGCCTGATTTCCGGCGCGGTTTTTGCTGAGATCATTTTCGCCCGGCCCGGCGTGGGCAAGATGGTCGTGGATGCGGTGAACACCCGAAATTATCCCATCGTGATGGGCGGCGTGCTGGTCACGACCATGCTGTTTGCGCTTTCCACGCTCATTTCCGATTTGATTGCCGCATGGCTCGACCCGCGTGTCCGGCAGGGTTTCTGACATGACCGCGACCACACCCAACGCTCCCGTTCCTGTCGAGTCCGCCGACGCGCCGATCAAACGCGAACCGCGCCTTGCATGGCTGTGGCAGTTGCTGCGCAATCCGCTCGGCGCATTCGGTCTGTTCTTAGTGGCACTGGTGGTTATCTCGGCAGCCGGCGCTGATTTCCTCGCGCCTTATGACTACAAGGCGCTGGACGTGAAAAACCGGCTTGCCGGTCCGTCCTGGGCTCATCTTCTGGGCACGGACAATCTGGGTCGGGACACGTTCAGCCGCATCCTGCATGGCGGTCAGATCGCGCTTTATGTCGCTCTGGTCTCGATCGGTACCTCGCTGGTCCTGGGCCTTGCTCTGGGCATGCTCGCCGGTTACGGCCCACGATGGCTCGACAACTTGCTGCTACTGATCTTCGATTCCGTGCGCGCATTTCCAGTCATCATGTTCGCGCTGGCGGTGATCACCGTGGTAGGCCCCAGTTTGGAGACCATCATCGGCGTCGTGGTCATGACGACCACGCCGGGTTATGCGCGTATTGCGCGCAACTCGACGCTGTCACTGAAGAACAACGAATTCATCCTGGCCGAACGGTCCCTGGGTGCCGGCACCCCGCGGATCATGGTGTCGCACCTGCTGCCCAACCTGATCGCACCGCTGCTCATCCTCTGCAGCATGGATATCCCCGTCGTCATCACGATTGAGGCCGGGCTTTCCTTCCTGGGTCTGGGCGTGAAGCCGCCCACGCCGTCTTGGGGCTCGATTCTGAGCGACGGCTATTCCTTCATCCGCAACACGCCGTGGCTGGTCATTGCCGGCGGCATTCCCCTCATCATCACCACGCTGGGCTTCACGTTCCTGGGTGAATCGCTACGCGACGTGTTCGATCCCAAACTCAAGAGGGATCAATGAGCGGCAACGATCACGTTCTCGACGTCCGCGACCTTTCCGTCAGCTTCAACACGGCGCGCGGGTCTCTGCGCGCGCTGCGCCATGTCGACCTTTCGGTGCCCCAGAACAAGATCGTCGGCATCGTGGGTGAATCCGGTTGCGGCAAATCGACCCTGATCAACTCCGTTCTGCGCCTGCTGGCGCCCAATGCGGAGATCGATTCCGCCTCCGAGATCGTCTTCCAGGGCGACGACGTCATGAAGATGAACGCGACCGATCTGCGCGCATTGCGCGGCCAGCGCATCTCCATGATCTTCCAGGATCCCATGACGGCGCTCAATCCGGTCATTTCGATCGGCGCGCAGATGACCGACATTCTCTACCGCCTAGACATGTCCAAGTGGCAGAAACGCGAGCGTGCCGCGCAGATGCTGACCCAGGTCGGCATTCCCGACCCCATGCGCCGCCTGGACGACTGTCCCCACCAGTTCTCCGGCGGCATGCGTCAGCGCATCTGCATCGCCATGGCGTTGATGATGAACCCGGCGCTGCTGATCGCCGATGAGCCCACAACGGCTCTGGATGTGACGCTGGAAGCCCAGATCATCCATCTGATGAAGGAACTGCGCGAGAAGTTCGAGTGCTCCATGCTGTTCGTCTCGCACAACCTGGGCCTTATAGCGGAGCTCTGCGACGAGGTGGTCGTAATGTACGCCGGCGAAGTCGTCGAACAGGGCGACGTGCACGACCTTTTCCACCGTGCCCAGCATCCCTATACCCAGATGCTTCTGGAATGCGATCCCGCGCGCATCGCCGAGACCCGGCGCGATTTGCCGACCATCACCGGCAGCGTGCCCGATCTGGTCGACCTGCCGCCGGGCTGTATCTTCGCGCCACGCTGCCCCAAACGCTACGAACCCTGCGATCTCTCGCCTCCCGAAACCTATGACGTCGGGGGGCAACATTCCGCGCGTTGCTTCAAGGTGCGCGATGGCTGAATTGCTGGCAGTCGAAGACCTTCGCGTCCGCTTCCGCACCGCCGGACTGGTGAAGAGTCTAGTCAAGGGCATGGACGATCCCTTCATCGACGCGGTCATGAAGGTCTCGTTCTCGATCGCGTCGGGCGAGACCTTCGGACTGGTCGGCGAGTCCGGTTCGGGCAAGACCACGCTCGGCCGTGCGATCATCGGACTTGTGCAGGCCCATAGCGGCAGCATCCGGTTCGAGGGCCAGGAACTGACGGAGCTGAAGGATGCGCAGTACCGTTCGGTCCGTCGCAACATCGCGATGATGTTCCAGGATCCCGTGGCAAGTCTCTCGCCGCGTAAAAACGTGCGCAGCCAGATCGCCGAACCGTTCAAGATTCACGGGATCAAGAACAAGGACCCCAACAAGGAAGCGCGCAGACTGCTCAAACTGGTTGGCCTGCACGACGGGTTCGTGAGCGCCTATCCCCATCAGTTGTCGGGCGGGCAGGCACGGCGCGTCGGCGTGGCGCGCGCACTTTCGCTCGACCCCAAAGTCATCATCGCCGACGAACCCACGGCAGGCCTCGACGTCTCGGTGCAGGGCGAAATCCTCAATCTGATGAACCGGCTTCAGCGCGAACTCAACCTCAGCTACCTCATCATCACGCATAATCTGCCCGTCGTACGCCATGTCAGCGACCGGCTGGCAATCATGTATCTGGGCCGCTTCGTGGAAACGGGCACGACGACCGAGATCTTCAAGAAACCGGCCCATCCCTACACACTGGGCCTGCTTGCCGCCGTGCCCGAACCCGATCCCGACAAGCGTCGCGATAAACTGGAACTCGAAGGTGAGATTCCCTCGCTGATGAACCGGCCCAAGGGCTGCGAGTTCCACACGCGCTGCCCCTTTGCCCAGGAAAAGTGCCTGAACGAAGCGCCCGAATACAAGGAGGTCGCGCCGGGCCGCTTTACCATTTGCCACTTCCCCTTCCCCGATCCCGCCGATGCCAAGGCGGTTGTCGGGCGCAGCACCTCGTGAGTCTCAGCACAGAGGCCCGGGAGCGCAACGCGAACCTTTGCGAGACCATCAGGACCGTGCCCTTCAACCGCGAGTTGGCCGTGGGCACGCTCTCGAACGGACGCTTCCAGCACTACATCGTTCAGGATGCCCACTGCCTCTTGGCCTATGCCAGGGTCTACACCGTGGCGGCCGCAAAGGCCAACACCAGCGATCTGATGGTGACCATGGCGGACTGGCCAGCGGGAACAGTGCCCGGCGAGCAGATGCACGAGGCCTTCCATCGCGCCATGCAGCTTGAATGGGTGTTCCGGGACAGATCCTGGCGTCTGGAAACCTGGCCAGTCACGTAGCCAATCGCTGAGTGAAACCAGCCCGCCTCAGTCGGCCTCTTCACCAAAACAGATCACATTGCCGTCGGGGTCGACAGCCTCGAATTCGCGCATACCGTAAACCGTATCGGTGAGCGCGCGGCCGATCCAGGCATCGACATGGGGCATCGCCCGTTCCCGCCGGAAAATGCCGAAACGCGGCGGGTCCCCGCCTTCCCCAAGTACCTCAAAACCCAGCACGTCCACATAGAAGGCGCGGGAGCGGTCATAGTCGCCGGAGCGGAGAACCGGCGTGGCTTCCTCGAAGCGCACCGTCACGACTCAGCCCCAGAGTTCGGACGGACAGGGGTGCATGGTGTTGCCGTCAAAGACGATGCCGGGACCGCGGTCCTGCTTTATGAGAAGCGGGCCATCCAGGTCGACCACCGCAGCATCCTGGGCCACCAGCATGGCGGGCGCCATAGCGAGCGAGGTGCCGACCATGCAGCCCACCATGACTTCTAGCCCCGCATGGAGCGCGGCGCGGCGCAGGGCGAGCGCTTCGGTCAGACCACCAGTCTTGTCGAGCTTGATGTTGACCATACCGTATCGGTCGGCGAGCGAGGCGACGGTGTCGCTGCCATGGCAGGATTCATCGGCGCACAGGGTCACTGGGCATTCCAGGCCGGCAAGCTCCGCGTCCGCGTCGGCAGGCAGAGGCTGTTCGATCATGGCGATACCCAGGGCATGGAGTTCGTCACCGATGTCACGCAGCAGGTCGACCGTCCAGGCCTCGTTGGCATCCACCACGAGGCGCGCATCGGGCGAACCGCAGCGCACCGCCCGCAGGCGCTCCAGCACGCCCTCTCCGTCCAGCTTGACCTTGAGCAGAGGACGATGCGCGTTCCTGGCGGCCGCGGCCTCCACGGCCTCGGGTGTGTCGAGCGACAAGGTATAGGCCGTCACCAGCTCGCGCGGCTCGTCCAGGCCGGCCAGATGCCAGACGGGCGTGCCGGTCATCTTGGCCTCCAGATCCCACAGCGCGCAGTCCAGCGCATTACGCGCGGCGCCGGGCTGCATCATCGCGATCAGTTCATGCCTGCTGGCGCCGTCCTCGATGGCGCGGCGCATCGTATCGATTTCCTTGAGACTGCTTTCGACCGTCTGGTTGTAGCGGGGATAGGGCATCGCCTCGGCCCAGCCCCGCATGCCGTCCTGCACGATCTCGACCACCAGAACGTCCGCAGCGGTTTTCGAACCCCTGGATATCCGGAAGACTTGGGCCAGCGGCCAGGACTCGTGACGGGCGGAAACCGTGCGGTGCATCGACATCTAGAGTTTCGCCAGCACGTCCACGAGAGGTGCAACGCCCGTGCGCACGGAGTCGCAGCACGGCATAGCCAGCTTCTGCGAGGTTTCCTCCAGCCATGCCTTGGCATCCTCGTCCGACATCAGTGAGGTGTTGGCCGAGATGCCGATCACCCGGGCAGCCGGATTGGTAAGGTGCGCCAACTGCTCGTTGAGCGCGATGCACTCTTCCAGCGAGGGCAGACCGCGGCCAGGCACGCCGCGCATGTGGGGACGGTTGGGTTCGTGGCACATCACCAGCGCATCGGGCTGCGCGCCGTGCAACAGGCCCAGGCTGACGCCCGCGAAAGACGGGTGGAAGAGCGAACCCTGCCCTTCGACGACATCCCAGTGGTCGGGCTCGTTTTCGGGACACAACCACTCGATGGCGCCCGCGATGAAGTCCGAAATCACGCCATCCACGGCCACGCCCTCGCCGACGATGAAGATGCCCGACTGCCCGGTCGCACGGAACGTGGCGTTCATGCCGCGCGCCTTCATCTCCTTTTCCAGCGCCAGCGAGGTGAACATCTTGCCCAGCGAGCAGTCCGTGCCGACCGTCAGCACGCGTTTCCCGGGCCGGTCGTAACCCTTGCCCACCCTGAAGTCCTGGGTGGGCTGGCGCACGTCGAACAGCGTGCACCCGTGTTTCTTTGCCGCTTCGGCAATCGCCGGGATGTCGGCCATGCGTTTGTGCATGCCGGCCATCATGTCCATACCGGCTTCCAGCGCTTCGATGATGGTGAGAATCCACGCGTCGGGCACAAAGCCGCCTGCGTTGGCGACGCCCAGCAGCATAGTCTTGCAACCAGCCTCGGCGGCCTCGGCAGGAGTCATGTCGGGCAGGCCCAGGTTCTGGGTACAACCGGGCAGACGAAGCTGGGCGGCGGCCTTTTCCGGGCGCCAGATTTTCACGCCCGTGCAACCCTTGATGGAAAGCACCTCCTGGGCATCGCCCAGAAACAGCAGATACGGCGAACCGGCCTTTTGCATCGTGAAAGCCCCTAACCAACGGAAAACGACTGCCGCGTTCTGGAGGGTTTTGAACACTCTGTCCAGATCGCAGCGGGGAAAGCTAGGCTCAGTCGCGCACCACGAGAACGCTCATGGATGCATGACGCATGACATGGGCTGCGTTGGGACCCAGCAGATAATCCCGCACACCGGGCTTGCGCGAGGTCATGACGACAAGGTCTGCTCCGGTCTCGCCGGCCAGGCGCAGGATTTCGCCATGGATGGAGCCGCGTCCCACGAGGCAGTTTCCCCGGACATTGGCGGGAACATACTCCTTGGCGAATTGGTGAAGAGCCTGGCGCGCCTCTTCCAGCATCTTTTCCGCCGCGCCCTCGCCGAAATACTGGCCCACCACGGAAAGCCCGAAATCCGGTATGACGGTCACCAAGTGCAACGTACCACCTGACGCGACGGCGATCGCCTTGGGGAGCGCCGCTTTCCAAGTCGCAACATCCTCCAGATTGATCGCCATCACGACATTGCTGAACATGACTTCCTCTTTTCAGGCGGCGGCCTGCCAGCGCATCTTCATCTTCTGCCAGAGATAGAACGCCCCCATGGCGGCAGCCGCGATGACCTGGATCAACTCGCGCGCCATGCCAGTCGGATCGGCGACAGGTCCGGGCCGGAACAGCACGAGACAGATCAGGCCCAGGAAAATGCGTCCCAAGAGATTGACCTTGTCGGCGAACCATCCCTGCACCGCAGCGGCGAACGCGAACATCGCAAGGAGCGAAACAAGGAAAACGAAAGCGATCTTGAACCAGTCATCGAGCCATATGATGTTGCCGTTTTCGGTCACACTGGAGATCATCAGGAGTTCCGTGTTGAAGATGAACACGAACGGCAGGATGGCGGTGCGCATGTCATAGGTAAAACCCTGTATGCCCGTCTTGATCGGATCGCTGCGCGCAATCGCCGCAGCCGCATAGGCCGCGAGACCCACCGGTGGCGTGTCATCGGCCAGAATGCCGAAATAGAAGACAAAGAGGTGCGCCGCGATGACCGGGAAGATCAGCCCGGCTTGCCCACCCAATTCCACGATCACCGGTGCGGTCAGGGAAGCCATCAGGATGTAGTTGGCCGTGGTCGGCAGGCCCATGCCCAGGATCATGCATATGACTGCAGTCAGGATCAGCACGATAATGATGCTGCCCAGCGAGACCGCCTCGATCAGGGTTACGAAACGTCCCACCAGCCCGGTCGACTGCACCACCCCGACGATGATCCCCGCGGCCGCCGTGGCGACGCCGATGGAGATCATGTTGCGCGCGCCCGCGATCAGACCCTCCCAGATATCGAGCAGGCCCAGCTTGAGCCCAGCAACCACAAGCTGGCTCAACCCCTCGGTCGGTTCTCCAGCCTTCCCGGCCATGCCGGCTGCGATCCATGCGATGATGGGACGCTGCAGCAGCATGATCACGGCCAGCGCCTCAATGGCATAGAGCGCCGAGAGAATCGGCGAGCGGCGCAGTACCAATAGGAAGTAGAAGAGGACCAGAATCGGCACGATGTAGTGAATGCCGCGCACCAAGGTCTTCATGAAGACCGGAAGTTCGTTCTTCTGCAGCGCGCGGATGTTGAGTTTCAGCGCCTCGAGATGCACGACATAAAACAGCGCGATATAGGAAATGAGTGCGGGAATGATCGCCGCACGCACGACGTCGATATAGGGCAGGCCCAGGATCTCGGCCATGATGAAGGCCGCCGCACCCATGACCGGGGGCATCAGCTGGCCGTTGGTCGAGGCAGCCACTTCCACCGCACCCGCCTTGTAGGCCGGCAGACCGACCTTTTTCATGAGCGGGATCGTGAACGTGCCGGTCATCACCGTGTTGGCGATGGAAGAGCCGGAATAAAGACCCGACGCACCCGAAGCCACGATCGCGGCCTTGGCCGCGCCGCCGCGGAACCGGCCGAACGCGGAAAACGCAATATCGATGAAGAACTTGCCCGCACCGGCTTTGTCGAGCAAAGCGCCGAACAACACGAACAGGAAGATAATGCTGACCGAGACGCCCAGCGGCACGCCGAAAATGCCGGAGGTCGAGAGGTAGATATCGTTGATCGCAAAATCGAGCGGAAGACCGCGATGACGCAGCAGTTCGGGCATGTACGGCCCGACGAAGAGATAGGCCAGGAAGATCGCGCAGAGAATCGCCAGCGCGGGACCAAGGGCGCGCCGGGTAGCCTCCAGGAGCAGGACGATACAGGTGACGCCCACCCAGACATCGAACCAGCCGGGTAGGCCCTGACGCATGATCAGGCCCTCGTAATCGAAAACGATGAAAAGCGAGGCCATCGCCGCGACAAAACCCATCATGACGTCGTAGACGGGAATATAGAGCCGGTTGGACCGCCCCGGTCCGCTGCCGAAGAGGATTTCGCGAGCCCTGCCCGAGGGACCGAAAGACACGAAGCGCTCGGCGATGGCAGATATCCGCCGCGCGCCGGTGACGAATCCCATGACGATGACAACCCACGGCGCGAAGCTCCATTCGGGGTGACCCATCATCTTCAGATCGCCCATCAGCAGGTCGAGTTCGTCGATCGTCCAGATCGCCAGAGCCAGCATCGTGCCCGCGAACATGACGTCGTAAACCAGCACAAACCCCTCGTCATGAGTTCCGGGTATGGCTTTGCCCAGGACCGTGGCGGCGCGGCCGGGCTGGTTGTATTTGAACGCGGGATAGGCCAGGAACGCCAGCATTAGCGCAAAGGCGAGATGAATCGAGCGAGCCTGCCAGGAATCGAAGGGATTGTCGGCGATGTAGAGCTGAAAGGCCGACCACGCCAGACAAAGCGCAACCACGATGCCGCGCCAGAAAACGCTTTCGGCGTGACGCGGCCCTGATTCGACCTGGACGACGAGATCGTCCACGTCAGTGTGTGATTGCTCCTTATCCGACATGGCGGCAGCCCCCCAGGCTTCGCCGAAAACTTACGGCAACCTGCTAAGCGTCGAAGAAAGATGCTAAGCGTCGAAGAAAGAAAGGGCGGCCGCCGTGACGACCGCCCCTTGTTGGTTCAGGGCCTTACATCCAGCCCTGTTCTTCGTAGTACTGCGCCGCACCGGGATGGAGCGGAGCGCTGAGTCCCAGCATCATCTCCGCGGGTTCAAGATGTTTGAACGCAGCATGCGCTGCACGCAGTTCATCCAGATTTTCCATGACGATCTTAACGACATCATAGACCACTTCCTGTTCCAGAGCGTCGCTCGCCACGACCGTCGCCTTCACGGCATAGGTTTCGACCGGCTCGTCGACGCCTTCATAGGTGCCAGGCTGGATCGCCGTCATCACATAGTAGGGCTTGTCGGCGATGAACTCGCGGATAGCGTCCGAATCGATCGGAACAATCCGGATGTCGGTCGAATTGGCGGGTTCCTCGATCGCTGCGGCGGGGTTGCCGACGGTATAGAAGAACGCATCGATCTTCTGGTCGATCAGGGCACGCGAGGCCTCGTTCTGCTGCAGACCCTGGGCTTCGATATCCTCATCGACATTGATGCCATAGAGACCCAGGACGTCTTCGGCATTGCCGCGCTGACCGGAACCGGGATTGCCGATGTTGACGTTGCGCCCGGCCAGATCGTCGACGCTGTCGATGCCGGTGTCGGCACGAGTCACCAGCAGCACGGTTTCGGGATGCACGCTGAACACGCTGCGCAGACCTTCGACCGGCGATCCTTCCCAGTCGGCAGCACCGTTGGCGGCCTGCCAATTGCGGTCCGACTGCGCGACACCGAAGTCCAACAGACCGCGGTTGACGGCGTTGATGTTGAACACCGAGCCCAAGGCCGGACGGCCGACACAGTTATAGCTGCCATCGGAATGTTTGTTGATGAGATTACAGACATGCAGGGCGACCTGGTAATAGACCCCGGTCACCGAACCGCCGCCGATCAGCAGGTCGCGGCCCGCTTTGGCCGGTGACGACACGAAACTGGAACCGGCCACAAGAGCCACGGCCAGAGCAGAAACAACGATCTTGCGCATCTTGGTGATCCTCCCATTGTTGCGCCTTGGATGGATCAGCATTCGAAGCCACCCTCGGGGCGTTTCCTCGTGCTTCCCGGCCCGCCCATGCCTTGCGCACGGTCAACGGGCCACATCCATTCTGCGAACACTATGGGCCCTTGACGCTTACACGGCAAATGCTCACCAGATCCATTAGGGATCGACCGTCCGGGTCCAGAACGCCTCGTCTAACGGATCGAACGGCCGATAATGTCCCGTCGGAATGCGAGCGGGAGAATAATAGGGCGTTTCGGTCGCCAGTAACGCCGCGCTCTCGGTATCGAGAGGGATCAAACGGATGTCGACCTGCTCGGATGCCTCCGCGACATCAGGGTCGTGGGCGGGCGAACTGGAAAAGAACGCATCGATCTCACCGTTGACCTGCGAGGCGGCGGCTTCGACATGAAGGAAATCGCGGGACTCAATGTCTTCGGAGATATCGATGCCATGGCGTTCCAGCAGTTCCCCGGCAGTCGCGCGATGCGGTGAGCCGGGAAGCCCGACATTGACCACCCTGCCCAAGATGTCATCGAGCGTGGCGATGCCGGAGTCCGATCGCACAACCAGGGTGGCGGTGTCCGTATGCACGGTGAAAAGCGCACGAAGCGCGGGTTGGGCATCCCCTCTCAGATACCTGTGCCATTGACGGCGGCCCAGACCCGGCTGAAACTGGAAGAGGCAAACTCCACCTGTCCCGCAAGCACCGCATCGATGTTGGCGACCGGCCCAGGAGAAAGACGGGCAATGCAGTTGTATTCGCCGTCGGAATACCGGTTCACGATGTTGCAGATGTGCAGGGCGGCGAAATAGTTGGCCGTGTTGATGGGCCCCCGTTGAACTCCAGATCGGTTGCCCTGCGGCGCTCATGATCGTTGATCCAGTAGCCAGTAAACCGCAACGATAAGACAAGAACGAGAACAATGTGCACGGTTACAATCATCTCCGGAATTCGGGCGTGCTTGTGCGCATAAGGTCAACACAGCCAAGCAAGGACCGTCCCGCCAGGCGAATTCTATAAGGGATTCTCCAACTCGAAATCATCCTCATGGGGCACCCGGGCGGTCTTCAGGATCGTCGACATGATGATGTAGGTGCCGATGGTGAAGATGACGTCGAGAAGCTGATTGTCGTCGAACACCTCGCACATCACAGCCCAGGTCGCGCGGGCAATCTCGGTATCGGCCAGCATATCGTCGACCGCCCGCAACAGCAGCGACTCGTCGGGGGGCCACCCCGGCGCGTCTCCGCCCTCGCGGACCCGCACGATCTCTGCGTCGCTAAGGCCCGCATCTCGGCCACGCACCACATGATGGTCCCATTCGTAGGCGCAAGCGGTTTTGTGGGCGACGCGCAGGATGATCAATTCGCGCTGACGACCCGACAGCGTACTCGACTTCACGATATGATTGCGGAAATCTACATAGTTTGCCATCAGTTCCGGATTGCGAGCGACCACCTTATGGATGCTGAGGGGGTTCTTGAGGTCCTCAAGCACATGGGCGAGCGAAGCGTCCCATTCGGCGGGCTCCAGGGGCGTGAGGCGTCCATCTGCGGCATCGGTCATCGCGTTCTCCCTACTAATTGCATTTGGCGGTGATCCCGCCATCGACCAGTAGTTATGCGCCGGTCACATAACCCGCCTTCATCGCTCGCCAGAAACAGGTGACACGTGCGACATCCCATGCATCGCCCATGCGACCGCCCTTATCCTCGCGCCCGAACATGGCATGGCTCCCGGCGCAGGTCACGGGGCCTTGCTTCGCGTGAGAACTCTGCGTCAAAGTCGTTCGGGCACAAAACTCAAGGACAGCCATGCGTGCCATCGCCGACCTGATCGACCTTGACCGCTATCCGCTGGATGCTCCCGGCAGCGCCGGCTATGACGAGCTTGTCGGGCACTGCCAGCAAATGCACCGGGACCAGGCCTGCGCAAATCTGCCGGGTTTCGTTCGCTTGGAAGCCCTGGCATCTCTTGCCGACGAGGGCAAAGACCTGCTCGAACACGGCTATCAGAAGTCGCATCTGCGCACGGCCATGTTCGATTACGGCGATCCGGAAAAATCCGCCGATCATCCCGCCCGGCGCATGTTCCGCGAAGGCTCCCTGCAACTGGCCGACGACCAGATCGGCGAAACCATGATCCGCGCGATCTATGAATGGCAACCGCTGACCGATTTTATCGCCGCGGTCGAGGAGAAAGAAACGCTCTACCGCATGGCCGACGAGTTCCAGGCGCTCAACATCATCCAACAGGGTGTGGGCGACAGCCTGCCCTGGCACTTCGACGTCAACGACGTCACGATCACCCTGCTCCTGCAAGCCAGCGAGGACGGCGGCGATTTCGTTTTCGTGCCCGAGATGCGCAATCGCACCGAGGTTGATTACGCCACGATGCAAAAGGTCTTTGACGGTGACGAGAGCCAGGTACGCCGTCCCAACCGGGACGCCGGCACGCTGACCCTGTTCCGCGGACGCAACGCGTTCCACGCCGTCACACCGGTGAAGGGCAAAACCCCACGCATCACGGCGATTCTGACTTATGACGAGCGGCCCGACTGTATTTCCAGCGAGCGCGGCAACACCTTCATCTATGGCCCCAGGGTCGAGGCGATCTATCGCAAGCGCAGGCAGGCGCAACAAAGCCTTTGAAGAAGACCGCCGGGCGGGATAACCTGGCCAGCATGAAAAACGATCCCGCCATTGCTCGAGCTTGAGCCCGAAGAGATGCGCCGTCTGGGTTACCGGATGGTCGACATGGTCGTCGACCACTGGGCCGCCATGTCTGACAAGCCGGCCGCCGTGGCCATGGAGGTCTCCGAGATACGTCCGCGCCTGCGCGAACCGTTGCCCGAGGAGCCCGGCAACTGGGAAACCGCGCTGGAAAAGGCGCGCCGGGACGTCTTCGAAAGCATGGGCCAGATCGCCCATCCCCGCTTCCTGGCCTTCGTGCCGGGGCCGTCCAACCCGGTCGCCTCCCTCGCCGACATCATGACGTCGGGCTACAACACGGCCGCGAGCCTGTGGCGCGAGGCGCCGGGTCCGGTCGAACTGGAACTCACTACCCTGGAATGGGTCAAGGATCTGGTTGGGTTGCAGAGCCATGCCGACGGCGCCTTTACCAGCGGCGGGTCCGTGGCGAACATGGTGGGACTTGCCGTCGCGCGCGGTACTCGGCTGGGCAGCGACATGAGCGGCGCGGTGATCTATTGCACCGACCAGACTCACAGTTGCGTCGCACGCGGCCTGCGGATTTTGGGCTTCGCACCCGATCAAGTGCGCGCCATCGGCGTCGACGACGAACATAGCATGGACCTTGCGTCGCTGAAGGCCGCGATCGACGCGGACCGGGCCTCCGGCCGCAAGCCCTTTTGCATCGTCGCCAACGCGGGCACCACGAACACCGGTGCGGTGGACGATCTCCACGCTATCGCCGATCTTGCCGGTGAACAGAACCTCTGGGTCCATGTCGACGGCGCCTATGGCGGCGCCGGCATGCTTTCCGAAGAGGGGCGCAGGCTGATGGCCGGCATGGAACGCGCCGATTCCATCGTCATCGATCCGCACAAATGGCTCTTCCAGCCCTACGAAGCCGGTATCTGCTTCGTGCGCGAACCCGGCCTGATGGGCCGCACCTTCGCCAGCAATCCCGAATACCTCCAGGACGTCGCCGAGGGTGAGGACGAGGTCAACTTTTCCGAACGCGGCATCCAGCTCTCGCGCGGCCTGCGCGCTTTCAAGCTCTGGTTGTCGCTCAAGGTCTTTGGCGCGAAGGCGTACCGCGATGCGGTCGAACGCGGCGTGCAGCTTGCCCGCGATGCCGAGGCGATGCTGCGTAAGAGCGGCCGGTTCGACGTCGTGACACCGGCCAAGCTGGCGGTCGTGACCTTCCGCCTGACCCGCGATGGTCTCGACGACCGGGCCACCGACCGCATGCAGCGCGCGGTGGTCGATGCCCTGTTGAAGGACGGTTATGCCTTCGTCACCTCGACGGAACTCAAGGGCCATACCTGCCTGCGCTTCTGCACCATCAACCCGCGCATTACCCATGACGACCTTGCCGGCACGATCAAACGGATCATCCGCTTCGGCGACGCTGCTGAAGTAACATCGTGATAGTGATTCACATCTCGCGCCAGGCCGCTCTCCCACCTGGCCACCCAAGACAGTATCCTGAATGGGTGGCCAGGTGGGAGAGCGGCCTGGCGAGCGTCCAGTTGCAATTAGGAGTCTCTCGTGGCCGACAAACCACTTGATCTGGATTTCGTGCGTTCGTTCTTCCCGGCGCTCAACGACGGCTGGGCTTTCATGGAGAATGCGGGCGGCAGTCTGGTGCCCCATACGGTGATCGACCGGGTCAGGGACTACATGACCGAGTGTCAGGTCCAGCCGGGCGCAAACTCCGTGATCGCGCGCGATGCGGCCTCACGCATGAAGAAAGGCCACGAGACCGTCGCGGCCATGCTGAACGCCGAGCCCGAAGAGATTGTCATCGGCCCGTCGACCACGCGTAACGTCATCACCCTTGCCGCGGCGATCCGCGGCTGGTTCCAGCCGGGCGAAGAGGTGATCGTCACGAATCTCGATCATGAGGCCAACAACGGTCATTGGCGCCGTCTGGAGGAGTTCGGCATCAAGGTGCGTGAATGGCAGGTCAATCCCCAAACCGCGGAACTGGAGCCCGAAACCCTCGCCGGCATGCTTTCGGACAAGACGCGCCTAGTCTGTTTCTCCCACTGCTCCAACATCACCGGCGGTCCCAATCCGGCGAAGCAGATTGCCGCGATGGTGCATGAGGCCGGCGGCATGGTCTGTGTCGACGGTGTCGCTTATGCCCCACACGCCAGCGTGGACGTGAAGGATCTCGACGTCGATTTCTACCTCTTCAGCCTCTACAAGACCTACGGGCCGCACCTTGGGGTCCTGTATGGCAAGAAGGAACATCTGCTCAAAGCCAAGGGACAGTATTTCTACTTCCACGGCGAAGACGACCTGCCGCTGAAGATGAACCCCGGCGCGCCCAACCACGAGCTGACTGCCGGCACGCTGGGCGTGGGCGAATATTTCGAGGCGCTCGCGTCCCACCATCTCGACGAATCGGCGAATGATCTCCACGGCCGCATGCGCCAGGTGTTCGAGATCATCGCCCGCCACGAGGAACGTCTCTCGGTGAGGTTCCTGGAGTTCGCCGTCAACCACCCCAAAATCCGCCTGATCGGACGCAGCGAGCCCGACCACGACCGCCGCGCGCCTACCTTCAGCTTCACCATCGAAGGCGTGAAGTCCCAGGACGTGCCGGCCAAACTGGAAGCCAAGGGCATCGCCGCCAGTGCAGGCGACTTCTACGCTCCGCGCGTTCTCAAAGCCGTCGGCATCGAACCGGAAGACGGCGCGGTGCGCTGCTCCTTCGTCCACTACAACACGATCGAAGAAGTCGACCGCCTGATCGCCGTCCTGAAAGAGATCGCCGGGGGCTGAACGTGCAAAGGTTGCCAAAGCCACCGAACGGGCTTGGTGGAAGCAGTCGCAAGACCGTCACGAAGGCGATGTGATGGCCGTGCTGGGCGCCAGCGATCGGGCAGGAGCACGTTTTTGCGCTGCATCAATCTCCTGGAAACGCCCAATTCGGGCGAGGTCTATGTGCGCGGCGAAGTGATTTGCATGAAGAAAAGTCGGCGTGGCGAGGTCGTGCCCGAGGACTCCGGACAAATCGACCGCGTTCGCTCGCGTCTGGGCATGGTTTTCCAGCAATTCAACCTCTGGTCGCATATGACCATGCTCCAGAACGTCATCGAAGCGCCCGTGCACGTGCAAAAGCGGTCCAAGGATGAAGCGATCAACAGCGCACGCGAGATTCTGGAGAAAGTCGGGCTGGGCGACCGCCTGAAAGACTATCCCGCACATCTCTCTGGCGGTTAGCGGCAACGCGCGGCGATTGCCCGCGCGCTCGCCATGGAGCCCGATGTCCTGCTGTTCGACGAACCCCACGTCAGCGCTTGATCCCGAGTTGGTTGGCGAGGTTCGCCGCGTTCAATGCGGCTATAGCGCAGATTCGTGCCGATGCGGCCGCAGCCAGGTCAATGCCCGAGGTCCCGCCGGTGATCACGGCGCGCAAACCGTAGGCAACCGTCATCAAGATGATCCGATCATTGCGAGGAACGGACAACGTGGCATGACGTTCGCCATGACCTAGACTGCAGGGATGCTCCGCTATCTAAGCGCATTCCTGCTGCTCTTCCTATCCGCGGCCCTGTCGGAGGAACCGCTGACCTTCGCCTCCGACGCGGCCTATCCGCCGTTCGCCCATCTGGATGCAAGCGGCGAGATCGTCGGTCTTGAACGCGACCTTGCCGAGGCCGTCTGTGCGTTACTGGACCGGACCTGCGCCTTCGTTCTGGTGCCATGGTCCGACTTTAGTCCCGCCGTTGCCCGCGGCGAGGCCGACGTGGCGTTCGCCGGTCTTTCGGCCACGACCGCGCGTCACCTGGGTCTCGTGCCGCTCGGGACCTACCTGCCGACCCCGTCCAGGTTCGTTGCGCTCGAAGGCGATCCCCAGCCTGCCGACACAAACGACCTCGGGAATTACGTCATCGGTGCCCTGTGGGGCACGCCCCATGCCCACTGGCTGGAAGAGAACCTGCCGTCCGACAACGTCCGGCGTTTCCCCGATGCCGAAGAGATGTATCTCTCGCTTCATGCCGGAACCGTCGATCTGGTGTTCAACGAAGCCCTCACCCTCTATCTTGATTTCCTGCGCTCGCCGCTCGGCGCGGATACGACGCTGACCGTCTTGTCCGTTTCCCTGGCGACCGACGGCGGCGGCCATGTCTTCGCGGCGGGCACGCAAGGTGTCGCGCACGAGGCCATCGAACGGGCGCTGGACGAACTGGCGGAAAACGGCACACTTGCCCGCCTGATCGATCAGCATCTGCCCGGTTACCAAAACTGACTCTCGACCGGCGTGTCGCCGGCGATAGCGCAGAAATACTGGCCCTTGCGCGTGAAGCGGTGGCTGCGCCGGGCGTAGAGCAGGCCGTCAACGGGTGCGGCGACCGGTGTGCGTCTGCCCGATTCCGGCTCCAGGATATGACAGAACGTCTGGCCCTCCCGCACATGATCGCCCAGATCGCGGCTGTAGACGAGCACACCGCCTTCGGGCGCGAGCATGCGGCACAGCCCGGCGGTGGAGACCGGCTCGCAACGGGCTTCCGGCAGGGCGCCGGGCGAACCGGAGATCAGACCCCGGCGCCGAAGCCAATGAAACAGGTTGTCGGCATCGGGCCGGGTGAGATGATCGTCCACATCGCGCTGCCCGCGAAGCTCCACGACCGCGGTCAACGCGCCGGGTGGAACCGGATGGCCGGGAAACCGCGCCGCCATCTCCTTCCACAGCAAGGAGTGGGCGGACTTGAAGGTCATCATGCGGTTGCCGCGGTCGATCAGGACGACCTCCGCGCCGATCTGCCGGGCAAGATCGGCCGCATCGGGCCAGTTCACATCCGTCACAAAGAGGTGGAGCAGTGCCTCCCAGGCCGAATGGAGATCGAGCACGAAGTCGGCATCGTGGGAAAGCCCGAGCAGGTGCAGCTTGAGAACGTCCACCTCGCGCACGTCGCGCCGTTCGGCTATCGCGGTGCCCATGGCTTCGCGGACCAGGGCCACATTGGCATCGGCGGCGTCGGTGAGATTGCCCTGCAGAACTTCCGCGACCGACTCGACCAGGTCGGGAAAGCCGCGGTTGTAGTTCCTATTGGTATCGAGGTCGTAGCGGCCCTGCGATTCCATCATGATTTGCTGGGAAAGCCCGATCGGGTTGGCGAACGGCACGACGACAATGTCGCCCGTCACCCTGCCCTGGGCATCGGCATCCGCCAGCAGACCGATCAGATGTTCGAGAACCACGATGCCGGGCAACTCCTGGGCATGCAGCGCGGCATGCAGATAGGCTTTCGGTCTTGCACCGGGCGTACCGAAGCGGTGCACGGTGACCCGGCGCCGGGTGCCGAGGCTGGCGGTGGGCAGTTCCAAACGATCGGTTCCGTGGGTCACGTCGGCCTCAATAGTCGATCACGGGAAGATCGTTGGGCGGCAGGGGAACGCTGCCCGAGACCACGGCGAAGCTCTGTCCCGGTCGCACCAGCCGGCTCATGTTGCGTCCGTAAAGCACGCCCGTTGCTCGGCTGACGACCGGAGTGCGGGCCTTCTCGAAATCGACCTCCGCGGGATCGACAATATCGGCCACGGCCTCGCCCGCCTCGATCCGGTCGCCCAGCGCGACGCGGTAGGACAGGACACCGGCGACCGGAGCGACCAGGTTGTCTGAACCGGCCAGCGGTGTGGGCTCACACAGCAGATCCGGCGGAGCGCCGGGATCGCCGGCCAGAATGCCGTGTCGCTGCAGGAAGCGCCAAAGGCCGCGCGTGTCCTCCAGCGCGAGAGCGTCGCCGACATCGTTCTGACCGCGCAGTTCCAGCGTCGTCGTAAAGGGCGGGGGCGGAATGGGATGGTCTGGAAAACGCTCGCGCAGGGCATGCCAGATCATCGTGGGTGCGGTATCGAAGGTGCTGCCTGTGTCGGTCGGAAACAGCAGGATGGTGCGGCAGCCCAGATCCGCGGCGAGGTCGCCGTAGCGGTCCCAGAGGTCTTCGGGGAAATAGAGATACTGGATCGCCTCTCCGTGACAGTGCAGGTCGAAGATGAAGTCGCTGTCGACCGAAAGCGCCATCAGGGATTTGCGCAGGGTATTCGCCTCGCCCTCGCCCGGCCAGGCTTCGACCGATTCCAGAATCGTCCGGCGGATGACGGCGCCGTTGTTGTCCTCGTCGTCGCCCAGCAGATTGCCGATCCGGTTTCCGATCTTTCGCGCGAAATCGGGATACCAGCGGTTGAAGTTGCCGTCCCCGTCAAGATCGTAGCGGCCCAGGTGATAGCCCATGATGCGGTTGGAAAGCCCGACCGGATTGGCATAGGGCAATACGACGATCTCGCCGGAGATCTCGCCCGCGTCATCGGCAGCGCGCAGCCAGCCGATCATGCGATTGAGAATGAGCGTGCCCGGCAGTTCGTCGGCATGCAGCGCGGCATGGAGATAGACCTTGGGGCGCGCGCCGGCCTCGCCGAACCGGTGCACGGTCAGCACCCGCTCCGTTCCCGGACCGGGCGACATCAGGGGTACCGTTTCAACCCTGTGCACCACGCTGCTCCTCAGGTTTTGCCGAAGCACGGCATCTGGCAAAGCACATCGCTTGTCGGCGACACGTCCGATACTGTCAAGCCAAGCGCACGGTGTGCTAATAGGCAAAGCCGTGGCATCATCATGAAACACGCTCCGTTTCGAAGGACGACCCGCCACCATGACCAGCACGCCATCCATCGACACCCTGCTTTCCGAACTGCGCGCCAACGCGGAACTGTCCTACGAGGAGTGCCGCAACGCGCCGCCGGGCATCTATTCCTCGCCCGAGTTTCTGGCCCTGGAGCAGGAACACATCTTCGCCAGGGAATGGATCTGTGCCGGACGCGCCGATGCGCTCGCCAAACCCGGCGACTACCTCACCATGGAAATCGCCGATCAGCCGATCTTTGTCGTGCATGACCGCAACGGGGACATCCGCGCCTTTTCCAACGTCTGTCTGCACCGCATGAGCATCCTGCTGGAGGGGCACGGCAACAAGCCCGTCATCACCTGCCCCTACCACGCCTGGAGCTACGGCTTGGACGGCGCGTTGCGCAACGCGCCCTACATGGACGGCAACACGACGTTCGACAAGAAAGACTACTGCCTGCCCGCGATCCGCTGCGAACTGTTCGACGGCTGGATCTACGTCACGCTGAATCCCGATATCGAGCCGGCCGCGGAACGTTTCGCGCCGGTCCGGGAGGTCGTCACCGGGCGCTACCGGTTCGGGAACTACCGCGAGACGTTCCGCGAGGAGCACGTCTGGGACACGAACTGGAAGGTGCTGGCCGAGAACTTCATGGAAAGCTATCACCTTTTCCAGCTCCACGGCCCCACGATCGGCAAACAGTCCAGGGTCGAGGAAATGGACATGCCACCCGGGGGCGAGACGTTCAATTATCACTGGATCACGAAGGAATCGCAGTTCGCGCTGGCCAATGCGCATCCAGACTGTAGCTATCTGGAAGGCGAGTGGCGGCGCACGACTGCGCTGATCACGGTCTATCCCGGCCACATGATCACGCTCACCCCCGGCTACTTCTGGTACCTCGTCCTGCAGCCCCAGGGACCCGAGCAGGTGAAGATTCTCTATGGCGGCGGCATGGCGCCCGATTTCATCGACGATCCCAGGGGCGCAGAGCATGTCGCCAAAGCGAAGGAAATCCTCGATGCCGTGAACGAGGAGGACCGCATCGGCACGGCCATGGTGCACCGGGGCATGAAGGCCAATCTGGCCCGTCCCGGCCACCTGAGCTATCTGGAACGGCCCAACCACGAATTCGGCCAGTACCTGGCGCGCCGGCTGGCCGGCAGCACCGCCTGTCCCGCGCCCGACGTCGGGACAGGCAGCGCGGCGCGCTGAGCCTCGATACCTGCGTCGGAGGGACCCGCACAACGCGGAAATCGCGGTTCAATCCCATGTATCGGTAGAAATCGACACCGTTTTGACACCCGATCCTGCAATGAGAACAAAACAGGATCATATATGATGTCGGTTGGCGAAAGGTCACGCAGTGGTGTGGGATTCCCTGCCTTCGGGCCTGTGAAGGATTCCCCGGGTTGTGTGTTTTGTGCTTCGTTCCGGTTGTGGAGGGAGGAGCGATGTCACGGGCGGCCCGGTATTGGACGGCGGATCGTTTGCAGGCTGGTTTCGATCCTGTTGACCCCCTGACGCGATACGGAAACCCTTCCGGCGGCGGATGTTCCCGCGGTCGTGCCGGGAAGGCCATGGCGAAACGTTCTTCCCGATCTTTCCTTGCGCCATATCGGGTTCAGTCGGTGTTCAGGCCCATCTTCCCCTGGCTTCAGTCCCACCGGGCATCATGCAGACGCCAGTAGACCGCCGTTCCGACGAGTGGAGAGTTTTCCAGGATCATGTCGAAGGGCGTGAAGCTATCGTTATCCCGTGCGCCCGGGTCGGCGCCGGCGGCGAGAAGCGCCTCAATGGCCTCTGCATGGCCCCAACCGTCCGCAAAGTGTAGCGGGGTGCGGCCACTCTCAGTCCGTGCGCCCGGATCGGCTCCGGCGGTGAGAAGCGCCCCGATGGCCTCTGCATTGCCCGAACGGGCCGCCGAGTGCAGCGGGGTGTCGCCATCATTATTCCGTGCGCCCGGGTCGGCTCCGGCGGCGAGAAGCGCCTCGATGGCCTCTGCATGGCCTAAACGGGCCGCATCGTGCAGCGGGGTGTCGCCATCATCATTCCGTGCGCCCGGATCGGCTCCGGCGGCGAGAAGTGCCTTGATGGCCTCTGCATGGCCCCAATGGGCCGCATCGTGCAGCGGGGTGTTGCCATGATCATCCCGTACGCCCGGATCGGCTCCGGCGGCGAGAAACGCCCCGACGGCCTCTGCATGGCCGTAAACGGCCGCCCCGTGCAGCGGGGTGTCGCCATGATCATCCCGTACGCCCGGATCGGCTCCGGCGGCGAGAAACGCCCCGACGGCCTCTGCATGGCCAAAAACGACCGCATCGTGCAGCGGGGTGTTGCCATGATTATCCCGTGCGCCCGGATCGGCTCCGGCGGCGAGAAGTGCCTCGATGACCTCTACATGGACCCGATAGGCTACACGGCCCTGATGGGCCGCCTGGTGCAGCGGGATTTCGCCACGATTATTCCGTGCGCCCGGGTCGGCTCCGGCGGCGAGAAGCGCCTCGATGGCCTCTACATGGCCCAAACCGGCCGCCCGGTGCAGCGGGGTCCAGCCATATTTATCCCGTGCGCCCGGGGTCGGCTCTCTGGCGGCGAGAAGCGCCTCGATGACCTCTGCATGGCCGAAACGGGCCGCTCCGTGCAGCGAGGTCCTGCCAGTAATACTCCGTGCGCCCGGAGCGGCTCCGGCGGCGAGAAGCGCCTCGATGGCCTCTGCATGGCCAAAACCGGCCGCATCGTGCAGCGGGGTGTAGCCATTATTATCCCGTGCGCCCGGATCGGCGCCGCCGGCGAGAAGCGCCTCGATGGTCTCTACATCGCCCGAAACGGCCGCCCAGTGCAGCGGGGTGTAGCCATTATGACCCCGTGCGCCCGGATCGGCTCCGGCGGCGAGAAGCGCCCCGATGGCCTCTGCATCGCCCGAAACGGCCGCCCAGTGCAGCGGGGTGTCGCGATCATTATCCCATGCGCCCGGATTGGCGCCGGCGGCGAGAAGCGCCTCGATGGCCTCTGCATCGCCCGAACCGAACGCCCGGTGCAGCGGGGTGTAGTCATCATTATCCCGTGCGCCCGGGTCGGCGCCGCCGGCGATAAGCGCCTCAATGGCCTCTGCATGGCCGTTAAGGGCCGCAAAGTGCAGCGGGGTGTAGCTATTATCATTAGTCGTCCGCGCGCCCGGATCGGCGCCGGCGGCGAGAAGCACCTCGATGGCCTCTGCATCGCCCGAACCGACCGCCCGGTGCAGCGGGGTGTCGCCATCATTATTCCGTGCGCCCGGATCGGCGCCGGCGGCGAGAAGCGCCTCGACGGCCTCTGCATCGCCCGAACCGACCGCCCGGTGCAGCGGGGTGTCGCCATCATTATTCCGTGCGCCCGGATCGGCGCCGGCGGTGAGAAGCGCCTCGATGGCCTCTGCATGGCCCCAATAGGCCGCCCAGTGCAGCGGGGTGTAGTCATCAATATCCCGTGCGCCCGGATCGGCGTCGGCGGCCAGGCATTTGCGCACCAGTTCGCCATCCGCTTTCTCGAAGAAATCCCAAGTATTCCAGGCATCACATCCCGATGCGGCGCCGGCGGCCTGCCCAAGCGATGCGACGCCGACGCGATCACAGCCCACCTGATCCATTTCATACGCCATGCCTCCGCGGCTTTCCTTCACCCGTCTGCCACAGGGTGGCATGTCCCGGAGAACCTGGGAACAGCATAAAGGGGGCATCGAAAGCAGATGCTGCCCCCGCTGAAGGAGGCCGGGATCAAGGTGATCCACAAGTGCACATCCGTGCGTCACGCGCCTGGCCGCCCGTCGCCTTCGTCACCAGGATCATCCGCACCTGAATCCGGTCCGGGGCGCCCGTGATGTATGACCCCTGCAACGGCCCTGAAGCGTCCGTGAACGGCCCTCCCGGGAGGCTCGATCCCCAGACCGAATCGACCCGGAAATCAACAATGTGTTGAAATAATCGACATTGCCGTCACACATCTTTCGCATCAAAAACCCGCGCGTTTTTCGCGTGCCTCTAGTGAGGCAGGCCATGGCGAAACGTCCTTCCCGATCTTTCCTTGCGCCATATCGGGGTCAGTCGGTGTTCAGGCCCATCTTCCCCTGGCTTCAGTCCCACTGGGCATCATTCAGACGCCAGTAGACCGCCGTTCCGACGAGTGGAGAGGTTTCCGGGATCATGTCGAAGGGCGTGTCGCCATCCTTATCCCGTGCGCCCGGATCGGCGCCGCCGGCGAGAAGCGCCTCGATGACCTCTGTATGGCCCTGACGACGGGCCGCCACGTGCAGCGGGGTGGTGCCACTCTCAGTCCGTGCGGCCGGATCGGCGCCGCCGGCGAGAAGCTCCTCGACGGCCTCTGCATGGCCGTAGCTGGCCGCAAAGTGCAGCGGGGTGTTGCCACGAGTATCCCGTGCGGCCGGATCGGCTCCGGCGGCGAGAAGCGCCCCGATGGCCTCTACATGGCCCCCAACGGCCGCATCGTGCAGCGGGGTGGTGCCACCATATTCTTCATTCCGTGCGTCCGGATCGGCGCCGCCGGCGAGAAGCGCCCCGATGGCCTCTGCATGGCCCCGCTCGGCCGCATCGTGCAGCGGGGTGTTGCCATATTTATCCCGTGCGTCCGGATCGGCGCCGGCGGCGAGAAGCACCTCGATGGCCTCTACATGGCCCCCAACGGCCGCCACGTGCAGCGGGGTGTCGCCAAGCTCAGTCCGTGCACCCGGATCGGCGCCGGCGGCGAGAAGCACCTCGATGGCCTCTGCATCGCCCGAACCGGCCGCCCAGTGCAGCGGGGTGTAGTCATTATGACCCCGTGCGCCCGGATCGGCTCCGGCGGCGAGAAGCGCCTCGATGATCTCTGCATCACCCGAAACGGCCGCAAAGTGCAGCGGGGTGTCGCCAAGCTCAGTCCGTGCACCTGGATCGGCGCCGGCGGCGAGAAGCGCCTCGATGGCCTCTGTATCGCCCGAACCGACCACCCGGTGCAGCGGGGCCTGGTCATTATGACCCCCGGCGCCGGCGACGAGAAGCGCCTCGATGGCCTCTGCATTGCCCAAACCGACCGCCCGGTGCAGCGGGGTGGAGCCACTCTCATTCCGTGCACCCGGATCGGCGCCGGCGGCGAGAAGCGCCCCGATGGCCTCTGCATCGCCCGAAACGGCCGCATCGTGCAGCGGGGTGGAGTCATTATGATCCCGTGCGCCCGGATCGGCTCCGGCGGCGAGAAGCGCCTCAATGGCCTCTGCATGGCCCCAATAGGCCGCAAAGTGCAGCGGGGTGTTGCCACGAGTATCCCGTGCGGCCGGATCGGCTCCGGCGGCGAGAAGCGCCCCGATGACCTCTGCATCGCCCGAAACGGCCGCATCGTGCAGCGGGGTCCAGCCACCATATTCATCCCGTGCATCCGGATCGGCGCCGGCGGCCAGGCATTCGCGCACCAGTTCGCCATCCGCTTTCTCGAAGAAACCCGGAGTATTCCAGGCATCGCATCCCGATACCGCGCCGGCGGCCTGCCCAAGCGATGCGACGCCGACGATCACGGCCCACCTGATCCATTTCATACGCCATGCCTCCGCGGCTTTCCTTCACCCGTCCGCCACAGGGTGGCATGTCCCGGAAAACCTGGCAATGGCATACAGCGGGCATCGAAAGCAGATGCTGCCCCCGCTGAAGGAGGCCGGGATCAAGGTGATCCACAAGTGCCCATCCGTGCGTCACGCGCTGAAGGCGCAATCGACCGGCTGCGATGCGGTGTCCGCAGACGGCTTGAAGGCATGCTGTCGGGCTGACGATACCGTCGCAACGTTCGGTGCCGGTGCAGCCGTGCCGGGAAGGCCATGGCGAAACTTCCTTCCCGATCTTTCCTTGCGCCATATCGGGGTCAGTCGGTGTTCAAGACCATCTTCCCCTGGCTTCAGTCCCGCCGGGCATCATGCAGACGCCAGTAGACCGCCGTTCCGACGAGTGGAGAGGTTTCCGGGATCGCGTCGAAGGGCGTTCTGCCATCCTTAGTCCGTGCGCCCGGATCGGCGCCGGCGGCCAGGCATTCGCGCACCAGTGCGCCATCCGCTTTCTCGAAGTAATCCCACATCGCCGTCACAACATCTTTCGCATCAATAGCCCACCCATCTTTCGCATCACTCAACACGTTCAGCATGCGGCGCAGATCGCCGGAGTGGCGGCCCACCGGCTGGCGGCGGAATTCCTCCACAAGGTCCTTGCGTGCGGGATCGATGGGCGTCATGACCGAACCTCAACTCTTCAACGACGGCGTCATCTTGTCCCAGAGCGCGCCGGTGATTCAGCCACGTCAGGTCGAAGTCATGCCCCTTCCCTCGCCCGAAACCGTCGCCGCCATCGTCGCCGAGGTGGCCGCCCAGGAGATCATGCCACGTTACCGAAACCTCGCCTCGGGCGACATCAGCGACAAGAACCCCGGCGATCCCGTCACGGTCGCCGATGTCATCGCCGAAAAGGCGCTCACCCGCCGTCTGAAGGACCTGCTGCCGGGTTCCCATGTCGTGGGCGAGGAGGCCGTGGCCGCCGACCCCGCCGTCATGGATCTGCTGAAACGAGACGAGCCGGTCTGGATCGTCGATCCCATCGACGGCACCACCAACTACGCCTCGGGCATCCCGCTCTTTGCTACCATGGTGGGGCTTACACAGGGCGGCGCGATGCGTCTTGCCTGCATCCACGATCCCCTTCATGGACGCACCGCGCTCGCCGCTGAGGGCGAAGGGGCAATGATCGACGGCACACCCTGCCGCACCGCCGCGCCAGCCGAGCCCAGGCACATGTACGGCACCGTCAAACTTCACTTCGGTGAGCGCGACCTGCTGCTCAGAATTGTCGAGAACTGCCAGAAGGTGCCGTCTTTCATGGATCTCCGCTGCGCGGCCCACGAATACATGGCGCTCGTTTCCGGCGCGCTCCACTACGCGCTTTATCGCAAGCTGATGCCCTGGGATCACGCGCCGGGCAACCTGCTCCACCGCGAAGCCGGCGGTTACGGCGCCCATCTCGACGGCTCAGCCTACGACGTCACCGGCCCCGACCACTGCCACGGCTTCCTCTATGCGCCGGATGCGGAAAGCTGGCGTGCGATCGTCAGGACCCTGATGACACCCTGACCCCACGCCACACCCATTGACGCACAACCAGATTGCCAATCTACCTTTAACATTTCGCCTATGGACAGATCACGCTCATGAATCCCGATGAAGTCCTTGATGCGCTCGTCCAATGGAACGGTATACCCGTCGAGGCGATCGGCCACGCACGCCGTATGCGCGACGAGATGGTTCCGCTCCTGCTCGGTCAGATCAACCGTTACACCGAATGCATCAGGAAAGAAGTGGCATTTGGGCAGCGGATCGGATGACGACGAGGACACCGACGACGATCCGTTTCCGTTTGGCCTGGACGATCCCTCCAAGGCGGCGTTCAATCCCTACCGCGATATCGGCTGCAACGATCCCTGTCCGTGCGGAAGCGGCAAGAAGTTCAAGAAGTGCTACCTCCTGCCTGTGTGATACCAACGGTCGATGCGTATGACACATCGACCGTTGGTATGAATCCACCCTGGTGGTTGCCGCCCGGGCACGTTGCCGTGATGCGACCCTGATTACCGCGGACATGCGGGAGCTCGCGTGGGTACCCGGACTACTCACCTCCGACTGGAAGGATACCAGCTAGGAACGATCCAGGTTTCGCACAGTCGCTAACCTACGGGGGGTAATTTGGTCTCTCAGGGCGTGCGCTTCAGCCGGTGCATCAGGCTGGATGTGTCCCAGCGGTTACCGCCCAGGCGCTGGATTTCGGCGTAGAACTGGTCGACCAATGCGGTGACGGGTAGCAGGGAACCGTTGTTCTTGGCTTCCGTCATGGCGATGCGCAGGTCCTTCCGCATCCAGTCGACGGCGAAACCGAAATCGTATTGGTCTTCGCACATCGTGCCGCCGCGGTTCGTCATCTGCCAGGAGCCTGCAGCACCTTTCGAGATCACGTCGATCACCTGTTCGCCGTCAAGGTCCGCGCGCTGGGCGAAGTTGAGCCCCTCGGCCAGACCCTGGACGAGACCCGCGATGCAAATCTGGTTCGCCATCTTGCAGAGCTGGCCCGACCCGACCGGGCCCATCAGCGTGACGGCCTTGCCGTAGCAGTCCATGACCGGCTTGGCGGTGTCAAAATGGTCCTGTTCTCCACCGACCATGATGGTCAGCTGGCCGTTCTCCGCACCAGCCTGGCCACCAGAAACCGGCGCATCAAGGAACCCGACACCTTTCTCGGCCAGCAGCTCGGCCATCTCGCGCGCGGCATCGGCCGAGGCGGTGGTGTGATCGACCAGGATGGCGCCTCTTTCCATGCCGTGGATAGCGCCGTCTTCGCCCGCGATGACCTCCCGCAAATCCGGATCGTCGCCGACGCATGAGAACACGATCTCCTGGCCCTTGGCGGCATTGGCGGGTGTCGCGGCGTGGCCGTCGCCATGTTCCCCGGCCCACTTCTCGGCTTTCGCGCCGGTCCGGTTGTAAACGGTAACCTCATGGCCCTTGGCGGCAAGATGGCCGGCCATCGGATAACCCATGACGCCCAAGCCTATAAACGCAACCTTCACAACCGATCTCCCTTGTTCTCTTCAACGCGTGCCTTCGGTGGCCTGCACACCGTGATTTCGGGCGCGATCCTATCGCGGAAATCCACGCTCCACCAACATCGCGACCTTGATCCTGGGCCGCGAACCCGATATCGTCCAGCCAAGCCTGGTGGATATATGGAGAACAAGCCTGGTGGATAATGGAGAATTGGTCCATTGGCTTCGCTCCATGATTTTGGCTTCGCTCCATGATTTTGGCTTCGCTCCTCCTGGTCCCCTTGGGTGTGGTCAATCTCGTGATCGCCGCGTTCGTCACCGACTATTCCGCGCAGTTCATGGGGCTGGGCCTTCTGTTACTGGCCTGGGGCTTTGCACTGGGCTATCACGGTTACCGCATCAAACGCGAGGCACGCCGGAAAGCCGGACACTGATCTGCGAAATTCCCCGCCGAATCCCTGACCGACGAAACCTATGTCGAGAACGTCGCGCCCCAGGCGTTGACCTTTGGCCTTAGCAACGACAATGAACTCTGGGAACGCTTTTCGCTGGGACCGGAGCAGAGCGGTGTCTTCGGCGGCTCCGAAACCTGGTATTTTCTGGTGCTGACAGACGGCGAGGAACTGTGTTACCGCCTCGACAACTCAAGTACGGCTACCGCCTCTACTGGAACCTCCTCACCTGCAAAAAAACCGGCCTGCGGGCGGGCGTTCGACGAATAGCCACAGGAATGCCGTATTGTCGCGGCATGGTTGATCCACCCATTCATGAACCGGATGCCCACCATGCGCTCCATAACACAAGGCCTGCTTGCTGCCGCCGTCGCCTTGCAACTTGCCGCCGCTCCGGCCATGGCCGATTCCCAGGGCGAGGAAAGCGACGTCCTGGAGCATGCCGAAGAGGCGATGCGCAACATCCTCACGGCCCTCGACCTGATGATCGCCGCCATCCCGCAATACCAAATGCCCGAGGTGCTCGAAAACGGCGACATCATCATCCGGCGCGTCCAGCCCGAGGTCGATGGCGACACCAACGACGACGGCATCCCCGAAGAGGAAACCTGAACTCCGCCTCGCGCGGCTTCAGCCGAAGCGTGAAAAGTCGATGGCGCTGTCCTTGTCGAGTGCCTGCTCGACCGCCGCCATGGGGTACTTGAGGCCTGTGGCACAGTTATAGAGCACGGCCCGGTCGGATGTTTTGACGAGGCCCTCCTCAAGCGCCCGGCGATAGGCTTCCACGGTCGCCGCCCCTTCCGGACAAAGCAACAATCCGTCTTCCCGCGCAACATGATCGCGCATCGCCATGATCGCCTCGTCCGGCACAGCCATGGCGAAGCCGTCCGATTCTCGTACCGCGCGGATGATCAGGAAATCCCCCACCGCCACAGGCACGCAAATGCCCGCCGCGACGGTATGCGCGTTCTCCCACAGCGGGGCGTGCTCCTCCCCGGCTTCCCAGGCTTTCACGATGGGCGCGCAGCCCTGTGCCTGCACGGCGATCATGCGGGGCAGCGGCCCGTCGATCCAGCCCATCGCTTTCAGTTCATGGAACGCCTTCCACATGCCGATCAGCCCAGTCCCACCACCCGTGGGATAGAAGATGACGTCCGGCAGCGTCCAGCCCAGCTGCTCGGCCAGTTCCAGGCCCATCGTCTTCTTGCCTTCGATGCGGTAAGGCTCCTTCAGCGTCGAGACGTCGAACCAGCCTACGGCCTGCTTGCCCGCGCCGACGATTCTGCCGCAGTCGTTGATGAGTCCGTTCACCTTCCACACATCGCCGCCCTGCTGGCGTATTTCGCGAATGTTGATGTCGGGCGTGGCGTCGGGACACAGCACCGTCGCCCGGATCCCAGCACGTCGTGCATAGGCGGCCATGGCAGCACCCGCATTGCCATTGGTCGGAATCGCCAAATGCTCCAGCCCGAATTCCCGTGCCATGGAAACCGCCAGGCAAAGGCCGCGCGCCTTGAACGATCCTGTCGGCAGACGCCCCTCGTCCTTCACCATCGCCTTGCCGGGTGTGGCACCCAGTCCCTGCGCCGACCTGTCGAGCGCGATCAACGGCGTCACGACCTCGCCCAGCGAAATCCGGTTATCGGGTTGTGTCACCGGCAGGAACGGCGCATAACGCCAAAAGCCGGGTGCGGGCGAGGCCGCGATGTCCTCCCGGCTCACCTCGGCAGCCAGCCGTTCCAGGTCGTAGCGCACGAGGATCGGCCGGCCCGCCTCGGAAGGCCCGTGGACCTTGCCGGCCTCATAACGTTTCCCGGTCATCGAGCATTCAAGATGGCTGATATAAGTCTCTGACATCGTGCGGTCCCGTGCGGTGCTGCCGTATCAATAGAGCAAGATTGACCCCTCTTGAATCGAACCGCATGCAATTCCGCACTTGCTTCGGCGTTCCGGGATGCTGACGTATGGCGGTGCGCGTGGTATCAGCCGCGCCATGTTAACGATTTCGAACATCACAGTGCGGCTGGGCGGCAAAGTCATTCTGGATCGCGCCTCCGCGTCAATCCCGACCAAGAGTCGTGTCGGCCTGATCGGGCGCAATGGCGCCGGCAAATCGACGCTGATGAAGGCCATCGCCGGCACGCTCGATCCCGACGACGGCGCGGTGGAGATGCCGCATGACATGCGCATGGGCTATGTCGCTCAGGAAGCGCCGGGCGGCAAGGATACGCCGTTCGAGTGCGTGCTCGCCGCCGACAAGGAACGCGCACATCTGCTGGCCGAGGCCGAAACCTCCCGGGACAGCCACCGCATCGGCGAGATCCACGAGCGTCTCAACACCATCGAGGCCCATTCGGCACCGGCTCGGGCTGCACGCATCCTGGCCGGCCTGGGCTTCGAGGAAGACGCCCAGCATCAGCCGCTCGACAGCTTCTCGGGCGGCTGGCGCATGCGCGTCGCGCTCGCCGAACTGCTGTTTTCGGGCCCCGACCTGCTGCTGCTCGACGAACCCAGCAACCATCTCGACCTCGAAGCGACGATCTGGCTGGAATCGTTCCTGAAGAACTATCGCGGCACCCTGGTTGTGATCAGCCATGAGCGCGATCTCCTGAACAATGTCGTCGACCACATCCTTCATCTGGAGGGCGGCCAGGTCACGCTTTACAGCGGCGGCTACGACTCCGTCGAGCGCCAGCGCGCTGAGCGCCTGACTCAGGTCGAGGCCATGCGCGTCAAGCAGGAGCGCCAGCGCGCCCATCTGCAGGCCTTCGTCGACCGCTGGCGCTACAAGGCCCACACCGCGGTCCAGGCGCAAAGCCGGCTGAAGGCGCTCGCCCGCATGGAGCCCATCGCCGCGGCCATGGAAGACGCCAGCCTGTCGTTCCACTTCCCCGACCCAGCGGAGCTGCGGCCCCCGCTCATCGTGCTCGACGACACGGCGGTGGGCTATGTCGAGGACAAGCCCGTGCTCCAGCACCTCAATCTGCGGCTCGACCCAGACGACCGCGTCGCCTTCCTGGGGCGCAACGGCAACGGCAAAACGACGCTGGCGCGCCTGCTCGCGGGCAAGCTGGAGGCCATGGCCGGTTCCCTGTCGGCCAGCGGCAAACTGCGGGTAGGTTACTTCGCCCAGCACCAGGTCGAGGAGCTTTATCCCTACGACACGCCGCTGCAGCACATGACCCGTCTGATGCCAGACGCCAAGTCCGGCGCGGTGCGCGCCCAGCTCGGCCGCTTCGGCTTTTCCGGCGAGAAGGCCACGCTGGAAGTACGTCATCTCTCGGGCGGCGAGCGCGCGCGCCTGGCGCTGGCGCTGATCACGCGCGAGGCCCCGCACCTGCTCATCCTGGACGAACCGACCAACCATCTTGACGTCGATGCCCGCGAGGCGCTGGTCCAGGCGCTCAACGAATACAGCGGTGCGGTCATCATCGTCAGCCATGACCGGCATCTGCTCGAACTTACGGCCGACCGCCTGATTCTGATCGATGGCGGCAGCGCGGAGAACTTTTCCGGCAGCCTAGACGATTACCGTAACTTGATCTTGGGCCGTGGCAACTCGAACGACAACGTGAAGGAGACGGCGAAGTCCGGGTCCAAGCTGAGCCGCAAGGAGGAGCGCCGGTTGGCGGCCGCTGCGCGCGAAAAGACTCAGTCCCTGCGCAAGGCGGTCAAATCGGCCGAACAGGAGGTCGAGCACCTCTCCCAGCAGCGCAGCGACATCGACCGTGCGCTGTTCGACCCCAAGAGCTACGATGGCCCCGCCAAGGACATGCCGGCAAGCGATCTCATGAAGAAACGCGGCGAAATCGAAAAAACGCTGGAGAAGGCCGAAGCAAAATGGCTGGAAGCCAACGAGGCGCTGGAGTCCGCGGGCACGGACGCGGCCTGAACCGACGGGAGCCTTGATGGCTAGGAAACTGCAGTTTTGCGTGAGCTACCAGCCGGTCGAGGACCGCCTGCACATCGCTGGCGTCTTTCCCGACGGCAGCGAGGTACGCCTGCTGCTGACCCGCCGTCTGGTGCGCAGTCTTCTGGGCACCGTGGGCCAGCTTGCCGAAAAGATGGTGCCTGCCGAAAAGGTGACCACGCCCGCGGCCAAGAAGGAGGTCGCGCAGTTCAAACGCGAGGCTGCCGTGCAGCAGGCCGATTTCTCCAAGAAGTTCGAGGGCGGCGCGCCGCACCCGCAATTGGGAGACGCGGCACAGCTTGTCACCGAAATCCAGCTCAGCACGCTCAAAGACGGGCGCGTCAATATGCGTATCGTTCTGGTGAGCGAGAAATTCGTCGAAACCACCCTGCCTGCCCAGACCTTCTGGGGCCTCGTCCACCTCATCGAGAAAAAGGCCGCCACCGCCGTATGGAATTTGGCGCGCCGGACACTTCCGGAGGAAGGCCAGACGAAACAGTCCGCTCAAGGCAAACCTGAAAAACCGCGGTCGAATTAGACCCGGCCCGCACAATTCGGTGCGTGACCCTTGTCCCTGTGGAATCTCCAGCCTTCGCTCTATGGCCAGCCTTCGCTCTATGGGATGCACACATCTTTCTTTCTGCTTGCAGCTTTCGCTGGGACTCGGGAAACGACACGCTCACCACCACTTCACCTTCGCATCTGTAAAGAGTTCGAAGCCGTTGTCGGTCACCACGCCGGTCTCCTCGAAGTCGCCGACATAGCCCATATGGCGCACGCTGCGTTCGACGCAAAGCACCATGTTCTTTTCCAGCACCGTATGGTCGCTCTCAATCAGCCAGGGCGAGTCCCAGCCCAGGCCCACACCGTGGCCGAAGCCCTTGAACGCGCCTTCGAATTCGAAACCCAGTTCCTCCAGCTTCTCGCGGCCGACGCGCGCGACTTCCGAAGCCTTCACACCGGGTTTGATCTTCGTCATCGCCGCCTGAACGGCCAGCATCGGTCCCTCGAAGACACGGATCTGCTCGACGGTCGGGTTACCGATGGGTTTGGAGCGGGCGTGATCGAAGTAATAGCCGTCGACCGCGCCGGAAATGCCGCAATGGAACCAGTCGCCGTCCTCCAGCACTTCCGTGCTGCCCCAGGTCGGGAAGCTGGTCGCGACCATGGTCGGGTCATTGCCGCCACGGCCCGAGGACATGAAATTGTTGTAGAGAATGCCGCCGTTCTTCGCGAGAACCTCCATGCCTGCGGCCACCACATCGCCATGGGTGTAGCCGGCCTCGGCCCTGTTCAACATGGCCTCGGTCGCGCGCGACCCGACCTTGGAGGCATGCCGCAGCTTCTCGATCTCGGCGGGCGACTTCACCATGCGGATACCGCCCAGCAGTTCGTCGGCCGGCACCCACTCCACGTCCGGGAAGGCGCCGGCGAGTTTGGCGTGCACGCTCCAGGGCAGCGTGTCGGATCCCACGACACCCACCTTGCCCTTGGTCAACTCCATCCCTTTCAGGGCCTCGACGATCGAGGCGATGACATCGCCGGTCACCACGACCTGATCAATCGCCATCTCCTCGTCGCGCCTAGGCTTGTCGTCGGCGACCAGCGTGGGTTCGCCCTTGACCGGCAGCACGACAAACGCATGCGCCCGCGCCGTCCATTCACCCGGCACATCGGGGATGTAAGGGAAGCGCGTATAGAAATTGGTGAGGTACTTCACGTCGCCGTAACGGTCCATGGTACCGCCGCCGCGCGAACAGACCACAAGCACTGTAAACCCGGCTTTCTCCGCCGCATGACGCACCCGCGCCCGCCGCTCGGCAAATTCTTCCGCTGGAACCTTGATCATGGTTTGCCCCACGCTGCGCGGGGTTTGATCGTTTCGAGTTCATCGCCAATCTGACGCCGACGTTCCATCAGGTCAAAATACGTCTGTATACCGAGAAAAAAACCCTCCGAAAGACCAAAGTAGCGGGCCAAGCGCAGGTCGGAATCGGCAGTGACCGAACGTTTACCCAGAACGATCTGGTTGATCCGCCGTGGCGCTACGTTAATTTCCCGTGCCAGCCGATTCTGACTGAGATTCATAGGTTTGAGAAAGCACTCAAGCAGGATTTCACCGGGATGAGGGTTATGAAGCAGTGCTCTGTCAGCAGTGACAGTCGACGATTTCGACATGATCGGGGCCACCCTTTCTCCATACGAAGCAGATTCGCCATTGATCGTTGATCCGGATGCTGTACTGACCCGCTCGCTTTCCCTTCAGCCTCTCCAACCCATTGGCTGGCGGGCTCCGCAAGTCGTTCAGGGCGACAGCCTGATTGAGAAGACACAGTTTTCGCAACGCAACATTCTGGATATCCCGTGGCAAACGACGGCTGACCTAGCCAGTCCAGATGTATACTCGGTCTCCCGATCAGCAAATCCTCCGATCATCTCAGACTATAACACACCTCGTTATATGTCGCAGTACGTTATAGCGACGCCTCCTTGATTGCCCGCCAGATTTTCAGCGGCGTGGCGGGCATATCCAGATGGTCGATGCCCAGCGGTGAGAGGGCATCCAGGAGCGCGTGCATCACCGCGGGCGGCGCGCCGATCGCACCGGATTCACCGTTACCCTTCACGCCCAGCGGGTTGCGCGGCGTGGGGACGGCAATGCGGTAGGTCTCGATCATGGGGAGGTCGCTGGCGCGCGCCAGCCGGTAGTCCATGAACGTGCCGGTCATCAACTGGCCGCTGCCTGGATCGTAGACGGTCTCTTCGGCCAACGCCTGACCGATGCCTTGGGCCACGCCGCCATGGACCTGTCCATCCGCCAGCAGCGGGTTGATCACGGTTCCGACATCGTCGACCGCAAGATAGCGCAGCAGCTCCACCGTGCCGGTCTCGGGATCGACCTCCAGTTCGCAGATATGGGTGCCGTTGGGAAAGGTAGGGCCGTCCTGAGGCTTGAAGCTGCCGATCACCTGAAAGCCCGGCTCCTCGCCGGGCGGCAGACTGGCGGTGTCATAGGATTTGCGCGCCACCTCGGCCAAGCTCACGGTGCGGTCCGTCCCGGCGATGCGGAACATCCCGTCCTTGAACTCGATATCGCCCACCGCCGCTTCCATCAGGTGGCCCGCGATGCACTTGCCCTTCTCGACCGCCTTCTCGACCGTGATCTGGCAGGCGCTGCCCGCCACGGCGATGAAGTTCGAACCGCCGTTCCCGGAGCCATAGGGCACTAGGTCGCTATCGCCCTGGCGCACGCGGATGCGCTCGGGCGCGATGCCCAGACCGCCCGCGACGATCTGGGTATAGGCGGTCTCGTGTCCCTGTCCGTTCGTCTGCGTGCCCACGGCCAGTGTCACACCGCCGGCCGGATCAATGCGCAGATCGACCATGTCGGGTCCGCCGCCGCCGCAGCGGTCCAGCATGCCTGCAACACCCAGCCCGCGCAGGCGCCCACGCACCTTGGCTTCGACCCGGCGGGCCTCGAAGCCTTCCGCATCGACCACCGCAAGCGCGTGTTCGAGATGGCGGCCGAACTCGCCGCAGTCATAGATGAACCCCACCCCGGTATCGTGGGGGAAGGCGTCGCTCCTGATCACGTTGCGCCGCCGGATCTCGCCCTGCGACAGGCCGAACCGCCGGGCCGCCTTATCGAGCAGACGTTCGAGCAGATAGGCCGTCTCAGGCCGTCCCGCGCCGCGATAGGCATCAATGGGCACGGTGTTGGTCATCACGCCGCGCACATGGGTGTGGAGGGCCGGAATGTTGTAGAGCCCCGACCCCACCGCCGTGGAGGCGAGCGTCGCGACGAAGGGCATGAACTGCGAGACATAGGCGCCGAAGTTCGCCGCCATCTCGACCTGCAGGCCGGTGATACGATGCTCTGCGTCAAAGCCCATGCGGCCCGTCATCAGCCGGTCGCGGCCCTGGATGTCGCTCATGAAACTCTCGCTGCGGTCGGCGGTCCACTTCACCGGCCTGCGCCAGCGCCGCGCCGCGACCAGCGCCAGAACATATTCATGAAACAGGAAGTTCTTCATGCCGAACGCGCCGCCGACATCGCCGGTCAGCACGCGCAGATCGCCTGGTGCGATCTTCAGGACATGTTCTGCCAGCGGCTTGGAAAGCTTGTGTGCGCCCTGGGAACAGGCATGGAGCGTGAAGCGCCCCGTCGCGGCATCGTATTCAGCGAGTGCCGCGCGCGGCTCCATGGGTGCGACGACGACGCGGTTGTTGGTGACCGTGAGATCCACCACCGCCGCCGCCTTTTCCAACGCCGCCTTCGCGCCGGAGGCATCGCCAATATCCCATTCCAGAACCACGTTGCCCGGCGCTTGGGGCCAGATTTCCAGCGCGTCCGGTTTCAGCGCGTTGGCGATCCCGACCACGGCATCCAGCGGTTCGAAGTCGACCTCTATCAACCCGGCCGCGTCCCGTGCCGCGGCGTATCTCTCGGCCACGACAAAGGCAACGGGCTCGCCGACATGGCGCACGCGCTCGCGCGCCAGAACCGGATGGGGCACGTCGGCCATCTCCGTGCCGTCGCTGTTGCCCACCTTGCCCATGACCGGCAGGTCGCCCAACCTTTCCTTGGCCAGGTCCCTGGCGGTCAGAATCCCGATGACGCCGGGTGCGGCCAGCGCATCGGTAATCTCGATTCCTGTAATCTCGGCATGGGCGTGAGGCGAACGCAGGGCACAGCCGTAGACCTGACCCGCCACGCTGACATCATCGGCATAACGCCCCAGCCCCCGCACAAGTTTGGGGTCTTCCGTGCGCGGATTTGCCTGACCGATACCAAACTGCATGATGATTCCATTGATCGTGACAATTGGATGCTAGATCGCAGCCGCGTTGAACGCCATGGAGACCCAGTCGAACCGAGGCTATCGTAGCTGGGAGAACAGCCAGCGCCACGACTCGCGGTCGGCATAGGCGGCGCGCCAGGCTGCGCATGGCCATAGCCACTGACTTCCTCAATGCGCGCGTCGATTCCGCGCAATCTGAGCCACGTGACGAAGTCCCTAGAATAGTCGGCATCGTCAATCGTCCAGCCACGGCCACGGGCGGGCTTGCGGCAAAGAGATCGGGATAGACCATCGGCGCGGCGAACGAACCGAGCCCGCCCGTTGAAGAATCGGTCACATAGACCCGGTCGGAATCCACAGGGTAATTCTCCATCATGTCTTCCAGAATGGCCACACTCAGATCCAGCGCGGGAAACCAGGGTTGCTTGAACTCAGGCGCGTCCGGTGCCGCCCAAACACGGTTGAAAGGCGCCATGGGAACCACGACAAATGCAGGCCGTGTTGAAGGCTTGGCCGCGCGCATGTCGTCGGTGGCGAGCATATAGGCGCCCTAGGCGTGCTTGGATGCGCCATGGAGCAGCAGGACAACAAAAATCAAGATGCCGCGGAGGATCTTCATGATGATCCCTCCCGTCCAACCGGCCGCCTCGGACGGCTTGATCTCGACGCAAATCCCATGGTCAGCCCAGCGCCTCGGCGATCGCCTTGCCGAGTTGCTGCGTGTTGGCCTTGCCGCCCAGGTCCGGGGTCAGGGCCTTGGGCTCCTTCAGCACCGCCTCAATCGCCGCCATCAGATCGGTGGCGGCTTCCTCGTGGCCCAGGTGTTCCAGCATCATCGCACCCGACCATATCTGGCCGATGGGATTGGCGATGCCCTGGCCGGCGATATCGGGGGCCGACCCGTGCACCGGCTCGAACATGCTGGGCGCGGTCTTCTCAGGATTGATGTTGGCGCTTGGCGCGATGCCGATGGAGCCCGCGACAGCCGGTCCCAAATCGGAGAGGATGTCGCCGAAAAGATTCGAACCCACGACCACATCGAACCAGTCGGGGTGACGCACGAAATGCGCGGTCAGGATATCGATGTGGTATTTGTCGACCTTCACGTCGGCAAAATCGTCGCCGACCACTTCGACCCGCTCGTCCCAGAATGGCATGGTGTGGAAGATGCCGTTGGATTTGGTCGCGCTGGTCAGATGTTTCTTGGGCCGGCTTTGAGCCAGTTCGAAGGCATAACGCAGGATACGGTCCGTACCGCGCCGCGTGAAGATGCTGGCCTGCTGGGCAAGCTCCTCGTCTGTGCCGTCGTAAAGCCTGCCGCCGATCTGGGAATACTCGCCCTCGACATTCTCGCGCACGACCCAGAAATCGATCTCCTCGGGCGTGCGATTGGCGAGCGGACAGGGCACGCCCTCGAACAGCCGCACCGGACGGATGTTGGCGTACTGGTCCATCGCCCTGCGGATGGGGATCAGCAGACCCCACAGCGAGATGTGATCGGGCACGTCCGGCCAGCCCACCGCGCCCAGAAAGATCGCATTGAGACCGCGCAGCTGTTCCAGCCCATCCTCGGGCATCATCCGTCCGGTCCTTGCATAAACCTCGCAGGACCAGTCGAATGCCTGCCATGTGAACGTGACGCCATGGCGCGCACCCGCGGCCTCGACCGCGCGGATGCCCTCGGGCATCACTTCCTTGCCGATGCCATCGCCCGCGATCACCGCGATGTTGTGGTTCGTCATGGTCTCAGCTTCCCTTGAAGGCCGCGGGACGCTTTTCCAGAAAGGCGGCGACCCCTTCCCTGTAATCGTGACTCTCCGAAGCCCGGTTCTGCAGCACCGCTTCCAGCGCCAACTGGTCATCCAAACTGTTTTCAGACGAAGCGGCAAAGGCACGTTTCATCATGCCGTAGGCACCCGTGGGGCCCCGCGCCATCGTGCGCGCCAAGGTCTGCGCCTCGGCCACCAGCACGTCGTCGTCCACCTCCTTCCAGATCAGACCCCACTCCGCCGCCGTCTCGGCAGGCAGGTTGTCAGCCAGCATGGCAAGGCCCATGGCGCGGGCGCGCCCGACCAGGCGGGGCACGATCCACGTGCTCCCTGCGTCGGGAATGAGGCCGATACGTGCGAAGGCCTGCAGGAACGACACCGAGCGGCCAGCCAGCACGATATCGCAGGAGAGTGCAAGGCTGCATCCGGCACCTGCCGCGACGCCGTTGATCGCACCGATCACCGGCACCTCGATCGTCTGCAGGCGTTTGATCAGCGGGTTGTAGTGGGTCTCCAGTTCGTTCTCGGGTCCATGCCCGTCATCGACCTCCAGGGCGGCCTTCAGGTCCGCGCCGGCGCAAAAGCCGCGTCCCGCACCGGTCAGCACGACCGCGCGCTGGTCCGCATCGGCCTCGACCGTCGAGAGCGCATCCTGGAGTTCGTCGAGAACCTGCATGGTCAGGGCGTTCAGCCGGTCGGGCCGATTGAGCGTAATCGTCGCGACACCTTCGGCGACATCGACAAGGAGAGTCTCATAGGCCATGGAACATATTTCCCGGTTCTCGGTTTCAGATCGACCCTTACATACCCTCTTCTTGCTCCCTGCCGCCACCGGGGATAGCGTCGCGCGCACATGTACAAACCTTCCGTCATCAACGCCAATGCCAGCAGGCCGATGCCGTTGATCAACCGCATCGGCATCGGCGCGCTTTATGTCTGGGAGATCCGGCGTTACCTGAAGGGCTGGCAGCACACCATCGCAGGGCCGGTCACCAACACACTGCTCTTCCTCGCGATCTTCGAGCTCGCCCTCACGGGCCTGCGCGCCGATGTCGCGGGCCTTCCCTTCCTGCACTATGTCGCGCCGGGTCTCATCGTCATGACCGCCATGACGACCTCCTTCGAGATGGTCGCCTGGGCAATGATCGATGCAAAGATCCGCAGCTCGCTCGCCGCCCTGCTCAGCGCCCCTCTGCGTCCCATCGAACTGGTCGGCGTCCTGCTCGCTGCAGGGGTTTCGGCGGGTTTGTTCACCGGCACGCTTGCCGTGCTGCTGATGCAGATCTTCGTACCTCTCGTTCCGGTCGATCCTGGGCTGATGGTGCTCTATGTCGTGCCGGGCTGCCTGCTCACGGCATCGGCGGGCCTGATCGCAGGCGTCTGCGCGACCAAGTTCGATCAAGTCGCGAACGTCGCGGGCCTTGTCGTATCACCGCTCGTCTTCCTGTCGGGCGTGTTTTTCCCCGTCGAGACCTATGGCGGAGTTCTCGGCCCCCTGGCGCGCCTCAGCCCGGCGTTCTGGGCCATCGAAGGCTTTCGCGACGGCTTCGTCGGGGTCAGCGAAGCCTCCACCATCGCCACGCTCCTGCCCCTTCTGGCGGCCGCTTGCGTGGTGGTTTTCGCCTGCCACCGCATTGTGGCGACCGGCTACAGGGTCAAACAGTGACGTGACCGGAGTTGAGCGCGGGTTGATGCGGCGATCTGGTAAGTTGGAACCATGAAACGCGGCTTTGCTCTCTCCCTTGCCCTGTTCCTGTGCATCCCCTTCGCACGGGCGGACGCCCTGACGGGCCCGGCAGAAGCCATCGACGGCGATACACTCTCGATAGCCGGCACCACCGTGCACCTGGCCGGGATCGCTGCACCGCCGCTCGCCCGGTGGTGCCTGCACGCGACCAAGAAAATCCCCTGCGGCAGCATCGCGCGCGATGCCCTGCTCGATCTGATCACGGCCATGGAGGTCACCTGCCGCCTGACCGGAGAGCGCTTTGAGAACCGGCCAGACGCGGTCTGCGTCGCGGGCGGCTTTGAGATCAACGTCAACATGGTCTACACTGGCTGGGCTCTGCCATTGCCCGACACCGGCTACGGCCCGACGCGCGATGGCGCCCGCGAAGACCGCCGCGGCCTCTGGGCGACCAACTACGTGCGCGACTGACTCAAGCCGCCGAACCGAAGCGGTCCGTCAGCGCGTTCATGCCGGAATCGAAAATGCCCTCGATGGCTTCGCGCACCACGTCTTCAGGCGCTCCCGCGAGATCAAAACTGCACGACCAGCTCACACCGCAGCCGCATCGCTCTCAGGCGCCACGCGCAGCGTCGCCGCGAAATCCGCGACCGGAAGCCGCCCGCCGTCGGAGATGGTGTAGCGCTGCACCATGCCGGTATCGTCGTGGTGGATCAGCCGCTCGGTCACCTTGAGCCCGCCGAGAAACGCCAAATGGCGTACCGTCGCCATCGAAGCCATCGGCTTCCATGCGATAGGAGTCAAAGCTCACATCGCCCAGCCAGATCCAGACCATCAGCAGCGCGTCCTCGTCGGTCCGGATGGCGTGCGGCTGCCAGCTCTTGGTATGCACAACCTCTCCCGCCCCGCGAGACTCATAGGGTCTCGCGTCATAGGATCAGCGGCCCGATCCTGCGATGTGATGTAGAGATCTTCGGCTCCGTGCGCATGGCGTGGATAGACGGCCTCGGGCGCGATCAGGAAGGTTCCGAAACGCATGCCGCCGGAGGCGGATCGTTCAGACGGCCCGACAAGCTGGGGCATACAGTTGCGTCCGCCCAGATACGCCTTCAGCGCGTCCAACGCCGGTTCGAACCAATCGAGTTCCTCCGACACGTTCTTCAAAGGCTCAGCCAAGGCCGAACGATCCCCGGCATTCAGCAATCGCTTGAGATAGCCGAGTGCCGGGGGTCTGCCGTCGTCCACAAACGCCGTCGGCTTTCCGGAAGGTTCAAGCGCCTGTGCCAGCGCTTCCGGCGCACGATGTGACACACCGTCTCGGGACGGCGCGCCAGCCATATCACGCAGGCATCGGCAAACTGCAGCATCGTTTCATCCCATTCGCCGGTGCGTGATCGACGCCCGGCGGGTTGGGCTCCATAGTAGCGCCGGCAGGTCAGGGAACAATGCGATGAAACGCATCGTCGAAAACTTCTCCAATTCCGTCCGCGACATCGAAGAGACCGGCATTCCCATGCCCGACGGCACGCGACTGTCAGCGCGCATCTGGATGCCCGATGATGCCGAGAGTCGGCCGGTCCCGGCGATCCTGGAATACATCCCCTACCGCAAACGCGATCTCACCCGAAACCGGGACGAACCCATGCACCGCTACTTCGCGGGCCATGGTTACGCCTGCCTGCGTGTCGATATCCGGGGTGCGGGCGAGTCGGAAGGAGAGCTCACCGACGAATATCTGCAAAACCCCGAACTTGACGATGCGCTCGCGGTCATCGCCTGGATCGCCGAGCAGCCCTGGTGCGACGGCAACGTCGGCATGATGGGCAAATCCTGGGGCGGCTTCAATTCCCTGCAGGTCGCGGCCCTGCGCCCACCGGCCCTCAAGGCGATCATCACCGTGGCCGCCACCGACGACCGTTATGCCGACGACATTCACTTCATGGGCGGCTGCCTGCTCAACGACAACACTATGTGGTCGGCCACCATGCTGACTTTCAACACCCGTCCGCCCGATCCGGAAATCGTCGGCGAGCGCTGGCTTGAACTATGGAAGGAACGCCTCGCCGCGGACCATCCATGGGCACTGACCTGGCTCAAACATCAGCGCCGCGATGCATACTGGCAGCACGGTTCGGTCTGTGAGGACTACGGTGCGGTCGAAGTCCCTGTCTACGCCATCACCGGCTGGTCGGACGGTTACTCCAACGCGATCCCACGGCTGATGGCGGGCTTGAAGGTGCCGCGCCGCGGCGTCATCGGGCCCTGGGCGCATGTCTATCCTCATGACGGCACACCGGGGCCGGCCATCGGCTTTCTCCAGGATGCGCTGCGCTGGTGGGACCGCTGGCTGAAATACCGCGATACCGGCATCGACCGGGAGCCGATGCTCCGGGTCTGGATGCAGGAAAGCATAGCGCCGGCCGTCAACTATGCCGAGCGGCCGGGACGCTGGGTCGCGGAGGATCAGTGGCCCTCGCCCGAAATCGGCCGGCAGGTGCTGCATCTCCACGACGACGGCACGTTGCGGCCCGAGAAGGGCAAGGCCGGACGGCAGAGTTTCCGTTCGCCGGCCTCCACGGGTATGGACGGCAGCGAATGGTGCAGTTTCGGCCTAGCCGGCGAACTCGCCACCGATCAACGGGCTGACGATGGACGCAGCCTGTGTTTCCAAACGGCTCCGCTGGAACAACGCACGGAACTGATGGGCGCACCGGTGGTCGAACTGACGCTCGCCAGCGACAAACCGGTCGCCCAACTGGCCGTGCGCCTCTGCGATGTCGCGCCCGACGGGGCTTCGACGCTGGTGACCTATGGCGTGCTCAACCTCACCCACCGTGACAGCCACGCGCATCCCCAAGCCCTGGAACCGGGCAAGGATTATCATGTGAGAATTCAGCTCAACGACACCGCCCAGGCCTTTCCGGCGGGTCATCGCCTGCGCCTTGCGCTTTCGACCTGCTACTGGCCGCTTGTCTGGCCCTCGCCGGAGGCGGTGACCCTGACGCTCACCACCAACACGGCGGCGCTCGTCCTGCCGTTACGCGAACCCCGCGCGTCCGATGATGATCTGCCGGCATTCCAGCAGCCGGAAACCGCGCCGGATGTCCCCGTCACCCTGGTCGAGCCGGGCAGCTTTCACCGAACCACAATACGCGACAAGCTAACCGGAGAGGTCACGAGCCTGGTGACCGGCGAAGCCGCATTTTTCGGCATCGGAGGCACCTATCGGATCGAGCCCATCGGCACGGCATTCTCCCATTCCCTGCAACGCCGGCTAGCTATCCACGACGACGATCCGCTGTGCGCCAGCATGCAGTACGATCAGACCATCGGCATACAACGCGGGGAATGGGAGATCAGGGTCGCCATGAACTGCCACCAGTGGAGCACGCAGGACCATTTCGTCCACGAAGTCAGCGTGGATGCCTGGTACGGCGAGAAGAAGGTTTCCAGCCGTCACTGGCGCGAGGAGATCGAGCGCGATCTCGTATAGCGCGGAGTCTCCAAGTAGACGGAGCCAAGCATGGTTCCGTCTACTTGTGGTCCGCTCTATGCGGCGAGCCCTCCGGCCTTGGCGGGTGCTGCATGCCCAAGACGATCTCGAAGCGCTTGCCGCCGTCTGGCAGGTTCTCCCACGTCATGCCCCCGCCGCACAGACGGATGACCGAGAAGACGATGTGAAGGGTTGGAGCGATCACGGAGGCTTGCGCCATGCCCTCAGGCGTCCGCACACCGTCCTGTTCCCCACCCGAGCGCAGGCGCAAAGGCACATCGTCCGCGGTGAGGGAAGCGCCGGTATCGCGCACCTCACAGCGACATGATCTTCGTCCCGCTGTTTCACGTGGATGGCGATGGGTTCGCCCTTTCCGTCGTCGCCAGACTGACCGAAAGCAGGTTGAGCGGGGACTGTTTCAGGCCACGCTCATCGCACACGATCCACGCGTCGACCGCATTCGGCAACATCCCCGCAACGCGATGCCCCTCTCCTGGGCGCCCATGTGTTTCAGCGAGATGGTATCGTGCACAATGGCCGGGACCTCCAACTCGCCTTGTCGACGGGAAATACCCCTGCTTCGACCTAGCTGAGATCGAGGATTTTCTCGATCATGGTCAGCAACCCCGATCCGCTCGCCACCATGTCGGCGGCGTACTCCTTGTAGGTCGGCTGACCCACGGGTCTCAACATCTCGTTCTGCATGATTTCGGAGAAGCCGATGATGGCATTGAGCGGCGTGCGAAGCTCATGGCTCATGCCCGAAAGCATGGCATGACTCTCCTGGCGTTCCCGGATCGCCTTCTCACGCGCCGTCTCGGCAAGGTCGATCACCGTATCGAGACGGGTCACGCCCTCCTGAACGTCGCGCAACAGGACACCGACCGCATCGGTATAGTTCGACGGCAACTGCTGCACCTCACGCTCGGCCAGATAGCCGCGGACGACCGCACAGGCCTAACGAACCGGCGCCAGAAGCGCATAAAGCGCTACAAAGGCCAGTGCGGTCCCCAGCAGGGCCAAGTCCAGGATGACCGGAAAAATCGGCAGGATTTCGGCCACCGAAAGGTCGGAGATGGCGAGCACGAAAACAACCGCGGCGACCAGCGGAAGAAAAACCGCCAGGATCGCGCCCGTCGCGATGGTGTTCCCAAGCAGGACAACCCCGACGTTGTCGAGCGAAAGGGTCTCGGCCATGATGCCCGAGCCGACCACCGTCGCCAAAAGGAAAGCCGTACCGACGAACTCTGCCGCCAACCTTCGTGCCATGCTGGATGCTATTCTAACTCCCCCTGCCCTGCGCAACTTGCAGCAGGTTTGCGACAGCTTGGTGACATCGCGGCGCGGTGATTTCAATGCCCGAGGTTTGATCTTCCATGAACGACATAGAACTTTGTTTTCTCTCCGCACGCGATGCGCTCGCCCTCTTCAGGAGCCGGAAGCTTTCACCGGTCGAGCTGCTCAAGGCGCAGATCGCCAGAGCGGAAGCAGTGGAGCCAACGGTCAACGCGCTGGCCCATACTTTTTACGAAATTGCCCTCAAGGTCGCGGCGAGGGCCGAGGCGCGCTACATGAAGACCGATGGCCGCCCGCGCAAGCTCGAGGGACTCACTCTGGTGGTCAAGGAAGACACCGCCGTGAAGGGCCGCCCGCGCACCTTCGGCTCGCTGATCTTCAAGGACAACGTGGCCGATCACACCAACCCTTCCGTCGAGCGGCTGATGCGTGCGGGCGCGATCGTCCATGCGCTTTCGACCTGCCCGGAATTCGTCTGGCCCTGGACCTGCACCTCGCGCCTGCACGGCATCACCCGTAATCCTTGGAACCCCGCCATCACCTGCGGCGCCTCGTCCGGCGGCGCGGCCGCGGCCGTGGCCTCGGGCACGACCACGCTGGCGACCGGATCCGATAGCGCCGGCAGCATCCGCATGCCCGCGGCCATGTGTGGCATCTACGGCTACAAACCGCCCTATGGCCGCAATCCCGGCAGCCCCGAAGTCGCCATGGATCCGTTCTTTCACATCGGGCCGATGACACGCACCGCCGGCGACGCCGCCCTGATGCAGAACGTCATGTCGGGCCTGCACAAACGCGACCACAGCACGCTTGCCCAGCGCATGAACCTTCCCGAGAACTTTCCGGATGTAGCCGGCATGAAAGTCGCGTGGTCGCAGGACATGGAAGTCTATGAGGTGTCCAGGGCCGTGCGGGAGAACACACGGGCCGTCATCGCCCACCTGCGCAATGCCGGCGCGACGGTCGAGAAAATCGCAACGCCTTGGGCGCGGCAGGCGCGCACCAATATCGGTATGTGGGGCGGGCATATCTATGCCGACGAATTCAGCGATGCCGCCAACAACCATCCCGACCTTGCCTGCGACTACACCAAGACCTTCGCTGCCGAAAACGAGGGCATCACGGCGCGTATGTTCCATCGTGCGATGCAGGCGGTCGGCACGGCCTGGGCCGAGTTCGGACCGGAACTTGCGCGTTATGACGCGTTCATCTGTCCTACCGTGGGCACCACCGAGATCGCCGCGGACGTGCGCGACTGGGTCGACCCGATCACGGTCGACGGCAGGGAGTTCGATGTCGGCCACGTCATCATGACCTCTCCCTTCAACGGTTTCAGCCGTTGCCCCGCGCTCTCCGTTCCCTCGGGCTGGGGAGGCGACGGCGTGCCCACCGGCGTCCAACTGGTCGGCAATCCCTATGACGACAAGGCGGTTTTCCGCGTGGCGCAGGCGTTGCAGGAACTCGCGCCCGACCACGCGCAATGCATGGCATGAATCGTCATCCTGGCAATCGCGGGAACTACCAGGCGTTGAGGTGGGGTTACAGTTCGGCGAGGATGGCGAGATTAGGTCAGCCGCGCTTCGTCGACCGCTTCGAGATCCATCGACACGACCTCGGTGTAGCGGATCTTGTGGATGTGGGCGCCATCATGGCCCTGCCCCAGGAAATCCAGCACGACGATTCCGCCATAGGTCGCGGCGAACATGACGTTGTCGATCTCGACGGAACCGGCCAGGATGGGACCGAGCCGGATCACCTCGCCCAAGACCGCCGCTCATACGCACGGCCATATCCATGTCCGATATCGCACCGCGGAAGAGATCGCCTTCGATTGTATCGTCGATTTCGTCATGGCCCAGATCGAAGCGGATGTTAGGAGACGTTTCTGCACCCGTCCTCGTCGAAGAAGCGGTCCTGAACGCCCAGTCCCGGCTGCACATGACGCACGACTTCCTGATGGAGAACCGGCAACGGCATCCAGCCCCAGGTCGCCCGGGGCTGGCATTCGGTAAACACCCAGGCGGACGAAGCAATCAGAAAGAGGGAGGTGGCGATCAGGCGCATGGCGCACTCCACAATGGTCAGGCGCTGCATCATGGCGGGCCGGTTGCATCAGAATTTTGCGGCGATCATCCCATGCCCTCGACCACATAGGACCGGCTTACGCAAGCCTTTTCGCGAATCGAGAGCGCTTCGGCATAGTCCTCGCTGTGGAACCAGGCGAGCGCGCGTTCCACCGATGGAAAGCGGATGATCACGGCGCGCGACAGCGGCACGGGCTCGCCTTGCAGATGCGTGATGTTGTCGCTTGCCGCGAGAACTTCGCCTTCGAAGGTCGCCAGTGTCGGCCCGATCAGCTCGCGGTAGCGCGGCATCATCTCGGGACTGTTCACATCCAACTCGACCACGTAATAGCCGCTTGCCATGGACCGCTCCCGGCTCAATCGTGCTTCTGGGCGGTCAGTAGTTCCTGCTCGTTGTGCTGGCAGTAGACAACGTGGTGCTGGCCCATCTCGCAGCGCGGCGCGGGTTCGACATCGCATTTGCCTTCGATCATCACGGGACAGCGCTTGCGGAACGGACACGGCAGATCGTGCAGCATGACATTGCTGCGCATGCCGGCTTCGGCCTCGCGGCTGCCGATGACCTCCTCCAGCCAGCCCTGGCGCAGAGCGGGGACGGAATTGATCAGGAGCTGCGTATAGGGATGGTGGGGCGGCGCGAAGACTTCCTTGGTCAGGCCTGTATCGATGATGCGTCCGGCATACATCACCGCGACACGGTCGGCAATGGACGCCACGGTCGAGAGATCGTGGCTGATGAAGACGTAGGCGACCTTGTGTTCCTCGCGCAGTTGCTTCATCAGCTCCAGCACGCGCGCGGCGACCACGGTATCGAGCGCCGAGAGCACCTCGTCGCACAGGATGATGTCGGGTTTCGCGGCAAAGGCGCGCGCAATCGAGACACGCTGGCGCTGCCCGCCCGAAAGCTCCGCCGGGAAACGGCCCGCGTAGTCGCCATCCAGGCCGACCATCTCCAGCAGTTCGGCGATGCGGCCCTGCTTTTCCGATCCCGACATGCCGAAATAGAGTTCCAGCGGCCGGCCGATGGCATCGTCGATGCGCTTTTCCGGGTTCAGCGACTGATCCGGGCTCTGGAAGATGATCTGAATGCGGCGGAGCTGTTCCTTGGTGCGTTGGCGCGCATGTGACGGCAGCGTGTCTTCGCCCAGGGTCACCTCGCCGTTGAGCGCAGGATGCAGACCGGCCATGACCCGTGCGAGCGTCGATTTTCCGCTGCCCGATTCACCGACCACCGCCAGCACTTCGCGGGGATAGACATCAAGCTCGATGTCATGGAGCACGTACTGCTCGCGTTCGGTCGTACGGAACATGCGCTGGCGCTCATAGGTCGCATCGACCTCGCGCACCGTCATGATGGGGCTCTGTTCGGCGGCGGGGTTCCAGGTCGACGTCGCGGTTTCGCGCGTCGGCTTGGGCTTCGCCGCGCCCAGCAGGGTACGCGTGTATTCCATGGTCGCGTTGTTGAGGATGTCGTCGGTCTTGCCCTGCTCGACGACGTCGCCATCGTTCATGACCAGGATACGGTCGGCGACCTGCGCTACGACGGAAAGATCGTGGCTGACATAGATCGCGGCGGTATCGCGCTCGCGGATGACGTCCTTAATCGCCTTCAAAACCTCGATCTGCGTCGTCACGTCCAGAGCCGTCGTGGGTTCGTCGAGCACCAGCAGCTTGGGATGACAAGCCATGGCCATCGCCATCATGATGCGCTGCTGCTGGCCGCCCGAGGTCTGGTGTGGATAGCGGTGTGCAAGCGTCTCGGGGTGCGGCAGATCGAGGAGGTCGAGCAGGTCGATGGCGCGTTTGCGGGCATCGGTCTTGTCGGCCAAGTCGTGCAGGATGAGGCTTTCCGCAATTTGGTCGCCGATCGGAATGGCCGGGTTGAGCGAGGCCTGCGCGCTCTGGGCGACATAGGCGACTTCCTGGCCGCGCATGTCGCGCCGCTCGCGTGGCGACATGGTCAGGATATCGATCCCTTCCATTAACACCTTGCTGCCGTTCTTGAAGCGGGTTCCAGGTCGCGTATAACCCAGCGCGGCAAGCGCCACGGTGGTCTTGCCCGCGCCCGATTCCCCGATCAGCGCGACGACTTCGCCGGCATTCACGTCCACGCTGCACTTGTGCACCGTTTCAACCCATAAGCCCGAAGGCGGCCTGCCTTCGACGACAAGGTCCTCAATCCGCAACAAAGGTGTCACTTGGTCATTTCCTCAGAGATTCCGCGGCCGGACTGCGCGCCCAACCAGTCGACGATCAGATTGACGCCTACGGTCAGGATGGCGATCGCGAAGGCGGGTGCAAGCACGGCAAGGAAGGCGCCGTTCTGCATGGCGTTCATGTTCTCGCGCACCATCGAGCCCCAGTCGGCGTCGGGCGGCTGCACGCCCAGACCCAGGAAGCTGAGGCTGGAAAGGAACAGGATAGAATAGGTCAGGCGCAGGCCGAACTCGACCGCCAGCGGACGGATCGTCGAAGGCCAGATTTCGCGCACCAAGATCGAAACCAGCTTCTCGCCGCGCGCACGCGCGACCTCGACGAACTCCAGGGCCGCGATGTTCATGGCCACGGCCCGGCCGACGCGCGCCACGCGAGAGGAGTGGATGACCGCGATGGTGGCGATCAGAACCCACAGGTCCGACGACAGCGACGCGATGACGATGAGCGCCAGAAGAATCGGCGGAAAAGAGAGGAATACGTCGATCAGCCAGGTGACGAAATCGTCATACCGCCCGCCGATCTCGGCGGCGGAAAAGCCCACCGCCATACCCAAAAGGAAGCCCGATATCGTGGCGGCCAGCGCCACGCCCACGGTCAGTCTGGCGCCATAGAGCAGGCGCGAGAGAATGTCGCGGCCCAGCACGTCGGACCCCAGCAGAAGTTCCCCGCCGGGTTTCTCGTAAACGCCGGTGACGATCGCACCCACGTTGTGGGGCGCGATCCACGGTCCGGTCACCGCTAGGACAAGGCCGACGATGACGATGACAATGCCCGTCCAGGCCCAGCTGTCGGGGCGCGGACGCGCGCGCTTGCTGCGTTTGCGCGGCGGCGCTGTGTGGACGGCAGTATCGATCATTTGACGTACCTCAAGCGCGGGTTGGCCATGATGGCGCAGATATCGGCGAAGATGTTGAGCGCCACATAAAAGCCACAGAACACCATGGCTACGGCCTGGATCTGGGGCACGTCGCGGAACACGACGGAGTCCACCATCAGGCGGCCCAGGCCAGGATAGGTGAAGACTACCTCGACCACGACGACGCCGCTGATCAGATAACCCAGGTTCAGCGCGACGACGTTGACGATGGGCCCCATGGCGTTGGGGATGGCGTGTTTGAGGATGATGCGCGACTTCGACGCACCCTTGAGCAGCGCCATCTCGATATAGGGCTGTTTCAGAATGTCCAGGACGGCGGCGCGGGTCATGCGGATGACATGCGCCAGCATGGTCAGCACCAGCGTCACCATGGGCAGGAACGCCTTGTCCATGGTGCCGAAGACATCGCTCCATCGCGGCCGGTGAATGGCCATGGGGAACCAGCCCAGTTCGACAGCGAAGATCATGATCAGGATCACCGCGATGACGAAATCGGGGATCGAGATGAAGAACACGGTCGTGGAGGAAACCGCTCGGTCGAAATGGCTTTCGGGATAGGCGGCCGAAAGCAGACCCAGGCCCAGCGAGATAGGCATGGCGACCGCGGCGGCATAAAGCGCCAGATAGATCGTGTTCCAAAGGCGCAGGCCGATGATGCGGTCGAGTGGCATGCCGTTGGTGAGCGACTTGCCCAAATCGCCGGCAAGAATGTTGGCCAACCATTCGAAGTAGCGAATATAGGCTGGCCGGTTGAGTCCCAGGTTGTTACGCAGGGCCGCGAGTGTTTCTTCGGTCGCGGACTGGCCCAGAATGGCGGCGGCGACGTCACCGGGCAGGATTTCCGTACCCAGGAAAACGATGACCGAAATCGCCCAAAGTGTGAGCAATCCCAGCAACAGTCTCCTGGCGATCAACTTGAGCACGTCAAGCGCCCCCCGAGTTCCACGTCCCGTTTTTTAGCTCGGCGCGAGCCGGAACCATGTCCCGCTGGTTGGTCCAGCTTGGCGCCATCGTAAGGCACGCTCCGTGAAGCGCAAGGCGATAGATTTCAGAAATCCCCGGGAACGAACCTCAGATCGGCTTGCGCCAAGCGTATGTGCGCGGCCAGGCCTTCAACACGGCCTGCACCACCGTGGTCAGGGGAATGGCGAAAAACACACCCCAAAACTCCCACAGGCCGCCGAAGATCAGGATCGCGACAATGATCACCACGGGATGGAAATCGACCACCTCGCTGAACAGGATGGGTGCGAGAAGGTTGCCGTCGAGCGCCTGGATGATGCCATAGGCGATCAGGACATAGCCGAAGTCCTAGGTTCGGTCTCCATTGGACAAACGCGACGATGGCGACCGGCACGGTGACCGCCGCGACGCCGACATAAGGGGATCAGCACCGAAAGCTCCGTCATGACCACCAGAAGAATGGCGAAGTTCACACCCAGGATGATGAAGACGACATAGGTCACCACGCCGACGATCAGGATTTTCCAGAACTTGCCGCGCACCTGTGTTTCCATGAGCAGGTTGGGATACTGCTCTGGCAGGCGCAGAAGATGGCCCTGCAACTGGTGGGTCATCAGCGAAATCTGGGCGACGGACTTGACCGAACTGGCGGAACAGGATCGGCACCAGCCCCAGAAGAAACGGCAGCGTCGCAAGAATGAAACCGATAAGACCACGATGATCGCAATGACGTGGCGTACCCCAAGACGCTCCAGGCGGCACGACCAAGCCGTCGAGCAGAAAGGCGAAGATAATCGCTGCGATCACCGGCGCGACCATTTCGGCGACGAGCATGATGCCGATCAGAGCAACCAGCAGCACGCCCGAAAGGATCAGAACCTGCGGGTCGAAAAAGGTTTGATGGAACCAATCGCGGACCGGCTTCATGGCTTCGGAAATTGCCCCCAATTCACGGAAGCGACCGTAAGCAGTCCGGTATGACGCGGCAAGCTGCCGCGCGGCCCGAGTTTCCAATCACGACGTATCTTCTCTACATTGACGCGCGGAATATCGAAAAGGAGTGACCAGATGACCGGCGATGTCGATGTTGTGATTGTGGGTGCCGGTTCGGCCGGCTTGTCGGCCGCCAAGGAGGCGGCGCGTCAGGGCCTTACCTTCGCCGTGATTGAGGCTTCCCACCGCATCGGCGGGCGCGCCTACACGGAAGAGTTCGCGCCCGGCCAGCCGTTCGACCTGGGCTGCCACTGGATGCATTCGGCCAGTCTCAATCCCTTTGTTGTGATCGCCGATGAACTGGGTTTCGATTATCGCAAGCACGGCACCTGGGATTCCAGGATATGGCACCGCGGCGCCTGGCTCGACGATGCCCGGCACGCCGAAGTGACAAATCTGGCAGAGGCCGACCATCGCGCTATCGAAGAGGCGGCCGCTGCGGGGAACGACTGTGCCGTCGCCGAGGTCGTCGATCTTGAAAACCCATGGCAGCCCTACCCGTCCTATGCGTCGTCCCTGGGCACCTCGGTCGATATCGACCAGATCGGTGTCGGCGATGTTGTCGCCTACAACGACACGGAAGAAAACTGGCCGGTGATCCAGGGTTACGGGGCGCTGGTCGCGAAGTGGGCCGGCGATGTACCGGTCACGCTCAACAATCCGGTCGAGCGGATTGTCCTCCAACGCGATGGCGTCGCGGTCACGAGCGCCTCGGGCACGATCACGAGCCGCGCCGTGGTGGTGACGGTCTCCACCAACATCCTTTCCTCGGGCGCCATCGCCTTCGAGCCCGGCCTGCCCGACTGGAAGCAGGCGGCCGCGCTAGAGCTGCCTCTGGGTGTGCACAACCGCATCGCGATCATGCTCAACGACGCACCCCCCGACAACACGGAAGGCGGGCGCGTCACGGTGATGCTTGAAGACGACGATGTCCCCATGACCCTGGAGGTGGGGCCCTATGGTCTGCAACACGTCGTTGCCGTGACGGGCGGGCGTTTCGGCGCCTGGCTGGAACGCCAGGGACAACAGGCCTCGGTCGATTACCTCGTCGAACGCATGAAGGCGGTCATGGGCAACGATGTCACGAAACAGCTCAGCGACCGAGTCATCGTGACGGCATGGCAGGGCGACCCCTGGACCCTAGGCTCCTACTCCACGGCCAAGCCGGGCAGCAGCAAGCAACGCTTGGAACTTGCACGTCCGCTGGAAGACCGCATCTTCTTCGCCGGAGAAGCGACCTCGCCCGAGTTCTTCTCGACCTGTCACGGCGCCTATCTCACCGGCATTCGCGCCGTGCGGGAAATTTCCGAAAACGCGAAGACTGCCGCCTAGAATAAGACGTGCTTGGACGTGGGTGTGGCCCAGGGATGAAATCCGGTGCTATGGTGTTGCCAACGTTCCGACAATCAATCATCGAGAATGTCTGCAATAGCGCTTAGGGAGTAAAAATGGACAAGAAAGATCTTCTCATCCGGGAGTTTGTACGCGGAAAGGTTTCGCGCCGTGACTTCAATGCCGGGCTCGTCAGCATGGGGCTAAGCGCGGCGGCCGCCAGCGCGCTGGTGGAAAGCACGATCAGCAGTGCAAAAGCCGATGAACCCAAGCAGGGCGGCTACATGCGCGTCGCATCGACGGGCAGCCATGCCGGCGACACGCTCGATCCCGCCAAGATCGTCAGCGGCACCGACATCCTGCGTTCCGGCCTGCTCTACAACCGCCTGATCGATTTCATCCCCGGCGAGGGGCTCGTGAACAATCTGGCGACCGGCTACGAGGCCAATGACGAAGCCACGCAATGGACCATAGAAATCCAGGACGGCGTCGAATTCCACAACGGCAAGACCATGACGGCTGCCGACGTGGCGTATTCGTTCAACCGCCATCTCGATCCCGAAATCGGTTCACCGGCGAACGCCTATCTGGGCGATGTCGACAGTATCGTGGCCGATGGCGACAATCACGTCGTCTTCAACATGAAGGCGCCCAACGCCGACATCCCCTACCTCCTGACCGAGTATCACTTCACGGTGCAGCCCGAAGGGGCCGACGCCGAGAGTTATGCGGGTGGAGAGGCCATCGGAACCGGCGCATGGATGGTTCAGGAGTTCGAGCCGGGCATCGCCGCGGTCTTCGAACGCAACCCGAACTATCACCGTTCGGGCCTGCCCTATATCGATGAAATCGAGACCTTCGGCATTCCCGACAACACCTCGCGCGTCAGCGCTCTGCTGGCCGGTGAGGTCGAGCTGATCACCGCGCTCGACCCGCAGCTGGTCGAACAGGTCAACAGTGCCGACAACGCCGAGGTGCTCAACCAGCCCGGCGGCGCGCATCCGACCTATCCGATGCGCTCGGACCTCGATCCCTACACCGACAACAACGTGCGCCTGGCGATTAAACACGCGGTCGACCGCGAGCGCATGCTGAAGCTTGCCTGGGGCGGATTGGGTACCGTTGGCCGGGATCATCCCATTCCGCAGCATGACCCGTTCTTCGCTCCCGATGTCGAGGCCCTGCCGAACGACCCGGACAAGGTCGCCTACTACCTCAGGCAGGCGGGCATGGAGAACGCCAGCTTCGAGCTCAGCGCTTCGGACGCCAACTTCGGCGGCGCCAATGCCAGCGTCGTGATGGCTGAGTTGATGAACGAGAGCGGTTTCAACGCGACGGTCAAGCGCGTGCCTTCGGACGGTTACTGGAGTGCGGTGTGGCTGGTCGCGCCCTGGTGCGGCTCCTCCTGGTACGGCCGTCCCACCGCGGACCTCATGCTCTCGGTCGCCTATCTGACCGGTGCAACATGGAACGAGAGCTACTGGTCTAACGAGAAATTCGATAATCTCGTCTTCGAGGCGCGCAAGACCACGGATACCGCGCTGCGTGAGGAAATGTACCGCGATATCCAGATCATCATGCGTGACGAAGGTTCGACCGTTACGCCAGTGTTCACCAACTGGCTGGATGCCTATTCTTCCAAGGTCAAGAACCTCAAGGGCCATCCCCACGGCTTCGCCGGCTGGATGTACTGGGAAGACATCTGGCTCGACGACAGCACCGCCTGATCGTCCTGCCTTCCAAGCAGAAGGGGCCGTTCCCACCAGAGCGGCCCCTTTTCTTTGTGAGGCCTCTCCACGGTGTCATCGTCGAACGTGAATTAGCGATTCATGCACCGGTGGAGCACCAGGCGAAGACATCGGCGATGCGCTCGCTGATGCGGTGCCGAGACCGGAACCTGCGCGGAAGGCCCGGTCCGTGCATGGGCCCTCCGGTCAAGCTTGTATGGGGTTTGGCGATCGGGGGTTACGGTTTGGTTTTCGCTCTCCCACCAGCCCGGGAGAGACTGATGAACGACCTTGCGTGACACGCCTTGCCCGCGGGATTGACGATGGGCCGGAGTGCTGCCTTGTCGCAATCGAGTTGAGCAAGAAGAGCCGGTTGCCGGGCTCGCGGACGGCTTTGCCGGACAAGATCGTCCTGCACGATCTTCCCGCCGGGGATGGCGCTGGGGCGCCGGCGTTTCTGGGGCTCGGCGCCGGGGCGCACGGTGGAGATCGTCCCGTGCTGCGAGGCGGGCTGTGACGGGTTCTGGCTGCATCGTCTTTTGCGGGTGCATGGGGTTGCGAGACGTGTGTTCGATGCTGCGGGCCTTCAGGTAGGCCACCGCGCGCGGCGCGCCAGGGGGGCCCCGACCGGATCGACGTACGGGCTCTTGTGTGCGCTCCGATGGCGCATCTGCGCGGCGAGCCCGGAGTGGTGAGCGTGGTTCAGGTCCCGACCCGGAGCGGGAGGACGTGCGCCGGCTGCATTGCGAGCGCGCCCGCCCGGTCAACGGGCGCATCCGGCACGTCAACCACATCAGGGGTCTTTCGGCGACCCGGGGCATCTGCGGCTGCCGGTCGCTGCTGCTCGAGGGGATGCGCGGTGCGGCGCAGGGCGCCCCCTCTCGCTTGGCTGAACGCCCAGCACCCTTGTTCGAGGTCAGCTCACTCCAAGCATGTACTAGGCTGGATTGTCATCAATGCGATAAGCGATGTCATAAAGAGTTCCTGTGTATGTTGTTCATCAGGAAATCACCCTGGACGAACACGATCAACGTTTCGCCTTCGCAGCACTGAGCGAAGAGGGCGGTAAGGCCGCCGAAGCTGCGCGCGTCATAAGCCGAATTAGTTCACCGCCAGCACGCGCGGGCTGTCATCGATCACCGAGCGCTCTTCTTGGATGACCCACCATCCGGAAATCCGATACCCCTCGTTATGCGCCAGCTCGAAAGGTGCAATACTGTAGTCGATGTCCGGATGTTCAGGATCGGGCCAAGGGAGCGCTGCACCTGCGAGCTCATCCTCTCTGGCAGTGACGGCGCCTGCCGGCCCTTCAGCGCTCGGCGCAATTGTGCTGGTCATTTCGGGCGACATAGGAAAGGCAATGCCGTAGCGGGCCTGCAGATAGGCCATCTGCAGTTGGGCGAGGGCGAGCTTTTCGGTTTCGACACGGCTGAGGGCCAGTGCTTGGATAAGGTCGCCGACAGAGGAAGCTTCCTGCTCCGCCGCGTCAACGCGTTGCTACTGGGCGGCCCATTTCGCCGAGCAGCTGTTCGGCGCGCTCAGGCTCGGCTCAACCGCTGGCACGGTGATCTCTATCGTGGCACCTTCGGCTTCTGCCTGCTGACGGCTTTCCACCACGGTGCGCAAGAGAAGAAGGACTTCCCGACGTGTCCGGGGCCAGGGCGCGGATCAGACCTCCATCGTTATGTGCTGATCGTGGCCTCAACCTCAGTGATCTGGCTGTCGATCACGGCGATTTCGGCGTCGAGTGCAGAGGTTTCCCGTGCAGAAACGCCTCTCGCTAGGCAGGTGCTGACCAGAAGGGCTGTGGTTAGTGTGCAAAGCTTGGTCATATGGCTTAACACCTATGCAGATGGTCACTCAGCCGCGGCCGATGTCGTTTAGGATTGTGTGGCCGCGCTCGGCCATACAGCTACCAACAACGCGCCGTGGCCCATAGGTGACCAGGTCATATTGAACCGCTCCGGGTTTACCGAGGAGTTTCTTATACAAAACTCAGGCAACTTTGTATTAAGGGCATTCATGCTTGCACGGAAGTCCTCCTCCATTTCTTGCGGTGGCCTATGGCGCTGTGTAGCCGCTCGGTGTTGTACCAACTGACCCATTGCAGGTTTCCCCACTCGACCTGGCCAGAGATTCCCACGGGCCCATGAACACGATGACCTCGGCCTTGAAGAGGCCTATGATGCTCTCGGCGAGCGCATTGACAAAGACCTTTTGGACCGACCGATGGAAGGGCGTGAGCCTGGCGATCGCAAACGCGGTCATGGAGGAGGTGACAGCGTGGCAGAACCGCCCACTGGAGCTTTGCTGTGCGGTGATCTTCCCTGACGCTATCCGGGTCAACATCCGCAGCGACGGTGCGGTCTCCAACAAGGCCGTCTTCGTGGCCCAAGCGCTCCAGCATGGGCCGGATGGCGATATCGATGAAGGCCTGTGCAATCTCCAGGATTGGAGAAGTAGCCGTCGTTGATCTTGCCCATATCGACGCCATGGGCGAAATCGCCGATGTGATCTGTTGATCGTGATCGCTGCGGGACGGGGGCATCGGTAACCGTTCAGCTCACGAGATCGGGCAGCATCGCCTTGCGCTCGGCCATGAAGGCCTGGAGTTCCTCGTCCTTGGCCTGATCGAAGTCCGGCGCCTCGTATTCCTTCAACATGCGTTTGGCTTTCTCGACGGCGCGCTGATCCTGGGTCTTCGCACCTTCGGCTTCCCACTGCTCGAAACTGTTGTTGTCGGCGACATCGGGCATGAAGAAACCCTTGAGATAGTTTTTCTGGGTGTGGGCGCAGCCCAGGAAGTGGTTACCGGGACCGACCTCGCGGATAGCCTCCATGCCGAGCCCGTTTTCGGAGAGATCGAGAGGCTGGCAGAAACTCTGGAGCATGGCGATCTGTTCGGTGTCCATGATGAACTTGCCGTAGCCTGCACTGAGCCCGGCCTCCAGCCAGCCCGCCGAATGGAGCACGAAGTTGGTGCCGGCCAGCAGCGTGGCGGTCATGGTCTGCATGGATTCGAATGCAGCCTGAGCGTCGGCGATCTTGGCACCGTTCAGCATACCGCCCGAACGCAACGGCACGCCGTAGCGACGCGAAAGCTGGCCCACGGCATAGATCATCTGCAGGGTCTCGGGCGTGCCCATCATCGGCGCGCCAGACTGCATGGAGACGGTGGCAAGGAAGCTGCCGTAGACCATGGGCACGCCGGGATTGACGATCTGGGAATAGGCAAGGCCCGCCGTCACCTCGGCGTTGAGTTGGGCGATCGCGCCCGCCGTCGCGACCGGGGCCATGGCGCCTGCCATGATGAACGGCGTGATCAGCACTGCCTGGTTGTGTTCAGCATAGTGGCGCATCGCACCCAGCATGGAGGCATCCCACACCAGCGGCGAATTGCAGTTCACCACCGAGGCCATCACCGTGTTGGTCCTGATGAAATCCTCGCCGAACAGGATGGCGCACATGCGGCAGGAATCGAGTGCGCGCTCCGGGGCCGACTGCACACCCATGAACGGTTTGTCAGAATACTTCATGTGGCTGTAAACGATATCGAGATGCCGCTTGGGCACGGGCACGTCGACCGGCTCGCAGATGATGCCGCCGTCATGGTGCAGTTCGGGCGTCATATAGGTGAGCTTGATGAAGTTCTGGAGGTCTTCCAGCGTGGCGTAGCGCCGGTTGTTGTCGAGATCGCGCACGAAAGGCGAGCCGAAGGTGGGCGCGAAGACCGTATTCCTGCCGCCGATGACCACGCTGCGGTCGGGATTGCGCGCAATCTGGGTATATTCCTGGGGGATCAGCGCCAGCTTCTCCTCAATCAGCCCACGCGGAATGTGGACGCGCTCGCCCTGGACATCCGCGCCGGCGTCGCGCCAGTGTTCCAGTGCGACTTCGTCGCGGAAGTCGATGCCGACTTCCTCCAGGATTTCCATCGAGGTGTCGTGGAGCAGATCGACGCCCGCTTCGTCGAGCAGTTCGTAAACCGGAATCTCGCGCGTGATGTAGCGCTTCTGCACGATGGGAGCACCAACACGTTCCTTGCGTCTGGCCGCGCGTCCGCCTCTTCTCTGTCCTGCCGCATCGGCCATGGCATGCTCCCCGAATTGTTTTGGTCGTCTATGTGATGGATAGGTTTCGGCCAAGTCAAATACGCTACGTTCCCTTGGCTTTGTGGCAATAAATCCCGCGTGGTTGGAAATGTTCAGTAATTGCTCTTGGTGTGTCGCGATAACGACATCGTGTGTCGCGAATATTCTAGCCACGGGGCATTGACGGAACTACCTGTGCCAACCGGGCATGGTGCCGAACTGCCGGAGTGTGGGTTATGGCCGACGAAGCAGACGATCTCGATCTCTCCACCTTGGCCGACGACGAACTCGTGCAGCAGATGCACGAGGACCTCTACGACGGCCTGGCCGACGAGATCCTTGATGGCGTCAACATCCTGCTGGAACGCAAATGGGAGCCCTACAAGATCCTGACCGAGGCGCTGGTCGAGGGAATGCGCATCGTCGGCATCGACTTCCGCGACGGCATCCTGTTCGTGCCCGAGGTACTGCTAGCGGCCAACGCCATGAAGGGCGGCATGGGCATCCTGCGTCCGCTGCTGGCCGAGACCGGCGCGCCAAAGCAGGGCTCCATGGTGATCGGCACCGTGAAAGGCGACATTCACGACATCGGCAAGAACCTAGTCGGCATGATGCTTGAGGGTGCCGGTTTCGACATATACAACATCGGCATCAACAACGATGCCGACGCCTTCCTGGCCGCGCTCAACGAACACAAGCCCGATTTCCTGGGCATGTCGGCCCTGCTCACCACGACCATGCCCTATATGAAGGTCGTGATCGATACCATGAAGGAACGCGGCATCCGCAACGACTACACGGTGCTGGTCGGCGGCGCACCGCTGAACGAAGCCTTTGCCGACAGCGTCGGTGCCGATGCCTATTGCCGCGACGCCGCCGTCGCGGTGGAGACGGCCAAGACCCTGGTCATCGAACGGCGCAAGTCCAACTCGGCTGCGGCCGGCTAAGTCCCTTGTGGGCGACCGTAGCCTCGTCATTGCCTGCGGTGCGCTGGCCTGGGAAATCATGGCGATGATCCGTGCGAACGGATGGGACGCCATTGAGGTCCAGTGCCTGCCCGCCGGATGGCACAACACCCCAGATAAGATTCCCGAAGGCGTGCGCGAGAAGATCCGCGAGGCCCGCGGGGAATTCGATCACATCTTCGTTGCCTATGGCGACTGCGGCACCGGCGGCATGCTCGATAAGGTGCTCGAAGAGGAAGGCGCCGAGCGGGTCGGCGGTGCGCACTGCTATCAGTTCTTCGCAGGCGAGGAAGAGTTCCTGGCGCTGCACGACGCCGAACCGGGCACGTTCTATCTGACCGATTATCTGGCCAAACACTTCGACACGCTGATCCTGAAGGGCATGGGCGTCGACCGGCACCCCGAACTGGAAAGCATGTATTTTAGAAACTACAAGCGTCTGATCTATCTCGCCCAGACCCAGGACAAGGAGATCGAGGCCACTGCGCGGGCGGCAGCGGACCGCCTGGGGCTGGCCTTCGAGATGCGGTTCACCGGCTATGGCGGGCTGGAGTCCATCCTGGCCAAGGCACAGACTGCAGCAGGGGTTCACTGATGGCGACGTTGGCAGTTGTTTACTGGCGCGACATTCCAGCCCAGGTTATCGCCAAGGCCGGGCGCACGAATGCCAAGCGCGTGCTGCCCGAACGGTTCGAGAAATCGATCGACCAAGCGGCCATGCACGCCAAGCTGCGCGACGCCGATTCCTATCTGGAGCACTGGCGCCGCAGCGATCCAATTCCATGCGGGGAAGATCTGGAAGCCGAGGCCGAGGCGCTGGCGGCCAGGATCGACGCCGAATACACCGACGAGGTTCTGAGTGGCTATATCCGCAACGACGGCCTCAAACCGGACGCGTAAGTCAAGGACGTTGCCCATGAAATCCAAAGGCCAGTTGGAAGCAAGACTTGCCGCCGGGGAGTTTGTCATCACCGCCGAGACGACCCCGCCTGACGGCGCGGACGAGGCTTCGGTGATGGACAAGGTCGGATGCATCAAGGGCCTCGTCGACGCGGTGAATGTCACCGATGGTGCCGGCGCGCGCGCTCACATGTCGGCACTGGCGACCTGCGCGATCATGGCCAAAAATGGCATTGAGCCGGTGCTGCAGTTCACCGTGCGCGACCGCAACCGCCTGGCCATCCAGGGTGAGATGATCGGCGCGCCTGCATTGGGCATCCATTCCATCCTGTGCCTGCACGGTGACAGCATCACCAACGGCGATCAGCCCGAGGCCAAGACTGTCGAGGACACCGACAGCCGCGGCCTGATGGCAATGGCCAAACACATGCGCGACACCGGCACCTTTCCCGCGCCGTCCGAGCGCAAGATCAATCCCGCACCGGACCTGCTGATCGGCGGCGCGGAGTCGCCGCGCGATCCCGACGCGAACTTCAACACCAAGGGCATCGAGGGCAAGATCGCTTCGGGCGCAGACTTCTTCCAGACCCAGTTCGCTTACGACATCGAGGTGCTCAAACGCTACATGGCCGCGCTGAACGACAACGGCGTGACCGAAACGGCCTACTTCATCGTTGGCGTGGGACCCATCATGTCGGCGAAGTCAGCGCGCTGGATGACGGAAAACCTGTTCGGCGTGCATGTGCCCGACCACGTGATCAAGCGTATTGAGGGTGCAGATGAAGAGAAGGCCGAGGGCCGCAAGGTCTGCGCGGAACTGGTCGAGCAATTCAAGGAAATCAAAGGCATCAGCGGCGCGCACCTGATGGCGCCGCGCGGCGAGAAGGCCATCGCCCAGACCTTGAGCGAATATAATTTGCGCGGCTGACCGGATCGGCTGCGTACCAGGGGCCAGCCCCTCCCCCACCCGTGCCTCTCAAGACGAAGAAACGTATCGGCCGGTTGAGAGAGAGTTGGAGCGGAGCAACAAACACCGCGCATCCGCGTGGAACCAGGAGACTGCACCATGCGCGCGATCCGTCTTTGGTCGGTCCGTCACTCGCACGGGCTCATGAAGTTGTACGACATCTTCGAAGAGCTGATCATGGCCGTCGAACCGGTCGTGCGGCACGTCGGTTATGAGCGCCTGGAAAAGCCTGTCGGCGCGGTCGAACGCGGCATCAAGAAAACCATGTTCGACTGCCAGATGTGCGGCCAGTGCGTGCTCTCCTCTACCGGCATGTCGTGCCCTATGAACTGCCCGAAGAACCTGCGCAACGGTCCGTGCGGCGGCGTGCGCGAGAATGGCCACTGCGAAGTCAAACCCGACATGCCGTGCGTCTGGGTGAAGGCCTGGGAAGGCGGCCAGGACATGGCCAACGGCAACATCTTCGACGTGCAGCGCCCGGTCGACCATCGCATGAAGGACACCTCGTCCTGGCTGCGCCGGATGCGCCAGAAGAAGGACGGCACCTATCCCAAGGCATCGGTCTCCGCGCGCGAAGACGCCGGCAAGAGGGTTGCGTGATGGCCGAAGACCGCTTCGATGAAACCGAAACCGGCCCGCTGAACGAAGGGCCGGCATTCCCGGACATGATGAACCCGGGCCCGGTCGACCCCGGCGCCTCGCTTACACTCCTGTACGGACACACCTCGCGCGGGCGCCTGGAGCGCATCTTGCGCGCTGGCGAGTTCGCCGTGTCGGCGGAACTCTCGCCGCCCGACAGCGCCGATCCCAAGGATGTTTTCGAACGCGCATCGATCTTCGACGGCTGGGTTGATGCCGTGAACGCCACGGACGGATCGGGTGCCAATTGCCACATGTCGAGCGTGGGCGTGTGCTCCCTGCTGACGCGCGTGGGTTATGTGCCGGTGATGCAGATTTCCGGGCGCGACCGCAACCGCATCGCCGTCCAGGGCGATGTGCTGGGCGCGGCCGCCATGGGTGTCGCCAACATCCTGTGCCTGACCGGCGACGGCGTGCAGTGCGGCGACCATCCCGAAGCCAAGCCAGTCTTCGATCTCGATTGCATTGCGACACTCGAAATCGTGCGCAGGATGCGCGACAAGAGCGAGTTCGATTCCGGACGCAAGCTCGACAAGGCGCCTGAGCTATTCCTGGGTGCCGCGGCCAACCCGTTCGTGCCGCCCTATGACTTCCGACCCATTCGCCTGGCCAAGAAGATCGCGGCTGGCGCGCAGTTCGTGCAGACCCAGTACTGCTATGACATTCCGCTTTTGGAGCGTTACATGCAACAGGTCCGCGACATGGGCCTGCATGAAAAGTGCTTCATCCTCGTGGGCGTCGGCCCCCTCGCATCGGCGCGCGCGGCCAACTGGATACGCAGCAATGTGCCCGGCGTCCACATTCCAGACGAGATCATCGCGCGGCTGGAAGGCGCGGAAAAGCAGAAAACCGAGGGCAAGAAGCTCTGCGTCGAACTTATTCAACAGATTAGAGAAATCGAGGGAGTTTCCGGTATCCACCTGATGGCCTATCGTCAGGAGGAGAGCGTTGCCGAAATCATCTCTGAGTCCGATGTGCTGAAAGGCCGCGCGCCCCACGCTGTCAACCCCGTGATCCCCGACTACATGCAACAGAGGTTCAAAGTTCAGGCATGACCGAGACCGTTGTCAGCTCGGCGACCAAAACCGTCGTCATCGGGTTCGAGCGCCCCTTCACCGTCATCGGCGAACGCATCAATCCCACGGGTCGCAAGAAGCTGGCCGAGGAAATGGCGCAGGGCAACTACAGCCGCGTGCAATCCGACACGCTTGCCCAGGTCGAGGCCAGCGCGCACATGCTGGACGTCAATGCCGGCGTGCCCCTGGCCGACGAGCCTCAGATGCTCTACGACTGCGTCAAGCTGGTGCAGTCGCTGACCGACGTGCCGCTGTCGATCGACAGTTCCATCGTGGCCGCGCTGGAAAAGGGGCTGGAAGCCTATGAGGGCAAACCGCTGGTGAACTCCGTGACTGGCGAGGAAGAGCGCCTTGAGGTCGTGCTGCCACTGGTTGCCAAATACGGCGCTGCGGTGGTCGCCATCTCGAACGACGAGACCGGCATTTCCGAAGACCCCGACGAACGTTTCGCGGTCGCCAAGAAGATCGTCGAGCGCGCGCAGGACCACGGCATCCCACCCTGCGATGTCGTCGTCGATCCGCTGGTCATGCCGATTGGCGCGATCGGCGCCGCAGGCCGCACCTGTTTCCAGATTCTGCGCCGCCTGCGCGAGGAGTTGAAGGTCAACACGACCTGCGGAGCTTCGAATATCTCTTTCGGCCTGCCCGCCCGTCCGGCTCTCAATGCCACGTTCCTATCGATGGCCGCAGCCAACGGCATGACCTCGGCCATCACCAATCCGCTGGAGGCCGAGATCATGAGCGGTATCCGCGCTGCCGACGTGATGATGGGCGTGGACAAGAACTGCAAGATCTGGATTTCGCTCAACTCCGGTTCCGGCGCTGCGGGCGGCACCCGGGCCGAAGCGCGTGCTGCCCGGCGTGCAGGACGGAGGCGTGGTGGCTGACGAACCGCTTGTTGTTTTCACGCCGTCGGGCAGACGGGGCAAGTTCAAGCGCGGCACGCAACTGCTGCAGGCCGCGCGCGATCTGGGCGTCGATCTCGATTCCGTCTGTGGCGGGCGCGGCATCTGCACGCGCTGTCAGGTGCGCATCGGCAACGGTGAGTTCGCCAAGCACGGTATCCATTCATCGAATGACCGTCTGACTCCGCTCACAGACGCCGAACAGCGCCAGCGTGAAAGCGGTCTCCTGAAGGAGAACCGCCGACTATCCTGTCAGGTGCGCATCGGCGGGGATCTGGTCGTCGACGTGCCGGAAGAAAGCCAGGTGCACCGCCAGATCGTGCGCAAGCGTGCCGATGCGCGTGTCGTCGCCATCGATCCCGTCGTGCGGCCCATGTATGTCGAAATTCCCGAACCCGACATGCACGATCCGACCTCCCACCTGCGCCGCCTGGAAAAGGCGCTGAAGGAAACCTGGGGCGTGGAGGTTGCCGGCGTCGACGCGCATGTCCTGCGCAGGCTCCACAAGACGCTGGAGGACGGCCACTATCAGGCGACCGTCATGGTCCGTCGCGGCAAACGTCTGGTCGATATCCGTCCGGGCTTCCACGACAAGGTCTATGGCTTGGCGGTGGACATCGGTTCGACGACCATCGCCATGCATCTCTGCGATCTCCTGTCGGGCGAGGTTCTTTCCTCGGCGGGGCGCATGAACCCGCAGATCCGCTTCGGCGAAGACCTCATGAGCCGCGTCTCCTATGCCATGATGAACGATGGCGGTGCGGAAATGATGACGCGGGTCGTGCGCGATGCATTGAACGAGCTGGCGATCGAAACCGCGCGCGACGCACGGATCGATCCGGGCGACATTATGGAAGTCACGATCGCCGGTAATCCGGTGATGCATCATCTGGTCCTCGGGCTCGATCCCACGCCGCTGGGCTTCGCGCCATTCGCACTGGCGACCGACGACGCCACGATCATGCTGGCCTCCGACATCGATCTCCATCTCAATGCCGGTTCGCGCATCTATGTCCTGCCCTGCATCGCGGGCCATGTCGGCGCTGATGCCGCGGGCGTCGTGCTCTGCGAGATGCCCTACAAGAGCGATGAGATGACGCTGATCGTCGATGTCGGCACCAATGCCGAGATCGTCCTGGGCGACAAGAACCGCCTTTTAGCTGCTTCCTCGCCCACGGGCCCCGCGTTTGAGGGCGCGCAGGTGAGTTCCGGCCAGCGCGCCGCACCGGGCGCCATTGAGCGCGTGCGCATCGACCCCGAAACCCTGGAGCCGCGTTTCCGCGTGATCGGTGACGAGCGCTGGTCCGACGAGGAAGGGTTCGACGTAGAGCCGACCGGCATCTGCGGTTCGGGCATCATCGAGGTGCTGGCCGAGATGTATCTCGCCGGTCTGCTCACAACCGACGGCGTGATCGACGGCGCGATGGCCGAGAAGACCTCGCGGATCGTCAAGCAGGATCGCACCTTTGCCTATGTCATCCACGAGGTAAATCGGGAGATCACGGTAACCCAGAACGACATCCGCCAGATCCAGCTCGCCAAGGGCGCGCTTTATGCCGGGGCCAGGCTGCTGATGGACCACATGGGCATTGAGACCGTGGACCGCGTCACCCTAGCCGGTGCGTTCGGCAGCCACATCGATACCAAGTACGCCATGATCTTGGGCATGATCCCCGACTGTCCCCTGGAGAAGGTCACCTCGGCGGGCAATGCCGCGGGTACCGGCGCGCGCATCGCGCTGCTCAACGGCAAGCTGCGCAAGGAACTCGAAGAACAGGTCCGGCGCATCGAGAAGATCGAAACCGCGGTCGAGCCGAAATTCCAGGAGCACTTCATCGATGCTATGGCGATCCCGCACAAGACGGCGAGCTACCCCAACCTCACCAAGGACGTCACCCTGCCCGAACCGAAGTTCGCCAAGCAGGACGGTGAGTCAGGGCGCACGGGCGGCCGCAGGCGCCGTGAGGGCCGCGGGCAAACCGGCGAGGCCGCCGAATAGGTTCGGCCGATCAACAACGCACTCCAATCACACTCTCAGCCCTGTCATCGTCGAACGTGATTCGATGATTCATGCACCGATGTGGCACGCTGTACTGACCTGATCTGATGCGCTCGGCCCTGATGCAACCTAGGGCGAAACCTATGTGAAAGGCGGAGCCGTATCAGGCGCTTTTCCCCTCGGGGAAAAGGAAAAGCTAATAGCGGACGCGTTCCAGTTACTGGTCGATGAAGGCGTGGCACAGGGAGACGGCGGTCTGGGGCGTTACCTCGCCGGCGTCAATGGAAATCTCGAGCCAGAGCCCGTCAGAGAGGGCAATGAGACGTGGCTGGGTCCTCGATGGCGCATTCGCTTTCGATGACTGCCGCAAACAGGGCCTGTACCCGTTTGCGGTATCCTACAGAGCCCCGATTGGCGTCGCGAACGGGCTGGTTGAACCGGATGTCATGCCACAGCGCCAGAAAGGCTGCGCGATTGCGCGTTGTGAAGACTGACGGGGAAAACAGCGCCATGGGCAAGGCGCGCAGGCGAGCCATGGGGTCGGGGCCGGCCGCTTCGATCTGATGGCAGACATCATCGGCCACGACGGAGAACAGATGCTGAAGCGAAGCGACCAGAAGATCGTCCTTGGTCTCGTAGAAGTGCCTGATCAACCCATGCGAGACCCCAGCGTTGCTCGTGATGGCGCGGACCGTAGCGCCGCCGACTCCCTTTTCAGCCAGAAGGCCGATGGTCGACTCCATCAGTCTCGCCCGCCCGCCGGAACTCGTTGACCTCGGCCTGTGTCGCCGGCCGGTCGCCGCCCGCTGTCACCGCTTCCGTCAAATCCACATCCCCACTATCAGCGAGTCAACCCGAAACCTACTGAACCATCTGTCCAATTCATAACAGACTCAGCACGGGCGTGGAAATCTTCGATAACTTCCTGGCTACAAGACGGTCCGGCTTCAGGGCCTTGCGGCCAAGACGCCCTCCTTCATCGATGCGCTGATCGACCCGCGTCTGCTGGCGGTGATGGATCACTTGCTCCTACCAGTCTGCACGGACTACATCCTCTCGGCAGGCAAACTGATCGAGATCCGCCAGAACGAAACGGCCCAGCGGCTCTATACCGACAACATTTCCTGGCCCACGCCGCTGCAGAACCTGGGGTCGCTCTGCGTCAAACGCCATGATCGCGCTGACCGACTACACGGCCGAGAACGGCGCCACGCTTGTCGTCCCGGTAAGCCATTTGTGGCCCAAAGGGCATTTGCCCCACCGGGATCAGGTCGCGCCCACCGAAATGCCAGCCGCATCGGTCGCACTCTTAGACTGGCGAGACCACCCATGTCGGAAGCACCAGCACGTCCGAGGCCTCTATCCGGCCACGCGGCGCTCCTCGCGCGGTGTGCGGCCAAAGTATTCGCGGTAGCGGCGGCTGAAGTGGGAGGCAGAGACGAAGCCCGCGGCCAAAGCGATTGAAAGGATCGAGGCCGAACCCTGCATCAGCATGAGGCGAGCGTGATGGAGGCGCAGTTCACGGTAGTAGCGCGACGGCGTGCGGGCAAGATGCTTCTTGAAAAGGCGTTCGAGCTGGCGGGTCGAGAGACCCACGGCCTCGGCGATATCGGGCAGCGGAAGGGGTTCCTCCAAGTTGGCCTCCATCTCGCCGATGGCGGCCAGCAGCTTGGGGTCGCTGACGCCGACGCGCGACTGCAGGGCCATGCGCTGGTGATCGTGGGATTCACGAATGCGTTCGTGTATGAACTGTTCGGAGACCTTGCCCGCCAGTTCCGCGCCGTGCTGGATGGTGATGAGATGCAGCATGAGGTCGAGCGAGGCCGTGCCGCCCGAACAGGTGATGCGGTTGCGGTCGATCTCGAAAATGTCGTCGGTGACATCCAGTTCGGGATTTTCCTCGATGAATGCCTCCAGATCCTCCCAGTGGATGGTGCATTGGTAACCGCCCAGCAGACCCGCACGGGCCAGCAGATGGGTGCCGGTGCAGAGGCTTCCGACCATGCCACCCTGGCGGGCGATCTTGCGCAGCCAAGCCATGGTCGGGCGATCATCGAAGCGATGGGCATCAATACCCGCACAAATAAAAAGGGTATCGCAGCGCTCGACATCTACCATCGCATGCTGGGCAACCACTTCGAGACCGTTGCTGGCCGGCACGGGAAGACCGTCGCGCGAGATCACGGACCACTGGTAAAGGGGCGAACCGCTCATCCTGTTGGCCGAACGCAGGGGCTCGACAGCAGCTGTGAAGGCCATCATCGAGAAGTTGGGAACCAAGAAAAAGGTGTAGGTTTGAACAGTCACCTTGCGCACCCAAAATTTGGTCGATTACGACATTATAATGTCGTAAATCGGACAAATGTCAATCTTCCAGATAATGGGATTTCAACCGCGGATCAGTCGCGATCAATGCCGTCCGCATCCTACCCCGCGTCGGGACTGCGCTCGACCTTGCCTTGGTCTGCACCGTCCTCTGCGGGCGGCGCACTCTCGGGCTGGGTATCGGCGGCATTGAGAAGGGCATGGGCCGGCGCCGTCGTGCCGGCGCGTATCTCGCCGAAATAGACCGTCATGTGCGGGAACGGAATCTCGATGCCGACCTCGTCGAACTTCATCTTGAACTGACGCAGATATTCACGGCGCACACCTCACTGGTAGCCCGCCAGCCTCTTCACGCGCACCCGGATGGTGACCGAAAAATCGCCCAGTTCGTGCACGCCCATGACCTCCAGGTCGCCGGCCAGCCGTTCGGCAAAGGCTTCGTTCTGGCGGGCTTCCTGGTCGACCTCGCGAATGACCTCAATCACCCGGTCGATGTTTTCCTGATAGACCACGCAGACATCAATCATGGCATAGCCGAATCCGCGCATCAGGTTGGTGAGCGCGGTGATCTCGCCGAATGGGATGGTGTACACGTAACCGTCGAAGTCGCGCAGCTTGACGGTGCGGATGGAGATACTCTCGACGCCGCCCAACTTGCCGCCCGCTTCGATCCAATCGCCCACGGAGAACTGATCCTTGAACATGATGAAGGCGCCGGTGATGACGTCCTTCACCAGAGTCTGCGCGCCGAAACCGATGGCCAGTCCGATAACGCCGGCCCAGACTAGGACAAGCGCGTTCACGAGGGCAATGGAAGTCAGTCGCGTAAGCTCGTTGGGATCGAGGATGGTGAGGCAGGCATAAGCGCCGATCACGAAAGCGATGGCGTGGCGACGCTCAAACATATTCTGCCCAGCGCGATGACCGGCGGTTCCAGCCAGGTGACATTCTGACGCTGTTCCAGACGCTTGAACTGTTTGCGCTCCAGATAGGCCACCAGAACCCACGCCAGTGCACCCACGCCGACGACGAGCACTATCTGCCAGAGCGCCTCGATCCAGAGTTCGGTGAGGTCGCCATCGCTCGTCTGAACGGTGAGCCAAGCCAGAAAGCCGCTGCGGTCGTCAAGTTGACCGATCTGTCCTGCAATCTCGTTCAGGAAGCTTCTGCCGCCGCCTCTGCCTCTTCGGTCTCCTGATCGACGGCAACCAGGGTCTTGAGCGTTTCTATAAGTTCCTGACGCTAGCTTTCGTCTTCCAGAGTCGCGATCAGCGACTCCACCTTCCTGATCGAAAGCGTTTCGGCCGGACCACCGGCGTCACCGGATTGGGTTTCGCCGGTCTGTGTTGGTTCCATCTGGCTCCAGGCCGGAGTAGCCCACAGCGCTCCCAGAAATAAAACCAGAGCCAGAGCCATCAACACGGTCAAACGCAGACGTTCGGAAGTTACGGAGGCAAACGTCGGTATGAACGGGTTCCCGGCAGGTAACGCGCAGAGGTGATGAGTGAAGGCTTCATGTCATCATAGGGCGCACCCATGGCAAGGCATGGGCCGTCTTCACATCGGGAACGATCACGTTGCGTTTTGTCATGATACTCGCCGCGGTCTCCATGGCGCTGACCGGTCAGGCAGAAGCCGATTTCAGCGCCGCGGAACGGGCCCTGGCCGCCGGCAACCTACAGCGGGCGCACGATGAAATCGTGCCTCTGGTTGCGCTGGACGATGCGCGCGCGCAGAACCTGATGGGCGTGTTCTATCAGAACGGTTGGACCGTCGCGCGCAATCCCGAACAGGCCGCCGCCCTCTACCGCGCCGCCGGCGAACAGGGACTGGCCCGCGCGCTGCACAATCTCGGCCGTCTCTACCGCTCCGGCCTGGGCGTACCGCACGACGACAGCTTGGCCGCAGTGTTGTGGAAACGCGCCGGACACATGGGATTCGTGAAATCACAAGCGGCCCTAGGAGCCCTCTATCACGCCGGCGCAGGCGTCGAGCAGAACATGTTCCGCGCCTATTTCTGGTGGTCGCTGGCCGCACGACGCCTGGACATCGAAGCGACCCAAGCGCGCGAGGACATCATCTACCGTCTGACACCCCATCAGAAGAAGGTCGCCGACGCCCTGGTCGAACGCTTCGAGGCCGACCGTTAGGGCGTCTTCATCTCCGCCAGCCTCTTCACATCAGCCCCTGGTTTCGCCTATAATTGGACCACCAAGACGTTTGTGATGCAGGAGCGGGTTTCATGTCCGAAGTGATCTCCGATTGGCAGCGTGCCGACGACGCCCACCTCAAGACCTACAAGGGTGTCATGCGCCTGACGCTGATCTCGTCGATCTTCCTGATCATCCTGCTCATTCTGATGGCCATCTTCCTGGTCTGACGCGTCGCTTTCCGACCTTCCTCTCAAGGCAATCGTTTCGGGCGGCCAGACCGGGGCCGACCGCGCGGCGCTGGATGTCGCCCTGGACTTGGGAATGGCCGGTGAAGGCTGGTGCCCCAAGGGACGTCGCGCCGAGGACGGCACCATCGACCCGCGCTATCCCCTGAAGGAGACGTCGCGCGTGCACTACATCCAGCGCACGGAATGGAACATCCGCGACAGCGACGGCACGCTGATCGTCGCACGGCATCCGCTGGAAGGCGGCACAGCCGCGACGGAGAAACTTGCCCGCGTGCGCAACAAACCCTGTCTGGTCATCCACCCCGACGATCCCGATGCGACGCGCATGGTAGAGGACTGGATACGCAAACACGCCATTACCGTCCTGAACGTGGCCGGCCCGCGGCAGAGTTCGGGTCTGGCCCCCTACGAGGCCACGGAGCGGCTGCTACGCGACCTTCTGACGGACGGCTAACGCGCGTTTCCTTCGGTCCCTACGCGCGGTCAGGGCATCTTTGAACTGGTAGTTCCAGTAAGCCGCTTGGGCAACGATGCGGCCGAACGGCTCGAACAGACGGTAACGGTCGTCGCCCCGGGCAATCGCCGAGGGTAGCACGTCGCCCGCGACCATCGTGGTTCCCATGCCGCTGCGCCGAAGGCCTGTGCGTACCACACGCCTTCGCGCAGCTTGCCGATCTGGGACATGCGGTGGCGTGCGTAGCTCATGGTAACGGTCCAGGCGGTTTCGACCGCGGCATGTTCGCGCAACTGGGTGTAAACCTTGACGAGATCGCCCAGCATATCGTGGGAAAGACTGGACAGCGGTGTGGTAAACGCCGTCATGCGCCCGCCCCAGATAATCCGCCCATCAGACAGGGCGCGATAGTAATCGCTGACGTGCGCGTGTCGGCAAGACAGATGCGCTTGCGGATCACCGTGAAGAGCACGCCGTCCTCGATGGCCGCGTCGTGATGACATGCGTTGCGACGGGAAGCACGGCGCCGGAGACATCGGGCAGAACATCCGGACCGTAAGTGCCGCAGACAAGAACGACATGGCGCGCGCGATGCCAAGACAATAGTTCATCGGATGAAACTAAAAAGCGTCCCGATTGAGAAGCCCGTCGAAATAGCGACGCGAGTTGGCGAACTCGTCGGCGACGCGTTCGCGCGACACGAACTCCAGATCCAGTGCGAACTGTTGCTTCATGGTTTCGGCGTAACGGCGCATACCCTGGGGATTATCCGTCCAGGACGAGACGAGGACACCCGGTGTGTGGGGCCGCAGTCGCTCCGGTGGCTCTCGGTCCGCTTGGCGATCGCGGGAAGAGCATCGCGTGTCAGGTCGATCAGCGCGCGGGCATGGTCCATGCCACGATCGACGAGCCAGTCAATGCCCTGGGAATAGCCCGGCCCGACGAAACCACCGTTGCGACCCGAGGCGCCGAAACCGACGCGCTTCGCCTCGATCAGGATGGTGGAAACGCCCTGCTCGGCCAGCCCAAGAGCGGTGTTGATGCCGGCAAGCCCGCCACCGACGACGCAGACCTCCGCCTCGTGCTCGCCGACCAGCGGCGGCCGTGGCGCATCATCGGTGCGCTTCTGCACGTAGTACGTCGCGGGATAGTTCATGCGCGGCGACCGGCGCGGCGGCGGTCGCGCGCCGTGGCGATCTGGTCGTAGGCGCGCACATACATACGGTAGACCTCGCCATACATCTTGCCGACGGGCCCGCCGGTCCAGTCGAGACCAAAGGGCGCGAAGAGATCGATGGTGTCGTCGCCCTCGGCAACGGCGCCGGCAAGAACTTCTCCCGCGACGGTTGTCTGCGCCATGCCCTGGCCGCCGAAGCCCTGTCCGTACCAGAGGCCCGGCCGCAGTTCGCCGACCTGGACCATGCGATGGATGGGGAAACTCATAATGCCGCTCCAGGCCGTCTCGACCTTGACGTCCCGGAACTGGGGATAGACGCGCACCATGTCGCCCTGCATCAGATGGCGCAGGTTATAGGGCTCGGTCACACGCGTCGTTCCGCGCCCGCCCCACAGCACGCGGTTGTCTTCCAGACGACGGTAGTAATCCAGGCTGAAGCGATCATCGTGAAGGGCATTGTGGCACTTGATGCCCGAGGCGACCAGATCCTCCTCAATGGGTTCGGTCACGATGATATAGGTCGCGACCTGCTGAAATGCCGCGGCAAGCTCGGGCACCAGCGAACGGTCGTATCCGCCGGTCGTCACGACGATCTTGTCGGCCTCCACCATGCCGCACTCCGTCATCACCATGCAGGCGTGGCCCTCGGTGACGAGTGAATGGGCAGGAGTTCCTTCGAAAATCCGAACGCCCAGGGATTCGGCGGCACGGGCCACGCCCAGGCAGTAGTTGAGCGGGTGATACCAGAAGCCGTTGTGGTCGGTGGCACCGTCGAAATACATGTCCGAGGAAGCGTATTCTTCGCGCAACTGCTCACGGGGAATGAAGTCGACGTTCTCGCCGAAGTTCTCGCGTTCGAATTCGACCCAGGCCTTCATCGCGTCGGGATCGTCGTACCAGGACACGACAACATGGCCATGGGGATTGGGGCCGCAGTCGATGCCGTAGTTGTCCATGCGTTTCTGGATCAGCGAGACAGCCTGCTGACCCAGATGGATCAGCCGTTTGGTGTGGTCGAGCCCCACGTTGTCGATCAGGGAACCAGTCTCGGCGGCATAGGAGGCGCCGACAAACCCGCCGTTGCGCCCCGAGGCGCCCCACCCGACACGCTCGGCCTCCAGCAACACGACGTCGGCCACGCCGCGTTCGGCGAGGCCCAGCACGGTGTTGAGCCCGGCCAGGCCACCGCCGATAACGCAGACCTGCGCCTTGACGTGCCCCTCCAGCGGGGGCCGGCGCGCATCAGGCGTGCGGGTCCGCGCGTAGTGGATATCGAGATACCCGTCGCTCATGGGCAGGGGTAGGTATAGAGCTTGTGAATGTCCTCGATGCCCTTGAGCACGTCGGGAGAGAGCTCAAGATCGACGCTGGTGAGATCGGTCTCCAACTGCTCCATGGACGAGGCGCCGATGATGTTCGAGGTCAGGAAGGGCTGCCGGTTCACGAAGGCGAGCGCCATCAGACCGGGATCGAGCCCGTGCTTTCTGGCAAGCTCGACATAGACCCGGGTCGCCGGCTCCGCGTTGGGCGGACCGAGATATCGGGTGTTGTCCGGATACTTCGTCATGCGCGCGCCTTCCGGACGCGCGCCGTCGAGATATTTGCCCGAAAGCGCCCCCGCGGCCATCGGAGCATAGGCAAAGAGGCCCACCTGTTCGCGCATAGCAATCTCGGCACAGCCCTGCTCGAAGGTGCGGTTGAGCAGGCTGTAGGGGTTCTGGTTGGTCACCATACGCGGCAGCCCCATGGTCTCGGCCAGGTGGAGGAACCGCATGGTGCCCCAGGGCGTTTCGTTGGAAATTCCCAGATGGCGCACCTTTCCGCCCTTCACCAGATCGGCGAGCGCAGACAGCGTCTCTTCGAGAGGCACGGAGTCATCGTCTTCAGGATGCTGATACCCCAACTGTCCGAAGGTGTTCGTGTCCCGGTCCGGCCAGTGAAGCTGGTAGAGATCGACATAATCGGTCTGGAGCCGTTGCAGGCTGGCGTCGATCGCCTGATCGATGTTCTTCTTATCCAGGCGCGGGTTGCCGACGCGAATGTAGTGCAGGCGCTCGTCGGGCCCGGCGACCTTGGTCGCGATGATGACCTTGTCACGGTTGCCGCGCGCCCTCATCCACGTGCCGATGACCTCCTCGCTGCGGCCATAGGTCTTCTCCGTAGGCGGCACGGCGTACATTTCGGCCGTGTCGATGAAGTTCACGCCCTGATCGAGTGCATAGTCCATCTGCTGATGGCCTTCGGCTTGAGTGTTACTGCTCCCCCAGTTCATGCTGCCAAGACAGATCAGACTGACGTCGAGCTCGGTGCGGCCGAGACGGCGGTACTTCATGGATACTCCAAAACGACAAATGTTCGATAAGGTGGCGCATTCTAGCCACAACAGGGCATCCGCCAAGACAGGTCGTCACAGTTCTTCGACTTGTTGCGGGCCACAGGGGTCGATAAGTTCTGCGCCATGGACAACCCAGTATCCAAGCCGGCTTTGCGCCTGCATCTCAACTGGCAATGCGACCGCGATGCCGCCTATGGCCCCGATCAGCAGGTCGTGATTGATCACGACAGCCGGAAGATGGCACACGAGACGATCGTATCCTGGTCCGGCTACGCTCCCACGCCGCTGGTCGAACTGCCGCATCTGGCCGAAAAGCTCGGTATCAAGCGCCTGCGCCTCAAACACGAGAGCAGGCGCTTCACGCTGAAGAGCTTCAAGGCGCTGGGCGGTGCCTATGGCGTGATGCGCATTCTTCAGCGCGAAACCGGAGCGGCCATTCCCGACATCATGGCCGGCAAGGTAAAGGACGCGGTCGCCGGGGTCACGGTGTGCTGCGCGACCGACGGTAACCATGGGCGCGCCGTCGCCTGGGGCGCCCAACTTGCCGGCGCGCGCTGCGTCATCTACCTCCACGCCCATGTCAGCCAGGGCCGGGAGGATGCCATCGCCGCCTATGGCGCCGAGATCGCGCGGGTGAGCGGTTCCTACGACGACTCCGTGCGCCAAGCCGCCGAAGATGCCAAAGAGAACGGCTGGATTATCGTTTCGGATACCTCCTGGCCCGGTTACGAAGAAATCCCCGCCTGGGTGAAACAGGGCTACACCGTCATCATGGGCGAAGCGATGGAGCAGATGAACGACGAGCGTCCCAGCCATCTTTTCGTGCAGGCCGGTGTGGGTGGCCTTGCCTGTGCCGCCATCGGCCCGCTCTGGCAGGACTGGGGGACCGAGAGGCCGTTCTGCACGGTGGTCGAACCCCATGAGGCCGACTGCCTCTATCAGAGCGCGATCCAGGGTGGCATGGCCCAGGGTCTGGGGTCGCTCGATACGGTCATGGCCTGTCTCTCGGCCGGCGAAGCATCGCCTCTGGCCTGGGCCATTCTGCAGACCGGCGCGGACGCTTTCATCACCATCGACGACCGCTTCGCGCGTGACGCCATGAAGTTGCTGGCCGATGGCGCCGGAGACAGTCCGCTGGTGGTTGGAGAGTCCGGTTCGGCGGGTCTGGCGGGCCTGATGGCCGTGACCGAAAACACGCTGGCGCGCGACGCCGTGCATCTCGGCCCTGACGCCGATGTCCTGCTGATTGCCAGCGAAGGCGCCACCGATCCTTCAATCTACCGGGAGATTGTCGGCAAGACGCCCGAGGAGGTTGGCGAGACCTGATGGCCGGAGCGTTCGACATCGCATCCGCGGCGGCAAGGTGGTGATGCTCGCCGAATCCATCACAGGTGCGGACCGGAGGACTGCTGATGCGGGCGAATTGCTGGTGATGTCAGACGGGATCGACACCCACTGCCATCTGGCGCAACCGACTTATGGCGGCGTTGTCTGCGCCGACGATTTCGAGAGCAGCACATGACTATTCTGTCCTTCGCGACCCAGGTCCAGGGTGAGCCGTTGCGCGAGACCGTGACGGCCTACCAAGCCAGCGCCGAGGGTAAGGTGATGATCGACTACGGCATTCATCTACCGTCACCGACCCATCCCCGCAGATTCTGGGTCAGGATCTGCCGTCGCTCGTCCATCAGGGTTATACACCCTTTAAGGTATTTATGATATATGATGCATATCACACTGATAACAAAGTGATTTTAGAAATTCTTGATGTGACGAATGAAGAAGGTGCGAAGTTCACGTGTTCGCCCTCTCCGCGCGACCGCGCCAATCCCGAATCCCTCTGGCGTGCGCTGAAACATGGCACCCTGCAGGTCTTTTCCTCCGACCATTCTCCTTCCCGGTTCGAAGACTCTGGCGGGAAGAAGGCGCATGGGACCGATGCGCCGTTCACCAAGATCGCCAACGGCATGCCGAAACTGGAAACTCGTATGCCGCTCATGTTTTCGGAAGGTGTGGCCAAGGGGCGCATCACGGCCAGCGAATTCGTCGCGCTGACCGCGACCAATCCGGCGCGCATGTACGGTCTGGTCTGGGCGGAGGCAAGGGCATGCTTGCCGTCGGTGCCGATGCCGATATCGTCTTGTGGGACCCCAAGCGCAAGACCACGCTTTCCAATGTCCTGCTCCACCATAACGTCGACTACACGCCCTATGAGGGTATGGAACTGACGGCTACACCGGTGAGGACCTTGTCACGCGGCGAGATCGTGTAGGACAATGGCAAGGTCCTAGCCGAACCGGGGCGCGGTCGGTTTCTCGCGCGTGGTAATGCCGGAGCCGGTGCAGCGACACCGCCGCAGCAAGAGAACCGCGGACCGGGAGGTCGGCGAATCGAGCCCGGGAGAGAATAGGTAATCATGGTTGATCACATTCGAAGCCGGCGCGCTGCCCTGCATGCAATGAGCGCGGCTGCCATATTCGCAACACTTCCTCTCGCGCCGGTCCAAGCAGCCAGCGAAGCGACAACCCTCGCCATTCAGGAGGCGCTTGCCTCCATGGGCTTCGATCCGGGCCTCCCCGACGGCAAGGCCGGCAGCAACACGGAACGCGCGATCAAGGCGTTCCAGCGTGAATTCGGGTATGCCGCAACCGGCGTTGCCGACGAAACGCTCCTGACTCGGCTCAACAGCGCTCTGGCGCAGGGCGCGGCATCGCCAGAACGCCTGCTGCGCCGTGAGGGCCTGCTGCGCGCCTATACGCGCGCCGTTCAAGACGGCCTCTTCGCCTTGGGCTTCGGTCCCGGGCCTGTCGACGGCGCTGTCGGGCCGATGACCCGTGAAGCCATCCGCGCCTTCCAGACATCGAACGGATTGGCATCCACGGGCGAAATCTCGAAACCGCTGCTGTCGGCGATCAACACCGCGCGTGGTCTCTGAATTCCACGATGGCTTCTCCGCCCGACGAACGGCTCCATGCGCCGGCTGCAGCACGCAACGGCGAGGCCATTCTGGAAGTCTTGAAGGCCATGCACCGGCCCGGACTGCAGGTTCTCGAAATCGGCAGCGGTCCGGGCCAGCACGCGGCACTGTTTGCCGGCAAACTGCCAGAGATTCTCTGGCAACCCAGCGACCCCGATCCACGCATGCGGACCAGCGAACGCGCCTGGGGCGAGGATCTCGCCAATATGGCCGAACCGCTGGATCTCGACGTCATGAAACCGAAATGGTGGAAAGGCGTGCGTGGCCCGGTTGACATGATGATCTCGATCAACATGATCCACTGCGCGCCCAAAGAAGCCATCGAAGGTCTGGTCGCCGGGGCGGGAAAGCTGCTGGAGCCCAGCAGCGTCCTGCTGCTCTATGGACCGTTTACCTTCAACGGCATGCACGGCGCGGAGAGCAACAAGAACTTCAACCGCATGTTGCGTCAGCAGAACTCCGAATGGGGCGTGCGCGACCTCAATGACATCGCCGTGGCGGGCCAAGAGCACAGCATGCATTACGAACGTTTCGTCGAGATGCCCTCCAACAACCACATTCTGGTTCTAAGACGTTTGCCTGGATGATTGCAGCGGGACGTACCCATCTGATACCAATGGCCGATGAAATGGCCTGATTGGCTGTTGGAGGGCCGCAACCGCAGCACCGCCGCTCATTGAGGCGTGAGCCAAGGGATGCCCCGATCGGGTCGAAGGTAAACGCCTACATCCCACCCGGCACCTGAGGGCGCCTTAAAGACGAATGATGGGTTCGTCTTTAAGGCTGTTGGTATGATAGTGAGTGCCGGGGGCGCATCATCAAGAGGAGGCCCATTTGGTGAGACAGGGCGGCTGGAGATTCAGGGATGTACAGCGCGAGGCGCGGCAGCGGCGCACACGCCGTATCGCGCGCTTTCTGCTGGGCGTGGCGATTCTGGCAGGCGTCGCCTGGTTCTCGTTCGATACCGGCCGGCGCAACAGCGAAAACCGCATTCTGATCCTGGAGGATCGCGTCGCCGAACTGCAGAGCGATGCGGACCGGGCACGCACCGCCGAATCCATGGCGCGCAACGCATTGGACGATGCGACAGACGAGGCCGCCACCTGGCGCGAACGCTATGAGACCGAAGTGCCGCAGGGCGAAACCGCGGTGCTCTGGCAGCTTCTGACCCGGCGTCTGGCCGAAGGCGTTGAAGCGCGGCGCCTGGTGGAGGTCGTCGAGTTGGTCGCCAATGAACGCAACTGCGATGCCGAACTCACCACCAAGCGCATCATCGTCAAGACCCACCTGCACGGCGGCACCGACACCTCCGCGGGCTTCGCCGACAGCCGCCTGACCGTCCAGGGCGAAGGCGAGGCGGCGCGCGACGCCAACAACAATCCCGTTGCCTGGTACGATCCCGCCGAGCCGGTGTCGGTCAGCTTCGTCACCATCGGGGGCGAGACCGAAGTGGCCGAAGGCTATCTGCCGATCAACCACGCGGTCGTCCTGGGCAGCGACGAATACCGCTTTGCCATCACCGAAGGCCCCCGCAACTTCGCTCTCGTCACCGCCGAGCGCTGCGATTATCCCTGAGAGCCATGCACGGCGACATTCATACCGTTCTCTCTTTCTGGTTCGCCACGCCGCACAACCCCGATTGGGCCACCATGCGCAAAGCCTGGTTCACCAAGGACGATGGCTTCGACCGGCAATGCCGCGATGTTTGCCTGTCGCTCCACGAACGGGCAGGGGCCGGCAAACTCGAAGACTGGTCCGACACGGCCGATGGCGCGCTGGCCCTAGTCATCCTGCTCGACCAGATGCCGCGCAACATGTTCCGCGGCACCCCGCGCATGTATGCCAGCGATCCCAAGGCCCGGGCACTCGCCGAACTGATCGACGCACGCGGCTACAAGGACGCCTACACCGACGTCCAGAAACTCTTTGCGGACCTCCCCTTTGAGCACGCGGAGAACGTGGCGGACCAGGAACGCCACGTCGCCTTTGTCGAGAGGCAGTATCACGGCCCCGAACGCGACAAGTGCCTGGAAGCAGCCCACCGCCACCACGAAATCATCGACCGCTTCGGGCGCTTTCCCCACCGCAACGACATTCTGGGCCGTGAAACGACGCCGGAAGAGGCCGCGTTCCTGAAGGAGCCGATGTCATCGTTCTGACCGATTGTCGATGACGGATCGCTCAGCGCGTAGCGTAACCTTCCAGTTGCTGATGCAGTGCCGCGCCGATCGCAACGCCCTCATCGGCCGTGCGCTTGCGCGCGGCCAGACGTCTGTCGCCGAGCAGGCGCGTACCGGGCTGATAGAGGATGGCGGCGAACATCCCTTCGGCATGGTCGACGGGCCAGCATTCTCGGGCGTCGTGCCATACGCCAAGAGGACACGGCGCGTCAGATCGCTGACATCGTCCAGATCAAGTGAAACTGATTCAGCCATCGTTCGCTATCCCGAGCAATTCGATCCAAGTGGCCGCTATTTCTTGACCAGACCCCCGTCCTCTGCCCAAGCGCCGAAGCCGTCAGCGATATGGGCATGGCGGCGGGATCGAGATGAAATTCGAGCATGCCGCGCCTCACCCGGCGACAACTCCACTAGGCCGTCCCGCGCGTCCGCCATCATCCGCTGAACATTTTTTGCCATGATTCCGCCTCTGGTCGATCTAGACCCTAGACATGTCGAACCGAACAGGCATTGTCCATGCAAACAGAGGAAGATCGACCAACAAACCACGCGCAGCACCATCGTCGTCCGCCTTGCCACCGTCGCGATCGGCATGATCGCCGGCTTGGGCGCATGGGTATTCCGCGAACTGATCTGCTGGTGATCAACGCGCAGACCCTGCTGACGGTCGCGCTTGCTTGCGTCGCGGGCGCCTATGTCACGCGCCTGACGGCAGGCTTGGTCCCGGCCTTCAATATCCCGGACCTCGCCGTCCACGATTTCCATACCGACACGCCCTAGGTGCTGTTGCTGGTGGTGTCCTTCGGTATCGTTCTGGGCTTGGCGTCCTGCCTCTTCATCAAAGCGCTGGACAAGACCGAAGACCTTTTCGAATCCATGCTGGGCGGTTACATCGTCCAGCACATGACCGGCATGATGATGCTGGGCGTGCTGATCTATGCCGTCCAGCAGGTCGCCGGGCACTATTGTGTTGCCGGTGTCGGCTACGCCACGATCACGCAGATTCTGGAAGGGCTCCTATCCGACCCCTGGTTCCTGCTGATCCTGTTCGTGCTCAAGCTTCTGGCGACCTGTCCGACGCTGGATTCGGGCGCGTCAGGCGGCGTCTTTTCGCCTTCGCTCTTCATGGGCGCTGCACTGGGCGCGGTTTTCGGCCATGTCTCTCTGGCGCTTTTCGGCGATCTAGGGGTACTCATCGCCGCCTTCGCCATCGGGTATGGCCACGACGATCAGCGGGGCGACGGGCGCGGTGCTGGCAGCCATCGCCATGACCTATGAGATGACGCTGGACTACAACACGATTCTGCTGGTTCTGATCGCCACGACCGCGTCTTGGTCGACGCGCAAGCTGCTGATCGGCGAGAGCGTCTACACGATCAAGCTGCTGCGCCGCGGCCATGTGGTGCCCGAAGGACTCCAGAGTGCCATGGATCACGCCCGGCGCGCAGGCGACATCATGAAAAGCGCGGAAGACAACACCCTGTCCAACACGATCGAAACATCCGGCAGGGGCGTCGATTTGGTCTCCGCGCACGGCGGACAAACGGTGACGCATATCGTGGTGGGAGCGGACGCTCTAGTGGTCAATGTGATCAAGGCGATGGAGCGCAGCACCGATGCCACCGTGGCGCTTGTCGCCCGTGATCCGGCAAAGTCCGATGCCGACAACATCCTGGGCTGAATCGGGCACGACGAGATCGCCGTGGCGGCCCGGCGCACGGCCAGGCTGATGCCCTGATCATCTTCCGCCATCGAGCAGGTCGCGGACAAGATCCGCGATGGCCAGCGACGACGTGAGGCCAGGCGACTCGATGCCGAAGAGGTTGACCATACCAGCGACGCCATGGTCGAGTGGGCCTTGGATCACGAAATCCGCGGCAGCGCCCCCGGAACGCTGCAGCTTGGGCCGGATACCGGCGTAACCGGGCTCCAGGTCTCCGTCACGCAGGCCGGGCCAGTAGCGCCACACCGCGTCGTAGAAGACGTCGGCGCGTTTGGGATCGACGTCGTAATCGATCGCATCGACCCATTCGACATCCGGGCCGAAGCGGCATTGGCCGCCCAGATCCAGGGTGACGTGCACGCCAAGACCGGCCTTCATCGGCACGGGATAGATCAGGCTGGAGAAGGGCGAACGCCGGGCCAGCGTGTAATAGTTACCCTTGGCCATGAAAAGTGGAGGAACCGTCTCTGGAGCAAGACCGCGCACCGCGGCCCCTAGGGCAGGCGCCCCAAGCCCCGCCGCGTTCACGACCTCTCGCGCCGACAGACTCATCGGCATGTCGCCGCCCACCTCCAGAATGGTCCCGGAGTTCCGGACCTCACCGCCGAGCACAGACGCATGAAGCGCAAGCATGGCCCCTGCCCCCTCCGCGTCCCCCAGATAGGAGAGCATCAGGCCGTGGGAATCGACAACGCCGGTCGAAGGCGAAAGCAGAGCCCCGACAGCGTTGAGTTCCGGCTCCCGTTCGGCGACCTCCGCCTTGGAGAGCCAGACAAGGTCGCCGACTCCGTTTTCGACGGCTTTGGCCTTCAATGCTCTGAGAACCTCCAGTTCGTCCTCTTGGGTCGCCACGATCAGTTTGCCGTAGCGCCGGAAATCGATGCCATGCACCTCGCAATAGTCGTAGAGTTGCCATTTACCGGCGAGGCAGAGTCGCGCCTTCAGACTGCCGGTTGGGTAATAGATTCCAGCATGAATGACTTCACTGTTGCGTGACGAGATCTCCGAGCCGAACGCGCCTTTTGCCTCCAGAATCACAACCTCACGCCCCGAAAGCGCCAGCGCCCGAGCGACCGCGAGCCCCACGACACCCGCACCCACGACGACTGTTTCGACTGATTCCACGCAACTCTCCCGATTGGAGGCATCGGCAAGGGTCATATCACCGCCGGATACGCTTGTGACAGTCTGTCGATTGCCGTACGAAGTGCTTAGGGCAACCAGGCCGACGGGCCTTCAACAAAAGACGGGCCTTCAACAAAACTGGCGCAACACTTCCTGGGGAGAAAATCCAATGTCTGAAGAAAAAACCACGCAAACGGCCAACCGCCGCAAGTTTCTAACCGGCGGTGCGACCGCCGCCGTCGGCGCGGCCGCCGCCGTCACCGCGCCGCATGTCGCGCGCGCGCAGGACACCACCGTGATCAAGATGCAGGGCGCCTGGGGCAGCGGTATCTTCAAGGAATTCGCTCTCGACTATGTCGAGCGCGTCAACCAGATGTCGGGCGGTTCGCTGCGCATCGATTATCTGGATGTCAATGCCGTCGTGAAAACCGCCGAGATGCAGACCGCCGTCAGCAACGGCGTGCTTGATGGCGCCCATCTCGTGACCGCCTACTGGTACTCCAAGAACCCAGCCGCCTCGCTGTTCGGCACCGGACCCTGCTGGGGCTGGACCGCCAACCAGCTTCTGGGCTGGATCAACTACGGCGGGGGCCAGGCTCTCTATGACGAACTGCTGAATGACATCCTGGGTCTGGAAGTCACCGGCTTTTTCTCAGGCCCGATGCCGGCACAGCCCTTTGGCTGGTTCCAGCAGCACATTACCAACGTCGATCAGATCAACGGGCTGAAGTACCGCACCGTCGGTCTAGCCGCCAACGTGCTCCAGGAAATGGGCATGTCGGTTGTGCAGCTTCCCGGCGGCGAAATTCAGCCCGCCATGGAGCGCGGCCTGATCGATGCCGCGGAGTTCAACAATCCGACGTCCGACAAGGATTTCGGCATGCAGGACGTCTCCAAGCACTATCACCTGGCGAGCTTTCATCAGTCGCAGGAGACTTTCGAGATCATCTTCAACAAGGACGTGTTCCAGGATCTCAACGAGACACAGCGCGCCATCCTGAAGTATGCCTCCGAATCGGCTTCCGCCGACATGTCGTGGAAGTATCAGGACCGCTACTCGAACGACCTCATCGCGCTCAAGCAGGAGTTCGGCGTCAACGTCTACCGCACGCCAGACGAGGTCATGGCTGCACAGCTCATGGCCTGGGATACGGTTCTCAAGGAATTCATGGGCGATCCCTACTTCGCCAAGGTCGTGGACTCCCAGAAGATGTGGGCAAAACGTGTCGGCGCCTACGAGCTGGTCAACGCGCCCGATTATGCCGGCGCCTATCGCCATTACTTCGGCGAACCGGTCTAGTTCAGCATCGGTTTGGAATTCGGGGCGGCGTTTCGGCGCCGCCCCGGTTCTATGTTTCGGCCTGATCCCATGACACGATGAACGCATCTCTTTATGCCATCGACCGTTTGTCGACCTGGACCGGCAAGGCTTTTGCCTGGTGCATTCTGGTCCTGACGTTTGCGACCGTTTACGAGGTTGTGTCGCGTTACGTCTTCAATCATCCCACGGTCTGGGCGTTCGACATGAGCGTGCAGATGTACGGCGCGCTCTTCATGATGACCGGCGCCTATACCCTGTCGCGCAACGGCCATGTGCGCGGCGACGTCATCCACCGCCTGTTGCCACATAAATGGCAGGGCATCGTCGATCTGGTTCTCTACATCATTTTCTTCTTTCCCGGCGCGATCGCGCTGATCGTTTCGGGCACCTATTACGCGGCCGATTCCTGGAGTTACAAGGAATACAGTTGGAACAGTCCCGCACAGATTCAGATCTACTTCTTCAAGACCATCATTCCCGTCGCGGGCGTGCTGATGTTCCTGCAGGGGATTTCGGAAACCGTTCGCTGCATCCGCTGCATCCGCACCGGAGTGTGGCCCGAACGCATGGCCGACATCGAAGAGACCGAAGTCATGTTGATGAACGAAGCCCAGGACCTGCACGACATCAATCATGATGCCGAAGCCGCGAACCTGGAAAACAGGGGGACCTCGCAATGAGCGATCCGATGATCGCCATCGCGATGCTGGCGCTCTTCATCCTCATCGTGCTGCTGGGCTTTCCCATCGCCTTCACGCTGATCGCGATGGGATTGGGCTTCGGTTACTACGCCTATATGCGGCCCGACCGCATGGATCATCTGCTCGACAACCGCATCTTCGACCTGTTCGTGCAGAACACGTTCTCGGTCATGTCGAATGAGGTGCTGGTGGCCGTGCCGCTGTTCCTGTTCATGGGCTACGTGGTCGAACGGGCCAACATCGTGAATCGCCTGTTCTTCACGCTGCAGATGTCGGCGCGGCACCTGCCGGGTTCCATGGCCGTCGCGGCCCTGGCGACCTGCGCCCTCTTCGCCACCGCCACGGGCATCGTCGGCGCCGTGGTGACGCTGATGGGCCTGCTCGCCTTCCCGGTCATGCTGAAGGCCGGCTATGATGAAAGGTTCGCTGCCGGCGTGATCTGCGCGGGCGGCTGTTTGGGTATTCTGATCCCGCCCAGCATCATGCTCATCGTCTATGCCGCGATCGCGCAGATATCGCCCGTGCGGCTCTACGCCGCCGCACTCTTCCCCGGCTTTATGCTGGCATCGCTTTACATGATCTATGTTGTGGGCCGCGCCGCGCTCAATCCGCGCTTGGCACCCAAACCGCCCGAAGAAACGGTGCCGCCGATCCGCGAAATCATCTGGATGCTGCTGACCTCCTTCGTGCCGCTGGCCGTGCTCATCCTCTCGGTCCTGGGCGCCATTCTGGCCGGCATCGCCACACCTGCGGAGGCCGCCGGCGTGGGTTCGTTCGGCGGTTTGGTTCTGGCGGCCTGCTATCGCGCACTGACCTGGAAACGCCTGAAAGAGGCCGTGTTCCTGACCGCGCGCACCTCGGCCATGGTGTGCTGGCTATTCGTGGGCTCATGGACCTTCGCCTCGGTGTTCTCCTATCTGGGCGGCCACAAGCTGATCGAGGAATGGGTCCTGATCCTGGAACTCTCGCCGATCATGTTCCTGATCCTGGCACAGCTCATTATCTTCCTGCTGGGCTGGCCGCTGGAGTGGAGCGAGATCATCATCATCTTCGTGCCTATCTTCCTGCCCATGCTGGCGATCTTCGGCATCGATCCCCTGATGTTTGGCATTCTGGTCGCGCTCAACCTGCAGACCTCGTTCCTGACACCGCCCATGGCCATGGCAGCGTACTATCTGAAGGGCGTCTCCCCGCCCCACGTCCAATTGATGAACATCTTCCGCGGCGTCATGCCGTTCCTTTTTATGGTACTGATCGCGATGTTCATGCTCTACGTCTTCCCGGGTATCGCGCTCTGGCTGCCGGTCTATCTGTTCGGCTGATGACCGACGATCTCGCAGGACTTGGATTGGTGGAGGCGGCAGAACGCATCCGCGACGGCAAGATCACATCCCTCGACCTTGTCGACGTATGCCTGGACCGCATCGCCGGTCTGGAGTTCGACATTCAGGCTTGGGCGCACCTCGATCCCGAACACGCGCGCAAGCAGGCAGCGGATGCCGACGGTCTGCGCCGTACCGGCCGGAACATTGGCCCACTGCACGGTGTGCCGATCGGGGTGAAGGACATTCTGGATACCCACGATTTGCCGACCGAGGACGGCTCGCCGCTCCATGCCGGGCGCACGCCGGGCCATGACGCAAGTTGTGTCGCCGCGCTGCGTCAGGCAGGTGCGGTCATCATGGGGAAAACGGTCACGACCGAATTCGCGACCTATCACCCCGGCAAGACGCGCAATCCCCACAACAAGGAGCACACGCCCGGCGGGTCCTCCAGCGGATCGGCGGCCGCGGTCGCGTCGTTCATGGTGCCCGGAGCGGTCGGCACACAGACCAACGGCTCGGTGATTCGCCCGGCCTCCTATTGCGGCGTCTATGGCTACAAGCCGACCAAGGGGTTGATCTCGCGCCACCGGGTGCTGCAGCTCTCGCGCACGCTGGATCATGTCGGCACGTTCGCGCGCAGCCTGGAGGATACAGCACTTCTGGCGCAGACCATGATGGTCTATGACGGCCGTGATCCCGACATGCACCCGGTCGCCTCGCCGCGCCTAGCCGAACACGTCAAGCAGAGCCCACCAGCCACGCCCCGCATCGGCTTTGTGAAAACCCCGGTATGGAACCAGGCAGACGACGACGTCCAGGGCGGGTTCGAAGAACTGTGCGATGTGCTGGCCAAGCGCCTGGTGCGCATCGAACTTCCCGACGCGTTCACGACTGGTATGGAGTGGCACAAGACCATCATGACGGCCGAGCTCGCACTCAATCTGGAGCGTGAATACAACCGGCGCGCCGAGGGCATGAGCGAAAACCTTATCCGCCAGATCGAAGAGGGCTGCAGGGTAAGTGCCTTGAACTACCAGCGCGCCGTCGAAGGTATCGATGCGTTGCACACGATGCTGGGTGAGATATTCGGCGAAGTGGATGCCGTCCTCTGTCCGGCCACGTCGGGCGAGGCACCCAAAGGTCTTGAGTTCACCGGCAGTCCGGTCTTTTCCACCCTTTGGTCCCTTTTGGGTGTCCCTGCCCTGTCGCTGCCCATCCTGCACGGTTCCAGCGGGCTGCCCATCGGCGTACAATTGGTGGGACAGCGTCATGGCGATGGCCCGCTGCTGCGCACGGCAAACTGGCTGCTGAGCCATATCGATACCCAAACCGGTCAGAACGGAGAAAAGGCATGAGCGAAGCCAAAATCAATCTGGTTGCCGGCATCGTCGGCGTGGGGTTGCTGGGCGCACTGCTGATCGGCCTCGCGATCTCCATCGGATCGATCTCGTTCGCCGTCATCGTCGCGATCGTGCTCGCCATGGCGATGACCGAGTTCTGGCAGTCGGCCAGCAACGCTCTGCAGAGCGAACGCGAGTCGCAATGAAACGCCCGGAGTTCCGACGCTAATCCTCTTTGAGACCGGGGTTTCTCGCCGTGCGAAATCCTTCGCACACCCACTGGAACGTGGGCCAGGCCAAAGCCAGGAAGACAACGGCAAGAATGACGAGATAGAGCCAGCCCAGTTCGTCGAACATCAGTTGATTCTGGTAATAGGTCCAGCGGTGCCCGCCCAGAATCCGTTCCTCGCAGAACAGCACGAAGGAGTCGGAAAGGTCCTGATTGCAGGCCTGCGCGACCTCGGCGTCGATGACTTCGGCTTGGGGCGACCCCGCCGAGGGTAGCGCGAATGGTTCGTTGACGAACGCCATCGCTAATCCGAACGCCATGGCGAAAATGATGAAGAGAACGATGTTGAGCCGGTCGAAACCTTCCTTGCAACGGTGGCGCAGCAGGTGCGCATTGCGGTTGCGCAGGCGACCGGTCAACCCGTTCAGGCGTCCGTCATCGTTGGCCAAGGTCTTGCCGCTCCTGTCTGCTTTGCTAGCAAGTTGCTTTCCCTGCCCGCTGTCATGTTAGACTCCGCGTAATGGCTTCACGCAAGGGTACTCTCAAAGACTACAGCGCGGGCGCGTTCTGGTGCGAGTTGACGGGACGCCACGGCAAGCTGGCGTGCCATGCCGACGTCGTGCGCAAGCGCCTTTCGAGCCTGAAGCCCGATGAACTGCAGCGGCGCGCCCGGGACGCAGAACGCGAACTCTACAATCTGGGCATCACCTTCACGGTCTATTCCGACAGCGATGCCATCGACCGTATCCTGCCCTTCGACGTCATCCCCCGCGTGCTCTCGTCCGAGGACTGGCACCGTATCGAAACCGGGGTGCAGCAGCGCGTCCAGGCGATCAACTTGTTCCTCGACGACGTTTACCACGACGCCAAGATCCTGAAAGATGGCGTCGTTCCAAAAGAACTCATCCTGGGCAACGACAATTACCAAGAGGTGATGGAAGGGCTCGATCTGCCCCACGGCACCTATGTGAACATCTGCGGCACCGATCTGGTGCGCGACGACCGCGGCAATTTCCTGGCGCTGGAGGATAACGGACGCACGCCTTCGGGGGTTTCTTATGTCGTGGAAAACCGCCACCTGATGATGCGTTCGTTCCCTGACCTCGCGCACGACCTCTCCATCCGTTCGGTCTCCGATTACGGCCTGCATCTTCACGACGCGCTGACCGATGCCGCACCAATATCAAAGGACGACGCACAGGTCGTGCTCCTTTCGCCCGGCGCCTTCAATTCCGCCTATTTCGAACACGTCTTTCTGGCCCGCGAAATGGGGGTACCCCTGGTCGAAGGAAGCGACCTTTATGTCGAAAAGGATCGTGTCTACATGCGCACGACCAAGGGGCCAGCGCGCGTGGACTGTATTTACCGGCGTCTCAACGATGATTTTCTGGACCCCGATGCCTTCAACCCCGACAGCATGCTGGGTGTCCCGGGTCTGGTCGGGGCCTATCGCAAGGGCAATGTCTCGCTCGCCAACGCGGTCGGCACGGGAATCGCCGACGACAAGGCCACCTATGCCTACATGCCGCGCATCATTGAGTATTACCTTGGCGAAGAAGCGATCCTCGCCAACGTCCCCACCCATATATGCCGTGAGACGGAGGGCCTCGCCTACACCCTGGGCCATCTCGAGGAACTGGTCGTCAAACCGGTCGGCGAGTCGGGCGGCTATGGCATCACCGTCGGTCCCCATGCCAGCAAACGTCAACTCGACGCTTGCCGCCGCGCGGTCAAGGCGGACCCTGAGAACTACATCAGCCAGCCTATGGTCAAGCTGTCGGTTTCGCCCACGCTGATCGACGGCACGGTGGAACCAAGGCATGTCGATCTGCGTCCGTTCGTCGTAACCGGCAGGGATACCTGGGTCCTTCCCGGCGGCCTGACCCGCGTGGCGCTGCCGCCCGGATCGCTGATCGTGAATTCGTCCCAGGGTGGCGGATCAAAGGATACTTGGGTTCTTGGATAACCTTCTCGCGCGTTTCGCGGAAAACGCGTTCTGGATGGGCCGCTACATGGAGCGGGCCGAAAACCTCGCGCGCATTCTGGACGTGAACGAGACCTTTGCCCGCGACAGCAGCGAGGAAGAGGTCTGGCTCCCCATCCTGCGCCTGCACGGCGAGGAAGACGTCTTTTTAAAGAAACGCGAAAAGGCGACAGTGCGCGAGGTGGTGCATTTCTACACGCTTGAGCGCAATGCGCCCAATTCGATCCGTTCGTGCCTTGATGGCGCGCGGGAAAATGCGCGCACCATGCGTCATCTCATCAGCACGGAGATGTGGCGCCAACTCAATATCTTCCACACGTGGCTTTGCAGCCTGACGCGGCGCGACATTCGCCTGGACCAGCTTTCCGCCGTGTGCGCGGTGATCAAGGAAAGCTGTCAGACCCACACGGGCATTCTGGAAGGCACCCTGCACCGCGATCAGGTCTGGTACTTTTACCAGCTGGGCAAGGCGATCGAGCGCGCGGGGCAGACGACCCGCCTGATCGACATCAAGTCCCACCTATTGACCGGCGATGCCGACGACTATGCGGCGATCGATATTTCCCAATGGAATGCGCTGTTGCGCTCTGCCGCGGGCTATCATGCCTTCCGGCGGATCCATCCCAGGGGCATGGACCCCCAACTGGTCGCCGACTTCCTGCTGCTGGACCGAGCCTATCCCCGGTCGGTCGCCTGTTCCGTCTACCAGGTCGACAGCCTGCTTTATGGCATGCGCCGTCACTGTGGATTGCATCGGGCCAGCGAAGTTCGAAGGGACATCAATCCTTTGCTGGAAGCGCTGGAATCACGGCCCTTCGGCAGGGCTCTGCAGACGGACCTTGCGGAATTCGTCGACAACATCCAGATCCGGCTTGATGACATGGCGATCAGAATATCGGCTGTGTTCTTCAAATAATGTCGTAGCCTGCGCAGGCTGGCCGATGGCGAATCACGCCGTTGCCGATAACCCCCGACCAGACCGATTTTGGCGCCTCATGGAAAAACTGCGGATCCATCACACGACGACCTATTCGTATCGCAACCCGATGTCGTTCGGGCCGCATTACTGGCTGTTCCGGCCCCGGTACAGTCACGATCTACGCATTCTGGACGTCACGATGAACGTGCAACCGGCAGCGGACCTGCGCTGGTATCACGACGTCTACGGTAACTCGATCACCATTGTGACGTTCGAGGAAGCAGCGCAAACGTTGCGCTTTGAAAGCCACATCGAAATCGAGCACTACGGTGCGGAAGCCTATGACTACCCGATCGAGGAATCGGCCCAGACCCTGCCCTTCGTCTATCCCATCGGCGAACAGCCCGACTTGTCGCGTATGACTGAAAGGCACTATCCCGATGCGAACGGAGAAATCGAAGCCTGGGCGCGCCGTTTCCTGAGCGAGCGCGGCAAGAGCCGCACCATGGACGTTCTGGGTGCGATGACCGAAGCGATCTACAACGATTTCCGCTATCAGGCGCGCGACGAACCGGGCGTGCAAACCCCAATGGAAACCATGGGGCTGGCTACCGGCAGCTGCCGTGACTATGCCGTGTTCTTCATGGAGGCCGCGCGCGGCCTTGGCCTGGCCGCGCGGTTCGTGACGGGCTACCTCTACGACCCCGCACTCGACGGGGTGAGCGGTGTCGAGGTACGCGGTGCCGGCGCGACCCACGCCTGGGCCCAGATCTATCTTCCCGGCGCGGGCTGGGTGGAATTCGACCCGACCAACGGCATCATCGGCGGCAAGAATCTGTTCCGCGTGGGCGTGGCGCGCATTCCCGAACAGGCCATTCCGCTGCGCGGCACGTTCAACGGCGATCCCGCGGACTATCTGGGCATGAATGTCGAGGTTTCGGTGACCGCCGTGACGCCCCAGCCGATGTTGATGGGCGCCAACGACGCCTGACCACCGGTTTTTTCTTCAGGGCATCGTCTGCTTGAGCACGCCCCTGTCGGGCCCGCAGTGACGGCAATAGCAATCCCGGATGCGCCGCAGCGGTTTGCGCACGAAGGGATAGGTCTCGCCGCAGGCCGTGCAGGTCCAGACATAGCTGGCATGGGATTGGCGCGAGAGATAGGGAATTTCGTGATGCGTCACGGGCAGCTCGCCCAGCATCACGATGGTCGCGCGCCATAGCGGACCATGGCGGCAGGGCTTGCCGTAATGGCGGTCGGCCAGGATGTGGGCGCATTCGTGCAGGAAGGTTGAATCCCGGTCCTGCTCCCTGCCTTCCTTCAAGAGTTCCTGATGCAGCACAATGCGCTGCTCTCCCGGCCAGGCCTTGCCCGCCTGGACCGATGCGCGCCCGTCGGCCTCCACCGTACTGTTGAGGCAATCCTCGAAGGCCTGGCCCAAGGACGCGGCGCGTTCCAGACGGTCCAAGATCTGCCAGGCCACAGCGACCTCGCGAACCGTTCCCAAACGCCAGCCTGAACGCCGTGCCGCCATGGCGTCAGGACGTTCCAGCGCGTTTCAGCAGGTCCCTGGCAATCACCACGTTCTGCACTTCCGTCGCGCCATCGAGCCATTGCGCCATCTTGGCGCAGGCCAGGTGGCGGGCAACGGGGTTTTCGTCGTCCGTGCGGAATCCCCGCGCGCCCATCACCTGCATGCAATCTGCGATCGCCTTCCAGGCCGCGCGGGTGGCGAACTTCTTGGCGTGCGCGCAAGCGATCATCGCATCCTCACCCCGGTCGAACCGCTCGACCGCTTCGCGGGTCAGCAGGCGCACAGCCTCCAGGTCAGTGGCGGCATCGGCGAGCATCCATTGCACACCCTGCATGTCGGCGATGGTGCCTCCAAAGGCCTTACGCCGGGTGATGCACGCTAGAGCGGTGTCCAGCGCTGCCTGCATCATGCCGCAACACATGGCCGCCACACCTGCGCGGGCAATGTTGATGCCCTTCATCGCACCTTTGAACGCGTCGCCCGGCGCATGGATCATGGCGGATTCCTCGACCCGGACCGAAGAAAAGCGGATGCCACAGGCGCCACTGGAATGCCCGCCCATCATGCCGTAGGCGGGAAGGCGTTCGACACCGTTTGCATCGGCCTCGATCAGGAACGCGGCAATACCGCGCCATCCCTTCGAGGGGTCTGTCTGTGCAAAGACCTTCAGCAGGCCAGCCGCGACGCCGTTTGTGATCCAGGCTTTTTCCCCCTCGATCAGCCAGCTGTCGCCCTCACGTCTTGCCGCGGTGGCAATCGCCGTGGCATCGCTCCCCACGCCGGGTTCGGTCAAAAGAAACGCACCGATCAGCCGCCCGGCGAGCAGATCGTCGAGATAACGGCGACTCAGCGGGTTTTCCGAAGCCACCAGGCTGGCCGTGAAGTTGGCGTGCACCTTCAGGGCAAACGCCAGGCCCATGTCATGGGAAGCAATTCTCGAAACGACCTCGGCCGTTTCCTTCAATCCCAGGCCCAGTCCGCCCTGTTCGGCGGGCACCATCAATCCCGTCAGGCCGGCCCTGCTTGCTGCCGCCATCGCATCGCCGGGATAGCGCCGTTCGCGCTCCCACGCCGCTGCATGGCGAGCGACGTGTTCGCGGCAGAACGCATCGACCTGTTCCATTCGAAACCGGGAAGTGCTGTCTCGTATCATGTCAATCTTCCCGGGGCGTTGCATTCGGCCAGACAAAGACGTGCTCAACCGCGTGGAATTGTCCAGGCGCGATCATGCACGCCTGATCATGACCCGATAGCCCAACCATGCAATCAGGAATCCCAGCATGGCCCCTGCAGCGTTCACCGCGACATCCAGCCAGCTTCCGTGACGCCCGACAAACGGCTGGATAATCTCGATTGCGCCGCCCAGCAACACGCAGCCACCCAGCACGACGAGGACGCGCTGCATCCAGAGCGGACCCGTCGACAACAGGAAAGCCGCCAATGCGCCATAGACAAGAAGGTGCTGGAACTTGTCGCTGCCCAGGTCACCGACGACTTCGACGCGTGTCAAGAGGGAACCCAGAACGATGATCAGAAAACAAGTCGCGGCACCAAACCACGCGAGCTTGCGATAGACGGACAAGGACACGTTATACAGCTCCTTCAATCTCCGCATTGCCGCGGCGGCATCGCTCATGCAACTGCACACACGTCCGCCACGCCACATCGAACGGTGTCCAAACCCGGCTCAGCAACCGGTCACCAGCCGTGGCGTTTCCGGCGCGAGCGCGATTTCCATGCATGCAGGCCATATCCGAGGATCAGGCATGCCGCAAGAGTGAGCAGCAGCAACACCGGCTCGGTCACAATGCCGCAAACTCCCATTTCCGTGCACCTCCCCAGACACAGAGCGGCGCATTCCCGGCTACAAGCAGATCATTTCGCTACGCTCGAATTGCTGCCCCGGATAGCTGCCTTCCCAAGCGGCAACAACCCGAGTATACTATCTGGAGTTCCACATCAGAACTGCGTGACTGTAAGAAATGTGGGCCTGTGTTTGGCGCACCATGACCGCCGGGTGGAACTCCGCAAGGGGAGATACCGGATGTCAGGGATCATGAAGCAGGTTGCAGGCCTCGGCGATGCACAGGCGATGAGCGCTTCCCTCGTGCGCCCGCCGTAACCGCTATCAATGGGGCCGGGACTTTAGCCTCTGGCGGTCATACGCGACTGGTAGGCACGCACCAGATCCCTGTCACCAATCTCGATCGCGGATTCGAACCCGGCTAGTGCCTCATCCGTGCGGCCAAGGGCCGCGAGAAACTGCGGTTGCGCGATTTCTTTGATGCCCCGCGTACCGATCCGAACTAATCTCTCCGCCGAGTCGGACCGCAGGGAGCTTATGGAATACCGTCGGCAGCGGCCGCAAGATTGTCGCACAACCGGCGTTCGGGCGCCTCCGCGGTGTGGAGTTGTCTCCGGGCGCCGGCGCTGCGAGCGACGATGCCTTGCACGAGCCATCAAGCGACTCGCGATCAGCAATTATCACCCCGTGGGCACCTTCAGCATGGGCACGGACGACAATCCCCTCGCGGCCACCGACAGCCGCGTGTGCGGTCTCCGCGTGGTCGATGCCTCGGCCATGCCCGTCGTGCCATCGGGAACACGAACGCACCCGCGGTCATGGTCGCCGAAAAGGCCGCAGACATGCTGGTTTCAGAGAGCTAGCCCAGACTTGTTGCGAAAGGCCATGGGCGATGCGCCAGGGTGTCAGGGCGGCCTCATCAATACGCACGTCGTGACCGGGCCGATCAGTGGGTGCGACCAGTCCATCCTCCATCGCCAGATAAGGTTCCGCGGCGATCTCTTCGCGCCACGGCAGGGGAGATCGGCCTCGTTTTCGAAATAGTCGCCATGGGGCACGGCATAAAGCAGCACCAGGGTCGCGGCCTGTCCACACAGGTGCCCTAGTTCTTGCCGGTGACGTGGAGCCCGCACAACCCGGCATAAGCAGCAATCTTTCGATGTTCCGATAACCCGCCCACCTGAATGACATCGGGCTGGCAATCTGGGATGGCGCCCGCATCCATCAGGCGCGCGAAGGTCCTTGCCAATGTCTCGGTCTCGAAACCGGCGATCGGCACGCTCGTCCGGCGCGTCAAATCGGCGCAGCCCGCCATGTCTTCCGAGGGCAAGCCATCGTGGTCATCGGGTTTCCGCTGCATGGCACGCTGTCGTCATTCGGCAACGTGACGGACGGCATGATCAGAGCACTTTCGGGCTTCAACGACGATTTCCGTTAATATCAGTTTTCAGCACCTACTCCAGCCCAGCAACAGCGGCGGCCCACTGCTCGACCGCAGCGGTCACGTCATCGGGACGGTGTCGTCGGAACTGGTCTCCGAATCGGCCGAAGACGTGCCCTAGAACGTCAATTTCGCTATCGAGGTCTCGATCGTCGAAGTGTTCCTGGGCGCCTATGGCATCGACTTCTCCGTGATGCTCTCGCGAAAGTCTCAATGTCTCCGAGATCACGATGGAAGCCGAGGATCACACCTTCCTGGTCGAGTGCTGGGGCGACCCCGACGACTACTGAGCGGTCGATTGCTTAGAACGGATCGCCTTTAGGCTGAATCACTTCGTGCTTCCACCTAAAAGCATAAATCCGCTCTACATCAAACTAGTTATAATAGATCGTGCATTATCTGGATCGTTGTTGACCCAGATAATGCACGATCTACTCTAGGAGGCAGCCGGCATGCGCGTCATCAGCCGCTCAAAACTCTCGAGAACGAATTCACTGCTTTCACCGCTACAGAGAAGTGAGGAACGGCCGAACTGCCCGATACCGATGGGTTCGTCCATGTGGACCAGACGTGCCTGAACCTCGTCACGGCATAATCTGGCGGCATCGTTGACCGCTTCCGTCAGAGCTTTCTTGCTGTCGCCTTGGACGCCGAAAACCGAGGCGAAGAATTCAGCTTCGCCTCCCCAGGCGGGACCGGAGAGGAAGACGCAGCTGCCGTATTGTTCGGCCGTCTGGCTTTGATCGCGAAGACGGGAGTCGCCGAAACCGCCTTTCGAGGAGCGCGCGCACGGTGGTTTCTGTGAGATTGGCGCGCGCGGAACCGGGAATGTCGACGCCAAAAAGACTGAGCGTTCCCGTGCCACCCTCCTCTGTCTGGACACCTCCAGGCATTCGTATAGCGCGAGCATGGCGAGCTCGGCGTCAGCAAGCGGATAAACCATGACATGGTTACCGGTACGCAGGGTGAGTTGATCGCCATCGATCAGACTCTGGGCGAATTCCGGGTTCTCACCCAGATTGACCCACAAGAGGCCTCCATTCCCTCCCAGAGGCAGGGTGCACTGATAGATCATATCGACGGCGATGGCGAGGTCCGCTTGGTCGATGAGTTCGGCAACAAGCCAGTCGGGCGCGCGAAACTAAACAAAGATCTCCGATTTTCATCCGGAAGAAATGCCCAGCCTGGCTTCGCGCGTGACCCATGCCACGAGACATTGCAGAAACGATCCTTTGGTTGCCTGCACGTAACCGTCCCACGTGCCCGCCGGCACCCGAAGCGCATCTAACTGAAAGGCGGTTCCAGCCGCGCCGGCCGCCGTGACCGCTCAGCGGAGGGTCAAGGGCGAGGCGACGGAAAGATCAAGCACGGTTTCTGCTTCCGGAGCCACTGTCTGTGCCGATTCTGCCTGATTTTGGTCCTGCATGCCGGGCTGGGACGTCTTCGGTCGATCCGCAGGCTGCGAGCGCGGTGGTCAAAACAAAAAGGCCCGCGATGCGGAAGCGGCGAGACAGTGTGTGCAAGGGGCTCTCCCAGAAGAAACTAAGGTGGGCAATTAAGGATACGAAACGATCGTGAAGGCCAAGTGTGTTGACCGGAAGGCGTCGACAAGATTATTGAATGATCATTCAATCACCGACAACGTGAGGTAGTCATGACCCGCCGGCTGGAAGGAAAACGCTGCATCGTCACCGGTGGGACCAAAGGGATCGGTCGTGCCATCATGGACCGCTTTGTGAGCGAAGGCGCGCGTTGTATCGTGACCGCGCGCTCAAAGCCCGAAACCCCCTTTGCGGACGATGGTTCCGTCGTCTTTGTCCCGGGTGACACATCGCGCACAGATCATGCCGCGATGCTGGTGGGTGAAGCCGAGAAGGCCTTCGGCGGCCTTGATGTCCTGGTGAACAACGCGGGAATCCAGATCGAGAAGACGGTTGTCGAGACGACCGACGAAGACTGGGAGCGCATCTTCGGCATCAATGTGCGCGGCGTCTTCCTGACCTGCCGCGCGGCAATCCCGGTCATGGACCGTGCGGGCGGTGGATCGATTATCAACGTCGGAAGCTACGACGGATTTCTCGCCGATCCGGGCCTTGCCGCCTATTGCGCGACCAAGGGCGCGGTCCATGCGTTGTCGCGTGCCATCGCCGTCGATCACGGGGCACAGAACGTGCGCTGCAACGTGATCTGCCCCGGCTGGATCAAGACCGAGATGATGGATGCCTATCTCGCCAGCGTTCCCGATCCCGCCGCCGCCGAGAAGACCCTGGACGCCAACCAGCCGATCGGCCGCGTGGGGAAACCCGACGACATCGCCAATCTCGCGCTGTGGCTTGCCAGCGACGAGGCGGCCTTCACGACCGGACAGTTGATGGTCTGCGACGGTGGCCTGACGGCCAAGGCTTCGCAGCCCTGAACGGGATCAGGTTTCGGCCCACATATGTAGCAGATTGAAGCACGCCTTTTCCAGGGTCATGAAGGCGTCGGTTTCCAGACCCGTCTTGTGGATGTGCTCGGCGGTGATCGCAAGGTCGTGGAGAATTTCACGCTGGCCCAGATCGCGTACCAGGCTTTCCATCCAGGTAACGCAGGCCAGGCGGCTCGCCCTTTGTCACCTCCTCGACGCGGTGCACGTACTGCGTGGGATAGATCGCGGCATCGCCCGGGTCGAGCTTGACCCGCTGTTCGCCCGGCAAGGTGTTGATGACGAGTTCGCCGCCTTCATAGCTGGCGGGATCGTTGAGGAAGATGGTGATGGAGCAGTCGACACGGAAGGGCTGCGCTCGGCCCATGATCACGTTGTCCGTGTGATCCCCATAGCGCATGCCCGGCTGATAGCGTGAAACGATGGGCGGCAGGATGGGCGGGGACGCACGATGATCTGTAGCTGCTTGTTCTGCCACAGGCGCTGGAGAACCATGCGCACGACCTGATCGCGTTGGGTCTGACCGAGTGCCAGTTCCTCGTTGTTCTTGCGGTCGGCGACCAGGAGGCCGGCAGACGTCATACCGTTGGCAAACTACCCGTTGGCGGTGGCTTCCCTGACGGCGGCAACATCGTCCCGTGACAGCAATTCGCGAATGGCCCGAAACATGGCGCTCCCCTGTTGATTGATCGTTTCTAGCCGATCCCGACCGAGGTTTCATAGCCGACATTCCGTAAACATGCCAGTTGATGTAGAATACGCTCATGATCCTCGATGTCTTTTCCGACCCGGTCTGTCCTTGGTGTTTCATCGGCAAGCGCCGTCTTGAGCGTGCGCTTGCGGCCGTTCCGGACGCGAAACGCCTGCAAATCCGCTGGCGGGCCTTCATGCTCAATCCCGACATGCCGAGCGAAGGCATGGAGCGCAACGCCTATCTTGCGCTGAAGTTCGGTAGTGCCCAGCGCGCCATGGAACTCTATGACACGATCGCGTGTGCCGGATATCAGGAGGGTATCCTCTTTGCCTTCGGCGATATCCACCGCACGCCGTCGACCGTTCTGGCTCACCGCCTGATCGGGCTGGCCGTTGAGCGCGGTGTGCAGGACGTCGTGGTGGAGGCGGTTTTCCGAGACTATTTCTTGAAAGGTCGGAACATAGGTGAGATCGAGGTGCTGCTCTCCGTTGCGGCCGAGATTGGGCTGGACGAAGAGGACACACGCAGGTTCCTGGAAGGCGAACAGGGCGCTGACACGGTGCTCGCCGAACACAACCTGGCGCAGCGGATCGGGATAAACGGGGTGCCGTGTTTCATCCTGGACGGGCGTTACGCGGTTTCGGGCGCGCAATCGCCCGAAGTCCTGCAGCGCATGATTGAGACCGCCGGAGAGACTGCCGCGACCTAGAGTCCGATCAGTTCAGGTTGCACACGACCTGAACTGTGAATCTTGCTCTGTTCAGGCGGCGGCGCTGACCGCGTCTGCAATCTCGGCAATCGTCTGGGCCAAATCGCGCGCGCCAGCCAGCCTGATATCCACCTTGTCCCAGTTGCGTGTCGCGACGATGCGCTGGTCCGGGTACAGACGCACGGTCCCGGACTGACTTGCGATCCAGTCGACCAAACCGGCGGGATTGCTAAAGACTTCCTCGCGGAAGGCGATGATCGCACCTCTCGGGCCGGCATCCAGTTTGGCGATCCCTACCCTGCGGCACAGCGCCTTGATGGCGACGATCTCAAGAAGATTGTCGACCTCAACGGGCGGCTCGCCGAAGCGGTCCTCGAGTTCCACCCTGAGGTCGTCGATCTGTTCGCGATTCTTGAGGACGGCGATTCGGCGATAGAGACTGAGGCGGACTTCGAGGTCGCGCACGTAGTCGTCAGGGATCAGCACTGCCGACCCGACGTTGATCTCCGGCGTCCAACTCTGATCGGACTGCGCCGTGACGCCGTCCTGTTCGGCGCGCAGGGCCGCGACGGCTTCTTCGAGCATTTGCTGGTAGAGCTCGATGCCGACCTCGCGGATATGTCCGGACTGATCGGTGCCCAGCAGATTGCCGGCGCCGCGGATGTTTAAATCGTGGCTGGCGAGCCTGAAGCCCACACCCAGCGTGTCAAGTTTGGACAGCACTTCAAGGCGGCGCAGGGCCGTGGGGGTAACCTTCTTGCCTTGCGGCAGCGTGAGATAGGCATAGGCACGTGCCTTCGAGCGCCCGATACGTCCGCGTAGCTGGTAAAGTTGGGCTAGGCTGAACATGTCGGCGCGGTAGACCAGCATGGTGTTGACGTTGGGGATGTCGAGACCGGACTCTACGATGGTGGTCGAGATCAGCACGTCGATATCACCGTCGTAGAAGGCCGCCATCACGCGCTCCAGCTCGGTGCTGCTCATCTGGCCATGGCCAACGGCGAAGCGTGCCTCGGGAACCAGTTCCTCAAGCTGCTTGTGGACACGGTTGAGATCGGCGATACGCGGGCAGACGAAATAGGTCTGGCCCCCGCGCAGTTGCTCGCGGCGGATGGCCTCGCGCACCGTGACCGAATCATAGGGACCGACAAAGGTGCGCACCGCGAGACGGTCGACGGGGGCGGTGGCGATCAGGCTCAAATCCTTCACGCCGACCAGTGACATCTGGAGCGTACGGGGAATCGGAGTTGCCGTAAGCGTGAGGACGTGGATGTTCGCCTTGAGTTGTTTCAGGCGTTCCTTGTGCACAACGCCGAAATGCTGCTCCTCGTCGACGATGAGAAGGCCAAGATTCTTGAGCGAAACATCCTTGGCCAGCAGCGCGTGAGTGCCAACGACGATGTCGACCTTGCCCTCCTCCAGTCCGGCCTTGGTCTCCTTGGCATCCTTAGAGGTCACGAAACGCGAGAGCTGAGCGATCCTGGCCGGCAGCCCCTTGAACCGTTCCGCGAACGTCGTGAAGTGCTGGCGCGCAAGCAGCGTGGTCGGCACGACGACGGCGACCTGATACCCGGCCATGACCGCGACAAAGGCTGCACGCAGCGCCACTTCGGTCTTGCCGAAGCCGACATCGCCACAGACAAGGCGGTCCATGGCGCGGCCCGAAGAAAGGTCGTCGAGCACCTCGTCGATTACCTTCTCCTGATCGTCGGTCTCCTGGAAGGGAAAACGTGCGGCAAATTCCTGGTAGAAGCCCTGGGTGGCGCGCATGGGTGGTCCGGGCTTGGTCTTGCGTTCGGCGGCGATCTTCAGGAGTTCGCCCGCCATCTCGGTGATGCGTTCCTTCAGGCGCGCGCGTCTAGCCTGCCAGCTGGCGCTGCCCATGCGATCGAGTTGCACGATCGAGTCGTGTGAGCCGTAGCGCGAGAGCACTTCGGTGTTCTCGACGGGCACGAAGAGCTTGTCGTCGCCATCATAGACGAGGCGTAGGCAATCATGCGGCGCATCGCCTAGGTTGAGGGTCTGCAGACCGTCGAAACGCCCGATGCCGTGTTCGACATGGACGACGATGTCGCCCTCGGCGAGCTGCGAGGCTTCCTCAAGAAACCGTTCGGTATCGCGCCGGGTCTTCTTGCGCGAGGAGCGTGCGACGCGGTCACCCAAAATGTCCTGCTCGGTGACTACCGCCATCGTTTCTGTGACGAAGCCATGCTCCAGGTTCAGGACCGCGGTGGCGACCGTGCCTTCAGGGAGCCCAGCGAGCCCTTTGCCGGTGGCGACCTGCTCGACCTGCTCCATGCCGTGTTCGGCCAGAAGGCGCGCCAGGCGGTTGCGGCTGCCCACAGTGAGGCCAGCAACGATCGTCTGCCGGCCGGTCTTTGCGAGTTCACGTAACCTCACCGCCACGACGTCAAACAAGTTGAGATTACTCTGCTGTCGTTCCGCGCTGAAGTCATGCCCAAGACGGCCGCCAATCTCAATGACGTTGAGGTTGCCCGAAGGCGGCTCCGAATAGGGCGTGAGTTCGGTGACGAGCTTTTCGGCGAGCACATTGTCCCAGGCAAGCTCCGTCAGATAGAGGCGCTCGGGCGGAACGGGCCGGTACGGTGGCGCCTCGTCGTCGCCTTTGACGAGCACTTCTTCCCTGCGGTGTTCGTAATGATCGCGCACGACCTCAAGACGTGCGTCGCGAAACTCCAGGACGCGATGGTCCAGGATGACGATGGGATCGTTGAGATAGGCGGTGATGGGTTCTAGATGGTTGTGGAAGAGCGCCAGCCAGTGCTCCATGCCCGGATAGCGCATTGCCTGCGCCACGGCCTCATAAAGCGGGTCCTGGCCGGTCGAAATGCCGAAAAGTTCGCGCCAGCCATTGCGGAAACGGGCAATGAAGTCCTCGTCCAGCAGCGCTTCGCTGGCCGGATCGAGGACGACGCCATCACGTTTTCCCGAAGAACGCTGGGTCAGCGGATCGAACGCCCTGATCTGTTCGATCTCGTCGCCGAAGAAATCGATGCGCACGGGTTCCGCCGCGCCGGAGGGATGGATATCGAAGATGTCGCCGCGCTGCGCGAAATCGCCGATCTCCATCACGGTGCTGACGCGGTTGTAACCCATCGCTGTGAGATCGCGCGCCAGAACCTCGGTCTCTATGGTGTCCCCCGCCTTGAGCCTGCGCCGCAGGCCGCCAAGCGCAGCGGGTGGTGGGACACGCTGAAGCAGACCGCCCGCGGTCGTCAGCATCACGACGCCGTCCAAACCGCCGTTCTGCGCGCGCTCGCAAAGGTCGGCCATCACGGACAGACGCTGACCGGACGTCGCGGGATGGGGAGAGACGCGGTCGTAGGGCAGACAGTCCCAGGCCGGGAAGGAGACGACCGAGGTATCAGGCGCAAAGAACGCAAGTGCATCCTCAAGCCTCTGGGCGCGTTCGGCATCGCGGAGAACAATCAGTATGTCGCGGTCCCGGACTTCGCCGGCGAGCCCGGCCAGAACCGTCGCGTCGACGCCTTCCGGGGCGCCACAGAGCACGTTGCGCCGATTTTCCTCCAATCTATTTAAAAAATTTATCATGTAGTTATACAGTTTTATGAAAGTCTAAGATAAGATCAATGACATCGTTTCGAACTGCGTCGGGAACGGTGCCACAGCCTACGAGCCACGCATACACCTCCGGGTCCGGGCGTTCCATCAGTGCCTCAAAGCGTTCGAGTTGGCCGTCGTTCATGCTCTCCAAGCTTGCATCAGCAAAGCGGCCTATCAGGAGGTCCATTTCCTGCGTGCCGCGATGCCATGCGCGAAAGCGCAACCGTTTGACTCTGTGCTCGCGATCATTCATCGCAGCCATTGGGTTGTCCTGGGAAATTTGCGGGCGAACCGTGTAACCCGACCTTGCGGCTATGTCACGTTCAGGCCGGTGTGGCTATGCTTTGGCCATCATGCGGCCCGAGATTCTCTTTTCCCTCTTCACACCGGTGACCAGCCTGGACGGCATCGGTCCGCGCCTGGCAAAGCTGGTGGAAAAGGTCGCCGGTTCTAGAGTCGTGGACCTACTCTGGTTGCTGCCCACAAACGTGATCGACCGGACTCTTGCCCCCTCCCTTGCTGCAACCGTGTCCGGAAGCGTCGCAACGGTCACCGTGACCGTCGATGAGCACCGCAAAGGCCTTAGTCGCCGTCAGCCCTATCGCGTGCACTGCCACGACGATACCGGAAACCTGACTCTCGTCTTTTTCCACGCACGGGAGGATTACCTGCAGAAACTGCTTCTCGTGGGCCAAAAGCGTGTTGTGAGCGGAAAGCTTGAGCAATACGGCGACGACCTCCAGATGGTTCATCCCGATCATGTCGTGCCCGTCGAACAGGCCGGCGATCTGCCCAACATGGAGCCGATCTATCCACTGGCCGAGGGCCTGACACCCAAGGTGATGCGCAAGGCTATCGCCGGCGCCCTGGAAAAACTGCCCAATCTGCCGGAATGGCAGGATACAGCCTATCACAAGCAACGTGGCTGGCCCGCGTGGGGCGATGCCGTACGTTCGGTCCATGCGCCACGGGACCGCAGGGACCTAGAGCGCCGTGCGGCCCCGAGGGAACGCCTGGCGTTCGACGAACTGCTGGCGAACCAGCTTGCGCTTGCCTTGGTGCGCGCCAACCAGAAACGCGCGAAGGGGTTGCCGATCGAGGGCGATGGTTCGCTGCGCAAGAAGGTCGTCGACTCGCTTCCTTTCAAGATGACGAGTTCCCAGGTTCAGGCGGTCTCGGAGATCCTGTCCGACATGGGGCGGACCGAGCGCATGCTTCGGCTACTGCAGGGCGATGTCGGCAGCGGCAAGACACTGGTCGCGCTGATGGCGATGCTGCCTGCTGTGGAGTGCGGCCGTCAGGCGGCCCTGCTCGCCCCGACCGAACTGCTGGCGCGCCAACACCATCGCTCGCTCTCTGCCATGGCGGAGGCAGCCGGGCTCCATGTCACGCTGCTGACCGGACGGGACAAAGGCAAGGCACGCGCGGCGAAGCTGGAAGCACTGGCCTCGGGCGAAAGCCATTTGGCGGTGGGCACGCATGCCCTGATCCAGGAGGACGTGGCGTTCCACGACCTCGCCATGGTGGTGATTGACGAACAGCACCGCTTTGGCGTCTATCAGCGGCTGATGTTGACCGAGAAAGGGCGCGGCGTGCATGTGCTGGTCATGACCGCGACACCCATTCCGCGCACCCTGCAGATGACCTCATATGGCGATCTCGATGTCTCCAAGCTGACCGAGAAACCGGCAGGGCGAAAGCCGATTGTCACGCGCGCCATGCCGCTGGAGCGTATCGACGATGTCGTCCACGGCGTGGCAAGGGCGACCAAGCAGGGCGACCGGGTCTACTGGCTCTGTCCCCTGATCGAGGATTCGGAGGTCAGCGACCTTGCCGCGGCGGAAGAGCGGCACAAGGCACTTCAGATCGTCTTTGGAAACCGGGTAGGTTTGATCCACGGCCGGATGAAGGGGCCGGAGCGCGACGCGGTCATGGAAAAGTTCGTCGCTGGAAACATCGACATCCTGGTCGCCACGACGGTCATTGAGGTGGGAGTCGACGTGCCCGAAGCGACGATCATGGTGATCGAACATACCGAACGCTTTGGTCTGGCACAGCTTCACCAGTTGCGCGGGCGCGTCGGGCGCGGTGAGCGCCCCTCCTCCTGCCTGCTGCTTTACGCCCAGCCCTTGGGTGAGACCGCGCGTTCGCGCATCAACATCCTGCGCCAGAGCGATGACGGTTTCGTCATAGCCGAGGAAGATTTGCGGCTGCGCGGCGCGGGAGAATTGCTGGGAACGCGCCAGAGCGGCTTTCCGCAGTTCCGTTTGGCCGACGTCATCAAGCAGAGCGACCTGCTGGCGACCGCACGGGACGATGCCAGGCTGATCATGGCGCGCGATGCGGAACTTGCCACGGATCGGGGCAAGGCGCTGCGCATCCTGCTTTATCTCTTCGAGCGCGATGCTGCCGTGCGCCTGCTGCGTTCTGGCTAGTGGCCTGAAGCCTTGGCTTGGGCTTTATTCCTTCTCTTCGAGCAGGTCGGGCGTGACGACGCCACCGGAAATGACGAGCTTGATGCCCTGCTCGACGCTCATTTTGAGGAATATCACGTCCTTCTTTGGCAGAAACAAGAGATAGCCGGAGGTCGGGTTGGGCGTGGTCGGCAGAAACACGTTCACGACCTCATCCTTGATCGCATCCTGGACTTCGCCCTTGGTTGTACCTGTGGCAAAACCGATCGCCCAGCAGCCTTCGCGCGGATAGGGGATCAGTACGACATCACGGAAGGCACGCGAGCTTTGCGAAAAAACCGTCTCGAAGATCTGCTTGAGGGCCGAATAGACCGAACGGATGACCGGCATGCGTTCGAGGATATTCTCGCCCAGTCGTACGATGCGGCGGCCGACAAGACCCGTAGTCAGCCAGCCGATGATGGTGATGGCGACGACGAAGATGAGAACGCCGATGCCCGGAACCGCAAAGGGGAGATAGTTTTCCGGATTGTAGCGCTGGCCCAGCAGCGGCAGCACCTTCTCGTCGATCAGGCCGACAACCAGGGTGACAAGGTAGACCGTTAGCACGATGGGGGCGGTGACGATGATACCGGTGATGAAGTAGTTGCGCAGGCGTTGCCAGAACTTCCGTCTGGGTTTTTCCTCGCTTTCGCCTAGTGGAAGCATCGTTATTCCTGAATCGGGTAGGTGTCGGACGTTCGACCGGACTATATGGACCTGTAATCGGGCGACAACAAGACAATCCCGGTCCTCAAGCGTCTGTGACTGCGACGTTCCGGGTGTCTGATTAGATCTGTTCAATCATGACGCTACCGATCGTTCATCTTGCCGGTCTGGCGACCGCATCGCCTCCCCACACGCCACATCAGGAAGAGGTTGCCGCCGCCGATCACATGCTGGCGGTCTATCGCCATGCAGGCATTGATCGGCGGCAATCGTGCATGTCGCTTGCCTGATACTTGGAAGAACACAGTTTTACCGAAAGAAACAGGCTGTTTTTCGATCATGCGGTCAACCTGTTGGCAGAGGCGGCCCAGCAGTGTCTGGCACGGGCCGGATTGGTGCCGGGCGATATCGATGCCATCGTGTCGGTTTCAACCTCGGACATTGCCACACCCAGCCTGGAAGCACGGTTGATGGAAGTGCTGCCATTCAGCCGCGACGCCACCCGCCTCCCTGTCTTCGGCCTAGGCTGTGCGGGTGGCGTTCCGGGCCCGGCGCGTGCCGCCGTGATGGCGCGGGCAGAGTCGGGCTCCCGAGTTCTGTTTCTTTGCGTCAAACTCTGTGGACTGACCTTCCGGCGCGGCGAAACACGCGCAGGCTGATGCAGCAAGGCACGGTCGAGGCCGGCGCACGGCACTATCCCTGATCGTTCTGCTTCATGGGGTCTGGCTTGTCGCAATTCTGTTCTCGGTTCTGCCGGATTATCCGTTGTTCGGGGTGTTCCTGTGCCTGCAAGCCGCTAGGGTCTGGATCCTCTTGTCGCAGGGCCGTCGTTGGACGACGCACGTGATTGTGCTGCCCGGTGCGCCTTTCCTGACAGCGGGTCCATATCGCTGGGTTCGCCATTCCAACTACATGGTCGTCGTATGCGAGATCGCGATCCTTCCCTTTATCTTCGGCGCCATCTGGATCGCCTTGATTTTCTCAGCTCTCAACGGCCTCATGCCCTGGCATCGCATCTGCGTGGAAAACACTGCTCTTGCAGGTGCTTGAGGCTTGGTTCGCGCATGTTTATCGTGCATCCAGCGCAGCGTCGTTTTTGAGTCTGGTGCTTATGGGGGCATGTGGTGTGGCGAAAGAGCAGAAGGGGCGGACCGGCGCGCGGAACTGACCAAGCGCGCCAAATCCTTCTTTGAGGAAGCCGTCGAAGCCCAGAACAAGGGCGACCTGAAAGCCGCGATCAGCGGATACAACAAGACGTTGGCGCTTGCGCCTGGTTTGGCGCTTGCGCTTGGTTATGTGTCCGCGCTCAACAATCTGGGTTTGGCCTTGTGCAAGGGGCGCAAGCTGGAAGTGGTGATTGCCCGCTACCGCAGAGCACTGGAGCGCAATCCCAACCACGCCGGCATGGTCTACAACTTCGGCATCACGCTTAAAGACGCCGGCTTTGTCGATGAAGCGCTGGACGTGCTGGAAAAGGCTCGAAAGCTCAATCCCGACCTGCCCGATATCCGCTGGGATATAGCCTTGGGCATCTGGTCAAGGGCAATCTGGCGCACGGCTGGCCAGCCTATGAGTTGCGCTGGGAGCTTTCCTATACGCTCAATCTTCGTTTTTCCGAACGGCGATGGCATGGCGAGCCAATCGATGAGACTCTGCTGATCGGCGCCGAGCAGGAGGTCGGCGACATAATCCAGTTCATCCGCTTTGCGCCCCTGGCAAGCGCGCGCTGCGGAAAGCTGGTGGTCCAGGCCCACGACAGCATCGCACCCCTGATCCGTCGGATCGAAGGCGTGGATGCGGTGATCGCGCGCAACACGGTGCCGTCGGACTTCCAGGCCTTTGTTCCGGTCATGTCCTTGCCGGGTGTTCTGAGAGTCGCCCAAGAGCGCTTCGCAGAGACCGTTCCTCACCTTTCCACAACCGCGGGGGAGCGGGATACAGCACGAGTCTCGCTCAGCCCTCTCGGACCATTGTTCAAGATCGGCTTTGTGTGGTCTGGCAATCCCAGCCACATCGACGATTTGAACCGGTCCCTGCCCTTTGATGCCCTCCTGGAACTGCTGGCGATGCCGATGGTGGCGTTGGTCAGTCTGCAGAAGGGGCCTCAGGCCGAGGGCCCGAAACCAGCGATGTGCCGGGCCTTGTTTCGGACCTGGGTGAACATCTGGAGAGCTTTGCGCAGACGGCAGCCATCATCGAGCAGTTCGACCCTGTCGTGACGTGCGATACATCTGTCGCGCATCTTGCCGGTGCGTTGGGCAAACAGGTCTGGATTCTGCTTGCTTACAGCGCGGACTGGCGTTGGATTACGGGCCGGCAGGATTCCATCTGGTATCCTAAGTGCCCGACTGTTCCGGCAGAAGACGCCCGGCGACTGGGCAGGAGTCATGCAGGAAGTGGTGCGTGCACTCAAGGAGGTCCGATGAACGTCACGGTTTATGGTGAGACCTACAGTGTCTATGTACGATACGTACGGCTGACGCTTGCCGAAAAGGGTGTTCCCTATGAATTGGTGCCGGTCGATATTTTTGCCGAAGGCGGGCCCTCACCCGAATATCTCAAGCGCCATCCGCTCGGCAAGATTCCGGCGTTCGACCACGACGGCTTCGAACTTTATGAGACGCTCGCGATCACACGGTATGTCGACGAGGCATTCGACGGACTACGGCTGATACCTGAAGATATCAAACAGCGCGCGCGTATGAACCAGATCACGGCGCTCGTCGATTCGTATGTCTACCGGTCCATGATCTGGGGTGTTTTCACGGGCGCGATTTCCGAGCCCGACGAAGGTCTGCCGCGCAACGAGGAACAGATCGCGGCTGGGTTGAAGAATTCCAGGGCCTGCCTGGATGCGCTTCAGGCGTTGCGCGGCGATTCCAATTGGTTGGCCGGTGACGACCTGTCGCTGGCAGATCTCAGCCTGGCGTCGATGCTGGCCTACTTTCTGGCCGTTCCGGAAGCGCAGGCTCTCTGGCGAAGCTATCCGTCCCTGCATCCTTGGTGGGAGAGACTGCGCGACCGTCCCTCGATGACGGGAACGCGATGGGACAAGATGGTAGCGTGATAAGCCCACGAAGGCGGGATCATGCTCGCCAAACAGAAAAAGGCCGGAGCGGGAAGCCCCGACCTATTCCAACCAAGACCGGTTTCAAGATCTAACAGACTGCATCAACGATGGGCCGATACAGGTCCAAGACCCCGAAATCAGCTATTCCGGCCTTCCTGGTCAAGCTTCCACACGGAAACACCACGCTCATGGATCGCCGTAGGATTCTTTCATCACGGAGAACTCGGCGTCCTGAGACCGCTTCATACTCCTCTTAGGTGATCACAGAATCCTGGTTCTCGTCGATCATCTCTAGACTCTGGACGACTCGGCGTTCGGTGTCCGAACCGGTGGACTCATCGGCCGTGAGGTAGGTGTCGTTGTCGGCGTCCAGGGCGAAGAAGCTGGCCCGAACGTCACGCGAGACCTCATAGAAGGTCACCGTGTCGTTGCCGTCGATGTCTACCGTGTCGATGCTGTAATAGACTGGCCCATACTGTCGCCATAGGTGACCACGGTGACAAGCTGATCGCCTTCGCGCAGCGTGATGAAACGATTTTCGCCCGCGTTGCACCACTCGTCGACTAAAATCCGGCCGTCGGCATCGGCGTCAATCGCGACGAAGTCATCGTTCGAGCGTACAATGGACATGGTCGTCCAACGCTCGACCGAAACCTGGCCGACACGGTAATTCTCAAACTCTGCTTCCGTGATGACGCCACCGCCATCGATCAGCGAATAGTTCGCTTTGAAGGACTGGCCGGCTTCGGAGCGTGTGACCCAATCGTCATCGCCGAAGTCAGCGTGGGCAATCGCAGCCTCGCAGACGACGATCATGTCGTCACTGTCCGCCAAGGCGGCGTTCGATACGAGTATAAGAGCGGCAGCTGCGGTGGTAGTGAGAAGTCATTTCATGGGTTTGTCCTTTCTATCGTTAACGCTTCGACTTTGCTGCTTTCGGGTCGAAGGTCGTTCTTTCTAAAGGTCGTGCCGATGCTCCCGAGGCACGGCCGATTCAACCGACTAGGCAATGAAAGCGGCTCAAAGCTCCCTGGACAAAAAACATCGGGGCGAATCAACCTGGATAACGACTCCTGATCTAGCTCATGTGTCAGAGGTTGATTCGCACCTCCGTCCGTGCGCGGTCCGCGTCGACCGGAAAACCGGAAGTCACGGCTTGAGCAGGCGAACCTGCACAACTGACAGCAAACGGCCATGAACATGGCACGCAAAGTCCTTAACCCGAAGGATCGCACATGGCGATCAATGAATCAGGATGGGGTCCCCGGTCAGTCGTCCTGCACCTTATCGTAGACGTCACGCTTGGGCTTTTCGAAGACACGCTGGAGCGTGGGCATGAACGCATCAAGCGGCATGGTGTCACAGTTGGGATCGAACGCAGTCTGGTCGTAATCGTCGCAGAACTGGCGGCAGGATTCGAAATGAGGGTGTCCGCGCAACTTGTCGCGTGCGTTCCGGTTGCCGCCGAAGTGGTGGAAGAAGTGGTAGCCTTGGAACATCTCGTGGTACTTGACGATCCAGTAAACTTCGGGCCGCACATAGGGCTTCATGATCGAGGCGCAGAACTCGGCATGGTTATGGGGCGAGAAGAAATCGCCGATGTCATGCAGGAGGGCTGCCGCGATGATCTCGTCGTCGCTGTCGCGTCCATCGCGCCATGCCCGCGTTGCGGTCTGCAGACTGTGTTCGTAGCGAGTCACGGGGGATGCCGGTTGGGGATGTTTCAGTTTTTCGAGATGCTCCAGGCAGAGCTCCAGCACGTGACAGCGCGTGTCGTCGTTGTGGACCTGCATGGCAGCCCAGTCCTCGACCGTGCTTTCCTCGAACGAGCGGAAAATCGCCTTGGGCTTGATCGGGCCGCCTTCGGCAATGAGGTCGTTCACGGTCTTGTGGCGTTCGGCTGCTACGGCCATTGGGCGATCTCCTGTTCTAAATGTTGACAGGTTTTTAGAGCGCCTGAGTCCTTCTGTCCATCAGATCAGAATGTCAGGGACCCAGAGATACCCTTCGGTATCGAGAATGAAGGCTTCGCGTGTGCCGTGGCCTTTCGATGTCGCGGGCTCGAGAATCTTGCAGCCCAGCTTCTCCGCTGCTTCGCAGGCGGCATCGGGGTCGCGGCCGTGGAGGCGCAGTTCCACACCCACGCCGCGGTCAAGGTCAGCCTTGAGCATGCGATGCAAGGGATGGCCGTCATAGGTGTGATCAGCGTGCAGCATCCAGGTGAAGCCGTCGAAGCTGAAGGATGCAAAATCGACACAGGTGAATTCCGCCGTGGCCCCCAGCACTTCCGTGTGGAACGGCGCGGCGGCCATGACATCGCGATACATCAGATTGACGGTGAGTCCCTTGAGGCACGCGGCGTAGTCCCCGGTCGACATCCACCATTCTTCGGGATTGCTTTTGGTCGTCATGATATCTCCTTCTATTCGCCGCTCACGGCCCAGCCGCCATCGATCACGAAACTCTGACCCGTCGTCCAGCGTCCCGCCCGGGATGCGAGGTAGACAGCGATGCCGGCCAGGTCCACCGGCTCACCGATACGTCCCAGGGCCGTGTCGTTTTCCGCGGCGGCAAGAGCCTTGGGGTCTTCCCACAGCGCCTTGGCGAAATGCGTCTTGACCAGGCCCGGCAGGATGGCGTTGGCCGTGATGCCGTCGCGGCCATGGGCGACGGCGAGGTTCTTCACCATCTGCACGTCGGCAGCCTTGGTCAGGCAATAGGTGCCCAGATAGTCGCTGCCGGCAAGCGCGCCGGCGGACGAGGTAATGATGATGGAGCCCCCGCCCTGCTTCGTCATGGCAGGAACAGCCATACGGCAGAGCTTCATGACGTTGCGCACGTTGACCAACATGGTCTTGTCGTACATGTCGTCGGGGATTTCGAGGAACGGGCCATAGTGCGGATTTGCCGCTGCGTTGCAGACCAGCGTGTCCAGCCGACCCCATTCAGACAGGGTCTGCTCGACCAGATTGGCGAGTTGGTCCTCATGGCTGACGTTGCACGGGATTACCAAGGCTTCACCGCCAGCGTTCCTGATCGCTTCGGCAACTTCCTCGCAGCCTTCCTGACGCCGGCTGGTGACCATGACCTTGGCGCCGTGCGCGGCCAGAGCCTCGGCGATAGCGCCCCCGATGCCCCTGCTTGAGCCGGTCACGATGGCGACCTGACCCTTGAGATCGAACAGTTTACTGTAATCCGTCATGGCCCCGCCTTCCCTGTGTGGCGCGCCATCTTGCCCGACATGCCTTCGCGCGCAAGGCGGGACGGCACGTAGAGACGCGAGCCCTTCACCGGACGCACGCGAGCCTGACCCACCATCCAGACTTCGAACCTACCGGGGAAGAGATCGCTGATGACGCTCTCGGACACATCGAGGCCACCGGTGTGGGCGCCGAACGAAGGCATGACGAGACACGCGCCGTCGCTGATGAAGCAGCGCCGCCGCAAGGTGCGTCCCTTGACCGTGACCGAAGCGCAGGGATGGAGATGGCCACAGATCTCGCCGGTAGCCGGGCCGGGGGTGGGTTCATGGCGGAATTCCAGGTGGCCTACGGCCAAGGATTCGACACACGTGCCGCCGAGGTCCGATGGCGGGAGTGGATCGTGGTTCCCGGCAACCCAGTGCCAGGTCCGCTGCATCGACAGCGCGCGTATGCGTTGCCTTACCTCGGTCGCCAGCCTGCTGCCCGCAGTAGCGTCGTTAAAACTGTCACCCAGGCAGATCACCAGTTCAGGATCAAGGCGGGCGACGGCGTTCTCGAGTATTTCAAGCGTTGCATGGCTGTCATAGGGTGGCAGGAGCGAGCCGTGGCGCGCATAGGCGCTGCCCTTCTCGAAATGGAGATCAGCAACCACAAGCAGGCGGCGCTCCGGCCAGTAGAGCGCGCCCGAAATGTCGGGCTGGAGCAGCGAGCCGTTCAGCAACATCACAACAGGCGTTCCGCATCGGAGATGAGATCGGACTCGACCTCATCAAGGAGTTCGTCGGAAGCCCCGCCGCCGACGATGAGCTTGCTGATTTCCAGCATGATCGGCACGGAAAGCGGCGAGACGCGATCAAGCTCGCGGAAGACAATACTGCCTTTTCACGCGCTGGAGCATATCTTCCAGCCTCCGCACCTCCAGCAGTCCGCCCGCGGCTTCGCGCCAGGTTTGCCTGGAGGAGGACGTGATCGGGCTCGTAGCGGCGCAGGACGTCGTAGAGAAGGTCGGAGCTGAAGGTCACCTGGCGGCCGGATTTTTCCTTGCCGGGATGACGGCGCTCAATCAGGCCCGCGACAACACCGACGTTGCGGAAGGTGCGTTTGAGTAGGCTCGATTCGGCCATCCACTCTTCCAGGTCGTCGCCCAGCATGTCTTCGTTCAGCAACGGTGCCGGGTCCTGGACGGGGCGCAGGCTCCAGATAGCCAGCGCATAGTCGTTGCACATGAACCCCAGAGGCCCCAGCCTTACCCGATCCATGCGGTGGGTCAGCAGCATGCCCAGTGTCTGGTGTGCCGTGCGGCTTTACGACATTCTGATCCGCTCGGGCGAGGATCTGCGTCCCCTGCCCTTTGACGAACGTCGCAGGCACCTAGAGATCTGGTTCGGCGAACAACAGCCCGTGCGCATGGATCTCTCCGATCTGGTGCCCTTCGATTCGTGGGAGGAGTTGGCGGGGCAACGTAGCGAGAATCTGACCGTGGGAGTCGAAGGTCTGATGCTCAAACGCAGCGACAGCGCCTATCTGCCGGGACGTCCGAAAGGACCGTGGTTCAAATGGAAGCGCGACCCGCACCTGATCGACGCGGTTCTGATGTATGCCCAGCGCGGGCATGGCAAACGCAGTTCATTCTATTCGGACTACACCTTCGGCGTCTGGCGCGGCAAGGAGATCGTCCCCGTGGGCAAAGCCTATTTCGGATTCACGGATGAGGAACTGCAGCAGCTCGACAAATGGGTACGCAACAACGGCACGGAGCGCTTCGGCCCCGTGCGTGCAGTCAAACAGGAACTGGTGTGCTTGAGGTCGCGTTTGAAGGATTGCAGCGCTCCCCGCGCCACAAGTCGGGCATCGCTATGCGGTTTCCCCGCATCTCACGCATCCGCTGGGACAAACCCGCCGCCGAAGCCGACATCATCGAAACGCTCGAAGCAAAGCTGCCGGGGTAAGCCATCCCGTTCAGGCGCGCTGCGTGGCTGCCGTGAGGACACCGGCACCGATCAGGGCGCATCCGCTGGTCCACTGGGTGACACGCTGCCAGAGTGGGCGGCGGATCATGTCCGAGGCGCGGGATGCCGCGAGCGCATAACTGAGGTTCGTGAGACCGGCGAGGTAGACGAAGGATCCCGCCATCAGTACAAGTTGCTGAACAGTCGCTTGGGCGGGATTCACGAACTGCGGCAGGAACGCGACAAAAAACGCGATACTCTTCGGATTGAGCGCAGTCACGATAAACGCGGCGCCCGCCATCTTGCGCGATATCGCGGGAGGACCCTGTTCGACCGCGCCGAGTTTCCTGAGTGCCTGCATCAGGGTGCGGATGCCAAGCCAGATGAGATAGGCCGCACCGATCCATTTCAGGACGGAGAACAGTGCCGCCGAGGTGGCGAGCAGCGCACCAAGGCCGCAAGCGATACTGTGATCGCCAGGGCGTCGCCGGTCATGACGCCCGCGACGGTCGGCAGGATCGCCTGCTTTCCCTCACGCAGTGAATGGGCAATGACCAGCAGGACGGTCGGGCCTGGTACCAGCAACATCATGGTGGAGGCAACGATGAACGCCAGATAGATGTCCCATGCCACGGGGTTTAGCTCCGGCTAGCTTCGACGAGGCGCTCCAGATCCGAACGGCTGAGTGCGCCGGGATAGAGGCGTCCGTCGACAATAAAGGCCGGCGTACCGTTGACGCCCAGCGCCCGGGCCAAATCGTACGTCTTCGCCAGGTAGGCATCGATTGCCGGATCGTCCATGTCACGGGCCAGGAGGTCTGTGTCGAGGCCCACCCCTTGGGCCACGGTTATGATCTCATCGAAGCTGAAGCCGATATCGGCGAGCATCAGTGCTTCGTGGAACGGCTCGTAGAGTCCCTGGTTACGTGATGCCAGGGCGGCGCGCGCGGCCAGCGTCGAGGCATCGCCCAGAATGGGAAACTCCTTGTAGATGATCTTCACGTCGTCGGCTTCCCCGACCACGGCGAAGAGATCCGGAGCGCCTCTGCGGCAGTAGCCGCAGCGGTAGTCGAAGAACTCGACAATCACGACCTCGCCGTCGGGATTGCCGCCAATGGGCGTTTCAGCATCGTTGTAGATGTCGTCAGAAAGTTCGGAGAGGGCACGTTCGGCTTCGCCCGCCTGCTGTTCCACGATCTGGCGCTCGTAGGCACGAATGGCCTCAATCACCACTTCCGGGTGCTCGGCAAGATACTCGCGCACGATGACCTCAATTTCCTCACGCGTGAGGTCGCCCAGCGGCTCATCGGCCAAGGTTGGGGCGGCCGAAAGGGCAAAAAACAGAACGGCAGCAAGGCAGAACATACAGCGCATGGGGCTCTCCGGTTAGGGCCGACTTTCATGCCAGCCCCAAAACAAGTGGTCAAATAACACTCTTGGGAACCGCTACTGGCTTTGCGCGGCCGAAACGAGGCCCATGAAGTTCGCCTTGTCGATGGCGCCCACGATGAGTGTGTTGCCGATGACGAAGGTCGGCGTTCCGCTGACACCCAGAGCCTTGGCGATGCGTAGATTGTCCAGCATCACATCTCCGATGAGATCGCCGTAGGCGTCTTCCCCGAGCCGCTCGGGGTCCATGCCCAGGTTCGCACCCAGTTCCATCAACGCCTCGTCGGTATAGGGGATCGTGGTGAACATCAGGGCACGATGATATGCCGCATACTCGCCCTGCAGTTCGGCGGCCAAGGCGTAACGGGCCGCAAGCTCCGATTCACGACCCAGGATCGGGAATTCGATCAGCGCCAGATCGACATCCTCGGTCAGGCTAACCACTTCATCGACGGTGGAGGCCATGCTCCGGCAATGGCCGCAGCGGTAGTCGAAAAATTCGATGATCTTTACCCCGCCGTCAGGATTGCCGATATGGGGCACCAGAGGCGATGCCGCGAGGAGCGCCTGGACCTCCTGCATCTGCACTTCGGGCAGCGGCTCGCCTTCGTACTCCGTTTCGAAAAAGCCGAACTGGCGCAGGAGCACGACGCCGACCAGCACCGCGACGATGAGAAACAGATTGCGCCGTGACGATCGGCTGGCCTGTGCCACGCCCGGGTGGTCGTCAGTTTCCCGGCTGTTGAGATCGTTGTTACCAGGCAAGGGCATAACACTCCCATCTTGGATCGGCGCCGGCGATCCTGTCACCGGTTTCCTCATCCACCGCAATGGCACAAACGCCTCCTGCCCGCCACCCCAATTCGGGCCACGGCACGACCTTGTGGCCGCGCGCCGCCAGCGCCTCCGCATGTTCCATCAACGCAGGTTCCAGGCGCAGGGCGCCCGGCTTGTGGGTATGCGGCCAGAAAGAGCCTGGGAAACTCTCGGAGGCGAAACGTGATGCTTCGATGGCTTCCTAGGGATCCATGCCGCGGACGGCGTGGTTGAGGAAAACCTGGAGCATGGCCTGAATCTGGACATCGCCGCCCGGCGTGCCAAAGAGGTAAGGCCAGTTTTCCGTTCTTCTTGGCGAGCGTCGGGTTGGGCGTCAGACGCGGACGTTTCCAGGGCGCGAGGACGCTGGGGTGGCGTGTGTCGATCCAGTTTTGGTCGCCCCGCATGCTGGCGGCAAAGCCCAGGCCTAGAATGATGTCGGCCGTGCTGTAGCCATCGCTTTGGCGTTGCGGAGAAGCCGTTGCCGTCCTTGCTCACAGTTGTGTTCTGGTGGATGCGGTTCTTCTGCGCGTTCTCGGTCGCTTCCCCGACCCAGAGCGTATCGGGGCGACCCAACCGTGTCTCGCCAGCCGGGGGCAGATCGGGAAAGGCGCGGTCCGGGTCAATGACTTTGACCCGTTCGGACGCGAAGGTATCGGAAAGCAGATCGTCGAGCGGCACGGCGACAAAGTCCGGATCGCCGAAATAGGCTTCCCTGTCCGCAAAACTCAACTCCAATAATCCGATTAATTGGTAGATATAGTCAATTGAATTATAGCAAACTTCACCGAATTTATAATGTGCAAAAAATTTGGTAGTCTCCAGCAGCGTGGGACCTTGGCATCAGGCTCCGCAACTGAAGAGTTCCCAGTCACCGAAGCGGACGGTTTCGGGAGGTTCATGACCGCTTTTACAGTCTGCGAGGTCTTGCGCCGTCATCAGGCCTCCCTCCGCCTCGAAATGCGCCAGAACATCGCGGGCGATCACTCTCTCATGACATGCGTCGCGGACCGCGGCGATGCCGGCTTCGCGTCCGCCCGTGCTACGGCCTTCGGCTTCGACCGAGACATCGGCGGCCGGCCGGTAATCGGCGCGTTTGAGCGCCTTGAGCGCGAAAAGGCCGCAGACCCAGCCCGACTTCATGTCGCCGGCGCCGCGCCCGTGCATCCAGCCGTTCTTGATGACGGGATCGAACGGCCGCGTGGACCACATGTCGTGGGGGCCTTCGGGCACGACATCGATGTGACCGTTGACGGCGAGCGATTTTCCCTTCGAATCACTGCAGCGCAGGCTGCCCACGGTGAGATAGGCCTCTTGGTAGCCATCGGCCTTGGGCGAAAACCCGGGCATGACCTTGATGTCGTCGATGTTGATCTGCCGACGACCGACGCTGAACCCTCACTGACCCAGTTCCCGCGCCAGGAAATCCTGTGCGGTCGCCTCCTGTCCGCGCAAGGAGGGCCTGCGCACCAGTTCCTGGGTGAAGCGGGCCTGCTCGTCGAACCCGTCCTCGACCGCCTGAGTCAGCGTATCGGCAATCTTCTTATCGACCATGATCCGTTCCTTGTTAAGGGTTCCAGGCCTTCAATCGGCCCGTTCACACTGGTGAAACACCGAACGGCAGGGATGGGTGAACGCGCGTTTCCTGATCATCCAGCCGGCTTCGTTGATAAGCGATTCCCAGCGTTTCAACGGAAAGCTCTTGTAGCCGATCTCCCATTTATGTCCCCAGGGATCTTCGTGGACTTTGAAGCCTTTTCCGCTACGCAGTTTCTTCAGCGAAAACGCGTGGCACCAGGTGAAGGGATTGAGGTAGATCGACCAGCCGAACTGGAATCCTTCATAGGGGACCGAGAGGATGAGATTTCTTGCACCGCTTTCATGGAACGACCGCAGCACGCCGGCGGCGTCTCCCCAGGGGAGATGCTCCAGGGTTTCGCAACAGAGGATGGCGTCGAACCCGGCGATGGTTTCCGGGTCAAGATCGGTCAGGTCGGCTTCGATGTGGGGACGTTGCGGCCGGTGAAACGGCGAGGAAAAGAGATCGAGCGTGGTGACGTCGTAACCGGCGTTGTCGAGCAAGGCCGTGACAAATCCCAGATAAGGTCCGACTTCGAGCACGCGGTGGGCGTTGAGGCCCGAAAGCAGATCGATCTGTTTCCACTGCTGGCCGATGCGCTTTTCGGAATAGTAGCGGTGCCATTCGGCAAGGCGCGCGTCCTCATCGTCCATGTTGCCACGGCTGACCGGTGTGATGATTTCGCGATCCAAGAGAGCTCCGCTGCAAAGGTGTCAAATGATCGGCGGGTGGCCGATACCCGGCGTTGCCGATTCATACGCCTGCGCGGCACGCAAGACCATGGCATCACCAAATAGCGGGCCGACGATCTGCAGGTCTATGGGCAAAACGTCCTGTGTCAGGCCGCAGGGAACGCTGATAGTCGGCAGATGCGTGAAGTTGAACGGATAGGTCGTGCCCATCCAGCTCAGACCGACGCGGGCCTTGCCGGAGGGGTCGTCGGCCGTTGCGCCGAAGGGCGGCATGGCAACGGTGGCGGTCAGCATGAGCCGCGTCACGCAGGAGTTCGGGCTCAAGCAAGGGACACAGGTCTGCGGGATATAGAGTCTACGATTGAGCGAACGGCCAGCCGAATGAGCACATAGTAGGGTTCGATCGGGTTCTCGACCTGCGGCGTGGCCTCCGTGACATAGGCACCAAGGTTGCTAACTGCTCCGCGGCACGGTGCACCGCTTGCCGTGCTACTTCGTCCAAGTTTACGAAGCCCCGGTCGAGGCTGAGCGCGACCCGCAGGTCGGTGACCCCTTCGACAAGATTGGCGAGATAGTCTTGTCCGGTGGCGGGCAAGCTTTCCCAGTCCTGCGCATCGGGCTTGCCTAGAACATTCATGACCAGAGCCACATCCTCGATCGTACGCGCCATGGGTCCGACGTGGCTCCAGGTTCCGCAGTGCGCGGGCTGGCGCAGCGGGACCCTGTTTCAGTCTGGTGATTCCGCAAAAACTTGAGGGTACGCGGATCGAGCCGTCTTCATCGCCGCCCAAAGCCAGCGGCGCCATGCCCGAAGCCACGGCGACGGCGCTGCCCCCGCTTGAATCGCCGGGTGAGCGCTCCGTATTCCAAGGATTGCGGGTGATATCGGAAAGGTCGCTCCAGCAAACCGCTTTCCAGCCGTGTTTGGCAGTGTTGGTCTTGCCGATCAGCACCGCACCGCTGTCGAGCAGATGACTCACCGACGGCACATATTCATCCACGGGCATCTCGCTGGATGTGCGGGAGCCATAGCGCAGCGGCATACCGGCCACCGGAACAAAGTCCTTGACCGCGACGGAAACACCGTCGAGCGGTCCCAGAGGCTCCCCGGCCTGCCAGCGCTTCTGCGAGGCCTTCGCCCCGCCACGGGCTGACTCGATTGCAACATGGACCATGGCCTTGACCTGGTCATCCAGATCGTCAACCCGCTGCAGGCAGCTTTCAAGAACATCCAAGGGCGAGAGATCCCTGGCCCGGAGTCCGGCTGTCAGTTCCTTCGCTGTCAGCCAGACGAGGTCGTGTTTCTGTGTCATGTTGCACCCTCGCACGAGACGGTCAGTCCCGCTCATGGTCCATAAAACTCGAGCAGTTCGGCAAGCTGATCGACAATCACGGGCGCGCCCAACAGCACGTCATGTCCCCTGCCGCGGCCGGTTTCGCGCACCATGACTTTGCCGCCGGCTTCCTCAACGATCACTTTGCTGGGTGCGAAATCCCATAGTGACAGGTCTGGATCGAACACAGCGTCGATCGAGCCGCGCGCAGCGGCCATATGGGCGTAGACGTCGCCGAACACTCGCAGATCCTTGGTGGCATCGAACAGGCGGCGATGGAGGTGTTCCACTCCGCTTTGCCGGTACTGATACGGCGAACCCGTCGAGAGCATGGTTTCGTAAAGCTCTGTGCGCTTCGACACCCGGATCGCCCTGCCGTTGCGCCAGGCTCCGCCGCCGCGCCAGGCCCAGAAGGTTTCGTTGAGGCCCGGCAGGTGTGCAACACCGGAAACGATTGCGCCGGTCTCGCGGTTCTCAAGGGCCACGAGCGTGCTGTAGACGGGAATATCGCGTGAGAACGGGTGGGTTCCATCGATGGGGTCGATGATCCAGCGCCATGGTGCGCTGCCTTCCTCCTCTCCCTGTTCTTCGCCGATGACCGCAGCGCCCTCGGGATAGCCTGCCTCGCTCAGGACGGACCGGACCATGCGTTCGGCCTGGATATCGACTTCCGTGAGATGGCTGCCGTCGGCCTTGATTTCGACATCGAAGGTCTGATTGCGTGCGGCATCGGCGATCGGCCTTGAGGGCGCGCATGCGGCTTCCCTGGCAATGCCGGTGACGCGTTCGAGATCGAGGTTCGCCATGTCAGACCCAATCGCCGCTCTCGTGGCGGCTGATGATGCCTGCAATCGGCTCGCGGGAAAGGTGATGTTCGCGGAACGGCATCATGCGCGGGTCGTCTTCGATCCTGCCCATCTTCGCGAACCACAACACGAACATGGTGAGATAGAGATCGGCCGCCGTCAGGCGATCGCCGACCAGATGAAGTTTGCCGTCCAGGGCATCGCCGATCACGCTCCATTGCTGGTTGAGGACCTTCCAGGTGCGTTCCTTGATTCCGTCATGGTGGGAGGGTTCGTCGGTGTAGTTCTCGGGATGAAAGATCTGCATGGAGGTCGGGTAGAGCGTGGCGGCCTGGTAAAACATCCAGCGGAGATGGTCGGCCTCTTCCGTGCTTCCCGGTTCGGGAACAAGTGCGCCATTCCCGTGGCGTTGGGCCAGAAGCATGACGATGGCCGCGGATTCGGTCATCAGGTGACCGTCCTGGGAAACCAACGCCGGAACCTGCCTGAGCGGATTGATTTCGGCAAAGGATAGAGGCTGAGTCGCCTCGCGGTAGCCGGTAACCAGCTTGCGCTCATAGGGGATCTGCAGTTCTTCCAGGATGAACTCGACGGCGATGGAGCCAGCCCAGGGGCGGCCGTAGAGTGTGTAGGTCATATCCTCTCCTTTCCGGCCTGACGCAGCATGTCGCGGGCAATCACGAGTTGCTGGATCTGGGATGTGCCCTCGTAGAGTCGATAGATACGGACGTCGCGATAGAGGCGGGCAACGGCGTAGTCGTTGATATAGCCCGAGCCGCCATGGATCTGCACGGCGCGATCCGCTACGCGGCCGACCATCTCACTGGCGAAATACTTGGACTCCGCACCCAGGCGGGTAACGGGTTCACCCGCGACCGCGCGGCGCGCTGCATCGCGCACCAGCGCCCAGGCGACGTCGTGTTCGGTCCGGCTGTCGGCCAACATGGCCTGGATAAGCTGGAAATCGGCGATGGGTTGGCCGAATTGTTCACGGTCGATGGCGAACGATACGGATTCATCGATCAGACGGTCCGCCAGGCCGCAACATGTGGCCGCGACATGCAGACGGCCACGATCCAGAACCTTCATGGCTGTCTTGAAGCCCTGCCCCTCGACACCACCGATCAGCGCGTTGCCGGGAATGCGGCAGTCCTCGAAGACCACGTCGCAGATATGCGCGCCCTTCTGGCCCATCTTGTTTTCGAGTGTGCCCAGGCGAATACCGGCCGTGTCGGCTTCCACGATGAAGGCGGAGACGCCGCGCGCGCCCTTTTCGTCGGGATTGGAACGCGCCATGACGGTGAAGATATTGGCGACCGGCGCATTGGTGATGAACCGTTTGGCACCGTTGAGGACATAACCGTTGCCGTCGCGTGTCGCGCGGGTCTTCACCGACGCGGCATCCGAACCCACACCGGACTCGGTCAGCGCGAAGGAGGCGATGATCTCGCCGGTCGCCATTTTCGGCAGATACTTGCGTTTCTGCTCCTCGGTACCGTCGATCACCAGCCCCTGGGAACCGATGGCGACATTGGTGCCAAAGGCCGAGCGGAAGGCCGGCGCGGCATGGGTGATGGCCCAGGCAACCTCGACCTCCTCGACGGGATTGAGACCCAGGCCTCCGTATTCCTCGGGAATGGTGAGGCCGAAAAGGCCCATCCCCTTCATTTCCTGCATGATCGTGTCGGGCACCTTGTCGGTGGCATCGACCTCCGCTTCGGCGGGAATAAGGCGCTCCTGGACGTACCGATGAATGGTTTCCAGAAACTGATCGAGGGTGTTTTTGTCGAGCGGCATGGCGTCCTATCGCATTCGTTCGGTTGGCTTCATTGGGCCCGGAGATCGCAGGCTTCCGCGATGCAGACCCGCAAGGCTGCGAGAAGGTCGGCATCGGGTTCACCGTCCGGCTCGGCGTCGAGATAGCCCTGCCGCGCCAGACTGGTTTCGTAGGTGCCGACCAGTTGCGCGCCCGAAATGTACATGGCTTTCTGGAAGGCCCTTAGAGACTCCTCCGGCTGATCAAGCAGCGCAAGGATTATGGCCCCTGAGATCGTGGAGCAGGCCATGATCGGGAGCAAGCTGCATGCCCGCATCGGCCAGCATCAGGGCACCTTCGAGATCGATGCGTCCGTCCAAACGCGGAAGTGCAGCATTCATATAGCGTTGCGGATCATCGGGTGTGAGCAGAAGCGCGGTATCGCTCGCCTTGATCGCTTTTTCCAGCTCCCCGTTGCTTCCAATGCACATAGTCCCAAGTTCTGATGGGTCTCGACCAGACCCGGATCGATGGCGGTCCGCGACCGCGCGGCAATAACACGCGAACGCGGCGGCGACCGCTTCATTGGCTACAAAGGCATCGTACTTGTAGGCGGTCGCGAAAATGCCCGCGAGATCGTCGCCAGCTTCGGCCACCGCGGCATCCAGGCTTGCGATATCGTTGTAGCGGTACCGAATCAGATGCAGCCGGTCGTCCTCCGGCACGCCGGAGGACGGGGCATCGACCAGAAATTGGCGCCATGATAGCTGTCCTCGGCGACCAGGATCTTATTGCGGCCGGTATAGGCCCGGGCGATCTGGATGCATGATGAAGTCGAGTCCACGCCGTTCTTCGTGCACATCGTCCAGTCGGCGTGGCTGACGTTTTCGACGAGACGCTCGACATAGCTGACCATGATCTCGGAAAGACCCGTCATCGCATCGCACAGCGCCTGCTCTCGTTTCGCCGCCTCCTCGACCCGCTCGTTGCCATAACCCAGAAGATTGGGACCATAGGCGCATATGTAATCAATGGGCTCGTTGCCGTCGCAGTCCCAAAGACGGCAACCCTCAGCACGACTGAAGAACTGCGTATAACCCTCCGGCAGGCGGGCGGTCGACCGGTGGCCGTACATGCCGCCCGGAATAACCGCCGCGGCGCGCTGGTGCAGTGCGGAGTCCTTAGCTGTTGTGAGGTGCGTTCATAATGCGTTGGCCACCTTGAGACCCTCCAGGACTGCTTCTTCTGCTGTGCGTGGGGTGAGACAATCGCCAATCATGTGTGTTTCGACGTTCAGCCCCTTGAGTTCGTCCTGTAGGTCGTCCAGCGAGTCATGTCCCAGGGCGGTTACCAGTGTATCGACGCCTTCCAAGACAATGGGCTTTCGCGCCATGGCGTGCTCCAGATAGACCGTGTCGCTGTTGACACCGTAAAGACGGGCATAGGAATGAAGCTCGACGCCCAGATCGAACATGCGTGCGGCAGCGTGGTCGCGCAGGTACTGCATCAGATTTTCGGCAAGCTGTGATCCGTTGAAGGCAAGCTGCACCCGGCAACCGTCCAGCGCCAGCTTTTCCGCCAAACCGACGCCGATCCAGTCGCAGCGAAAGTCCGCGACGACAACGCTCTGGCCGACATTGGCTTCACCCTTGAGAACCTGCCAGGCGTTCACCACATGGCCTTCCTCTGCTCCTTCGATGTCGGGTTCGCTTGGCAGCGCGCCTGTAGCGATGATGACGCCGTCCGGCGCTTCGGCTTCCGCCAGTGCTCGATCAACCCGCGTGTTGAGGCGAACCGCGACGCCGGCGCGTTCCATTTCGTCGCTGAGGTTGGTCACGATGCCGCCGAACTCTGCACGGCCTGGCAGCAACTGCGCCAACAGTGCCTGACCGCCCAATTGTGGGCCCGCTTCGCATAGCGTGACGTCATGCCCACGTTCGGCGGCCACTGCTGCGGCTTTCATGCCCCCCGGGCCACCGCCCGCGACCAGCACCTTGCGTTTCTTTGCGGCAGGCTGGCGCGGTTCGTAATCCCGCTCCCTGCCCGTCTCGGGATGCTGGATGCACGATATGGCAGCACCCATGAAGAAGTGCCCGATGCAGGCCTGGTTGCAGGCAATGCAGGCCCGGATGTCATCGGGGTTCTCGTCTCTGGTCTTGGCCGGCATCATGGGGTCGCAGATGAGTGCCCGGGTCATGCCGCAGGCATCGGCATCACCTCTGGCAATGATCTGTTCGGCGATATGGGGCTGGTTGATCCGCCCTGTTACGATGACCGGTACGGATACCGCTTCTTTCACCGCGCGCCCCACGGGTGCAGTGTAGCCAGCCTCCTGGTACATCGGCGGGACGATGTGGAACGAGCCCTGCCGCGTTGCGGAACTTCCCGCCACGACGCTGAGATAGTCGACAAGCCCCGCCTTATCGAGCGCGATACAAGCGGCATGGCATTCGTCGGGTTCGAGACCCACGCCATCCTTGTCGTCGCCGGAAATACGCGCGCCGACGACAAAGTCCGGCCCTACCCTGTCACGCACGGCTTCAAGAACCTCACGCAGGAAACGCAGCCGGTTTTCCGAACTGCCCCCGTATTCGCCCTCACGATGATTGATGTTCGCCGACAGGAACTGGGCCGGCAGGTAACCATGACTCGCCACGATCTCGGCACCCTGGATGCCACCGCGCTTCATGCGCTCGGCCGCCGCGGCGTAGTCTTCAATGGTCTGCTTGATGAGGTCGAGCGACATGGGACGCGGTTTGACGTGGTAACGTTCGTTCGCCACGGCCGAAGACGACCAGGAAACGCTCAACGTGCCATCGGCACTGCCTAGCATTTCGCGTCCGGGATGAAAGACCTGACCGAAGCAGGCAGCACCCTCTCCAATCACGGCGTCGGCCATGCGCTGATAGCCGGGAATGCAATCGTCGTTCTTGGCCTGGAGAATGTGGGATGTATAGAATGCGCTATCGTTGATGGCCGCGACCTGCAGAACGATCAGCCCCGTACCACCCTTGGCGCGTGCCTTTTGATAGGCGATGAGCCGATCGCCGATCAGACCACCACGCTCGGACATGCCCGTGTCGTGGCCGGTGGAGACAATCCGGTTGCGCAACGTGACCGGACCGATACCCAGGGGCGTCATGAGATTTGGAAACTGGGCCATGGTCCCGATCCTTTCCCTTGCAGTCGCGCAAATCCTAGCCGAATCTGCGCTCCCGGCAATCACCGCAGGACGGAGAACCTCATGGGCCGCTACGAAACATCGATCGCGCGCTACGAAGATGCTAAGACTGTTCTGGCGGGCGGCGTGTCGAGCAACTTCCGTTATCACACCCTGCCGGTGCCGCTTTCGATCGAGCGTGGCGAAGGCCCCTATTTGTGGGACGCCGACCGCAACCGCTACATCGACTTCGTTCTAGGCAACGGTCCGGCATTTCTGGGCCACAACCCCGAGCCGGTGATCGAGGCGGTGCGAAAATCCCTGGAAGTCGGTCAAGCCTTCACAACGGTCCACAAGGCCGAAATCGAGCTGGCGCACCGTCTGGTTGAATTGGTTCCCTGCGCCGAACTCATACGCTTTGACGTGTCGGGTACACAGGTCGATCAGATCGCCATGCGCCTGGCGCGCGCCCATACCGGGCGCATCAAAGTCGTGAAGTTCGAAGGCCATTATCATGGCTGGGCGGATAACGTCTTTGCCAGCGTCGCTCCGGCCATCAATGAGGCGGGACCGCCTGACAAACCACAGGTTCTGACCCAGAGCACCGGTCAGCCCGACAATGTTCGCGAGAACTTGATCGTGCAACCCTATAACGACCTTCAGGTTCTCTCCGACACGATCAGCGCTCACGGATCAGAGATTGCAGCGATCGTTCTTGAACCGATGGCCTGTAACAGCGGGGTAATTCCGCCCCAGCCCAGCTACCTAGAGGGCATGCGGAAACTATGCGACGACAACGGTATCGTTCTGATCTTCGACGAGGTGATCACGGGTTTCCGGCTTGCCCTGGGTGGGGCGCAGGAACGCTTCGGAGTGACGCCCGACCTTGCGGTGTTCGCCAAGGCGGTCGCGGCCGGGTTCCCGATGGCTGTCATCGCGGGCAAGCGCGACATCATGGAGGGCGTGTTGTCGGGTGTTGTGCACGGCGGTACCTACAACGGGATCACCTCAAGTGTTGCGGCATGCCGCGCATCGGTCGAGATGCTGGCTGCCGACGGAGGCGCCATCTACGGCAAGGTCGAGAAAGACGGTCAGCGGCTGATCGAGGGGTTAAAAGAGATTGCCCGACATCATGTCGTTCCACTGCACACACAGGGCCTGGGTCAGATTTTTTCGACGACGTTCACCGAGAATCCGCCGTTGGTGAGCTACCGCGACTACAAAGCCACGGACGAGCCGATGCGTCTGAAGTTCATTCGGGCACTGCAGGACCGGGGCGTGCGCGTGACGGCGCGTGGCACATGGTTCGTGCCTGCCGTGCTGAGCGATGAAGATATCGATTTCACACTCGAAGCGGCGGATGAAGCCGCAGCAAGTCTTTAGAGATAGATTCACAGTTCAGGTCGTGTGCGACCTGACTGATCTGGCTCTAGAGTTGCTCCTCGTTGGGCGGCACCAATCCGAAGGTACCGCGTCCCAGCATCATCATGATCGCCGGCAGGGCATCGGGCGTCTTGTGCCAAGCCAGCCAGTCTATAGCCGAAATCGTTTCCTGGCGGGCCACCCAGGCGGCGAAGTCGGGAGGAACCGACAACGAAATACCGTCAGCAAAGAGCCAAGCCTGCTCTCTAGTCCGGCGGTGATGAAACAGGCGTGATCCCGCCCAACGTTCAAGACTCCAGCCCGAACGCAGAAGTTTCGTGAGTTCTTCAGGCTCCGGCGCGACGTCCGGCGGCTCCGGTGGAAAGCGTGGCAGCGAGACCTGTTCACCGAAGGCGCGTACGGTCATCTCGTCGTTGTCGAGCACGTCGAGTAAAAGGCGTTTCATGCCCGTTAGGTCGTCACGGGTGATCGCCCACGGATCGTCTGCAGCGAGGCGTCCCGCATCGCCGAGACGGGGTTCGATTTCCACAGCATCATCCCAGTGCTCGCTGACCGTGTCGGCGAAGTATCCCAGGAGGTCGGTCACGCCCGGCGCGCGAAACCCGATGGACACCGTGATCGCCCCATCGCTCAGGGCAACCCCGTCATGGGGAACGCCGGGAGGCAGATAGAGCGCGTCGCCCGGGCCCAGTTCGGCATGGTCCGTCGGTTCGAAGCGCAAAACCTGCCGCAGGGCGACATCCTCCGCCGTGGGATGAACCTGCCCACCCCACGACCACCTGCGCCGGCCCTGCGCCTGTACCAGGAAGACATCGTACTGGTCGACATGGGATCCCACGCCGCCACCGGACGAAGACAAGGAGATCATGACATCGTCGAACCGCCACCGCGGCAGGAAGTCGAGAAGAGCATACAAGGCATGAAGTTCGGGCTGCCAAACCTCCATGGACTGAATGAGCACCGTCCATGGATTTCTTGGCATGACATCGGAGCGATCGACTGGAAAAGGGCCCTGCTCCAGAACGTGATTTTCGTCATCCACCACAACCAGCCGGGCATCGCTCGAGTCCTCGATTGCGATTTCGAGCAGTTCTTCATCGCTTGGCCAACGGATGCCGTTGGGCATGGCGCCGGGACAAAGCAACGGTGTCTTCTGCCAATGACGTGCCAAAAAATCGTCGTCAGAAAGTCCAGAAGGAAACCGAAATCTTGAAGTTTGCCTATCCATGCGGAGCAATCATTCCCGGAGTGCCGCGTGATTGCCAGCCGATAGCTTGCCATGACCATGAAAACCCGGTGAAATGGTCCGGGTCGCTATGGCATCGTCAGATAAGACGATCCAGGCAACCAATGGGGAGAGACTTCAGCTTTGGCAAGGTCAAACAACCGACTGAGTCGCAGACGAATACTTTCTGCGGCCGGCTCCGCGGCCATCGCTGTGTTGGCGTGGTTCAGCACTTTCTTGACCAACATCGATGCCTTTCCGGACGCGTCGACATCCTGGAAAGATGCGTGGGATTCGAAGTTCAAGGAAACGATGGGCCGGAACGACAGCATCAAGTCTAGCTATCTCCTCGATATCGTGGCGCACACTTTCTTTGACGGCAAAGCACAGTTGGAAACAGGGGACGGATTGAACGCCTACCTCAAGATAAGGTGCGAAACTCAAGTCCAATGTGGCCCTGTGGTACCGCGACGAAGATCAGTTTCGGGCTCGAATCAAGTCGGACAGCTTGACAGCCGGCCAATACTATCACGACGTCATGCAGGTCATGGTGAAAGACGGTTTCCCGCTACTCTCGACATTCCCCAAGGAAGGTGGTGTGATCGATTACGGTTCATGGGCCATAGTCAAGCAAACGACCATGCCGGAGCAGACGGAGACTTTCATCAATTATTGCCTACAGCCCGACATCCAGTCGGAAATCACCCGGAACCTGTGGACCGCGCCGGTCATTCCGAAAAAACTGACCAATTTGACCGACGAAGAATTCGCCAGGACATTGAGCGAAATTCCCCCGATCGTTCCTAGCTACGCCGTTTATGAGTCGAAGGGCGACCGGATTCAAGGAGCGGTGGCAGAAGTATCTGTTGGGCATTGCCTAACCACTGATTTACCATAACCTGGCGGCAAGAAATGGGCGGTCTTGAACTCCAAAATATCTCCAAGCGTTTCGGATCCGTTACCGCCGTCACAGACGTCAATCTGACGATCCCCGAAGGCCGGTTTATTTCCTTTCTTGGACCTTCGGGCTGCGGCAAGACCACCCTCCTGCGCCTGATCGCCGGGCTGGAAACCTCGACCACGGGTCGGATCGTGCTGGACGGTGAAGACCTGACCGACAAGCCGACACATGACCGCAACATCGGTATGGTTTTTCAGTCCCTAGCGCTTTTTCCACATTTGACGGTCGGCGAGAACATCACCTATTCGCTGAAGATCCGAGGGGTCGAAAAGTCCAAGCGCCGCAAACGCGCCGACGAACTCCTAGAACTGGTGCGGCTGCCAGGCGTCGCCGACCGCAACATCAGTCAGCTTTCGGGCGGCCAGCGTCAACGCGTGGCGATTGCGCGCGCGCTGGCCCTGGAACCCAAGCTTTTCCTGCTCGACGAACCGCTCTCTGCGCTCGATGCGAAACTACGGGAGGAAATGCAGGTCGAGTTGCGCATCCTTCAGGAACGGCTGGGCATCACGACCATTATCGTGACACACGACCAGCGCGAAGCCATGACCATGTCGGATGAGGTCGTGGTGATGTCGACCGCACGCATTGCTCAAATGGGAGCACCGCTCGATATCTACCGCAACCCGGCTTCCGCCTTCGTTGCCGAGTTCATTGGGACGAGCAACCTGCTGAAGGCACAGCAGGTCGATGGTAACAACGTGACGATCGAAGGCGCAACGTTCGAAACCGCAGGCATGCCGGACGGATTGAGCGCAAGCGACGAGATCATCGTGTCAGTCAGGCCCGAAGACGTTCACGTCTATCCCGAGAGCAATGACGGTCCCAACCGGATGACGGGTACCGTCACTTTCCTGCGCGATGTCGGCGCTAGTGTTGAGACCTTTGTGCAATGCGGCGATGTGCAAATCATTGCCATGGCGACGCCAAAGGAGCGGCCCGATGTCAACAAGGGAGATACTGTAAAGGTCGAACTGCCGGCCGATAGCTGTGTGGTACTGAAAGCATGAGCGACGTTGCAGGCAACGACGAGGCATTTGCGCCCGCAGTGGACAATGAAACCGCGCGCAAACCAAAGATCGTCGAATCGATCCGCCGCTTCCCTTTGAGCATCTATCCGACGCTGATGCTGGGCATACTGTTCTTCGTCCCCTTCGCAATCATGATCGTCATCAGTTTTGCGCACCGCACGACATCGACTTACGAGGCCGGGTTCGAACTGACGCATTACGCGCGGTTCTTTACCCCGCTCTTCACGACTCATGTCTGGGTGTCCGTGCAGTTCGCTGCGCTCTCGAGCATGTTTGCCCTTTTGGTGGCCGTGCCGTTCACCTTTTTCATCAGCCGGTTCAGGCGCAAACCCCAGGTGATCGCGCTGGTATTCGTGCTTTGCGTCTTGACCTTGTCGGAGGTGATCGTCGCCTATTCTCTTTCGGTCGTCCTAGGCCGCCAGTCCGGTCTGCCGGCGCTTATCCAGGCGCTCGAACTCGTCGACCGCGCCAAATCCTGGTACCCGAGCTACTGGGCGAACCTGTTCGGCCTGAGCTACTTCAACGTGCCGTTTGCCGTCCTCGTGCTTTATCCCGCATGTACGCGCCTCGACCGTGAGTTGACCGAGGCAGCCCAGACACTGGGTGCCTCATCCGTGCGCACCTTCTTCACGATCGTCCTGCCGTTGCTGGAAAAAACCATCATGGCGGCGTTCATTCTGCTTTTCGTCTTCACGATGGGCGCGTTCGTGACGCCAATCTGGCTGGGCAGGCCCGAAGACACCATGATGGCGCAGCTTATTGCCGATCAGGCGCTTGGTCGCGGCAACATACCGTTTGCGGCTGCCCTAGCCGTTTTCTTTATGCTGGTCACGCTGGCGTTGAGCCTGCTGACGGTCTGGTTGCGTAGAAGCGACAAGTCGGGGGTTGCGTGATGATCCGCATTGCGAAAACGGTGTTTCTCACCCTTGTCTTCACGCTTTTTACCGCACCGCTTCTTATCGTGGCCGGAGTATCGCTGAACGCGAAGAAGCGCATGTTCTTCCCGCCCGACGGCCTGTCGATACGCTGGTATCCCGAGATTTTCGAAGAAGCCAAGTGGGCAGCGGCGCTGACCAACAGCGTTACCATCGCGGTCACCGCAGGTTTGATCGCAGTATCGATTGCGTTGCCCATCGCCTACTTCATGTGGCGCCATCGGGTCTTCTACGCGAGAGCGCTATTTGTCGCTGGGCTGGTTCCCTTTGCCCTGCCTCCGGTGATCACCGCGCTGGGTATGCTCATTTTCTGGAGTCAGGCGGGCTACGTCGGCAAGCTCGAAAATATTGCTCTGGGCCACGGTGTCTTCCTGGTGACGTTGCCGCTGGTGATGATCTCTCTGGGCCTGGAGTCAATCGACCAAGAACTGCTTGAGGCGGCCAGAACCATGGGCGCGGATGGCAGGCAGCTCTTTACCTCGGTTATTCTGCCCATGGTTCTGCCCTACATGGTCGCCGGTTACGCCTTTGTTCTGGTTCTCTCGATGAACGAATACATCATCGCGTTTTTCCTGGGTCAGCACGCCACGATCACCCTGCCGGTGCAGGTTCTCTCAAGTCTGCGCTCTGGTTACACACCGGTCATTGCCGCCGTCGCGGTGATGTTCATTCTGCTGGCGGTCATGGTGTTCAGCCTGATTGCAAGATTTGGAGATCTGCCCAAACTGCTTGGCGCCTGGTCGTCCAAGGAATGAGCCTTTGCAATACATGGTCATGGAACATTTTCGAGAAGGCATGGCATATGAGCGCGCCCGAACCAGGGGACGGCTGCTGCCCGAAGGACTGACCTATGTCGACAGTTGGGATCGCTGAGGATTTCTCAAGATGTTTCCAGATCATGGAATGCGAGGATGAGGGTCTGTTCGACCTCTGGATAACGCAATGGAGCGATCTCGTTGCGTTGGAGGTCATTCCCGTGATCCGTCCGAAAGAAACTGCATTGAGGTTCTCTTCCGAAAAGTGACCAGGAACTAGCCATGTACATTTTCTATGGAGGCGGCGTGACCCGCGCTCTCGGGCCGCAGATGGTGCTGGAGGAAGGCGGATTGCCCTATGAATTGCGCATGGTCGACATCGTCAAGGGAGAGCACCGGAGCGAGTCGTTTCGGCAACTCAATCCCGCCGGATACGTGCCGGCCCCGATCACGCCCGAAGGCGATGTCCTGCACGAGGCAGCCGCGATCATGCTGTATCTCGCCGGTCGGCATGGCCTGACCAACCTGGCGCCACCGGTCGATGACCCGCAACGCGGTGTCTTCCTAAGCCGGCTGTTCTATTTCACCAACGGCGTGCAGCCGTCGCTGAAACGTACCTATTACGCCAGCCGCTATGCGTTGCGGAAGGAGGACACGGCGGCCGTCGCATCGCAGTCGGAAGCGATGGTGCGGGAGCGCTGGCAGGTCATCGAAAACCTGCTTGCTGTGAAGGGTCCCTACCATCTGGGTAAGCGCTTCAGTCTGCTGGATCTGCATCTGGCCATGTGGGCGGCCTACGGATTTCGGGAACCGGTCGACCTGCTCGATGAAATGCCTGCCAGCAGATAAGATGTTCGACCTCGTCATGGTACGCCCCAAATGCGGTCCGCTGCTGGAAAAGCTGATGGATACGGTTTCCGGGTTCAGGTGTGACATGAAACGTTAGCCGTTCCAGATTTCGTCAAATGCGCGCAGGAAGTTGCCGCCAAGAAACTTCAGAATGTCAACATTGTCCCACCGCCGCTTCTGCAGGCGTTCGATGATATGCACAAGGTCTTTGTGTGACGCGCAGTCGGAGAGATAACGGTCGCGAATATCATTGCTGAAAGCCGCGGCATACTTGGCAATCGCTGCGGGAAAGTTGCCGAGGGTGAACTTGGTGATGTGCGCGACACTGTCCAGGTCACGGACTGCCGGCATGTCGGTTCCAAGGCCCACGTGATCGATTCCAACCAAGTCAACGACATAGTCGAGATGGCGCGCGAAGTCATCAAGCGAAGGATGCCGGGATGGGTCGCCGTCCCAGCACATGGGTCCATAGTTGCTGACGCCGATGACGCCTCCGGTCGACGCGATGGCTCGGATGGCATCGTCCGACTTGTTCCGTAGGGCGGGCGTAACCGAACGCGCATTCGCATGGGTGGCAAGAACCGGTTTGCGGCTCGCTTCGGCGGCTTCGACCGAAGTCCTCTGTCCGACATGGGAGAGATCAATGGCGATGCCAAGCTCGTTCATCAGACCAACGACATCGCGTCCCAGCGAGGACAGGCCGCCATCTTCGGGCTCCAGGCATCCGTCGCCCAGAAAGTTCCGCCGGTTATAGGTAAGCTGCGCGACGCGCAGGCCCAAGGCGTGCAGTGCAACCAATCGGTCCGGTTTGTCGGCAATCGCGCGAAGGTTCTGCCAGCCCATGATCAGGCCTGTCAGGCCGTCCTCGTGGCATCGGCGGATGTCATCGGCGGTTCGAATCTGACGCCAGCCATTCTCAGGATCGGCCGCGGCCTTGAGCCAGAAGGCGACGTCGTCGAGACAATCCTCGTAATCAGCCTCGAAATGGCTGACAGTCAGATTGACGGCCGTGATGCCGGCGTCATGAAGAACCGATGCGCTGCCGTCGCCATGGAAGTTCAGGCCATCGATGATGAGCGCCCTATCATGGAGCGCATTCATGCCGCTTCCTTTGCGAGATAGTGCGGCATGACGTCGCCCGCGAAGCGCTCCATCGATCCCATCACATCCTCATGGCTTGCGCCGAAGCTCATGTTGAGGAGCAGATCCATGATGTTGAGGTCGGCATATGCACCAAGCTTGTCGACAATCTGCGATGCCGTACCGATGAGCAGTGCATCACGCACGTCATCGATCGATTCTTCCGTCTCAATGGGAACGATGGCACCGCCCTTCACGGCCCCCTGCGTGTCGAAGACGTTGGTGAATTGTCTGTGGTTCTCGAACGCCATACACACTTTCTCCTCCGCATCCGCCTCATCCCTTGCGACGTAAAGCATACGCAGCATCGAGAACTTCACATGATCGATCGCGCGCCCGGCGTCGCGGACCGCATCGTTGAATGCTGTGGCCTGTGTACGCACGGTTTCCATGCCGCCACGCAGCGGCGTCGTCTGGATGTGATAGCCGCGCTGGGCAGAATGGTAGATTGCCGGATAGGTCAACGCGGCAATCCAGATCGGGATGGGCTGCTGGACCGGATGAGGCGTGATGGCAATGGGGTCGAAATCGTACCAGGCGCTTTTCCAGCCGGTTTCCTTTCCCGAAAGCAGGGCCTCCAGAAGTGCAAGCGCGTCATTGAACCGGTCCCGGCCTTCCGACACGGGAACACCGAACCGATCGAATTCGTAGGCGAAGGCACCCTTGCCCACGCCAATCTGGAGACGGCCGTCGGTAAGACAGTCGGCCTGGCAGATCTCTCCGGCCAGACGGCGCACATCATAAAACGGCAGCACGAGTACCGATGTGATGATCGGGATGGAGCGCGTCACCGCGGCTACCTTGACGGCGGTCAGCAACGGCTGGGGATGGGTAAGGTAATTGATGAAGTGGTGTTCCGGGATGCACAACGCATCGAAACCCAGATCCTCAGCCAGGGCTCCCTCTTCCACCGCATCAGCATACATCCGTTGCGCGGGGTAACTGAAATCGGGCCAGTAACAGGGAAGATAAAAGCTGAATCGCATCCTAGGCCTCCAGAGCGAGGCTTCTGTTTTTCAGATCGCAAGCCATCCGAAAAGTGAAACTGGCGTGATCGCCAACGGGCCGACGTTCGCCCGCCACGCACACCGCATCGCGGAGACTTGCCATCATTTCTTCCAGATCGGAAGTGACAGCGCCTGCGAAACCAATAAACTTGCTGCCAGTTCGACATTCCAGAACACAACAGTCCTCGGAACCAAGGGAGGAAAAATGAGCAAGATGATGGACATCAAGTAATTCCGGTCACGCCTTCCGAACCGCGATATCACCAGGCGCGATATGCACAAGGTGTTGGCGTCCGTCGGCGTGGGCACCGTTGCCCTGCACTATGGCCCCAACGGCGCCATGGCTGAAAACGCGGTCGATGGCGAACTCACCGTCTTTACCTGTTCGGTTTACGACATTCCCAAACTGCACCCCGTGTACACCGAAAAGCACGGCATCAGCCCCTCTTTCGCTCTGTTCGGTGAGGAGGAAGAGGCCTTCCAGAAGATGCGTCAGGGCTTCCCCGTGGATTATGGCGTCACCCTGCACCTACAGCCTGGGCCGCTGGTATGATGGCGGTCTTCTGAAGCCGGTCGACACCTCCCGGCTTGCCGAATGGGATAACATTTTCGACAGCCTGAAGAACCTGGAAGGCAGTCACCAGAACGGTCAGAACTACTTCCTGCCTCTTGACTGGGGTAACAGTTCGGTCCTGTTCCGCACGGACCTGGCGCCCGAGTACATGGGCGAAAACAACTCATGGGGCATCCTGTTCGATGAGAAATATGCCAACCGTTTGGGCATCTTTGACTCGGTCGATGGTGTCTTCGGTGTGGTGGGCACCTAATATCGGCGCCAAAAACCCCTTCGACATGACCGATGAGGAACTGGCCGAAGCGACCGAACTCCTGCGCCAGCAGCGTGAGGTGATGCGCTACTACTGGACCGACCAGAGCACGGTCGAGCAGGGCTTGGCTACCGGTGAACTCATTGCTTCCTATGCCTGGAACAGCTCGATCAAACCGCTCAAGGAACAAGGCATTCTGGTTGAGTACATGAACCCGAAGGAAGGCATCTACACTTGGGTCTGCGGGCAGGTTCTGATCTCGACGGGCAACCGCGACGAGGACAAGGCATACGATTACCTCAATGCCGCACTGGACCCCGCAGTCGGCGCCTGGATCATGGAGAACTACGGATACGGTTACTCGAACAAGAGGTCCTTCGATCTGGTCGATGAGCAGACCAAGGCCGATTTGGGCTTTATCGACCCCGAAGCCTTCATGACGGATGCACGTTACTTCCGTGAAATCCCCCTGCCACACGTGAGAAGTACATCGCGCTCTTCGACGAGATCAAAGCCGGCTTCTAAGCCTCAAGCGTATGTCTCGACGAGGCGGGCCGGTGCATATGCGCCGGCCCGTTTCTCTTTGCATGGATGGACTCGCCGCCTATCCTTCTGCCAATTCTTGATAAGGGGCGTGGGATGCCGCAGGTCGATCAACGGACGGATCAGAACGTGGGAAGGGTTCTGACCAAACGGGCAAAGGCAACACCCAATGCCGTGTTCATTATTTCCGATGACGGTGAGTTGACCTTTGCCGAAGCAGACCGGGAATCGAACCGCATCGCCAACGCGATCGATGGGCTAGGCATCGACAAAGGAGAAACGCTTCTAGTCCTGCTGCCCAACATCGTGCCATTCATTCTGGTCTGGCTGGGCATCGGCAAACGTGGTGCCATCCAAGTACCCGTCAACACCGCTTATCGCGGCAGTTTGCTGGTCCACGTGATCAACGATTCGGCTGCCGAGGCCATGATTGTCGAAGCGGAGTTTCTGGAGCATCTCGCAGATGTCGCCGGCGAACTGGAGCATCTCAAGCAGTTGCTCGTCCTGGACCCTTTCGGGAAGTATCAGGAATTACCGCCGGCACTCTCCCATATGGAGCGCCTGGATTTTGACCGCCTGATGGAGGCGTCCGACGCACCGCGAGATGAGCTGCCGGCCCATAATGACATCAAGGCGATCATGTATACGTCCGGTACGACCGGCCCCTCGAAGGGCGTGATGATCACCCATGCCCATGCCTACACCTATGCGCATGGCGGCATCGACCTGATGGATCTGGCGGCCGGTGACGTCTATTACGCCCCCCTGCCCCTGTTTCACATCGCTGGCCAATGGGCCTGCTGTTACGCCTCGCTGATTGCCGGCAGCACCGCGGTAGTCACGCAACGGTTCAGCGTGGAGCGTTTCTGGGAAGACGCCAAACGCTTTAACGCGACCGTGACGTTCTTCCTGGGTGCGATGGCGAATTTTCTGGCGCGCCAGCCCGAGAGCCCCGATGACGCGGATGCGTCGATCGACCGCGCGCTCGTGGTGCCGATGTTTCCCGACGTCTATGACTTCGGCAAACGTTTCGGTATGCGGATCAAGACGACCTATGGCTCGACGGAGACCTGCTCGCCCCATCGCATGGACTGGGACGACCCCAACTGGCAGTCCTGCGGCAAGCTGCTCGATGAATATTTCGAGGCGCGCATCGTCGACGAGAACGACGAGGAAGTGCCCAACGGCACGGTCGGTGAGTTTGTCATTCGCGGCAGGGAACCCTGGCTGCTGATGGCCGGCTACTGGCGCCATCCCGAATGGACCGAGAAAGCCTGGAGCAACCTCTGGCTCCACTCGGGCGACGCCATGTGGCGCGATGACGAGGGCTTCTACTATTTCGCGGACCGCGTGAAGGACTCCATTCGAAGACGTGGCGAGAATATCTCGTCCATGGAGGTCGAGAACGAGATCAACCTGCATCCCGACGTGGTGGAGTGCGCCGTTTTCCCCGTGCCCAGCGAACACACCGAGGACGAAGTCATGGCGACCATCGTTGCCAGGCCCGGTCAAACTCTTGACCCGATCGATCTCATCGGGTTCCTCGAGTCGCGCATGGCCTATTTCATGATTCCGCGCTACGTCGACATCGTAGAGGCCCTGCCCAAGACCCCGACCGGTAAGATCCAGAAGTTCGACCTGCGTGATGTCGGGGTCACGCCGGCTACCTGGGACCGTGAAGAAGCCGGAATCAAGTTGAAGCGCTGAAATGGAATTCGCTCTCAGCACCGAACAGTCTGAGCTCCATGCAGCCGTGCGTGAAACGGTCGACCGGTTTGGCGACGCGTACTGGCTGGAACTTGACCGGACCGGAATTTTCCCCGATGCGTTCTACCAGACGATAATTGATGGCGGCTTTTGGGATCGCCATGCCGGAGGCCATGGGCGGATCGGGATTGGGTTTAAGTGAAGCAGTCTTGATGATGCGCAGGCCGTCGCGACAGTGGCGACGGCATGACGGCCGCATCGGTCATCCATATCAACATCTTCGGTCCACACCCGATTGTGGTGTCCGGAACACCGGAACAGCAAAGCTCCTGGCTTCGGCCACTGATCAAGGGCGAAGAGCGTTGCTGCTTTGGCGTCACTGAACCCGATGCGGACCTCGACACCGGGTGCATCACGACGCGCACGGAGCGTACCGACAGCGGCTATCTGGTTTACGGACGAAAAATCTGGACCTCAACGGCGCAACATGCCGACAAGATCATACTACTGGCCCGTACCTCTCCCATCGAACAGTGTGAGAAACGCGCGGATGGGCTTTCGCTGTTCTATGCCGATCTCGACCGCAACCATGTCGAGGTCCAGGAGGCCGCGTGGCTCTATGGCCAGAAGAAATCGTGCGGGGCGGAGGCCAATGCGACCAAGTACTTTGCTTCCGAGGCGGCCCACACAGCAGCGACTCGATCTGTGACGACCCATGGGGGCATGGGATATGCGCCCGAATACCACGTCGAGCGCTTGCTTCGGGAATCGTTTATTCCAAAACTCGCATCGGTCAGCGCGCAGATGATCTTGTGTTAAATTGCCGAGACGGTTCTGGATCTACCGAAATCATACTGAAAGCTGAGGCTGCACGATGCGCACCGAACATACCCTCACTCCCGATCAGATCGTTACCTACCACCGCGACGGTTATCTCCACATTCCAGGTTTCATGGAGGCAGATGAGATTGCGCCGATCCAAGCCGCGATTGCCGAGGATCCAAGCAGCGGCGGCCGTCTTGCCACGATCCATGACGGCAGCGAAAAGACGCAGCACGATTACCTGGGCTGGGTGCGCCACGGCGATGACTGGCTGGGTACGTGTACGCGTCTGGAGCGCATTGTCAGCGGCGCAGCCACACTGATCGGTGAGACGGTGTATCACTTTCATTCCAAGATCGTACAGAAGCCGGCTAAGCGCAGCGGACGTGTCGTCTGGCACCAGGACTATGGTGGCTGGTATCAAGACGGCTGCCTGATGCCCGACATGCTGACCTGCATTGTCGCGCTGACCGAAGCCAAGGAAGAGAGCGGCTGCCTCCATATGCTCAAGGGCTCCCACAAGATGGGGCGTGTTGACCGCATCCGTGACGAGCATGCCTACTCCAACATCAACCCCTTGCGGGAGGCGGCCATGCTGGAGCGTTTCGAGGAGGTCGCGGTGGAAATGGAACCTGGCGATGGTCTCTTTTTTCACGGCAATGTGGTGCATGGCTCAGGCGACAACCAAACCGATCACAATCGGATCCTTCTGGAACTTTCCTATAACGGCATCAGCAACGCGCCCGTCTTCGATGGACAGGAGCACCATGCGGTCAAGCTTATGGAGATTGTGCCGGACGACGCGCTGCGCGAAGGACACTTCAACGGTGTTTTTTCGTCAACGCCGCTGTGCGACCTGAACGACCCGAAGGACGAAGGCTACACCATTTTTGTTCGCGACAGCTTTCCCGATCTGAGCTGAACGAGGTTAGTCCTCGTAACGGAAGCTCAGTTTCACGACGACCTGAGAAATGGGCAACCGCACCCTCTTGGATGTAGCCGCGTGTTTGCACGACCTCGAACCACTCAATACTCTTATCGTTTGCATGGTTCCGCAGGGGACATCCTGCGGGCATTCACAAGACGAACACGCCAGCCCGGATTTGGTTCGCTTTTCCCGTCGAGCGCTTACGCGACCTTGGCGCCTGGTCTCGGACGATCCTGGCCATCGGCATAGAGGTCGTTGCCACCCGCGGAGAGTTCCTCATAGCCGTTGATGACGTCATAGGGATCCTGAAAGTCCTGGACCCATCCCAGGAACGGCTTGTGCAGGTTGAAGCCCAGGAGTCGAGCCAGACGTTCCGGCATCTTGCGCACCTGGTCGGGCGTCACGGAAAGGTACCAGTTCTGCTCTTGCCGCAGCCATCCCAGCGTGAACCCGGTGAACATGGCGATGCGCCAGGCATCGGCTGTCGTGTTGCGCCCGCCACCGTGATAGGTGCCGCCCAGGAAGACGCAGAACGATCCTTTCGACATCACAGCACCAACCGTTTCCTCGACCTGAGGCACACGCTCGTCATCCCATAGATGGCTGCCGGGGATGATCCGCGTCGCGCCGTTTTCTCTCGTGAAGTCAGTTAAAGCCCAGAACGTCGTGCAGCATGCGTTGCGTTCGGACGGGTGGGCCAGCGGATAAAGCAAATCGTCACGATGCAAGGGCTGCGGCGTCTCGCCTGGGCCGATTGAGGTGATGGAGTTCGAGTTGAGTTGATAACTGTCGCACCAAGGGCCAAGCGTCAGGTCCATGATATCGAGGACCTTGTCGTGAATGATGAAGTTCTGGACCCGATCTGACTTTCCCAACAGGGAGTGCAGCCGCTTCGTCTTGTAACCCACAAAGTTGCCGTTGCCGCAGGGCTTGCGCTGCAGATAGGAATCAAGATCGTCGAGCAGCGCATCGATGACCTCATGCTTGAGCGCGTCACGCACGATCAAGCAGCCGTCGCGCTGGAGAATGGCATCCATTTCCTCGCGTGGACAATCCGGATCAACGGTTTCGATTCTAGCCTTGGTCATCGTACCCTCCGCTGGAAATTACTTGTCACTCTATCATGCAACTTGTGGGGAATCATGAGCAACGATGCCATCAAAAACAGATTTATCGTGAAGAAGGACGGCCAGATCGCCTGGCTGATACTGGACCGCCCAGAGAAGCTGAATGCGATGTCCAGTCAAGGATGGCGCGACTTTGGCGCTCATTTGCGCGAACTGCTCGAAGATCGTGACATTCGCTGCCTGATCCTGGCGGGTGAAGGCCGCGGATTTCTAGCCGGCCATGACGTCGGCGAGATGGTCGAACATGTCGAACAGTTTGCCTCCGGCGAATACACCATGGGTGACCTGCACGAAAACCAGAAGCTTCTGCAAGAAACGACCCGATTGATTCGCAAGGCGCGCTTCCCGGTCATCGCGGCCATTCAGGGCGTCGCGGTCGGTGCAGGATGCGAAGTCACGCTGGCCTGCGACCTGGTGATCGCGGCTGAGGGTACACAACTGGGTTTCCCTGAGGTGAATGTCGGCGTCACGATCACCAACGGCGGGACATGGCTGCTTCCGCGCAAAGTCGGTCTCGCCCGGGCCCGCGAACTTGCCTTCACGGGCGAATTCATCGACGCCCAGGAAGCCTGGCGCATTGGTATGGTCAATCGCGTCGTTACGGCCGACAAGTTGCGCGAAGAGGCAGAGAAACTCTCCCGCCGCATTGCAAGCCGTGCACCCCTGCCCGTGCAGATGCACAAGACCATGATCGACCGCGGCATGGAATCGTCGCTGGAGACCATGATGAACTTCGAAACCGAGGCGTTGTGCGTGACCGCCCGCACCAAGGATCACGCCGAAGGTGCGGCGGCGTTCTTCGAAAAGCGGGAGCCAGAGTTCATCGGCACGTAACGGAGATAGACATGCCGGGCGCTTGGTGACTCTCCACTAATCCAGCCACCAAGACACTGGAGCGACACACATTAAATCACGCGAAATCATCAGCATGTTCAAGGACGGCGCACTGTCGCACCGCGACTTCGCCAAGGCGGCTTCCGCTTTTGGTGTCACATTCCTGACCGTGCCGATGGCCAACCGTGCATCCGCAGATGGCGGACTGACCTATTTCGGTTGGGCGGCTATGACGACCCGGCCTTTATCTCAAGTTATCTTGCCAGACATGATTCGCCGCCGAACTATCAGTTCTGGGGCTCCGAAGATGAAGCCTTCCAGAAAATGCGCACCGGCGGCTTTCCAGCCCGATGTGATGGCGCTCTGCACCTACGAACTCTTCAAGTGGAACGACGCAAGACTCCTCAAAGCGATGGACACCACGCCTTGAATACCTGGGTGACCTCTTCCCCAGCCTGGACAACATCGAAGGTTCGGTGATCAATGACCAGCGTTACTTCATGCCGATGGACTAGGGCAACTCGACCATCATCTATCGCCGCAATCTTGTGGGCGAAAAATGGAGCGACGAAAATGTTTCCTGAGACATCTTTTTTCAGGACGAGTTAAAGAACCGCCTCGGTTTCTATGATTCCGCCAGCGCGGTTGTTTGAAGTCTAGGCGCTCACCCTAGTCTATGACAACATCTTCGAACTGACTGACGAGCAGCTGGTCGAGGTTCGCAAGATGGTGGAAATTCAGCGCGACAACATGCGTTATGTATTGGGGTGACCAAACCGAGACCGTGCAGGCGCTGGCATCGGGAGAGTTCGTTGCGAGTTACGACTGCAACTATGCCTACGTGACCCTGAAGACTCAGGGCTCTGACGTCGGGCTTGGCGTGCCCAAAGAGGGCATCTTCACCTGGTGCTGCGGTACCGTGGTCCACTCGGAAACCGAGTATCTCGACGAGGCCAATGATCTGGTCAACGTCTTCTCGAGCCCCGAGGCTGGCGCCTACGAGATCGAAGAGAAGTACATCCGACTCTACGATGAAGTGTGTGCCGGTTACTGATCGGTTCGAAAAGATTGAAGAGTGGCCCAGCGCCCATGCGTGCCGGGCCTTTTTCATGTGCGCTTACTGGGAGAGGAACCAGTCGATGAGTTCTGGATCGTCGATGAAGACGTTGCGATTCCCCTGAAGCATCTCTATATTCGTTGTTGTGCCGGAATTCCTCCGCGTCGGAAGGGTCCTCGCGGCTCCACTGCGCCAGAAGTTCGCCCGGCATGCGTTCGGGGAGTGGCAGGCCGTATTCCCACATCATGTAGAGAATCGCCCTTGCGATCTCGCCGCGTACCTGCGGTTGCGGTTGGGCAAAGGCTCATTCCGAACCAACCTTGAAAAATTGCAGGTTTCGCCGAAATCGCACCGGTCACCCGGAATATAGCCGTACGGCAGTTCTCCACGTGCGTCGTCCGTACCCATTCGCGCGGGAGACATGTGGATATCCGATTCCATGTATCCGAATGAGAGCAACTGATCCCGGCACTGCTGTGTGCCGCTGCAATCGAGGGCGCGCTCGATCCAGCGCCGTGCGTAAACCAACTCCGCGGTGAGCCCTAGCCGGACGTTGAGCGGTTGCCTGCAATAGAGCGTTTAACCGCCGTTCCGGTAAAGCTGAGGCCAGAAAAAACCATCACCGCACGATTGTGGTCTCAGACAGCAGTCTGTCCTGCAAAGGCATGGTTTGCGGGCGCAGGAACGGTGGCGAGAAACACCATTCCGCACATGGCAATCAAACGTTGGGTAGTCGGTGCGCTCCGTATAGTCTTGTTCCACCTCTGCTTCCACCTGGACCATCGCCATGATCAATCGCTTCAAGCATCCCCAGGCCTTGCGCCCCGAGAAATTTCGTCGTCTCGGAAAACAGGCTCTGGAGATCGCGGCAAGACATCTCGAAACCGTCGCCAACCAGCCCATAAAACCGATGCCCGATGCGAAAGTCCGCCAGGCGATCCTCGATCAGCCTCTTCCCCGGGAGGGGCAAGCCCCTGAAGACATTCTGGCCTTCATGGAACACCAAATCATGCCCCATGCGCGGGGCAACGGGAATCCGGGTTTCATGGGCTGGGTCATCTCACCACCCGCCCACATGGCCGTCCTGACCGAACTGCCCGGCGTTGCGATGGATTCACCCTGCGGCGGCGGCCATGGCGCTACCTTCCTCGAGCTGACCGCCATCCGCTGGATCAAGGAGATGCTGGGTTACGATCATCCCGACAGCTACGGTCTCTTCGTCAGTGGCGGATCCATGGCCAACCTGACGGCGCTTGCCGCGGCAAGGCATGCGGCGGCGCGCAAACTGGGCTGGAACATGCGCCGCGACGGCATGCGCAACGCTCCAGACTTTGTCGTCTACACATCCCGCGAAACCCACGCCTGCGTGACCAAGAGCATGGAACTGATGGGCATGGGGCATGATGCTATTCGTCTGATTGACACCGACGATCATTACCGCATGAAAATCAAAATGTTAAGAGAACAAATTGAACGAGATATCGAAGACGGTCGAGTCCCGTTTTGTGTCGTCGCGAGCGCCGGAACCGTCAACACCGGAGCAATCGACGACCTTAACGCCGTCGCCGACCTCTGCGGTCAGCATGGCCTGTGGTTTCATGTCGACGGTGCCTATGGCGCCTTCGGCGCCCTCGATCCGACGAAAGCGGAAGCCTTCAGCGGCATGACACGCGCCGACTCCATCGCTTTGGATCCTCACAAGTGGCTGTCGGTGCCTTTCGATTGCGGTTGTGTGCTCGTGCGCGATGAGAAGAATCTGCGGGACTGCTTCTCCCTGATCCCGGCCTACCTTCGCGGCAACGAAGCATTTGGGGATGGTCTGGGCTCACCCCACGAATACAGCTTTCAGCTAACCCGCGCCTTTCGTGCCTAGAAAGTTTGGTCGACGCTGATGCATGTCGGTGTCGAGGGGTTCCGGGCGACGATCAGCCGTCAGAACGCCATGGCCGCGTCGCTGGCAGGGGAAGTCGATGCGGCTGGCGATCTGGAGATCCTGGCACCGGCAAGTCTCTCGATTGTGTGTTTCCGCTACGCCCCACCTGCCCTGGCAGGCGACAACGAACGGCTGAACAAGATCAACCGTGAACTGGTCGACGCACTCCAGGCAGAGGGCAAGATCTATCCTTCCCACACGGAGCTCGATGGCCGTTTCGCATTGCGCGCCAACATCTTTCACTACGCGACGGAACAGCATGACCTGGATGTTTTGTTGGAGAGTGTGCGGCGTCTGGGGGATCAACTGGCGCGCAGGAACGTCTGAGAATTGCCGGCGCAGGCCTTTCTTGACGGCCCGAGAGTGGGCCATAGCTCTGATGCATGGTCGACCTCCATGCATGACCGTTCGCCATGCAACGAACAACTCTCTATTGTGCAGTGCAGCATAACCACATTTCGGAGACCACATCATGGCTAAAGCAGATCACGCAAAGAGCAGTGGCGGACGGGCGCACTTCCAGTGGGACGATCCCTTCCTGCTCGATGAGATGCTGACCGAAGATGAGCGCATGATCCGCGACTCTGCGCGCCAGTTTTCCAGGGATTATCTTGCCGGACGCGTACTGAAGGATTTTCGCGAGGAATCTTCGGACCGCGAGATCATGGTAAAGATGGGCGAGATGGGCCTGTTGGGACCCATGATCGAGGGCTACGGCTGTGCGGGTGTGAGCTATGTCGCCTATGGCCTGATCGCGCACGAGATCGAATACATTGACAGCGCCTACCGTTCCTCGGTCTCGGTGCAGTCGAGCCTCGTCATGCATCCGATCCATGAATACGGCACCCAGGAACAGCGCGAGAAGTTCCTGCCCAAGCTGGCGAGCGGTGAATTCATTGGCGCGTTCGGGCTGACCGAACCCGATCATGGTTCCGACCCCGGCGGCATGAAGACCCGCGCCAAGAAGGCCAACGGCGGCTATGTGCTGAACGGCGCCAAGATGTGGATTTCCAATTCCCCCATTGCCGACGTCTTCGTGGTTTGGGCGAAGGACGATGAGGGCAAAATTCGCGGCTTCATCCTCGAGCGCGGCATGGAGGGTCTCACCACGCCCAAGATCGAAGGGAAGTTCAGCCTGCGTGCCGGGCCGACCGGTGAAATCGTCATGGCCGACGTCTTCTGTCCGGAAGAAAACGCGTTTCCCGACATCCGCGGGCTCAAGGGGCCCTTCGGTTGTCTCAACAACGCACGCTACGGCATCTCCTGGGGTGCGCTGGGCGCTGCGACCTTCTGCTGGCACGCCGCGCGAAACTACACCATGGAGCGTACGCAGTTCGGCCGTCCCCTGGCCGCCAATCAGCTTATCCAGAAGAAGCTGGCCGACATGCAGACCGAAATTGCCCTCGGGCTGCAGTCGTGTCTACGAGTGGGACGCCTGAAGGACGAAGGTCGCGCCGCGCCTGAGATGATTTCGATCGTCAAGCGTAATTCCTGCGGCAAGTCACTAGACATCGCGCGCATGGCCCGCGACATACACGGCGGCAACGGTGTCAGCGATGAGTACGGTGTCATTCGCCACATGCTCAATCTGGAAGCTGTCAACACGTACGAAGGCACCCATGACGTGCATGCCCTGATCCTGGGGCGCGCCCAGACTGGAATTCAGGCATTCGCGAACTGACAAGCCCGATGTCTGATCAAGAAGGCGCGACCAGCAGCGCGAACGTCGAACGGGACGCCTTCTTTAGCATGGAGGCCAACCGGGTCGGTGGCTTGTGCGACGGCATTCTGCGCTAGCGCCGCCCAGACCCTGCGCGGATGAAAACCCGTCTGGTTTTCCCATGCCGGACAGGACAAGTATCTCGACAAGCAGGTTTTAGCCGGCCAACGGAGCGGTTTCTTCCTGGATGTCGGTGGTTATGACGGGGTGACCGGGTCCAACACCCTGCTCTTTGAGTTCTACCTCAACTGGAACGGCATCCTGATAGAGCCGTCCGATCAGTGGGCGATTGTTCATGTCAGTCATGACCGGCCTCCTTCTCTGGCGTGTCGGGGAGGATGTCGAAGATCTCGGCAACGGTGAGCCCGGAGATGTCCTGAAACTTGAGGTCTTGCGGCTGGGCGAGATCCAGAAGGTTCGAAATCCGCGCGTAACTCTGTGGCACCAGAACTTCCTCGCCCGCCTCCCCGGTGTGGCGGATGCCGAACTGGACAGTCTTGTGCTCCTCCGTCGAAAGTTTGGAGAGCACCGATTTGGAGACCCAGACAGTGCCGCATTGCGCAAAGTCACTGAGTCGGGCCGCACGGTTGATCGTGTAACCAAGTACGGCGAATTCGAGATGGGTTGGCGTCTGATAAGTGCCGAACCACTCCTCGCCCTCATTGAGACCGATGTTGAACCACAGTTCGTTCAGCCAGTTCATACGCTTCTTTCAGACCCTGCTGGTCTCGTGCATCGTTTCGCGCATTTCGTGGGCACATTGCATGGCGTTGGCGAGGTAGTTGTTGAGCGTCGCACGGGAGAACCCCGCCCGCTTCATCAGATCCTTGCTGCTCAACATTGCCATCGCTCTGCTTTCCTTTTTCGAGCCGTCACGTGACGGAAAGGAAATTGGACTGTCCACAACTAAATGATTTAGACTGTCCACTAGCAATGTGAATTGTGCAAAAGCGCAGTCAGACGAGCTTTGATGCCGTGAGAAAATTGACGAACAACGCGCGTGATGCGGCATTGAAATCCGGCATGTGCGCGCTGCATTCGGCGTCAAAACGCTCAAGGGCGCCCTCACCCATGATGGCATCGAGCGCGTTGCTGTAGGCTGGGACCGCGCCCCATTCCTGAACGGTGCGGTCGGTCATCTCGACATGATACTGAATGCCCCAGGCGCAATCGCCGACGCGCTGCGCCTGAATGTCGCAGGCCGGAGATTTGGCGAGTGCCACGCCGCCCTTGGGCAGTTGGGTGACAGCCACACCATGCCACTGCAACGCCTTGAACCGCGTTGGCAGGCCCGCCATCAGCGAATCGGTCCTGCCCGCTTCATTGAGTTCAACATCCAGAATCCCCACTTCGGCCGAAGGCATGCGCTCGCACACCCCGCCAAGCGCATCGGCCAGAAGCTGATGTCCCAGGCAGAATCCGAAGTAGGGCATGTTGCGTTCGAGCACAGCCTCACGGATCGCCGCCTTCTCCGGCACCAGCCACGGGTGAGTGTCTTCCTCGAACACGTCCATCGGACCGCCCATGACAATCAGCGCGTCATAAACATCCAAGGCCGGAATGGGCTCACCCTCGTCAAGCTCGACCGCATCCCAGGCAACACCGTGCTCGTGCATCAGATCGCGAAAGATGCCTGGATGTTCTATGGCGATGTGCTGAAAGACGAGAAAGCGCATGGCGCACGCTAAGACCTCAAGGGCTACTTGACAAACATGGTTACCATGCGGATATAGTCTGTCTGCGCCGATTTGAACGACAGCTTGCGGGCGCTTTAATAAATACCAGCTAAAGCGCGGCAGGTTCTAAGACCGCTGGCCAAAAGCTGGGCGGTCTTTTTTATTGGCCTGGTCCACCCCAACGGACCCGCGGGATTTGAAGGGCAGCTTGCGTCCGCGTCACCAACCGCTAAAGCGCCACGGAGTGATCTCCGTGGGCCCGTTTGAGGACCGGAGATTGACCAAGTGACGAAACACCCTGAGACGATTTCCAAAATGAAAACCGTGGTTCACCCGGGTTCTTCCGCGTATGGCGGTCGACGGGCGGAAACCACGGTTTTTGCGAGTCACCCCGGCAGCGGCGTCCATCATGGCGGCGGAGTAGCCCTGTCTGGGTAACGGAGGGGACGGAGCCATCGGGTTCCGTCCCCTTTCGTCTTCTTAGCACATTATAGCGCCTTGAGGATTCCAACATGGCCAACAGCAACCATCCCGAAACCATCGTTCTGCATGCAGGGCATCGCGCGGATCCGACGACAAATGCCGTCGCCGTGCCGATCTATCAAACCACCAGCTATCAGTTCAACGACACAGAGCACGCAACGAATCTGTTCGCCCTCAAGGAACTGGGGAATATCTATACGCGCATCATGAACCCGACCTGCGATGTGCTCGAGCAGCGGGTGGCAGCCCTGGAAGGCGGTGCGGCAGCACTGGCTCTGGCATCCGGCCAGGCAGCCAGTCTATTCGCCATTCAAAACATCTGCCATGTAGGCGACAATTTTGTAAGTTCGACAGATCTTTACGGCGGAACCTGGAATCTGTTTGCGAACACGTTCAAAACCATGGGCATCGAAGTGCGCTACGTCGATCCCGCCGACCCGGAAGGCTTTGCGAATGCGACCGACGAACGCACGCGGTGCTACTACGCCGAAACCTTGCCGAACCCGAAGCTAAACGTCTTTCCGATCAAGGAAGTCGCCGATATCGGACGGAAGCTGGGCGTGCCCCTGATCATGGACAACACCGCCTGCCCCGCGCTGTGCCGTCCGTTCGACCATGGCGCATCTGTAATCGTCTATTCGACCACCAAGTACATCGGCGGCCATGGAACCTCGATTGGCGGTTTGCTGGTCGATGGCGGCAATTTCGACTGGGAGGCAGCCGGCGGCCGGTTCCCGATGCTCAATCAGCCCGACCCCAGCTATCACGGTGCGGTCTGGACCGAGGCGGTCAAGCCGTTGGGGCCCATCGCATACATCCTCAAGGCGCGCGTAACGCTGCTGCGTGATGTGGGCGCGGCCATGAGCCCGTTCAACGCATTCCAGTTCATCCAGGGGCTGGAAACCCTGCCCCTTCGCATGGAGCGCCACTGCAGCAATGCCGACGCGGTAGTCGAGTTTCTGAGCAGCCATGCCAAGGTGACCAACGTCATCCATCCCAACCGGCAGGACGGTGAAAACCGGCGGCGTGCCGACACCTACCTAAAAGGCGGCAACGGTGCACTCGTCGGGTTCGAGCTGGAAGGCGGCGTCGACGCAGGCAAACGTTTCATCAATGCCTTGGAGCTATTCTACCATGTGGCGAACATCGGCGATGCCAGGAGCCTGGCGATCCACCCGGCGAGCACGACCCACAGCCAGCTTAACGCCGAGGATCAGCTTGCGACGGGCGTTTCAGAGGGCTATGTGAGGCTTTCCATCGGCATTGAGCATATCGATGACATTGTGGCCGACCTGAAACAGGCCCTCGACGCGACGTAAGGATCTGACCCTGGGACCTGCAAGTTTTCCCGGACGTTTTCCCACCACGAGGCTGCGACGTAACCGGCGCAGCCCGTGGGCGCGTGCGCTGGTTGCTGAGAACACGGTTTCAGCGGTCGACTTCATATGGCCGGTGTTCGTGCGCGAAGGCGAGGAAGTTCGCGAGCCGGTCGATTCTATGCCCGGAGTCGACCGGTTAAGCATCGACCTGCTGGTCGAAGCGGCAAAGGAAGCACGCGATCTGGGTATCCCGGCCATCGCCCTTTTCCCCAACACTCCCGAACACTTGAAAACCCCCGACGGGGCCGAGGCGACCAACGACGACAATCTCGTGTGCCGCGCCATTGCCGCACTCAAGGCCAGGGTCGAGGGGTTGGGCGTCATGGTCGATGTCGCCTTGGACCCCTTCACAAGTCACGGCCATGACGGCTTGATGTCGGGCGAGGAAATTCTCAACGACGAAACGTTGGATGTTCTTTGCCGGCAGGCACTCGTGCAGGCGAAGGCCGGCTGCGACGTAATCTCGCCCAGCGACATGATGGACGGGCGCATCGGCGCCATTCGACGGACCCTGGACGAGAACGGGTTTACCCATGTTTCGATCATGGCCTATTCGTCCAAGTACGCGTCCGGGTTCTATGGCCCCTTCCGGGAAGCGGTTGGGTCTTCGGGCAATCTGATCGGTGACAAAGGCACCTATCAGATGGACCCGGCGAATTCCGACGAGGCTTTGCGCGAAGTCGCGCTCGACCTGGAAGAAGGCGCCGACATGGTCATGGTGAAGCCGGGCATGCCATACCTTGATGTTGCCCGGCGCGTGAAGGACACCTTCGGTGTTCCGACCTTCGCCTATCAGGTGTCGGGTGAGTACGCGATGATCGAAGGCGCCTGCCGCAACAGCTGGCTGGACCGCGAAAAGGTCTGGCCCGAAGCCATGATGAGCTTCAAGCGCGCCGGCTGCGACGGCATCCTGACCTATGCAGCCGTCGAGATGGCCAAACGGATGAGAATTTAGGAGCGCCAGCAACAGAATCTTAACTTGTCAGCAAAACAAAAACGGTCCCTTCTCGGTAGTAGGAAGGGGCTACTTGCTCCAAATCCAATAGGTTGTATCAGGCCTCACCAATGTAGAGATTCCGAATGGTGCGAGTTCCTTCAATCGTCTGAAACTCATTGGCTTCCCAATCAGGCTGCTCTTCGAACTGTTCTTCAGTCATGTTCTTGAGCATGATCCGATTGTCGCGCCCCTTGAGATTGTCGAACTTGACGGGCACCTCTTGATCACCGATTCCTAGGAAACTGTCGCCTGATACGATCAGATAGAGTTGGTCGCCCTTACGTGTAATTGCCTCGACCTCACCGACCAGATCACCATCGGCGCCGTGGACGTTCAGACCATCGAGGGAGTCAGCGCGGAATGCCGGCAACGCGTGGCGCTGCATCGCAACTTGTTCCTCGGTCAATTCGCGATTGCGCCAGGCATTGGCTGCCGTTTCGGTATCAACCTCATCGGCTTTAGCTACTGCTTGGTTGATCTCGATCTCAGGTTCGCCCCCTTGAGGATTTCCACCTCAACTTCTCCGATTTGCTCGACATTCACAGTGGTTTTCTGAGTGTCGGCACCCTTCCCTTGTTCAACGAGCAGGATGGCGATCACATCCACCTTCTCTTCTTCAAGAATGGTGAGGACCTCTCGGAGACTGGCGATACACATCTCATGATTTTCATTGGGCTTGTGCGCATCCGCCTCTTCGATGAGTTCGCTGATGCGCTCTCTCGCTTCAGCTGACAAATGTGCTAAGCGCAGGGATTATTTAGTAGTAACACTGATGTCGCTGCACAAGTCAGCATCCTGTGCCTGTACTGCCGTTCCTGCGGCACTGACGAATACGAGTGCGGTGCTCATCAGGAGTGCTTTCCTAAACCTGTTCATTATTGCATAACCCTCCCAAGCCAAATTGAAGATTCAAGCGTCTATGTTGCGCTTCATTTCGAACCGATCAGGATGTCGGTCATGATTTGGCAACGACAACCGGGAGAAAAAGTTTCTTAGGCAAAAAAAGAAATTCGATTTGGAACGATCAAAGAACAAGAGCGTTATAGATTATATGGGCGGCATTTGAATGATCAAAAAAATTCCGATTCACGCCGCAATTTTGGCTCTCGATTTTACATGGCCAAACTGCGATATAGCATTCCAACGACGATGAGTGTGCCCGCGATCAGTCCTGAAGAAAGGTCCGGATCACTTTGATCTGCTCATCATCCGTGAGCCAGAGTGGATGTGCGATACCGGGAATGGTAACGAGTCCAGCCTTGGGTCCGCGGCGCGTCATTTTCTCGGCGATTTCTGATGTCAGGACTTCCGAGACACCCGCTCGCAGCACCAGGGTCGGTATCTTGATCGCATCATAGAGCTTCCATAAATCGAGATCGGCCGGCTTGGCCGCCTAGAGCGGTTCGACGATGCGCGGATCATAATTGAGACGCAGCATCCCTTCCTCGTCCTCGCGCCAACTGTGGAGCGCCATTTCGGCAAACTGTGCGTCGGTGACCAAGCCATAGGGCGCGAAGCGGCCCCTCAGATAGGCTTCGACCTCGTCAACATGGGAAAACTCCGGGTTGGCGCCGACGGCCTCGCCGATCCCGGCGACGACATCCCTGGCGATGAAGGGGCCGACATCGTTGAGGACCAGATGCCGGAACTACGCGCCCGTGGCCGCCAAGATCATGCTCAGAATTCCATCCATCGACGTGCCGATCCAATCGACGGGTTCGACGGTGGCAAAGGTGTTGCGGTTCATGCTCGTCAATCCTTGGAGACCACCCTCATATGCGTGACATGATTCGGACAAGAAAAGCCAATTTCCTGTGTCTGCCGTGCGTGCTACGCATAGCCCGCTCTCGACAGCAGAGATAACAAGAGTTCCAACCCGCCGTGAAATCGGCATGAAAGGAACAACCATGGCCGAAGGTCCCTTGAGCGGTATTACCGTCGTCGATCTAAGCCGCATTCTCGCAGGCCCCTACTGCACCATGGTTCTCTCGGACCTAGGTGCGCGCGTGATCAAGGTGGAGCGGCCCGTTACCGGCGATGATGCCAGAGCAACAGGCCCGTTCCTGGGACCCGTTTCGGGCTATTTCGCCTCGATCAACCGGGCCAAGGAAAGCATTGCCCTTGATCTCAAAGCCGATGACGACCGCGAGGTGTTCCGTGCGCTGCTGAGTTCCGCTGACGTGCTGGTGGAAAACTACCGGCCCGGTGTCATGGAGAAGCTGGGTTTCGGCTGGGAAAACCTGAAGGACGATTATCCCACACTGATCTATGCCGCCGTTTCCGGGTTTGGCCACACCGGCCCCTACAAGGATCGTCCGGCCTACGACATGGTGGTCCAGGCAATGGGCGGCGTCATGAGCCTCACCGGCCACCCGGGAGGCGAGCCCACACGGGTGGGAACCTCGGTGGGTGACCTGACAGCCGGCCTGTTTACGACCATTGGTATCTGTTCGGCGCTCTATCACCGGCAAAACAGCGGCAAGGGTCAAAAGATCGATGTCGGCATGCTCGACAGCCAGGTTGCGATTCTGGAGAACGCCATCGCTCGCTACTCGGCGACCGGCGAAATCCCGGGACCGCTCGGAGCACGGCACCCTTCCATCGTCCCGTTCGCCGCGTTCCATACGGCCAACGGACACATCGTGATTGCTGCTGGCAACGATTCGCTTTTCCATCGATTGAGCGAGGCTCTGGGTCGCCCTGCAATGGCCAAGGATGCTCGTTATCTGAACAACGCGTTGCGTGCCGACCATGTCGATGTGCTGAAAGACGAGATGGAGGGAATCTTGCAGACGAACACCACCGAACACTGGCTGGAGGTCGTTCAGGCCGCCGGCGTTCCCTGCGGAGCCATCAACAACGTCGCACAGGTCATTGCGGATCCACAGGTCGCAGCGCGCAACATGATCGTGACGACGGACGATCCCGATGCCGGTACGATGCAATTTTCCGGCAACCCGATCAAAATGTCCGCCTTCCCCGATCCGCCAACACGTGAACCCGTCCCGCGCCTGGATGAGCATCGCGATGCGATTCTATCTAACTTAAACATATCGAAATAACTTTTTGTCAGAGAAAAGTAAAAAACGATCCTGAATTGGACGTGGCTTGCGCCTTTTTCTGGCGGTTGTTTGCTTGTTTGTTCTGGCCATGGCTGGGCTGACTTTCTGGATTTGGCAGTCTGTTCCCAAGATGGATGGAACCATCGCCGTTTCCGGGCCGGTCGCTTCCGTGGAGATTCTTCGCGATCGTTTTGGCATTCCGCACATTTATGCGGAAACGGCCGATGATGCCTACTTCGGACTGGGTTATGCCCATACTCAGGATCGCATGTTCCAGATGGAACAGCAGCGGCGCCTGAGTCAGGGCCGTTTGTCCGAGATACCGGGCTCGTCAACGCTGGAATACGATCGGTTCCTGCACCTGCTCGACCTCCACCGGGCCACGCAAGCCAGTGTTGCCGCACCGAACCCCTCGGTCCGCGAGTCGCTCGACGCCTATGCCGCCGGTGTTAACGCGTTCGTAGAAGCCCACGAGGGTGCCCTCTCACCAGAATTCGCCTTGTCCGCGACACCGCAGATGGATGAAGGACGGTCGCTTCAAACGATGCTGACCGACTGGCAGGGTGAGATGGCTGCCTACAGCCGGGCGCCCAACGGCGTTCCAGAGCTGGTATCGCGAACTGACGCGCAGCATCTATGCCGACGACATGGGTGAGTTCTTTTACAACGCCTGGTGGTTAACTCCGGAGATCATGCAGGATGACCCACTGGGCTGGTGTCATGATGCGGAGTCAGGCGAGCCATAATCCTGTGAGGCGCTTGCCGACATGGCGTTTGACGAGGCCGCCAGATTCCTTGCCGAACGGTTCGGCCCCGACCCCGAAAATTGGCTTTGGGGTGATGTTCATGCGCTCAAGCTGCGCCATCGTCTCTATGGTCTGGTTCCGGGTCTGGGTGCGTTGACCGGAGTCGATCTGCCCATGGGCAGCGACCGGTTCACCGCCCCTTCCGGATTTGTCTTCAACTCGGACAGCCGCGCGTTTGCAACGGTACACAGTCCCGTCTTGCGCGCCATTGTCGATCTCTCGGAGCCGGTCACGGGTTACTTCGTCATCCTGCCAAGACAATTTGGCAATCCGTTTTTACCCTACTATGACATTGGTCGACCGGTGGATTGCCAACAGCCTGTTCCAATTCACTTCCAATGGGGCCATATCGACCTAGCGCACCGTCTGGTTCTCACACCAGACGTCCCTAACTAAGTCCGGACCGGAAGGATACCTCAGCGTGGAAGTAGTACGTTTGCACCGTGGCGACGCGCCGCTGATCATCAGCATGCCGCATGTGGGAACTCATCTTCCCGCGGGAATCGCCGATACCATGACCCCGATCGCACGTCACGTTCTCGATACCGACTGGTACGTAGAACGGCTCTATGACTTCACGGTGGAATTGGGGGCGACCACGATTCAGGCAACCCACTCGCGGTACGTCATCGATCTCAACCGTAATCCGGACAACAAGCCGCTTTATTCTGGAGCCGACAACACCGAGCTTTGCCCGACGACGACATTCGATCTGGAGCCGATCTACCTTCCGGGCCAGGAGCCCGGCCAGAACGAGATCGCGCGCCGTATCGAAAGCTACTGGCAGCCCTATCACGCGACGATTGCCGAAGAGATTTCCCGTCTTCGCGAGAATCACGAGAAAATCGTTCTCTGGGATGGTCATTCCATCCGATCCGTCGTGCCGCGTTTCTTCCGCAATATCCTGCCGGACTTCAATCTGGGCACGGGCAACGGTATCTCGGCCGATCCCGACCTAGCGCGGAGGGTTGTGGCGACCGCCGAGGCGGCCAACGCCTATACCACCACGTTCAACGGCCGTTTCAAGGGGGGCTACATCACGCGCACCTATGGCGACCGCCAGAACGGTGTCCACGCCATCCAGCTAGAGCTTTCCCAGGCAACCTACATGGAAGAAGCCCTGCCTTTTCGCTACCTGCCGGAAAAGGCGGACGAGGCGAAAGCCGTGATCGCGCGCCTGCTCAAGGAGGTCTTGAACTGGCTTAGTTAGGCTCGGTCAGGACCACTCCGCATCGCTGACATCCGGCGTCATCTGCCGGTATCCACCCTGATAATAGAGCAGCGGCGCAGCGGGCTCCCCGACCTCCATATTGAAGGCCTCCCCGACAAAGATGACGTGGTCCCCACCATCATAATGGAACCGTGTATAACACTCGAAGGTCGCCAGGGACTTGGGAAACAGCGGGCACTGCGTCACACCGGCGTGGTGATCGATGCCCTTCCATTTGTCCGGCGAGGGTCTGGCGAAACGGTCCGAGAGGTCACGCTGGTTGTCGCCCAGCACGTTGACTGCGAAAAAATCGCAGCTTTCAAACTTGTTCAGGCTGTGCGCCTGGCGCGAGAGGCTGAACAGAACCATGGGCGGATCCAGGGACACCGAATTGAAGGAATTGCAGGTAACACCCAGAAGTTCCTGATCGCGTGTGCAGGAAGTGATGATCGTGACGCCGGTGGCGAACATCCCCAGTGCATCACGCAGTTCGCGCTTTGAAAAGTTACGCTTGCGGCTCATGACAATCCCTAGTGTCGCGTTGAGAGCATCTCCTGGCGGCGCCCCCATGATAGTCACCCCGAGCGGCGGCGCACAGGGGGCTTTCAAGATGTCCTGTTGGGCAAAACCCCGGGCCTTCCGATAGAATGACTGCCATGGATGAGGTGTTTCAATTGGTCAGCGCACGTTGGGATATCGACCGGTCAGGTATGGCGGCATGACCGGGTTGGAATCGAACTTCATGATGTGGGTGACCTTCGCGATCATTCTCGTGGTCGTTGTCTCCTATGCGCTGGAATACTACTCGCTGGAGTTCACGTCGCTGACGGCGATCACCGTCTTACTCGTCCTGTTCGAGCTGTTTCCGGTGCCCAGTGAGAGCGGCGGCAACAAACTTGACGCGGTGCGTCTCCTTGCGGGTTTTGCCGATCCCGCTCTGATCACCATCTTATGCATGCTGGTCATCGCTCAGGGACTCGTACAGACCGGTGCACTCCAGCGCATTGCGCGTGACATTCTCTATCTGGCGCGTGGAAGCGGGATGCTCGCCATCGCCTTCACGCTATTGCTCGCCCTGGTCCTGAGTGCCATCAGCAACAATACCCCGATCGTCGTGGTGTTCATCCCGGTCATCCAGGCTCTCGCCGAACAGGGCCGGCGTTCGTCCAGCAAAGTCATGATTCCGCTTTCCTATGCAGCCATCCTTGGAGGCATGGTGACGCTGATCGGTTCCAGCACGAATCTGCTGGTTTCGGGCAGCATGCGCGGCTTGGGCGAAACACCCTTCAGCATGTTCACCTTCACGGTTCCCGGCTTGGTCCTTGCCGGGGTCGGCCTTCTTTATGTCGGCTTGATCGCCCCGCGACTCCTGCCCGACCGCGCGTCGATGGCCAGCGCCCTAGTCGGCATGTCGGGACGGCAGTACCTCGCCCAGATCACGGTCGGAAACACGTCCAGTCTGGTTGGCCACAGTGCGACGGCCGGTATGTTCCCGGGGCTGACCGACGTCACGGTACGCATGATTCTGCGCGGCGAGCATGCCGAACTGCCGCCGTTTGACGGCTTCGTGCTGCGCCCCGGCGATACCCTGGTGACCGCGAGCACCCGCAAGGCGCTGATGGATCTGCTGGTGCACGATCCCGGGCTGATCGGTGATATCGACCGGGATGAACCCGAGAGCGAAACGCCGGTGACACCGCGCCGCCCAGGCGAAGAGCAGGTCCTGGTCGAAGCCATGATCGCGCCGTCCAGCCGGATGGTCGGTCAGAATCTCGAACAGATCGGCTTTCGTCGGCGCTTCAACTCCATCGTGCTTGGCCTGCAGCGCCGGTCACGCATGATCCAGCAGCGTGTTACGGAAATTCGCCTGGAGCCGGGCGATGTCCTGCTGGTACGCGGGCGCCGCCGTGATATCCGCAGCCTGCGCGCCAATCCCGATCTCCTGATCATGGAATGGTCGGCTGCCGATCTTCCCAACCTGCATCTGGCGCGCAAAGCGCTGATGATCACCGGCCTTGTTGTCGCGACAATCTCGTTCAACCTGGTCCCGGTTGTCATTGCCGCCATGGCTGGCGCCTGCGCCATGCTGCTGTTCAGCTGCCTGAACATCCGTCAGGCAGGGCGTTCGCTCGAAAGCCGTGTTGTGATGCTGGTAGCAGCCGCGCTGGCCATCGGACATGCGATGCAGGCAACCGGCGGCGCGGAGTTCCTGGCGCACCTTGCGGTCTCTGCGGTCGGGAACGACAGCCCGGCGGTCCTGCTCTCGGCATTCTTCCTGGTCGTCGCATTGATCACCAATGTTCTGAGCAACAATGCCGCCGCGGTCCTGTTCACGCCCATTGCTGTCAGCCTTGCCCACAGTGTGGGAGTCGATCCTCTGCCCTTCGCGGTCGCGGTTGTGATGGCCGCGAGCTGTTCCTTTGCCACACCCATCGGATATCAGACGAACCTGCTCGTTATGGCGCCTGGCCATTACAAATTCAGCGACTTTGTCCGGGCCGGATTGCCCCTTGTGCTGATCCTGTGGCTTGCCTTTTCCTTCTTTGCGCCGTTTTACTATGGGCTCTGAGCCAGACTGACAACATGACAACGAACAACGAACGATCGATACTCCTGACCGGCGCGAGTTCCGGAAGCAGCCAGCGAGCAAGGCCGTTGTCGTTTTTCTTCGGAACCCGTGAGCAGCCCTGCCCCTACATCTCCGGTCTGCAGGAAAGCAAGGTTGTGACGGATCTGACCGGACCGCATGCCCAGCAACTGCACGACGAACTCGCGCTGGCCGGCTATCGTCGCAGCCATAATCTGGTCTACCGCCCGGTCTGTTCAGATTGCCGCCGATGTATTCCCGCACGCATTCCCGTGGACCGTTTCAGGCCCAGCCGCACGCAACGCAGGACCTGGCGACAGAATGCCGACCTCATCGTAGATGTTGTTCCGGCCGAGGCCACTCTGGAGCGCTACGGGCTTTTTGACCGTTACCAGAAGGCCCGGCACCGTGGCGGCGATATGTCGACGATGTCCTATGCGGATTTTCGAGCCATGATCGAGGAAACGCCCGTGGACACCCGCCTGGTCGAGGCGCGGGACACGGACGGCAGCCTGATCGCCGTTTCGCTGACCGACTGGTTGCGCGACGGCCTCTCCGGAATATACAAGTTTTACGAGCCCGAAATGGCGTCACGCAGCCTGGGAACGTTCCTGATCCTCTGGCATGTGGCGCATGCCCGCATCGAACATTTTCAGAACGTCTACCTGGGATACTGGATCGCCGAATGCGGCAAGATGGACTACAAGAAAAACTATCGTCCGCTGGAGATCCTGGGGCCCCGGGGGTGGCAGGATTTCGATACGGTGCAGAGCCGCAAGGGGAATGAAACCGACGACACGATGGGAGAGTCATGATGACAAAGAAGAAATCGAACAGGCCGCTGGGCCGGCGCGACCTGATCAAGGGTGCCGCCGTTGGTGGTGCAGCGGCAGCGGCCGCCTTCCCCGCCCCCGCCGTCAGCCAGGGCACCATGGAATGGCGCATGGTGACGACGTGGCCCAAGAACTTCCCGGGCCTGGGGACGGGAGCGGAGCTGCTGGCCCAGATGATCGGCGAGATGTCCGACGGTCGGCTCACCATCAAGGTTTATGGCGGCGGTGAAATCGTTCCCGCCTTCGAATCGATTGAAGCGGTCGGAAGCGGAACGGTCGAAATGGGGCACGGCGCGCCCTATTACTGGAAGGGTAAGGTTCCCGCGACGCAGTTTCTTGCCTCCATTCCCTTTGGGCTGACCGCCCAGGAGCAGAACGCGTGGTTCCAATTCGCCGGTGGCCAGGATCTGGCCGACGAGGCGTATCGCGAACTCAACTGCAAGTTCTTCCCGTCCGGCAACACCGGCGTGCAGATGGGAGGCTGGTTCAACAAGGGAATTAACAGTCTTGAGGATTACAAGGGCCTCAAGATGCGCATTCCCGGGCTGGGAGGCGAAGTCGTTGCCGCGGCCGGCGCGACCGTCGTCAATCTGCCCGGCGGTGAAATTCCACCGGCCCTGGCGTCCGGATCGCTGGATGCCACCGAATGGGTCGGTCCCTACAACGACCTTGCCTTCGGTCTCTATCAGAACGCCGAATACTACTACTATCCAGGCTGGCATGAGCCTGCGACGGTGCTCGATAACTTCATCAACCTGGACGCCTGGAATGATCTCACGGTCGATCTGCAGGCAATCATCAAGGCGGCCAACACAGCGGTGAACCAGCTTGTGCTGTCGGAATTCACCGCCCGCAACAACGATTCGCTCCAGGCCCTCCTGGATGATCATGGCGTGGATGTTCGCCCCTTCCCTGACGAGGTCCTGATTGGCCTTGGTGGACTGGCTAAGACGGTGGTTGCCTACATTGCGGCGCAGGATCCGCTTTCGACCAAGGTCTATGACAGCATCCGCGCCTTCCGGAAGAATGCGTTAAACTGGATGACGTTCTCAGAACAGGCCTATTTGCGCGCCCGCGCGCTGGGTCCGTCCTGGGGTTGAGAATAGGAACTACCATGATGGGAGCGTGTTTGAGGAGTTGGTCGGCCATTCGTGCGCGTTGGAAGCTATACAGATCTTTTATGCAAGAGCGAGATGGGAGATGAGTTGCGCAGTCTGACACCTGAGCTGGTGGTCGTTGATTCCGCAGCCGCATCGCATTGCGCAAGCAACGGCGCCCGGACAGCTTACGGCCTGGGATGCCAGACGTTCATCGGTCCGACCTGCGTTGCTGACCTGGATTGAATACCACTGTTCACAGCGGCATCAGGTGTTCGCTTTGATACTTGCGCGGAAGGCCGAATAGTCGGCGAGCCCGGTCTTTGCGGTGATAATCTCGCGCCAGGTTTCGTCGAAGAGCCTGTCCAACTCCGCGCTCAGCGGTTCCTTGCCGGAAGTGCCGCTCGCGACTTTGTTTGACTCGCCATCGGGCGGAAGTCCGGCAGCAATGTCGCGTTTGTTCCGCAGCAGATGATCATCGAAGTGATAGGCGTGCGCTTTCATGAAATCGAAGCTTGCCTGCCGCGTCGCTATGTCGAGGGTTTCCTCGCTGGCATCGAGCCCGATGAAGGATGACACCCGGCGCACGACGTTTGGTAGGTCTTTGGCCATGTCCTCATAGATCAGTGGCATCACGTCGTTGCGTTCGCGGACCTGCCACCAGGAGAGCATGTTGTGCCAGCAGTTGCCGTCGGTTTCGCGTTTGAGAAAGAACTCGCGCAGATAGGTCTCCTGCGAAATCGACCCAGGTTCAAAGAACCATCCTCTCATGAAACGGAACAGCGAAACGCCGATCGCCTTGGGATCGCGAAAAATCACGATGTAGCGCCCGCCCTTGGGTACTTCGTCCCAACCAAGATGGGTCTTGAAGGCACGCGGTTGGGCAACCTGTTCCGCATCGGGTTCGATATCGAGAATTTGAGCGACCTCGACCCATGGTACGACTTCGGTGATTTCGCCGAAATCCATGGAGCCCCCGGTACGCAATCCATGCACGATCTGCTGCATCCACGTCGTACCGGCCTTGGCGTAAGTCGCCACGAAGACATCGCTGGGCCGGGAGCGGAATGCGAGCCCCTTCTGATATGCTTCCTCTGAAAAATAGGCCGAAGAAACACTACGAAATTCATCGAGTGTCCGGGGCCGACGTGCCGGGGTGTTCATGCAGCTTCCAGGTAGGAATCCCACAAGTCGATCGTCACGGTGTCGCCGGGCGTTCCTGAGTTACCCCATAATTCCGTGGCCTGGAAAAGCACCGTGTAACAGTGCTCGGGGTTCTCGCCCTGGCCCTGCGAGTTGGTATCGGGGAACACGAAGACACCGTGGTCGGCAATGACTTCGCCGACGCGCGCCCTGCAGTAACGTGTTGCGCGCGTGTGGTGTTTGGGATGGTCGTTCTTCACGCGCACTCGGTCGCCGACACGAAAGTTTGCGGCCACCTCCAAATCGGGGCGTTTGGTGGAAGCGCCCGCGGCAATTGCTTCATCCATCTCGTCGAGTGTCATGTTGCTGCCGCCGTCGGCCCTGCCGCCTTCCGACAAAATCGCCATCCTGGCTTCAATCTCTTCGGCGGTAAGCACGTTACGCTGCGCCATGATCGCTTCCACCGACTGTATCCAAAGTTCGTAGTAGCTGGAGCGCAGGTATTTCGCGGCGGGGATACGCTCGATATTGGCGCGCAGGTGATCGTCCACGAAACCGATGCCGTCGGCTGCCTGCAACGCAAGGCCGAAGGCGCGCGCTTCCCAGTCGGCATGAAACAGCGGTTCGTTTTCCTCTCGTTCAACTTTGCCGAAACCGTGCATCCCGCCCATGTCGTGAATGCCGTTCATTGCACCCTCCCTATACCGCGGCCACACCAATCATGCCGTCGCGTGTAACCAGTTCGGCCAACTCCTCTTCAGATTTTCCCAAGGTACCCTCGGGCTGCTTGGGCAGAACCATGTAGCGAATTTCCGCACTGGAATCCCAAACCCGCACTTCGACATCGGAGGAAACATCCACCCCGAACTCATTGAGTACCGCGCGCGGTTCACGCACGATGCGGGACCGGTAGGGCGGGCTCTTGTACCAGCGCGGAGGAAGGCCTAGGACAGGCCACGGGTAGCAGGAACAGAGCGTGCAGACGACCACGTTGTGGATAGCATCGGTGTTCTCGACCACCACCATGTTCTCTCCCTGGATGCCGGACACTCCCAGTTCGGCAATGGCCTCCGTGCCGTTCTCCAGCAGCCGGGCCTTGTAGTCGGAATCGCTCCACGCCTTTGCAACCACCTTTGCGCCGTTATGCGGACCGACACGGGTTTCGTAGAGCTCGATCAGGCGGTCGATGCCGGTGGGATCGACGAGCCCCTTTTCGCTCAACAACTGCTCGATCGCCTTGACCCGCAGTGTCATATCCGATTCGGGTTCGTTGCCCTTGTGAGATGTCATGGTCATTGCTCCAGCTTTGTTTGAACCTTATCAACTCGGCAGTCTCGCGGACAACATTCTCAATCGAACAAGACCCCGGGAAGCCAAGTCGCCATGGCAGGGAATAGGGCGATCAGCCCGAGACCGACAAGCTGGATCACGACAAACGGGGCAATGCCGCGATAAATCGCGCCGGTCGTCACACCATCAGGCGCAACACCACGCAGATAGAACAGAGCAAATCCGAACGGCGGTGTCAGGAAGCTTGTCTGAAGATTGACCGCAACCATGACGCCGAACCAGATGGGGTCGATGTCCATCATCAGAAGCACCGGACCGACAATGGGAATGACGACAAAGACGATCTCAATGAAGTCGAGGAAGAAGCCCAGGACGAACATCGCCGCCATGACGGCCAGCATGGCGCCGAACGGGCCTCCGGGAATGGTAGAAAGGACCTCGTGAACCAGAACCTCGCCGCCCAGCCCACGGAACACCAGGGAGAACACCGACGCACCTAGGAAAATCACGAATACCATACACGTCACCTTCATGGTGTTGAGGAGTGCTGGTCCAAGCACACCGTCACATCGGATACGAAGCAGGCATGATCCCAGTGTGACGACGAAGACCCCTGCGAGAACAACGCATATGCCGAAGGCCAGCATATCGAGGACGGGTACGACCTCGCGGTTCATGCGGAGGTCGAACAGCGCAGAAACCACAAGCATGCCGATCAAAGACGCGGCCGCCAGATAGACGGTCCGGTCCCTCCCCTTCCCGCGTGCTGCAAGCAGCATTGCACCCACCGCACCGACGGCCGCCGCCTCGGTGGGTGTCGCAACGCCTGCGATGATCGAACCTAGAACTGCGACAATCAGGATCAGCGGCGGCATCAGAACCAACACCACGCGCTTTCCCAGGTCATCGCCCTGATACTTCGGCAGAGCCGGAGCGACCGATGGGCGCGCCCAGGCAACGATGAGCGTGTAGGCGAAGTAGAGGCCGACCAGCATCAGTCCGGGAAAAAACGCACCCGCGAACAGATCGACGACCGAAACGGGGTCAGGAGCCCAGTTGCCGATCGCCATCTGGGCCTGCGTGTTTGCACCCTGGAGAATATCGCCCAGCAGCACCAGCACGATCGAAGGGGGTATGATCTGGCCCAGCGTGCCCGAGGCACAGATCACACCGGTGGAAAGCTTGGGATCGTAGCCGGCCTTCAACATGGTGGGCAGGCTGAGCAGCCCCATCGTAACAACCGTCGCGCCGACGATACCGGTCGAAGCCGCCAGAAGCGCGCCGACAATGATCACGGCAATGGAGAGCCCACCCCGCAGCCGCCCGAAGAGCAAACCCATGGTTTCCAAGAGGTCCTCGGCAATACGCGCACGCTCCAGAATGACGCCCATGAGGATGAAGAGCGGAACAGCCACCAAGACATCGTTCGACATGACGCCGAAATAACGCGACGCCAGACTGCCCAGCAGACTGAGTTGGAAGAGGTCGAGGGCCCAGCCGGCAACCGCAAAAAACAGCGCCGTTCCCGCCAACGAGAAGGCAACGGGATAACCCAGAAGCAGGACGGCACAGGTTGTCAGGACCATGGCAACGGCCATGACCTCCTGGCCGGTCATGGCTGTCTCTCCCGTCGGCTTTCACCTGCCAGAGTCACGAAACTGCGCGCTGCCAGAGAGAGCCCCTGAAGACCCACGGTGACACAGAACACCAGCAGGAAGGACTTGAGCAGGAACAGGGCGGGAAGTCCGCCCGCTTCTCTTGATGCTTCAAGCTTGTCCCAGGAGGACATCACATAGGGAAACGAGACCCAACCCGCGACGACCGCCATGGGGAGCAACAGCAATAGTCCACCCAGGAGATCGACCCAGGCCTTGTAACGTTCACCGAACGGCCGGTAGATGACATCGACCCGGACATGGGCATCGTGAAGCAAGGTGTAGGCAGCGCCCGCCATGAAGACGATGGCGTGCAGCCAGACATAGGATTCCTGCATCCAGACGAAGCCGATGGAGAACACATACCGCAGGATGGCAACCGCGAAGGTGATGAGCGCCATGGCCAGGACCAGCCAGGAAACGGCACGCCCGATCCGCTCATTCAGCCAATCCAAGCCATCGGCAAGTCGGACCAGTAGGCTCAAGACTTTTCTCCCGCAGGATCGCCCCCTGCAGGCTTAACCAAAGCGGTTGTTGCTTGCAAACCCCGCCGGGGCAAGACGGCCCGCCTGACTGCGCTTGCTTACCCAATCTGACAGCTTTGTTTCCGTGCGCGTGCGGCTGCCCGATTGCCAGGAGAGCCCCTCGCTCAGGGTAAAGGTCTTGGCGTCGGAAAGACCGCCCGACTTGTAGCGCTGCAGGATGACCCCACGACCCCGAGTCATTTCCGGCAACTCGTCCAACGGGAAGATGATGACCTTGCGGTTTTCGCCGACCACGGCGACATGATCGCCTTCGACCACGCGCGCGACGACGGCTTCAGTATCCCCTGCAAGATTCAGGATCTGCTTGCCGACACGGGTCTGCGCCATCACGGCATCTTCCGGCACGATGAACCCGCGCCCTTCGTTGGACGCGACAAGAATGCGCCGCCCACCCTGAAAAACCATCATGGAGGCAATTTCGACATCGTTGCCCAAATCAAGCATCAGACGGACGGGATCGCCGTAACCGCGTCCGCCCGGCAACTTGTCGCAACCCAGCGTGTAGAATCGCCCGTTGGTGGCGAAGAGCAGCAGTTTGTCGGTGGTCCAGGCTTCCGCGCAAAACCTCTCGCGATCTCCCTCCTTGTAACGCAGCGTTCCAACCTGCTCGCCGTGTCCCTTGGCAGCACGGATCCAGCCCTTGGCCGAAAGCACGATGGTCACCGCCTCGCGCTCGATCGTGGCGTCGATTGGAATATCGATTTGTGGAGGAGGGGCGCCCACGGTCGTACGGCGTCGACCCAGCGCCGTCTTCTCTCCGAACTTTTCCCGGATGTCCTCGAACTCAGCCTTCAGGTACGACTTCTGTTTGGCCTTGCTCTTGACCAGAGCGGCGAGTTCTTTCTGTTCTGTGCTCAGGGCGGACTTCTCGCTGGTGATCTCCATTTCCTCAAGCTTGCGCAACGAACGCAAGCGCATGTTGAGAATGGCTTCGGCCTGGACATCGTTCAACTTGAACCGCTTCATCAGCGCAGGCTTTGGTTCGTCCTCTTCACGGATGATCCGAATGACCTCATCCAGGTTCAGGAAAACGATGAGATAACCCTCGAGCATGTCCAGGCGCCGAGCAATCTTCTCCAGGCGGTAATTCGAACGACGCAGCAGCACATCGCGGCGATGATCGATGAAGGCCTGGAGCGTTTCGGGCAGATTCATGACGCGCGGCACGCCGGTGGCGTCCAGCAGGTTCATGTTGAGGGAAACTCGGGTTTCCAGATCGGTCATGCGGAACAGGGATTCCATCATGACCTCGTCTTCGACCGTGCGGCTCTTGGGTGTCAGAACCAGGCGGATATCCTCTGCCGATTCGTCGATGACCGCGTCCACCATCGGAAGCTTGCGGGCTTCGATCAGTTCAGCAATACGCTCCACCAGCTTGGATTTCTGCACCTGGTATGGCATTTCCGTCACGATGATCTGGTACGTGCCACGCGAAAGATCCTCGCGCTCCCAGCGTGCGCGCAGGCGAAACGACCCGCGACCGGTGTCATAGGCTTCCATAATCGCCTCGCGCGCCTCGACGAGTTCGCCACCGGTCGGGAAGTCCGGTCCGGTAATGAGCGAGGTCAGGGTTTCGAGGGTTGCACGCGGCTTGTCGACCAGACGCACCAACGCCGCGCACAGCTCGCCGACATTGTGCGGTGGAATGCTTGTCGCCATGCCGACGGCGATGCCCGAAGCACCGTTAGCCAGGAGGTTCGGGAACCGTGCCGGCATAACGACGGGTTCAGTCTCCGATCCGTCATAGGTATCGCGAAAATCGACCGCGTTGTCGTCCAGCCCTTCCATCAGGGCCATGGCCGCTTCGGTCAGGCGCGCTTCAGTGTAACGCATGGCCGCGGCGTTATCGCCGTCGATGTTCCCGAAGTTGCCCTGGCCGTCCACCATGGGATAGCGGGCGGCAAATTCCTGGGCCAGACGCACCAGAGCGTCATAGATCGACTGGTCGCCATGGGGATGATACTTGCCGATGACGTCGCCCACGACGCGTGCAGACTTCTTAAAGCCCTCGCGCGGATCGAGTTTCAGCAGGCGCATCGCGTAAAGCAGACGCCTGTGAACCGGTTTCAGGCCATCGCGCACGTCGGGAAGCGAGCGCGAGGTGATGGTCGACAGCGCATAGGCGAGATAGCGCTCGGTCAGCGCGTCAGCCAGGGCGACAGGTTCAACGTCACGGGATTTGAGCAGATCAATCATACGCCGTTTATACCACCAGATTTGGTATGTGCACGCGCCAAACGTGCCACAAATCGTTCCCTGGCGGGTGGGATGCCGTTTTTTTCCGAGGCGAAAAGATGACGCTCCAGGAAGAATCCCGTGAGCTGCAGCCCCGCATGGATATCGCTGTTTCCCGTTGTGTCACCCCCGACCAGGAATTGCGGCAGGGCCAGCAGGCGATCGCGGTAGGCTTCCCCCGCCGCTGCTGAGACCGCCCTGCCCGTGCGCGGAGAAACGTAACTCAGATCGTCGTTGCCACCGGTCACGGCGCAGGCCGAGAGATCCAGCCCGAAGCCAAGGACCTCCAGCATGCCAAGTTCCCAGCGGACATAGACTGCCTGCCAATAGTCGTGTCCGTCATCAAGAGCCGCCAAGAGAGCCTGGAACCCGTCATAAATCTGTGGATAGGGGTGACGTTCGGGCAGCCCCTGCTCGGCAACGGCACAGGCACAGGCAAGGCAGGAGAGCCTGTCGGCGTCATCCAGCCATGACGACGGGCCTGAGCGCTCCAGTTCGATCGTGTAACTCCCCAGATGTTCCGAGAGCCTGCCACGCCACTGTGCAGCAACCACGTTGCCCGGCTGCAGAACGCCTTTCAGGCGCCGGCCCGACCCACCACGCACGAGACCTGCGTGCCGCCCGTGTTCGCGTGTCAGAAGATTGAGAACGGCGGCCGCTTCGCCATGCCGGCGGGAGGAGAGGACAATGCCGGGGTCACTCCAATCCATGGCGGCCTAGCGGGGGAACTCCAGGCCCATTTCCCGATAGCGCGCGGGATCGTTAAGCCAGTTCGGCCGTACCTTCACATGCAGGAAGAGATGAACCCGTTGGCCCAGGATTTCCTCAAGTTCCTTGCGCGCGGCGATCCCGACCTCCTTGATGGTCCGCCCTTTCTTGCCCAGCAGAATCGGCTTATGGCCGTCCCGGGAAACGTAGATTACCTGGTCGATCCGTACGGCATCCTCATCCGGGATCTCGGTCCACATCTCCGTTTCCACCGCAAGCGCGTAGGGAAGCTCCTGATGCACGCGCAGAAAGAGTTTCTCCCGGGTGATTTCGGCCACCAGATTGCGCATGGGCAGGTCTGAAACCTGATCTTCGGGAAACATCCAGGGGCCCGGCTTGATCCGCGAGCGCAGTGCCGCGAGCAGGTCACCGAGCCCCTCACCGGTCAGCGCGGAGATGTAATGACTATCTTCGACCACGCCAGAGGCATCGATCGCAGCAGTGAGCGGAAGAAGATCGGCCTTTGCCGCCGCGTCTATCTTGTTGATGGCGTTCAGGGCCTTGCGATTCGACGATTTCAGCCTTTCCAGGATGAGCTGGAGGTCTTTGCTCATTCCGCTCGTGGCATCGACCAGCAACAGGGCCATGTCGGCATCGTCCGCACCCGTCCAGGCCGCATCGACCATGGCCCGCTCAAGCTTCTTCTTGGGCGCAAAGATTCCCGGCGTATCGACGAACACGATCTGATCGTCCTCGACGATACGAACCCCCATGATCCGCCCTCGTGTGGTCTGCACCTTGTGCGTCACGATGGAGACCTTGGTGCCGACAATGGCGTTCACCAAAGTCGACTTTCCGGCATTGGGCGGCCCAAGAACCGCAACAAATCCGCAGCGCGTGGACGCGGTGTCGTTCATGTCTGGGTTTCCTTGGCGAACGCTTCCAGTGCGCACCTTGCTGCATCCTGTTCGGCAACGCGGCGTGAAGGCCCTTGCGCCGTGATCTCACCCAGCCCCTCAATGTTCACCGACACCGTGATGGTCGGGGCATGCGCGGGACCGGTCTTCTCAAGCATCTCGTAGCTGGGCAACGGCAGAGCGCGTCCAAGAGCCCATTCCTGCAGACACGTCTTGGCGTCCCTTGGCGGCTTGCGATAGGCCCGCATACGTACGCTCCAGTGACGCTCCACAAACCCAATCGCGACTGCTTCGCCGCCGTCGAGGTAGAGTGCTGCGATGACCGCCTCCATGACGTCGGCCAGCACCGTAGCGCTCTTGCGGATGCCACCCTGCTCCTCCCCCGATGACATCTGAATGAGAGTATCGAGACTGAGTTCCTGCGAGAGTTCGGCCAGGGTCTCCTTGCGCACGAGGTCAACATGGCGCATTGAGAGCTTGCCTTCTGCCTCGTCCGGAAATTCCCGGTAGAGCATCGCGGCAACCGCCATGTTCAAGACCCGGTCACCCAGAAACTCGAGGCGTTCGTAACCGTCCTTGAAGGAACTCCGTGCGGCACTGCGATGGGTAACGGCCTGTTTGAGAAGTGTGGAGTCCGAGAACCTGTGACCCAGAAGATTTTCAAGCGCGGTGCGCTGTTCAGGATTCAGACCGCTCATTGCAGGGACTGAAACAGCCGGTTCCATCGAATGGATCTAGGCCAGGTCCAGGGTTCGAACAGACCACCGCACCCATCGACGGAGAAGAACAGAAATTCTGCACGGCCGATCAGATTCTCGGCAGGTACGAATCCAACGGAATTCAGCACCCGGCTATCGTTCGAGCGATCGCGGTTGTCTCCCATCATGAAGTAGTGGCCTTCCGGGACGATGTAGGGGTCGGTGTCGTCCAACCGGTAGTTCTGCACTGCATCCAGGACTGTATGCTCGACCCCATTGAGCAGCGTTTCCCTGTACTGGGGAAACGCACCCGTGAAGCCTGAACATCCTTCATCCAAGAACGGCTCCATCGGCTCCAGCGTCACCGCCGCGCCGTTGATCTGCAGCACCCCGCCGGTCATCTGAATGGTGTCCCCGGGCAAGCCAACCAGACGCTTGATGAAGTCAACTGACGTGTCGGTGGGTTTGCGAAACACCACTATATCGCCGCGCTCGGGCTCCGATCCAAAGAGGCGGCCATCCAGAAGGTTCAGATTTGTGCCGAAACCCAGAGAATAGTTGCTGTAGCCATAGGCAAATTTCGAAACAAAGAGATAGTCGCCTACCAACAGGGTCGGCTTCATCGATCCGGACGGAATGTTGAACGGCTCATAGGCAAACGTACGGATGATGACGGCGATCAGAATGGCGTAGACGATGGTCTTGATCGATCCGAAGAAGCCCTCTTCCCCGCGCCAGGACTTGGGCAGGACCCATTCGATGGGCGCAAAGATCATCTGGAGAAGCCACTCCAGTGGACGCAGCAGAATGCCCAGCAACGTGAAAGGCGCGAGCAGGATGGCGAGCCACAGAGGAAGGCGTTTGGTATTCTCTTCCTCGCCATGGCGCTTTGCTTCGTCCTGGCCGCTAGTATCCGGACTGGAATCCGTTGGAGTGGTCATAAATCAATGCCTTTCTGATCGGCCGGAACCGCTGAAATGATCACGATGGCTTGGGCAAAGGGCGAATCGTCGGTCATCGTGAGATCGACTTTTGCGACCATGCCTTCAGGCACCATTTCAGCCAGACGAACGGCTGCGCCGCCCGTCAGGTGCATGGTCGGTTTTCCGGAAGGCAGATTCACGACCTGCAGATCGCGCCAGAACACGCCCCCCCGGAAACCGGTGCCCAGCGCCTTCGAACAGGCTTCCTTTGCGGCAAATCGCTTGGCATAGGTCGCGGCCCTTCGTGCCCGCCGGTCGGCCTTCACGCGTTCGGTCTCGGTGAAGATACGTTGGGTGAATCGGCTTCCAAACCGCTCCAGCGTCTTTTCGATCCGTCGGATGTCGAGCGTGTCGATGCCAAGTCCTAGGATCATGCCGAGCGGGCACCTGTGGCCGCCGCACGCGCGTTGTCGATCAGCGCACGCATCCGCGTAATCGAGCTTTCTAGACCGCCAAAGATCGCCTCGCCGATCAGGAAGTGCCCAATATTGAGTTCCATGATGTCCGGGATCGCCGCGATCGGCCCCACCGTGCCGAACGAGAGCCCGTGACCGGCGTGGCACTCGATCCAAAGCTCGCTGGCAAGGGCTGCTGCGCGTTCGATCCGAGTCAACTCGGCATCCCGCTCCGATCCCGCGGCAGCTTCGCAGTAGGTTCCCGTATGGAGTTCCACCACCGGTGCACGGACATTCCGGGCCGCCTCAATCTGACGTTCGTCAGGATCGATGAACAGCGAGACGCGAATGCCGGAGTCCGCAAGGCGTTTCACATAGGCGCCAAGATCAATGTTGGAATCAGCAACATTCAGCCCGTTTTCGGTTGTCCGTTCCTCACGGCGTTCCGGCACGATGCAAGCCGCATGGGGCTTGTGGCGCAGCGCAATCTCAAGCATCTCCTCAGTGGCAGCCATTTCCAGGTTGAGCGGCAGGTCGATCTCGTCCATCAGATCCTGAATGTCACGGTCCGAGATGTGCCGGCGGTCTTCGCGCAGATGCGCCGTGATGCCATCCGCACCTGCCGCCGCTGCTAGGCGCGCGGCCCTCACCGGATCGGGATGCGGCCCGCCACGGGCATTCCTGATGGTTGCGACATGATCAATGTTGACACCCAGACGTAGCCTGCGGCTGCTCATGCTCGTGCTCCGTATTGCTCAGGCGATGGCGCCTGATCGGTAGGACAAGGGTATAACGAAAGGCGATTGTGTCGGAAACCCCTGAAGTCAGGGCCTTTTTGTGTCTCTCGCTTAACTCCGGGCGCGCTCGATCGAGGCAACGCAGGGGCTGGCGCGCAGAGTTGCGATGATGTCGGTCAGATGCCGCACGTCACGCACCTGGACGTCGATATGCATCTCGAAGAAGTCGGCTGCACGGTCGGTGAACTTGAGATTGGAGATATTCCCCTTGTTGCGTCCGATCAGGGTCGTGATCGTACCCAGCGTGCCTGGCTCGTTGACGACGACCACGTCGATCCTGCCAACATGTTTCTCCGGCATCTCGGTGCCCACAGCCACAGACCAGGCGACATCTAGCCACCGTTCCGGGGTCTCTTCAAACTGCTGGAGCATGTCGCAGTCAATGGTGTGAATGGCCACACCCTTGCCCGTGGTGACGATGCCGACGATGCGGTCTCCGGGCAGCGGGTGGCAGCAGTTCGAGAAATGCACCGCCATGCCCGGAATCAAGCCCCGCAGCGGCACCGCATGGTCGCCTGCCGATCCGTCGCGCGGCCTGGCAGCAACGGTACCACCATCAATGCCGCCCACGGCCTCGGGATAGACCGCTCCCACCACCTGGGTGCCGGTGATTTCGCCCAGACCCACCACTGCATAAAGGTCCTCGGTCGTCTTGAGCTTCAGGAGGCGGCAGGCGTGTTTGAGGGCTTTCTTGGACATGTCACAGCCGGCCTGCGCAAAGCCGCGCTTCAGAATGGCCTCGCCCAGGCGGATGTATTCGTCGCGCTCCTTCATGCGGATGAACCGCCGGATGCGCGAGCGGGCCTTGCCGGTTACCACGAAACGTTCCCAGGTCGGACTGGGTGCGGCGACATTCGAACGAATAATCTCTACCTGATCTCCGTTTCGAAGAACTGTTCTTAATTGATTGATTTGACTGTTAATTTTTACTCCAACACAGGTGTCGCCGATATCGGTGTGAACGGCATAGGCAAAATCCACAGGGGTTGAGCCACGTGGCAAGGCGATGAGATCGCCCTTGGGCGAAAAACAGAATACCTGATCCTGGAACATCTCGAGTTTGGTGTGTTCGAGAAATTCTTCGGGATCGGAGGCATGCTCGAGGATCTCCAGCAACTCGCGAACCCACCGGTACTGCCGACCGTCGCGCAGCGACGCGCGTTCTTCCCCGGCCCGATAACTCCAATGTGCTGCGACACCGTAATCGGCGATTTCCTGCATCTCCGTCGTGCGGATCTGTATTTCCAGGCGTTGATGCTCAGGCCCGTAAACCGTGGTGTGGAGCGAGCGGTAACCGTTGGGTTTGGACGTCGAGATATAGTCCTTGAACCGGCCGGGCACTGCAGGCCATGCCCCATGCATGACACCCAGTGCAGCATAGCAGTCCTGAAGGGCGTCGACCTCTACTCTGAATGCGACAATATCGGACAATTGCTCAAACGTGACGTTCTTGCGCTGCATTTTGCGCCAAATCGAATAGGGCCGTTTCTCCCTGCCGGCAACCCTGGCGTCCACGCCGGCTTCCCGCAGGGTATTCTTCATGCGCTCGACAATGCGCGGCGCAAGATCGCCACCCTCCTCGCGCAGGTAACGCAGGCGTTCGACAACCGATACCCTCGCGGTGGGGTTGATTTCCTTGAACGCGAGATCCTCCAACTCATCCTTGAGCGCCTGCATGCCGATCCGGTCGGCCAGCGGGGCATAGATATCCATCGTCTCATGGGCGACACGTCGGCGTTTCTCGGCCTTCTTGATATGATGCAGGGTACGCATGTTGTGGAGTCGATCAGCCAGCTTGACCAGCAGCACACGGATATCCTCGGACATGGCGAGGAACAGCTTGCGGAAATTCTCGGCCTGTTTGGTGTTTTCCGACTGGAGTTCAAGCAGCGAGAGTTTTGTCACCCCGTCCACGAGTTGGGAGATCTGCGGACCGAACTGATCGGAAATCTGTTCGAGCGTCGTGTCGGTATCCTCGACCGTATCGTGCAGCAGGCCCGTGATGATCGAAGAACCATCAAGGCCCATATCGGCCAGAATTCCGGCCACTTCGACCGGGTGGGAATAGTAAGGGTCGCCTGACGCACGGGTTTGTGTCCCGTGCGCCATCATGGTGAAGACATACGCGCGATTCAGCGCGTCCTCATCGACCGCTGCGTCATAGTTTCTGACCCGTTCTACGAGCTCAAACTGGCGCAGCATGACGGGTCACCGGGCAGGAAATGCCCTCTATTCCAAGGTCAGTAGTTCTGGCCAGGGTCCGTGCCGTCGCTGTGGGCGGCCTCGTCGTGCTCATCATCGGTCGATGCCAGGGCCGCAGCGGCAGCGGCAATCGCGTCACCCGACAGGCCGACCTCGTCGGCATAGGCGCCATCGCTCTCGACTTCCGCGTCATCGTCCTGGGGCTCGCCGCCATAAACCAGCTTGCGGCGGATATCGTCGAGCGGGATCGTATCGTCGGCGATTTCGCGAAGAGCGATCACCGGATTCTTGTCGTTGTCGCGTTCGACGGTCATCACACCGCCGTTGCCAAGTTCACGGGCGCGCTGGGCGGCCAACAGAACCAGTTCGAAGCGGTTGGGAACACGATCAATGCAGTCTTCAACAGTAAGACGGGCCATTAAGTGGCTCCCCTGAATTCCATTGCTAGGGATTTGATTATACTCTGTGCCCCAAACTAGTCGAAAACGCAAGGAGTTCAGGCGGTTTAGCCCAGTTTTTTGATAGCGCCCCCGGCTGGCAGGGCCTCAATCAATGCCTCAATGTCACGTCCACTGACCGGATCGCACCAGTGTGGCGTCACATCACGGAGTGGAAGCAGAACAAAAGCGCGCTCGGTAGCGGACGGATGAGGCAGGACGGGGCTGGGACCGGGGTCCACGCGCCTCTGGAAGTCCAGCAGATCGAGATCGACTACCCTGGCTTCCCAACGTTCCAGCCTGTCGCGTCCGAGAAGATCCTCGATTTCATGGAGAGTCTTGAGCAGGTTGCCAGGCTCCAGATCGGTTTCCAACTCGGCAACACCGTTGACGAACCATGGCTGATCCGATGGCGGCACGGGTTCGCTGGCATACCAGGGGGAGCGCGCGACAATACCGATGCCCCGCTCTACGAGGTATTCCAGCGTAACTTCCAGGGTCTCCTGTGGTGTTCCGACTCTCGAAGGAAGATTGGCGCCCAGGCCGATATAAATGCCACGCGATTCTTCAGGGGTTGCCGTCATGGCTATCTATCCTTAGGTAGGTTGCATTGAGCACCGGGGCGCTGCATTTCGCTTCATTCATATTTTGCGTCAACGCATTTCAGAGAGGATTTTTTCCAATGACGGACTTTTACGCGCAGGAACGCATGGCTCTCTTTATTGATGGCCCAAATCTTCACTCGTCTGCCAAGTCGCTCGGGTTTGATATTGATTACAAGCAACTAAAATCACTGTTTGCCCAGAAAGGGCGTTTGATCCGTGCGATGTATTACACCGCGCTGCTTGAGGATCAGGAATACTCCCCTCTTCGCCCCCTGATCGACTGGCTGGACTACAACGGCTTTACCATGGTGACGAAGGCCGCTAAGGAATTCACGGATTCAGCAGGTCGCAGGCGGGTCAAGGGCAACATGGACATCGATCTAGCCATCGACGTGCTGGAAATGTCGTCCCATCTCGACCACATCGTTCTGTTTTCCGGAGACGGCGACTTCCGCCCCTTGGTCGAAGCGGTCCAGCACAGAGGCGTGCGCGTGACGGTGGTGAGTTCCATGCGCACCCAACCTCCGATGATCGCCGATGAACTGCGCAGGCAGGCCGACAACTTCATTGAGCTCAACGATCTCGCCCAGGATATCGCGCGGCGCTTCGAGGATCGCAACGACCGTTCCAAGGATGGCGGGATCGACGACGATTATGACGATTGCTGAGAACGACAACGTCGAAGATGCAGTCGTGATCCGCCAATGATCGATGTCGATCCCGGGCCCGATTGCCCTCTTTGCCCACGTTTGGTCTCGTTTCGGGAAAGTTGGCGCACCAAGGAATCCAACTGGTTTAATGCTCCCGTGCCCACGTTCGGGCCGGTCGATGCCAGGCTACTCATCGTCGGACTCGCACCCGGACTTCGCGGCGCCAACCGAACCGGGCGGCCGTTTACAGGTGATGGCGCGGGAGTTCTGCTCTATTTCACGCTGTTGGAGACCGGCTTTGCGCGTGGCCAGTTTGAGGCACGGCCCGATGACGGGCTTGAACTGGTCGATTGCCGCATCACGAACGCGGTGCGCTGCGTTCCGCCTGAAAACAAACCGGTTGGCGCAGAGATCCGCGCCTGCAACAGCTTCCTGGCTGCTGAAATCTCGATCATGCCGAAATTGAGTTTCGTCCTAGCCTTGGGCGGCATCGCGCACAATGCCGTGCTCGACGCGTTGGGAGTCAAACGCGCAGCCGCCAAGTTTGGCCATGCCGCGCAACACGTACTGGAATCCGGCGTCCACCTGATCGACAGCTACCACTGCTCGCGCCTCAATACGAACACCGGTCGACTGACGCCTAAGATGTTTCGTAGCGTTTTCGAAACCATCCAGGACGAGTTCAAGACCGCCTGATCCTTCTCTTGGGCAAACTGACGGCGATCGCAGCGAAGATCAGCGTGGCACCTAGCACGGCCTCCAAGCGTATCGTCTCTCCGAACACCAACCAGCCCAGGACCAGAACCGTGACGAGCTCGCTCGATCCGGCTACCGCCGCGCGGCTACTGCCAGCCAATCCCGCGCCGATCACGATCAGCATCGTCGCGCCGATTCCCGTCACGGCAGCCATGTAGAAGAGTGATCCCCATCCCATCGGGCTCTGGGGCAAGGCGAAGCCATCTTCTTCAAGCGTCATATAGCCCAGTGCAACCGTCAGAGCGGAAAGAGAGAGCAGCAGGGTCCGCAAACCAGCATCCGTCCCTTCAGGAATGCGGCCCAGACAGGCCAGATAAAGCGCATAGCCAAGCGGGGCACCGAAGGTCACGAGCATGAGTGGATAGAGAGCAGTGTCGACGCCGCCGGGTGAAAGGTTGAACCCTGCGGCAATGAGAACCATCAAGATGGCCAGAACCATGTTTCGCTCGATGGGAACACCGAAAAGCAGACGGGCAAGCAGCAACGTGAACGCCGGATAGGTATAGAAAATCAGCACCGTGACGGACGCCGGCAGTACGGCATAGCCCTCGAACAGAAAGATCGTTCCCGCGCCAACGCCCAATCCGGCCGCCAGAGACCACATGACGCCCTGCCATTGAGGACGGCGGACCGACACCCAAACCGCGAGGGGAAGCGCGGCACCGGCGTAGCGCACGACCAATGCGGTGCCGGGCCCGACGTTCTCGTCGCGCAGGATCTCCAGAAAGATGGGCAGAAGCCCGAAGCCGACCGCGCCCAGCGCGACTAGGAAAACCCCGAGACGCACGTGTCTCACCCTTCCAGGCTGCCCGCGATCCATATCGCTCCTTACGGTCGTTGACGCTGCGGATGGAACTCCTTATGTCGGACGCTAGACAATCCATCCGACAATGGGAGAAACAAGATGGCCGGAACGATCGACGCACGCCTTGGCGAACTCGGTATTGAGCTGCCTCAGGCGGCGGCCCCAGCGGCCAACTATGTACCCTATGTCATCAGCGGCAACCATGTGTTCGTCGCAGGCCAGATCACGCTAGAAAACGGCGAACTGAAGTATCAGGGCAAGCTGGGCCAGGAGTTCACGGTCGAGGAAGGTTATCAGGCCGCGAGGCTTTGCGCGCTCAACATCATCGCCCAGGTGAAGGCCGCATGCGGTGGCGACCTCGACAAGGTCGTGCGTATCGTGCGTCTGGGCGGTTTCGTGAACGCGGACGGCTCGTTCCACGACCACCCGAAGGTCGTGAACGGCGCCAGCGATCTGATGGTCGAAATCTTCGGCGACAAGGGCAAGCACTCCCGCACCGCCGTTGGTGCCCCTGCCCTGCCGCTCAACGTGGCGGTCGAGGTTGACGCCATTGTCGAGATTGCCTGATTCATGAACGCTGGCGAAGCGCTTGTTCGTACCCTGGTGAGCCACGAGGTAAATACGGTTTTCTGCGTTCCGGGCGAAAGTTATCTCGCCGTTCTGGACGGGTTGCGCTGTCACGCCAACAGCATCCGCCTCGTCACCAATCGCCACGAGTCGGGCGCAACCTTTGCCGCCAACGGCTACGCCAAGATCAGCCACAAGCCCGGCATCGCATTTGTCAGCCGCGGTCCCGGCGCAACGAACGCATCCATCGGCGTGCATACTGCCGATCAGGATTCCATTCCGCTGGTGCTGTTCATCGGCCAAATTCCGCTGCCCGAAATGGGACGCGAAGCGTTTCAAGAAATCGACTACACCGCCATGTACGGCACCATCGCGAAAGCGGTGCTTGAACCTAACAGCCCCGCGAATGTCGCTCGAGCAACCGCCGATGCCATGGCCATCGCACAGTCGGGGCGTCCCGGGCCGGTCATCGTGGTGTTGCCTGAGGACGTGACGGAAGGCGATGCCGGTGATGTCGCCATACCTCAGCCGGCTCGCAATGCGGTCGCCGAAGCCTCGCCTGTCCAACTGCGCGATGCCGCGGCCCTTATCGATGGAGCCGGAAAGATCCTCATCATCGCGGGTGAGATGATCAAGGCCGAGGCCGCAACCATGCGTCTGGGCGCCTTTGCGGAATCGACCGGTGCCGCGGTCGTTTCTGCGTTTCGTTGTCAGGATGCCTTGAACAACGATCATCCGGCCTATGTGGGGCTTTTCGGGCTCGCCCGTCCGCCCTACCTCAAGAAGGCATGGGCAGATGCCGATCTTGTCATTCTGGCCGGCAGCCGGCTTGATGCAATCACGTCCGAAGACTTTGCCCTGCGGGACGATGAGAAAATCATTCTGATGCTCCACCCAAGTGCGGACACGATCGCGCAACTGCGCCCCACGCTCGGCATTGCCGCCGCCGTGGGGCCGACCTTGGATGCGCTGTCGACCGAAACACAGACGCCCTCGGCAGAGCGCGTGGCCTGGCAGGCTGAGCTTTGCGCGGAGTTCGAGGCTTTCCAGGTCAACGCCCCCAAAGCGGTTGGTTCGGTCGACATGACCCAGGTCATTCGCCACGTCGCCTCCCGATTGGCCGAAATCGACCACGTGGTGACCAACGATGCCGGCAACTTCTCGACCTGGCTGCATCGCCATTTCCGCTATCGTCTGGCCGACAGCCAGGCAGGCCCCATGGCCGGCGCCATGGGATACGCCGTGCCGTCCGCCGTGGGCGCCGCACTCGCCAGGGATGGCGCCCGCGTCGTGGCCTTTGTCGGCGACGGCGGCTTCATGATGACCGGGCAGGAGCTCTCCACGGCCGTGCAGAACCGCCTGAAGGTCACCGTGGTCGTATGCGACAACAGCCACTACGGCACGATCATGATGCACCAGCACCGATATGCCGGGCCGGGCAACTACGCCGCCATCGAACTCAACAGCACCGATTTTGCCGCACTGGGAGCGGCCTATGGGGCAAAGTGCTGGTGCGTCGAAAAAACCGCCGACTTCGCTGTCGCCTTTGACGAGGCGCTGGCGCATAACGGACCCGGTCTGATCCATGTAAAGACCGACATCCGCGACATTTCCGCGGGTGGCCATCTCAAATCACCTTCCTGACAGCGACCAGGGGCACGCTCGATACCTTTATCGCAGAGATTCCCAAGGTCGAGCTTCACGTACACATCGAAGGGACATTCGAGCCGGAGCTGATGCTGCAGATCGCGCGGCGCAACGATCTACCTCCGCCTTTTCCCTCCGTTGAGGCAGCCAAGGTGGCTTACGCCTTTGACGATCTGCAGGCATTTCTCGACCTTTATTATCGCGGCATGAACGTTCTGCTGACTGCGCAGGATTTTCATGATCTGGCGTTTGCCTATCTCAAGCGCGCACATGCCGATCGGGTGCGCCACACCGAAGTCTTCTTCGACCCTCAGGCGCACACACAGCGGGGCGTGAAGCTCGCCACGGTCATGGAGGGACTTCTCTTCGGCCTGGCGGCCGGCAAGAAGGCGTTCGGCATCACATCCTGCTTGATCCCAAACTTCCTGCGCGATCTGGATGAAGATTCGGCCCTGGCGACCTTCGATGCATTTCTCGATCATCGCGAATACATCACCGGCTTTGGACTGGATTCGGCCGAACGGTGGAATCCTCCCGAAAAGTTCATGCGCGTTTTTGAGCGCGTGCGCCAGGAAGGCTTTCATGTCGTTGCTCATGCCGGCGAGGAAGGCCCAGCCGACTATGTCACGCAGGCCCGCGAGCTTCTGGGCGCTGAGCGGATCGATCACGGTGTGCGTGCCATGGACGATGACGCGGTGGTCGAGAAACTGGTGGCCGACAACATCGTGCTGACGGTTTGTCCGCTCTCGAATGTTCGTCTGCGCGTCTTCGATCGCATGGAGGACCATCCCATACGGCGCATGGCCGAACGTGGACTGAAGGTCACGATCAATTCCGACGACCCTCCCTATTTTGGCGGATATATCGCTGACAACATGCGTGCCTGCCATGAGGCACTGGGCCTGACCCGCGACGAACTGGTCATGATCGCGAACAATGCCATTGATGGCGCTTTCGTCTCCCAGGGTCGACGCAATGCGCTTCGAGCGGAACTGAACGCATTTCTGGCATCCTGACGTTCACATTCGATCGTTTCGGAGGCATAGGGACTCGCCCTTCCCCCACCCTAGCGCGTAAAATCATCCGGAAATGAGTTCCGATACGGCATCCCAAACCGACTATCCCACGCTTCAGGCCCGTAGCGTGGCGAGCATTCACGATGTTGCCCGAGATGCCTGGGACAGGTGCGCTGGTGCGGACAATCCGTTCCTGCATCATGCGTTTCTCGCCTGCCTGGAAGACAGCGGTTCTGCCACGCCCGAGACCGGTTGGGCGCCGGCCCACATCCTGCTGGAAGATCTGGACGGCAACCTGCTGGCCTGCGCGCCTGCCTACTTCAAGAGCCATTCCTATGGCGAGTTCATCTTCGACCATGGGTGGGCCGATGCCTTCGAACGCGCCAGTGGACGCTACTATCCCAAGCTGCTGGTCGCTGTACCGTTCACACCTGCCACGGGCCCGCGCTTGCTCGTCGCGCCTGTTGGCGACGAGACAGCTCTTCGGCGTACGCTGGCCGCGACGATTGTGCGTATCGCCGAAGAAGCCGGCGTTTCTTCCGCACACATCAATTTTGCAACCCAAGACGAATGGGAGCTGATGGGAGAGCTGGGCTATCTCCAGCGAACCGGTGTCCAGTTTCACTGGGAGAACGACGGCTATCGGGATTTCGATGCGTTTCTCACCAGTCTCTCGTCACGCAAACGCAAGGCTATACGCAAGGAACGCCGCGATGCGCTCGAAAACGATGTCGAGGTTGTCGGCCTGACCGGAGACGACCTGACTCATGACGCCTGGGATGCCATCTATGCATTCTATCGCGATACCGGCAGCCGGAAGTGGGGCACGCCTTACCTGACCCGTACGTTCTTCGACATGCTGGGCGAACGCCTTGGCGACAGGGTGCTACTCATCATGTGCCGCCGCGAGGGGCGCTGGATCGCCGGTGCCCTCAACCTGATCGGCCATAACACGCTCTATGGCCGCTACTGGGGTTGCATTGAGGACCACCGTTTCCTGCATTTCGAATGCTGCTACTACCAGGCGATCGACTATGCCATTGAGCACGGCATGGCCCGGGTTGAGGCCGGCGCGCAGGGAAATCACAAGATCCAGCGTGGCTATCTTCCCGTCCTCACCTATTCTGCCCACTGGATCGAACATGGCGGCCTGCGCGACGCTGTTGCCCACTTCCTGAAGGAAGAAAGTCAGCACGTCGACTGGGAGGTCAACGCCATTCAGCGCGACTACTCGCCGTTCCGTAAGAAAAACGGCTAAGCTTCATGCGGCCTGCACGCATACTGATTACGGGCGTATCGGGTTCGGGCACGACAACGCTTGGGCGTTTGCTGGCCAACCGTCTCGACTATACCCACCACAATACTGATGATTTTTATTGGCTTCCTACAAACCCTCCCTACCAGGAGAAACGTGAAGCGGCGGAATGACTGCACTTGATGCATACCATGTTCGTTCAGCGCTCGGATTGGATCTTGAGTGGCTCCATCATGGTCTGGGATTGATGATCTCGTGCCCCTATTGGACCTCGTAGTCTTTCACGTGCTCCCTGTGGGGGAGGAAAGTCTTTGTGAATCGGGAAGAAAGTGGGAAGAGGGCGGAAGAGGGCGGATATCAAGGGTTTCCGCGGATTCCCGGGGTTGGTACGACGGGCGGCCGAGGAGATCTGGACCTTCTTTGATCGATAGAAGTTCGGCGGCACTCAGTTGAGCACGACCACGGCTGCATTGAGCGAAAAGGCAAAGCCGCACCAGAGCAGATAGGGCAACAGAATGAGCGACGCGAAGGGTGTCTCCCACCAGGCCGTCCGGACCAGAATGACGATGGCGCCGATGAGAGCGCCGAGGTCGATCAGCGCGAAAAGCGGCTGTTCGAGCCCGAAGAAGATCCAGCTCCAGGCGAGATTGAGCGCGAACTGCAGAGCAAATACAGACAGGGCCAACCTGCGGCGTCGGCTGGGTGGAGATTGCCAGATAATCCAGAGCGCAACGCCGATCGATATGTAAAGAACGGTCCAGACCGGACCGAACCCCCAGGATGGAGGGTTCCAGGCCGCTTTTTCGATGCTCTGATACCAGCTTCCCGGTCCGGTCTGTGTAGCACGCGCACCCAGGGCCGAAATGCCCAGGCAAAGCAGAATGCATAGCGCCAGAGAAACCCAGCGCATCGGCCCCGACCGGCGCAATCGAAGTTCAGCGTTCATGAGTTGGACCCCAAAGATAGACAGGTCATGAGCCGGACTGGCGCACCACCGGAAACAAACCCGCATCTGTCGTGTGGTTTTCCCGAAGGAACGCGGTCTCAGCGCGTTAGCTTGGCCGGCGACTTCTTCTCGCCACGTTTGCTCTTCTTGCTTTCGCCCTTGAGGAAGTCGTGCGTGACGAACTCGAAACCAAGTTTGGCGTCCTCTTCCACAATCACGCGGGCGCGTCCGCCGCCGACCAGATTGCCGAACAGCAGTTCGTCGGCAAGCGGCTTCTTGATGCTCTCCTGAATGACGCGGGCAAGTGGGCGGGCGCCGAAGTTCTCGTCGTAGCCGTGACGTCCCAGCCAGTCGCGCGCCTCTTCGGAGAGTTCGATGGTGACGCCGCGGTCTGCAAGCTGGGCCTCAAGCTCCTTGACGAACTTGTCGACCACGAAGCCGATGGTTTCGCGCGCCAGGGGCGCAAAACTGACGATGGCATCGAGACGGTTGCGGAATTCCGGCGTGAACAGCTTTTCGATCGCCTCCCTGTCATCGCCTTCCCGCTTCGTGCGGGCAAACCCGATGGCAGGCCTGGCAAGGTCGGCGGCTCCGGCATTCGTCGTTGCGATCAGAACGACATTGCGGAAATCAATCTTCTTGCCGTTGTGATCGGTCAGCTTGCCGTAGTCCATGATCTGGAGCAGCACGTTGAAGAGATCGGGGTGCGCCTTCTCTATCTCGTCGAGCAGTAGGATGACATGCGGGTTCTGGTCGACCGCATCGGTCAGCAGTCCGCCCTGGTCGAAGCCGACATAGCCCGGTGGTGCACCGATCAGGCGCGAGACCGCGTGGCGTTCCATGTATTCGGACATGTCGAAGCGCACCAGTTCAACGCCCATGATGCCGGCAAGCTGGCGCGCAACCTCGGTCTTGCCCACGCCAGTGGGACCGGCGAAGAGATAACTGCCGATCGGCTTTTCAGGTTCGCGCAGACCGGCACGCGACATCTTGATGGCATCGGCCAGGGAATCGATGGCCGAATCCTGACCGAAAACCACGGATTTCAGTTCGTCGGAGAGCGAAGCCAGCGACGCCTTGTCCTGGCGCGAGACGCTTTTCGGGGGCACGCGGGCCATCCGGGCAATGACCGATTCGACGTCCTTGACGCCGATGGTTTTCTTGCGCCGTGCCGTGGGCACCAGCATCTGCGCGGCACCGACCTCGTCCATCACATCGATCGCCTTGTCGGGCAGCTTGCGGTCGTGGAGGTATTTGTCGGAGAGCTCCACCGCAGCCTTGATGGCATCCTGTGTGTAGCGAATCTTGTGGAAATCCTCGTAATGCGGCTTCAGACCCTTCAGAATTTTCACCGCATCGGTGATTGAAGGCTCGGCGACATCGATCTTCTGGAAGCGGCGCGCCAGAGCGCGGTCCTTCTCGAAGTGGTTGCGGTATTCCTTGTAGGTCGTCGAACCCATACAACGCAACGTACCGGCCTGCAACGCGGGTTTGAGCATGTTTGAGGCATCCATGGCACCGCCTGAGGTGGCCCCTGCCCCGATCACGGTGTGAATCTCGTCGATGAACATGATCGCGTTGACGTCGACCTCAAGCTCAGAGACGACGGCTTTCAAGCGCTCCTCGAAATCACCGCGATAGCGTGTGCCGGCGAGCAGAGCGCCCATGTCGAGGGCGTAGATGGTCGCTTCGGCCAGAACGTCGGGCACATCGCCTTCCACGATGCGTTTGGCGAGGCCTTCCGCGATTGCCGTCTTGCCTACGCCGGGGTCGCCGACATAAAGCGGGTTGTTCTTCGTGCGCCGGCACAGAACCTGGATAGTGCGCTCGACCTCGCGGTCACGCCCGACCAGCGGGTCGATCTTGCCCGACTGAGCCTTCTCGTTGAGGTTCACGCAGTATGCGTCAAGCGCTTCGGCACCCTGCTTGACCGGCTCTTCTTCCTGATCGGCGCCGTGCACGGTCTTGGGCTCGCTCTCGCCTGGCACCTTGGCAACGCCATGGCTGATGTAGCTCACCGCGTCCAGGCGCGTCATGTCCTGCTGCTGGAGAAAATAGACCGCGTGGCTCTCGCGTTCCGAGAACAAGGCTACCAGAACGTTGGCGCCGGTCACCTCCCCGCGTCCAGAAGACTGCACGTGCATCGCCGCGCGATGGAGCGCACGCTGGAACCCGGCCGTGGGCTTGGCTTCCACGAACCCATCCACGACCAGACCGGCGAGCTCGTGGTCGATGAAATCCTCGACCTCATCGCGGATGCGGTCCACATCCACGCTGCATGCACGCATGACCGCAATGGCGTCATCGTCCTCGGTCAACGCGAGCAGGAGATGCTCGAGCGTTGCGTATTCGTGCTTGCGCTCCCTTGCCAGGGCAAGGGCATGACGGAGCGTCTGTTCAAGACTGGCCGAGATCATGGATTCTCAGTCCTTTTCCAGCGTCGCCTGCAAAGGATGCTCGTTCTGTCGTGCATAGTCTATCACCTGCGTGACTTTTGTTTCTGCGACATCAAACGGATAGACGCCGCATACTCCTACGCCTTTCTGGTGCACGTGGAGCATGATTCGGGCCGCATCTTCGGCATCCTTGAAGAAAAAATTTTGCAGCACGTGCACGACGAATTCCATCGGCGTGTAGTCGTCGTTGAGCAGGAGAACCTTGTACATGGAAGGTTTCCCGGTCTTGGGCCGCGTGCGTGTGACGACACCGGTATCGGGGCGGTCGTCGTCGCGTCTTTTGTCATCACTCATGGACCAGATGCGGGTCATGCGGTGGCGTTCTGTCCTGTCGGAATGGAAGTCCCGGACGCATGATATTGGAACTTTTGCGCCGATTGAAGGGGTTGACACGCCATTCGCGTTCGCGGGCGACAAAAAGAGCCCGATGCTTACGCACCGGGCTCAATTCGGAAGCGATTGACGTTGGTCGATTACGCAGCCTTGTGAGCCGTCTCGGCAACCACATCGGAGGCACGGCGGCCAATCGGCTGGCCAGCTTCGATGGCAACCTTCATCCAGGCGCTCGAGAGCTCAACACCGTCGGACACGACGCGGTCCATTGACTTCTTGACGAAGCCCTGCTGGATCTCGACGGCTTCCTGGAAGGACTTGGCACCCATCAGAGCCTTCTGGGTTTCGACCCCTTCGGCAATCTGCTTGCACGCGATGGCAAACATCTGGCCATTGAGGCTCTCAAAGCCCTTCATGAAGGCATTGCCGGCTTCGACCATGGTCTCGAAATTGGCCTTGGGCATGTCGGCGACGGTCTCGAAACCCTTGGCTTCGTGGCCGGCCTTGCAGGCGTTGCTGACGGCTTCACGGCCCATGGACACCATGGTCTCGTAGCCCTTCACGGCTGCTTCGGTGCTCGACTTCACGACGGTCTCTGCGGCATTCATACCGGCATCGAGGGCGTCGTCCATCTGGTTGACGTTCTTCTGAGCGGTCTTTTTGGCGGTAGCCATTTCAAAACTCCCGTTGATTGTTTTGCTGCACTGCAGCATTGGCAGACATATGCGACCGTCCCGTGTCAAATTCAAGAACTTTTTGTGCACTGCAGCATTCTGGTTGAGCCAGCGGTCGGAAATGGCGTTATTTCGGACCTCCATCGCGTAATGGAGTGAACTGGAATCCCGATGGTTCGGATTGGTTTCCGAATTGCCCCGTAGGGAGTTCAGTGCCGGGAGATCACGCAACTGGGCCGGCGAAAGCGGGAAGCCGAGCGGACCGACCCGTTCCAGAAAGCCGCCAAAGGCGACCATGCCCGGAACTGGCTGCCCAGTAGCTGTCGACATGACGGTCGGTCCTGTAGATCGATGGATGATGGAGTTCTGCCATGGGCGCGGATCACAGGCGCCCCTGTTTTACGGGCAAGCCGTGATTGACGTGACAACGCCGAACGCCAATAACTCCGTTCCCATCATTCTGGAGACCAGTACCGCATGATCGCTCCCTTCAAATTCGACGCCCCCATACCGCTCGCCTTTGGAGCCGGTCGCATTGTCAAATTGGGGCGCGACGTCTCCCGGCTGGTCGGCGACTCCGCATCCGTGGTGCTGGTAAGCGATCCGTTCCTTCTGACAAACGGGTTGGCGCGGAAGGTTGAAGCGGTCCTGGCCGATGCAGGCCATAGCGTTAAGATCTATTCCGATATTCGGAGCGACCCCCTCGCCTCCTCGATTGATGCACTCGTGGACGAGGCCCGCTCTGCGGGTGCCGGCTGCATGATCGCCTTGGGCGGTGGCTCGACCATGGATGCGGCCAAGCTTGCCGCTGCACTCGCCAAGGATGGGGATGGTGCGGAAACCTATGCCCTTGGCGTGCAGCCGGTGCCCAAAATCGGCCTACCCAAGATCGCCATTCCCACCACCTCGGGAACCGGTTCCGAGGTGACTCGCACGTCCGTGTTCAGCACGAAGGACCGCAAGCTCTGGGCCTGGGGAAATCAGCTTCGCTTCAATCTCGCCGTGCTCGATCCCGAAATGACGACAGGCATGCCGCCACACCTCACGGCCGCGACCGGTATCGACGCGGCCGTGCATGCCATCGAATCGGCCACCAACAAGCGGAGAAATCCGATTTCAACGGCCATCGCTCTGGGCTCGGTCCGCAGCCTGCGCCGCTGGCTCAAGGTAGCGGTCGATGAGCCCGATAACCTGGAGGCGCGCGGCCATGTGCAGATCGCCGCCTGCACTGCAGGCATCGCCTTCGATGTCACAGGCGTCGCCATTGCCCATGCGATCGGACACGCGATCGGTGAACTTGCCGGCGTACATCACGGCCGTGCCGTGGGGCTTGCTCTCAACGCCACCATGCAGGATTCCGCGGCAGCCGCGCCGTCGGCGTACGCCGAAATCGCCCAGGCGCTTGGCGTCGACACCGATGGCATGAACGACGTCGAAGCGGCTGTCAGGGCTGCACCGGCCTTTACCGCATGGCTGCGCGAAGTGGGTCTGCGCCTCTCGCTTGAGGACCACGGCCTTTCGTCCGGCGACGCCGGGCGCATTGCACATCTGTGCTTCGAGCCGGAAAACCGGGTCATGGTCGAAAGCGACAGCTTCGAATTCACGTCCGAAACATTGGAGCGGGCCGCCAGTCGCATGCTGGCGGCCGCATGACCGAAGTATCTGCTTCGATCAGCTTCCCGTGGAGTACCGCACGACGGCACAGGGCAGATCGCGGGCGTATAGTTCCCTACAGCCTGCCCGGGCCTGGGCTTCGCTAAGGTTGATGATGCGCGCGCGATAAAGTGTTGAGCCGCCGCTTTCCGCGGCGGTCACAACATTGGAAGCATGTCCGCCGATAATGCTCGCAAGGTAGTTTTCGGCCGTGTCGAGAGCGCGATAGGCGTTTTCGAACCCCGAGAAAGCTCCAACTTGGACGGCCCAGGGAAGATCTTCGCCACTGCCCTGTTCTGGAGCAAGATCACCGCTCTCAAGGCTGAGCGCGCTGGCAACCAGACCCTCGAAGGTATTCGCCGAAGCAACACCGCCATCAGTCTCCGCGGAAAGGGAATCTTCGGGCAGGTCAAGCGACGCAAATTGGGTGATGCCGTCACCGCGAAGGGGATGCTGGCCGGGAACCGGTACGATCCGGTCCTGTTGCGCGGCAAGCACAAACCCTTTCGTGATCAGTTCGGTCATGCGCCGGTCGCGCCAAACCCGGGTTTCACCCCCCATCACGACGGCTACGATACGGCGGCCATTCACCACAGCGGAAGCGGCAAGATTCCAGCCGGCAGGTCGCGTATAGCCAGTCTTGAGTCCATCGACGCCATCCACCACGCCCAACAACTTGTTGTGGTTGCCGTAGGTCTGGCCGTTTTCGTCATAGGTCCAGCTTGTGGTCGAGAAGAGGTGGTAATACTGTGGAAAGTCACTCTGCAAACGCAGGGAAAGGATGGCCAGGTCGCGGGCAGTCGACACCATACCTTCATCATGCCAACCCGAGGCATTGGTAAAGGTCGTGTTGCGCATGCCCAGTTCGCGCGCTTTTTCGGTCATCATGACGCCAAAACGCCATTCGCTACCGTCGGCCAGACCCTCAGCCACAGCAGCCGCCACGTCGTTGGCCGACTTGGTCATCAAGGCCATGATCGAGTCATTCACGCTGATGGCATCACCCTCTCGCAGACCAAGTTCTGACGGCTGCATCGCCTCGGCATGTGCCGAAACGTCGAACTGTGTGTCGAGCGTTACTTCTCCATTCTCCAGCGCATCGAAGATCATGTAGAGCGTCATCATCTTCGTCAGGGAAGCGGGATACCGCTCCTTGTCCGGGTCATGCCGGTAGAGGATGTTCCCGTTCGTCGCATCGATCACGATGGCCGTGTAGGCGTGCGCCGCGGTTGAAAAACCTGTCAAGGCAACCAGCGCCAAGGCGGCAGCCATAGCTTTCACGGTCACTAACTCCTTGATATAACAAAGAAAACTCGTTCCTTTTGTGTCCATCAATCGGCCCCGAAGCGTGTCAATCAGCAGGGTCACTATACATTGAACAGCAGGCGACTGTCCACCTGAACTTTCAACAAACGACCCAAAACCCATGAAACCAAACAATAAATTCTAGTCACCGTCAGATTTATCCGTGTTTTCAGCTACCGACCGGCCCGCGGTGGGCCACTTGTCGAGGGTCGAAAACGCATCTTGAAATGCCGCTCCGGCCCGCAACACCAACGCATCGGCCTGAAGCGGTCCCACGATCTGCAGTCCTGCCGGCATGCCGGCACCGGTAAACCCGCAAGGTACACTGAGCGCGGGTTGACGCGTTAGATTGAACGGATAGGTGAAAGGTGTCCACGTGAACCATCGGTCATGGGGCCATCCATGCGGCACCTCCAGTCCCGACTCGAACGCCGGGATAGGGAGAGTCGGCGTTGCCATGAGATCAAACCGCTCAAAAAGCGCGGCAATCCGTCCACAGTACTTTCCCCTCGCACGTTCCGCTTCCACCAGATCCACGGCGGAGAACCGCTCCCCCTCTTCGGCGATTTTTACAAGGCCATGATCCAGAAAGCGCCGGCGCGTGCGGCTTTCGGATCGGATGGCCGTTGCCGCGGCCGAGTACCAGATAACCCGGAAGGCCTCTTCCGGCTTGGGAATGTCGAGCTCGATACGTTCGACGTTCGCACCCAGCGACACGAGACCCTCGACGGCCTTGTCAACAAGCGCGGCTATCTCAGGCTCGGATCGCACGTAGCCAAGGTCGGGGCTATACGCAACGCGCAGACCATCGATTCCACCCACGCATGCTTCCAGGTAATTCACGCCGTCGTCGGCAAGCGCCCAGGCATCGCGGCTGTCGGGTTTGCCGATCACATCCAGCATCAGTGCGCAGTCACGCACGGTGCGCGCCATGGGGCCGACATGCGACAAGGTTCCAAACAGGCCGGGAGGCCATGCGGCGACTCGTCCGAACGTGGGCTTAAGGCCAACGATGCCGCAAAATCCGGCTGGAATACGCACGGAACCGCCGCCATCCGTGCCGAAGGCAAGCGGACCGACGCCGGTTGCGACCGCGGCGGCAGCGCCGCCGCTCGATCCGCCCGGCGTCATGCGCAGGTTCCAGGGATTGCGTGTCGTTCCATGCAGTGGCCCGTCCGTGACGCCCTTCCAGCCGAATTCCGGTGTCGTCGTCATGCCGATGAAGACCGCACCCGATTCCCGCATCCGCTGGACCGAAGGTGCATCGGTATCCCAGTCCTGCTTTGCGTCGACGGTCTTGGAACCCAAACGTGTCGGCCATCCCTTCGCGCGGAGTACGTCCTTGATGCTGGTGGGGACGCCGTCCACCGGCCCAAGGGGTTCTCCTTTCACCCAGCGTTGCTCGGATTGCTTCGCCGATTCGAGAACGGCCTCATCGTCGCGATGGCAGAACGCGCCAAGGTTTCCGTCGACTTCTTCCATGCGCGCCAAGACATCGTTCGCAACGTCAACGGGTGAGAAGTCCTTTTTGCGATACCCCTCGATGAGATCATTGGCGTTCTTGCGATGAAGATTGGTCATGAGAAAACAGCCTGAGCCGTCATTGCGAGATTGCCGCTGCCGTTGGCAACCCAAAGGCTAGCCTGATCCACTACATCAAGCGTGCCGCAAACGGAAATGCTCTCGGGCGTGAAGACCGGCGCGACGGCGCGGTAGCGAAAGCTGGTTACGGTTCGGTCCGGCATTTTTCTCTCGACCAGATCAAGAAGCATCAGTGCAAGCATGGGACCATGCACGACGAGCCCCGGATATCCTTCCTCCTGGCGACAATAGTCGATGTCAAAGTGAATGCGATGCCCGTTGAAGGTCAAGGCGGAAAACCTGAACAACAGCACGGCATCAGGAGTGATTTCCCTACGCCAGGTTGCCTTGGTTGGAGCAGATTCCTGACGCGCCGTTTCGTCGGGCCTTGGAGCGGCGCGGAAGACCAGATTGCGGGTTTCTGTGACGGCCCTGGTTCCGCCCTGGCTGATTCTGTGTTCGGTGGTGATGAAGGCCAGTTCGCCCGACCTTCCCTGCTTGCGCGAAACATCCTTGATGACGGTTTCGCTCGCGGCAACCTCACCCAGGCGCAACGGCTCGTGAAATTCAAAAGCACCGCCCGCCCACATACGCCGGGGCAAGCCGGTCTCGGGGAGGAAACCTCCCGGAACGGTCCGTCCATCCTCTCCGATTACCGAAGACGGCGGAACATCGAGGAAATAGAGCCAATGCCATCCCGGCGGCAAAGATGCGCCGTCCCGCAAGTCCGAGCCGTCCCGGTCAAAGGTCGCGGCCAGGTGCCGTGCGGGCGTCAGGCTCAGAGTGTCATCTACCTGCAGCGTGCGCCCGATGTGGGATTCCGGCAGCGGAGCCGACGATTCACCTTCAGTCACAGGATCGGACCCCCGTCTCTCGGCAAACGACCGACACGTGCCACATGTCAGAGTATCGTACCATCGGAGTAGTCCTTTTCGTGCTGGAATCCTTCGATCCTAACGAACTTGCAGCACCTGGCTCCGTCATCCTGATCGGCATTGTGATGTCGGGCGACAATGCGATTGTCATCGGCATGGCATAGCCGCGGCGAGTCAAAGTCCAGGCGGCACAATTCCGCTGGGCCGGATTGCAGCAACCATATCCCGCTTGACCTCTTCCAGGGCTGCTTCGTCAGGCGCCTCGCATCGCGCGACCAGAACGGGTTGGGTATTCGAAGCACGCAGCAGCCACCAGCCGTGCGCGATCGAGACACGCACCCCATCGACGGCGTTGACGTTCGCTCCGCTGTCCTCCAGCCGCGCGCGCACCTCATCGATTACGACAAACTTGCGCAGGTCATCGCAGTCGAAGCGCAGTTCCGGCGTGTTGACGACCTTGGGCAGCGACTTGCGAATTTCAACAAGCGTCTTGTCGTGCTGCGCGAGGACATTGAGCAAACGGACTCCCGCATAGAGGGCATCATCAAAGCCATAGTACCGATCGGCAAAGAAAATGTGCCCGCTCATCTCGCCGGCGAGCGGGCAACCGGCTTCTTTCATCTTCTGCTTGATCAGCGAATGCCCGGTCTGCCACATCAACGGCTTGCCGCCCAGACGACCGATTTCATCGAACAACGCCTGGCTTGCCTTCACGTCCGCGATGATTGTCGCCCCAGGCACCCGAGCCAGGACATCGGCCGCCCAAAGCATCATCAGTTGATCGCCCCAAAGCACCTCACCTTCGCGGTCGACCACCCCGATGCGGTCTCCATCGCCATCGAGCGCAATTCCAAGGTCCGCATCTTCACGATCCACCGCGGCGATCAAGTCCTTGAGGTTTTCCGGCACGGTGGGATCCGGGTGATGGTTGGGAAATTTGCCGTCGACCTCTCCGAAAAGAACCGAATGACGACCCGGCAATCCCTGGACCAACTCGGTCAACACCTCTCCAGCCGCGCCGTTTCCGGCATCCCAAACAACCCGGAGATTCCGCTCCGATACGGCATCACGCTGCAACCGCGCGATATAGGCGTCTCTCACATCCACGGCTTGACCGATACCCGGAGTCCGGGCCGGATCGATCTGCCGACAGGCCCGCCGCGCCAAGTCCTGGATCTGCACTCCATGGAAAGGGCCGTGGCCCAGCATGACCTTCAGACCATTGTAGTCCGGCGGGTTATGAGACCCCGTGACCATAATGCCGGCATCGGCATCCAGATGATGAACGGCAAAATAGAGCATCGGAGTCGGGCCAAGACCGACACGGAGCGTGTTTACTCCACCGTCGCTCAAAGCGGTCACAAGCGCCTGCTCGATCCCGGGCGAACTCAGTCGCCCGTCATAGCCGACCGCGACCGTTGGATGCTCTTTGCCGACATTGGCCTCTTTTACGATCTGGGCAAAAGCAGCGCCGATCGCATGTACCGCTTCGAGAGTCAGAGACGCCCCCACGATTCCACGGACATCGTAGGCCCGGAAAATACTTGGATCGATCAACTCAGGCGCCTTCGTAGATTTCGCGATGTCCCAGTCCGATACCATGGTATTCGAATCCCGCAGCTTCGATGTCAGCGGCGCTGTATATGTTACGCAGGTCGATCAGGAGCGGTCGGTTCATGACCTGACGGGCCCGGGCGAAGTCGAGCGAGCGGAACTCGTTCCATTCTGTGACAAGAACCAATGCGTCGGCATTCTCGAGCGCCTCGTAAGTGCTTTCACACAGAATCATGCCGCTCATGAGTTTCGCGGCTTGATCCATTCCTTCGGGATCATAGGCGCGCACGGCCACACCATGCCGCAGTAATTCCGGGACGATCGTCAGGCTTGGCGATTCCCGCATGTCGTCGGTGTTGGGTTTGAAGGTCAGTCCAAGGACGGCGACGGTCTTGTTCGTCGGATCGTCCAGGTGGCGCAGGATACGTTCCGTCATCTGCAGTTTGCGACGATCATTGGCCTCTACCACCGATTCGACGATTGAAATGGGCGACCCAAGTTCCTGCGCGGCACGCACCAGAGCCAAGGTATCCTTGGGAAAGCAACTGCCACCGTAGCCCGGCCCAGGATGCAGGAATTTCGGACCGATGCGACCATCCAAACCGATCCCGCGTGCAACGTCCTGAACATTTGCACCAGCACGTTCACACAGGTCGGCAATCTGGTTGATGAAGGTAATCTTGGTCGCAAGGAAACTGTTGGCGGCATGTTTGATGAGTTCCGAGGTCTCCAGCGTCGTATGCATGACAGGCGTGCGGTTGAGCGAAAGGGGACGATAGAGCTCGTTCACGACCGTGAAGGCGCGCTCGCTATTTGACCCCACGACCACGCGGTCGGGACGCATGAAGTCCTCGATTGCCGAGCCCTCGCGCAGGAACTCTGGGTTCGAAGCCACGTCAAAATCGAGATCGGGACGGGTCCGGGCGATCACCTCGACCACCTTGGCGCCGGTGCCCACCGGCACCGTAGACTTGATGACCACCACGACGTAGGCCTCTGCCACTTCTGCAATTTCGCGCGCGGCGTCGAGAACATAGCTCAGGTCGGCATGGCCGTCTCCCCGCCTGCCGGGCGTGCCAACGGCAATGAACACGGCATCGGCACCCTTGACCGCATCGGAAAGTTCCGTCGTGAAGCGCAGCCTTCCTGAGTCAATGTTTCGGGCAACGAGCGTATCGAGGCCGGGCTCGTAGATCGGGATCTCTCCGGCATTCAGGCGTTCGATCTTGTCGCTCTGCTTGTCGACACAGATGACCTCGACACCGAACTCGGAGAAACAAGCTCCCGACACCAGACCGACATAGCCGCTCCCGATCATTGCTATGCGCATTGTGGCTCAGTCCTTGCCGATGAGCAGGTTCTTGGCGAACGCGGCAAGTTCACGGCCAACTTCCTCGTCTCCGAGGCCATAGGCGAGATTGGCCTGCAGGAAGCCCAGTTTGGTGCCGCAGTCGAAGCGCGTTCCGCTAAATCGCAATCCATGGAATGGCATGCTACCGATCATTTTTGCCATGGCGTCGGTCAATTGTATTTCGTTTCCGGTCGTGGGTTCCCGCTCTTCCAGATGGTCGAAGATTTGAGGCATCAGAACATAGCGACCGATGACGGTCAGGGTTGAGGGCGCAACATCGGGCTCCGGCTTTTCGACAAGCCCTTTCACCTCCGCGACATGCCCGTCGTCATCACCGATCTCAAGAACGCCATAAAGACGCGTATGCTCACGCGGAACTTCCTGGACCGCGACGACATTGCCTCCCGTGCGATCGTAAAGTCCGATCAACTCCCCGATACAGGGGCGGCTACCCAGAACCAGATCGTCCGGCAAGAACACGGCGAACGGCTCATCGCCGATCGCGTGCCTGGCGCACCAGACAGCATGGCCCAGCCCCTTGGGAAACTGCTGGCGGACCGAGATCACGTTGCCGGGCTGAGGCACCATGGCTCGCGACCTTCCCAATTCCGCGGTCTTGCCGCGTGCCTCCAGAATCCGCTCCAACTCGAACGCCAGATCGAAGTGATCGTCGATGGTGGACTTGCCGCGACCGTTCACAAAGATGAACTGCTCGATCCCCGCAGCCGACGCTTCGTCGACCGCGTGCTGGATCAAAGGACGATCCAGAACCGTCAGCATTTCCTTGGCCATTGCCTTCGTGGCCGGCAGAAAACGGGTTCCCAGCCCCGCGACCGGAAAGATCGCCTTGCGTATAGGTGGATGGTTCATGTCGCGACGGTTTCCAAGCCAATCGAATGGATTGAGGCGGATACACCAACTGACACGCGGTTTCCAGCTTGCCTTGATTGCCGGTGGAGCAAATCGCCTGGCTGCGGCATGCCCTCAATGGCCCAGAAGGGTATCGCGTGCCTGATTGAGCTGGCTTGCAAACCAGGGTGACCCGCCCTTGTCGGGATGATTGGCCGCCATCAGTTTCCTGTGTGCTTCCTTGATCTCTTCTTCGCTGGCGTCAGGAGCAACACCCAGAATTTCCGCAGCTTCCTTGTAGGTCATCGCCCCGCCCCCGGGGTGGCGCGGCGGCATTCCCGAAGAACTGCCGAACCCCGGGCTTCCCCGCACACTTCGCCAGGGGAAAAGGATCGGGAACAGGAGCATGCCGGGCACGAGAGCCGGGCGAAAATAACCCATGGCAAGCAGCAAGATGACCGCCAGGACAAGAACCGCCACCATGATCCATTTCAGCCAGCGCACCACGCGTGAGGCAGGCGCATTGAGGCCGATCCAGACCAGGGCCCAGATCAACATCACAAATCCGGTGCCTGCGAGGAGATAGGTCATGCAGGAGACGTGGCCCCATGTCTGTGGCTTTGCAACAGGCGCTCAGCCCCGATCGCGCATCAGCCGTTCTTTTTGGCGTTTCCAGTCCCGATCACGTACGGCGGCACGCTTGTCGTAGCCATGCTTGCCCTTGCCCAGCCCCAGTTCCACCTTGGCCATGCCACGGCTGTTGAAGTAGAGGTTGAGCGGAACGATCGTATAGCCGGAGCGGTTGGTTGCTCCGCCAAGCCGTGCGATCTCCCGCTGATGCAGCAGCAGCTTACGCGAACGCGTCGGCTCATGGTTTTCACGGCCCGCGGGGTCGTATTGCGGGATATGGCAACCTTCCAGCCAGATTTCTCCATCCTTTTCGCGGGCGAAGGCCTCGTTGATGGTGACACGTCCCTCACGCAGCGATTTGACTTCGGTGCCGGTCAACACGATCCCGGCCTCAAACCGGTCCTCGATAAAATAGTCGCGCAACGCCTTGCGGTTGCGTGCGACATTTCCGCTGTTGGACGTTCCCTTTCCGGCCATGCCCGATCAGGTCAGCAATCCAACCTGCCGCATCGCAGCCTCAACCTTCTTCCTGGTGGCTGCACCGGGAGAAACCAGAGGCAGGCGCACGGAACCGTCGCCCCAACCAAGCAGCCCCGCGCCATACTTGACCGGCGCAGGGCTGGTCTCGACAAAGAGCGCCTCATGGAGGGGCATCAGGGTGTTCTGAATATCGCGTGCATCGTCATGGTCGCCCTTCTGCCAGGCGGTATGCATCCGGGAGCACAGTGACGGAGCAATGTTCGCGGTGACCGAAATACAGCCGTGACCACCCATGCCCAGCAATCCGATCGCCGCAGCATCTTCTCCCGAAAGTTGAACGAAATTCGGGCCGCAATGATAACGCTGCCTGGACACGCGGTCCGCCGCAGCCGTCGATTCCTTGCAACCGACAACGTTCGGCAGTTCCGAAAGCCGCCGCATGGTGTGGACGTCGATGTCCACGCCCGTGCGACCGGGAATGTTGTAAACGACGATCGGCATGTCGACGGCGTCGTTGACCGCCCTGAAATGCTGGTAGAGGCCTTCCTGTGTCGGCTTGTTGTAGTATCCGGTCACAACAAGGACCGCATCAGCGCCCGCTTTTTTTGCGCTTTTGGTCAGCATGATGCACTCATCGGTCGAATTCGACCCGGTCCCGGCGACCACCGGTACGCGTCCTGCAGCAGCTTCGACGCATAGTCTCACGGCGGCCATGTCCTCGTCATGGGACATGGTCGGGGATTCGCCGGTCGTTCCCATGGGCACGAGCCCGTGGGTCCCTTGCTCGACCTGCCAATTCACAAAATCCTGGTATGCCGTCTCGTCGATCTTTCCGTCTCGAAAGAGCGTGATGAGCGCAACGAACGATCCCTTCAACCTTTCGGTTGTCATGGCTCTGTCCCCTTGTGGACGAGAAGTCGGGCAACATAATCTCAGCGCCGGCGCATCGCAAGCCAGCCTCGCACAGGGACCCGGCAAACGATAAGGTCCACGGCAACCGGATGATTGGACCAGGAATGAACACGACAGGCCCGACGCTGGACGATATCCGGGCCGCCGGCCAAAGATTGTCGGGTCATGCGGTCAGGACACCCCTACTTGAATCACGTTTGATCAACGACCGGCTGGGTGGGCGGCTCCTGGTCAAACCGGAGTGCCTGCAAGTCACGGGCTCGTTCAAGTTCCGCGGTGCATTCAACAGGATCAGCCAGTTGTCGAACCGGCAACTTCGCAATGGCGTGATCGCCTATTCCTCGGGTAATCACGCGCAAGGCGTTGCCGCCGCGGCACACATGCGCACAATTCCCGCTGTCATCGTCATGCCGTCCGACTCGCCGCGTATCAAACTGGGCAATACCCGAGCCTGGGGGGCCGAGGTCGTCACCTACGACCGTCATGGAGCGGACCGCGAAGCCATTGCCAGGGAACTGGCTGAAGACAGGGGGCTCACCCTGGTTCCCCCATACGATGACCCTGACATCATTGCCGGCCAGGGAACCGTGGGACTGGAAATCGCCGAGCAGTGCCTCGAGCGCGAACTCGTGCCCGATGCGGTGACCATCTGTTGCGGAGGCGGCGGATTGAGTTCCGGCTCCGCCATTGCGTTGGCCGGACACTTTGAAAACTGCGACCTTCATACGGCCGAACCCGAAGGCTGGGACGACACCGCACGTTCCCTGGCAGCCGGAAAGCGCATTGTGCTGGAGGATACGCCACCCTCGATCTGCGATGCACTTCTGGCACGCACGCCAGGGGAACAGACCTTCGCCATCAGCCGCAAGTTGATGAAATCCGGCACAGTAGTGAGCGAACAGGAGGTCATCGACGCCATGGCAACCGCCCTCTCGGCCTTCAAGCTCGTGGTTGAACCCGGCGGTGCCGTCGCACTGGCCTCGCTCCTGAGCGGGCAGGTCGCCGTAAGGGGCCGTACGGTTGTCGCCGTCATTTCAGGCGGCAATGTCGACCCCGATTTCTATCGGAAAATGCTGGCCCGGACATCATGACCGCGCGATTGCCTTGCGTGACATCGACAACCTGCGCCGGTCCGACCCCGACGCTCTGTTCGATCTCGAAGAAGCCGCCGTGGCGCGTGGCGTGGCCTGTGTCAGACAGACATTGAGCGACCTCGGCTTCAGGCCACGCATCAACGGGCGAGGCGGTGAGTACCTGCGCGGCAAATCGGACCGCGCCTTTTCTTCGCGTCATCTTTGAGCCTGCATGGACGTTACGGCCATTGCGCGATAGACAGACCACGCCCAGCCGGGACGTTTTCATGACCGTTCTTGTCACAGGTGCCGCAGGATTCATCGGATCGCACGTTGCGCATGCACTTCTCGGGCGCGGCGACAGGGTCGTCGGAATCGACAATCTCAACGATTATTACGATGTGCCTCTGAAGGAGGCTCGCCTGAGACGGCTGGAACCGCGCGATGGTTTCCGGCTTGTGCGCGGGGACATTGCCGACAAGGAGGCCATGGCCGAACTGTCACGCGCCATGCCTGAGATCGATCGTATCGTGCATCTGGCTGCCCAGGCCGGGGTGCGCCACTCCCTGAAGGATCCTCATGCCTACACTTCGGCCAATGTCGAGGGGCAGTTGAACATGCTGCAACTGGCAAGAAACCTCCCGTCCCTGCGCCATTTCGTCTACGCCAGTTCCTCCTCGGTCTACGGCGGCAACCAGGAAACCCCGTTCTCGGTTGACGATCGCGTCGACAAACCGGTCTCGCTTTACGCCGCGACCAAAAAAGCCGGCGAACTGATGGCCCATTGTTACAGCCATCTCTATGGCATTCCAGCCACTGGCCTCAGGTTCTTCACCGTTTACGGGCCGTGGGGCCGTCCTGACATGTCGGCCTACATCTTCACCAGGGCAATATTCGGGGGCCGTCCGATCCAGGTCTTCAACAACGGAGACATGCGCCGGGACTTCACTTACATAGACGATATCGTTTCCGGGGTCCTGGCGGCCCTGGATCGGGTGCCGGACGGAACGCCGCCCCAGGCGGTTTACAATCTGGGCAACCACCGTAGCGAACCTCTCATGAAATTCATCGAGACGCTGGAACGAGCGATCGGCAGACCCGCCATCAAGGAATTCGCACCGATGCAGTCGGGCGATGTCAAGGAAACCTACGCCGATATCGACGCCTCAAGGCGCGATCTGGGTTTTGAGCCAGCCACGTCGATTGAGGAAGGCCTGCCGCAGTTCGTGGATTGGTTCCGTAACTACCACGGCTACAATTGATCGGACTGCACTTCCGGACCGGGAAACAAAACACCGGGTGCGGGCGAGCCATGCCATGACCCGGCCTGCGACAACGGTCAGCGGCAACAGGTGACCGGGCCGGAAAAGCGTCCAGAGGATTTGAGAGAGCGTCGGCATTATGGTTGTGTTTGGCCCGTACATACTAATGTATAAGACCAGCGGGCCAGCGAACCCAGAACGAGCAGCGCGGATCATCGGTCAATGTCGAGTTCAAGCCCGGCGAAAGTAACGCCTGTCATCCTTTCCGGCGGCAGCGGCATGAGATTGTGGCCGCTTTCGAGAGCCCTGACGCCAAAGCAGTTTTTAAGCCTCGTGAGCGAGCGCTCCCTGCTGCAGGAAACGGCTTTGCGATTTGCAGGCGACGCACGGTTTTCACCGCCCATTGTCGTTTGCAACGAAGAACATCGCTTTGTCATTGCCCAGCAGATGCATGAGGCCGGGATTGCGCATGCTTCGATTATTCTGGAACCTGCCGCGCGCAACACGGCGCCCGCCATCGCTGCAGCCGCCGCGAGCGTTTCCCCCGACACCCTGATGATCGCCGTTCCCTCGGACGGACAAATCGGCGATGCCGCGGGCTATCGCGACTGCATCGCGGAAGCTCTGCCCGTGGCCATGGACGATTGGATTGTAACGTTCGGCGTCGAACCTGCGCACCCTGAAACCGGCTACGGATATATCGAGGAAAGCCCTGACGAGCTGGCCTCGGGTGTCCGCAGGATCGCGAAGTTTCATGAAAAGCCCGATGCGCGGCGCGCTGCCTCCTATCTGGAGGCGGGCGGATTTCTCTGGAATCCGAGCCTCTTCCTGTTTCGTGCCGGGTTTTTCCTCGACGAACTGGACAGGCTGACCCCCGGCATCGTTCCGGTGGTGCGCAGGGCGATGGATGGGGCGGAACACGATCGCGACTTTCTCAGGCCCGATCACGAGGCCTTCGCCGAAGCGGAGGCGATTTCGGTCGATTATGCCTTGATGGAAAAGACCGGACGGGCGGCAACCGCGAGATTGCGCTCAACCTGGAGCGATATCGGCTCCTGGCGCGAACTCTGGCGTCAGGGCGCCAAGGACGATGACGGAAACGTCCTCTCAGGGGACGTCCTGATCGAAGCCAGCACGAACAGCCTTGTCCGCAGCGACGGCCCGCTGGTGGCCGCACTGGGCCTGGACGGCCATGTCGTCGTCGCGACCGGGGATGTGGTCATGGTGGCACCGCTGGCGCAGGCCCATGACGTCGAGAAACTTGCCGAACGTATCGCCAGGGAAGGCCGCCACGAGCATGAGATTCACCCTCGAGCCCACCGGCCCTGGGGATACTACGAAAGTGTGGACGTCGGTGACGGTTTCCAGGTCAAACGCATCATGGTGAAGCCCGGCAATCGCCTTTCATTGCAGCGTCACCGGAAGCGCTCAGAGCACTGGATCGTCGTGGAGGGCACGGCACACGTCACCATCGATGACAGGACCTTCGATCTGGAGACGAACCAGTCGACCTATGTGCCGGTCGGATCGGTCCATCGGCTTGAAAACCGGACCGACAGGCCGGTCCTGATGATTGAGGTCCAGTCGGGAAGTTACCTCGGCGAGGATGACATCGAGAGGCTGGAAGACGACTACAACCGCCGCTGAATGCAACCGCGTTCGTTTGCCCACCGGATTTTGTCTGCCCACCAGATGGAGAGGGCCGTGGCGAAACCGTGATCGGGTACCCTCGCCTTCGCTGTCACGCAGAACGGCGTCCCAACGAAGCGATTGCTCCATGCATCATCCTCGGCAAAGCCTCCTCGCCCGGTTGGCGTAACGGCGTTACCGCGGCCAAGCCTGATGGAAGTGTTCCCCGATACCTCCGTGGATGCTTCCGCGACAGGGTTTGTGTCGACAGGGATACCGCGCCGGGGCGGCCCCGCTGGCGCGTCGGGCTCTTCCACTCGCGCCTGCGCAAACCCGGCACATGGATCGCCGACCATGACCAGTCGACGCATCGTCTCCGCCTTTCCGATGGACTGCAGGCGGATCATGGCGAAACGCCCGCAGCGCGCGCTGCCCGGTCTCAACCGGCATCCCGGCGACGCCCGAATCATCCTGAAGTCACGGGACTTTCATCGAGCGCGACCGGCTCAGGCCAATTTGACTGCCACGATTACGTTCGTGCCGAGCTGAATTTTTTCAAATGCAAGTGCATCTGCATTTCAGCACAACCCCAAGACAACCCACGTGTTCACCGCCTTCTGCAAGGCCGCCGCCATAACAACCTGACCTTCGAGTCTGTCGGTGGCGGAACGGATTCTCAAGCTACTCAAAATGTTCATGCTTTATTCCGCGACTCTGGTTATTCCTCTAGATTGAAAGCTAAATATGGTACCATGAAAAAGGGTTCGCACATGCACAACTCGTCAAATCGATCGATCCGCCTGGAAAAACGACCTTGCGAACGAGACCGTGCCAGTCTCGACCCGTGACGCCGATGATCTCAAACGTGCCCTCGAAATATTGCCCCTGAAGTCATGAACAATGAGAAATTCCGAAAGCGACTGGATGCCGATGACATCCTGTTCATCAACGCGTCCGGAGAATATCGGCCACGAGAAAACGCTTCCGGGCACCCCCGGCAACGTCGACGGTGAACGGCCCGCCCCCAACAACCCCCGAAAAGATGCCCGCCGACCTGCGCGCCGCCCATGAGCGCAACGACGAGACGCTCGAACGTATCTACATCGGTCGCCGGTTCAAGAACGACACGGAACGGCTCGAACATCTGTTTGACCGCTACGCCAAGATGACGACCAAAGTGCCTGCCTGACCCGAATTTGAGATAGAGGTGTGCGTTATCTCAGAAACGGTGCTATTTTCTGAGATAATGATTGCCTCTCCCCCGGAACTTGAGATAAACCTGTTCATATCTAAGAAACGCAGGCAGTTTTTGAGATATGGATATTGCGGACTTCAGATCGGGCGCGCCCGAAGACAGGGATCAGTACAGGGCCTTCCTGCCGGAAACGATCTGTCACGAATGGGTCATCGCCGACCCGGAGCTGTCAGAACTGCTCGGCCGCGCAGACCGCGCGCTTGGGGAGTTGAACGCCTTCGCGCAGCTGATCCCGGATATCGAGTTCTTCATCCGCATGTATGTGGTCAAGGAGGCCATGCAATCCAGCCGGATCGAGGGCACGCAGACCAATATCGAGGATGCGTTCAAGGAGGCCGATGATCTGGACCCGGAAGAACGCGACGACTGGGCCGAGGTGCAGAATTACATCGAGGCCATCTCCTATGCGATTGAAGCGCTTGAGGAATTGCCGCTATGCAACCGGTTGCTGCGGGAGACGCATGCAGTCCTGATGACCGGCGTGCGGGGCGAACACAAACAACCCGGCCAGTTCCGCGAAAGCCAGAACTGGCTTGGCGTGAGCCTGAAGAACGCTGCATTCATCCCGCCGCACCATGACCATGTGCAGGACCTGATGGGCGATCTGGAGGCGTTCCTGCATGCCGGTGACCTCTATGTGCATCCGCTGGTGCGCATCGCGATCGGACACTATCAGTTCGAAACGATCCACCCGTTTTTGGATGGCAACGGGCGCTTGGGGCGTCTGATGATCTCGCTCTATCTTGCGTCAGAGGGGCTTTTGGTGAAGCCCGCGCTGTACCTGTCCGACTATTTCGAGCGGAAAAAGACGGCGTATGTGGATCACCTGATGGCCGTGCGGCAGGGCAACCACCTGCGCGAATGGCTGATTTTCTTCCTGCACGGTGTCGAGAAAACCGCGCGGGCGTCGGCGGATGTGTTCCGCAGCATTCTCACGATCAAAGAGCGGATCGATCGGGACGTCCTCCCCCGCTTCAGCTCTCGTCGTCAAGACAACGCCCAGGCTTTGATGCGGCACCTTTATACCCGGCCAGTTGTGGACGTGAACCAGGCAGCTGGGATTATCGGGACTACCACAAACACGGCCAACGCCCTGATCACAGATATGGTTACTCATGGCGTCCTGGCCGAGATTACCGGTCAACGCCGGAACCGGCTTTTTGTCTTTAATGAATATATTGACCTTTTCAGGAGGTAACGATTTGAGTGACCCCAAACCCATTCCATCCGTCTCTGTCGCTTATGCCCAGACCGGCGCCTCCACGAGCTCCAACGAGCTTGGCATGCGCGCCATGCAAGAACGCGCCTGTGAAAAGCGCATCGCCGGGGCGCAGCTTCAGCCAACATTCCCGATGGCCAGTGTGAAGGTCGTGGACAGGTTTGGGCGGCCGGTCGTACCGTGCGAATGGTTCCAAATACCATTGTTCGCGATCAAGAAAGCCGTCGAGCGGATCAGGGACGGGACGATTGCGGGTTATGTTATGACCCGCGAAAAGCACAACTCTAGAAGCGAGGGGCACAGGCTTAGTTTTCATTCTTCAAGAGAATTTTTCGTTGAGAAAAGAAAATGATTGAACGCATAAAACTTCTGAGAAACATTGGGCCATTTGACAATGTCAGCCCATCTGAAAATATTACTTTTAAACCCTTTTCGCTAGTCTATGGCGAGAATGGGCGCGGAAAGACGACTATCACGGCCATTCTACGATCCCTTGCAACCGGCGAACCCGTCCTGGTAGAGGAACGACAACGGCTTGGCTCTCAGCACCCGCCACATGTCGTTATCGTTCACACAGACGGGCAATCGATATTTCAAAATCGTGCTTGGACGCAGCCTCTCACCGACATCGCAATTTTTGACGATGCCTTTGTTTCTGCAAATGTTTGCTCAGGTATCGAAGTCCAGCCCGCGCATCGGCAGGCGTTACATGAACTGATCCTCGGTGAACAGGGAGTAATTCTCAACAACGCCCTTCAAGGGCATATCCGTCGGGTCGAAGAGCACAACACGGCGCTCCATGATCTTGCCGACGCCATACCTGCAAACGCCCTCGGGCCGTACGAGGTGGATGCGTTCTGCAACCTTGAGGCGGATGACGATATCGACGTCAAAATACAGGATGCCGAACGTCGCCTTGCCGCCGCGCATTCTGCTGACGCGATACTGCAACGTCCAGGGTTTCAAGATTTTGCGCTTCCTGATTTTGATATCGACACCATTGATGCCGTTCTCGGTCGCGGTTTATCCGACCTTGAAGCTGAAGCCGGTGACCGCGTAAGGGCACACCTCGCGAAGCTTGGCCATGGCGGTGAAACGTGGATATCCGAAGGCGTACCTCGCATCGGATCAGTTTCCGCTGACGAAGAATCTGAAGTCTGTCCTTTCTGTGCTCAAGACTTAAGCGGCTCGCACCTGGTTGGACACTACCGTGCCTATTTTTCACAGGCCTACAAGGATCTGAAGACAACGATCCGGGATACAGGAGTATCTGTTCGCGATACTCATGGTAAGGATATCCCATCCGCTTTTGAGCGCGATATCCGAACAGCGGTTCAAACGCATGAATTTTGGAAAGACTTCGCCGAACTGCCCCAGATCGACATCGATACTGCAGCCATTGCACGGCAATGGAACGCTGCCCGTGAGGCCGTGCTCGAACAGTTGCGCGCAAAAGCCTCCGCGCCACTTGAGCCTATGGCACTCATGTCCGAGACGCGGCAGGCGATCGTCGATTTTCAAGCGAAGATCGAGGAAGTGGCTGCCCTTTCAAAGCGTTTGGTAGCAGCGAATGATAAACTCGACATTGTAAAGGAACAGGCACAAGCCGATAATCTTGCAGCTTTGACGGACGGCCTAGCAAAGCTCAAAGCACAAAAGGCGCGCTTCGATACCGCTGTTGCGCCTCATTGCGATGCACATCTGCTGGAGAAGGCGGCAAAGACTGAGACCGAGGAGCTGCGCAAGCAAACCCGCGCAGAGCTTGATCTGTATCGCAAGCAAATCTTTCAAGCCTATGAAGCAACCATAAATGACTATCTTGAGCGGTTTAAGGCGTCTTTCCAGCTTACGAAAGTGCGGCCCGCCAATACGCGTTTCGGGTCATCCGCTTCGTATTGCCTTGAAGTAAACCGGCAAAACGTGAACGTTAGTGCTGATGCAGGGCCGTCTTTCAGGAACACCTTGAGCGCAGGGGACCGAAACACATTGGCACTTGCGTTCTTTTTCGCCTCACTGGAGCAACACCCCAATTTGGGCAACAGGATCGTCGTGATCGATGATCCGATGACCAGCCTCGATGAGCATCGCACTCTTCAAACGCATGAGGAAATTTTTGCGTTATCTCGGCGCGTTCGACAGGTGATCGTGCTATCTCATTCGAAACCGTTTCTTTGTCGTCTGTGGGAGCGAGTGGACAGAAACGCTTCGACGGCGCTCCTCTTAAACAGGGCAGCCGTTGGCTCAGAACTTGCCGTTTGGGATGTGCGAAATGACAGCGTGTCTGAACATGACAAACGCCACGAACTTGTCAGGAAATATCTAAACGCGGCCGATCCAGCAAAGGCGCGCGAGGTTGCAGGAGCTCTACGCCCTATCCTGGAAGCGTTCATGAGGGTTGCCTGTCCCGAGCACTTCCCGCCAGGACAGTTGCTCGGTCCATTCATTGACAAATGTAAAAAGGAGATTGGCACGAACGGCCAAATCCTCTCCGGGGACGATATCGGTGAGCTGCGCCGTTTGCTGGCCTACGCAAACCAGTTTCACCATGATACCGACCCTGCTTGGCAGACAGCGCACATCAATGATAGAGCACTCACCGATTTTGCAGAAAGGACGCTTCGCTTTGCTTCACGTCATTGAGCTTTGCTTTACGCCATTGAGATAGCGGTTGCGGAAGCTCTTTAGTTTCAATGTGTTGACGTAACTTCACCAAAACGGCGCAGACAACGGGTCCGGAGAATATCGGCCATGAGAGAACGCTTTCGGGCACCCCGGCAACGCCGACGGTGAACGGCCCCCCCAAACAACCCCCGAAAACAACGGAAAAATCCGGCCGCGGCCGGATCGGGGAAACTTTTCACGAGGGCGGTGGCGGAGAGGAAGGGATTCGAACCCTCGATGGGCTTTTGACCCATACTCCCTTAGCAGGGGAGCGCCTTCGACCGCTCGGCCACCTCTCCGCCGCCGCTTCTAAAGAGGTCCGCGGGCGCCGTCAACGCGCGGGGCATACGCCTGTCAGTCTTTCCATTCCGGGCCGTCAAGGCGCTGCACCTCCACCGGATGACCGTCGGCCGGAAGCACCAGTCGAGCGGCATTTCGTCAATCGTGACGACGCGCTCATGATGACACGCTCCGCATCGGAGCCCAGGCTGCGGTTCATGGTCGAGGCAGAGGATTGAACGGCCACGGGTCCGACATGACGTCGTTCTCCAGGGGCATGGAAATATCGATGAACTGGCGGTTCATGGCGGAGTATCCAGCGCTGAAATACCGAAGTGACCTTTGGCCGCTTCCTGGCCGGGAACGTCAACTGGCGCGATGCTCCAGAATCCAGCCGGCAGCCGCGGCAAGATCGTCCACCACGGCCGTGGGAGATGGTTCAACGCCGTTTTCGGCTCCCGTCCGGTATTTGCCGGTCCGCACCAGGAGACCATGGGCCAGCCCTGCCGACAACGCGCCTGCAACATCCATCTCCGCGTCGTCGCCGACCATGACCGCTTCGCCCGCCTCGATACCCATGCTTTCGAGCGCGGCCCCGAAGAATTCAGGAGAGGGTTTGCCCAGGACGACGGGCGAACGGCGCGCAGCGTATTCAAGCGCGGCCACGAAGGCACCGGCATCCAGGCTGAGCGCACCGTCATCGTCACGGAACACACGGTTTGTCGCCAGGGCGAGAAACGCGGCGCCACCGTCCAGTTCGCGAAAGGCCGCGTTGAGTGTTGCGTACGAGAAGCCACGGCCCGCATCGCCCACCACCACCGCACGCTCCGTTCCCCCTATCAGGCCGTCAAAGTCTTCCCGAAGCGCAGGGTCGATCAGCAGGTGAGGCGAGCAGTCGTGCCGTTCCAGCCACGTGCGCGCGGCGGACGCCGGTGTGAGAAGCGCACCGGGCTCCGGTTCAAGTCCGAGTTTGGCCAACGACTCCAGCAAGGCGGCTTTGGGCGTGCGCGTGGTGTTGGTCAGAAACCGGATCGGGAGCCCCTCCGATCGAAGCCGGTCCACGGCAGCGAGCGAGCCGGGCACAGCACGCCCACCATCGTATACGACACCGGCAAGATCGAGCAGAACACCCTTGATCATGACAAGAGCCTGCCAAGCGGCGAAATCCCGGTCAAATCAAGTGATGCGGGACAGCGCCGACGGTGCCCGGGACGCATGCCGGAGGTGGAACGACGATTCCGATTCTGCTATCTCCGGTTCCATCGAAGGCATCGCGGGTCCCCGTAGCTCAGCAGGATAGAGCACAGGATTCCTAATCCTGGGGTCGCAGGTTCGAATCCTGCCGGGGACGCCATCGCCTGTCGATCTCTCTTCCCCGCCCCCCACGTTTCGCCGGGACCGCGTTATGACCGCTGTCCGGACGGCATCGTCTGCCGATAACCGATTGACAGCGGAGGCTCCTGTCGTGAACCGCGTCGCAGTCGTGGGGCATCACGCGGTTGTCGCCGAAGGTATCCGGCCGGGATCGCGCAATTGCGATGGAGAGTCAGAACGTGCCGGCTGTCCTGACTGAAGCCTGCCTGCATCCTGCACCGATCCGTTTTGCATGTCAGAACAGGAGACAGGCTTTCCGGAACTGTCGAAATGCCTCTATAACAGCGGCCATGCAACCCGCCGTACGTACTGCGTTTCCCCGCACCGTCCGTGAAGTCGAACCGCTCTGGATCCCCCTCTCGGACGGCAGGCGCCTTGCAGCCCGCATGTGGCTTCCCGATGACGCCGACAGCGATCCCGTACCGGCCATTGTCGAGTCGATCCCCTACCGCCGTCGCGATGGCACCATTCTGGGCGATGCGCCGACCCATCCCTGGTGGGCCGGTCACGGTTATGCCGCCATCCGTCTGGACATAGCCGGGTCGGGTGATTCCGATGGCGTCCTGCTGGACGAATATCTCGAGAGCGAACAGGACGACATCTGCGAGGCCATCGCCTGGATCGCCGGACAGTCCTGGTGCTCGGGGTCGGTCGGCATGATCGGCATTTCCTGGGGGGGCTTTGCCGCACTTCAGGTCGCGGCACGCCGTCCTCCCGCGCTCAAGGCGATCATTCCCTGCTGTGCCACCGACGATCGTTACCATGACGACGTGCACTACATTGGCGGCTGCCTGCTGAACGACAACATCAGTTGGGGCAGCGGTATCTTCGCCACTCTTTCACGCTGGCCCGACCCGCATGTCAAAAATGAAACATGGCGCGCTCATTGGCTGGAAAGAATGAATGATACCGGATGTCCCCTGATTGAGTGGACTCATCATCAGCGCCGCGACGACTTCTGGAAACACGGCTCTGTCCGCGAGGATTACAGCGCCATCGAAGCCGCCGTTTACTGCGTCGGCGGCTGGACCGACGGTTATACGAACGCGCTCCTTCGCCTGATGGAGCATCTGCCGGGCCCCAAACGCGCGCTCATCGGCCCCTGGACCCACGTTTATCCGCATTTCGGTACACCGGGCGAACCGATGGGTTTCCTTCAGGAAAGCCTGCGCTGGTGGGACCGTTGGCTGAAAGGCATCGAAAACGGGATCGACGACGAGCCCGCGCTGCACCTCTGGATGCAGGAAGACCTCCATGCCCATCCCATGGAGTTCCGTGTCGGCGGCCACTGGATCGCCGAGGCTGCCTGGCCCCCTCCTGCCAGGGAAATGACGTTCCACCTGGGAGACGGCACCCTGCAGGACAAGCCTGCCCGCGACCGGGAATTCGATCACACGACGCCACTGCTCTGCGGCATGTCCGGCGGCGAATGGTGTCCCCGTGACGGCGGCGGCATCGGACCGGAGTTTCAGGCCAACCAGCACGGCGACGACATGATGTCGCTCCATTTCGACAGCGCGCCGCTCGACGAGGATCGCACCATCCTCGGCACACCACGGGTAACGTTGCGCCTGGCGGTCGACAGGACCCAGGCGATGGTCGCGGTGCGCCTGAACGAGGTGACCCCCGACGGTCGCTCCAGCCGCATCACGTTCGGCCTGCTGAACCTCTCGCACCGGCATTCCAGCGAGACCCCCGAAGCCATGACGCCCGGCGAGACCGTCGATGTCACGGTGAGGCTCAACGATGTCGCTTACCGCTTCCGGAAAGGCAACCGCATCCGCATCGCGATCTCGAACAGCTACTGGCCCATGGTCTGGCCTTCACCGGAGACCGTGCGCATGACGCTTCACAGCGGGGGATCGGCCTTGTCCCTCCCTCTTCGCCAGGGCCATGGCCTGGACAGGCAATGCACGGACTTCGAAGTACCCGAATTTGCCGCCGGCCATCCCTCCAGTCCGGTCGAGCCCTCTCTGACGCGCAGGACACTCACCACCGACATCGCGAGCGGCGCCGCGACGATGCATCACATCGAGGACACCGGGAAAACGCATATCGAGGATATCGACCTGATTGTCAGGAAACGGTCCGAGGAGACCTTCACGATCACCGGTCAGGACCCAACCACTGCGCGCACCGACATGCTGCGTATCGTCAGCGCGGAACGCGGCGCCTGGAAGCCCCGCACCGAAACCCGCCTCACCTTCTCCTGCGACAAGGAGAACTTCCACATTGCGGCGACCCTGGAAGCGTACGAGGGCGAAGAGACGATTCTGGAGCGCGCCTGGAATGAGACCATTCCGCGCGATCACCTGTGATGTGCGACACGCGCAAACCCGATCTCCGGCCTTCGCTCGGGCTCCCATTGTCTGGATGTTCGGGCACATGATCCGTGATCCCCGCTACGACATCCTCTTTGAACCGGTGCAGATCGGACCGGTCACGGCACGCAACAGGTTCTATCAGGTGCCCCACTGCACCGGCATGGGTTATGACCGCCCGCAGACCCTTGCGGCCATGCGCGGAATCAAGGCCGAAGGCGGCTGGGGAGTGGTCTGCACCGAATACACCTCCATCCATCCCACCAGTGACGATGCCGCCTTCCCCACGTGCAGCCTTTGGGATGAGGACGACGTGCGCACCATGGCGGTGACCGCCGCCGCGGTCCACGAGCACGGTGCCCTTGCGGGCACGCAGCTCTGGCACGGCGGTATCCATTCCCCGGTCAAGCTGACGCGCGAGGTGCCGGTTGCCCCGACCGGACGGCCGATCGGCTACCTGTCGCCGCTGCATGCACGCACCATGGACAAGGCGGACATCCGCGAGCTGCGCCGCTGGCAGGTCGATGCGGCGGTGAGGGCCAGACGCGCGGGATTCGACATCGTCTATGTCTACGCCGGCCACGCTTACCTGCCCGCACAGTTCATCAGCCGGCGCTTCAACAAGCGCAGCGACGAATACGGCGGCAGCCTGGAAAACCGCGTGCGCCTGACCAGGGAGATGATCGCCGACACCAAGGATGCCATCGGTGACAGCTGTGCCGTGGTCATCCGTTTTTCCATGGACGAACTGGTCGGCGAGCCCGGTCTGGTCAGCGATGCCGAAGGCCGCGAGGTGGTCGAAATGCTGGCCGACCTGCCTGACCTCTGGGACGTCAACATCGCCGACTACCGGACCGATTCCGGCAGTTCCCGATTCTTCGAGGAAGGTTTTCAGGAAAACCATCAGAAGTGGGTCAAACCGCTCACCACCAAACCGGTCGTTGGGGTCGGACGGTTCACCAGTCCCGACACCATGGTGAGCCAGATCAAGCGGGGCGTTCTCGACATGATCGGCGCTGCGCGCCCCTCCATTGCCGATCCCTTCCTGCCCAGGAAGATTGAGGAAGGCCGCGTGGACGACATCCGCGAATGCATCGGATGCAACATCTGCCGCGCCGCCTTCAAGGGTTGCGTGCCGATCCGCTGCACCCAGAATCCGACCATGGGCGAGGAATGGCGCAGCGACTGGCATCCCGAAGTGATCACGAACAGGACCAGCGAGGATGCCGCCCTCGTGGTCGGTGCCGGTCCTGCGGGCCTCGAAGCCGCCCGGGCCCTGGGTCAGCGTGGCTATCCCGTCACCCTGGCGGAAGCCGGTGTCGAATTGGGCGGCCATGTCGCGCAGGTTGCACGGCTGCCGGGCCTTTCTGCATGGAAACGTGTCACCGACTGGCGTATCGGCCAGATCGAGAAGATGACCCATGTCGAGGTCTACCGCGACAGCGGTCTCGGCGCCGAGGAGGTTCTGGCCTTCGAATTCCCTCATGTCGTCCTGGCGACCGGCTGTTCGTGGATCCGCGACGGTGGCGGCCGCAGCCATATCCGGCCAATCCCCGGCCACGACCAGGCGCATGTCTACACGCCCGACGATCTCCTGCTCGCAACGCCCGACGCCATCAAGGGTCCTGTCGTGATCTACGACGATGACCATTACTACATGGCCGGCGCTCTTGCCGAGCGGCTGACTACCGAAGGTTTCGACGTCACGCTGCTGACACCGGCGCCGGAAGCCAGTGTCTGGACACAGCAGACCGACGAACATCATCTCGTCATGCCGCGTTTGTTTGAAGCGGGCGTGGAAACGCGCACGCTGACGCGCATCGAGAAGATCGCGTCCGATCATCTCGCCCTGCGCCAGGTGCAGTCGGGCGAGACTTCGGAACTTCCCTGCGCCTCCCTGGTGCTGGTCACGTCGCGCACGCCCAACGATGGCCTGTATCGGACCCTTTCGGCGCGAACGGGCGAGAAAGCCCCTGGCGGGATCCCCAGCATCACGGCCATCGGCGATGCGCTCGCGCCCGGACTGATCGTCGATGCGGTCTATGCCGGTCATCGCTTCGCACGGGAATTCCAGGCTTCCAATCCGGGCGACGTAAGGTTCCGTCGCGAACGCGTGATTCTGAACGGAAAAATCAGAGCATGAGCAGACGCGGCAAGAAGGCAAAGTCGAGGCGGCCTGCGGCGCCTGCCGTTACCCAGGTCGCTTGGCAGCGCCTGCGCAATCCCTATCCCCCGACCGAGATCATCTCTGCCGATCATGTCGAGGCGATCCATGACACCTCCATGCGCGTGCTGGAGGAGCTGGGCATTGAATTTCTCTCGGACACCGCGCTGGAGAAACTCAAGGCAGCGGGCGCCGATGTCGATTTCTCGTCCAAGCTCGTGCGCTTCGACCGTGGGCTGATCGTGGAGCAGGTCGCCAAAGCGCCGTCCGAGTTCACGCTCACCCCGCGCAACCCGGATCGATCCGTTACGTTCGGCGGCAACCACATAGCCTTTAATTCGGTCGGCGGCCCACCCAATGCCAGCGACCTCGACAACGGCCGCCGCCAGGGCAACTTCGCCGACTACAGGAACTTCATTCGTCTGATGCAGAGCCTCAACATCCTGCACCTTTGCGGCGGCATCCCGATCGCGCCGATCGATCTCGATGCCGAAACCCGGCATCTCGACTGCATGAACGTCATGCTGACCGAATCCGACAAGGTCTGGCATGCAACCGGCCTGGGCCGTCAACGTGTCAGCGATGCCATCGACATGCTCTGCATCGCGCGTGGCATGGATCGTGATCTGATCAAGGATGAACCCGGCATCTTCACCACGATCAACGTCAACTCGCCGCGGCGCATCGACGGACCCATGCTCGACGGACTGATGGAAGCGGTGGAGAACGGCCAGGCGGTTTCGCTCACCCCCTTCACGCTTTCGGGCGCCATGAGCCCGGCCACCATCCCCGGCGCGCTTGTCCAGCAGAATGCGGAAGGCCTGGCGGGCATCGCTTTTGCGCAGATCGTGCAGCCCGGCGCATCGGTTTTCTATGGCGGTTTTACCAGCAACGTCGACATGAAGACCGGCGCGCCGGCCTTCGGCACGCCGGAATACACCCAGGCCTGCATGGTCGGCGGACAGCTTGCACGCCGTTACAAACTGCCCTACCGCTCCAGCAACACCAATGCGTCCAACGCCGTGGACGCCCAGGCAGCCTATGAGTCGGAAATGTCGATCTGGGGCGCTGTCATGGGTCATGCCAACCTGCTGCATCACGGGGCGGGCTGGTTGGAAGGCGGGCTGACGGCAAGCTTTGAGAAGGCCGTGCTGGATGCCGAAATGCTCCAGATGATGGCGAAGTTCATGCAGCCGATGACCATCGATGACGACAGCATGGCCTATGACGCGATCAAGGAAGTCGAACCCGGCGGACACTTCTTTGGTGCTGCCCATACCCTGGAGCGCTATGCCACGGCGTTCTACGATCCCATGCTGTCGGACTGGCGCAACTTCGAGACTTGGCAGGAAGACGGCTCCAAGACGGCGACCCGGCGCGCCAACGAAATCTGGAAAGACCTGTTACGCACGTTCGAAGTCCCGACGCTCGACCCCGCGATTGCGGAGGAACTCGACGCCTTTGTCGAGCGACGCAAGAAAGAGGAGGCAAACAAGGCATGAGCGTCATCGAGAACCAGTTCGACCCCGCACGCTACGAAAGCGCGCGCAAACCCCTTCTGGAAGCCGAGACGTTGCCGCCCGATTGTTACACCTCGGAAAGTTTCTTCAGGCGCGAGGTCGAAACGATCTTCCTCAAGGTCTGGAACTTCATCGGACGTGAGGACCGCGTTCCCAATCCCGGCGACTATGCCGCTTTTGAATTCGTCGGTGTTCCCGTCGTGCTCGTGCGCGGCCGCGACAACGAGATCCGCGCCTTCGCCAATTCCTGCCGCCACCGCGGAGCAAAGGTCATGCAAGGCGAAGGCAACTGCACGGTCATGAGCTGCCCCTATCATGCCTGGACCTACGCCATCGACGACGGACGCCTGATCGGCGCCATGGAGATGGACGAAACAGAGGGGTTTCAGAAGAAGGATTTCGGCCTGACCGAGCTGCGGCTGGAAACCTGGGCAGGGTTTCTCTTTCTCAACTTCGACCACGATGCCGCGCCGCTTTCGGACTGGCTGGGCGATCTGCCCGAGGTTCTGGCCTCCTACGACCTCGAAACCATGGTGACGACACGGCGGGTTGCATACGACCTCGACTGCAATTGGAAGATCTACGTCGAGAACGCGATGGAGAGCTATCACGTTCCGACGGTGCATCAGCAGACTCTCCAGAAGCAGAACCGGGACCACAATCCGCCCATACCCACGAACGGCGAATATTGCGGCCTTCTGACCCGTCATACCGGCAGCCGCGCCCTGCTGCCCGGCGCCAAGGGCTTCCCCTACATTCCAACCCTGGAAGGTCCAGCGGCCGAAGGCACCTATTACGTGCTGATCAACCCTTCGACGATGTTCGGACTCACCTTCGACTGCATGTGGTGGTTGGAGCTACACCCGGTCGGCGCGGAAAAGACCAGGCTGATCGTCGGTTCGTGTTTTCCCAGGCAAACCACCGAGCGCGACGACTTCGACGAACTGGTCGGCAACTATTACGACCGTTGGGAAAAGTCGATTGTCGAAGACAACGAGATCTCCGACATTCAGCAGGCCGGCATTCGCTCGCCGTTCGTAAAACCCGGCCGCTTCAGCTACATGGAACCCCTCGTCCACACGATCGACAACTGGGTTCTGGACCGGGTTCTCTCCAAATGACGTGTCTCCATAAAGTGCGTGTCATCCCGGCGCCAAGCGAGCTAAGCGAGTGCGCGCCGGGTTCCCGGCCCGCACACCGCATCCGAAACACGTCATGACGAGATCCCGGCCCGGCGATGCTCCGCATCTTGTCCGGGATGACAGCCTTTTTTGATGGCGCGGAAGCTCAACGTCCACATCTCCGCCCTCACCTCCCAACCGGAGGTCTTCTGGGTGACCGAGAAGCGTGTGGCTGACGCCTGCAAACGTCATCGCGCCGCGGCGAAGCAGCTCAACTTCGACTGGAGTTGGGATCACGACCGGTTCGAGAGTGGCGTTGCCGATGCCGACATGATGATCGGCTGGCGCTTTCCCCGTGACGATTTTGACTCAAAGGCGCCCAACGTGCGCCTGATCCAGCTCACCGGCGCGGGAACCGAGCATCTCCAGCCCTTCGATTGGGTTCCCAATGGCGTTTCTGTCGTCAACAACAGCGGTGTGCATGCCGAAAAAGCGGCAGAGTTCGCCGCAACCGCCGTGCTCATGCTGGGCCATGGCGTCCCGTTCATGGCAACCAAACAGCGTGAACGGCGTTGGGAAAAACGCTTCACGACCCGCGTCGAAGGCGGCACGGCGGTCATCGTCGGCATGGGCGGCATGGGCGGAGCCACCGCACGATGGCTGAAACAGCGCCTGAAAATGACCGTGATCGGCGTGACACGCTCGGGAAAGCCGCACCGCTACGCCGACAAGGTCGTCAGGACAGGGCGTCTCGATTCGGTGCTGCCCAAGGCCGATGTCGTGGTGGTGATGGCGCCACTGACGGCGCAAACGGAAGGCTTGCTCGACCAACGTCGCCTCTCCCTTATAAAACCCGGCGCCGGCCTTCTCAACATGGGTCGCGCGCGCATTGTCGATTACGACGCCCTTCGCGCCGCGCTTGAAAGCGGTCATCTTTCCGGCGCGGTGCTCGATGTCTTCGACCCCGAACCTCTTCCCCGCTCCTCCCCCTTGTGGAAGACGCCGAACCTCATCCTGACGCCGCACTGTTCGTCCGACGATGCCCAGGACTATATTCCCAGGACGCTGGATATGTTTTTCGACAACGTCGCGCGTTATCTGGCGGGCAAACCGCTCAGGAACCGCATTGATACACGCCTGCAATACTGACATGCGTGATGACGCGTGTACTTAAACTCTTTGCCGGTCGCATCTAACTTCGCCCCAACACCAGGAACTTCGCCATGCTTCTGACCGGTCAGGACTATATCGAATCCATCCAGGATGGCCGTGAAGTGTGGATCGACGGAGACCGTGTGAAGAATGTGCCCAGCCATCCAGCCTTCAAGCCCATGGTGTATGTACGCGCCCGCGTCTACGACATGGCCCATGAGGATCGCTACCGCGATGCCATGACGGTAAAGGCAGATGACGGTGAGGTCTGTTCGGTCTCCTGGCAGCCGCCCAAATCGAAAGCCGATCTCTACGCCAAGCAACGCTGGGTCGATACGGTCATGGAAGATATCGAGGGTGTCGCCTTCCGTCTGGGCGACGAGACCATCGGCGCAGTATGGTCCCTGCTGGACGGTCGTGACGTTCTTGACTCCATTGCCAGCGAATACACGCCCAACATCGAACGCCATGTCGACCGGGCTTTCCGCAGCGACCTTTTCACGGTTTCGGGCAACACCGACCCCAAGGGCGACCGTTCCCTTCCGCCCCAGCAGCAGGACCCCGACATGCTGCTCCGCGCCGTCAAGGAAACCGATGCCGGGATTGTGGTGCGTGGGGCAAAGTACGAGACGGCAGCCGCCTATTCCCATCAGGCTTTCGTCAAGCCGACCATCGCCAACTGGGGCGATGCCGCCATGTCGGACTATGCCCTGGGCTTCATGTGTTCGATGGGCGCACCGCGACTGAAGCACATCTGCCGCGCCAGCCACATGCGGGGCCGTTCCGCCAACGACTATCCCAGCACGTCCAGGTTCGACGAGATCGATACGCTGCTGGTCTTCGATGACGTGCTGATCCCCTGGGAGGACGTCTTCTTCTATCAGCACACCGAGGCTGCCGGCTTCATCCGCAGCATGCTGCACCGCTACAGCGCACTCCCCTTCGTCCTGCGCATCCGGCATCTGGCCGACCTGCTGATCGGCGCGGCAAAGTTCAACGCGGAGCAGACCGGCCTCGACAAGCAGCCGGCCGTCCGCGAGAAGCTCGCCACCCTGGCGTCATGGCGCGAAGGTATCGGCGCGCACATCCTGGCCTCCATCGAGACCGCACAGAAAAGTGCCGGCGGTCTGATGATGCCCAACCAGTCGATGATCTATGCCGGCCGGATTCATGCCTGCACGGGACTTCCGGGCATGATGCATCTTGCCCGCGAACTGGTCGGCGGCCAGATTTGCATCACGCCGGACTCCGGCGCGTTCGAGGGCGTCGACACCGCCCCCTGGATGGACAAGTTCTACACCGTGAATGACCGTTGGAATTCCGAGGACCGGCGCAAGCTGCTCGCCTATGCCCGCGATCTCATCAATTCCGACCACGCCGGCCACCGCCTGACCTTCGCGCTCTTCGCCCAATCCCCACCGTTTGCCCATCTCAATGCCGAATACATGACCTTCGATTTCGAGTCGCCCAAGCGCAAGGTCAAGGCAGCCGCCAAACTATCGGACCGCGTGATGGGCAATCAGCCATGAGCGCGCACACCCGTTTGCGGAAGTTCGAAACCAACCAATGGTATCGTGGCCAGCAGACGCTGAATTCCCAGCTTTGCATGGTCGTGAAGGCGGGCAACTGGCTCGCCATCCGTGGTCAGACCGGTCACGACCTGGATGGTGACTTCCACGGTCTGGGCGATCCCGCCGAACAGACCCGTCAGGCCATCCGCAACCTGACCACCCTGATGGAAGAAGGCGGCGCCGTCTTCCAGGATATCTGCAAGGTCAAGATCTGGGTCACCGACCGTGCCTATATCGAGCCCGTCCACGCCGTGCTGGCCGATGCCTTTCGTGGCATCCACATCGCCATGAACACCGTGGTCATCAACGGCCTCGCACGACCGTACATGGACATGGAAATCGACGTTTATGCAATTATCGATCCTGACGTGGAGCGTTAGAGGGACCTGATCCTCGGATCAGTCGTCGGTATCGCGGTCGTGGTCGTAGTGTTTCTCGACCGGAAACGGCGGCAGCCAGGACTCACGGCGAACGGTCCAGAGTTCGTAGGTCGGCTTGAACCGATCAAGCTCGTCGAACGATCCCAGATTGACCTCAATTTCGTCGGCGCTGCGCGAAAACACGGAGGATCCGCAGTGCGGACAGAAAAACCGCCCGGCGTAGTCGCCGGTTTCGCCCTCGACCCTGACCGCCTCATCCGGGAACACGGCTGAGGAATGAAAGAGGGCGCCGTGATGTTTGCGGCAGTCAAGACAATGGCAAAGACCGACCCGGCAAGGCTGGCCCGACGCCACAATGCGCACCCTGCCGCACAGGCAACTGCCGGTGAACTGCTCCATGATGTTTCTCCTCGAAGCTTCCTAGCCCGTCCGTACTTATTACCGTGCTGCGACCTCGCCCATCGTCCTGATCATGGGTGCGTAAAAGTTCGGATCGTAGGCGTCCTTATCCTCCAGCACACTGAAATAGACCACTGCCGTATCGGTATCCGGATTAGCGAGTGCAAACTGTCCGCCATAGCCGCCATGGCCGAGCCAGGTGCCGTCCGTCATGGTCTGCCGGCTGTAGCGAATAAAGTCGCGCGGCTCAGGTGCCGACGGACCGGGATTGCGCCTTGTATCCTCGATGAAGTCGGCATCACCAACCCGCCGTCCGTCGACCCCTTCCCCGCCTCGTGCGAACAGCAGGGTAAGCCGCGCCAGGTCACGCGCGGTCAGGCACGCGCCACCATCGGCCAGCGCCACGCCCTCACGATCGCACGTGATATGATAACAGCCCTCAATTCCCGCCGCCTCGACGATCTCAATCAGCCAGGCGCGCAGACTCTTGCCGCTGACCCGCTCGACCGCCCATGCGAGGGCATCGGTGTTGGTCGACTTGTACAGCATGTGGCCGGTACGGTTTTCGAGATCATCCCCTGTCACGGCCGCAACGAATTCCCGGATTGTTGGTTCCTTGTCGCCTTCCAGCGGCAGACGCCATCCCATGGCGGTTTCCATACCGAAGCTTCCTGCACGCGGGTCGGTGTAGTCTTCCGTGAAATCGTTGACGATGTTCATGTCGGCAGTGTCACGCACGGTCGCTTCCGTATAAGCCGATCCCAGTTCCGGCACGTAGTGGCCCATCGTCTGGTTCATATCAATCAGACCATCGGCAACCGCACGGCCCAGCATCAGGTTCACGGCCATCTTTGTGATGGACTGAATCGAATGCGGCTGATCGGGTCCGAAATCGGGCGCGTAAGCCTCATAGATCACGTGTTCGCCCCGCGCGACGCAGAAGGCCGAGAAGTGCGGTGCTGCCAGAATTTCCTCGACCCCGGGATGTTTGCGGATTTTCCAGTCGATCTGTTTCGTAAGCGGCAACACCGACGGCGCGCGCAGCGACAATGCATAACGCATGTGGGTGTGGAGATTATGAAACCCCTGGCGCCGCGTATCGGGCTGGTTCCAGCGGGCCTTGTTGTCGCGTCCGGTAACGAGGTCGGGATTGGGAATTCCTTGAGGGGCCATGTCGATTTCCGGCGCAATTGTTGTGGTTTCCAGTTCGCGCCGTAATCTACTGTCCTAGCGGATGTTTCGCATCCGGCGTAGCGGGAGGAGCAGGATCTTGTGTGGATGGATCGAAACTCACAGAAATGTAGTGACGGCCTGGGACTGCGATCATCAGGGCCACATGAACACCGTCAAATACTACGAGAAGTTTGATGTGGCCGGCTGGCACATGATTCAGCGTTCAGGCGCCCAGCGCCAGCGACTGGACGATGAAGGCACAGGTTTCGTCGATGTGCGCATGGAGCTCGACTTCATCGGCGAGATGATGGTCAACGATCCGCTTCTGATCGAAAGCGGCGTCGAGAAGGTCGGCGACACGTCTTTCACTTTCCGACATCGCATGACCAATGTGAACACCGGCGAGATTGTTGCCCTCGGCCGATGCACCACCGTTCACTTCGATCTGGTAAAACGCGCGTCCAAGACCATCCCCGACGATATCCGTAAAGGTCTTGAGGCCCTGCTGATCAGCGAGGATTGATACCCCGCTCCTGAAGCGCCTGGACAGCGGCGAATGTCGCCACGCCATAAGGCACCATGAACGTCAGAACGACCTTTACCCAATTGAAAGAAGCTGTTCCAAGAAATGCGTCGTATTGGTTGATCAGCACCAGCAGCGTGCCAGCCACCGCCGCGACTCTGAGAGACCGGAAGACAGTCTGCCTCTTGATCGCAAGTTTGACGAAACTGCTCCGGGATTCCGGCAAACCAGCATTCAGAAAAGCTGGCCGAGCGGCACCGAGTAGTTGACGGTCAGGTTCTTGGTCCCGGGATTGCTGTCATAAATGCTGGCGTTCGAAAGATGCGAAAGTTCGATGCCTAAGCGGGAACGATCATCAAACCGCCATGTCCTTCAATCGCTGACCGAATAGGCGCCCATGGAGAAGCTCGGTCGTACGACCCAGGCGGCACCCCAGGAAAATATCGATAAAGACGCCACCATAGCCACAAAGCCCGCCTTCGGCGGTAGTAAACCCGACCGCCATGTGCGTCAGGATAAGATCCTTGTAATCCGAACGATACTCTACGCCGAATACCACCGTGGTTTGGTTGTCGTTAATGTCGAATGCTCCTGCCCGGAAGGAAAGGAACTCTGGATCGTCTTCTGCGTTAACTTAAGGGACGATCGACAGCATGGCCGTTAGCATCAGCAGACCGAACAAACGAGGCATGACGACTCCAGATGAAATGCGACAACTTGCATCATAATGGGACGATCCAGGCGAAGAAAGCCTCGTTCCATGCGCCCATTGGGAAAGCCTGCGTCGGACTCTTGCTGGTTTTCATGGTTCCCGCCCATGCCGAAACTTCCCCTGAGGTGCTCGACAATCTCACTTTCTTGCGTTCCGCGCAGGTCGATGACGTCGTTGATGGCGATACGGTTATCCTGGACGATGGCATCCAGGTAAGGCTTGTCGGGATTATGGCACCGAAACTTCCGCTGGGGCGGGAAGGCTTTGTCGAGCAGCTCTTCGCCAAGGAGGCCAAGGAGGCACTCGCCGGGCTCGTCCTGAACCAGGATGTCGACCTCTATACGGGTGGCGCACCATCCGACCGGCACGGACGGATTCTCGCGCATGTCTTCACGTCGGATGGAATCTGGGTACAGGGCGCGCTTCTGGAACAGGGGCTGGCCCGGACCTACTCCTTTGCCGATAACCGTTCCGTGGTCGACCTGATGCACGACCGCGAGGCAACCGCCCGCGACCGGGAAATCGGCCTATGGACCGCCCCTTTCTATCGGATCCATGACGCAGGGAAGCCAGGCGAGATTCCCGTGGACAGCTACGAACTCATTGAGGGCGTCGTGCTGCATGTCGCGGAAGTCGACCGCCGCGTCTATCTCAACTTTGGCGAGGATTGGCGTCAGGACATGACCGCCACGATTTCGCCGGATCACCGCCGTATCTTCCGTGACAGCGGATTTGAACTTGAAGATCTCGAAGGCAGTCTCATCCGGGTCAGAGGCTGGACCCAGTGGTACAACGGACCGGCGATCGAACTCGATCACCCAGAACAGATTGAGGTACTTGAGCAATGATCAGCCGTTTACGTTCCTTATTTTTCGTGGCCTCTCTGTTGGCACTCACGGGCTTCATTGCAGGCTGTTCGATCAATCCCGCCACGGGTGAATCGAACTTCAACATTGTCTCGGAGACGCAGGAACGTCAGATCGGCGCCAAGGCGCACCCTCAGGTGATTGAACAGTTTGGCGTCTATCAGGAGTTCCCGTCGCTTAACGTTTATGTCGCCGACACCGCGCTGCGTCTCCACAGCGTCTCCGAAATGTCCAACGAACCGTTTACCTTCACGCTGCTCGACAGCGACATGGTCAACGCCTTCGCGATTCCAGGGGGCTATGTCTACGTCACTCGCGGCCTGATGGCCCTGGCGAACAACGAAGCCGAACTGGCCGGTGTCATTGGGCATGAAATCGGTCATGTCACGGCCCGTCATGGTGCCCAGCGGATGTCACAGCAGACTCTTGCGCGACTTGGCGTTGTTGCGGTGGGCATTGTCCTTCAGGATCGCAATCTCATGCAACTCGCAAACGCGGGCGCCATGGCCTGGCTTGCCGGTTACAGCCGCAGCCAGGAACTGCAGTCTGATGAACTCGGCATCCGTTACCTCACCAAGGCCGGTTACGATCCCATGGGCATGGCCAGTTTCCTGGATAAACTGCACCTCCAGGCCCAGCTTTTTCAAAAACTTGCCTTCCAGGACGGCGAACCCGATCCCGCGTCCAACTGGCTCTCGACTCACCCCCGTACGGAGGACCGTGTCGTGGCCGCCGCCCAGTCGGCGCGCGACGACCTTGCCGACCCCTATGTCGGACGCAACGAATACCTGCGCCGCATCGACGGCATGATCTACGGCGACAGTCCCGCACAGGGATACCGCCGTGGCAGCACATTCTCCCACCCGGAATTGCGTTTCACCTTTGAAGTCCCCGACGGCTTCCGGATGCAGAATTCATCCGGCGCCGTGGCTGCCTTCAACGAGGATAACGCCCTCATCATCTTCGACGGCGGCTCCTATTTGGGCGGTTTGATGACCAACTACGTCCAGGCTTGGGCCAACGAGCTCGTCGGCCAGCAGGTCGCCCTGAACGATCTCGAGCGCATCGACGTCAACGGCATGGAGGCCGCCACGGGCTGGATGCGCCTGCCCCTGCAGCAGGGCCAGTCGGATGTCCGTCTTGTCACGATCCGTTACGACTCCAACACGGTCTACCGCTTCGTGTTCGTCGCGCCGACCAACATCGCCGGCAGTCTCGAACGCGGGTTCCAGCAGACCACCTACAGTTTCCGCAAGCTCTCCGCGTCGGAAGCCAACGCCCTGCGTCCGCTGCGTATCCGTGTCGTTGAAGTGAGCAGTGGCGACACGATCGACAGCCTCTCCCGGCGCATGGACATCGCCAGCCTGCCCCGCGATCACTTCATGGTGCTGAACGACATCACCTCGAATGCCGACCTGCAGACGGGCATGCTGGTGAAGCTGATCCAGGAGTAGTGTGACGCGGTTTCGATCCCCTACCCGGAAATGGATGGGGGGTCGTACTTTAACCTAGGATACCTGTGCCCGATCAAGCATGGCGTGGAGTAAAACGTTGCATCCGGCTTCAAGGTCGTCCTTGTCTGCTTTTTCGATCTCGTTGTGGCTGATGCCGCCCTCACAGGGCACGAAGATCATCGCTGTGGGCGCGACACGGCTCACGTAGACCGCGTCATGTCCCGCCCCTGAAACCATGTCCATGTGATCGTAACCCAGCAGTTCGGTGGCGCGTCGCACGGCCCCGACGCAGCCTTCGTCGAACTTCACCGGTGGCGAGACCCATATTTCGTCGACCTCGATTTCTACATTCTTGCGCGCACCGATCTTGGCCGCGGCCCGGCGCAGCCCGGCGTCCAGACGGTCAAACGCCTCCTGATCGGGATGGCGGATATCCACGGACAACTGTACGCGTCCGGCAATCGTGTTCCGGCTGTTCTCGGGATGACACCGATCCACCTTGACCGTGGTCCGCCCATGAGACCCCTCGCCCAGCGCGTTGTCGTCCAAGTGCTGGATCAGCTTGGCTGCGGCGACCATGGCGTCCTTGCGCATTTCCATCGGTGTGGGACCGGCATGGGCTTCCATGCCCGTGATCGTGACGTCGTACCAGCGGATACCCTGAACGCCCGAAACAACCCCCACGGGCTTCCTTTCGGCCTCCAGGATCGGTCCCTGTTCGATATGCGCTTCGAAATGATACCCAAGGGCGTGCCCGCCGGGTTCCTCTTCTCCCAGATAGCCGATGCGCGCCAGTTCCTCGCCCATGGTCTTGCCATCGGCGTCTTTCTGGTTATGGGCATAATCCAGACTGAAATCGCCTGAAAACACGCCCGATCCGATCATCGCCGGCGCGAACCGGGCACCCTCCTCATTGGTCCAGCAAATCACTTCGACCGGTGCCTCCGTCTCAATGCCCGCATCGTTAAGGGTGCGCACCACTTCCAACCCGGCCAAGACGCCATAGACACCATCGAACTTCCCGCCCGTGGGCTGCGTATCGAGGTGACTGCCCGTCGAGACCGGCTTGGCATCGGCATCCTTGCCCGGGCGGCACGCGAAGATATTGCCCATCTTGTCGACCGTGCAGGTCATGCCGGCTTCCTCGCACCAGGCGACAAAGAGATCGCGGCCGATCTTGTCGTCGTCGGTCAGCGCCAGTCTGCAGTTGCCGCCCTTCTCCGTGGCGGCAATCTTGGCCATTTCCATGATAGTCTGCCAAAGGCGGTCGGCGTTGATCTGCAATCCCTGACTCATCGTTAGGTTCCCATGGGTTTGTAGTGACTTAGTTTTCAGGCTTCGAGCTGCTCGAGAGGTTCACCGCCGGCGTCAAAACAGCACGCCACGAGTGGGCCTCCATTCCCGCAACCCCCGTCCAGGGTCGCGGTGAAGTTGCCGATGCGCACGCCCTCGTGGTCGGGATCGAAGCCGCGCACCACCAGGCGAAAGGATCCGAAAGGTTCGATAAGCGCGGCAAACCCGCCCGGATTCCACCAGAAAGCGTCCCGCTGCGTCTCAAGCGGGCGATCGGGATCGATACCGGCATGCACGAAGAGCAGCGTGCCGTCAGCGGTGACACAAGCGCGCTTCAGCTGGCTCATCAGCTCCCGGTGGCCGGGGTGCGCGTACATGTTGCTTCTGAGGCCGCTGGTCCAACGGGTCAGCGTCACCGTGCCGCCCCGCGCCGACGCCAGTCCGTCGGTCGCCGTTCCGTGATAGGCCTTGATGGTGGCGGCAACCCCGCGTTCGATCATCCAGCCCAGCACATCGGGCGGATTCATGGCGAGTTGGAGCTGCAACAGCTTCTGCCACATCTCTTCCTGGGCGCCGCGCAGAAACACGATGTCCTGGGGCATCAGGCCAGGAACGGAAAGCACTTCGCGCCGGAAGGAAATGAGCTCATCAATCGTGCCGATGATGTCGCTGCCGTGTCCCAGGTAGTTGCCGAGATAGACTAGACGATCGCGCGGCTGGACCTTCTCCGCCAAGGCACCGTGCAGGGTGCGCAGTTTTTCGGTTTCACCATGGATTGCGGCGATTGCCCAGATTCTCTGCCCGCCCGTCAACGTACCGAATTTTTCTGGATCGAGCATAAACCGTTGGATCCGCCATATCTGAGACAGGCCTGCGCAGGGCCGGAACCGCATGTCGCTCCGGCGCGATTCCGCGACGGGACGACAGATTACGGTGCTTTCACACGTTCACAAAGCAGTAGAACGATCACGCGGCCTGCAGAGTCTTTTCGATTTTGGTCGTGGCCTGTTCGGGCTCGACGCCCTCCACCGCGGCAAGTTCGCGCGACAGACGGTCCAGCGCTGCTTCATAGAGCTGACGTTCGCTGTAGGATTGGTCAGCCTGCCCGACGCGGGTGTGCAGGTCGCGCACCACTTCGGCAATCGAGACGGGGTCGCCGGAGTTGATCTTGGCTTCGTATTCCTGCGCGCGGCGGCTCCACATGGTCCGCTTGACCCGGGCGCGTCCCTTCAGGGTCGTCAGCGCGCTCTTCATGATGTCTTTCGACGAAAGCTTGCGCATGCCCGACGATGCGACCTTATGGGTCGGGACACGCAGAACCATCTTGACCTGTTCGAAATGCACCACCACCATTTTCAGCTTGGCTTCGCCGATGGTTTGTTCCTCGAGCGCTTTGACGAGGCCCACACCATGGGTGGGATAGACAACATAATCGCCGGCCTTGAGCTTGATTTCCTCGGTCGCCATGAATGGATCTACCTGCCTGTTCTTGTTGCACATTTGGGATTCCACGAGGCCGCAAGACGACCTGCAGGCGTACCGAATGTACCGCCGGCGAGAATCCAGGATTTCATGAACTGCATAAGGCCCCACACCTTACACAGAGGAAGGGCTCGCCTTCAGGCTGACCCTCTCACGACCGCTTGGGACATTTCCCAGAGCGATGTGAGAGCATACCACAAAATTGGGCTTTCCGGAAGGTCGGATGTCAGGCTCAGCCCTCGCCCGGATTCGGGCTGAAATACTGCTTTTTGTCCTTCACATCGCGCCATTCGTCCGAATCGGCGGGATGATCCTTCTGGCGCGTGATGTTGGGCCAAGTTTCCGCATATTTGCGGTTGATTTCCAGCCACTCGTCAAGACCGTCGTCGGTATCGGGTTTGATGGCGTCGACCGGGCATTCCGGTTCGCAGACACCGCAGTCGATGCATTCGTCGGGGTGAATGACCAGCATGTTTTCACCCTCGTAGAAACAGTCCACGGGGCAAACCTCAACGCAATCGGTCAGTTTGCACTTGATGCACGCTTCCACAACGACGTAGGTCATGACGCTCTCCTCGCCTTTTCAGGCAGTTCAGGGCGGCGGCGTTCGTTTCCGGTCTCCCTGCCCCACCAACCGCCCTTTCTTGGAAGACAAAGTGGAAGATGCAAACACCAGAGACCCGCTTCACCCGCTAATTAGGGGTTTTGCCGTTAGGGTCAAGCATTGAAGGCGAAATCGGCCTCGACTTTGGGCATGGCTGCTATGAAATCCCGATTAGCCATCCGCCAGCTTGGCCTTGGCACGGCGTTTGGCCAGAGCCCGGTCATGATCGTCGACTTGGAGCAATCCAGCCACGCGGCGCAGCATGGAATCCTCATAGGCATGCACCTTCTCGTCCGCCAGAACGACTTCCCAGAGCATCTCCACCATCGCCAGGCGTTCCTCCGCACCGCAGGTTGTCTTGAGAACCCGCGTGAATCGGTTCCAGTCGACGGAGTCTTCTGAAATCTCCGTTGCCCGCGCCACAAGGGCATCCGCCGCGGCATGGTCGATTCCGAAGTGATCCGCCAGAGTCCCGGTCAGACGTTCGGTTTCGCGCCGGTCGACCTCGCCGTCGACCTGCGAGGCCTCGACAAGGATGCAGGCTGCGGCAAGGCGCTGCTCCGCAAGTCCATCCTGGACCTCGACGCCGTGGTGCGCGGAAAGGCCCATCAAATCTTTCAATCGATCAAGCATCGGGCCTTATGGCAGACGAACGTGGGCCAGGTCAAAACCGATTGCCGCTGCGCTTCTTCAAATCATCGATGGCGCGCCGGTCCGCCTTGGTCGGGCGGCCCGCTCCCGGCTCACGCACCGCGACCGCCTTCTCTCGCGGCTCGGTTCTGGCTGTCTGGCATGGCGGCGCGAGGTCGTCATAAAGCCCTGCGGCTTCGCTGGCCGGTCCCCTGCGCGTGCCGATCTCGGAAATGCGCACCACCCGGATATCGTTACCCTGCGGAAAAGTCAGAACATCGCCCGGCCGCACCGCGCTGTGGGTCTTGATCACCCGTTCGCGGTTGACCCTGACATGACCGTCGGCAACGAGTTTCGCAGCCAGCGTGCGACTCTTGAAAAATCTGGCGTACCAGAGCCATTTGTCGATCCGGATCGCGCCTGGGCTCAACGCACGATCTCCAGTTCCGCGAGCTTGGCAAAGGGCGATGACGGATCAATGGCACGTCGCTCTCTGTTCCGGGCAGCCTTCTTGCCTCGTTTCGGGCGCAATGCGAAAAGCTTGACCGTGTCTTCCGACAGCACGGCGCGGAACCCCAGGCTTCCAGCAATCGCGACAAACGCCTCACGACTGGAGCCCGAGAGCGAAATCAATTCTCCTGACGCCACTGTGGGTCCTTTGCGCACGAGCTTTCGAATGTCCGCCGACAGGCGTTCAGCCATGTCCGCGCGCAGGGCCCGCGTCCCCAGCTTCCGGTAGCCGATCGCCAAGTAGAAGGACTCGGGCACCGTCTCAAGGGCATCAATGGCGAATTCTCCTTTTACGGGGACGCCGGGAACCGTTGTGTGGCCTATATGAACAGCCCAGAGAATCGCGCGCAGGTCCAGTCCCAGGGGTGACATCATCGGTTTGAGATAGACGCCCGACATGCCCAGCCGCACGCCAAGCCTCGCCAGGTTCTTGCGGCTCCTTTCATCCAACTCCCGCGTCAGGCGCAGGCACTCCCCGCCAACCGCCACACCCAACCCTTCGGAAATTTGATAGGCAACGCCCCGCGCCGTTCCCTGCAATGGCGCATTCAGGAGGGCGAGAAGCGGTCCCAAGTCGCGTTGCATCCAGCCGCGCAGCCAGTGCTCCACGCGTTTCCTGATTCGCAACACCTTCTCGCTGTCCAACGCATCCGAGGACAGGACTTCGACCTTCGGACTCAATATCCGATCGCCACGCGCAAGCCTTGCGATCGCCGCGCCGCGCCAGAGCACTTGCAGAGAAGAATCGATGCGGAGTTGCTCGTCCTTGTCGATGGAAAGGGCCTTGAGGCGCCGGCCTACTTCAGGCGTCACGACTTGCCTTGCCGCAGACAGCAATGCCCGGTCCAGGGCCTGCCGGGAACTGCTCGACGGCATGAACCGGAACCCCAGCATCAGACCGACGGGCTCGCCCTCCAGCATCACCTGACCGTCTTCGGCCACATGTCCGGCAAAAAAACCCTGCCCTTTCAGGCCGCGCACGACGGTCGCCGCGCGGTGATCGACAAAGCGCTGCGTCAAGCTCTCGTGCAACGCGTCGGAGAGACGATCCTCGATCCTCCGCGCCAACCCCTGAAGACCGTCGTGGTCATCCACCCAGTCGGAGCGGTGGGAGATATAAGCCCAGGTGCGGATATGCGCGATCCACGTCATCAGCATGTCGAGATCACCGTCGGTGCGATCCAACCGTTCGACGCTGCGCATCACCCAATCCTGCGGCAGCCGTGCCGAGGGGCCCATCAGGTGACGGAAGATATGCGCCAGAAGTTTGACGTGGTGGTCGTGCATGACCTTGCGGAAATCAGGAACCTGACAGACTTCCCACAACAGCCGCACCGCATCGGGATGGCTTGCCAGCGCCGCGATATCAGGATCGCGCGCGAGATCGGCCAATGCGAGATGGTCGGCCGCCATGCGTGCACGCACCAGGACCGGATGTTCCAAGCGCCGTTCCAGGCTTTTCAGCAGATGCCCCACACTGCGGAAGTCCAGCCGGGCATTGCGCCACATAACGTGTTTGACGTCCTGGAACATGTGCTCCTCGACCGCCCGGGCGACGGTCTCGTCGAGTCCCTCGACATCCCATGTCGTACCGAACGTGCCATCGTTGATGTGTCTGCCCGCACGTCCCGCGATTTGTGCCAGTTCGGCGGGAAGCAGGTTACGCGGACGGGCGCCGTCGAACTTCCGCGTGGCGGCGAAGGCAACGTGGCGTACGTCCATGTTGAGGCCCATGCCGATTGCATCGGTGGCGACGATGTGATCGACCTCGCCCTCCTGATACATCGCGACCTGCGCGTTGCGCGCCCGCGGCGAAAGCGCCCCCAGAACCACGGCGCATCCTCCGCTCTGGCGGCGCAGGGTCTCGGCCAGCTCGTAGACACCGGCCGCGGAAAATGCCACGACGGCGCTGCACGGGGGCAGCCGGGTGATCTTGCAGAAACCGGTATAGGTCAGTTTGGAAAAGCGCGGCCGCTCGACGAACTCCGCTTCAGGCACTAGGGCGCGGATGACCGGACGCATGGTCGAGGCCCCCATAACCATGGTCTCTTCGGTTCCACGGGCGCGCAGCAGTCGGTCGGTAAAGGTGTGGCCGCGCTCGGGATCGGCGCAGAGTTGAATTTCGTCGACCGCCAGGAACGCCACGGACATGTCCAACGGCATCGACTCGGTCGTGCATACGTAATAGCGCGCGCCTTTGGGAATGATGCGCTCTTCACCGGTAATCAGCGCAACCTGTCGCGGGCCCTTGATGGCCAGGACACGATCGTAGATCTCCCGTGCGAGAAGGCGTAACGGCAGGCCGATCATGCCGGTGCGGTGGCCCAGCATGCGCTCGACCGCCAGATGTGTCTTTCCCGTATTCGTCGGACCAAGAACCACAATCAGACGCGATGACGTAGGCCTTGCTGTCATGTCTACAGGATCGGGCGCGAATGTGACATTTTCAAGTCAGATCGCTAGGGGTTGTGACTAAAGCTGAAAAATACACCTGATACGGCAACGACAGATTATCGGCGCACCACGGTCGGAGTTAGGCCTTTGTTTTCCTGCCGCGCTTCTCTGCGTGCGCGCACTCGCAAGGGCATCGGTTGACCTCGTCGGATTTTCTTCTTCTGATCGATGCGGCAGAATCTCGCCCGACTGTACCGCTTCCGACGTTTTGCCCGCAGCCAAAGCGCGCGTGACAGGTCGATCATCAAGGTCAGAACAAGCCCGCCGGCCAGACAGATGCCGAACGCCACGGTCATCGCCTTCGCCGGGGTTTCGACGCCTTCCCCCATGGATGCGCCATGGTTTTCGATGATCGATTGGGTGAGAAAGACGACAGCGATCAACAAACCTAAGGAACGCAATCGCGGCTCCAGAGAGCTTCGGCGTATCGTTGCGCCTGGACAAGCGTCTGAGCGCCATGCCGGAAGAGATCGAGAATCACGAACCAGACAAGCGCGACCATCGCCAGAATTATCAGTTCACCCAGAACGAAGGGACTACTGCCCGTCTGATGCCTCGGTCCATACATCAGATGCAACGGCAGCATCCAATGCATGACCAGCACGCCGATGTCGAGGCCGTTCAGAATTCCCGCACCCCGATTGTCGCCCGCGACCTTCTTCGCAATCAGGCCGCGATGGTCCCCACAATCATCCAGGCAAGGCCGACTACACCCGCAAGCATCGCGTAATTCGTCGAGTTCGATACCTTTGCAGCGGATGCAATTAGCCTCCATGGCGTACCAGACAACGGCGAAATATCCTCTGCCCAGAAAAAGGCCAACTCGCCGGATCATAGTAACGAAATCAATTCAGACATCCCCTGAGTCTAGTGGTTTGGGGCACATCCACCTATATCCCAAGCCGGCTTGCCAAGGGGCCGTGCTTTCGCCAGTTTGTCGCCATGGAAAGCCCACATCAAAGGGACGCCCTCACGGGGCTGCTTCTCATCTCCAGCCTGGTGTTGCTTCTCTTTGGGTTGTTTCTGCCCGCCTTCACGGTTGAGAGGTTCTGGATTTTCGGCAACGAGAAGTCGATCATAAGCGCCATCTGGTCCCTAGTCTCCGGTCGAGACGTGCTTCTGGGCCTGATCATCCTCCTCTTCTCCATCGTCTTTCCCATGGCAAAACTTCTGCTTTCCCTGTGCATCTGGGGATCGCCGGACCAGGCCCCACTGACCCGTCGGGCCCTGCGATGGGCCGTCCTGTTGGGCAAATGGTCGATGATGGACGTCTTCCTGGTCGCGCTGGTAGTCGCCATGCTATCCCTCGGTTTGGTCGCCGAAGTTACCGCTGAAACTGGCGTATACTGTTTTTGCGTCGCCATTCTCCTGGGCATGTGGGGCGCCCACAGGCTGAACAACCGCATCGATCCTGCGGCCGTGCGGGATTGAATGGTCAGAATTGTAATTTTCCCCTGTTTGCGGCGGGGCCCAGACTACCTCTCACGCGCGCCGCAACCTCTGCCTCATTTTGGCTTCGTCCGGGTGCCTCGGAACGTATTTGCCGCCTGACGTACGATCAGCCGTTTGGCCAGTTTGCGCGATCTTGCCGTATCGCGTGCGTTCATGCGTTCGGCGGTCTCCATCATGAGGTGAAAGGGCGCCGCCGCATGCAGGATGATCAGAAACATGTGGGTCACCTCTCCTGCGGCGTCGCGCTCCTGCCCGTCGAAGACCTCACCGGCGGCGACCGAGCCCACAAGACAGACGCCCGCCAACCAGGCCATGTTGAGGGGCAAGGGCACTTGACAGCGCCGGGTCTGGCGCCAAAGGGCAACGCTGACCGTGTCGAGCAGCCCCAGCCAGACACGAGACCAAGCGTCAGGTTGAGAGCGCTGTATTCAATCCAGAGAGCAAAATGCCCGTGGTTCAGCGGCAACGACAGGGAAACCAGAGTGACCAGCGCCGAGGCAAAGACGCCATTCACAACCAGGAGGCGACGGGGCGCATCTGCAAACGCCCGGATCATGAGATAAATCACCAGCACCGCAGCCAGCGGCCATCCCAGCGCCATAAGCGGCGTCCACCAGGGCACCATCCATACGCCCACATGAGGTGTCGCGCCACCATGGGCATACAGAAAGACGGCCTCGGTCAGGACCCCAGCAGAAAAATGGTCAAAGATAGAATCGCGCCGGTAATTCCCGTCTTCCGCAGAAGGCTTCCAAGCATGGGGAAAATCATTGGGCGCAAGCCGCCGTCGTCACGAATCTCGTCCACACGCGCGTATCATCGCCGCTTGACGTGACGGTACCAGTGCCTACATGACCTCCGGGACTTGCACACCCAAAGAAACAGGGAAGATCAGCCATGGCGGATACGTCCACTGGGGAACGTCACGAATTTCAGGCCGAAGTCAGCCGCGTCCTCGATATCGTCGTCAATTCGCTCTATTCCAAGCGCGAGGTCTTTCTGCGCGAACTGATCTCGAACGCCTCGGACGCCTGCGACAAGCTGCGGTATGAGGCGCAGATCGACGTTTCGCTGCTCGCTGAAGACCCCAATCTCAAGATCACGATCACGCCCGATCAAAAGGCCTGGACGCTGACCATCACAGACAACGGCATCGGCATGTCCCATGACGAGCTGATCGAGAACCTGGGCACCGTCGCGGGCTCAGGCACGGCCCGCTTTGCCGAGCAATTGGCTGAGGCCGAAAAGGACAGATCCAGAAAGGAAAAGTCCGACATCAATCTGATCGGCCAGTTCGGTGTGGGTTTCTATGCCGCCTTCATGGTTGCCGACCGTGTCGTCGTCACCAGCCGCAAGGCAGGCCACGAGCAGGCATGGCGCTGGTCGTCCGACGGCCGTGGCAGCTTCGAGATTGAAGAAGCGCCGGCCGATACGCCGCGAGGCACGAAGATCAAGCTGAAGCTGAAGAAGAACGCCAAGGAATTCAGCGAAACCCTGCGCGTCCAGACCGTCGTGAAAACCTATTCTGACCATGTCGGTCTACCCGTGTGGATCCACGCCGACGGCAAGTCCGAGCAGATCAACGAGGCCGCCGCGCTCTGGCAGCGTCCGAAGTCGGAGATCAGCAAGGATCAGTACACCGAATTCTACCGCCACAGTGCGAATGCCTTCGACGAGCCCTGGCTCACGCTGCACAACAAGGCCGAAGGGGTGATCGCCTACACCAGTCTTCTCTTCATTCCCGAGCAGGCGCCGTTCGATCTCTTCGATCCGGCCCGCCGGCACGGCATGAAGCTATACGTGCGCAAGGTCTTCATTACCGACGAATGCGAGGGCCTGGTACCGTCCTGGCTGCGTTTCCTCAAAGGCGTAGTCGATTCCGAGGATCTGCCGCTCAACGTCAGCCGAGAGGTTCTTCAGAACAACCCTGTCGTCGCCAAGATCTCCAAGGCTCTTGTCAAACGCGTCCTCAACGAGCTGAAAAAGAAGACCGAGAAGGACGCCGAAGGTTACGCCAAGTTCTGGGAAACCTTTGGCCAGGTGCTCAAGGAAGGCATCTACGAAGATCACAAGTACCGTGATGAACTTCTTAAACTCGCCCGTTTCAAGTCCACGGAGGCCGATGGCTGGGTCAGCCTCGACGACTATGTCGGCCGCATGAAGGACGGCCAAGGAAGCATCTATATGCTGACCGGCGACAAGGCCGAAACCATGAAAACAAGCCCCATGCTCGAAGCCTTCCGTGCGAAAGGCGTGGAAGTCCTGCTGCTCGATGAACCCGTCGACGAGTTCTGGACCATGTCGGCCGATGCCTATGAGGAGAAACCCTTCGCCAGCATCAGCCGCGGCGACATCGACCTTTCCGGAATCGCAGGCAAGGATGGCAAGAAGGACGAGAAAACTGAAGAAGAGAGCAAGCCTTCCGGCGACATCGCACCGCTCATCGCCATGCTCAAGCTCGCGTTGGAAGGCGAGGTCAAGGATGTGCGCGAATCCAAGCGGCTAACCGATTCCGCATGCTGTCTGGTCGTCGATGAGGGCGACATGAACATGCGCCTCCAGAAGATGCTCCGCGCCACAGGCCAGTTGGGCATGGAAAGCGAACGCATCCTTGAGATCAACGTCAAACACCCGCTGATCGTCTCCCTGACCGACCGCGCCAAGGGCGATGCCGCCGGCAAGGCGGTCGAGGACATGGCGCACCTCCTGCTCGATCAGGCGATGATCCTGGAAGGCGAACTGCCCAAGGACCCCGCTGCCTTTGCCCGGCGCATGAGCGAGGCGATGTCGAAGGCCATGGCCTAGCCGGGTCTGTCGATCAGCAAAGCGTCTACCGGATGCATGGCGGAGGTGCTATGGCTTGCTCATGGCGGCCTTTGAAATCACCCCAATCGGTTCGACGTTGGGCGCTGAAATCAGCGGCATCGACGTTCGCACGCTTGAGCGCCCTGCCCTCGACGCGCTGAAAGAAGCCTTCGCAGAACACCGCGTCCTGGTCTTGCGCGATCAACAGCTTTCGGCCGACGAACAGGTCGCCTTTTCAGCGCGACTCGGACCGCTCTACCGCATGCCCTATGTGAAGCCGCTGGACGACAACCCGGACGTCATTGCGGTGCTGAAGGAAGCCGACGAGGTCAACGTTTCGACCTTCGGGAGTTGGTGGCATGCCGATTTCAGCTATCTGGAAGAACCGCCGGTCTATTCCATCCTTCAGGCGCTGGAACTGCCGCCCAAAGGTGGAGACACCCTGTTCGCTGACATGTGCACGGCCTGGGATGCGCTGTCGGACGGCATGAAGCGTTTGCTGGAGCCGATGAACGTCATGCACTCGGGCCACATCTACGGCACCCGTCTCAGCACCGACGGGACCAAAGGGCGCATGTGCGGGGTCCAGGTCAGCACCGGCCATGCGGAAGCCGATATCGAGCGCGCGCATCCTCTGGTCCGCCTCCACCGACCTACCGGCCGCAAGACACTCTTCTGCAGCCCCACCTACACCACCCGGTTGGAAGGCATGACGGTGGAGGAAAGCCGTCCGATCCTCGAAATGCTCTATGCCCATTTCGCGCGCCCGGAATTCACCATCCGGCAGCGCTGGCACGAGGGAGACCTTTTCATGTGGGACAACCGCGCGGTCGTCCACCTGGCGGTGAATAACTACGACGGTTATCGCCGTCTGCTCCATCGCACGACGGTCGCCAGCGAACGACCGGTCAGCGCGTCTGGGAGCAATTCATGAAGTGGCCACGCCAAGACATTTGCAACCTGTTCAACATCGAACACCCCATCCTGCTTGCTCCCATGTCGGGTGCGACCACGCCCGCGCTGGTTGCAGCCGTAAGCAATGCCGGTGGCCTGGGCGGACACGGTTGCATGAGTTTTTCCGGCACAGCATTTCGGAAGCAGGTCCGGGAAATCCGCTCCGCCAGCAACCGACCGTTTCATGTCAATTTCTTCGCCCATGACGCGCCCGCCGAAGATGGAGAGGCAGGTCCGTCGATGCGCGCGATGCTGCAGGACCTGTGGCACAAAAACGGCCTTGGTGCCCTGCCGCGCGCCGAAGCAACTTGGCGCACCTTCGACACGGAGTTGTTCGATGTCGTCCTCGAAACACGTCCGGAGGTCGTCTCCTTCCATTTCGGCCTGCCTTCCCCGGACATGGTCGCTGCGATCAGGGAAGCCGGCTGTAAGGTGCTCTGTTCCGCAACCACGGTGCAGGAGGCCGTTGCCCTGGAGCAGGCCGGAGTCGATGCCATTATTGCTCAGGGCTCGGAAGCCGGCGGCCATCGTGGCACATTCCTGGGCGATGTCATGAGCGGCACCATCGGCACCATGGTTCTCGTGCCCCAGGTTGCCGCGGCGGTCTCCATTCCCGTGATCGCGGCAGGCGGCATCATGGACGGATGCGGCATTGCCGCGGCCTTCGCTTTGGGTGCATCTGGTGTCCAGATCGGCACCGCCTTTCTTTCCTGTCCCGAAGCGTCCGTGAACGATGCGCACAGAGCAGTGCTTCTGGCGGCAGGAAAAAACAACGCCCAAACGCTTGTAACGAAAGGGGTCTCTGGACGGCCGGCACGCGGTCTCGCCAACCACATCCTGCGCAGCGTACAGCAAATTGAGGAGGAAGCCGCGCCTTTCCCCATGCAGAACGCGCTGACCCGCAAGCTGTCTGAAACCGGAGACCCGGATCTGACGGCGATGTGGGCGGGAGCGGGTGCGGGCGCATCACGCGCCATGCCTGCCCACGAGTTGATGGCGTGTCTGGTCGCGGAAACGCGTGACACCTTCGACGCCTTGTCCGATTGAGAGGGTTGCCTGATGTCCCAAGCTCTTCGTGACGTACTCGTCGAAGACTTGGACGCGGAAACCGACGAGCAGGTCGCGTTTCTCTAACGCTTCGTCGCCACGCCCAGCCCCAATCTGCCCGGCAATACGCGCGAAGCGGCGGGTCATCTGATCGAGGCTCTCAAGGCTGAAAACCTCAAGCACGAGGTCTTTGCCCCCAACGAGGTCATGCCCAACATCGTCGCCAGTTTCGGAGGCGGTGCGGATGACGGTCTCCATGTCGTGCTGAACGGGCATATTGACGTCTTTCCCGTCCAAGATCCGGAGGTTTGGTCCAAGAATCCCTGGCGCAGCGAAATCTCCGATGGTCGGGTCCGGGGTCGCGGGGTCATCGACATGAAGTGCGGCACGGCCACCCTGTTCCACGTCTATCGTCATCTCCATCGCATCCGGGAGCACATCAAGGGACGCCTCACTCTCACTTGCGTGTCCGACGAGGAAACCGTTGGTCTCCAGGGCGCACGCCGGCTGATGACCAACGTGCCCGGCGATGTTCTTCTCTCAGCCGAGGCGACCGGCAAACACGCGATCTATTTCGCCGAACGCGGCGTGTTCTGGGTCAAGCTGACGCTGCGGACGCCCGGAGTCCGCGGCACCTACGTTCACACCACCCCGTCGGCCAGCCGTTTGGCCGCCGCCCTCATCCGAGACTTGGAAGAGTTCGAGGAGATCGAAGGTTCGCTCAGCGACAACGTCGTCGCCATCCTGGAACGCGCGGAGGTCAGCATCGACCTCAGCCACGGCGAAGGCACTTCGGCCATGCTGAACAAGGTCACCGTCAACGTCGTGATGGTGAACGCGGGCATCAAAGTCAACATGATTCCCTCACGCTGCGACACCGTTTTCGATATCCGCCTGCCCATCTCCATGACGCACGCCGGCACGCCCCGACCCCATCGTCTGCCCAAGCATGGCCGATGCGCGTCTCTGGTGCTACGCGGGCATTCCCGCCTTCGTTTACGGCTCAACGACGGAAGGGACTGGCGTGGAGATCAGCGACTATCTTCACGTCGTGAAGACGCACGTGCTGTCGGTCTTCGACTATTCTCAAACGGTAAACCCGCTACCAGGTAGTGGTTTCCATGTCATAGCTGATCTCGCGGGCACCCAAGATCGGCCCTAGGCCTTCGGGCTGCACAATGATGGCGCAGCCGAACTCACGTTCTCCGTTGCCGCCGGCAATGGCTTCCCACGGCAGCGTGATTTCCATCGCCTCTCCCTTCCACATGCCGATCGCAGTCAGTTCCTTGACAATATTGGCGTGGCGAAGAGTCCTGCCCGCATTTTCTCCCGATGTGACGTCGGTCTGCGCCTCCTTGCCGTAACGCACGAACCAGATCGTCGCATCGCCGTCATAGGGCGCAGCGGGAATGGACACCGTCAACGCATGCCGGTCGGACCAGCCAAGCCCGATCTCGATCAACGGATCGCGCGTGGCGGCTCCCGCGATTGCATCGTTGACGTCCGCATGGTTGGAACCCACGACATGGTCGACACCACCCACCACGAGCTGGGGCGTGTAGATCATGGGTTCACCCATCGCGCGGGCATAGGAGCGTTGGCGGTTGGTGAAGTCGCGCGTCGCGAACCGGTCGGTCCAACCCAGGTAATCCCAGTAATCGACGTGAAACGCCAAGGCGATCACATCGTCACGTTCACGCAGTTCAAAAAGATACTGATCGGCCCTAGGGCACGAGTTGCATCCCTCTGAGGTATAGAGCTCCACAACGACCGGCGACTCGGCAGGCACCGACGCCGACATGGCAAATACGCCAACCAAACAGGCAATGAGAAAGTTCGCTACTCTCATGATGCCCAGGATATTGGGTGTTTGGTCCATCACCGGCAAGTCACGTTCGGGTTATGGTGTCGAGCGACGCTCCACCCACGAATCATGAGAATCGTCATGTTGTTTGTTCTCCGGCACGGTGAAATCGAGTGGAACCGTGTCGGCCGGTTTCAAGGGCAGAAGGATTCACCGCTCACAGCCCTCGGCGAGGCGCAGGCCGCTGCCATAAGGCGTCTGCTCAAACGTTACCTCACCGACCTGGAATCGGTGCCCATCTGGTGCAATCCCCTTGGACGCGCATGCAGGAGTTGTGAACTCGTATGCGCCGCTCTGGGCATCGAACCTGGGCGCATTCAGGAATCAGATGCGCTAAAGGAGATCAACTTCGGCCATTGGGAAGGGATCACGGCGACAGAAGCGGCGATGGCCGACCGTGACGCCTATGATCTGCGTTATCGCGACAAGTTCCATAATCCGGTGCCGGGCGGCGAGAGTTATCGCGATGTCTACCAGAGGGTTTCTTCCTGGATCGGCGCAATCGATCCGCAATATCAGACCGTAATTTTGGCCCATGGCAGCCTGAACCGCGTGGTGGCGGCGGCCACGGCTGACCTTATCTCCAGAGCGGTGCCTTGAAGAGGTACCCTTGCGCCAGGACGCGGTGCTTCTTGTCACACGGGATCACTGGGAGATTGCGGAGACGGGCTTCGTCAATGCGTAACACGCATCCCTTGTTGTCTTATACTAAAAATTTAGTATATTGCCGCTATGACGACACGGCTTCTCATTCTCTGGCTCCTGGCCGAACAGCCGCTCCATGGCTACCGCATTAAGGCGATCTTGGCGGATGCAGGCTTTGCCCCTTGGTTCGTCCTGGAAGACGCTTCGATCTACGCCATGCTGCGCAGCCTCACCAAACAGGGTTTTGCCAGGATCGCAGGAGAAGAACAGAACGCCGGACGCCCGGCCCGCACTCTCTACAAGATTACGCCTGATGGGCGACGCGCGCTGACAGAAGACCTCCTGGAAGCCTTCGCCATCATTCACACACATCCAGAACCCATCCACGCTGCGCTCGCCGCTACCGATGAGCTGGAGCCCGAACAGATCGGCCATGCACTTCTGACCCGCCAATCGGCGCTGCATTCCCGATTGGAAACCGTCAGCCATGAGGCTCCCGCCTCTCCTTCGCAAAGTCTTGTACGACGCGAGGTGACCCTCATCGAAGCGGAGCTATCCTGGCTCGAACAGGAAATCACCCACCACACGCAACAATGGGGAGCACCCAGATGAACGAACAATCCGTTGCCACCCAAGTCATCGTCAATTTGGTAATCACGAACAAAAACGGCGAAGTCCTCTTCGTCCGCTACGACCTGGAGAACGAAAAGTGGTGGCTGCCAGGCCGCGATGTCGAACCCTACACCCACCCCGACGACCGAGCGCAAGAGGTACTGTCTGAATTGGATGGTCTGAAGGTCGGGGAACCCCGCTTTGGCCACGTCGAATCCTTCCGCGGCCGCCGCGGCTGGCATCTGGCGTTCCATTATCACGTGGAAGCCGAAGGCACACCGGCTGGCGAAACGCCGGCTCAGTGGTTCCCTGCAGATGCCTTGCCCCAAACCGCCCACGGCGCCTGGGAAAGGCAGATCGTCGCCAAACTTACCGGCAGTTGAGCCGAATGGCCGGTCTCAGGCCGCCTGGACCCGGTCGCTTCCCATTGTTAGCCACGTCCGGACAAACCGTTCCGTCAAGCTTTGAATCGAAGTTTCATAGGCGTCCGACAGCCGAAGCTGCTGCGGGAGGTTCTGCACACCCGGACACTCAAGCTGGGTCTCGTTGTCCCCAAACCAGTCGGCGATGTCCGCTCCCCCGGAGGCAGGATGGCAGAGAAACTCGATGCCATAACCAAGATCGTTGAGAACGTCGGCGATCCGGCTGCCATCCCAATCGCGACGATAGATCAGATAGAGGATCTTGTTGTTGGCCATTCTCTCACTCTATTCGGCGGCGACGGCGCGGCCGGCCGCACCGATCCATTGATCGACAAAGCGTTCCGTCCACATCTGGATGGAGCTTTCGTAACGCGCACCCAGTTCCATCCGCTCCTTCGTGGTCTGCACGCCCATGAAATGGCGGTAGTGGTTGTTGTCCTGAAACGGTTTGGTCAGCGTGGAGAGCTTGGTGTCGGGATGGAATTGCAAGCCATAGGCATGCTTTCCAATTTGGAACGTCTGTACCGGAAAGTGATCGCCGCGCGCCAACAGTGTGGCGCATTCGGGAAGCTCGAAAATTCCTTCGTAATGCCCCTGGTTGAAGTGCGTGGTCCCGGCAAAAAGCTCCTTGCCCTCCTCGGTCGCTGTGACTGCATAGAAACCCCATTCGGTAAAGCCGTCCGGGCGGGCAAACGCACGCCCCCCGTAGGCCGTGGCAAGCAACTGCGCGCCCATGCAAAGACCAAGCATGGGAATGCCGGCATCCACGACCTTGCGGATGTAGGCAATTTCCTCGGACACCCACCAGAGTTCGTCGGGCCGGTCAGCATGGCCGTCATCGCTGCCACCCACGATCAGAGCGGTATAACCGGCGATGTCAGGGATGGCATCGCCTTCGGGAGGACAGATGAACTCGACCCCATGACCGCGCGAACGCACGACATCGGCCACCCGGTCGTCGGTCCAGGCGGAGTTATGAAGGATGTAGAGAACGGTGGACGTCATGGAGTCACCTCAACGGCGGCGACGGGAAGATGCCCGCACAACCAATGTAATCCTCTACATCCATGAATCCAGAGACGAACTCTCAGGATTTAGATGAGCAAGATTCAATTGAGATCAGGCAGCATCCAGCCGACCCACCGCCTCCTTGAGTCGGTCGCACAATTTTACGGCAGCTTCACGGCGCTCACGTTGTTCCTCCACGACCTCCTCGGGCGCATTGGCCAGAAACTTCTCGTTGGAGAGCTTCTTGTCGATGTCGACAATCTCGCCTTCGGCTTTTCCAACGGCCTTCTTCAACCGTGCAACCTCAGCCGCGATATCGATGACGCCCTCCAGAGGCAACACCAATGTCGCGCCGTCGATCACCGCCTGGGAGGAGCCCTTGGGGATGTCGCCTGTAGGCGTGATCGACTCCAGACGCGCCAGGCGCAGGATCAGATCCCGATGCCGCTCCATGCGCGCCTCGGTGGCTGCGCCACCGTCTTTCAAATGCGCGACGATCTTCGCAGCCGCCGGAACATTGACCTCGGAGCGGATACCGCGGATCAGCGAAATTAGGCGCACCACCCAGTCCATTTCCGCCGAAGCTTCCGCATCGATCGCCTCTTCGCCGTATTCCGGCCATCCGGCCCGGATCAGTTGTGTCTCGCGGTTGTCATCAAGCTGCTGCCACAACTCCTCGGTCACATAAGGCATGATGGGATGCATCATGATAAGCAACTGATCAAGCGCCCAGCCCGTCACAGCGCGGGTTTCTTTGATTACCAACTCGTCCGTACCGTTCAGGATCGGCTTGGTAAACTCCAGATACCAGTCGCAGAAGGTGTTCCACGACGCCTGATAGAGCGCCTGAGCGGCGTCGTTGAACCGGTAACTCGCCATGGCTTCGTCGAGACGCAGGCGCAGACGCGCCATTTCGCTCACGATCCAGCGGTTGACCGTTTCCTTGGCCACGGAAGGATCGAATGTAGGATCAGGCGCGCAACCGTTCATCTGGCAATAGCGTGCCGCATTCCAGAGTTTCGTCGCAAAGTTGCGATAGCCTTCGACACGCTGCTTGGAGAGCTTGATGTCGCGCCCTGGCGCCGCCATCGCGCACAGCGTGAAACGCAGGGCATCGGTGCCGTATTCGTCGATCAGTTCCAGAGGATCGATGATGTTCCCCTTGGATTTCGACATCTTCGCGCCCTTCTCGTCGCGCACCAGGGCGTGAATGTAGACCGTGTGGAACGGCACCTCCTTCATGAAATGCAGGCCCATCATCATCATGCGTGCGACCCAGAAGAAGATGATGTCAAAGCCCGTCACCAGCACGTCGGTGGGGTAATAGCGTTGCAATTCCGGCGTATTCTCTGGCCATCCCAGCGTGGAAAATGGCCATAGGGCCGACGAGAACCAGGTGTCGAGCACATCGGGATCGCGCGCCAGTTCGACATCTTCCCCGTAATGCGCGCGCGCCTTGACCCGCGCCGCATCCTCGTCAGGTGCCACGAAAACTTGCCGGTCCGGGCCATACCAGGCTGGGATCTGATGCCCCCACCACAGCTGGCGAGAGATGCACCATGGCTGAATGTTGCGTATCCATTCGTAATAGGTCTTGGTCCAGTTTTCGGGCACGAATTTCGTCTTGCCTTCTTCCACCGCCTTGATCGCCGGCGTGGCAAGCGTGGCGGCGTCGGCGTACCACTGTTCGGTCAACCACGGCTCGATCGGCACGCCTCCGCGGTCGCCGAAAGGTACCATGTGAACGTGCTCTTTGATTTCGACAAGAAGACCCGCGGACTCCAAATCCGCGACGATCCGGTCGCGCACTTCGAAGCGGTCGAGCCCGCGATAGGCCTCCGGCGCGTTCTCGTTGATGCGCGCCTCCTCATCGAAAATGTTGATAATCTCCAGGCCGTGGCGGCGTCCGACCTCGAAGTCGTTGAAGTCGTGGGCTGGCGTGATCTTCACCGCGCCGCTCCCCTGCTCGGGATCGGCGTAATCGTCGGCGACAATCGCGATCTTCCGGTCAACCAGCGGCAGCACCGCGTTTTTGCCGATCAGATCCTTGTAACGCTCGTCATCGGGGTGCACGGCAACGCCGGTGTCGCCCAGCATGGTTTCGGGCCGGGTCGTCGCGACGGTGATGAAACGACCCTCCTCCCCCTCGATCGGGTAGTTGAAGTGCCAGAGATGCCCCTTCACTTCCAGCTGCTGCACTTCCAGGTCGGAAATGGCCGTCAGCAGTTTCGGATCCCAGTTGACCAGACGGTTGTCCTTGTAGATCAGACCTTCTTCATAGAGGTCGACGAAGACCTTGAGCACCGCCTGTGAGAGGCCCGCATCCATCGTGAAGCGTTCGCGCGTCCAATCCGCGGAAGCGCCCAGCCGGCGCAACTGGCGTCCGATCAGGCCGCCGGCCTCTTCTTTCCATTTCCACACGCTCTCGACGAAGACATCGCGCCCGATGTCGCGCCGGTCAATGCCTTGTTCGGCAAGCTGGCGCTCCACGACCATCTGCGTCGCGATTCCGGCGTGGTCCATGCCTGGCTGCCACAACGCATCGCGTCCGCGCATGCGCTCATAGCGGATCAGGATGTCCTGCAGCGTGTTGTTGAGCGCATGGCCCATGTGCAGGCTGCCGGTGACATTCGGCGGAGGAATGACGATGGTATAGGGCTGCGCGTTATCCTGGTTTTTGATCGAGAATGCATCCGCCTCGGCCCAAGATTCGTAGAGTTTCTGTTCGATGCTGCCCGCGTCGTAATGTTTGTCCAACATGCTCACTTCCAAATGCACAGCGCCGCAGAGGGTGTCCTCCACGGCGCTGGTTTATAGACGATTTGTCCAGATTGTCAGGTCCTGTCGTCGTTCTCCAGCCGCCGCGAGAGATACCGTACCTCACGTTCCACGATCCGTTCGACGATGGTTGGCAGGTTTTCGTCCAGCCATTCGCGCAGCATGGGCTTCAACTGCTCCATGACCAGCTCCTCGACCGGACGGCCGCGCGGTATGCCATCCAGCGGGTCGCGGTCCGAAGCCTTGGCGAGGGAACCCAGCGCGGCGGCAGCCGAAATGCGTGCCTGACTGGAGATCAGTCCGTCATCGCTCATGGTTTCCTCGGGTTCCTCTTGGCTCTTATCGGTAACGACTTCCGGCACCGCTTCGGCGACATCCGAACCATAGCCGCTGTCGGATTGATGGGGAGCGGAATTCTCATCGGGCACCTCTGTTTCCTGGACGCACGCCATCTCGTGGTCCGTATCCATGCCAGACGCGGGCGATGCCGTCGATTCAGCGCTCGCCTCACCACCATCCCGTGCGGGTTCGGGAGCCCGATTCAATTCGCCTTCTTCACCAATGTCGGGGTTACGGGACGTTTTCTCGGCCACATCGGTCAGTTCCGGCGGCTCGCCAGACCTGTTGTCATCGACGACCTCGGTCAGATCAAGAACCTCACCGGATGTGCCCTCACCTACCGACTCTCCCCCCTGCGCCTCAGCAGCCTCCTTCTTTTCGTCCCGGTCGATGATCTTGCGGATCGACGCCAGGATATCCTCCATCGAAGGATCCTGATTGTTGGGGTTCTCTGCCATTGTTCTGGTTGTCCGGTCTGCTTGGCGACAGTTTAGCCGATCTGGAGACAGCGCGAAAACGTCCGCGTCAGTCGTCGGTCAGGCCGCCGAAGCCCCACCATGCGTCCCACGCTTCCTCGTAGTATTCGTTCACATCGTAGAGTTCCACCGGAAGCCGCAGATAGACCGCTGTCAGGCGTCCCAGTGTGGCCTGCAGGGTGTAACTCGCCACTACTTCGTCGCGCTCGGCAACCGCAAGGTTGATCTGGCTTTGGAAGAGTTCCTGCTCGGCATCCAGGATATCGAGAACGGTGCGCGCGCCGACCTGTGCCTCACGCTGCGTGCCCTCCAGCGCAACGGTGTTGGCATTCACCTCCTCGGTAAGCGCCGTAATCTGCGCCCTCGCCGTGGCGAGACTCTGCCAGGCGCTGATCACATCGGCTTCCACGGTGCGAAGCGCTTCGTACACGAGCATCCGGTTTTGCGCCGCATCCTGATAGGCCTGCCGAACCTGCGAGGATTCCAGACCGGCCTGATAGAGCGGGATCGTCAATTGCGCGACCAGGGAGAAGTTGTCCTGGCGCGTAATCATGTCGCTGACATCCTGGTTGTGCGTGTAGGTGCCCACCAGGTTGAGTTCAGGCAGCAGATCGGCAATCTGCACGTCAACGCCATCCTGCGCAGCGAGCTCACTCGCCTGTGCCTGCAGGATTGCCGGGTTGCCGTCCAAGGCAAGCGCAAGCGCCTGATCGAGGCTCTGGGGCAGGCCGATCAGAGGGCCCGGCCGCGATAGATTGATCGGTTGCGTGCCGATAACCTGCTCGAAAGCCGCTGCCTGCGTGATCAGATCGCCTTCTGCCTGCACCCGTTCCGACTGCGCGTTGGCGAACCTGGCGCGGGCCTGGGAAACGTCGGTCCTGGTCACTTCACCGACACGAAACCGGTCCTCGGTGGCCTGGAGCTGCCGCACAAGACGCTCTTCGTTGCTGATTGCCAGTTCCAGCACGGAATAGGCGAGCACCACGCCCATGTATGTCGTCACGGAGTCCAGCAGGACCTGTTGCTCGGTCGTGATCAGACTCTGACGCTGTGCGAGAATCAGATTGTCCGCCTGGGAGGTCTGCGCGACCGTCCCGCCGCCGCTGAAGATCGGTTGGGTTACGCTGAGATTGAAGCTGTGGGGATTCCCGAAGTTCGTGATGTTCGTCTCGGAGCGTCGAGTCTCCTCGGAGCGTTGATAGGCTAGGTTGCCCTGTGCCTGCACCGTCGGACGCCAGCCGGACAGGGCCTGTGAAATCGTCTCATCGACCGACCGCAGTTCCGCACGTGCCGCGAGCAAGGTCGGATTGCTGCTGTAGGTCATCACCATGGCCTCTTCGAGGCTCTGGGCCTGGACATATGGTGCGATCAGCAGCGCGACCGCCAGAACGGTGGGTCGCATGATCCGTTCAAAGCTCAAATTCAGGCTCACAGGCAAAACTCCGCAGATAGGGCACACTCGCATCGAACAGAACGCGCGAGCCCACAGCCCCGCTGGTTCCGCGACGCATCAGCACTGCTTTGCCCACGCCGCGGTCGTCGATCAAGGTCACCAGCCGGCCCCCAGGGGTGAGCTGATCCTTGATCCCGTCGGGAATTTGGACACAGCGGCCCTCAATAAGGATGACATCATAGGGTGCCTGCCGGGGATATCCCTCATTCAGAGGACTCTCGACCACCGCAGCGTTGTCGATACCCAGATCGGACAGGTTCCGGTCGGCATCGGTCACCATTTCCGCGTCGTCCTCAACACCCACGACCGTATCGGCCAGCGTTGCGACCAGCGCCACAGCATATCCGGTCGTGCACCCCACAACCAGAGCCGCGTCACTGGGTGTGATTTCCGCAGCCTGGAGCAAACGTGCCAGAACCATCGGTTCGGTCATGTAGCGATCGCCCTTGATCCGCAAATCCTCATCGACATAGGCGATCGATTTCAGATGTTCGGGCACGAAGTGCTCACGCGGCGCCGCGCGCAGAGTCGCAATCAGACGATCGTCGGTCACCTTCACGGTTCTGATCTGACTTTCTACCATGGCATGGCGGGCTTGGGCATAGTCAGACATGGGCGGCGCTTTCAGATGGTTCCAACAACAGGAGCTTTATAGGCGCATCGGTCGCCATGGCACAACAGATGCGCGCCCGGTCAGGCAAGACCCTTAATTCCGGGCTGGACAGCCCGGGGGTTAGGCGATAGGAAATCCGCACTTCAGGCCAGGTGGCAGAGTGGTTATGCAGCGGACTGCAAATCCGTGTACATCGGTTCGATTCCGGTCCTGGCCTCCAATCTTTTCAATGACTTGCGTCATGGTATCATTCCACTTGCTCGACTTTTGAAACAGGCGTTGAAACATTCATGTTTCCTTCCTGTTCTGTTCAAAGCGGTTCCGCGCTTCCTGCGCCCGCGTCGCCAGTTCTCGCTGACGGATCATTCCTCCATATTTTTTCAGCATCTCGACACCAGAGTGACCCGTGACGATCTTCACCATCTCGTCGTCACAACCTGATTGATAAAGTTCGATGGTCGGCATTCTTGCGTAGCCCGTGCGTCACGTAGGTGTCCGCGTCCGGGTGCTCCATCCTGGCTTTGACCTTGCGCATCTCGTCGGCAACGGTGCGATAGCGAACGGGACGGCCCGCCTTGTCGGTGATAACCGCTAGCCCCTTCTTTTCGACCGCCGCCAGGTATGCCTTGAGCCAATCCGTCAGGGGTATCCACAAGGGCTTGTCGGTCTTAACCCTGAGTAAAGTCATAGGCCCCGTCCTTGATATGACCCCAACGGATTTGCAGAACGTCCCCTATCCGCTGGCCAGTACCGAGACAGAGTTCATAGACAAGCCGCGCGCGGGACGTGGCCACCTTCTCAAACCCAGCCCGCACATCATCCGGCCACGGTTTCCAGCCGTCGCTTTCCTGCCTTAAAGAGCGGGATGCCCCTAGCCGGGTTGCCATGCTCTTGTTTGAGGAAGCCAATCAGGCGGGCGTGGTGCAACTCATAGATGTGGTGCGTCTCAATCCTGGCCGGGTCTTTGGCACCCCAGATCTCCCGGACATGGCCGATGTATTTGCGATAGTCGGCTTTGGTGCGCGGCTTCAATTTATTGAACGCATCGCTCTCATACATAATAGCTGAGAATCAACGCCTCGAAATTGCGCTTGGCCGGGATCGGCTCACACCCTTTCAGCAGACGGTTGTAATGATCCCAAAACTCCGGCGTTCCGGGTTCCTCTTTCAGCATCACCGATTGCCGACGGGCCCGGCGGATGAACCGCACATAGCCTCGGTCGTCGTAAACATATTTGGGCAGTCCATTCCTGGTCATTTGCCCATCCTCAAGTCAATGTTGAGGAAGTTGTCACCGTCGGCCGGGTCGACGCCAACCTCTTTCGCCGCCGCCAGGGCCTTGACCCGCACGCGACCTTACCGCCCGCATCGAAGACCTGCAGAGGCCGCAGCGTGTCCAGCGTGACCATGTTGCCCAGCTTTTCCGTGGCTTCCTCCGCCATCACCTAGGCCATCGGCTGCAACATCCATTGGGCCATGGACCCTGTGCGCATTCCGGGTTAAGCGGTGCGCCTCACACTTGCGGCTGTACATCGCTCATGCTCACTCTCGGCATTCATCCAGGCTATCACGACGCATCGGCCTGCCTGTTCGACGGCTACTTGCTGGTCGCGGCGGTTTCGCGCGAACGCCTGACCCGCAGCAAGGGCGACGGGCGCGGCGATGTCCCCTTGGACTGTGTCGACGAGGTACTTGCCATCGCTGGCGCCGAACGTAGCGATATCGGCCAAATAGCCTCAACGCGCTCGGCTCTGCGTCAAGGCTGCTTTACCCATTTCAAGGGCCGCCGCGCCGTCGAGGGCCGTATCCGTGAAGTTCTGGGGCGTGAAAAACTGCGGTTTATGGCTCTGGAAATGGCCAGGGCCAACACACTCGACCCGCTTGCCATCATCGATCATGAACAGTTCCTCACGACCTATGGGTTCAAGTCTGGGACGACACTGCATTTCGCCAACCATCACCTCTGCCACGCGCTTCCCACGTTGTTTTACACGGACTGGGACGACGCCCTGCTCTACACGGCCGACGGCGGCGGCGATAACGTCCAGTACTCCATGCGCGGCTTCCGCGACGGCAGGCTGGAAACGCTCTTCGGTGACGATCAGGAACTCCTTGCCGAGAACCGCATCGACAGCCTAGGCAGGATGTACGGCTTCTGCACCCAGGCCCTGGGCTGGAAAATGAACCGTCATGAAGGAAAACTGACCGGGCTTGCCGCCTTGGGCGATTCCGTGCGCCTTGACGAGATGGCGGCCCATTTCATGGTTACAGAAACGGGCGAAATCCTTTCCAATTTCCCGACCTACAGTGCCATGAAGACCTTCGTGCTGGGCCTCGCACAGAAGACCAGCCGCGAAGACATGGCCGCCTCGGTCCAAGCCCTGTTGGAACAGACGGTTCTGTTGTCGGTCAAGCGTATGTTGCAGCGCACGGGCGCTCGGCATCTGGGCCTGTCGGGCGGCGTCTTCGCCAACGTCCGCTTGAACCGGCTACTCGCCGAGAAAACCGGCGTCGAGGAAACCTTCATCTTCCCCGCGATGGCCGATGACGGACTTTGTGTCGGCGCCTGCCATGATGCGCTTCTGCGCCGCGATGGCATGGACACATGGCTAGGCCACCGCCATCGCCTGCAGAACGTCTATCTGGGCCGCGATCATACAGACCGTATCGATGCCGTGCTCGGCGGCGGTCACTGCATTGAACGCCAGGATGACGATCCCGTCTCGGCCACGGTGCAGCGTATTACCAACGGTCAGGCCGGAGCTATTTACAGCCAACGCATGGAGTTCGGCCCGCGGGCCCTGGGCGCACGCACGATTCTTGGCAGCCCCGAAGACCACCGCATCAACGACGAACTCAACAAGCGCCTGGAACGCAGCGAATTCATGCCGTTCGCACCGGTTGTGAGCGAGGAACGCGCCTCCGAGGTCTTTGAGATCAGCAGCCTCAACGCCTATGCCAGCCGCTTCATGACCATCACCTGCGCCGTAAAACCCGAATGGCGCGACCGCATTCCCGCCGTGGTCCATGTGGACGGCACCGCGCGCCCGCAGATCATCCGCCGCGAGAACAACCCCCTCTATGACGACATCCTCAACGTATTCGAGCGTGAGACGGGCCTTCCCGTCCTCATCAACACATCGTTTAACGTGCACGAGGAACCGATCGTCGATACGCCCGAACAGTGCCTGCGCGCCCTGACCGACAAGCGGATCGATTTTGTCGTCACCGAACAGGCCGTCTACAGCCCGACAACCCGTTGACGATTACCGAGCGCATGCCTATAAGTCGAATTCTATCACTGATCCGCGATAGCTCAGTTGGTAGAGCAGCTGGCTGTTAACCAGCGGGTCGTAGGTTCGAGTCCTACTCGCGGAGCCAATTTCCAAGGGACCGTGCAGTCCACTGCGCGATCCCTTGTCGATTCTGACTCCCGAAAGCCATTCCGGGCCTTCCCTTCCTTCCATTGGCTGATCACAATGCACCGGTCGAGAAACTAGGGCGCTCATGACAGATCAGGACTTCCAGGCCGAAATCACCGCGCGCTACGACGCCCCGATGTACCGCGCGATGCTGGAAGTCTGGGGTGACCAGATTCATCCCGGTCTGCTGGAAAGCGAAGACCAGGAACTCTACCCGGCCGCTGTGCAGGCGACCCTGAGGCTTGCCGAACTCGCCGAGATACAGAAAGACAGCCACGTCCTGGAAACGGCATGTGGAGTCGGAGGGACGGCGCGCCTGCTCGCGACAACCTTCGATTGCCGCGTGACGGCGACCAACATTTCGCGTGGCCAACTCAAGACCGCCGAGGAATGGACGCAAGGCAAGCCGGGTGCCGACAGGATCTCCTACGAGTATTCCAATTTCGAGGAACTTCCCTTCGGCGACGCCGCCTTCGATGCCTATTGGTGCCAGGACTCCCTCCTCTTCTCGACAGCGCGGACCACGGCACTGACCGAAGCGGCGCGCGTGGTCAAACCAGGCGGCACCATCGCGATCAGCGACCTTCTCGTAGTCGGCGACCCCGACGCAGAGACCGCTGCACTTCTCGCGGACATTTCAAAACCCGGTTTCTGGTCATTCGACGGATATGCCGCCGCGCTCAATGATGCGGGCTTCGATCCCATCGCATCGGAAGACTGGAGCCGCCACGTCCTGCCATCCTTCTTGAGGATCAGGGCGGATATCATCGCAAGGAGAAATCAACTCGCGGCGATCGCAGGGATGGCGGAGGTCGAAGACACGATCGAACGTTACGACCTCTGGTGCGATGCCGCCGCAACCGGACATCTTGGCTGGGGTGCCGTGGTCCGGCGCAGACGGGAGAACTGAGATGACGACCAAGGAAGACATGGCCATCGCCGGCGAGGCCATGTTCCGCGTTCCACTGCTCGCGGACATCGCGGTAAAGGACGATACCATCGAACGGCTGGGCGGGCTCACCAACCTCGTCTATCGGATCGACGGTCCCGGCGGGCCCTACTGTCTGCGTGTTCCCGGCAAGGGAACGGAGGAATACATCGACCGCAATGTCGAAAAGGTCAATTCGCTTGCTGCCGCGAACGCCGGGGTCAGCCCCGAGTTGCTGCATTTCGGTGACGACGGCATCATGGTCACGCGCTACTTGGAAGGCTGCGAGACCATGTCGCCTCCCGCGCTGCAGTCGCTTGAGGGCGCGCCCTCCCGAGCGGCGCGCGCCTTCCATAAACTGCATACGTCAGGCGAGACGTTCTCCTTCCGGTTCGATCTTTTCTCCATGATTGATGACTATCTTGTTCATCTCGACAAACTTGGCGTCACCGAGTTTCCCGAGGGCTATCACGATGCCGTCCTGGACGCGGAGTTCGTGCGCGAGGCGCTCGACGCCCACAAACTGCCGCTGACCGCCTGCCACTGCGATCCCATGTGCGAGAACATGCTTGATGACGGCGAGCGCATGTGGATCGTCGATTGGGAATATTCGGGCATGAACGACCCGCTCTGGGATCTTGGCGACTTCTCGGTCGAGGCCGGCTTCAGCCCGGAGCATGACCGGGAAATGCTGGAAGCCTATTTTGGCGGCCCGGCAGGCGCGGAACGGGTCGGTCGCATGATCCTTTACAAAGCCATGTGCGATCTGCTCTGGACGCTCTGGGGCCTGATCCAGCATGCCAACGACAACCCCGCCGAGGACTTTTGGGAATACGCCACGACCCGGTTCGCACGTTGTCGGGCCCTGATGGACGATCCCTCCTTCCCCCGTCATGTCGCAGCCGTCAGGAACGCAACATGAGCAGCCACAAGCACAACGAGCCGGAATCGGACATCGCCCTGCGCGTCAAGGCGATGGAGCAGTTGCTGGCGGAAAAGGGCATCGTCGACCCTGAGGCGATCGACCTTGTCGCCGACTACTTCGAGAAAAACGTCGGTCCGCGCAACGGCGCACGCGTGGTTGCCCGCGCCTGGTCCGATCCGGATTACAAAGCACGCCTGTTGGCCGACTCCTCCCCCGCCATTGCGGAACTGGGCTATTCCGGACTGCAGGGCGAAGACATGGTCGTTTTGGAGAACACGCCGGAGGTACACAATGTCGTCGTCTGCACGCTTTGTTCCTGCTACCCTTGGCCGGTCCTGGGCCTGCCTCCTGTCTGGTACAAAAGCCCGCCCTACCGCGCGCGTATTGTGCGCGAACCGCGCGCCGTTCTGGCGGAATTCGGCATGAACGTGGGTGATGATGTCGAGGTCCGCGTGTGGGATTCCAGCTCGGAAATCCGCTATATGGTGCTTCCCATGGTGCCCGATGAGGCACGCGGAAAGTCCGAACCGGAACTTGCCGAGTTCGTCACCCGCGACGGCATGATCGGCGTCGCACCACATTAGGAGTTGTCCATGGACGGTATTCATGATCTCGGCGGCATGCACGGTTTCGGTCCCGTTGTGCGGGAAGAGAACGAACCGGTCTTTGATGCGCCCTGGGAACGGCGCGCATTCGGCGTCGCGTTCTTTACCGGTTTGCGCATCGGCACCAACGGCGATCAGTCCCGCCACGCCATCGAACGGCTGCCGGCCGATGTCTATCTCACCGCCAGCTATTACGAGAAGTGGATGCTGGCACTCCAAACCCTGCTGGAGGAGACCGGAACCTTGACCGCCGCCGAGATCGAAGCGCGTATGGCCAAAATCGCATCCAGCGAGGCCCGTGATGGGTGAACTGACCCCCGAACGCCTCGCCGAGATCATCGAAGGCGGCAAGTCCCACCGCCGCGATGCGGCCGGTATCGAGCCCCGTTTCCAGAAAGGCCAGACGATACGCGCCATCAACCACCACCCCGGCGGACATACCCGCCTGCCGCGTTATGCCATGAGCCGCACGGGCAAGATCCTGCGCAATCACGGCGTCTTCTCGTTTCCCGACACCAACGCACGAGGTGAAGGCGAAGCGCCGCAGCACTGCTATGCCGTGCGCTTTGAAGGTGTGGAGCTTTGGGGCGCCGACGGGCACGACCGGGACGCGGTGATCCTGGATCTTTGGGACAGCTATCTGGAGACACCATGAACGACCAGGTTTCTTCCCCGCCCCAAGCCATCCTGGACATGCTGCCCGACGACGGCAACGGACCGGTCTTCCAAGAACCCTGGCAGGCGCGCATCTTCGTGCTTGTCTCAAAAATGTGCATGGACGGCCGTTATGTTTGGGACGAGTTCAAGGATCTGCTGATTGACGAAATCCAGACCAACGGCGCCGAAGACGGCAGCGACTATTACAAACGCTGGCTGACGGCCGCCGAACGGCTCGTGATGTCCAAGGGTATGGCCGCGCCCGAGGAACTTTCCAGCCACAAGGAGCATCTGGCCCATCACCCGCCCCATCCGGCCAGCTCGGCTCCCGGTCGTCCCATCGCGGTCGACCCACCGCGCAAGGCGTGAGCGAAACCGAACAGGAGAAGCGATGGAACGATCTGCGTCTTCTGGTCGACGCACATCGCACCGGCGACCAAGAGACTGCACAGGTCGTCACGAAAGGAGATCAACGCATTCCTTGGCAAGCACGGCATCATCGACCGCAGGTTCGATCAGATATTCCTGGCCGAAAAGGTCTGGCCTTCGATCCGTCATGCCTGCTGCACGCACGATTCCTATTTCGGCTGTTTCGACGCCAGGTCGTTCCCGCCGTTCGGTGACCTTCCCTCCGGTCATCCTGTCCGCCAGAACGCCAGCGTGCACCGCCGGGCGACAACATAGACGCTCTACCCTGAGGTCTCACAACTTGTGATCGACCGGTGCACCGGCAAGCCTGGCTCTGAGAAAGTACTGGCGATGTTTGCCGACCGCACGGCCGAACCCGCTGTTGCATGGCGTGTCGCAGCCGTACGGTTTCACGGTGCCACACGCTACGACCTTGCCGCCGAAGCGCGGCACAACGCCATCAGGAAACTCGGCGGCGCATCCAAGGCATCCCCCGACGACCGGACCTTCCTTGCCGAACTCCTTCTTCAGGCCTACCTCGCCAAGGTCAGCGTGCTGGGGCGGCATATCGACCAGCAGTTCCTAGGAAGCGTCGTCTGGCCCTCGATCCGCCATCACGTGTTCATCCACGACGACTGTTTCGGTGTGCAGGGTGCGCGTACTTTCCCACCCTACGGCCGCCTTCCCAAAGACCAGCACGTCGGCATGAACATCAGCGCCGCGACGTCGGACGGTCAGGCAGACTGATCTCCACCATTCCGAAATGGACGGCCCAATCAGATCGTGCCAGCGTGACGCTCGCGGGAGGCGCTGAGCATGCAGAGCGTTTGGCTGGACGATGCCCTGAAGGCGGAACCCGATACCGAGGTGATGCCGCTGCACGGCGACCTGAAGGTCGATGTCGCCATCGTGGGCGGCGGTTACACCGGCCTCTGGGCCGCGATAGAGCTCAAGAACCGTGACCCGTCGCTGGATGTGACGATCATCGAGCGCGACATATGCGGTGCCGGCGGCAGCGGCGCCAATGCCGGGTTCGCGCTGCCGATGTGGCTGCAACTGCCGCTTCTGCAGAAGCTGGGCAACACGAGCGAAGCGCTGCGCCTGGGCAAAGCCTCGCTTCAGGCCATCGAGGACATCAAGGCGCTCCAAGCGGATCACGGTGTCGACGTGCAGGTCAACAAGACCAACACGATCTGGGCCGCGACCTGCGCCATGCAATCGGGTCGCTGGAACACGATGCTAGCCTTGATGGAGTCGCATCAGATCCACAGCTACCGGTTCCTCGACAAGGATGCGCTGCGGGATCTTACCGGAAGCGCGGCGCTCCATGCCGGCGTCATAGACACGGCAAGCGTCCTGATCCATCCCGGCCATCTGGTGCGCGGCCTGCGCAAGCTTGCACTGGCCAAGGGCGTGCGCATCCACGAGAAGACAGCGATGACCAAGCTGGGCCGCACGTCGCCACCCACGGTCAAGACGCCGCGGGGCATGGTCAGGGCAAAGAAGGTGGTGTTGGCGCTTTATGGCTGGTCCCTTTCCATTCCGGAACTGCGGCACTCCGCGATGGTCATGTTCACCGACGCAGCAATGACCGCGCCCATCCCCGAAAAGCTGGAGGAAATCGGCTTCCGCGACGCACCCGGCATTACCGACTCCAAGACCTTCATCGAGGCCTGCCGCCCGACCGCAGACGGACGTGTCATGTGGACGAAGTCCGGCGGTTTCCTGCCCTATGGCGCCAATCTCGACGCCTGCCACAAACGTCACTACCGGAGCGAAGAGACCTTTCGCGACGTGCTGGCCAGCTACCACCCCGACCTGCGCGACGTGGATATCCAGGGCCGCTGGAGCGGGCCCATCGACCGCACCATGAGCGGACTGCCCATTTTCGGTCGTCTGCCGACCTGCGGCGACATCGTCTTCGGCTACGGTTACTCCGGTGCCGGTATTGTCCCTTCACGCCTGGGCAGCCACATCATCGCGTCGCTCGTTCAGGACCGCGACGACGAGTGGACGCGCTGCCCCTTGGTCAGTCCTCTCTCACGCTCCTTCCCGGGCGAACCGTTCCGCTGGGTCGGCGGACACATCGTCAAGACGGCCATTGCCCGCAAGGACCGCTTCGATCACGAAGGCCGCGAGGTCGGCCCGATCACGAAGTTCTGGCTGAAGTTCAAACCGCCCAGCTACAAGCCAAGCTGACGTCAGGCAGCACTTGCCTCCGACGCGGTTGGATCGAGTATCGCGCGAAGCCAATCCCGCAGTTCCTGCTCGCTCACCCGCTCGGCAATGCCGACCAGGAATGGCGTGCGGTCCTCACCGGGCCAGGCATTGAGCGGACGCGGACGATGGAACAGATGCTGGACGCCGTCGACGCTGACGGGCGTGTCGTGATCTTCGACCGCCAGCAGCCCTTTCACACGCAACAGCCGGTCGCCGTGCCGTTCGACCAGATCACCGACGACGAGCCGGACATGCTCCCAGGACAACGGCGCGTCGCCGCGCACGACGACGGAGACGATGCGGTCGTGATGGTGATGGTAATGACCGCGGTCATGATCATCGGCCTGCGGAAGGTCGAACCGGGCCTGGCCTGCCAGAACCTGATCGGGGTCGATCTCCCCCTGCACGGCCTCGCGCAGGATCGCACGCGGATTGCGTCTGGCGATTTCCGCACGCGCAGCCTCTATGTCGCCCAGGTCCGCCTTGGTCACGACAACCGTGTCTGCCATGACAAGTTGGCGTTCGGCCTCGCCATGGGCGGCAACGCTGGCTTCGCCGTTCGCCGCGTCGAAACAGGTGACGAGGCTTGCCAGTTCGTAGACCGAGAGGCGCAGAGGATCGGTGCGGAAAGTCTGCATGACGGGAACCGGGTCGGCCAGACCGGTGGTTTCGATCATGACGCGTTTGAAGGCCGGTATCTCGCCGCGCTCACGCCGCTCCAGGAGCGAATGGAGCGTGTCGACGAGGTCGCCGCGCAGCCCGCAGCACAGGCAGCCGTTGTCGAGCAACAGCGCGTCTTCCTCGCTGATTTCCAGCAGCACATGGTCGAGCCCGACTTCGCCGAACTCGTTCACGATGACGGCGGTCTCGTCCATTTCGGTATGGCGCAGCAGATGGCGTAGCAGCGTGGTTTTCCCGCTGCCCAGAAAGCCTGTCAGGATGGTGACCGGAATGGCTTTGGCGTCAAGGGCGAGCGTGTTCATCCCGCGAGCGTGTCCGTGCTGATCCAGGTCGCGTTCCAGAAGGACTCGGGATCGCTGGTCATGACCTCGAAGCCACCCACACGCGGCGGCGAAAGTTCGCGCCCGCCGACCCGTTCCTTCAACTCCGCCTTGGCCTCGGCAATCGCGGCCGGATCGGTGAAAAGGTCGATGGCGGCGAGCGCCAGCGCCTCGCCGGCAAAAACACCGCCCTTGAACTGCGACTCATGACCGGAATTCGCGGTCGCCGCCCAGTTGTGCAGCAGGACGCCGGTGGGATAGGCCCAGTTGGCGCGAGCAAGCGGAATGTACCAGCTCGCCTCTCCATCGTCCTGGCCATAGGGGTCACAGCCTTCCGTGTGGATGGCCGTGGCACGGTCCAGATTGAAGGCCTGACCGGGACGACAGTGCTCCGAAAGGTCCTGCATGAAGGCGAGATCTTCATCGTCCCAAGCCGGCGGGCCGACGATCTTCATGGCATCGTGCAAGCGGCCCGCCATGACATCGTTGGCGAGGTAGCCGCGAGAAGCGGCGATGAACTGCTCGGTGAATTCAGTCCCAGTGTAGCGCGCGGCATCCTGTGCGATGGGAAGAATGAGGTTGTAGACCTCCTCGGTGCGCTCGAAAATCTCGTGGCGGACGGTGATCCAGAGCCGCACCTCGTCGGGCGTGATCGAGGGCATGTAACCGGCGAACCGCATGACATGGCCGATGATGGCGTCGCTGAACTGATGGGCGCGCAGGCGCTCGACGGACTGGACTATCAGTTCCGCGGTGTCGAGCGCGTTCTGGGAGCGCCGCGAACCGCCGTGGCTCGATACGCCGCGAAAGACGAACTCTGACGAGACGCAGGAAAGGCAGGGTCTCGATGGCGCGCCGTTCTGATAGTCGCCATGGCTGGTGAGCAGCACGTCGATGCCATCAAAGGCACCGTCGCGGAACATGGCGATCTTGCCCCACAGTATCTCCTCGGCCGGGGTGCCCAGAACCACAACGGTTCCCTGGATGCCCAGCGCCTCCATGGCATGGCGTGTGGCGATCGCGGCCCCGGTATCGGCGCCGCCGATCAGGTTGTGGCCGCAGGCGTGGCCGGCATGCTTGCCGTCGGGTGCGCGATTGGGTTCCAGACGGTTCCCCTGTCCCGGCAGCGCATCGTATTCGGCGAGAAAACCGATGGTCGGCCCTTCTCCATTGGACCAGACGGCGCGGAAGGCCGTGGGCATGGCGCAGACGCCGCGTTCCACCGCGAAGCCGTACTTGCCCAACCATTCGGAGAGCGCTGCCTCGGCCTTGTATTCCATCATGGGAAGTTCGGGGAATTCCCAGAGGTAGTGGAACATGTCCCGGACTTCGGCTTCGATGCCGGACCACGCCTGCCGGGCTGCGGCGATCAGCTTGTCTTCCATGTCAGCCTGCCGTGTAGCCGCCATCCACCACCATGTCGGTGCCGGTGACGTAACTCGACTCATCGCTGGCGAGATAGACCACCATGTGGGCAACATCGTCGGAATCGCCCATGCGGCCCACGGGATGTTTGTCGGTGATGCGTTGGGTCTCATCAGGCCCGATCTCACTCGTGAAGCGGTGCACCATGGGTGTGAGCATGTAGCCCGGGCAGATGACGTTGCAGCGGATGTTGTTCCTCTGATCGCCGCAATGCACAGCGATGGACTTGGTCAGCAGCCGCACCGCGCCCTTGCTGGCGCAATAGGCGAGCGCATGGGCTTCGCCGCGCAGGGCGAGAATGGACGCGAGGTTGATGATCGACCCACCGCCCGCCCGCTTCAAAGGCTCCATCGCCGCCCGGCAGCCCAGATAGGTGCCGTGCAGATTGGCGTCCATGACGGCGTCCCAGATGGCGTCGGCGCACTCGCCGATGTTGTCGAATTCCACGCCGATGCCTGCGCAGTTCACCAGCACGTTCAGCTTGCCGTAGCGGCCCAGAACCGCGTGTATCGTGGTTTCCCAAGCCTCCATGCTGGTCACGTCCTGTTTCAGCGCAAATCCCCTGCCGTCCAGCATCGAAGCGGTTTCCTCGGCTCCCTTCAGGTGGACGTCCGTGACGCAGACCAGCGCGCCCTGTTCGACCATGCGGACCGCGCTTTGTCGACCGAAACCGGATGCGCCGCCGGTGATCAAGGCAACCTTGTTGTTCAGTCGTCCGCTCATGACGCCAAGGCTCCCCCGTCAATCACCATCTCCGCACCGTTGATGAGGTGCGAAGGATCGCTGGCAATAAACGCAATCAGTTCGGCGACATCCTCGGCCCGGCCCGTGATCCCTTCGGGCGTGAAGGCGTCCCAGTGCTTGCGTTCGGCCACGGGATCGTCGGCCTCGGCGATGTAGTTCGCCACCATAGGCGTCTCGATGACGCCGGGATGTATCGAGTTGCAGCGGATGGCGAGCCGGTTTTCCGTGCAGTAGTGAGCAATCGATTTGGTGAGAAGGCGCACACCGCCCTTGCTGGCATCGTAGGCGCAGAGTTCCGCATCGCCCACAATGCCCGAAACCGAGGAGAGATTGACGATGCCGCCACCGCCGTTTTCGCGCATGTGCGCCACCGCCGCCCGGCAGCCGCGCCAAGTGCCGGTAAGATTGACGTCGATGACATCATGCCACATGTCCAGAGACGTGCTCTCGATCGTGCCGCGCCGAAGGATACCGGCACAATTCACTAGGACGTTCCAGCCGCACAGAGCGTCAAGCGTCGCCTTGACGGCGGCATCCCAGCACGCCTGATCGGTGACATCGAGCACGGTGGCGTGCGCGCCTTCCCCGATATCGCTCGCGACGGTCTCCGCTGCTTCCCCGTTGACATCGGCCAGCACGACCCTAGCGCCGTCCCGCACCAGTTGGCGCGCCGTCGCCGCACCGATGCCAGAGCCCCCTCCGGTCACCAACACAAGTTTTCCCTCACATCGCGCCATCGATTCTCCCCTCGATTCGCTTGGCAAATCAGGCCAATCGAACCTTTCGTCCCCCTCGCCGGGAAGGCCCCGGGGACGCCAAGTCCGCATCGTATCGGGACACGTCGGATGGACGTTTCAGGTTTTTTGAATTCAATCCCATGCACCCTAGGATTCCGGCGCGCAGACCCCTATCCCGGCCCGCAGCGTCATCCTGTCGCATCCAGACAACTTGCCTTTGTACTCCCTCAGGTCCACCTCAGATGTTCTCCGGATTCCCGGTGTTAGCAAGGAGTTTCTTCCCTCAGCGCTGACTGAGCGGTGCGGAGTCGGGTCTGTCAGGGACGGACTTGCGGTCGGTCTTGAGCATCCGCTCGCGCTGGAGGATATAAAGGCCGCTGGCGATAACGAGCGTAGAGCCGGCGACGATCCACTGATCGGGAAGGGTGTCGTAAATCAGGAAGCCGGTGAGCACGGCCCAGACCATGCTGGTGTATTTGAACGGTGCGACAAGCCCCACCTCGGAACGGCGCACGGCCTCGATCATCAGATATTGGGCGTCCGCGAGCAGGATCCCCGTCCCAGCCAGCATGCCGATGCGTTCTAGCGGCATGGCGTGCCACGCGACGGCCGACCAGCCCAGTACGGGATCGGCCAGGCAAGAAGCTAGGCTCGCCAGCATGACCGCGGTGGTCGTGAACAGCAAAATGGAAGACGAGGAATCCGAAACACTGGACCTGCGTGTGAGAATATCGCGCAACGCTCCGATGAGCGCCGCACCCAGGGGCAGGAGTGCGGCCCAGGCGAGCCCTCGCCCGTGGGACGGATGATGGTGACGACCCCAGCCATGCCGACGCAGACGGCCGACCAGCGCCGCCAGCCGACCTGCTCTGCGAAAACCGGTTGAAGCAGTCAAGGTGGCGGCGTCTCTGGCACCAATACGGATCGGCGGGCCGCGCATGACATCTCCGGCCAGGCCGGAGAATGACACTGTGGGAGTGTAACGTGATTTCAAAGACATGGATTTGTCATCGTCGAAATTGATTCGACGATTCATGCACGGAACCAACCAACAGCGTCGGAGTGCCATATCCAGCACGCCCTCGATCCGGGTTAGGCTCTCTCCCTCGCCGGGGATCGTGGCGGAGCGGCCGCACCGGGGCATGGCTGGTTTTTTTGACGCATGAACCGTACCGAATGGCCGCGATGCCATTGACACAAGTGCGGGTTTGACGCCACGAAGGTGGCGGGCCACGGGAGAGCGTCATGGGTGCCGAAATCGACAGCCGGTTTGAGACCGATCTGGACCGCAACGCGGCGAACCATACCGCGCTGACGCCGATCGACTTCCTGTTCCGGTCGGCACTGGCGCATCCGGCACGCAAGGCCTGGGTCTACGGCAACCGCAGCGCGACCTATGCCGAGATGTACGCCCGCTGTGCCCGTCTGGCGAGCGCGCTGCGCCGTTTCGGCGTCGCAAAAGGCGAGAGTGTCGCCATCATGGCGCAGAACGGACCGGCCATCCTGGAGGCGCATTTCGGCGTGCCGATGGCCGGCTGCGTCCTGAACGCACTCAATTTCCGCTTGGACGCGCCCTCCATCGCCTTCATGCTGGGCCACGCTGGCACGCGCGTCCTGATCGCCGATCGGGAGTTCACGCAGACGATCCAGGATGCCCTGAAGCAGCACGGCAGCCCAGTGCACGTGATCGCCATCGACGACCCCGACACAGACAACGAGACCGGCTTCGGCGACACGACCTATGAGGCATTTCTAGAGACCGGCGATGTGAAAGAGCCTCCGGTCCTGCCCGAGGACGAATGGAACGCGATCGCGCTCAACTACACGTCGGGCACGACCGGCAACCCGAAGGGCGTGGTCTACCACCATCGCGGCGCACATCTCAACGCCATCGGCAACGGCATGATGCTGGGCTTTACCGGAGGTACGGTGAACCTTTGGACGCTGCCTATGTTTCATTGCAACGGCTGGTGCCATGCTTGGGGCGTGACGGCATTCGCCGGAACCCATGTCCTGCTGCGCAAGGTCGATACGGCGGAAATATTCAAGCTGATCCCCGAACACGGGATGACCCACATGGCCGGCGCGCCGATCGTGCTGAACATGATCCTGAACGCGCCCGATGAACACAAACGTACCTTCCCGCAGACCGTGACCATCGCCACCGGCGGTGCAGCCCCGCCCAGTTCGGTGATCGCGGGCATGGAGAATATGGGCTTCAAGGTCGTGCATCTCTATGGCCTGACCGAAACCTACGGGCCCGCGCTGATCTGCGCCGAACAGGAGGACTGGCCCGGCATGGCGCTGGACGACCGTGCAACGGCCATGGCGCGTCAAGGACTGCGTCATCAGATGGTTGCCGATTACATGATCGCCGATCCCGATACGATGGAGTCCTGCCCGGCCGACGGCGAGACCATCGGCGAGATCATGATGCGCGGCAATACGGTGATGAAGGGTTACCTTTCCAACCCTAAACAAACGGCCAAGGATTTGGGCGGGGGCTGGTTCCACAGCGGCGATCTGGGTGTGATGCACTCCGACGGCTATGTCCAGGTGAAGGACCGTTCCAAGGACATCATCATCTCCGGCGGCGAGAATATCAGCTCCATCGAGGTGGAGAATGCGCTCTTCAAGCACCCGGCCGTCATGGAAGCCGCGGTAGTCGCGCGCAACGACAAGACCTGGGGCGAGACGCCGTGTGCCTTCGTGACCTTGCAGCCGGGAAAGGAAGAAACCGATCCGGCCGACATCGTCAAATTCTGCCGCGACACGATGGCCCGCTTCAAGGTGCCCAAGACCATCGTCTACGGTCCGCTGCCCAAGACCGCGACCGGCAAGATCCAGAAGTTCTCGCTGCGCGAGCGCGCCAACAGCCTGGCCGCAGGCGAAGCGGCCTATGACGCCAACAACCGTTCCTAAGTCACCACCCACACCAGAAGGATTACGCCCATGAACCGTCCCGCGCCTCAGGACGTTCGCACAATCACCTGTATCGGCGGGGGCGTCATCGGCGCCGGCTGGGCCGCGGGATTCCTGGCGAAGGGTTATGACGTCGTCGTTCAGGACATCAACGCAGCCGCCGAGGTCCAGATGCGGCGGATCATCGATTCCGCCTGGCCCAGCCTGGAAGTCATGGGCCTGGCCGGGGGGGCGTCGAAGGACCGCGTGCGCTTCACGACGGACCTGGCCGATGCCGTTTCAGGCGCGGATTTCGTCCAGGAGAGCGGGCCCGAACGGATCGACATCAAGCAGGACATGTATGCCGCGATGGATGCAGCCATGCCCAACGACGTGGTGATCGCTTCCTCCACCTCCGGACTGCTGGCGTCCGACATCCAGGCCAAAGCTGCCAATCCCAGCCGCATGGTGCTGGGCCATCCCTTCAATCCACCCTATCTGATGCCCCTGGTCGAGGTCGTGGGTGGCAAGAAAACCGACCCGGTAGCCGTCGACTGGGCCCGCGACTTCTATCGTCATGCCGGGAAACACGCGCTGAAGATGGACCGCGAGGTGCTGGGCCACATCGCCGACCGTCTGCAGCAGGCGATGTGGAACGAGATCGTCTACATGGTCGATGCCGACGAAGCCACACCCGAGCAGATCGATGAGTCCATCGTCTATGGCTTCGGCCCGCGCATGGCGATCATGGGGTATGTCATGCTGTTCCACCTGGCCGGCGGCGAAGGCGGCGTGCGCCATTTCATGAAGCATTTCGACCCCAGCGTGTCGGACGACTGGACGCGCCTGCCCTCGCCCCCGATCACCGACGAACTGATCGAAAAATTCGCCAGCGGGGCCAAGCGTCTGCAGGACGGACGTTCCATGGAAGACATGCAGATCCTGCGCGACGAGGCGCTGGTCGGCTTCCTGCAGCATTTCAACAAAGTGACGGGAAGGGAGTGAAGGAAGAGATCACGATCCGACAAGCGGGCGACAACGACATAGCCGCCCTGGTCAGTCTGCTCGCCGATTTCCAGGACGACGCGCGCCGTTACCATCCCTACCTAGCCCATGGCGCCGATGTCGGCAACGAAGCCAATGCCCGCGTCATGCTGACCGATTGTGCGCAAAACGATGGTCTGGTACTGATCGCCGAGTCGAAAGGCGATGCCCTGGGTTTTGCTAACTGTGCGCTCGGCGATGACGACGGCATCTCGCTGCGTCCCGAACGGCACCGTGCGATGGAGATCAACGACCTCTATGTCGTGCGCGGCCCAGCGCTGTGGCATGGGCCATTGTTTCATCGACCGCATCGCCGACCACGCGCGCCGAGGCGTGCCGCCGCATGATCGTGACCGCCTCTATCGCGCCATGGGGTTTGGCGACCATCAGAGGTGAACCTAGAAAAAGTACTCGACGCATGAGCATCGCTCCGGGATGACACACCCGTGCCGATCGTGTTTGGTAGGGGAAGCTCAATCCGAACAAGAAACAGGAATTTCTCCATGACCGCCAACACCAACCGCCGTATGATCCTCAAAGACTATCCTGCCGGAGCTCCGGGGCCTGAGCATTTCGAGATCGTGGAGGCGCCCGTAGGCGAGCCAGGACCGGGCGAAGTGCTGGTGCGCGCGATCTACCTAACCGTCGATCCCTATATGCGTGGACGCTTGCGGCCTGGGCCGTCCTACGCCGAGCCCCAGAAGATCGGCGAGGTCATGGTGGGTGAAGTCGCCGGTGAGGTCGTGGCGTCGAACGCCGACGGGTTCGACGTGGGTGACTTCGTCGCGGCCCACACCGGCTGGCAGACCCATGGCATCGCCGATGCGCGCGACATCCGCAAGCTTGATCCCGAAGAAGCGCCCATCTCGACGTCGCTGGGCGTGCTGGGCATGCCCGGTCTGACCGCCTACTTCGGCACGCTGGAGGTGCTCACACCGCGCGCGGGGGACACGCTGATGGTGAATGCCGCTTCGGGCGCGGTGGGCAGCGCCGTGGGCCAGATTGCCAAGATCGGCGGTTGTCATGTCGTCGGCATCGCGGGCTCGAACGAAAAGTGCGGCTTCATCACCGGCGAGTTGGGCTTCGATGCCGCGATCAACCACCGCACGACCAAGGACATGGGCAAGGCCATGCAGGAGGCCTGTTCGCGCGGCATCGATTGTTATTTCGACAATGTCGGCGGGCCGATCAGCGATGCCGCGTTCGAGAACATGGCGCTGGGCGCGCGGGTTGCGGTCTGCGGCCAGATCGCGCAATACAACGACACCGAACAGGCCATGGGTCCGCGCAATCTGCGCCACTTCCTGGTCAAGCGCGCCACCCTGCGCGGCCTTCTGGTGTTCGACTGGCGTGATCGCTACGAGGACGGACTCAAGCGCCTGACCCGCTGGGTCCAAGAGGGGAGGATCAAGTACCGCGAGGACATTGTCGAGGGCCTGGAGAACGCACCGTCGGCTTTTGCCGGCCTGATGGAAGGCAAGAATTTCGGCAAACAACTCGTCCGCATCGGCGATGACCCGACGCGCTGAGAGGTGGATTTGCTGATCACTTACGCCGACATGCTCCCCCACCCGGCAACCCAAAGCGTATCCTGCCGTGGGTGGCCGGATAGGGGAGCGGGCAGGCGCAGACGTTCGACGCTCAGGAGACACCCATGAAGATCACCGCGGTCCGGGCCACGCCGGTCAACATTCCCTATACGGCGGCCTATGTCTTCAGCCACGGCTCGATCCGGTCGCTGACCAAGACCATCGTGGAAGTCGACACGGACGAGGGCATCACAGGCATCGGCGAAGTGGCTGACGGCGACCGCGCCGCTGACGTCATGAAGATGGGCGAGGCGCTGACCGGCGTCGACATCCGCGAGGTCGTAACGGCGGAACGGCACTGCCTGCCGGGCATCCGCTACACGCCCTGGGGCAATGTCGCGGGCATGACGCGGGCCTTCGGCGGCATTGAGATGGCCATGTGGGATGCACGCGGGCGCATGGAGGGCGTACCGCTCCACGTCCTGCTGGGCGGCGCGGTGCGCAGCGAGATCGCGCTGTCGGAGTATTTCGGCTACCGCCTGCCCGGCACCAGCGAAAAGGGGGAGCAAAGCCCCGAGGAGATCGCCGCCTATTGCGCGCGCATGGTAGACGAGCACGGTGCAACCAGCTTCGAAGGCAAGGTCGCGACGGTCGCGCTGGACGAGGAAGTGAAGATGGTGCGCCTGATCCGCGAGGCGATCGGCGACCGGCAGCTCAAACTCGACGCCAACGGCGGCTGGACCGTGCCGACCGCGCGCCACGCCATCGCACGCATGGACGAGTACGCCATCGCCTACTACGAGGAGCCGGTCGAGACCTACGAGGAAATGGCGCAGCTACGCCCGTTCACGCGCGCCAGTTTCTCGACCCATATCATGGACCTACCCAGAGCAGTTGAGCTCAGATGCCCCGACACGATGGTGACGAACCTGGTTGAGATGGGTGGCATTGCCCGCACGGTGGCGTTCATCCGCGCCTGCGAAGAGTTCAACATCGGCATTCGCTTCCACAGCGGCGAAACGAGCGTGGCGAGCGCAGCCTATCTCCATGTCTCCGCAGCGATGGAACATATCCGCGAGCCCAGCCAGACGCTCTTCCGCTGGTACGGCGACGATGTTTGCAACGAAGGTACGCCGGTGCCCAAGAACGGCACCGTGCCGGTGCCGACCGGTCCGGGCCTTGGCGTCACACTGGACCCCAAGGCCGTGAAGCGTTGCCACGAGCGTTACCTGGAAGAAGGCCAGTTTCCCGCGACCAAGACCGGCAACAGCGGCCTGCGGACGCGGTTTTCGCGGGTCTAGACTTCTTCAGCGCCAGGTCGAGAGGTGCTGTTCGGCCTCGCGCTGAATCCACTCCCGGAACGCGTGGATCGCGGGTTCGTCGGCGCGGTCGGGGCGATAGACCAGATACATCTGTGTGCTGGTGGGCAGAGTCACGTCGAAGGGTCGGACGAGCGCTCCCGATTCGAGATCGGCTCCGACCAACGTATGGGTGGCAAGGACGACGCCCTGCTGGTCGAGCGCGGCTCGGATAGCGTTGGAGTGCACCGTGAAGCGCAAGCCCCGGTTGACGTCGACATCGCGGGCGCCCACCTTGGCGAGCCACATCGGCCAATCGGGCCATTCGCCCTGGGTCTGAGGCCAGTCGAGATGGACCAGCGTGTGATGCCGCAGGTCGGCAGGTTCCTTTAAGGGATGTTCGCCCGAAAGGAGTTTGGGATGACAGACGGGGAAGACTTCCTCATCCTCGAACAACTGCTCTGAGGCCAGTCCGGGATACCTGCCCCCGCCCCAGCGGATGCCGATGTCGATGGCCTCGCGCTCGAAATCCACCAGACGGTCCGAGGCATCGATCATGACATCGAGGTCCGGGCAGTCCTGACGGAACTTGGCCAGACGCGGAACGAGCCAGCTGCCGGCAAAGGTGGGTTCGGACGTCACACGCAGCATGGGATTGGCCTGACTGGCGCGAATACGGCGGACCCCTTCGGTGATGAGATCGAAACCGCGGCGCAGTTCCGTCAGGCCCGCGCGTGCTTCGGGTGTCGGCGTCAGGCGCCGGTTCTTCCGGTCGAACAGGCGAATGCCGAGATCGTCCTCAATCGCCTTGACCTGATAGCTAACGGCTGCGGGCGTGACATGAAGCTCCTCGGCCGCGCGCGTGAGACTCATGCGCCGTGCGGCCGCTTCGAACGCACGCAAGGCTACAAGGGAGGGAAGTCGATCCGACATCTTTAGTTTCCCTTAAATTAGCAAGAAAATCTTCTCGATTGCTGATATCGCCATTCATGACGATATTACAACCAATCAAGGCTGGATAACGGCAAGCTGGACCGTCTTACCGAAAGCTGGAGTATCAAGAAATGTTTGATTTTCTTTGCCTCAAGAATGTCCGCAACCGCACCCTGCAACAGGTCTCAACGCTGGACCGCCACATGAAACGCGACATCGGCATAAGCGATGTCGAGAGCGTCACATCCGTCAGTGCTCCGATCCTGCTGTTACCACTCGGCCCCTCCCCGCGTTACGATCGCTGACATGGCGATTGCGGAACAGGCGGCCCCTTCCTGGATCGGCCGTATCGACAAGGTCTGGGCTGCCAGCGGGATCATCCTGCTGGCGGTCCTGGCCATCGATGTCGGGCAGTTCGTGCAGTCCACCATCTTCCTCGCGAAAAGCTGGGTCTGGACCGCGCCGTTCATCCTGTTCTCCTGTGCTCTGTCGGCTTCCATTGCCGCAACCGCGCTGGATAGGCCGATCGCGGAGGTTCTGCGCCGCCGGGCGGCCGTGGCGGTCGTTCTGGCGGGCGTCCTCGGCGCGCTCTCGCCATTCTGTTCGGTGAGCGTCATTCCGCTGGTCGCGGGACTGCTGGGAGCCGGTGTCCCGCTTGCTCCCGTCATGGCCTTCTGGGTCGGTTCGCCCCTGATCGATCCGGAGATGTTCCTGCTGACCGTGGGCATCATCGACCTTCCCTTCGCGCTGGTGCGCACGTCGACGGCGGTTCTCTCAGGCCTGATGGCCGGGTTCATCACGCTGGCCCTACTCAAATTTTCTTGGGTCGCCTGCCCTCTGCGTCCCGATGTCCCCTTCGAAAAGCTTGGTACGGTCTATGGTACCGGTTGCGGTCTGGATGCCGAGCGTCCGGTCATGCTGGCCTTCTGGAACGATGAAGAGCGGCGGACGAATTTCTTTAAACAGGCCCGCTCGATCGCGATGTTCATGGCCAAATGGCTGACGTTGGCCTTTGTCATCCAGAGCCTGCTGCTCGCCTGGGTGCCTGCAGACCAGGCCGCTCGTCTCCTGGGCAGCGGCGAATGGTGGACAGTGCCGCTTGCCGCCGTGGTGGGCATCCCCACTTACCTCAACGGATATGCCGCCATTCCCGTGATCGACGGTCTGCTGGAACTGGGCATGGGAAAGGGAGCGGCCATTGCCTTCCTGATCGGCGGAGAGGTCACAAGCCTGTCCACCGCCATGGCGGTCTTTGCCGTCGTGCGGCGCAAGGTCTTCGCGCTCTATCTGGCGCTGGGCCTGGGAAGCGCGGTCCTGATGGGCTGGCTGGCCCAAGTTCTGACCGCATTGCAGTAGGCCCTGGCTCCACGGACCCGGCTGCCCACCTTGACAAGGTGGCCGGGATCTCCATGAGTGTAGAGTTTCATCTGATCAGCGCGATCATGATCCTGGCGACAGGGCTGGCTGGCGGCATCTTTCTGGGCACGGGGCTGATCCATATGCCGGGCGATACCAGCAGCATCATGCGCGACGCGTATCTGGATGTGGAGTTTCCCATCGCCTATACGATTGCGACGATCGGATTTATGGCCGTTCTGGCGGTCGAGCGTGTCGTCTTCCGGGCCGCCAGTGCGGTGCAGAGGCCGTTTGCCTACATCCTCACTCTCATCCTGGGCCTTCATTCTCTCATCTCGGGTACTGCCCTTGGTCTCCAGAGTCAGGTTATCGTCGGCTGTGCCATCGTCGTCGCCATACTGGCCCACAAGGGGCAGCCACCTCTTCGCTGGGCACCAGCTTCGTCACGCCACCAGATATCTTTCTGGGCAACCTTCTTGGCAACACGCTCGGCAGTCAGGAGGGGGAAATTGCAGAGGGCGTGTTCGATTCACTGGCCGCCGGCGCGTTCATGTACATCGCTGCCGTCGACATCATCAACGAGGAGTTCGGCGATGCCGGGCACAGCCACATTCCAGTCTTTGCCGTCCTGCCGGCCGGATTGACGCTGATGGCCGCTCTGGCGTTGTTCGTCTAAAGCACGTTCAACGGCGTGAACGTCAGCAAGCCATCCTTTTCGATCTGCTCGGGCAGTTGGAGTTCCCAATCGATATAGGCGCTTTTGGCCGCATCCGGGTCTCCGGTGAGGTCGAACGGCATGTCGGGCGGGTCGATCATCGGCGAGAGCATGCCCTCCGGGCCCTCGGCGACCGGCAGACCCGCAGCACGCCAGGCGGCCAAGCCGCCTTCGAGAACCCCCGCGTCATAACCAAGATCGGATAGCTCCCTGACCGCGAGCGCAGCGAGATACTCCTGTTCGTCATCCAATACGGCCATTGGTTGATCCGTACAAAGGTGGGCGAGAATATCGTCCATTCGCGAGCGCAAACCCCAGCGGGCGCCTTCCGGATGCCCCTCCATGAAACGGAGCGAAAGAGAGAGATCCAGCAGGAAGACCTGCGATTGCGCCGCCTGAGCCGGGCTGATGCTTTTTGCACCATGACGTGGCTCTGCCTGCGTGGCGGTTGCGTGGTCACGCATATCGGCATCGAGAACCGCCACCGTCTGATAACCGAGCTGTTTGAGCCAGCTGGCGGTCATGCGTGCGCGCACGCCGGTGTCGTCCACCAGCACGATGCGCCCCGCCCGGACTGCCAGGTATTCGTCCGTCGCCTGCACGAGCTGCGTACCCTGTGCCGAGACCGCGCCGGGCAGGCTTCCCTGCGCGAATTCTTCGGGCTCGCGCACGTCAAAAACATAGAGGGTCTTGTCTAAAGCCTGCGAACCCCAGGCATCGAGCGTTTGCAGGTCGATCACATCCACACCCGCGCGTTGCGCCAGGGCCTCGCACTGTGCCTGCGACCACCGCAGCGCCGCTTCGCTGACCGGCGCATGACGTCTGTCCGCACCATGCTCCAGAGGTAAGCCCGCCCATTCCCAGCCGATCGTACCGTTGCGCAAGGCATAGACGGGATTGGGCACCCCGGCATTGACCAGGGTTTGGGCCCCGATGATCGAGCGCGTGCGGCCGGCGCAGTTGACCACGATGGTAGTCTCGGGATTGGGGACCAAGTCCTTCACCCGATAAACCAGTTCGGCATTCGGACAGTCGATGCCGCCGGGAATGTTGAAGTTCCGGTATTCATCCCATGGTCGGCCGTCGAGCACGATCAGGTTGTCGCCGGAATCCACCCTGCGCTTGACCTCCGCTGCGTCCAGGGCAGGCGTGTGACAGACCAGCCCGACGATTTCACCAAACGCCTTGGAGGGCACGTTGGAGCCCTCGAACAGAACGTATCCCTGATCCGACCAGGCCGATGTACCGTCCTCCAGAACCCGAAGATCGGTGTAGCCCAACTCTGCAAGGCGTTCCGCGCCCTCAAGGGCAAGCTGTTCTTCGGCATCGCACAGCACGACGGTCGTGGTCTTCCGTGGTGCCAGCCGCGGGACAACGATCTCCAGACGCGACAGGGGCGCGTTCGAGGCCGTCAGAAGATGTCCTGCGACGAAGGGCTGGGCCTCACGCACGTCCAGCAGGGCGTGTTCTTTCGTGCCCCGGATCAACAGACGCAGTTCTTTTGGAGAAATGGCCCGGTGCCGCATGACCTATCCTAAGTGTTGACGAAGGACGGAAATCGGGCCAATCCGTCACGCTCGATCTGATCGGGCAAGGCCACCTGCTCGAGAACGTGATGTTCCGACGCGATCAGTTCCTCCTCCAGCGTGGCATAGACGGGATAGTTGTAGGTTTCAGGATCGTCGTTCGGCGCCGAGGGCTCGGACACCGCGGGGTTTCCGGTTTCGTCAAAGCCTGGCCATTCGCCGGGCGCCATGACAGCGACCTGGCCATAACCGAGCCTGTAGAGCCAGCTTGCCGTCATGCGGGCACGCACGCCGTTGTCATCGCACAGGACGACCCGCCCGCCGCGCAGGCCGATCCAATCATCGGAGCACTCAACGAGTTGACCACCTGGAGCCGAGACGCTTCCTGCGACATGGCCGGCTTCGTATTCATCGGGCAACCTCACATCGAGCAGATGCAGGGAGCGCCCGTGGCTTTCCGCCCTCCAGCGCGCGAGTGTCGCACGGTCGATCTGCTGTACCCCGCATGCCACAGCCAAACTCTGTGCCGCATCGAAGGACCGCTCACGCACAGGATCACTGCCTCGTTCAGCACGCGGTCCCTCGCCCACAGAAAGTTCCAGGCCGGCGCGCCACCAGAAGACCGTGCCGTGATGAAGAGAAAAAACGGTGTTGGGTATACCCGCATAGATCAGTGAGCGTGCGCCATAGATCAAGCGGCTACGACCAGCGCAGTTCATCACAATCATGGTCTCAGGGTCGGGCGCGAGGTCACGTGCGCGATAAACGAGTTCGCCGCCTGGGCAACTGATTGCATCTGGAATATGCACGCGCCGATAGGATTCCCATGGCCGACTGTCGAGTACGACCGGCGTTTCGCCGCGTTTGCGCAACCGATTCAGCTCCCCGGCCTTCAACTTTGGGACCGGGCGTTCCCGGTCGACCCATTCGGCGAGCGCCGTGCCCAGAACGTTTTCCCCAACGAACCGCTCTCCACCCGATTGCGTCTAGCCAGGGACGCCGCCATCCAGGATACTGACCTCTGTATACCCCAACTCCCCTGCGGAATCCGACGCCCGTTCGGCTACACTGCTCCCATCATCACAGAGAATAAGATGGGCGGTGCGTCCAGGCACCAGCCGCGGCAGTTCCGTTTCAAGGAGCCGAAGCGGTGCGTTCACGGAGAGCAGGATATGACCGTTGCCAAACAGGCGTTTCTCGCGCACATTGATCGGCGCTGTCTCGCCGCCGGCCAACAGGTATTGACACACGCCCTCGGGATCAAGCCTGCCGGGCGCCATCACTCGGGCATATATTCGAACCCGCGGTATTCGCCGGTTTTCTCGTCATACATGCGCCGCCCCTTGAGATAAGCAAAACCCAAGCCATAAAGATGAAGATGCATGTTGAGTTCGCCACCCTTGATGTGGATGGAATGGAAATCATCGGGCATGAGGCACACACCGGTGCCGGGCTTCACCTCAACCTCGCGTCCGACCTTCAACGGCGCTTCACCTTTGGGCCCGCCGTCACCCTCGTAAACCTTGTTGAGTTCAAGGCCGCGAATACCCGTGACCACAGCCCAGGTCGTGTGATCGTGGGGCGGCGTCGAGACATTCTTGTTCGCGACTTCGAGATAGAGCTCGAAGCGTCCGTCATCATCCACGGAAAGCACATCGAAACGCTCACCCGTGCCGTCCTCGGGCAGGGGAAACTCCTCTTCCGGAAACAACTCTGGCCGTGTCGCCACACCTACCATGACCGAACGGATCGCCTCAAGCGACTGCCGGTTGACGCCCTGCTCGACCTCAATGGCCCGGACCCGGTCCAAAGCCACAGCGATCACCTGATTGCGTTCTGCGGCTATGGTCATGCATTTCTCCTTCTTGACTATACCAACGAGCGCAGAGTCGAATCCATCGGTTCGCCTTTAAGGCTCCCTCAATCGCCGGGCGGGATGCATTCCGCATCCTTTGGCTCACGCCGCGTATGCAGCGGGGCCGCGGTCGCAGCCCTCCAACGGCCGATGAGTCTCCCTCATCGACCGTTGGTATTACCAGTGACCCCGTGCGTCGATGGGCCAGATATCGACCAGCGTATCGCCCTCGACCACATGGTAGCAATCATAGAGGGCGATGGTGGGATCACAGTGGGGCACGATGCACTCGACCTGATCGCCCAACGCCATGCGATGGCCGTCCTTGGCGAAGGTGATGCGGCCGTGCTCGTCTCCCATGAACGTGTAGGTCGCACCGGCCGGCGCGCCCGAGGCGATGACGGGATCGCCGCTGCCGGTGGAAAACGCCTTGAACCCGGCATCGGTGGTAGCGAAGCCCCTTTTAGCGGTGCTGATGACCGTTGCACGTACGTAGAGCGCGGTCTTGAACACGGCTTTCCCGGTGCCGTGGAGATCGCAGGCGTTGTAAATGCAGTCCATGACGATGTAGGAGCCGGTCTGGATCTCGGTAAACATGCCGCCGATGCGGTCGAGATCGTGGGTGCCCGTCCCCCCGCCCGACACGATGATGACCGGCGTGCCGCGCCGTTCCATATCCGCTAGAACCTGGCGGAGCGGCTCGAGGTCCTTGGCAAGCGCCGTGCGCCGTTCGCCGAAATCCGTGATGGCCTGAACGCCGCCGTCATAGGCTTGGACGCCCGCCACACGGAGGTTAGGGAGTGCGGTGACATGGTCGATGAGATCGATCGCGGCGTCGAGCGATACGACGCCGGTGCGTCCGCAGCCGACTTCGATATCGATCAGCACATAGAGCGACTCATGACCTTCGGCTGCGATATTGAGGGCATCGGCATTGCCGGGGTCGTCCACGACGACCATGAGCCCCTTGGCCTGGTCGTTGAGATCGATCAGCCGGGCGATGCGCTCGGGCGTGACGACGGTCGAGGTGATGAGCACGCCGGGAACGCCGGCGCCGACCAGAACTTCCGCCTCGCCCAAGGTCGCGGTACAGTTGCCGACCGCGCCTGCCTCGACCTGGCGCTTGGCGATGGTGGAACACTTGTGGGTCTTGGCGTGGGGACGCAGGCTCAGATTGTTTTCTTTTGCCCAGGTGGCCATCGTCGCAACGTTGCCTTCGAACGCCTCAAGATCAAGGATAAGCGCAGGCGTGGCAAGTTCTTTACGCGAGCCGGTAGTACCGATCAGCTTGTGGTTGGGTCGTCGATCGAGCGGCGGCGCCATGGCGGGGAACTCCTCAAGGCCAGTAGAGCTTCACGGTACGCAGTTCCGGGTCAGCGACCAAGTCGGCACAGACGTCGTGAATGCGGTCCGCCCAGGCAACGGCGTCCTTATCGTCGGCGACGAGGTCCTGGCGTACTTCGTACTGCAGATGCGGCAAGCCGCGACGCATGGCGTGTTCGGGCACCGTGTAGTCCTCGCCCAGGTCCATGCCGTAGGGTACGTTGTCGCCCACCACCATGTCACCCTGTGCGCGCAAGCGCTCCATGACGGGGAGCGCCAAGCGGTCGTCGCGCGCCCAGCACAGGGTGAACTCTTGGGGTCGCGGGTCACGGCCGCGCTTCTGCGCGGCCATCGTGTGGACGGCAATGACCACCGGGGTCACCTCGGCCTCGTCGAAATGCTCCAGGGTATCTTCAATGGCGTTGTGATAGGGCCGGTAGATCTGCGCGACGCGCTGGGCGCGTTCGCTGTCGGTCATGGCGATGTTGCCCGGCACCGCAACCTGATCGCTGGTGTGCACAAACGCGGACGCGTCGTCGAGGTAGCGGTTGCAGTCGACCACAAGACGGGAGAATCCGGCCAGAACCGCGGGTGCATCGAACCGTTCGGCCAACCGGCGGGCCATTACAGCAGCCCCGATATCCCAGGCAATGTGGTCATAGCGACGTTCGGGATCGACGCTCAGGTCGCCCAGGCTTTCTGGAATCACGTGGGAGGCGTGGTCGCAGACAATGAGACAGGGTGCCTTGCCGTCCGCATTGACACGCTCGAAGGGTGGGGGGTCGTCGGGACCAAGCATGGCGCTACCAGCCCACGAAGGCCGCGACTTCTTCGTCGCTGATCCGTCCGTTTTCCACATCATCGATCGCCTGTCCGATGATGCCGAGCGCCTCGTCGGCTTCCGCTTGCGAGAGCGTCAGCGGGGGCGTGAGTTCGGGCACGTTGGAGAACATGCCGACATAGGTGAAGAACACTCCCAACTGATAGCCGCGCAGCACGATCTTGGCCGCCTCCGATGTGGCGGGTTCTTTTGTGGTGCGGTCGTGCACCAGTTCGAAGCCGATGGCAAGGCCCCTGCCCCGCACCTCGCCGATCAGCGGATGTTTCTCCTGCAAGGCGCGCAGACCGTCCATGATCTGCTTTCCCCGTGCCACAGCGTTGGCGATGAGACCGTCATCGTGGATAGTCCTGAGAACGGCCGAGGCGACCGACGTGCAGACGCCGTTACCGGTAGTGGTGATGAGCGCGAAGGCTTCCCGAAAATCCATGATTTCGCGCGGGGCCACAATGGCGGAGATAGGCACCCCGCTCCCCAGCCCCTTCCCGAAGGTCACGACATCGGGAACGAAGTCCTCGGCCTGATAACAGTGCCAGTGGCCGGGACGGCCTAGGCCGACCTTGACCTCGTCGCTGACGATCAGGATGCCGTTCTCGCGGCAACGCACGCTGAGCTCCTTGAGGAAACCCGGCGGCGGCACCAGCATCCCGCCATCCGACTGAAGCGGTTCGATGAAGAGCGCGCCTATGTCGCCGGGCGGACAGCCGCAGGTGAACAGAAAATCGAGATAGTCGAAGACCGCCTGGGCCGCATCGTCGCCCGACAAAGGCCGGTAGGGATTGGCATAGGGGATCTGCACCAGTCCAGCGCGGGGCAGGCTATGGTGCTGCGAGGGATGGCTCGAAACCGACATGGAGCCCGACACGCCGCCGTGATATGCGCCATAGAAGCTGAGAAAACGCTTGCGCCCGGTCGCCGCGGTGATCGCGCGCATAGCGGTATCGTTGGCGTCCGACCCGCTGTGACCGAACCAGACCTTGTGATCGTCCGCTTCGGGCGTGATGGCGAGAAGCTGTTCGGCCAGCGCGACAGCCGATTCCGAGGCGCCGAACATGTCCGAGGCGCTGGCGCACTCGGTGAAACCGCACTGCGCCGCTTCGATGACCGCAGGATGCCCATAGCCCAGCAATGCCGCGCCGGCCGCGCCCGAGAGATCGAGCACTTCCCTGCCGTCCTCCTCGATCAGACAGTTGCCGCGCGCATTGGCGATGTTCAGCGGACAGGTCCGCAGCTTGCCGATGCCGGCCAGGAACTTCGCATCACGTTCAAGAAGGGAGTTTGCCATGACGGCTTACCGGATCGCTTCCTTGCGCCCCAGCAGCCCTTCGGGGCGGACCAGAAGCAGGATGATGACAAGTGTCAGCGTGATGGATTCGCGGAACGGCAGCCAGTTCTCGGGCAGGAAGGCGCGCAGCGATACTTCGATGAAGGCGAGCACGAAGCCGCCCAGCACCGCGCCCGACAGACTGCCCAGGCCGCCCAGCACAACGGCGATAAAGGCCTTGAGCACGGGCAAGAAGCCCATGAGCGGATCGACCGAGCCGCGCTGCGCCAGCCACAGAACGCCAGCGACGCCGGCCAGCAGGCCGGAGATGCCGAAGGCCGTCGCGATGACGGCGTTGGCGTTGATGCCCATGAGCCGCGTGACGGGAAAGTCGAGCGAGGCCGCACGCATAGCAATCCCCAGGATCGAGCGGCGCAGGAAGATGGTGAGCGCAACCAGCAGCAGGGTCGTCGCGGTAATCGACATCAGCTGGATCACGCCGATGCTGAGGCCGCCAAGGTTGAGCGCGCCGATCATCCAGTCGGGCACCGGGATCGCCTTGGGCCGCGCGGAGATGAGATTCTGGAAAAACATGTGCAGGATCGTGCTGACCGCGAAACTGGTGAGCAGCATGGTCGCCGTGTTGGCGTCCCGCACCGGACGGAAGGCAACACGCTCCATGGAAATGGCCGCCAAGATCGCCGCCGTCACGCCAAGAATGACGGCGATGGGGAAGGGAATGCCACCCGCAATGGCGAAGAACATCGCGTAGCCGGTGATCGTCATCAACTCACCATGAGCAAAGTTGATCAGGCCCAGCACGGAGAACACCATGGCAAGACCCAGGGCGAGCAGCGCATAGGTCCCGCCAAGAGCAAGCGCGTTGATGAATTGCTGGATGAAGATATCCACTTCGGACTCTTACTCGTGGCTGCCCATATAGGCGCGCTCGACATCGCCGGAGCGGCGCAGTTCGGAGGCCGGACCGGAAAGCACGATGTCGCCCGTCGCCAGGACATAGCCGCGGTCGGCAATCTCCAGCGCCAGGTCAACATTCTGTTCGACCAGCAAGATCGTCGCACCGCGGTCACGCAGGCGCACGATGAGTTCGAAGATGGTGTCAACGATCTGAGGCGCCAGGCCCAGTGACGGTTCGTCGAGCAAAACGATCTTGGGCGCGGACATCATGGCGCGTGCGATGGCGAGCATCTGCTGTTCGCCGCCCGAAAGGGTTCCGGCCAACTGGTGGCGCCGTTCGTCCAGAATGGGAAACAGCGAGAGCATGTCGTCGCGGGTGGCCGCGGTCCCGGTCTTGTCCGAGCGCGATGCCGCACCGATGGTGAGGTTTTCCCAGATGGTGAGATTGGAGAAGACACGGCGTCCTTCCGGACACAGGGTCATGCCGCGGTGCACGATGCGTTCGGGCGCTTGCCCCGCGACATCGTCGCCCTCGAACACGACGCGGCCATCCGCGACCGGCACCAGGCCCATGACGGCATTGAGGATCGAGCTCTTCCCGGCGCCGTTGGCGCCGAGAAGAGTCACGATCTCACCGTCGCGGACCTCCAGACTCGCGCCCCGCACGGCTTCGATTACGCCGTAACGGACCGCGAGCCCTTCGACCGCGAGAAGGTTACCCTGCCCACTCACGGAGCCGGGATCATGCCGGGATCAGGCGAAAAATCACCGACGTGAACGCGTTCGCCACCCGAAACCATGTTTAGAGCCACGACACGGACCGGAACGCGGTTCTGACCCTTGTAGGTGATTAGACCCGTGGCGACCTCGACGTTCTCGAGATTGTCCCAAGCATCGCGGATGGCGGAACCTTCCGTCGAACCCGCCGCCTCGACCGCCGCGGCGATAACCATCATGAGGTCATAGCCGGTGGCGGTGAAGACAGTGTCGTTTGGCTCGCCGTACTTTTCTTCGTAGGCCATCTCGTAGGCCTCCAGCGGGCTACCCGGAGAGGCAAAACCGGCGTTAGAGAAGACGACGCCCTCGGCAACGTCACCCAATTCGAAGGTCGTGGGCGAATCGATACCGTCGCTGCCCAGCACCGGGGTGTCGATCCCCGCGGCGCGGAGCTGCTTGATGAAGGCCGGGAAGTCGGGCTCGTAGGCGGAGGTCTGGATGACATCGGGAGCCGGATCGAGGCCGGTGATCTTCGTCACCTCGGCAGAGAAGTCCTGCTGACCGATGGTATATTCGCCCACGGCAACGACGTTACCGCCCATGTCCTCGAAGGCTTCGCCGAAATATTCCGGCAGCTTCTCAGTATAGGGTGTGTCGCGCGAGAGCAGAATGTAGGCGTTTTCATAGCCCTGTTCACGCGCGTACTGCGCCAGCACCGCGCCCTGCAGGTTGTCCGCCGTGTAGTTGGAGAACATGTAGGGTCCGACCGCCTCAGGCAGAGACGGCGTCGAGGCGCACGAACTGGCAGAGGGGATTTCCGCGGCCTGGGCGATCACGCCCGACGCCACGGCAGGATCGACGTCGCAGGAGACAATCATGACGGCAACGCCCTCATCGACCAGTTCCTGAGCGACGACCGCCGCCTGAGCTGTGTCGGAGCGCGTGTCCTTCACGATCAGTTCGACCTGCATGCCGTTGACGCCGCCCGCATTGAGCTGATCGATGGCAAGTTGAACACCTTTCAGCGACGGCTGGTCATAAGGCGCCAGATAGCCGGTAAAGCCGCCGGCATAACCGATGAGAAGCTCATGATGGTCGGCGTTGACCGCCGTCGACATGGAACTTCCCGCCAGCAAGGCCGCTACGGCGATTGCTTTGAGATAACCTAGTATTCTCACAGTTTTTCCCTCCTTTGGGTTGCATGTGGGGCGGTCTTTGTGGCCGCCCGTCGTTTGCCCAGATAAGCCTCGATCACGTCGGGATTGGCCTGAACCTCCTCCGGCGCACCCTCGGCAATGACCTGCCCCTTGTTCAACACCACCACGCGGTCACACAACCGCATGATGAGGCGCAGATCGTGATCGACGACCAGCAGACCCAGACCACGGCTGTCGCGCAGCCCGGCCAGAATTTTCAGCAGATCGTCGGATTCCGTTTCGTTCATGCCTGCAGCTGGCTCGTCCAGCAGCAGGTAGCGCGGTTCCAATGCGAGCGCGCGCGCGATCTCCAAGCGGCGCTGCAGGCCGTAGGCGAGCGTGCCGGCGCGGCGACCCGCATAGTCGGCCACGCCCAATTCGGCCATCAGGCCTCGGGCGCGCTGTTCCATCTCGGCGGGCGGCAGCCGCGTTCCGCTGGCCGCGAGCGCCGCCTTGACGTTCTCGATACAGGTGAGATGCGTGAAGAGCCGGATGTTCTGGAACGACCGTCCGACCCGGTTGCGCGCGATCATGTGGGCGGGCATCTGGGTGATGTCGCGTCCATCCAGATGGACTAAACCCTCGGTCACGTCGAGCGCGCCGGAAATGCAGCCTAGCATAGTCGTCTTGCCCGAGCCGTTGGGTCCGATCAGGCCCAGGATCTCGGCGGGTCTCAGACTGAGGCTGGCATAGTCGACCGCGCGCAGGCCGCCGAAGGCCTTGGTGACCTCCCAGACTTCCAGCGCTCCGGTCTGGTCGATGCGCGAAGCCGTGCCAGTCTCGGTCTCATTGTGTTTCAGACCGAACCAGCGCCGCCAGCCGCCACCAAACTCCTCGATCTCGCGATAACCGAAGAGACCGTCGCGCCGCCAGAAGAGCACGGTGAGAATGGCTAGGCTGAGCCCGACGTCGGTAAGGCCGAAGACGGTCGGCTCATCGAACCAGGATGCATTGATTGTCTCTTCGATATTGCGCAGGATCTCAATCAGCACGGTGACGACGATGGCGCCGACCACCGCACCGGAAACGCTGGACATGCCGCCCACGATCAACATGACCAGTATGGCGAAGGTGAGTTGGAAGTAGAACTCCTTGGGCGAATAGACGCCCAGGAAATGCGCCAAAAGAACGCCTGCCAAAGCGGCCAACGAGGCGCTGACGGTCCAGGCCAGGAGACGGCGCGCGGGTGCGTTGACGCCGATGGCCCGCGCCGCGGGTTCGTCCTCCCGAGCGGCGCGCAGTTCAAGCCCTGAGAGCGAATCGCGGAAGAGACGTGCGATCAGCAGGGCGATCGCCACGAAGACGAGCGCGGTGGGAACATCAATGAACTTCGGTACACCAATCAGCGCTTGGCTGCCGCGCGTGAAATCGCGCGCACCGACGATAAGACCGTAGACGATGATGAGCAGACCCAAGGTCGCGATGGCTGCCGACGCCCCGCCCAGGCGCGAAATCGGAATGCCGATCAGAAAGGCGACAAACGTCACGACGATGACCGCAAGCAGACCCACGATGAAGAAATGGATATCCATGCCCAGAAGCATGTAGTGGAAGTCCACGCTGGCCAGCCAGGCAGGAAGGTCGGGCAGGAAGATCGCCTTCTGCGCCTCGGGGATCGTGAGCGCGCCGGTGATATGCGCGGCAAGGCCCATGAACGCCGCATGGCCGAAACTCAGGATCCCGGAATTGCCGGTGAAGGAACTGAATGCAAGCACCGCCACGATCATGATCAGCATGTGGGTCAACGTGCTTTGCTGTGCCGAACCCAGAACCTGCCAGCCGATCAGCGACAGAACGGCGATGGGTACGAACAGCAACACGCTGCCAACCAACGCACCTGGCGCGAACGTCCTGCCGATCATGTGAACGACTCCGTTCGGAGCATCTGTGTTGAACGTCCCCCTCTGTCCCGTGCCGCGTGTTATCCGCAACTGAGGAAAGCTTAAGGACGGGAATTCGCCAACGTCAAGTAAGGTCATTACAGGATTGACCAATATTTCGCTCTCTGTAACGCTTGTTACATGAGGACGAAGACACAGAATTCAGCCGCGCGTACGACACTGGGGGAATTGATCCATCAGCGGACCGAGGAACTGACGCCTGCCGAACGCCGTGTCGCCCGGTCGCTCTTTGCCACCAACATGATGGCAGGTTTCGACACCGTCGCGGAACTTGCCGAACGCGCCCAAGTGAGCGGGCCGACCATCGTGCGCTTTGCCAACAAGCTGGGCTTTGACGGTTATCCGCAATTCCAGAAGGCGCTGCGTCACGACCTCGCCGAGCGCATCGATTCACCTTTGCGCCTCTATGCCAAGACGCCCACCGACACGCGCCATGATCAGGTTCTGGACCGCGTACACGAGACCTTTGTGCGAGGCCTGGAGACCACGTTCTCGAATATTCCCCAGAGCGAGTTTGCGACTGTGATAGCGCTTCTGGCAGACAAACGTCGTCCCATCTGGTCGACCGGCGGCCGCTTCACGCAATTGTGCGCGGAGATGCTACAGGCCCATCTCTACCAGTTGCGGCCCAACTGCCATGTCGTTGCCTATACGCCGGCTGGACGGGCTGACGGTCTGCTCGATCTTGGCCGGCGCGACGTGCTCGTCGTGTTTGATCTGCGCCGCTATCAGAAAGACACCATTGCCCTGACGCAGGCCGCCAAGGCACGCGGCGCGACCATCGCGCTGATCACCGACGCCTGGCTTTCGCCCATTGCCGATCTGGCCGATCACGTGCTGACCGTCGATGTCGAGGCGCCCTCCCCCTATGACTCCATGGTGCCGTGCATTGCCCTCGTCGAGGCACTCGTGGCCGGGGTTGTGGTACGATTGGGGTCGTCGACACGAAGGAGAATTTCCAGCCTGGAGCGTTTGCGCGAGGGTTATACCTGGGACGACAACACCTTATCCATCGCGGGGGAGGACAGCTGAAACATGCCCAACGGTGAACTGATTTTTCTGGTCTGGAACGACCTTGTGGGGTTGAACCGGACCAGAGGTATACCAGTGTTCGACTATGACCGGCGCAAGAACCATGGCTTGGGGTGGGCCATGGCCGGGCAGGCACTCACTCCCTTTGAGGATATCGCACCCAATCCGTGGGGCCCGATGGCCGAGGTGCGCCAGACCCCCGACGAAGCAACACGGCGGCGGATCGCGCTGCGCGATGACCGGCCGCCCATGCATCTGGTGATGTGCAACAGCCTTAACGGCGACGGCAGCCCCTGGGAATGCTGCACCAGAAGTTCCATGGCGGCGGCTTTGGACGATCTTGATGCCGAAACCGGGCTGCAACTCCACATCGCTTATGAAAATGAGTTCCTGCTGAGCGGTGAAAGCATCGAATGGGCCGCCCCCTTCTCCTTTGATGCCGTGCGCCGCATCGCGCCCTTTGCCGAGCTGTGCACGCGAGCCCTGACCGATGCCGATGTCGGGCTTGAAACCTTCGAGCCGGAATATGGCGTGGGCCAGTTCGAGGTGAGTTGCGGTCCTGCCGTGGGACTGGCCGGCGCCGACCGCGTCATTCTGACACGCGAGGTAGTGCGCGAAGCGGCACGCCAATGTAATCTGCAAGCCAGCTTCACGCCCAAACCAGCACCCGAAGCCATCGGCAACGGCTGCCACCTCCACATCAGCCTGTGGGACAAGAACCATCATCCCGCCGGGTTCGATCCCGAGGGTCCCGGCGAAATGAGCAAGGTCGGGGCGCAGTTCGTCGCGGGCGTGAAACGCCATCTCCAGGCCCTCACGACCCTGACTGCGCCCAGCCCGGTTTCCTATCTGCGTCTTGGCCCACATCACTGGGCCTGCGGATACGATGCCGTGGGCGTGCAAAACCGCGAGGCGGCAATCCGCATCTGTCCCTCGCCCGACACCGATCCCAAGACCCGTGGCCACGCGTTCAACATCGAAATCCGTTCGACCGACGCGACGGCAAGCCCCTATCTCGCGATCGGCGCCATCGTGCGCGCCGGGCTGGAAGGCATTCGCGCGGAACTGCCGGCACCTCCGCTGGCCGATGCCGATCCCGCCGAAATGAGCGATGCCGAGCGCGAGTCGATGGACATCCGTCCCCTGCCCGCATCCCTTGATGCGGCGCTCGACGCGTTCGAAGCAGACAAAACGGCAACAGGCTGGTTCACGCCCACGATGGTGGAGGCATTCACCAGCGTGAAACACCTTGAAGCCCAGACTTACAACGACGCCACGCCCGAGGCCATGTGTGAGAGGTACGCCCGTGTCTACTGACGATATCGCCATCGACATTCCGCTGATCGACCACCATTGCCATGGCGTGGTGCCCCAAGACCTGGACCTCGCGCGTTTCGAGGCCCTGATGAGCGAAAGCTACAAACCCGCACCGGAAGGTACGTCGCAGTTCGACAAGCCACTGGGCCTGATCGTGCGGCGGTTCTGCGCGCCGATGCTGGGCCTCGACCCGTTTTGCAGCGGCGTGGACTATGTGGAGAAACGCCGCGCCTTAGGGCACGAGGAGATCAACCGCCGGCTACTGACAGCGTGCGGACTGGAAAATCTCGTTGTCGACACAGGCCACCGCAGCGATGCCATCGCGGATGTTCCCATGATGGCGGACCTTTCCGGCCGCCCGGCCCATGAGGTCGTGCGCATCGAAGCAGTCGCCGAGCAGGTCGCGCGCACGGGCGTTTCCGCGGCCGACTTTCCCACGGCCTTTGCCGATGAACTGGCGGCCCGCGCCAGGACCGCCGTGGGCCTGAAGACCATCGTTGCCTACCGCGTCACCTTCGACATCGACCAGACACCGCCGACCAAAGCCGAGATCACGCGCGGCACGGACCGATGGTTCAGCGCGAACATGGCCGCGGGCAAGGTACGTCTGGGCGATGTCGACGTCGTGCGTCACGGTATCTGGGTCGGTGGCGAGTTGTGCCGTGATCTGGGCATCCCCTTGCAGATCCATGTCGGATTCGGCGACCCTGACATCTACATGCATGCCTGCGACCCGACACACTTTACCGACTATCTGCGCGCCATGGAGGACTGGAAGGTCAACTGCACCCTGCTCCACAACTATCCCTTCCAGCGCGAGGCCACCTGGCTCGCCGAGATCTTCCAGAACATCTACTACGATGTCGGCGTGATCCTGAACTTCTCAGGTCCGCAGGCGGCGAGCATCATGGGCGAGGCGCTGGAAATGGGGCCATTCACCAAGCAACTCTACAGTTCCGATGCTTTCGGCCTGACGGAACTGTACTATCTTGGCCAACTGCAGTTCCGACGGGTCCTGAAACAGCATCTCGACCGCTGGATCGCAGACGACATGTGCAACGTGGCCGAGGCGGACCGGATTGTCGCCATGATCGCAACGCAGAACAGCCGCCGGATTTACCGATTGGACTGATGTGATTTCCTCATGACCGAAATACCGATCGATCCCATCCGCGATGTCCTGATCGTCGTCGACGTGCAGAACGATTTCTGCCCGGAAGGCGCCCTAGGTGTGACCGGCGGAGACGCAGTGGTGCCCGTCGCCAACATGCTCATCGACGCCTTCGATCACGTCGTTCTGACGCAGGACTGGCATCCCGCGGGTCACAGTTCCTTTGCCTCCGTGCATGAGGGGTTCGAACCCTTCGACACGGTGGCGATGACCTATGGTTCCCAGACCCTGTGGCCCGACCATTGTGTCCAGGGGAGTAATGGTGCGCGGTTTCACGAGGACCTTCATACCGACACGGCGGATCTGATTCTGCGCAAAGGCCAAAATGTTGGGATCGACTCCTATTCGGCATTTTATGAAAACGACAAGACGACCCCGACTGGCCTGAGCGGTTATCTCGCCACGCGTTCACTCTCACGGCTGTTTCTGGTCGGGCTGGCCACGGATTTCTGCGTTCACTACAGCGCACTGGATGCCCGGCAGGAGGGATTCGACGTGGTGCTGGTCGAGGACGGGTGCCGCGCCATTGATCTCGACGGATCGAAGGATTCCGCCATGGCCGCAATGCGCGATTCGGGCGTCAGGTTTTCGACCAGCGATCGGATCGGCTCCTAGAGTTAAAGATCAGACGCTCGGATCTTTTGCCTTGTAGGGCACCAACCGGCGAATGCCGAAGCCCAGAAGAATCACGAGCAGCCCCCCGCTGACGAGATAGATACCCACATTCTGCCAAGAGCGGTCCGTCTCGGTCGTTTCCTCGTAGATTTCCTGGAAGGTGACAACCGTGCCGGGATTGTAGGGATCGTGCTCGACGAGCCCCCAAATCCTGAGGGCTCCATCAAGGCCCGGCTTGGCATTCTCTTCGATCATGATGTCGACGTCACGGTAGATACCCAGACGGTCCCGTACTTCGACATACATCGGATAGGTCGAGAGGTATTTGTAGCGGGTCTCGTCGTCGCGAAACATAAAGTACACGACGTCCGTGCCGTCGAAATCCTTCTCTAGCCGGATGCCGACCAGAAACCCACTGTAGGGTATGAGGTCGTCCTTATCGGGGACGTTGGGGATATTGGTGGCATAGACCACCACGCCAGCCACGACGGCGAGCGCACCTAGAAAGTAAAGCCAAGCAGCGAAGTAACGCATCATCGATTCCTCAAAAATGAACCGCGCCCGAAGGGCGGCAGGTTAGCGGTCAGGTCTCGTCGGGATCAGCCGGAACGTGGAAAAATTCAAGATGTCCCATGCCCGGCGTGAGCGAAGCCCAGACGGATGAGCCGAAGGTCAGCATGGCAAAGCCGCATGTAGGATATTTCGACTTGATCCTGTCCATGGCATTGCCGTGGGCCGTCATGGCAAGCGTTGTGGCCGTCTGTTGCAGAACGGGATCATGGCCGACAACCATGACCCTTACGGGCTCCTCTCCCAACGCCCGCAACATCGCGATCAGACCGTCGCAACCGGCCTCATAGATCGCGCTTTCATAGCGCACCTCTGGATCGCCCATCGCGGGCAGGACGATCTCCAATGTCTGGCGGGCACGCACCGCCGTCGAGCAAAGCACGAGGTCACAGCCAAGACCGCGGTCCTCGATCCATTCGGCCAGCGCAGCGGCACGGCGGCGCCCCTTGTGCTGCAGCTCACGGTCATGATCCTCGACCGTGACACTGGCCCAACTCGACTTGGCATGGCGAAGCAGATAAAGGGTCGTCGTCACAAATTCCGCCTCCGTGCCGTCAAGGAACTGTCACAAACCGGGACAACGATCCCTTCCACATCAAATCGCTGTTATACTGCCATCATGGCCACTGCGGGACGGTGTAGCACATCAACCGGGCCATCGGGAGAAGGACATGACAGACGACGACGCACGTCGCACTGAAGAAACGGCTTTGGAGGAATACGACAGCGATGCCGTGCTGCCACAGCAGTCGAGCTCTCCCGCGCCTGCCGGCGCGCGCTACATCAACCGCGAACTGAGCTGGCTGGCCTTTAACACGCGTGTTCTCGAGGAAGCCAACAATTCCGCACACCCTCTGCTGGAGCGCCTCCGGTTCCTGTCGATTTCAGCCAACAACCTGGACGAATTCCAGATGGTGCGCGTTGCCGGTCTGAAAGCCCAGGTCGACGCTAACGTCACTACGCCCAGTATCGATGGCCTAACCCCCGTCCATCAGCTTGAGGAAATCAAGCGGCAGTCGAACCGGCTGATCGCAGACCAGCATGCCACGTGGCAGTCGTTGCGGGGGCAATTGCGCGAAACTGGCATTGCGCTTGTCGATGAAGACGAAGTTTCCCCTGACGATCAGGAATGGCTGACCAACTGGTTCGACGAGGAAATCCTGCCGATCCTGACCCCGGTCGCGATCGACCCCGCACATCCGTTCCCCTTCATTCCCAATTTCGGGTTCGGCCTGGTGCTGAAGCTGCATCGCGCCAAATTGGATGAACCCGTCTATGCCATCGTGCGCCTGCCCCAGCAGACCGACCGCTTCATCCGCCTGCCCGGCGAGGCGCACCGGTTCGTGCCCCTGGAGCGTGTCGTGCGCATGCACCTCAAGCGTCTGTTCCCCGGTTTCAGGCTTCTGGGTATGGGGTATTTTCGGGTTGTGCGCGACAGCGAAATCGAGATCGACGAGGAATCGGAAGATCTGGTCCGCCATTTCGAAACCGCACTCAAACGCCGCAGACGCGGCAGCGTGATCGATCTGGTGGTGGATTCCGCGATGGATGTCGAACTGCGAAACCTGCTGATGGATCGCCTGCAGATCGATCCCGAGGACGTGACGGAAGTCAACGGCCAACTGGGTCTGGGCGAACTCTCCCAGATGATCGTGGGCGACCGTCCCGACCTGCTGTTCGAGCCCTATGCGCCACGCTTCCCCGAACGCATCCGTGATTTCGGCGGCAATTGTTTCGACGCCATCCGAGCCAAGGACATCGTGGTCCATCACCCTTATGAGAGTTTTGATGTCGTCATCCAATTCCTGCAGCAGGCCGTTCAGGACCCTGCCGTCGTGGCGATCAAGCAGACGCTTTACCGCACGAGCAAGGAATCGCCGATCGTCAAGGCGCTGATCGAAGCGGCGGAAGCCGGCAAGTCGGTAACCGCGGTGGTCGAACTGAAGGCGCGTTTCGACGAAGAGGCGAACATCCGCTGGGCGCGCGATCTGGAACGCGCCGGCGCCCAGGTCGTCTATGGTTTCGTCGATCTCAAGACCCACGCAAAGATGTCGCTGGTGGTGCGCCGCGAGGCATCGAAGCTGGTGAGTTACGTGCATTACGGCACGGGCAACTATCATCCCATCACGGCCAAGATCTATACGGACCTTTCGCTCTTCACCGCCGATTCCGCGCTGTGCCGAGACGCCAACCGCATCTTCAACTACCTCACCGGCTACATCCGGCCGCGCAATTTGGAAAAGGTCGCGATGGCGCCCTTCAACCTGCGCCGGAAACTTGGCGAATACATCCGCCGGGAAACCGAAAACGCGCAGGCGGGAAAATCCGCAGCGATATGGGCGAAGATGAACTCGCTGGTCGATCCCGACCTGATCGAACTGCTCTACGAAGCCTCCCAGGCCGGCGTGCAGGTCGATCTGGTGGTGCGTGGCATCTGTTGCCTGCGTCCGGGCGTGCCAGGGCTTTCCGAGACCATCCGCGTGAAAAGCATCGTGGGACGTTTCCTGGAGCATTCTCGCATCTTCTGTTTCGGCAACGGGCACGCCCTGCCCTCGCCGCGGGCAAAAATCTATGTTTCCTCGGCGGATTGGATGCCGCGGAATCTAGACTGGCGCGTCGAGACCATGGTGCCGATGGACAACGCCACGGTACACCGCCAGGTGCTCGACCAGATCATGGTGGCGAACCTTCGCGATGTTGAACAGTCCTGGCTCTTGCAGGAAGATGGTACCTATTGCCGCCCGGCTTCGGGTGACATCTCGTTCAGTGCGCACCAGTTCTTCATGACCAATCCCAGCCTTTCAGGGCGCGGCAGCGCGCTACGCAAACAGATCCGTACCGGCAATGTGGTGGTCGAAAGTCGCGAATGAGTCGGGCCGACACCGCCGCCCACGCCTTCGATGCGAACCGCCGGATCGGTGTCATCGACATCGGCTCGAATTCGATCCGTCTGGTCGTTTATGACCGGCTGACCCGCGCACCACTTCCCATCGTCAACCGCAAGGCCGTTCTGGGGTTTGGCACGGACGTCGAACGCCATGGCGTCTTGAGTGAGGAGAGTTTCGCGGCGGCCGTGCGCACGATCGATGCCTTGGTCAAGATCGCCGAGGACGTTCCCGTATCGGCCCTCGATCTCCTGGCGACCGCAGGTGTGCGGGGGGCTGGCAACGGGAAGGAATTCTGCGACGCCATCAAGGAAACGACCGGCTATGGCGTCACCGTCCTGAGCGGCGAGGAGGAAGCCTGTCTTTCCGCCATGGGCGTCGTCTCCGCCTTGCCCGATCTCACCGGCGTGGTGGGCGATCTGGGGGGCGGCAGCCTGGAACTGATCGCCATTGAAAACGGCAAGAATGTTGCACAGAGCTCGCTTGAGATTGGGCCGCTGCGCCTGATCGAACGCACCAAAGACGACATTGCCGCCGCTGCGCAACTGATCGACGAGGCCGTGCGCACCATCACTTGGCTGGATGACTGGCAGGGGTGCGACTTCTTCGCGGTGGGCGGTGCCTGGCGCGCTATCGCGCGGCTCCACATGACCCAGCACGAATATCCCCTGCGGGTGGTTCACGGCTATCGCATGGCCCGGCGTGAGGCCAAGGACTTCACGACCATGCTGGAACACCTGGGCAAGGAATCCGTCGCGCGCATTCGCACGGTTTCGAGCAAACGCGCCCAGACCCTGCCCTGGGGCGCGATTGCACTGGACCGCATCGTTTCGGCGCTCTCGCCCCACGATATCGTGTTTTCCACCCACGGGCTGCGCGAAGGGCACCATTTCGAATCCCTGGATGCAAAGACCCAGACCGAAGACCCGCTCTATTCGGCATGTCGGGAATTGGCCGGACAGCACCGGAGGTTTCCCGATGCATCCGACGAACTGGAGGCATGGGTCGCCCCGGTCGCGGCCCGTTTGACCGATTTTGACCCGAGGCTCCTGCGGGCGGCCTGCATCCTGGGGGACATCGGCTGGAGCGAGCATCCCGAGTACCGCGCCGAACAAGCGCTCTACCGCATCCTGCACATGCCCTGGTCGATCCTGAACCATGACCAACGCGCGCTGCTGGCATTGATCGTCTTCGTGCGTTACGGCGGCTCGGCAAGATCGAGCGAAGCAGAAATCTGCTGCCGGCTGCTGGGCGATGACGAAGTGCCCCGGGCCAAGGCGCTGGGCAAGGCGTTACGCCTAGCGTTCAAGCTGTGTGCCGGCCGCGGCAATGTGCTCAAGGCAACACCGATCGTCCCGTCGGACGAGGAACTGGCCCTGGAAGTAGGCTCCGACGCGACCATCGCCTCTCCCGACAAGGTCGAACGTTATACCGCTTCGCTGAGCCGGGCCCTGGGTACAAAGGTTTCGGTCAACTACCTTGAAGCCGCGCCGCCGAACAAGAAAAGGGCCGCTGAATGAGCCAGCGGCCCTCTCCTTTTCGATGGCGGAACGCGATCAGTCCTTGCCGTTCCACGATCCTTCGCGGACCAACTCGTCGGCGACTTCCTTGATCGCACCTTCCATGATGCCGAACATGTCATCAACCTGTTTCTCGGTGATGATGATCGGCGGCGAGAACACGCACAGGCTCCACATCGGACGTAGGATCAGACCCTTTTCCTGACACTTCTGATCGATGCGCTTGCCGATGCTGAGCGCGTTGTCGAATGATTTCTTGGTCTTCTTACTTTCGACGCACTCAATGCAACCCATCAGGCCGACACCGCGCGTGTCGCCCACCATGGGCAGATCGGCCAGAGAGTTCAGACGCTCCTGGAAATATTTACCCGTCTTGCGGGCGTGGCCCAGGATGTTGTCACGCTCCATGATCTCGATGTTCTTCAGGGCCGCGGCCATGGCGACCGGGTGGCCCGAGTAGGTGAAGCCCATGGAAAACGTCGCGGATTCACCGGACTTGTCGATGATGTCCTGATGGAGCTTCTCGGAAATCGCCGTCATGCCGGCAGGAATGTAGCCGGACGTGAAGCCCTTTGCGGCCGTGATGATGTCGGGAACGATGTCGAACACCTCTTCGGACGCAAAGAAGTGGCCCATGCGACCGAAGCCGGTCACGACCTCGTCGGAGATATAGAGGATATCGTGCTTTCGGCATATTTCCAGGCAGACTTTCTGGTAACCCTCCGGCGGCACGATGACGCCGCCCGAAGCCAGCACCGGCTCGGCGATGAAGGCGGCGCAATTCTCCGCACCCACCTTCTTGATGCGATCGTCTAACTCCTTCATCAGGTGATCCAGGAACTCCGCATCGGTCATGCCCTCGGGCTTGCGGTAGGGATTGGGCGAGGAAAGGTGCGTGATCCATTCGGTCACGCGCTCCATGCGGTTGTCGTTGCCCGGCTTGCCGCACAGGCTGTCGGCTAGGAACGTGCTGCCGTGATAGGCATCCGCGCGGGTGATGATAATCTTCTTCGAGCGCCGCTCCATCACGTTCCAGTAGTAATGCGCGAAACGGACCGCGGCATCGTTCGCAGTGGAGCCACCGGTGGAATAAAAGAAACGGTTGAGATCACCCGGCGTCAGCGTGGCAAGCTTGGCCGAGACCTGAGCGTGCGGCGGCGTGGCCATCGACCAGGGCGAATAGTAGACCATGCTGCGCACCTGGTCGGCGATGGCCTGGGCCATCTCTTCGTTGCCGTAACCAAGCTGCACGGCCCACATGCCGCCGATGCCGTCGATGTATTTGTTGCCTTCACCGTCATAGACATAGATGCCTTCCGAATTGGTGAGCAGCGTGTGATCGTCACGGCCAAAGGCATGCCATGGATGCATGGAATGCGCCTTGTCGTCCGCAAGCAGACCTTCCACATCAAAATTCAAATTACGTCTCATGTTTGCACCTTGTGTCGTTTGTGTTTGACGGCTGCGCGTGCGGGATTGCTCACGCACCGGCATCAGTCGACGTGCGGTCGACCGACACTATTCCGGAGAACGGTACCGCGGCGGAAAATTGGGTCCGGTCTCCCACCCCGGCCCGTCGCGCGTCCCTTGAACAGGGACCACGGGAGGTGCGAACGTTGTAAGAATATGCACCAAGTTGACATACGGCAAGGGGATAGCGATGCGCGGTAAGGGGAACGAAGGACAACGCCACGCCCTTGTCACGGCGGCAAGCCAGGGCATCGGGGCGACCTGCGCGCGCGAATTGGCCGGCCGCAGCTATCGACTGACCCTGATGGCGCGATCGGACGCCATTCACGACATCGCCGGCGAACTCGGCGCAATCGCGGTCCAGGGAGACGTCACCAAGGCAGAAGACCTGGAGCGCGTAGTCGAGACCGCCATGGCCGAGCACGGGCGGATCGACGCAGTCGTGGCCAACACCGGCCTGTCGCGTGATCGGGGCAAGTACAAGGGACTGTTTTTCGACCGAAACGACGATTCGAGCATCACCGACTATGACGACGATTACTGGTACGCCATGTTCGATCTGCTATTCATGAACGTCGTCCGCCTAGCTCGCCTGATCACACCGATCATGCAGGCCCAGGGCGGCGGGGCGTTCGTTAACATTTCCGCGATGATCTCCAAGGAGCCCCATGCGAGCTTCCCGAGTTCGTCCACCCTGCGCCGTGGCCTGGACGCCTATGTGAAAATATATGCCGACCGGCATGCCCGCGACGGCATCCGCATGAATTCCGTCTCCCCCGGTCTGGTCGGCAACAGGACATGGTCATCCCTGCAACTCGACGCCGTTCCCATGCACAGCGCGGTGGGGACGTCGGAACTGGCGTCCATCGTGGCATTTCTCCTTTCGGAGGAATCGCGCTACATCACCGGCCAGAACATCCTGGCCGATGGCGGCCTTAACCGTAGCTGTTGAACTGGAATCCCGATGTCGCGACCCCAGGCCGTTGCCACCGTTCAGACCGACAACGACTTCACCCGCGTCACCGAATGGCGTTTCGCCTCCGGTGCGGAGACTGGCTGGCACCGCCATGAGATGAATTATGTCGTGGTGCCCATGCTGACCGGGCAGTTGCGTCTGGAGATGGAGGACGGCGAACATTTCGCGGATCTGACCCAAGGCATTTCCTATGCGCGTGAGGCCGGGGTGCGCCACAACGTCATCAACGACAACGATTACGAGTTTGCCTTCGTCGAGGTCGAGTTCAAGGACCGCCCTCTTCAGGAAGACTGAAGAGGCGGAGCGGCCCGACCAAGCCGCGCAGCATATGCTCGCTCAGGTCGTCGAGCGGACAACGCAGACGTGACGCCACCGGCTGGGCGATCAGGAAGTCGCGCCCAGGGTCTTCGTCAGCGCCTCGACCCGACTTGCCTGATTGACCGCACGCCCGATGACGGCGAAGCCCAGCCGGTCGGGCGAGCCCATGTTGCCGAAGAACACCTCGCCCCCGTGCAGCGCGATACCGCTCTTGAGCGGTCCCAGTGCGAAAACCGCTTCAAGTTCCGGCGGTGGCGCGGAGTTGAGCGCCGCGATGGCTCCGAGCACCTCCAGTGCCGCATCGACACTGGCCTGTGCCACGGCGCCTCATCGCCCCCTCGCCGCCATGGGCACTCTCACCGCATCGGCGAATCGCTCGAAATAGGCATTGAGCAGAGCCAGAACATCCGGACCGGGCAGACTGTCGGCCAGATGCGTGAAGCCCGTATGTCCGAGGTCCATATGATCGCGCGCATGGCGCTCCCGTCACCGCGGGCGATGAACCCGTCAGCACCTTCTTGCCGGCAATTCGGCCAAGACAGACATCGAGAACATTGCGGAAGATACGGTTGACGATGTGGCGGTCGACGAGCAACGTGAACGTGTCGAGATGTGCTTGCGTGAAAACGTTGGGCGACTTGGTCGCGACCGAGACCGCATTGTGAAACCGCCCGTTCGCGCTCAAGGGCGCTGCGATATAGTGCCGAAAGTCATCCTGGGCCAACTCGTCGATCAACGGATAGCGGCGTCGCAAATCGCCGCCGTCCGTGTGGACATTGAACGTCTTGCCCTCTTCGATGACCGGCTTGAGCGGACTGCTTCGGAAGGCCTCGGTCGACATGACCGACTGATCGACCATGAACTCGTCCGTCAGGCCGTCGGAGCACCACCAGCACCAGCCGAATCCCCTGATCTGGGGATACAGTGTAGCCGACATACAGACTCATGCGGTCCAAGGGCACGTCCGTTGCAGCCAAACGCCAGCACAGCGCATCGAACAGCATCAGCAGATGCGCTCCTGATGGCGTCATCCAGCAGCCAATCATAGATGGCGTCGATCGCATAGGGAGTGGCGGCGAGCGGACCTTCTGCCTTGCGGTGGCGCAACAGGGTGACGGTGTCAGGATATGACCGGGGAGCCGGATCGATGGTTGCTGGTTTCATGTACGCAAGATCGGCCAGCCACCTTCACGATAAAAGCGCCGATCAAGATGGTTGTGTCAGACCGCGCTGCTCTTGATCCCCCCTGCACCCGCGCATAGGGTGCGGTTGCCTGCCGCCGCGTGTACATCTCGGGACCAAGTTGCCATGACCATTCACGATGGCCTTATTCCGCTTGTCGGCAATACGCCCCTTATCAAGCTCAAAGGCCCTTCCGAAAAGACCGGGTGCGAGATCCTGGCCAAATGCGAATTCATGAATCCAGGCCAGTCGGTCAAGGACCGCGCCGCGCTGTGGATCATCCGCGACGCCGAGAAACGCGGCGAACTGAAGCCCGGCGGCGTGATCGTCGAGGGCACGGCGGGCAATACCGGCATCGGCTTGTGCACCGTGGGCAATGCGCTGGGCTACCGCAGCGTCATCGTCATGCCCGAGACGCAGAGCCAAGAGAAGAAGGACACGCTGCGTGCCCTGGGCGCGGAACTGCATCTCGCGCCCGCCAAACCCTACAAGGACCCGCAGAACTACATCCGCACGTCCGAGCGCATGGCAGCCGAGATCGCCGAGCGTGAACCCAACGGCGCGATCTGGGCCAACCAGTTCGACAACGTTGCGAACCGGCAAGCGCATATCGACAGCACAGGACCGGAGATATGGGACCAGACGGATGGCAAGGTCGACGCTTTCACTTCGGCCGTCGGTACGGGCGGTACGCTGGCTGGCACGGGCATGGCGCTCAAGGAGCGCAACAAGAACATCAAGATCGCCATGGCCGATCCGTTCGGATCGTGCATGTTCACATGGTTCGAGACGGGCGAATTGAAGTCCGAGGGGAGTTCGATCTCGGAAGGCATCGGTCAGGGACGCATCACCAAGAACCTGGAGGACGCACCGATCGACATTGCCTATCAGGTATCCGACGTGGAGATGCTCGAGACCATGTACGATCTCCTGGAGCACGAGGGTCTGTGCTTGGGCGGCTCGACCGGAATCAACGTCGCCGGCGCCATGAAGCTCGCCAAGGAGATGGGTCCCCGACACACCATCGTCACCATCCTGTGCGACGTCGGCACACGCTATCAGAGCAAGGTCTACAATCCCGCGTTTCTGCGGGAACGCAACCTACCGATCCCGCCCTGGATGGCCTGACATGGAACTCGTGTTCCGCGATGACGCATACGCGCGAGGCTGTCAGGCCAACGTGGAATCGGTCGACGGCAACCGCATCCGCCTCGACCGCACGGTGTTTTATCCGACAGGCGGCGGACAGCCCGGCGATATCGGTACACTGACCCTTCCCGACGGCGTGGCCGTGGAGATCGTCGACACAATCAAGGGCGATAATCCGGAAGACGTTGTGCATATCGCGGTGGAAGACTCCGCACTGCCCTCCTCCGGCACGCCCGTCGCTGCAGAGATCGATTGGGACCGGCGTCACCGTCACATGCGCATGCATACCGCCCTGCACCTGATCTGCGCGCTGATCGATGCGGAGATCACGGGAGCATCGGTAGGCGCGGAGAAAAGCCGAATCGATCTCAACTGGCCCGAACCGGACATGACCAAGGACGACCTGACCCAGCAGCTGGCAACCATCGTTGCCGAGGACCGGCCGGTGCGTCCGCGCTGGATCACCGACGAGGAACTCGCCGGCCAGCCCGAACTGATCCGCACCATGTCGGTCAAACCGCCAACCGGCACGGGTCATGTGCGGTTACTGGAGATCGAAGGTCTGGACCTGCAGCCGTGCGGGGGCACGCACGTATCCAGCACAGGCGATCTGGGCGGCATCGCGGTTTCCAAAATAGAGAACAAGGGTAAGCAGAACCGGCGCGTCAACGTCGTCCTGCTGGATTAGCGGAGTAGTTCATGAGTCATGGCAAAAGTCTGGTTTCGACAGAATGGCTGGCAGAACATCTGGATGCGCCGGATGTGCGCGTCGTGGACGGTTCCTGGTATCTGCCGACCGAAAAGCGAGACCCGCGCGCCGAATACGGAGAACGCCATATTCCCGGAGCCGTATTCTTCGACATCGACGAGATTTCTGACGAGAACAGCGACCTGCCCCACATGCTTCCCTCGCCTGAGAAATTCTCCAGCAGGGCGCGCAAGCTGGGACTGGGCGACGGTGTGCGCATCGTCGTCTATGACGGCGGCAACATGATGGCTGCTGCGCGCGGGTGGTGGATGTTCCGGGTCTTCGGGCACGAGGACATCGCCGTGCTGGACGGCGGCCTTGCCAAGTGGCTCGCGGAAGGCCGTCCGGTCGACGACGAGGCGGTCATTCCCCGCGAGCGGCACCTGACGGCGCGCACGAACACCTTCCTGGTGCGCGACCGGAAACAGATGCTCGCCAACATCGAGAGCAGGCGCGAACAGGTCGTGGATGCGCGCGGTGCGGGACGATTCACGGGCGAGGAAGAAGAAGTCAGGCCCGGTCTGCGCAGCGGCCACATTCCCGGCAGCCGCAATCTTCCCTATTCCACGCTGCTTAACGACGATGCCACCGTGAAAGATGACGACGCGCTGCGCGCCGCCTTCGCTGGGATTGGCGTCGATCCCGACAAGGCGGTGGCCACGACCTGCGGTTCAGGTATTAGTGCGAGTTTCCTGGCACTTGCCCTGGACCTGATCGGCGCGCGCAAGGTTGCGGTCTATGACGGTTCCTGGACCGAATGGGGCGGGCGCGACGACACCCCGGTCGAAACCGGGCCCGCCTGAATTTCATGGCCGAGGTTTTCGACAAGGACGAAACGCGCAGTCTGGATACGGTCATCACCGTTCTGGAAATGTATGCGCGTCCAAAGCGCACCGCGAGACCGGCTCCGCTGCGCAAGCTCACCATCCCGCGTGCGGAAAGGCCGTCGCTGTCGTTCTACCTCTGGCTCTATCGCACGGTGGGGCGAAACTGGAATTGGATCGACCGGTTGTGGCACTTGATGAAGACGATCTCAAAGCCATCGTCCACGACGACAAGGTCGGAATCTATGTGCTCTATGTCGCTGGATTCCGGCCGGGTTCGTCGAACTCGACTTCCGGTGCGACAATGTCTCGGAGCTTTGCCTGTTCGGTCTGCTGCCCGAGTTCATCGGCTAGGGGCTGGGCGGCTATTTCCTGGACAGGATGATCGATGCGCTATGGCGACCCGGGATCGAGAAAGTCAGGGTCGACACCAACACACGTGATCATCCCCGTGCCCTTGCAGTCTACTAAAAGGCAGGCTTCGAGGTGGTCGGCCAGGAAAAATCCTGGCTGGTACCCAACGAAACGTTCGAACCTGCCTGATCCGGGAGTTGGGGTCCATACGCACGAACGTCCAAGTAGCGACGAACGTTTGAGGAAGGGAGCCTGACGGCTCAATTATAAGGTGACGAAGCGTTTCGTCCTGCACCGGGTTTATAATCCCCGGCTTTCGAGTTTGTGAAGGGATCGCGATTTGTTTGATTTGTGCTGCAAGACGGTGAGGCCAGTCGTTGCTCTCAGGGTGCCCGGTCGTTTGATCTTGTTTCAGGTGTTTTGCGCAGCGGCCCTGATGCGTTGCGTTGCCAGGATGTCGTTGGCCGGTGCGTGCCACAGGGACGATGGCGTGTGCCTTGAGCCTCCGCGCACGTCGATGCGCTCGAGGGCCCGGTTCCTGCAGTGGGCGTGGATGAGTTCGGCGCATGTGCGTCTTCCGGTGCGCCGGCTTTCGATCGCTTCGGGTTCTTTCCTTCGCCTGTAACGCAGGCTGGCGCGCGATGCCGGGGAGAGATCGTTCTCGCCGGCCTCATCGGGCGTGGGCATGTAGACCGTGACCGGCCCGGCTTGCGTTCTGGCCGGGGCGACGATGGCGTCACGGCTGTCACAGCCCCGATCGAGCGGCACGCGCCGGGATCGAGGGCGACCTCCGCGCGCGGGGCGGCAACACCCTCGCAGGCAAGGCGCACGACCCGCTCCAGACGCGTGCCCCGGCTGCGGGCAAAACGCGTCAAGGTCGACAGGCGCGAAACCAGCCCGCGAACGATCCGCCGTCAAATATCGGGCTGTCCGTGACATCGCTCCTTCCTCCACAACCGGAACGAACCACAAAACACACAACCCGGTAATCCCTCACAGCCTCAAAGGCCGAGGATCAGGTTGGAGCAAGTCCCGAACACCGTGCCTCTCAACCGCCGCCGCGTTGAAAGGCGCGGTCGAAGGTTACCAGGAAGGCCTCGCGGGTGGCATCGTCGTAGTCGGTGAAGACGAGCGTGACGATACAGCGCTCGATCATGACCAGCGCGATGCGGCGCGGTCCGGCTTCCTCGATGGTGATCGTGACGCTCCGGTCGCCCTCGCCGACCAGCACGGTCCGGCCTTCGACGCGGTAATCTTGGCCGTCGAGTGCGCGGGGTAGCAAGCGGAAGAAGCCCGACACCGTGATCGCCATGTCCTTGACGATCGTGACGGGCACAGGAGTCATCCGCCTGCGACCGGAGGCCAAGCGGCAAGCGCATCGCCGTCCTTGAGCGCATGGTCATCGCGCGCGCGCGGAGCGACGAAGATGCCGTTGACCAGCACTAGGTGACACATCTTGCGCGGCACCTCATAACGCTCGAAGGCCTGCGCGATCGTCGTGCCTTCGTCGAGATCGAGATCGATCATATTGTTCTCAGCCCCATCGGGCAGGAATGGCGCCAGGGAGGCGAAGAGTTTGAGTGTCACGCGCATCGCGGTCCTGTGATCGTCCTTGTCGAGACGGAATGGGGCGGCTGCATCATACAGCCACCCCATCGCCTTGGGTCGTTGTCCGGGCGGTCAGACGCCGAGGCGCGAAAGCGTCTCGTTGCTGGGGACGCCGTCGGGCGTCCAGCCGCGGATTTCATAGTATTCGGGCAGCATGCTCTCAAGCCCGCTGGTCTTGCCTTCGGCCGGACCGGTCCTGGCGGCGTCTTTCAGAAGGCGCGCGGGTAGCGTGTCGTCCTTGCCCGTAAAGCCCGCGGCCAAATTGAACTGGCGCTCCAGGTTCCAGATGCGCTCGCCGACTTCCAGCAGGCGCTCGGCCGTCCACTCGCCTTCGCAGGCCGCATTGATCTGCGGGGCGAAGTCTTCCAGCGTCCAGGCAAAGGTCGTGAAGACGCACATGCCCGAGGAGTCGACCGCAGCGGTCGCATCCTGGAACGCGCGCACCAGACCGGCCTTGCCGTCGGACTCGAGCGGATCGGTCTTTTCCGGGATGCCCAGGATCTCCGATGCCACCGTGTAGCTTCTGAGGTGGCAGGCGCCGCGGTTGGAGGTGGCATAGGTGAGACCCATGCCCTGGATGCCGCGACCGTCATAAGCCGGGAATTCCTGGCCCTTCACGGACATGGAAAGCTCTGGATGGCCGTACTTTTCGCACAGCCGCTTGGAGCCAAGGCCGATCTCGGCGCCGAAGCCCTCGCCCTTGCCGGTCAGTTCGGCCAGATCGCAGAGCGCCTTGGCTTTACCGAAGTTGAGCTCGATACCGCCGGTTTCCTTGGTCGTGATGATACCTTCCTCGAACATCTCCATCGCTGCGCCGACCGTGGCGCCCAGCGAGATGGGATCGAGGCCCTGCTCGTTGCAGATGAAGTTGGCGAAGGTCAACGCCTCAAGGTCGTTGACGCCCGTGGCAGCGCCCAGCGCCCAGGCCGCTTCGTATTCTAGACCACCGGAGATGATTTGGTACTCGGGCCGCTCGGCGACCGAGAAATGCGTGCGGTCGATTTGCGAGACGCGCCCGCAGGCGATCGTGCAGCCGAAACAGGCCGCGTTGGTCACCAGGTTCGACTTGCCGTCGCTCTCACGCTCCTTCGCCATGGCCTCGGCGCCAATGTCGTTGGCACCTTCGAACTGACTGTCGCGGTGGTTGCGCGTGGGCAGCGCGCCGACCTCGTTGATGACGTTCATCAGCACCTGCGTGCCCATGGCGGGCAGGCCCTGACCAGTGACGGCGTTGTCGGCCAGCACCTTCTTGGCGTCATTCGTCGCCTGTACGAAGCGTTTGGGATCCTTGACCTTCACGCCCTTGGTGCCGCGGATGGCGACGGCCTTGAGGTTCTTGGAGCCCATGACCGTGCCCACACCGGAGCGCCCGGCCGCGCGGTGCATGTCGTTGACGACGCAGGCGTATTTCACGCCCTTCTCGCCGGAGATGCCGATGGACGCGACTCGGATCATGGGATCGCCGTGCTTTTCCTTGATACCTTCCTCGGTATCCCAGACCGACTTACCCCAGAACTCGGACGCGTCGATCAACTCGGCCTTGTCGTTCTCAATGAAGAGATAAACCGGCTTCTTCGCCTTGCCTTCGAAAATGATCTGGTCCCAGCCGGCGTTCTTCATCTCGTTGCCGAAGAAGCCGCCGGAGTTGGAGCAGGCAATCGCGCCGGTCAGCGCGCCCTTGGTCACGACAGAGTAACGACCGGCCGTGGAGGCGCAGGTGCCGGTCAAGGGACCGGTGGTCATGATCATCTTGTTTTCAGGGGAGAGCGGATCGACCTTGGGATCGATCTCCTCGGTGAGATACTTGGTTGCCAGTCCGCGCTGGCCGAGATAGGCCTTCGCCCATTCCATGTTCAGCGGTTCGGATTTGCAGATGCCCTCGGTCAGGTTGACCCGCAGATTTTTTCCAGCCCATGCCATGATTTCTCTCCCTTAACCTTGCGCTGCGGCGTCGGCAGTACCTGCCGAAGCGCGCATTTTCTCAAGACCGGTCCAGTTGGCGTCGACATAGGTGATGGCTTCCGTCGGGCACGCCTTGGCGCATTCGGGATCGTCGTCGCACAGGTCGCATTTGATGACCTTGCCGGTGTCGGTGTTGAAGTTGATCGTGCCGAAGGGGCAGGCGATCGTGCAAACCTTGCAGCCGACGCAAAGCGCGTCGCTCACGATCTTCGCACCCGTCGCCCTGTCGACGCTGATGGCGTGCGTCGGGCAGGCCTCGGCGCACCAGGCTTCGGCGCACTGGGTGCAGGTGTAGGGCACGAAGCGCCCCTTGTCCTCGAAGTTGAAGACCTTGATGCGGGATTTCGACGGATTGAACATACCGTCATGTTCCAGCGAACACGCGATTTCGCATTGCAGACAACCGGTGCATTTGCCCGGGTCGATCGATAGTGACTTGTGCATGAATGTCCTCCCCGTTCCACTGATCATGCGGTTGGCGACCATGATAAGGACAAGGCCCGCGGAATGGTAGAGGTCACGATTAAGAGTTATTGCGAATGGCTATCACTTGCAATAATATTAGCCTTCAGCGGTCCAAATAGAGGAGTGCGGCGCCGCCGACGACAATGACCGAGGCCACAACACGGCGACCGCCAAACGGCTCCTTGAGCAGAAGTGTGCCCATGAGGGCGGCGAGAATGACGCTGGTTTCGCGCATCGCTGCGACCGCCCCAATGGCAACGAGGCTCATGGCGTAGATTACCATGCCGTAGGCGACCAGGCTCATGAAACCGCCCAGGAAGCCGACCTTCCAGACCTTCATCAACCGCTTCACGCCAAGCCCGCGTTCGCGCACCAGACACCAGATGACGAAGGGGAGACCGTCGATGACAAAGAGCCAGCCGATGTAGCCCAACGGACTGCCCGAAACCCGCACACCCATGCCATCGACGACTGTATAGCCGGAGATCATCAACCCCGTGGCGAGCGGCCAGCCCAAACCGCTCCAACCAAGCTCGCGCACATTGAACTGCATGGAGATCACCACGATTCCGAAGCAGATGACCAGAATGCCCAGCGCCGACATCGCACTGACATGATCCCCGGCCAAGAAGACGCCGCCCAGCGTCGCCAGCAGCGGCGCGGAACCGCGCGCCAGCGGATAGGCGTGGCTGAGATCGGCGACGCGATAGGCGAACAGAAGGAAGGTGTTGTAGCCGATGTGAATGAGGAAGGAGAGCGCCAGAAACGGGATAGACTCGGGAGAGGGCTGACCGCCGAGCGCGATCAGAATGGGACCACCGATCAGACCGAATGCGCCGATCATGACCAGCGTAGCGAAGCGGTCGGAATTGGCCTTCAGCAGCGCGTTCCACGATGCGTGCAGCACCGCCGCCGAGAGGGCAAGTGCCGCGGCCAGCGGTCCCATGTCGGCTTACGCCGCCGTTTGACGCAGCGCGCGCCAGAGGGCTTGCGATGTCACGGGCATGTCGATGTGTTCGACGCCCAAGGCGTCCGCGACCGCGCTCATGATGACGCAGGGTGCGGGCACGCAGCCCGCCTCGCCCGCACCCTTGACGCCCAGCGGATTGGTCGTGCAGGGGGTCTCGAAGAGCTTGAGGTCAAAGTCCGGCAAATCGTCGGCGCGCGGCATGGTGTAGTCCATGAACGAGGCGGTCAGCAGCTGGCCGCTCTGGTCATAACGCGTTGCTTCGAACATCACCTGGCCCAGCCCCTGGGTCACGCCGCCGTGGATTTGACCCTCGACGATGGTCGGATTGACCGCCACGCCAACGTCGTCGACGATGACATAACGCTCAAGGGTGAGAACGCCAGTTTCAGGATCAATCTCGATTTCGGCCAGATGGCAGCCGCCGGGGAAGGTCGAACCGTGCCCGACATAGAACGCGTGTTCGTCCAGTCCCGGTTCCAAATCCTCGTCGGGAGCATGAAATCCGCCATAGGCCGAGCGGGCAATCTGAGAGAACGGGATCGCGCGATCCGTGCCGACGATGCGGAATGTCCCATCGATGAGTTCGATATCCTCAGGCGCGGCCTCCAGCATGTGTGCGGCGATCCGCCGTCCCTTCACAATCACCTTGTCCGCCGCCGCGGCAGCGGCATTGCCGGCAAGGTGGATGCCGCGCGAGCCGAAAGAGCCCCCACCGTAGCTCACTTCGTCGGTATCGCCGTTCACCACATCGACCTTGTCGAGCGGAAGTCCCAGACGGGCCGCGACGATCTGCGCATAGGTCGTCTCATGCCCCTGACCATGGTTGTGCGTGCCTACCTGCAAGGTCGCCGAACCATCAGGATGTACACGCAGCCTGGCATACTCATGACCACCCTGACCGCCGCCCGACCCGTCAGGATTGACCAGGCGCCCACCCGCGCTGGGCTCAAACCAAGAGGCCAGGCCCAAGCCGCGCAGCTTGCCCTGTTTGCGGTTCGCGTCACGGCGCTCGCCGAACGATTTATAACTACTATGCTCAAGCGCGGTTTCCAGCGCACGGGGAAAATCGCCGGTGTCGAGCTTGAGGCGTCCGGCCGTGATGAACGGCATGTCATGGGGACCGATCATGTTGCGGCGGCGTGTCTCCGCGCGATCGATACCCAGCCTGCGTGCCGCAACATCGGCCAGCCGTTCGATGATGTAGGCCGCTTCGGGCCTTCCCGCGCCCCGGTAGGCGTCGACGGGCGCGGTGTTCGAAAGCACGCCGTGAACGGCGATGGCGATATTGGGCAGGCGGTAAACGCCGCTGCAGGCGGGCGCGAAATACTGGGTCGGAATGGCCGGCGCGAAGGAACTGACCGCGCCGCCCATGGCGGCAAGAACTTCGGCCCGCAGGGCGAGAAATCTTCCCTCCTTGTCGAGCGCAAGTTCGGCATGGGTGATATGATCGCGGGCATGGGCGTCGCCCAGCATGGCGTCCGCGCGCGTTCCGGCCCAACGGACCGGCTGCTGCAACCGCAACGCCATAAACGCAGCGACGGTTTCCTCGGGACAGAGAAACAACTTTGCGCCGAATCCGCCGCCGACATCGGGGGAGATCACACGCATGGCGGCGGGATCGATGCCGATGACCGGTGCCATCATCTTCACCAAATCATGCGGCTTCTGATGGCTGGCATGCAGCGTCAGGCGCTCGCCCTCGGGCAAGGCAATGCAGACCCGAGGTTCCATGGGATTGGGAATGACACGCGGATTGACTAGATCAAGGGTGACGACATGGTCGGCAGCCGCAAACGCCTGATCGGTTTCCTCCGCATTGCCCCAATCGAACGTGAAGTAACGATTGGACCCAATTTCGTCCCAAAGGACCGGCGCGTCGGGCTCAAGCGCTTCACGCAGATCCGTTACGGCAGGAAGCGCATCAATGCCCACCAGCATCTGGTCGGCTGCATTCTCCGCGTCTTCGAGAGAACGCGCCACGATGACGGCAACGGGTTCCCCGACATATCGCACGCGATCAACCGCAACGGGCGGACGCGGCAGATGTATCAGCTTCGCACCGCCACGGCCCACGATGTTGCGGAAGCAGGGAAGGTCGCCCAGTCCCATCTCCCTCAGCGAACGACCATCGTGCGCGGCGACCACTCCAGCCATGTCCCGGACATGGGAAAGGTCGACCTTTGCGAGGTTCCCATGGGCATGATCGGAACGCACAACCAGCATGTGGAGTGCACCGGGAACGGCAAGATCGCCGACATAACGCCCCTTTCCTGTCAGGAACCGTCTGTCTTCCTTGCGCCGTGCCCTGTTTCCCGGTCCCTGATCCATCATGACCGGTTCCTAGAGCGCGACACCCCAGCAGGCACCAGCGGACGGGCATGTGGAATTTCTTCAGGCACCTGCTCTTCGGGCACAACGCCATCTTCGGACGCATCGAAACGGTCCAGCATCTCGAGCATCGCACGGGCGGTCTCGCGCATCGGCGCCATGCGCGTCATCAGAAGGGGAACCTTGCCCCGCTGCATGGCGACGGCATTGCAGGCATTCATGCAGTGGGTGAGACAGACGATCTCCTGCACATGCGCCGAACGTTCCGGTCCGGCTTCGGCCTTGACCAGGTCGTGCAGTCGCCGGCCGGGCCGGACGAAGGTGTCGTCCATCACGTCCTGGCCGCGCCAGCGGCAGGTAACGCAAACTCGCAACGTTGCCGGTTGGCTACGTCCGCGTCGCTCCGTTCGATCCCGCACCCGAGGCCCCCGCAACAATGGGCGCGATGCTGCACAAGCTGCACCCTGACCGCAAGGATGATTGCACCGGGGAACGAAATGTTCATTCTTGTGCCCGGGAGGCAAGGTATCCATGAAACGCAAGATTGTGATCGTCGGCGGCGGCGTCATCGGTACGAGCGTGGCCTGGCACCTAGCGTGCCGGGAGGCCGGCGAAATCACGCTGATTGAGCGCAACCGCCTAGGCTCGGGCACGACGTGGCATTCGGCAGGCAACATCAATTGGATTCCCGGCCACGATGCCATTCTGACGATGATCGAGACGATCCCTGTGGTCGAGAAGGAGGCCGATCAGGAATCGGGATGGTTGCGCACCGGACGCCTTTTCCTGGCAAGCAAAAATGAAACGCTCAAAAGCTTCAGGCCCATGGCGGATGCAGCCGAGGCGCGACGCTTCGATCATGCCATGCTCAAGCCCGAGGGCGCGGCCGCACGTCATCCACTCCTCGATTCCGACGCGCTGGCCGGAGCTTGGTTCAACGGCATGTCGGGCCGTCTCAATCCCGCCGACATGACCGCGGCCTATGCCAAGGCGGCGCGACGCCGCGGTGTGACCGTCACCGAAGGTTGCGCCGTCCATGACATCGAGGTGCGCAACGGAAGTACCTCGGGCCTGCAGACAAGCCAGGGTAGAATGGCGTGCGACACGGTGATCGTCTGTTGCGGCCTGTGGTCGCGCCGTCTTCTTGCCAAGCTAGGTTTGCTTCTGCCGCAATGGGGCTGTGAACATTTCTATGTCATCGCGCGGGCCGACCGGCGCCTGGAGCGCACGACGCCGTCGTTTGTTTCTCCCGATGCAGCGATCTACGGCCGAGAAGAGGTCGGCGATCTGCTCTTTGGCTGTTTCGACAACAATGCGCTGACCCTGGAGGGAGAACACGGGGCGCCGCCCGACGACTTCTCGTTCTCTCTGCTGGACGAAAACTGGGACCAGTTCGCACCCTACGCCGAGCAGGCCAGGTGGCTTTTCCCCTGCCTTGCCGATGCGCCGATCCGCAGCTTTGTCAACGGCCCGGAAACCTTCACGCCCGACGGCGAACCCCTGCTGGGACCCTATGGCAGCATCAAGGGCCTACATGTCGCCAGCGCCATGAATTCGGGCGGTGTGACCTACTCCGCTCTGGCGGGCCATGTGATTTGCGACGCGATTCTGGAATCGCAAGATCCGAAGTTCGATCCCACGCCCTATTCGCCCGACCGCTTTGCTGAATCGGCCGGCAATGAGGTCTGGCTGCGCGAGGCCGTGAGCGATACGCCCAGCGCGCATTATCGGAGCCTCTATGTGTAATCGCGGCATCGACAACAGGGCTCGCATATCCACCATGCATCGTTCTATGGTGACACCCAACGCCAGGGGCTGGGAAGCGGTGTAAACGATGGACCTGATCGGCAAGATCGAAACACCATCGGAAGGCAGCGAGTTTGTCGTCGCGCCCAGCGGAACCTGGACTCTTGCGACCGTGGGCCGCATCGACAAGGACGTTCGAGAGATTTCTCCCTCCCAAGGCCAGACGGTCACCATCGACCTGAGAAACGTCGGGCTGCTGGACACCGCCGGGGCGTGGATTCTGTTCCGCTTGCGCGAGCGCCTGAGGAGTGAGGGATTTACGGCTGAATTTGCTCATGTCGGCGGTTCGCACGAAGAACTGTTTCATCACATTGTCGAAAGCGAAGAAAAACCGTCGCTAGAGATGCAGAAGTTCCATCCGTTCCTGCGTCTCGCGGACCGGACCGGCTACCATTCCTATCAGCTGTGGCGTGAATCGCTTTCGATGCTCGAATTTTTCGGCGAGATGATGCTGACGTCGGGCAAGGCGCTATTGCGGCCACGCCGCCTGAAGTTTGTATCGGTCATCAGCCACATGGAGCAGGTGGGGATCAACGCGATGCCCATTGTCGGCCTGCTGACCTTTCTGGTTGGCGTGGTCCTGACCTTTCAGGGTGCAGATCAGCTGCGCCGCTTCGGTGCGGAGATATTCACCGTCAACCTGCTGGGTATCTCGTTTCTGCGTGAAACCGGCATCCTGATGACCGCCATTATCATTGCCGGCCGTTCGGGTAGCGCCTTTGCCGCGCAGATCGGCACCATGAAGGTCAACGAGGAAGTCGATGCCATGCGCGCACTTGGGATCGATCCCATCGAGCTGCTGGTGCTTCCAAGGACCATCGCACTTGTGCTGGTGATGCCGCTGCTGGGGTTCTATGCCGATATGGCGGGCCTTGTCGGCGGCGCGCTGATGGCGACGGTGGCTCTGGATCTTTCGATTGGCCAGTTCCTGACGCAGCTGCAGGGCGCGGTGTCGATATGGTCGTTCTGGGTAGGCATCATCAAGGCTCCGGTCTTTGCCTTCGCGATTGCCATGATCGGCTGCTACAACGGGCTCAAGGTGGAGGGCAGCGCCGAGAGTGTCGGGCGCATGACGACCCGCGCTGTTGTACAATCGATTTTTCTGGTGATCGTGATCGACGCCGTGTTCTCAATCATTTTCTCCTTTATCGGTATCTGAAGGTCATGGCCCAGCCCGCGCGACTTGAACCAACCCTGAAAAAACGGACCGGCGACGAGCCGGTGATCCGCCTGCGAGGTGTCGTCAATCGGTTCGGCAAGCAGACCGTTCATGACGGCGTGGATCTCGACGTGTTTCGGGGCGAGGTTCTGGGCGTGGTCGGTGGATCGGGCACGGGAAAATCCGTCCTGATGCGCACGATCATCGGGCTGCGCGAACCCCAGGACGGCAAGATCGAGGTGCTGGGTCACGACACCCGCAGCTTGGACAGCAGTCAGGCCAAGGAACTGCGCAGCCACTGGGGCGTTCTTTTTCAGGACGGCGCGTTGTTCAGTTCACTGACTGTCGCAGAGAACATCATGGTACCGCTGAAGGAATACATCGACCTCTCCCCACGGTTGATGCAGGAAGTGACCAAAGTCAAGGTTACCATGGTTGGCCTGCCCGTCGAAGCTGGAGACAAGTATCCAGGCCAGCTGTCGGGCGGCATGCGCAAGCGTGCGGGTCTTGCCCGTGCCCTAGCGCTGGATCCGGCCATCGTGTTCCTGGACGAACCCACCGCCGGTCTGGACCCGATCGGCGCGGCCAATTTCGACCAGCTTATCCGCAGCCTGCAGCAGAGCTTGGGACTGACCGTCGTCATGGTTACCCATGATCTGGACTCACTGATCGCGATTTGCGACCGTATTGCCGTGCTCATTGACAAGAAAATCGTGGTCGGCACCATTCCCGAGCTTCTCAAGCACGATCATCCTTGGATTCATGAATATTTCCGCGGACCGCGTGCGCGCGCCGTCTTTGGCAGCTGAAATCATGGAAACCCGCGCCAGTTATACCCTCGTCGGCACCTTCGTTCTGATCATGATGCTTGCCCTTGCGGGCTTCGTGATCTGGCTGGCCAAATTCTCCAGTGATGTGAAGTACGACGAATACGATGTCCTGTTTGCCGGCTCGGTCACGGGCCTGAGTTCGGATGCGACTGTGCGTTACCGCGGCATTCCGGTGGGCAGCGTGACCAACATCGAAATCTCGCCAGACGACATCGACAAGATCCTGATCACGATCCAAGTCGATTCCACCACCCCCGTACGCACCGACACCATCGCTTCCATCGAGATGCAGGGCATTACCGGCGTGGCCTATGTTCAGTTGAGCGGCGGCACCGAGGATGCGCCGCCGCTGCTGCCGCCGCGCGGCAAACATAGGGCGACCATCGTGGCGGCCAATTCCGCGCTGCAGGAAGTGTTCCAGTCGGCACCCGATATGCTGAATTCCGCCATCGAACTGATGAATCGTGGATCGGCTATGCTTAGCGACGACAACCGCGCCGCCGTGTCTAGCATCCTGGAGAACATCAGCACGATCACCGGGGAAGTTGCCAACAACAAGGATGCCATCGGCGCCCTGATTACCGATGCGCAGGCGACGCTCGCCAACGTGCAGAACACGACGGCCGATATCCAGAAGGCCTCGGCCGATCTGAGCGCGAACATCGGCGGCCTGATGGAAGACGCGAGCAAGACGCTCGAAAGCCTACGCACCACGCTGGAAACCGCGGACCGTACCATTGCGGACGCCGAGCCCAACATTCAGGCCACGCTTGCCGACCTGCGCTCGGCCGCGTCGTCGATCAAAGGTGCGGCCGCGGCGACCCAGACGATCCTTCAGGGCAACGAGGCGCCAATCAGCGAGTTCGCGCAGAACGGTCTCTACGAATTCACCCAATTCATCGTGGATGCGCGCGCGCTCGTCGCATCGCTCACCCAGATCGCCGTACAGCTGGAGCGCGACCCTGCCTCCTTCCTGTTCGGCGGAAACCAGAGCGGATACCAGGCCCAATGAGTCGGAAGGCACCATGACACGACGTCTGTTCCTACAAGGCTGCACCGGGTTCGCGGTAACCACCTTGTTGGGTGGATGCGCACAGCTGATCGCCCAGGCCGAGAACCCACCCAATCTCTATTGGCTGACGCCCAAGAGCACCTTTGGCGACGATCTGTTGCCAGTCTCCTTCCAGCTTGCCGTCGATCAGCCCTATGCCCCGGCGGCACTGAACAACCAGCGCATCGCGCTGATGCACACGCCGATGCAGGTGCAGTATTACGCACGCGCCAACTGGACTGACCGTGCACCCGACATGGTGCAGGGCCTGATCGTCGAATCCTTCGAAAACTCCGGTATGATTTCCTCGGTCGGGCGTCAGTCGTCCGGATTGCGCAGCACCTTCGTCCTGTTGCCCGAGGTGCGGGAATTCCAAGCCGAATACTTCGACGGCGCGACCATTCCGACCGCGCATGTGCGCATCAATGTCAAGCTGATCAAAATGCCGGACCGATCAATTGTCGCCAACGAGAGCTTCGAGGCATCGGTGCGATCCCAATCCGGCGCCATGGCCGACATCATTGAGGCTTTCGATGACGCGCTAGGCAAATGCCTGAAAAACCTGGTGCGCTGGACGCTGACGGTCGGCGAAGTCTACAACTGAACCATCTGAGGACCTGAAACCATGACCCTGCGCGCTGTCGTCGCGATGATGGAGCACGAGACAAACACGTTCTCGCCCGTGCCCACGCCCCTTTCCCGCTTCGGATCGCCCGACGTGCCCGTTGGTCTCGAGGTTTACCGGCGGTTCAAAGGCACGGGCACCGGCATCGGCGCGTTCCTGGACATTGCCGATGCCGAGGGCATGGAAATCACCACGCCCATCGCGGGCAATGCCGCGCCCAGCGGGTATGTCCAGGAAAGTGCCTACAACACGATGTGCGACGCGATCTGCGAAGCGATCGCGGCCGGATGCGATGTCTGTTTCCTGGACCTTCACGGCGCCATGGTGGTCGAAACCACGCAGGACGGCGAAGGCACGCTGTTGAAGCGCATCCGCGAGATGGCGCCGGATCTCCCCATCGCCATCAGCCTGGACCTCCACGCCAACATCACCAACGAGATCGTCGACAACTGCACGGTGCTGGTGGGCTACAAGACCTATCCGCATATCGACATGTACGAGGCCGGCGAGCATGCCGGCAAGATCATGGTGCGCACGCTGAAAGGCGACGTGAAGCCGATGATGGCTTGGGACCAGCGCCCGATCCTGGCCCAGACCCTGCGCATGGGGCATCAGGATCATCCCATGAAGCCGATGCTGGCCATGGCGCGCGCGGCCGAAGCCGATGGCCTCTTGGCCGCCAGCGTCTTCGGCGGCTTTCCGCTGGCCGACATCCACAACGCCGGCCTGTCGGTGGTGACCGTGGCCGACGGTGACCGCGGCGAGGCCCGGGAAAGCGCAGAACGTATGCTGGTCCAAGCGTGGAAGGAAAAGGAAGGGTGGCTCTTCCATTCCGATCCGCTGGACGAAACCGTGGCACGCGCCAAGGAAATGACCGAGGGGCCGATCATCCTGCTCGATCACGCCGACAACTCTGCTTCGGGCGGCACCCAAGACACGACCGCCGTGCTGAAAGAGGTCCTCGATCAGGGCCTAGAGGATATCGCCATGTTCGGCATCTGCGACCCCGGGGTGATCGAAGCCATGGAGAAGGCGGGTGTGGGTGCGGAGATCACGGTCGATCTGGGCGGCAAGGTCGACATGCCCGAGATCGGCATGGCCGGCGAACCGCTGCGCGTGACCGGCAAGGTCCGTTCGCTGACCGATGGTGATTTTGTCGTTACGGTCCCTATGGGACGCGGCACGACCATGTCAATGGGCAAGTCCGGCGTGCTGGAAATCGGCAACGTGCAGGTCGTGGTGATCTCGAAACACACCGAACCCTACGATCTCGGCTGTTTCCGCAGCGTAGGCATAGAGCCGACCAACAAGCGTTACCTGATCCTGAAATCGCGCATCCACTTCCGCGCCGGTTTCCAGGCCATCGCCAAGGCGGAGATTCCCTGCAACGGCGTCGGCGTCACGTCGAGCGACAACAGCCTCTTCACGTTCTCCAAGGTCCGCCGCCCGGTCTATCCGCTTGATCCCGACTGCCCGGAACTGCCGAACTATGGCTGAGGGTTCCGCCAGAGCCTTTACGTTCCGAACAGCGCGATGATCACGCCCTGGACGAGCAGGACGCCAAGCCAGTGCCCACTGTCGATGACGGTGAGCAAGCGTTTTGCGCCTTGGAAGCCGTGGTTCACCGCCATCGCCACCACGATGAGACCGACCCACAGCGTGATGGCAATGAAGATGCCCGCACCGACGGTCATCGCACCCTGCCAAACTAGAGGCACGCGAAAAACGCGCGGGTTTTTGATGCGAAAGATGTTGTGACGGCGATGTTGATTATTTCAACACATTGTTGATTTCGGGTTCGATTCGGGCCGGGGACCGAGCCTCCCGGGAGGGCCGTTCACGGGCGCTTCAGGGCCGTTGCAGGAGTCATGCAAGCGGCCTTGCATCGGGGGCGCGGGCGCGCGGTCACATGGCGACTGAACGACTAAACGCAAGGCGTTTATTCAGGACGCAGCCTGCGTCGCGGGCGCTCCTCCTCGGCCTCTCGACCCAGGACACAGAGGCGATCTCCCGCATCGTCATCGACGCCCTCGACGACGACGCGGACCCTGACCCCGAAGGCGATGGGGGCGCATTGATTGTCTCAACATCCCGTTGAATCCCGCATCCGGTCACGTAATCCCACATCGCCGTCACAACATCTTTCGCATCAATAACCCACCCATCTTTCGCATTTCTCAACACTGCAGCTTGTTTGGTCATGAACAGGCTCCTTTTGGTATACGTGTATGTCACACCCAATGATCACGAATCAAAGCCGTGGCGCGATCCGACGTTCCATCTCACAGACGATAGGCAGACACGTTCTTTCACGATAGTTAGGGATGCATCACGCTCTTTTCCTCAAAGGAGCACAAACCGTGGCAACGCCTCCGGGGATCACCATGAGCACCAACCTGCCCGAAACCATGAACGCCATCGAATATGACGGCGGGGGCGGCCCCGAGGTCGTCAAGCTGACGCAGCGCCCTGTGCCGGAGCCATCCGTGGGCGAGGTTCTGGTGAAAGTCCATGCGACGGGCGTGAACCGGCCCGATATCCTGCAACGCGCAGGCGGCTATCCGCCGCCGCCGGGCGCAAGCGACATTCCCGGACTGGAGATCGCCGGAGAGGTCGTGGCCAACGGCCCTGACTCCGCGGACCTCAAATCCGGCGACAAGGTGATGGCCCTGGTGACGGGCGGCGGCTATGCCGAATACTGCGTCGTCCCCGTGCCCCAGGCCCTGCCGATCCCCGAGGATTTTTCCATGGTCGAAGCGGCAGCCGTGCCCGAGACCTTTTTCACGGTCTGGACCAACGTCTTCCAGCGCTCCCGCCTGCAGGGCGGGGAAACCCTGCTGGTCCACGGTGGGGCGAGCGGCATCGGGACCACGGCCATTCAACTGGCCCGGGCGCGCGGCTGCAGGGTATTCGTCACCGCCGGGTCCGACGAGCGCTGCCGGGCCTGCGAAGACCTGGGCGCGGAACGCGCGATCAACCACCGGTCCGAAGATTTCGTCGCCGTGACGCAGGAACTGACCGACGGACGCGGTGTGGACGTCATTCTGGACATGGTCGGCGGCGACTACATCGCGCGCAACATCAAGGCATTGGCCATCGAAGGGCGTCTGTGCTTCATCGCCTTCCTGGGCGGCTCGAAGGCCGAGATCAACTTCGCGCCGCTGATGATGAAGCGCGCCACCATCACCGGTTCCACGCTGCGCGCCCGCTCCGTACTGGAGAAGGGCGCGATTGCCGAGGAACTGCGGCGCGAAGTGCTGCCTCTGCTGGAAAGCGGGCGCATCCGTCCGGTGATGCATGCAACCTTTCCTCTGAGCGAGGCTGCCGAAGCGCAAAACGCCATCGACGGCGACCATGTCGGCAAGGTGGTCCTGGAGATCGTCTAGCCCGTGGACGCTGGGTGGTTTTGGCGTTAAGTAGCACCCCGACACGCAGCCAGGCCGTTTGGCCGGTGCGATAATTTAGGAGCAATTCATGACCCAGTTGTTGATGCCCCAGGCGACCGCCGTGTGGCTGGTCGACAACACGACGTTGACCTTCAAGCAGATCGCCGATCTGTGCAGCATGCACCCGCTTGAGGTTCAGGGCATCGCCGATGGCGAAGTCGCGACCAACATCATCGGCCAGGACCCCGTGCTGTGCGGCCAGATCGACGCCGAAGAGATCAAGCGCTGCGAGGTCGACCCCAGTGCGACGGTCCAGTTGCGCAAGCGCGTGGACCTGCCCAAGGTGAAGCAGAGCAAGGCACGCTATACCCCGGTCGCCAAGCGCCAGGACAAGCCTGCCGGCATTCTTTATCTCACCAAGCAGTTTCCCCAGCTTGCCGACGCCCAGATCGTGCGCCTGATCGGCACGACCAAACAGACGATTACCCAGGTGCGCGAAGGCACCCACCGCACGTCCGAGGAACTGGAGCCCAAGGATCCCGTGCTGCTGGGCCTGTGCAACGCCAAGGATCTCAACGCGGAGATCGAAAAGGCCAACGCCAAAGCAGCCGCGCTGGAAAAGAACCTGGCAAGCGCGCGCGCCGAACTCGCCGAGCGCGAGAGCGACAAGAGCGCCGAACCGGGTGAAATGTAATCCCCCGGATCCCGCGCTATGGGATGCACACATCCCGACTTCGTCATGGCAACGAGTTCGACCCAAGCGTGTCGTCCCGGACAAGGGAGCCATGCGACCGCGATCCGGGATCTCGTCGCGCGCGTTTCTTCAAGTTTCGTGCTGGCCGAGATCCCAAAGGCCGGGATGACACGCTTTTGGGGGAATCGGGACAGAGAACAAACGCTTGCCTTGGCGGCCTGCGCGCCTCGCTTGGCCACCTGGTCACGCAAAGCCCGCTTCTGCGCTACGTCAGCGGCAGCATCTATCTCGCACACGGCGTCAAAGCCGCCCTGATCCAGCAGCGCAACTGACCAGACGTCAGGATTCCTCGTCCTGTTTGGCGTGGCGGTTGAGAAACGGAATCTGGAGCACGATAAAAAGGAGCGTGAGGCCCATCAGGCCGAACACCTTGAACGTGACCCAGAAATCGAGCGACTGGGTGCGCCATATCAATTCGTTGAGCGCCGCCATGGCGACGAAGAAGCCCGCAAAACGCAGGGTGAGGATGCGCCAACCCCGGTCGTCGAGATCGAGCGCCTTGCCCATGACGAATTTAATCGGAGACTTGCCGAGCAGAAGCCCTACCACAAGCAATCCCGCGAAGAGAAGCTGCACGATAGTGGGCTTCATCTTGATGAACGTCTCGTCCTGGAGAACGAGGGTCAGGCCGCCGAACAGACCAACCATGGCCGCGGTGAGCAGCGCCATTTTCGGAATGGTCCGCGCCACCGCATAACCGACGATGAGCGCGACCAGCGTCGCGACCATGAGCGCGGCGGTCGCGGTCATGAGGTCGACCGTCAGATAAGCGACGAAAAACACCGCAAGGGGTCCGTAGTCGGTCATCGGCGTTAGCCAGCGCGGGGCGGTATCGCTCATGTCGTTGTTCCGTTGTCACCAGTACACAGGACACCAATATTGGAGAACGGACCCGACAAGCAAGCCGCGATGACGCCTATGCGCCCGCAAGTCCAACTCCACGCCATCGAACAGGGCATGCCTGCCGAGGTCGCGGGCACCGTCAGCGCGATGATCGCGATGGGGCGCCGGAGACAATGCGCTCAAACCCGGCGATCAGACGCCCGACTTCATTCTCTCCGACGCCTGCGGCAACGCCACGGCGCTGCGCACGCTCCTGATGGAGGGCCCCGCCGTCATCGTGTTCTATCGCGGCAAGTGGTGCCCGTACAGCAGCCGCGGAGCTCGCGGCCTATCAGTTGGCCCTGACCGAAGTCACTGCGTACGGCGCACGCACCGCAAGCTCTGGCCGAAGCCATCGATGCCGTCGCGGGAGAGATCCTGCAGGCAGCGCTTCCCGAGCACCCGCAACCGGCACGACGTCTATCCGGTTGCGAACACCTGGAGGCCGCGCTGGAGATGGCGAAAGGCGGGCCCTCAGCCTTATCGACACGGATGACGACCCGCCAAGATACGGCAAATTCCTTCGCGCCGAGGGGTCTGATTGGAAGCGTTTTGCCGTCATGATGGTTTGGTTGAAACGCTCACCCTGGAGATAACCGATGTCCGTCACGATCAAACGCGCAGATCCGAACGATGCCCGCCACGTCGCCGAAGCCGTGAACGCCCTGCTGGCGGAACTGTTCGAGGCCCCTTCCGGCGGCGAGGCCCGTGTTCAGGCGACGACCGCGCTGCTCGACAAGCCCGACTGCCTGGTCGCCTTTCTGGCGTGGGATGACGACGCGGTTGCGGGCGCCCTCACCCTTTCGACCTGTTACGCCGTATACGCCGCCGGCGCTTTCGGGGAAATCGCGGAACTTTACGTCCGGCCCGACTACCGCTCCCGCGCCGTCGGCAAGGCGCTGACCGACGCGGCGGTGACGCATGCCCGTGAAAAGGGCTGGCCGATGCTGGAAGTCGGAGCACCGCCCAACGACACCTGGGCGCGCACGGTGGCGTTTTACAAGAACTATGGTTTTCACGAGGTCGGCCCGCGCCTCAATCTGATTCTGAAACCGGGCTATTGAGGCCGTTTTGGATCGCACTGCGCAGCGAACCGGATTAGCGTTCTCCATCAACCCTCTCCAGGGATGTCTGCCATGCGCCATGCCACCTTCGAAACACCCGAGGTCTCCCTGCACTATGTGCAGCAGGGCGATGGGCCCGACATCGTCTGGTGTCCAGGCGGTGACCAGATCGGCGAGGAATGGGGCGAGCAGTTCGATCTCTTCCCCGATTTCCGCTGCACCAGCTTCGATCCGCGCGGTGCGGGCAGGACCGTCAGCCGCAAACAGCCGCCCTGGCCCATCGCACTCTATGCGGACGATCTCGCCGCGCTGATCCGAGAGGTCTGCGAGCCGCCTGTCGTGGTCGTGGGTCTTTCCATGGGCGCGCTGATCGTCCAGGAGATGATCCTGTCGCACCCCGACCTCGTGCGCCTGGGCATCGCCATGGGCACGTCGGGCAAGAAGGCGGGTTTCATCCACGAGTGGGAGGATTCGGAGGTGCGCTTCCGCGAAGGCGGCGGCACCCTGCCGTCCGACTTCGCGCTCACCCATTACGCACTACTGATGTATCCGTCCGAAGTGCTGGGCGACGATGCGCTCTGGGAAAAATGCAAGCCGGTGGTGGTGGCGGCCTATGGCGACCGGGATGGCGACATGCTGGCAGCCCAGTGGCAGGCATGCCTGGAGTATTCCGCCATGGACCGCCTGCCCGGCGCGACCCGTCCGCTGCACGTCATCGGGTTCGAGCAGGACATGCAGACGCCGCCGGCGCGCGGCAAACTGGTCGCCGATGCCGCCGCGGACGGCCACTTCCACCTGCTGAAGGGCATGGGCCACTGCTCGCTCTTCCGCCATAAGCCCGAAGTGGTGGCGGACAAGATCAGGGAGATCGTCGCCGGGCATGGCTGAGATCGGTGAGGTCCGTCTGGTCGAGGCCCCGCGTGAGGACATGGCGTGGGGCGGCGCGCCGCCGTTGCAGCTTTCGACCGCTTTCCCGGCTTCCGGAGGCGTGTGATCGACACCTAATACCAGTGGACAGTTCGAAGAACGCAGTCTGCCCAATCCCCGGCGCGAAGGCGGTCCGCGCAACGTCCTGACCTTCACGGCCCGGGCGAATTAGCAGGCGGACGGCTTGTATGGCGGGCGCGCACCGGCCCAGAGTGCGATCGTGAGGTGCCGCAAGGCAGGAAGGTCCGATGAGCGAAACGTCACCACCGAGCCGTCACGGTGGGCGCAAGGCGCGCCGCAGGCAGCGGCTGGCGGCGGCGCAATCGATGACGATGGTCCAGGGCAGCGCCCTGACCAGCCCCTACCGGCCGCTCAGCGATCATGACGTGACGCGCGTACACGGCGCGGCCCTCGATCTTCTGGAAGAGGTCGGCATGGCGGCCCCGACCGAACGTGTCAAAGCAGCCGCACTGCAAGGCGGCTGCACGTTTTCGGAGACCGGCAGGCTGCTGTTCCCCCACGCGCTGGTCGAGGATCTGCTCGACAAGGCCGCCAGACGCTTTGTGGTGCACGGCCGCGACCCGGAGTTCGATTTCGAGGCGCGCAACGGCACCGTGAACTTCTGCACAGGCGGCGCCGCTGTGAAGATGCTCGATATCGAAACACGCAGCTACCGACCCAGCACGCTGCGTGATCTCTATGACATCGCGCGGGTCTGCGACACACTGGAAAACCTGCAGTGGATCACGCGGCCCGTGGTCGCGACCGATATCGCCGATGTCTTCGAGTTCGACATCAATACGATCTATGCCTGCGCAGCGGGCACGCGGAAACACATCGCCACGAGTTACGCCAGCGCAGAGAACGTCACGCGCTCCCTCCCCATGCTGGACCTGCTGGCCGGCGGCGAAGGCGCGTTTGCCAAACGGCCGTTCTGCACGGTCCACGCGACGACCGTCGTCTCGCCCATGACCTTTGCCGCCGACAGCCTGGATGCGGCCTGTGCAGCGATCGATATCGGGATGCCGCTCCACTGCCTGACCGGACCACAGGCCGGTGCGACCTCACCCGCCGCGCTGGCGGGCGCCCTGGTCCAGGGCTGCGCGGAGTCGCTCGCCTCGCTCTGCGTCATCAACCTCATCCAACGGGGCTATCCCGTCGCCATGGGCAACTGGCTCTTCGTCTCGGACCTGCGCACCGGCGCGTTCAGCGGCGGCGGCGGGGAGCAGGCCCTGCTGTGCGCGGGCGTGGGCCAGATGGCGGCGTTCTACGGCATTCCCGGCGGCTGCGGTGCGGGCATGACCGATTCCAAATTGCCCGACAACCAGGCCGGTTTCGAAAAGGGTCTCACCATGGCCATGGCCGCCATGTCGGGCGGCGGCTTCGTCTGGGAGTCGGCGGGCATGCTGGCGAGCCTGCTGGGCTGTTCGCATGAGGCGCTCATCATCGACGACGAAATGCTCGGTGTGATCCGGCGCATGGCACGCGGCATCGAGGTCACCGACGAAACGCTCTCCGTGGACGTGGTCGCCGAAACCGTGACGGGAGCGGGCCATTATCTGGGCGCAAAACAGACCATGGATCTGATGGAAATCGAATACGTCTATCCCCGCTACGCCGACCGCGCCTCCCCCGACGACTGGGCCGAGGCAGGATCGCATGACATCTGGGAGCGCGCGCGCGATCGGGCGAGATCGGTGCTGGAGTCCCACCTGCCGACCCACATCGATTCCGAGACGGACGCCCGCATCCGCGAGCGGTTCACCATCCACCTCGACCCAGTCTGGCAGCGCCGGCCTGCTTGACACGGGTACCCTTTGGGGGGTCGGTTATCGCGTGACGCAGCCGCGTCAGGGGGCATTCCGTGTCTGCAAGACTTGCCCGGCTATTGAACGTGCACGACATACCGCTGGCGCTAACGCTGGCCGTGATGTCGGGTGTGCTGATCCTGGCACTGGCCATCCCATTCACCGTCATCCCCCTGCTCGCGCTCGACCTCCTGGGCGATGCACAGAAGGTGAGCGAGTTCTACCTGGTCGCGGGCGTGGTCGGCCTCGCCGGGGCGCTTGTCGTGCCGATGATGATCGACCGCATGGGGCGGCGCTGGAGCAGCATCGCGAGCACGGCCTGCATCGTCGCGGCGGCGGTCATGATGCCGACCCGCGCCGTCTGGGCGCTCTATCTCGGGACCATCCTCTATACTTTCGGTTTCTTGGCCATCGACATCGCCATCAACGTGGCGATCATGGAGCGCATTCCGCGCCAGGCGTTCGTGCGCTTCGAAGCCGTGCGCATGGCCTGCCTGGGCGCGGGGTTCACGCTGGGACCGTGGCTCGGCGTCTTCATCACCGACCGAGTCGGGCTGTGGTCGCCCTTCTTCCTGATGGCGGTGCTGACCGCCGGGGTCTGCGCCTATGTGCTGGTCAAACGCCTGGTCGTCGATACCAGGGTTCTGGGCGGCGCCCATTCCAACCCGCTGCGCTTCATTCCTCGTTTCCTGCGCCAGTCGCGCCTGCGTCTGGCCTATCTTCTGGCACTCTTCCGGTCGTCCTGGTGGAACATCTTCTTCATCTATGCGCCGATCTATTGCGTCGAGAACGGCTTCAGCGACGAGGACGCGGGGCTGGTCGTCTCGATGGGTGCCGCCGCCGTGATGCTGACACCGCTTTGGGGCCGCATGGTCGGATCGATGGGCATGCGCCGCTTCCTGGCCCTGGGCTATGTCACGACCGGCATCGCCGCCCTGGTGATGGCCGTGTTTTCGGGCATGCCGACGGTCGGCGTCGCGCTGCTGCTGGTCGCCTGCCTGTGCGCGTCATGGCTGGATGCCGTGGGCAACGCGGTCTTCGTGCGCGCCGTGCGGCCGCACGAACGCGCCGAGATGATGTCGCTCTACACGACGTACCGCGACGTGGGACGCGTTTTGCCCCAGAGCGCGTTCTCCGTGATCCTGCTCTTCTTCCCCCTGCCCGCAGTCTTCGTCTTCGCCGGCGCGGGCATGCTCGCGGCCACCTGGTTCACCCGCTACATTCCCAAACGTTATTGAGAGGTTTTCGATGGTCGAGGTCGCAGCCTTCACAGCGGAGGAATTCGCCGCGTGGCTGACGGGCCATGACGCTTCGGGCACACGCCCTTCAAGTTTACGTACCGTAAGCTACGCCATGGCCTGCCTTCATTGCAGTGCATGTGTTGCTGAAACCCCCGGCATCCAGAAGTTACGGCAGGATCGGATTGGCAGAAGTTCGCGGGCGGCTGGGTTCCCGAGGCGGACCCGGACGAGGTCTATCTGGCCTATATGGCGTTGGCGGACTGCTTTGACCTTGACCTGCCATCCAAGTCGCAGGATGGGCTGCTCGTCGTGCTCTACACAGCGACCGGCGAGTTGGAGTGGTGATTATGCAATATATCAACAAAGGAGAAGGTTAGTTCTTCCCGCCCGCGACAATAAACGCTGTGTTATCCCCCTGCATACCCCAGCGGCTTCAGCGCTTCGCGGATTTCGTCCAGGATCGCGGGATCGTCGATGGTGGCGGGCATGGGGAAGTCCTCGCCGTCGGCGATCTGGCGCATGGTCCTCCTCAGGATCTTGCCTGAGCGGGTCTTGGGCAAGCGGTCGATGACGGCGGCCTTGCGGAAGCTGGCGACCGCGCCGATGTCGTCGCGCACCATCTGCACGACCTCCTTGACGATCTCCACATGCTCGCGGTTCACGCCGGTTTTCAACACCATGAAGCCGACGGGCACCTGACCCTTGAGCGGATCGGCCACGCCGATGACCGCACATTCGGCGACATCCTGATGCCTGGAGAGCACCTCCTCCATCGCGCCGGTCGAGAGGCGGTGGCCGGCCGTGTTGATGAGGTCGTCGGTGCGGCTCATGATGTAGATATAGCCGTCCTCGTCGTACATGCCGGCATCGCCGGTTTTGTAATAGCCGGGGAAATCGGCCATGTAGCTCTCGATATACCCCTCGTCGTTGTTCCACAGCGTCGGCAGACCGCTGGGCGGCAGCGGCAGCTTGACGCAGATAGCGCCGATCTCGCCGTCGGGCACGGGATGGCCGGCATCGTCGAGGATATCGATGTCGTAACCCGGCGTGGGTTTGGTGGGCGAGCCGTGTTTCACGGGAAATCTTCCCAGACCCAGACAGTTGGCGGCCATGGCCCACCCGGTTTCGGTCTGCCACCAGTGATCGATCACCGGCCTCTTCAGTATGTTCTCGGCCCACTGGATGGTGTCGGGATCGGCGCGCTCACCGGCCAGGAAGAGCGTATCCATCTTCGTGAGGTCGTATTTGGAGAGGAATTCGCCCTTGGGGTCTTCCTTTTTGATCGCGCGGAACGCCGTCGGTGCGGTGAAAAGCGCTTTCACGCCGTGTTCGGCGATAACGCGCCAGAAGACGCCGGCATCGGGCGTGCCCACGGGCTTGCCTTCGAACAGGACGGTCGTGTTGCCGTGGAGCAGCGGGGCATAGACGATGTAGCTGTGGCCCACGACCCAGCCGATGTCACTGGCCGCCCACCAGCAGTCGTCGGGGTCGAGATCGTAGACCCCCTTCATCGACCAGTGCATGGCGACGGCATGGCCGCCGTTGTCGCGGATCACGCCCTTGGGCTTTCCGGTCGTGCCGGAGGTGTAGAGGATATAAAGCGGGTCGGTCGCCGCTACCGGGACCCAATCGACAGGGTCGGCCCTGGCGACCTCCTCGTTCCAGTCGTGATCTCGGCCGGGCTTCAGTTCGGCGGCCTGCTCCTCGCGCGCCAGCACGATCACGGATGACGGCACGTGCACGGCGATGCCAAACGCCCGGTTGAGGATCGGCATATAGGGAATGATGCGCCCGGGCTCGATGCCGCAGGATGCGGTGAGCAGCACCTTGGGCGTGGCGTCGTCCAGCCGCTTGGCAACCTCGGCAGCGGCAAAACCGCCGAAGACCACAGAATGGATCGCGCCGATGCGCGCGCAGGCCAGCATGGCGACGACCGCCTCGGGCACGGCCGGCATGTAGATCAGGACCCGATCGCCCTTTTCCACGCCATGGTTGCGCAGCACGCCGGCAAAGGTCGCCACCTCGGCCTTGAGATCGTTGAAGGTGAGAATGCGCTGCTTGCCGGTGATCGGGCTGTCCCAGATCAACGCACGCCGGTCGCCCCTGCCGTTGTCGACATGGCGGTCCGCCGCGTTCCAGCAGGTGTTGGTCTGGGCCCCGTCGAACCAGCGGTAGAACGGCGGGTTGTCGTCGTTGAGCACCCGGTCCCAGCGTTTGGTCCAGTCGATCGCTTCGGCGAGGTCGCCCCAGTAACCCCTGGGGTCTTCCAGCGAACGGCGATAGGCCTCCTCAAACTGCTGCGACATGCTTGCTCTCTCCGGGTCAGGCACCACCTTCGCCAACGTTAGAGCGGATCACAAGCAGACGGAACCGGTCACCAACAAGCAAAATGACGGCGCCTTGCGGCACCGCCATTTGCCCGGCAACGATCGCCCCGGGCGATCCCAAACCATGTCTGCAAAATCGGTCTGCATCGTCTGTTCCAGCCTTCGGATCGGTTGTTGCTGCACGGATCCCGGACCCCTTCAGGAGTTGTGCCCAAATACATGGCGGTTGTTCTCCATCCCCAGGCGAATGAGACTGGTCAGCGACGCCGTCATGAGGCTATAACGATCCCTGCAACACGTCGGTCTCACCAGTGTCAAATGAGGATAACGGACTTGATGCCTGCGCGAGCACGTATTACAATGAATGGGCGCGTTCAGCAAATGGGCGCGTTCAGCAAATGGGCGCGTTCAGCAAATGGGCGCGTTCAGCAAATGGGCGCGTTCAGCAAATGGGCGCGTTCAGCAAATGGGCGCGTTCAGCAAATGGGCGCGTTCAGCAAATGGGCGCGTTCAGCAAATGGGCGCGTTCAGCAAATGGGCGCGTTCAGCAAATGGGCGCGTTCAGCAAATGGGCGCGTTCAGCAAATGGGCGCGTTCAGCAAATGGGCGCGTTCAGCAAATGGGCGCGTTCAGCAAATGGGCGCGTTCAGCAAATGGGCGCGTTCAGCCAAATCTAAATCTGAAGTGCAGCCATGACTGAAGCGCCAGATCTGTCGTCCGCCATCAAAGCCCTGCCCGGCGCACGGGTAACAGTAATCGGCGACCTGATGCTCGACCGCTTCGTCTATGGCCAGGCCGAGCGCATTTCATCCGAGGCTCCCGTGCAGGTAATCGGCGTGGAACACGAGGAATCGATGCTGGGCGGTGCGGGCAACGTCGTGCGCAATCTGGTCGCGTTGGGTGCGGAGGTCTGTTTTGTCACCGTTGTGGGTGACGACCAGATCGGGCGCGACCTTATCGAGATGGTCGGCGAGGAGGCCACCGTCGAACCCTACCTGCTGGTCGAATGCGGGCGGCGTTCGACGACCAAGGTGCGTTACGTCGCCAACGGCCAGCAGTTGCTGCGCGTCGACTGGGAACCCAGGCGCACGATCGACGATGCGTCACAGGCGCGCATCATCGACATCGTCACCTCCGAACTCGACGACACGGATATACTGATTCTCTCCGACTACGCCGAAGGCGTCCTGACCGACGATATCCTCAGGACAGTGATCAGCGTGGCGCGCGACGCAGAGGTGTCGGTGGTCGTCGATCCCAAGAGTCAGGACTTCTCGCGCTATCGCGGCGCCACCGTGTTGACGCCCAACCAGCGCGAACTCTCGCTTGCCGCGCGCATGATGACCGAGACGAACGATGAGGTGGCTACCGCCGCGACCACGGTGATGGGCAAAGTCGGCACCGATTACATGCTGGTGACACGCAGCGCCGACGGCATGTCGCTGGTCGGGTGTGAAGGCGATGTCGCGCATTTCACCGCCTTGGCGCAGGAGGTCTATGACGTTTCGGGAGCGGGCGACACGGTGGTTGCCACCTTCGCCATGGCGCTGGCGAGAGGCCTTCCGCGCGAGACCGCCACGCTTCTGGCCAATCTGGCCGGCGGCATCGTCGTGGGCAAGACCGGCACGGCGGTGGTCGACATCGACGAGTTGCACTATGCCTATCACATCCAGGAATTGTCTCAGAACGAAATCAAGGTGGTTTCCGCCGACAAGGCGCTGGAGATTACCAAAAACTGGAAAAGCCAGGGCCTGAAGGTTGGTTTCACCAACGGTTGTTTCGATCTGCTCCATCCCGGTCATGTGAGCCTGCTGCGCCAGGCGCGCGACCATTGCGACCACCTGGTGGTGGGGCTGAACAGCAACCGTTCCGTGAAGGCGCTCAAAGGCGAGGAACGCCCGATACAGAACGAGCCGTCGCGGGCGCAGGTCCTGGCCTCGCTATCGGATGTGGATCTGGTGGTGGTGTTCGACGAGGATACACCGCTCGCGCTGATCGAACGGCTGATGCCCGACATCCTTGTCAAGGGCGCCGACTACGCCATCGACGAAGTTGTCGGTGCAAAGGAGGTGCAAGCCCATGGTGGCAAGGTCGTGCTGGCCGAACTGACCGAAGGCCATAGCACGAGCGCCATGGTCGCCAGGATTTCTGCCTGAACGTTCCGCAGAACGTTGAAAAAGAACCGGTCCTGATGGCCCGCCGGATCAGGCTACGACGAGATCGCCCGACAGCATGGCCATCTCTTCCTTGACCTTGAGTTTCTCGCGTTTGAGTTCCGTGATGTGCGCCTGATCAGGCAGGGGGCGGTGGAGTTCCGCGTCGATTTCGTTCTCGAGTTCGGTGTGGCGCACTTCGAGTTTTGCCAAATCAGCAGTTTCGTTCATCGATACCTCCGGATTATGGTCGCTCCGTGAGCCAGACACTCCCGGTACGTTCCGTCGGCGACATGCCGGCGAACGTCCGGCTCCATGGCTCAATATAGTGAGGCAAATGCCAGATGGCGACTCCCGAAAGACTGATCATCGGTATAAGTGGCGCTTCGGGCGTCATCCTGGGCGTGCGCATGCTCGAAGCCCTGCACGAAACGCCCGTCGAGAGCCATCTTGTGATGACCAAGACCGCAGAACTGACACTGGCCTACGAAACCGACCTCAAACCCGCCCATGTGCACAAACTGGCTGATGTGGTGTACCCCGTTGGCGATCTGGGCGCCGCGATCTCCAGCGGATCGTTCCGGACCATGGGCATGGCGGTCGTGCCCTGTTCGGTGCGGTCGATGTCGGAAATCGCCACCGGCGTCACGTCCAATCTGTTGACCCGTGCGGCCGATGTGGTGCTGAAGGAACGCAGGAAGCTGGTCCTGTGCCTGCGCGAGACGCCGCTGCATACCGGGCACCTGCGCTCCATGGTCGCAGTCTCGGAAATGGGCGGGATCATCGCCCCCCCCGTGCCGGCGTTTTACACCCAGCCCCGGTCTGCGGATGAAATCGTCGACCAGACCGTGGGCCGCATGCTCGACCTGTTTCAGATAGATACGGACATCGTCCAGAGATGGGACAGATTGCGTCAGAACCGGAAAAAACCGAGCGGGATCAGGACAGCCTAGAGTCCATGGCCCGGCCGATCGCGGCATCGTCGGCGCCGGGACATGCCGCGACCACGATGGTACGCAGAGCGCTGCGGTTGTCGCTGCTGAGAGGCGCACCGTTCAACGCCATGACGGTGCCGAGGTTCGCAGCCACATCGTCGGGGCTGGCGGCGCCGGCTTCCCTGCCCTGGGCCTCGGGCGTGGCCGCCTCGATGATCGCCTGTTCGACCCGTTCCGACTCGATCTCCAGTTTCAAAACCTGCTTGCGCAGGGCCTCGATCTCGTCCTCGGGTGCGTTGGGAACGCCGCCGCGCAAGACCGTGCGTACCGCGCGCAGCGGCTCGATGGCGGTGTCGCGCCAGGGCTCGACGGCAGCAGCAAGATCCCGAGCCTTGCCATGGCTGAAAACCGGCAGACCCAGGCTGGCGGTCCACATGGCATAAAACAGCAGGTTGACGTCCGCGCCCCGGTCGTCCTGAAGATGGATGACGGAGGGCTGAACGCCCTGGCGTCCGTAAACTTCAAGCGTGAAGGACCAGAAGGCGCTCATGATGTGACAACTCCCAAAACAAGACGAATCATCGGCGGCGGCACCATGCCCAAGATTTCAGTAGGCGTCAGCATCGGGAGTGACGTTGGCCCGTGCAACACGCAGCATGCTGCATTCACCGCGAGTTCGAGCCCTGATCTGGCCCATTTACAGGCAATTCACATGCCATGGAACGGCAAAATCGTGCCAACCACCAAGATGCTTGTTAATCCATCGTCGTGACATCATGATGGCCGCCTTTTTTCGCGACGGAGAAAAGCATGCCGCAGGTTGAAGTCGGCATCATCATGGGCAGCCAGTCGGACTGGGAAACCATGCGTCACGCCTCCGAGACTCTGGAGAGTCTGGGCGTCGCCCATGAAACACGCATCGTGTCGGCCCACCGTACGCCAGACCGCATGTTTTCCTATGCCGAAAGCGCCCGCGAGCGCGGCCTGAAGGCCATCATCGCCGGTGCGGGGGGATCGGCCCACCTGCCCGGCATGACGGCCGCCAAAACGCCCGTTCCCGTGCTGGGCGTACCGGTCGAAAGCAAGACACTGAGTGGCTGGGACAGTTTGCTTTCGATCGTGCAGATGCCCGCGGGCATTCCCGTGGGTACGCTGGCCATCGGCAAGGCCGGAGCGACCAATGCAGCGCTTCTGGCCGCCGCCATTGTCGCGCTCGGCAATCCCGACGTCGCCAAGACCCTGGACGAGCACCGCGCGCGGATGACGGCCTCGGTCGCCGCAGAACCCAGCGACGACGTCTGAGGCCATGGGCGAGGACGACAGGATCATCCCGCCCGGCGGGACCATCGGTATTGTCGGGGGGGGGCAGCTTGGACGCATGGCTGCCCTGGCGGCGGCCGCGATGGGCTACCGCTGCCACATCTACTGTCCCGAAGAGGACAGCCCCGCCGCCCAGGTGAGCGCCGAAGCCACGGTCGCGCCCTATGAGAATGCCGAGGCACTCGACCGCTTCGCCGCGTCCGTCGATGTCATCACCTATGAGTTCGAGAACCTGCCCACCGAATCTTTCGCGCGCATGGGTGCCATCACGCCGGTGCGCCCGCACTGGCGCTGCCTGGAAACGACCCAGCACCGGGTGACGGAAAAGGATTTCATCAGCAGCCTGGACATCGGCACGGCACCTTATCGCGCGGTTTCCTCACCTGCAGACCTCCAGGATGCGCTCGACGCCCTGGGCCGTCCCGCGGTGCTGAAGACCACGACGATGGGTTACGACGGCAAGGGTCAGGTCATGATCGACGCCGACAGTGACGCCGGTGCCGCGTTTGCGGCAATGAACGGTCAGGACGCGGTTCTGGAAGGATTTGTCGACTTCATCTGCGAGGTGTCCGCCATCGTCGCGCGCGGCCTTGATGGCGCTACGGTCGCCTTCGACATCGTCGAGAACGTCCACCGCAACCACATCCTGGCCGAAACCCATGCGCCGGCCTCAATCTCGTCGCAACTGGCGCGGGAAGCCCAGAAGATCGCCGCCAGGCTGGCGTCCTCCCTCGACATCGCGGGCCTGCTCGCGGTCGAGATGTTCGTCACGCGCGGTGGCGGGTTGCTGGTGAACGAACTGGCAGCACGGCCGCACAATTCCGGGCACTGGACGATCGATGCCTGCCACGCCAGCCAGTTCGAGCAGTTCATCCGGGCTGTCGCCGGCGTACCGCTGGGCGATCCCTCACGCCACAGCAATGCGGTGATGACCAATCTGCTGGGCGATGACGTCGAAGGATGGCATGCGTTTCTGAGCGAACGGAATGCGAGCCTGCACCTCTACGGCAAGGCCGAGGCGCGGTCCGGCCGCAAGATGGGCCACGTCAACCGGGTTTTTCCGAAGGGCTGAACGGACTCGCCGCGGCCCTGCGGGGACGCCGTCTTACCGCGCGGCGCACCAGATCGTCGGGACCGGGCAGCCAGCGTTTCGCCCTGCCCTTGAGTTTTTCGATCCCCATGACGTTCTCGATCCGCCGGTCGAGGAACGCCCAGGTAGCCTCGGAATCCTTGGAATCATCATCTAACCAAAACATTAGAGTCGTGATATAAATACCTGATAAAAAAAGACGTTTAGTATAGAAATTAAAATCCGTCGAAGTGTCCCCTGCCGCATGCCACATGGCATCGACGGTACGGTACAATGCACGCAGGCCATCGGGACCGTTCTGGGGCAAGACCTGCAGGGCGAGCGCGCGGCGGATGGCGTCCCGGTGCTCTGCGTTCTGTTCCAGACGCACGCGCACGGCGGTCGCAATACGATCGCGGATGCGCATGTCGCCAAGATCGCGGCGTGCCAGTTCGCGCTCCATTCTGGCGTCCACATAGGCCAGATAGAGCGCAATCAGTTCGCCGGGGCCTCTGGGAAAGAGCCGCTCCAGATCCGCCGGGTCGATCGCGGCATCGGCAGCGCCTGCCCGCATCGCCGCCAGCGTCCAGCCATCTATCGTGACGTGCGGCAGCGCCGCCTCGAGCAGCTTGAGACGATCCCGGTCGCGCCGGGGCGTTTTGGACGGCTTGTTCATGCCTGCTCTCCCGATGCCTCTGGCTCCTGCGAGCGGAACCAGCGTGCCTCGCTCTCGAAAATCAGCTTGTCGAGATCGTTCATGCGCTGGGGGTAGAGGATGCCGTCGAGATGGTCGAACTCATGCTGGACAACGACGGCATGAAAGCCTTCGACCGTGCGGTCGATCATCTCGCCGTCGGGCGTGACGCCGGTGTAGCGCACCTTTTGCGCACGCGGCACGACACCCTGGAGACCGGGCACGGAAAGGCAACCCTCCCAGCCTTCGACCCGCTCCTCGGTGAGCAGCTCCAGGACGGGATTGACGATCGCGGTCACACCCTCGTGTTGGGGATAGTCGGGTGTGATGAAAACCACCACACGTAGGGGAACATGCACCTGCGGCGCTGCCAACCCGCGGCCGTTCGCATCCACCATGGTCTCGGTCATGTCCTTCACCAACCCCCGGATGGCCGGCGCAGTGGGGTCCTCCACCTCCTGCGCGCGGCGCTGCAGCATCGGATGGCCCATCTTGGCGATTTTCAGAATGGCCATCAGCCGTGCACCATGTCACAGTTGTGGTAGCGCATGCCAAACCCGTCACCGCGGTAAAAGACATGGCCCGACGAGGGTGCGGGGAAATGCTGGGTCATGACCAGGATGTCGGTTTCGGCGACCGATTCCAGAAAACGCCGCCGCGTTTTGGCGCCCATCGCGGGATCCCAGTCATAAACCGGACTCCATTCGGGATGCGGCAGTTGGAAGGGGTGGTGGATCAGATCGCCCAACATGACCGCGCGGTCGCCACCGTCGGTGATGTGGGTCGCGACATGGCCCGGTGTGTGTCCGGGCGTGGGTTCCAGATGAATGTTGTCGTCGAGCCCATGGTCCATCGCGACGACGACGCCCTGCCCGGCCTCCAGAACCGGATGCACGCTTTCGGCATAAACCGTGTCACCCTTGCGGCCCTCTGCTTCAGAGAAATCGAGCTCTTCCTGACAGAAGAGGTATCTGGCGTTGGGAAAGGTCGGAACCCAGCGCCCGTCAATCAGCTTGGTGTTCCAGCCGGCGTGATCGAGGTGGAGATGGCTGCAGAGCACATAATCCACATCCTCCGGCGCCACGCCGGCGGCGGCAAGGTCCTCGATCAGACGGTAATCGCTGCGCTGGTTCCAGTCCGGATAGTCCTTGTGGGTCTTGTGGTTGCCTACGCAGGTATCGAGCAGAATGGTGTGATGGCGCGTGCGCACCAGATAGGTCTGGATCGGCATGATCGTGCCGCCTGTCGCCGGATCGATGGCATGAGGTTTGAGCCATTCCATATAGGGCGCCAACGCTTCGGGCGTGGCATCGGGGAAGTCGACATGTGGAAGGTTGCCGATATCGCAGGATTCCTGAATGCGCCGGATCGAGATGTCGCCGATCTGAAAGGTCATGCCTGTTATCGCCCAATTGCCCTTGACTCTGTCGCGACAGCCTAACGTGCGCATTCCTTGGCGAAAAGCATGCTCTGGAGGCGCGGCAAAAGGGCACAAACGCTTCCCTTGGGCGTCCGCCTGTGTTATCAGCCGCCTCCCTTCGGGAAACGAAGCGACAAGCACGCAAGCCGCGGGTGCGGCTGCAAGGACAGAGGAGAAAGACCATCGTCCAGGTCACCGTACGCGACAACAATGTCGACCAGGCTCTTCGCGCGCTGAAAAAAAAGCTGCAGCGCGAAGGCGTTTACCGCGAAATGAAGCTGCGCCGCCACTTCGAGAAGCCCTCGGAGAAGAAAAAGCGTGAGCGCGCCGAAGCCGTGCGCCGCGCACGCAAGCTGGCGCGCAAGCGTGCCCAGCGTGAGGGCGGCGAATAAATCTCGCCTGATTTTCGTTATGACCGGCCCGGGCCGTCGTTCGTGAAGAACGGCGGCTTTTGCTGTTGGTTAGCGCAACAACTGGGTCAGTTCGCCAATGTTGCCGACCGTATCCAGGCTCCCGCAAAGTCCGAGAATCCTGTCCTGAACCGGTTCTGAAACCTTGCCGTCCATGCAGAGGCGCATCTTGACCTCAAAGGCTTCCCCGGTCATGGCTTGGCAGGCGATCCCACGGGATCGTGCACGTCGATGCGCAACGCCCGCCCGTCTTGGTGCATCCGCAGCTTGGATAACGTTTCACGACGCCGCCGTGTTCGATCATGGCGAGCGGATTGCCCAGCTTCCCGGCAAATCATGCAGAACCCGACGCATCCTTTCCGGCCATGCAGGTCAACAGGCTGATCTGGCCGTCGAGGTCCTGATGGGATGCCTGGAAGCCGGACTGGGCAAGCTTTGCGGCCATGATCCCTGCCTTGACCGCCAACCCGGCGTGAAGATGTTTTGCCGAAATGCCGAACTGGTTGACGAATCCTGACGCCATGGAGACCGAAAGCCCCAGCGCATGGGCAAACGAGCAGGCTGTCGCCGCGTCGATGGCGCCGACCGTCGAGGTCGCGTGCCGGCCCCTGGAATAGAGCGAAATTCCGTAGGCTTCTCCAATCCGGATGATCGCTTCGAGGTCGACGAGACAGGCGTCGAGGATGTCCGCACCGCTGCTTGACCGTTCCTCCCCTAGTGCCAGCACGGCCGGCACCAGGACGACGCTGGAATGGGTTTGGCCGGGCAGTTCGTGATCATCCCAGTCCTCGCAATGACCCGGAGACGGCGTTGACCACGGTCGCAAGCGGCGCAGGCAGGGTGTGCCGTGCCCGACCACACTGTCGCGCCGCCCTTGCCCCATGCGCCCACGGCCGCAAGCGTCATAGCGGTCGATTCGGAGTCCCCACCCGAAACCATGCACCCGATCGTGTCGAGCACCGCAGCACCGACGCGCTGATAGCCGGGCTGGAGAGGTCTGCCGACTCCACCGCAGGAGCCCAACAGGCGAAAACTTCAAGCGCGGGCGGCGTGTCCATGGGCCGGTGTCCGGGGTGCTGCCCGGAACGATAGAACCAACGGTCGGCGCGGACTCAGCAAAAACGAATGCGGCGGCTGGAGCAAGATCATGTCAGGTCGTACGACCTGACATGTGAATCGGTCTCTAGTCCAGCGCCTTGACGATGTCCTCGACTATCTTTTTGGCGTCGGCGAAGAGCATCATGGTGTTGTCGCGGTGGAAGAGCGGGTTGTCGATGCCGGCATAACCGGGCGAGAGCGAGCGTTTGACGACCAGCACGGTGCCGGCCTTTTCCGCATCCAGCACCGGCATACCGGCGATGGGGCTGGCAGGATCGGTCTTGGCGAGTGGGTTGCATACGTCGTTGGCGCCGATCACGAATGCAACGTCGGCGGTGGCGAACTGGCTGTTGATCTCTTCAAGCTCGAACACCTCGTCATAGGGTACGTTGGCTTCAGCCAAAAGCACGTTCATGTGGCCCGGCATGCGCCCGGCGACGGGGTGGATGGCGTACGAGACATCAACACCCTCTTCCTTCAGCAGATCGGCCATTTCGCGCAGAGCGTGCTGGGCCTGGGCCACGGCCATACCGTAGCCTGGCACGATGATGACCTTGCGCGCGTTCTGCATGATGAAGGCGGCATCGTCGGCGCTGCCCTGCTTCACGTTACGATCGCCCAGATCGGCCATCGCGCCGGCTTCCGCACCGAATCCGCCCAGGATGACGTTGATGAACGAGCGGTTCATGCCCTTGCACATGATGTAGGAGAGAATCGCACCCGACGAGCCGACCAGTGCGCCGGTGATGATGAGAAGCTCGTTTTCCAGCGTGAAGCCGATGCCCGCGGCCGCCCAACCCGAATAGCTGTTCAGCATGGAGACGACGACCGGCATGTCCGCGCCGCCGATGGGAATGATGAGTGTGACGCCGATCAGAAACGCGAGAGTCGCGACGACCAGGAAGGCGACTTCGCTCTCGCCCGTCACGAACCAGACGCCCACACCGATGATGATGATGGCGAGCACCAGATTCAGCAGATGCTGGCCGGGAAACACAACCGGCGAACCCGACATCAGCCCCTGAAGCTTGGCAAAGGCGATAACGGAGCCCGAGAACGTGATCGCACCGATCGCCATGCCCAGGATCATCTCTATCGAGCTGGCGGTCTTGATCATGCCGTCGGCGCCCAGGATGCCGTAAGCCTCCGGCGCGTAATATGCGGAAGCCGCGACCAGCACGGCAGCCATGCCGACCAGGCTGTGGAATGCGGCGACAAGTTGGGGCATCGCGGTCATCTGGATCTTTAGCGCGATGACGACGCCGATGGCCCCGCCCAGCACCAGTCCGGCAATGATCCATGTGTAGGAAACGACCGTGGGGTCGGCGACCGTCGTGGCAACTGCGATCACCATGCCGACAATGCCGATCATGTTGCCGCGCCGCGAGGACGTGGGCGAGGAAAGGCCCTTCAGCGCCAGGATGAAACAGACCGCGGCGACGAGATAGGCGATAGCCGCAAGATTGCCCGACATCACTTGGCTCCCTCGGTGCGATCCTTCTTCTTGAACATCTGGAGCATGCGATGGGTCACCGTGAAGCCGCCGAAGATGTTGACGGCGGCCAGCGTGACGGCGACGAAGCCCAGGATCTTCGAAAGATCAGCACCTTCCGGTCCCGCGGCGATCAGGGCGCCCACGATGATCACGCTGGAAATCGCGTTGGTCACGGCCATCAGCGGGGTGTGGAGCGCCGGGGTCACCGACCACACGACGAAGTAACCGACAAAGATCGCCAAGACGAAGATCGACAGGCGAAAGATGAAGGGATCGACTGCGGCTTCCATGGCCTCAGCCCTCTTTTTTGGTCAGCATGGGATGAACGAGTTCACCCTGGCGCATGGCGCAGGCTCCGGCAATGACGTCGTCCTCGAAGTCGAGGGTGAGATTGCCGTTTTCCTTGTCGACGAACGGCTGCACCAGATTGAAGAGGTTGCGCGCGTAGAGCGAGGACGCATCCGCGGCCATGCGCGCAGCGACATTGGCGAAGCCGACTATAGTGACGCCGTTGTCGGTTACGACCACCTGATCAATCTGGGTGAGCTCGCAGTTGCCACCGCCCTCTGCCGCGAGATCGACGATAACGGAACCGGGCTTCATGTCCAGGACCATTGCCGCGGTGATGAGCTTCGGCGATGGACGGCCCGGAATCTGCGCCGTGGTGATGCAGATATCGGATTTCCGGAGCGTGTCGTGTATGACTTGGACCTGACGGTGCTTGTAGTCCTCGTCCATCTCCTTGGCGTAACCGCCCGCGGTCTCGGCATCGGCGGAGCCCTCGACCTCGATGAAGGTCGCGCCAAGGCTCTCGACCTGTTCCTTGACGGCTGAGCGCACATCTAAGGCCGAAACCACGGCACCCAGACGGCGTGCCGTGGCGATGGCCTGGAGACCCGCGACACCCGCGCCCAGGATCAGCGTCTTGGCCGGCGCGAGCGTGCCCGCGGCCGTCATCATGAGCGGCATGGTGCGCTTGTAATAAATACAGGCGTCCAAGACCGACTTGTAGCCGGCAAGGTTCGCTTGGGAGGACAGCGCGTCCATCGACTGCGCGCGGCTGATGCGCGGCACCAGTTCCATCGCAAGGACCGTGAGACGCTTGGCGGCATAGGCCGAAAACTGTCCGGCGTCGCCCAGGGGATTGATTAACCCGACCAGCAGGGCGCCGTCGGGGATGAGATCCAACTCGTCGGTCTCGCCCTCGCCTTCCACGACCGGCCGGCGCACCTTGAAGACGACATCGGCGCCGTTCAGCGTTTGAGCAGGATCGGCCGCGATACTCGCACCGGCATCGGTGAAAGCGGCATCGTTCTCGCCGGACGCAAGGCCCGCGCCCTTCTCGATGACGATCTTCAATCCTAAGCCAACCAGCTTTTTCACCATGTCGGGAGAGGCCGCGACCCTGGTTTCACCAGGGTGACGTTCCTTCAAAATCGCAAGCTTCATAGGGTTTCCAAAGACTTCAGGCGGGAATGTTGCGGTGCAGCATGGCCGAAGGCGTGGCGTTTGTGAAGCATCCGCGCATAACCGATTTTTACAGCCTGGGGATCACGGGTTCGTAAACAACGAAATGCTCGTGACCCTGATAAGCCAGTGATCCGCGTCGTGACGAGACCCGTGACGGATTCCTGAACGACATCGTCGGCCAGTACGTCACGCGCGAGCATGTCATCGCGACCCTGGAAGGCACCCGCGGCGGCGCGGGCATGTCGGCCCATGAGCTCAAGGCCGGCATCGGCACCGCCAGCCGCGTTGTCGAATCCGGACCGGGATGCTGGACCTTGGGCGTCATCGTCCAGGCCAACCACGGCCTTCGCGACGACCTCACGGTCGCGGGCGTACGCGTGGGGCGCGAACTGGAGTGGCGGCTGGAAGGAGAAGGAATCGGGCTCAATTATCGGCACGGCGATCACCGATGCGCCCCTGCTCTCCCCGCAGCTTAAGCGAATCGCCCAGCGCGTGGGTCTGGGCGTAGCGTGCACGGGTGCGATCGGACGCAACAATTCCGGCGACATATTCGTCGCGCTCTCGACCGCCAACCCGCAAGCCTGGGCGGCAACTGACGGTCTTCGCGGCGTCCAGTTCCTGCACGAGGCCCATATCGACCCACTGTTCGAAGCCGCGGTCGAGGCCGCCGAGGAGGCGGTGATCAACAGCATCCTAGCGAAGTACGGCTACCACAATGATTCCACAATGTCGGATTAAAGCGTCAGGAGTTGTGTAAAGCCTGAGGCTGGAACGAGAGGAATCTACCATGCCGATGCAAACGAACCGCCGATCCTTTCTCCTGGGCGCTGGAGCAGCGGCAATGCTGCCTGCGCTGAGCCGTGCGCGCGCCAGCAGCCTGAAGTCCATCGATACGCCCGTCACGCGACGCCAAGACTATCATGTCACCTGGGCCGGTATTCCGGTCGAGCATCATGCCATTTCGGGGATCGACGACGTCAGCCCTACGCTACCGGGTGGCAAGTCCGGTCGCGATCGGGACGACCTCTTTGTCGAGGGGACGTTTGAGAAGCACGGATATGCGGTGGATTACCGGCTGGTCTGGCGCCGCTTCCACCACGCCGCGAGCGGCAGCGGCAGAAAGGCCAAGTAGAAGACCGCGATCACGAGCGGCAGACCGTGCGGGCAGGAACGGGAGGATGATGAAGACACTAGCCATCTGGACCGCGCTGTTGAACCCGATCAGCGTGCCGCTGACGCCGTTGTCCTCCAGCACGATGGAGAGCAAGGGACCCGTGTAGCCATAGAACATCGCCATGCCGGTCATGCCGCCGATGACGGCAAACAGCGACACGAATCGTTGGTGCGACGGAGATGCGCCTAACGTCATGAAACCCCTGATCGCCCCAACCCGTTCCAGCGCGGTACAGTGCCGTGGAGCTTTTCGTGATTTTCGAATTCAACCCCATGTACAGTAGAATTGAGGGGCAATGCGATGCGGTATGAGTGTCATGGCGGCCGTGGTCGGGTGCCGCAAAACCATCCGGGACATCCTGGCCGGTGATCATGGCATCTTGAAGGACTGCGGTTGCAGGGTTCGGGTTCAGCCTACCACGATCAGTTCCAGGGGCGTTTTGGAGAGGATGCGGGTGCCGTTCTTTTCATAGACCAGAGTGTCGATGAGGTGGGTGTTGAAGAGGCTTTCGAAGTTGGTGACCATATTTTCGACGAAGACGCGGTCGAGGTACTTGTCATCACCGAGATGGAAGTAAAAGTCGCCGACCCAGTCGGGTGGCAGTGACCAGCCCAGTTCGTAACCCAGGCCCCAGCCGTCGGTTTCGGTCCAGATACCGACTTTCTCGTAATAGGCGCGCAGCAGGCGGTTGACCTCGCCGACGGTCATACCAGCCTTCACCTCCGAGGCGATGACCTCGAAGACGACAGCGGATTTCCTGTACTGCTCGACCAGACTTTCGGGCGGGTTGTCGCCCACGAAGTAACCGCGTAGCGCGTTGGCGTGATAGCGGTTGTAGACGCCGCAGAGGTCGGCGCAGAGGATTTCACCGGCTTGGATGACCTTGCGCGAGGCCATGGTGTGGCCGTTCGACATGGGGATTTCTCCGTCCATGGGCGAGGTGTTGAAGATGGGGATGAGCGCGGAGAACTCGCCGCCGGCTTTCGTCATGGCGGCGATGACCTTGCCGAAGAGTTCCAGTTCCGTGATGCCGGGTTTGAGGTGCTCCATGATCGCCTTGTGTCCGATGTCGCAGCAGGCCATGGCCTTTTCGGTATAGGCGATCTCCTGGGCCGATTTCTGCCGGCGCGCCGTTCGGATCATCTCGCTCATGTCGACGGGCCGGCAGCCGTGCATGAGAAACGCACCCTCGAACATGGTGGAGATGGCGCGGTTGGGCACATAACTCCAGAACTCCATGCCCACGGTGCCGCCGAGCCAGCCTTCGGCGTTCAGCTCGTCCATGATGAAGCGGATGTTGGGCTCGGCCTCCCTGTCCGGCGTGTAGCGGTTGTCCTTTGAGACCGAGGTGCGGGCGAGTACCGGCTCCTCGGTCGGGTTGTCGAAGTGGATATAGCGACCCGATTCGACATACACAGCCGTGCCGTAGCACTGCGGATAGCCCATGGGGCCCTGTCCCTTGTACCAGGACGCAAAAAAGCCGTGGGTCCAGGCCACGCCTTCGGGCGAGGTAATCCAGAGAAGATCGAGCCCCTGTTCGCGCGCCATGCCGAGCAGACGGTCCAGCCGGGCCTGGTATTCATCCTGGGTGAAGGGATGCTCGATCGCCTCCATCTTGGTGGCGTCGAAATGCCCGGGGACCAAGCCAACGCTGGTCATAAGCTACTCCTTAACGAAACTAGATGACGGCACCTTCGGCGGTGATGCCGGGGCACATGGCGCAGGCCGGGTAGTCGCCCAGACCAATACCGTTTTCCGCCAGTTCGGGCAGCCAGTCGGGATTGCAGCCGCCGGGACGGTCGGTGATACGGATGTCCTGGCCCAGGAACTGGGCCGAGATGCTGCGCCGCTGCACGCCTTCGGGCAATGAGCCCGACCCACCGTGCACCGTCATACCGTGGAAAATGAGCACGTCGCCGGGGTTCATGGGCCAGCGCATCATCTCGTATTTGCCGGCGTCGGCGCCCGTGAAGTCCGGGATGGGCATATACTCAATGCCGTCGGTCTCCATGACCCCGCCGAATTGGCCGTCGCCAAAATGCGGTTGGGCGAGCGGACGCTCCCAGAGGTGCGAACCCTTCACCAGTTCCAGTTCGGTGCCGGGCGCCACGGGGTCGAGCGCGGTCCAGATACTCAATGCTTGGCGGCCCTCCGCACACCAGTAGGTCTGGTCCTGGTGCCAGGGCGTGCGCGACTGCGTTCCGGGCGAACGCAAGAAGACAGTGACATAGAAAGCCAGCGCGGTGGGCGAACCCATGACCTGGGCAGCGATGAAGCCCAGTGGCGAACCGGTCATGTACCGCTGGTAATGGGGATTGTGCTGCACGGTGAGTTGGTCATGAAAGAGACGCTCGCCGGTCTCCTTGTTGTTGACCCAGTCGACGCTGCGGCTGGTCGGCTGCTCCATGTTCAGCGCAACGCCGTCGGCGAGTTCCTTGAGCCAACGGTCGTTCAGCACGCCCTTCAGCATCACCGCGCCATCACTCCAGAAGGTATCGATATCGTTCTGGGAAATTGGGAACCGCTCAGCTTGTGCCATACCAGCCTCCATGCATTGAGAGTCGGACTAGATCACCTCATAACGGGCGCGACAAGATGAATTCATGTACCGATCAAACGGAAAGCGAGAAGATTTGGCACGCAGAGGCGCAGAGAAAAAACAAGGTTCACACTGAGGTACAGAGCCACGGAGAAGTCTAGGATGTCGCAATGGCTGACGATGCTTTCGAATGCCTCGAAGGAACCCTTTTTGTCTTCGGCGCGATCAGAGTTTCCCTGTGCCTCAGTGTGGTTACTCATTTTTTTTCCTTGCATCTCTGCGTCTTTGCGTCTCTGCGTACCAACTTAAGGGCATGTAATGGGTTGGCGGCGGACCATGGAATGCGCACCCGTAGCCCAACGCAGGACTGACATCGGCGTGCGGGGATGGTTAGACTGCCGCCGACATCCATTCAGGGGATATGCCATGAAAGCCGCCGTGCTGCGTGAAGTGAACAAGCCGCTCTCGATCGAGGAGGTCTCGGTCTCCAAGCCCAAGTCACACGAGGTGCTGATCCGCACGGCGGCGTGCGGTGTGTGCCACAGCGATCTGCACTACATCGAAGGCAAGTATTCTGGTACGCTGCCGATGATCCTGGGCCATGAGGCCTCAGGCGTGGTAGAGCAGGTCGGCAGCGAGGTGACCTATGTGAGGCCCGGAGATCGCGTCATCACCTGCCTCAGCGTGTTCTGCGGCCACTGCGAGTTCTGCACGACGGGGCGGCCGTTCAGTTGCGAGAACCCGGAGGTCAACCGGGGTGAAGGTGAGGAGCCGCGGCTTTCCGACAACAGCTCGGCGATCAACCAGTGGTTCAGCCTAGGCTCCTTCGCAGAGCAGATGCTGGTGCACGAACACGCCCTGGTGAAGATCCGCGACGACATGCCGTTGGACCGCGCGGCCCTGATCGGCTGCGGCGTGACGACGGGTTTCGGCGCGGTGATCAACACCGCCGACATCAAGGTCGGCAGCACGGTGGCCGTGATCGGCTGCGGCGGCGTGGGGCTTTCCTGCATCAACGGCGCGGTGATCGCCGGGGCCGGGCGTATCATTGCAGTCGACATCAAGGGTTCGAAGCTGAACCTCGCCAAACATTTCGGCGCGACCGACGTGATCAACGCAGCCGAGTGCGACCCCGTTGAGGCGGTGAAGGAACTGACCAGCGGTGGCGTGGAATATTCCTTCGAAGCGCTGGGCCTGAAAAAAACCAGCGAGCAGGCTTTCCGCATGCTGCGCACCTCGGGCATGGCGACGATCATCGGCATGGTGCCCGAAGGCCAGATGCTGGAAATTTCAGCCGACGAACTGCTGAGCGACAAGGTGCTGCGCGGATCGAACATGGGGTCCAACGCGTTCCGCGTCGACATGCCGCGCTACGTGGATTTCTACCTCAACGGCAAGCTGAAACTCGACGACATGATCAGCCGGCGCATCAAGCTCGACCAGATCAACGGGGCCTTCGAGGTAATGAAGGCCGGCGAGATTGCGCGCAGCGTGATCGTTTTCGATTCTTGAGCGGCGAACGGATTGTTATTCTGGGCAACGCGGGCGGCGGCAAGTCGACGCTGGCGCGACGCCTTGCAAAAGCGCGCGGCCTGCCGATGACCGAGGTCGACAAGCTGCTGTGGAAGCCAGGCTGGGTCGAAGCAACCGACGAGGCGTTCGAGGCCGAGCACACGCCGCTGATCGCGGGCGAGAACTGGATTATCGAGGGCATGGGCAAGCTAGAGCCGATCCGGCCGCGTCTGCTGCGCGCAACCTGGGTCATCTTCGTCGACATGGTGCTCTGGCAGCATTTCTGGCTGGCGGCAGAACGCCAGATCCAGCAGGAAATGGGCGCGCTGGAGCATCCGATCGCGGGCTTGGGCGAACCGATCGGCACGAAGGATATGTTTGAGACTCTTTGGGATACCGAGCAGGAATGGATGCCGACGATCCGCGCTTATGTCGACGAGGCCGAAGCGGCAGGCGTCGAAGTGACACGGATCGCTTCGGTGGACGCGCTGAACGCCTTTGCCGAATGCATCGGCTGACGCTGTACGTGCGACCATCAGACCATGGTGGCCCATCGCCACGGAGGGCGATCTTCAGCGAAGGCTGGAGTCCATAAGCTCGGTGCTCATGGTGCCCGTGGACCGAGCCTTGCGCTTCGCATCCTGCCGATAGTGCGTATGGCCCCCAGACCTCGCTGGGGATCGCATGTGTGCGGCGCACCACATTCCCTTTTCCTTCATGGCCCCACTTGATGGGGTCATCCAGCCTGATGTCGTAAAGCTGGCGTTGACGGCTGCCGCGGTTGGGTGCGGGCGGCGCGGAGGCCCGCACCCATCTCCCGGCAGAGAGGCTTGACGGACTCAGGGATGGATCACCCGGTCAAGCCGGGCCATGACGGTCGTATAGTAAAGATAAGGGGCCTCCTCGTCACTCAGGGATTTCTCCAGCGTTGAGGATGGCGATCTGGTTGCCCAAGTGGACCTGGATGGCGGGCGATGCGATGCCCTTCGAAAACAGCAGGATGTTGAGCGAACCGCCGTAGTAGAGGTTGCCAAGATGCGTGTAGCTGCGTTTGACAACAGCGCCGGGCACGATATCGTCGTTGAGCACGACAGAGCCGACGGTGTCGACGGTGTAGAGACCCACGGGGATGGGGGCGACATAACCTTCGATCACTTCGCCGGGTCTGCGTCGGAATAGCTGACCTTGATGATCGCCACGCCGCGCTGGAAAATCTCGAACTGGCTGAAGTCAGTGTCGGGCTGGCCGACATTGCCGGTATCTGGCACCCAGTTGGCCAGTCGTGGTAACCATACGTGCCCAGCGCTCCGGTGTCGTCGATGGCTACCGCCTCGGCGTGCGCGACCTCGCCGGTCACGGGTGTGTGGAAGTGATGTTAGGTGTTGGACATCAACACAAAGGCCGCGCCTGAGCTGCCGACAAACTTCTCCTTGAGTTCAGCGGGTGCACTGCCCAGAAGCTGGAAGAGCGAGATGGGACAGGACTTTACGTCGATGATGGTGTTGGCCGCGAGCGGATTGTCGATAAGCGCGCACCTGACCTGTGTCGCCACCGGTGTCGAGCACCTGGACCAGCGGATTCATGATGCAATCGGTCGATGCGGAGGTCGTTGAGCCACTGGGCTACGTAGCCGGTGCTTTAGGGCGTGTTCATAAATGCGCCGCGCTGGTTGGAAAAATCCTCCAGGGAATCGTGGGACATGGTATCGGACTCGCCGGAAACGAAGTCCGTTCCATGAACGAACCTCTGACCGGCAGGGTTGGCGTAATAGAATCAGGCGAAGTCGAGAATGTATTTGATGCCGTTGTCCTGATCGCCGTCGATCTGGGGCAGGAAGGCGCACCATTCGATGAACTTCTCGACAAGGTTGGTGACGAGTTGGTCTGCCGCCTTGCCGCCGGCCTCGACAAGCCAGGGATTGACCATGCCGTAGGACGCAAGGGGATCGGTAAAGCCCGCATTGATGGCGTTCAGAATTTCGCGGTAGCATGCCCAATCGTCATAGACCGCCTTCACCATACCGCCGATCAAGGCAGAACAGGGAGAAGCTTCGATGGCCGTCGTTGCGTAATCTTTCAGATGGCCAGCATTGATCAGCGGCTGCAGTTCGGCATGCGCCGCATCGAAATCGGACTGGGTTACGAGCGTGCATAGGTTTTCGGGCACGGCGTCCTGATAGCCCTGAGCTTCAGCCTCATCGCCTGCAATGGAGAGGGTGAAAGAGCAGGTCAACGCGGCGGCCAACAGACGACAGGACCTGGTGGATCTCTCCGGAATGCTCAGGGTTTGAGGCCAAGCCTACATCAGGTCACCCGCACGGACAGAGGTCAGGCGGGCGGGGTGAGTCCGGCTTTCCTGAGCGCGGCGGTTTGGCGTTTGGCGAGCGCCTTTTCCTCGTAGCCTTCGATCAGGCCGTGGAAGATCTGGTGCCAGTTCACTTCCGCCTTGAGATGTAGGAAGACGCTGCCCAGGCCGATCGCGGCGCGGTCCATGAAGACGAACTCGCGCGGTACGGTGACGCCGCCCAGTTCGCGCAGGCGCTCGTGGACCCGCGAGGCAACGCGCGCGCCATACATGGTGCCCTCATCCTGGATGGCGCGCGGTTCGTCTTCGAGGAGCGGCGCGTAGACGAACCGGGCCCAGAGGTGGAGCGTGTCGATCACCTCATCGGAGAGGCCTGTGAATCCCCAGATCTCGTAGGCATGGACGGCAAGCTCGCGGTCGTCGTTCTGGAGCGCGTGGTAGAGATCGATGACGCCGGTGACGAAGCTGGGCGGAAAGACGCGGATGCAGCCGAAGTCGAGCAGATTCACGCCCATGTCGGGGCGCACCTTGTAGTTGCCCAGGTGCGGGTCGCCGTGGATGACGCCGTAATTGTAGAATGGCGCGTACCAGGCCTGAAACATCGACATGGCGAGTTCGTTGCGTTCGTCCAGCGGGCGCTCGACCGCGTCCATGAGGCGCGCGCCATCGAGCCAGCTCATGGTGAGGAGGCGCCCGGTGGAAAGTTCGGGCACGACCCAGGGCACGTTGACCCGTGGCTCGTCTTTGAGGATATGCTCGTAAAGCTGCTGGTGTTTCGCCTCGCGCGCATAGTCGAGTTCCTCGCGCAGGCGCTCGGCGACCTCGGCGTGGATCTGGCTGGGGTCGATGGCCTTATCGTAGCGCCGGTAGATGCTGAAGATGAGCTTCAACTGCGAGAGATCCGCTTCAACGGCCGACCGCATGTCGGGATACTGAAGCTTGCAGGCGAGCGCCTTGCCGTCGGTCGAGGTAGCGCGGTGGACTTGGCCGAGGGAGGCCGCGGCGGCGGTCTCGCGCTCGAAGGAGCCGAACTTGGCTTGCCAGTCGGGACCCAGTTCGCTTATCATGCGGCGGCGCACGAAGGGCCAACCCATGGCCGGCGCATTGGACTGAAGCTGGGCGAGTTCGGCAGCGTAGTCGGACGGCAGCGCGTCGGGAATGGTGGCGAGCAACTGCGCGACCTTCATGAGCGGTCCCTTGAGCTTACCCAGAACTTGGCGAAGGTCGTTGGCCATATCGGCCCGATCGGTCGGCACGCCCAGGAAGCGTCCCGCGGCCATGCGCACACCCACGCGCCCGACCGAGGAGCCGACGCGGGCATAACGCGCGACCCGGCCGGAGAGGCGATTGGACTCGCTGTAGGGTTCGTCAGCCATATGGAGCACATAAATTAGTGTCGCCAACCCCGGCCTTTAGCCGGGGACAGAGCCGGGACCTCGACAGGGCGGCGCTGAACTCTCGAGATCCCGGCTCTCCGCTGCGCGGCTGCCGGGATGGCACGGATGGGTTGGGTGTCATCCGCCGGCTTCTTCGAGTTCGTCGATGAAGCCTTCGATGAAGGCAAGGCCCATGGACCAGAACGCGGGTTCGCTGGCGTCGAGGTCGAATGGCGCCAGAAGCTCCTTATGGCGTTCGGTGCCACCGGCCTTGAGCATCTCGAAGAAGCGGTCCTGGAAGCCTCCTTCGGCCTCCTGATAGTGGGCATAAAGCGCGTTCACCAGGCAGTCGCCGAAGGCATAGGCGTAGACGTAGAAAGGCGTGTGGATGAAGTGCGGGATGTAGCACCAGAAGGTCCGGTAATCGTCGTCGAAGTTGAAGGCCGGGCCGAGGCTCTCATGCTGCACCGACATCCAGATGTCGCCGATCTGTTCGGCGGTGAGTTCACCCTGCGCGCGGGCATCATGGATGCGGCGCTCGAACTCGCAGAAGGCGATCTGGCGCACCACGGTGTTCAGCATATCCTCGACCTTGGAGGCTAGGATCATGCGGCGGCACTGGGGATCGGTCTCGGCATCGAGCAGGCGGCGGAAGGTGAGCTGTTCGCCGAACACGGACGCGGTTTCGGCCAGGGTCAACGGGGTTTCGGCCATCAGAGGACCCTGCTCTGCCGCCAGAACCTGATGCACGCCGTGGCCCAGTTCGTGGGCGAGCGTCATGACGTCGCGCGTCTTGCCCTGGTAGTTGAGCAGGACATAAGGATGCGCCGACGGTACCGTGGGGTGGGCAAAGGCGCCGCCGGACTTGCCCGGACGCGCCGGCGCGTCGATCCAGTTCTTGTCGAAGAATGTCTCGGCGATCTCGGCCATCTTCGGCGCGAAACCGCCATAGGCGCCGAGCACGGTGGCGCGGGCGTCGTCCCAGGAAATCTCCCGGTTGTCCTGGTCGGGCAGCGGGGCGTTGCGGTCCCACCAGTTCAGTTTCTCCGCACCCATCCAGCGCGCCTTCATGGCATAATAGCGGTGCGAGAGTTTCGGATAGGCTTCACGCACCGAGGTGATCAGCGCATCAACCACTTCGTCCTCGACCTGGTTGGCAAGGTTGCGCACAGAAATCGGCCGGTCGAAGTGACGCCAACCGTCTTCGATAGCCTTCGACTTGGCGAGCGTGTTGGTGACCAGCGCAAAGAGTGACTCGTTGGCCTTGAACACGCGGGCAAGCTCCCGCGCGGCGGTCTTACGTTTTGCCGGGTCGGCTGAGGAGAGAAGGTCAAGCGTCTGGGCTTCGGTGAGCGACTCACCATCGATGTCGAAACGTAGGCCCGCGATGGTCTGATCGAAGAGGCGCGTCCAGGACTGCGCACGCACGACCGAGAGCTCGTGGAGCATGGACTCGGCCTCATCCGACAACTGATGGGGGCGGAAGGAGCGGACATCCTCCAGCCAGGGGCGGTAACGCGCCACGCCGCTTTCGGAAAGCAGCTTCTCCATGGCGGCATCGTCGATACGGTTGATCTCAAGCGTGAAGAAGATGAGGTGACTCGTCGTTGCCGTCAGCCGTTCCTGGATGCCCTGATAGAACTGCGCGAACTTGGGATCGGTCTGATCCCCGGCAAACAGGAGTTGGGAATAACTCGCGATGCGGCCCAAGGCGTCCTCGACCGCCTCGTAGCGCGTGATCACCTCGAGAAACTGCCCGGGCGAGAGGTTGGCCAGCTTACCTTTGCAGTCGGCTTCGAACGCCGCCGCTTCCCGGTCGACCGATTGGAGGTCTTTTTCCAGAGTGGGATCGTCCGGCCCGGCATAGAGATCAGTCAGATCCCATTCGGGAAGTTTGCCAAGACTGGCGGCTTCGGACATCAAAAACTCTATGGTGTCTGGGAATCGTTATCGTTGCCTCTTCATATGGGGGCGGGGACAAATTTTGCCAGCCGCGGTTTCCTTCCGCGACGGTTCACACTATCTACAGAGAGGGCGGGCTTCGGGCGATGATTCATGACCTATAACGACTGGCCAAACTTGGCCTCCATGTTTTTCTACGTTGTGCGTCAGCATCCCGATCGCCCGTTTCTGTGGTCCAAACACGATGGGTCCTATGCGCCGCTGAGTTGGGGTGCTGCCGCCCAAGAGGTGCGCGAACTCTCCGCCGGGCTCACGGAAATGGGACTTTCCAAGGGTGACCGGGTGGCTCTGGTCTCCGAAAACCGTCCCAACTGGGTCATCGCCGATCTTGCGATCATGGCGGCGGGCGGCATCTCGGTGCCGACCTATACGACCAACACTCAGGCGCTGCACGAACACCTTCTGAGCGACAGCGGCGCGAAGCTCGCCATCGTCTCCACCTCTGCCTTGGCCGAACGCCTGCTGCCGGCCTGCGCCAAGTGCAACGTCGCCACCGTGGTCGCCATGGAGGAACCATGCGTCGTGGACGGCGTCGAGGCGGTCGGATGGAATGACGCCATGGAGCGCGGAAGGGCCAGAGCGGATGCGGTGGAAGAGCGCGCGCAGGCGGTGACGCGCAAGGACACGGCCTGCCTCATCTACACGTCCGGCACGGGCGGCCTGCCCAAGGGCGTGATCCTCTCCCACCACGCGATCCTCTCGAACATCAAGAGCATCTATCTGGGATTCACGCCTCTGCTGTCGGGCGTAGAGACCTTTCTGTCGTTCCTTCCGCTCAGCCACTCCTATGAACATACCTGCGGGCTCTATTTCCCAATATCCATCGGCGCGGAGATCTACTATGCAGAAGGGGCCGACACGCTGGTCTCCAACATGCCCGAGGCGCGCCCCACGATCATGACCTGTGTGCCCAGGCTCTATGAGGTCATGCGCCAACGCATCCTGGCAGGCGTGAACCGCGAGCCGGAAAAGAAACGGAAGTTCTTCGAGAAGGCCATGAAACTGGGCTCCAAACGGGTCAACGGCGAGAAACTGGGTTTTGTCGAGCGCCTGCAGGATCGTGTGCTGGACAAGTTGGTGCGCGACAAGGTGCGCGCTCGTTTCGGCGGGCGATTGAAGACGCTGGTCTCCGGTGGCGCGCCGCTTAACCCGGAAGTCGGAACCTTTTTCTCGGCCCTGGGCCTGACACTTTTGCAGGGCTACGGCCAGACCGAGTCCGCGCCGGTCGTTTCGTGCAACCTGCCCGACCGCATCAAGATGTCGGCCGTGGGACGCCCCCTGCCCGAGGTCGAGGTGCGCATAGCCGAAGACGGAGAAATCCTGGTGCGCGGCGGCCTGTTGATGGACGGTTACTGGAACAATCCCGAAGAGACGGCCGAGGCGATCAAGGACGGATGGCTGCACACCGGCGACATCGGCAACTTTGACGAGGACGGGCACCTTGCCATCACGGACCGCAAGAAGGATCTGATCGTTAATTCCGGCGGCGACAACATCGCACCCCAGCGCGTCGAAGGCATCCTGAACCTGGAACCAGAGATTGCCCAGTCGATGGTGGTGGGTGATCAGAAGTCTTATCTGGCAGCGCTCATCGTGCCCGATGAGACCTATCTCGTGGGGTTTGCCAAACGCCACAACTTGTCCTCCCCGCGCTTGTTGCAGATTGCCGACGAGTCGGCCCTGCTAAGCGAAATCAGGGCCGCAGTGGACCGCGCCAACCAGCGCCTCTCCTCGATTGAGAAGGTCAAGCGTGTGATGATCGCCAGCGAAGCCTTCACGGTCGACAACGGTCAGATGACGCCCACCATGAAGGTCCGGCGTCATGCAGTAAAAGCCGTTTACGGCGGCGCCCTGGAAGACCTTTTTGGATAATCCATCAGGTGTTGAGGTAAGACTCTTGCTCCAATCTGTGCCGAATGTGATACGAAATAACAAGAATGTTCCATTAAGAGACAGGGAGCATTGATGTCGCAGCAAATTCTCATCGTCGACGACGACCCAGTGCAACGCCGTCTTTATGGCGAAATTGTCCAATCCATGGGCTTCCGGTCCGAAACGGCCGATGACGGGGGTGTCGCGCTGGAAATGCTGATGGCGGAAGATCAGCCGCTACGTCCAGATTGTGTGCTCTTGGACCTCGACATTCCGGGCGTCGACGGCATGATCGTGCTGGACCGCCTGACCCCGACCCTGCCTGACCTGCCCGTGGTCGTGCTGACCGGGCATGGCGGCGTTGATGTCGCAGTAAAGGCGATTCGGGCAGGCGCCGCCGACTTCATTGTCAAGCCGATCGCACCCGAGCGGCTGAAGGTCACGCTCGACAACGCCGTGAAGCCCGGCTCCCTGCGCGGAGAAGTCTCCAGGCTGCAGCGTCAGGCGGACAGCGGTCTCAACACCGGTGACATCGTGGGCGGCAGCGAGGCACTGCACGCGACCATCGACTTTGCCATACGCGTTGCGCAATCCCAGATTCCCGTCCTGATCGAGGACGAAAGCTCTGTCGGCAAGGAACTGATCGCGCGTTTCGTGCATAGCAACGGCCCGCGTGCCGACAAACCGTTCATGACCGTCAACTGCGGTGCGATTCCCGATAACCTGATCGAGAGCTTCCTGTTCGGCCATGAAAAGGGCGCCTTCACCGGCGCCGCCAACAATCACATCGGCAAGTTCGGGGAAGCCAACGGCGGAACGTTGTTCCTGGAAGAGATCGGCGAACTCAAGATCGACATGCAGGTGAAACTACTGCGTACGCTACAGGAAGGCATGGTCGACCCGGTGGTGGGCGGGCGCAAGACCGTCAATGTAGATGTGTGCCTGATCGCCGCGACCAACCGCGATCTCTTCGCGATGGTGAACGAAGGCAGCTTCCGTGAAGATCTCTACTACCGCATCAACGTATTTCCGCTGCATGTCCCGCCGTTGCGCGAACGCAATGTGGACATTCCCGAGCTGGTCAATCACTTCGTGCGCCACTTTGTCGCCATGGAACGCAAACCGGTCACGTCCGTCGACAAGAAGGCCATGACCATGCTGAGGGATTACGCATGGCCGGGTAACGTGCGCCAGCTTGAGAATACCGTGTTCCGCGTGGTCGTACTGTGCGACGGCGAACAACTACTTCCCCCACATCGCGCGCGCCCAGAGCGTCCCCTTGGAAGGCTTGGGTGCGAGCCCCAAGTCCGCGCCATCGGCCAATTGCGCCGAGCAACCCAACGGGCGGCTGGCCGTGCTAGGCTAGGATGGAGAAATTCGAGCCCTAGCCGATTTGGAGGCCGATATCATCCGGTATGCGCTTGAGCATTGTCGCGGCCAGATGTCACGCGTGGCGCGACGTCTGGGCATCGGACGCTCGACGCTCTACCGCAAGGTCCGAGACATGGGTCTGGATGCCGGCGACGATCCGGAAGCCGGTCAGCCCCCGACGACTCGGCCGCCTGAGTTGTTGCACACCTGCCGGGCGGGCGTCCGTGATCGTGTTCATGTGATACCGACGGATGCGCCGTGAACCACGCCAACGTTTCTCTTGATGACCGCTACACCCAGCAGCAGGGCCGCGTGCTGCTGTCGGGTACCCATGCCTTGGTGCGCCTGCCCATGTTGCAGCATGCGCGTGACGTGGCCGCAGGGCTCAACACGGCCTGTTTCGTCACGGGCTATCGCGGTTCGCCCCTGGGCGGTATCGATTTCGCACTGTGGCAGGCACGCCGCTTTGCCGAGCAGCACGCCATCCACTTCACGCCGGGTGTGAATGAGGACCTGGCGGCGACCTCGATCTGGGGCAGCCAGCAGACCGACCTCTTTCCCGACGCCACGGTCGATGGCGTCTTCGCCATGCTCTATGCCAAGGGCCCCGGCATCGACCGGTCGGGCGATGCGCTGAAACACGGCAACATGGCGGGCACGTCGCGCCAAGGCGGCGTGCTGGTGCTGGCCGGCGACGACCACACCTGCAAATCCTCGACCTCGGCGCACCAGAGCGAATTCGCCTTGGTCGATGCGATGATCCCGGTGCTGCACCCGGCGGACGCACAGGAGTTCCTGGATTACGGCCTGCACGGCTGGGCGCTCTCGCGTTTTTCCGGCCTGTGGGTGGGTATGAAGCTGGTCTCCGAAACGGTCGACACGACGATGTCGGTCTTGATCGACCCCGCCCGGCCGGACATCGTCCTTCCCGACGATGCAGCGTTGCCGCCCGAAGGCGTGCATATCCGCTGGCCCGACGATGCGCTGGCCGAGGAAGAACGCCTGCACCGCTACAAGATCGACCTGGCGCTGACCTATGCGCGCACCAACCAACTGGACCGCACAGTGATCGAGGCACGCGAAGCAAAGCTGGGCATCGTCACGGTGGGCAAGTCATATCTGGATGTGCGCCAGGCCCTGGCGCAACTGTGGTTGGAGGATGCCGATGCCGCGAGGCTGGGCATTCGCGTCTACAAGGTCGGCATGCCCTGGCCGCTGGAAGCGGAAGGTCTGAAGGCCTTCGCCGAGGACCTGGACGAAATCTTCGTCGTCGAGGAAAAGCGCGGACTGATCGAACCGCAAATCCGCGATGCGCTCTATGCCTTGCCCGACGGGCAACGGCCGCGCGTGGTGGGCAAGAAGGACGAACATGGCGCAACCCTGCTACCGTCCTGGGACGAGTTGTCGCCGGCCATGATCGCAGGAGCCCTAGTCGGGCGGCTGGAGAGTCTGGGCGGCGCACAAGACCTGCGCGGGCGCGCCGATGTCCTGCTGAAGCGGCTGGATCAGGAAAACGACGACAGCGCGCCGGTTTCGCGTACGCCCTATTTCTGTTCGGGATGCCCACACAGCAGTTCCACGCGCATACCCGACGGCAGCCAAGCCTTTGCCGGGATCGGCTGCCACTATCTGGTCCAGAACATGGAGCGCAACACCATGACCTTCACGCAGATGGGCGCGGAAGGAGCCAACTGGATCGGGCTTTCGCCGTTCCGCGCGACGCGTCATGTCTTCGTCAACATCGGTGACGGGACCTATATCCATTCCGGCCTGCTAGCGATCCGCGCGGCGGTTTCGGCAGGCGTGAACGTGACCTACAAGATTCTCTACAACGATGCCGTCGCCATGACGGGCGGGCAGCCGTTCGAGGGCTCACCCAGCGTCCCCGCGATCACCCATCAGCTTTATGGCGAGGGCATCCGGCGTATCGCCGTGGTAACCGACGAGTCGGGGAAATACGCGACAGGAGCAGATTTCGCGAAGGATGTCACGGTCCACGACCGCGACGAACTCGATGCCGTGCAGCGCGGACTGCGCGAGGTTCCCGGCGTATCGGCCTTGATCTACGATCAGGTCTGCGCAACGGAGAAGCGCCGACGGCGCAAGCGCGGCACCATGGAAGATCCGCCCAGGCGCGTTGTCATCAACGAGGCCATTTGCGAGGGCTGCGGCGACTGCGGCCTCGCGTCGAACTGTCTTTCCGTCACGCCGGTCGAGACCGAGTTCGGCGTCAAACGCCGGATCGATCAGTCCTCCTGCAACAAGGATATGACGTGCCTCAAAGGCTTCTGTCCAAGTTTCGTGACCATCGAAGGTGCGGAACTGCGAAAGCCTGAGCCTGCCGACCTGGACGGCATCCTTGGGCTTCCCCTGGAGGTTCCGGCCCTGCCCGAAGCTACAAAGCCTTGGTCCATCGTGATCGCAGGCGTCGGGGGAACCGGCGTCATCACGCTCGCCCAGATCCTGGGATGGGCGGCGCATATCGATGGCAGGGGGATTGCGGTGCTGGATCAAATTGGTCTGGCGCAGAAATACGGCGGCGTGACGAGCCACGTGCGCATCGTACAATCGCCCGAGGACCTGCATGCCTCCAAGATCGGTGTCGGCGAAGCCAACCTGCTGCTGGGCTGCGACCTAGTGCAATGCGCGGCGACCGAAGTGCTGGCGCGCGGAGAGCGCGGGTACACCCGTGCGGTCGTCAACAGCCATGCCGCACCGACCGGCGCGTTCACGCGCGACACCGGCGCCACGGTCGCCGCCGCACCGTTGCTGGAACGGATCGGCGGCGTGACCGAAAGCGTCTGGTCCGAGGACCTGACGGAATGGACCACCGCGCTTTTCGACGACAGCATCGCCGCCAACATGATGTTGCTGGGAGCGGCTTGGCAGATGGGTTTGGTGCCCATCAACCTTGCCGCCATCGACAAAGCCATTGCGCTCAACGGCGTGGCGGTTGCGGCCAACCGGAACGCCTTCGCTCTAGGCCGCCATGCCGCGGCCCGACCCGATGCAGTGCGCGATGCCGTGGCCCGCTCGCGGCCTGCCAGCGAGGATCAGCGTATCTCGCAATCGCTTGACGAGGTGATCGCGCGGCGCGAGCGGCATCTGACGCGCTATCAGAATGCGGCGCTCGCCACGCGCTACCGCGCGTTGGTCGAACGCGTGCGCGAAGTCGAAGAGAAGACGGTGCCCATGACGAGCGAACTCACCGAAGCCGTCGCGCGGACTTATCACAAGTTACTGGCGATCAAGGACGAATACGAGGTGGCGCGCCTACTCTGCGATCCCGCGTTCACCGCATCGCTGGCCAAGGACTTCGAACCGGGCGGCACGCTGCGTTTCCATCTCGCCCCACCGTTGTTTGTGTGCGAGGACCCAGCCACCGGAAGGCCGCGCAAGATGATCTTCGGGCTCTGGCTCAAGCCGTTTCTGCGTGGCCTTGCCGCCGCAAAGCGCTTGCGGGGCACAGCGGTGGACCTCTTCGGATATACGACGGCGCGGCGCGGTGAACGCGCGCTGATCACGCAGTACGAACGCGATATCGAGGCGGTGCTTTCGAAGCTTACTCCCGACAATCATACCATCGCGGCGACAATTGCCGACCTACCCCGCGAAATTCGCGGATTCGGACCTGTCAAGCAGGCTTCGATGACGCGTGCCGCGGAGCGCCGCGATGTGCTTCTGACGGCCTTCGCGGCACGGCCGCATCACAAACAGGCAGTAGAATAAGAAAACAGGGAGACCATCATGGCGAAAAATGAAAGTGGCGTGGCGTTGATCATCGGAGCGGGCGGCGGATTGGGTGCAGGCCTAGCGCGCCGGTTCTCATCGGCCGGGATGGAAACCGCCATCGCTTCGCGCGATCCGCGCAACGCCGAAGGCCTCGCCAAGGATGTCACCAGGGTAACGGGCAATGCGGTGTACGGTTATGGCTGTGACGCAACGGACGAGGCAGACGTGACCGCGCTGTTCGACCGGGTGGAAGGGGAATTGGGGCTGCCCGATGCCGTGGTGTACAACGCCAGTGGATTCCTGATGAAGTCGGTACTGGAGATCGAGGTCGACGAACTGATGAACCAGTGGAATGTCACCTGCCTGGGCGGCTTCATCGTGGGCCGTGAGGCCGCGCGACGCATGAGCAAGCGGGGCAGCGGCAGTCTGCTCTTCACCGGCGCGACGGCCTGCTACAAGGGCTCGGCCAAGTTCGCGGGGTTCGCAATCGGCAAATTCGGTCTGCGCGCGCTTGCCCAATCCATGGCGCGCGAACTGGGTCCCAAAGGCGTTCATGCTGCCATCGTCAACATCGACGGCGAGATCAACGGCCCAGCACATGCCCACGAAATTCCCGAAAAAGGCATCGACGCCCTGCTCGACCCCGACGCCATCGCCGAAACCTATCTGGCACTCCACCGCCAGCACCACACCGCCTGGAGTCACGAGGTTGACCTGCGCCCGGCCATCGAGAAGTGGTGAGGGGAAAGCCGCGCTGCTTTAACATGTTCCCCAGTGAAGGCTGGGGTCCATAATACTGGCAAGAAACGTAACGCACGGAACAGGGTTTGCGGCGCTGAGTTCATGGTCGTTCAGCTTGGGTACATGAACGTGACAATCGTGCGTATGGACCCCAGCCTTCGCTGGGAATCAAGCTGGCTCAGCGCCGTGCAGAGACTTGTACGTCCCAGCCGTTAGTAGGTCTCGCCGCGTCCGGCGGCTTCGGCGTCGCGGCGTTTTTCGCCTTCCTCGAAGATGGCGATTTTCTCGGCGGGCGCCTTTTCCTGGTACTTCGCCTTGTATTCGCCGTAGGGCATGCCGTAGACAACTTCGCGCGCTTCGTCGTAGTCCATCTCGATACCGCGCTGCTCGGCTTCCACGCGGTACCATTTGGAGAGGCAGTTGCGGCAGAAATCCGCGAGATTCATGAGGTCAATGTTCTGAATCTCGGGCTTGCGCTGGAAATGATCCTGCAGGCGACGGAATACGGCGGCTTCGATTTCGGTGCGTGTGGCGTCATCCACGGCGCTTCTCCTTCATCTTTTTGGGACACGATCTGCTGGTCCCCATGTGGGACCGGGCGGGCGCTGTCTCAAGCCGTACCTTCAACCGTCTGACGTGCGACATCGGCCACCACGGCGCGCATGGACGCCTCGTGGTCGGCCTCGCCGCCGGCCGTGGCGTAAACCGCGAGCTGCTGTTCGGCGCTGGTGCCGTGCTTCACGATCGTGCGCGCACGTTCGACCTCCGCGCTGCAATCGAGGGCATCGGCGTCTTCGGCCACGAGGTCCAGGATTTCGTTGAGCAGATCGGCATAGGGCATGAGCGAGCGCTTGCCGAAATCGACAAGCTTGCTCTGGCTGCCGTAGCGCTGGGCCAGCCAGCGGTTTTCCTGGACGAGCATGTTGGGATATTCACGCCACCGCTGGTTGGAAATGCGCAGGCGATAGAGCATGCGCAGAATGCACTGATAAAGGGCGGCGATCGTGAGGGCGTCTTCCAGGTTGGGACAGACATCGCAGATGCGCATTTCCAGCGTGGGGTAATGAGCGCTAGGCCGCAGGTCCCACCAGATCTTCGATCCGTCCTGCACCAGACCGGAACTCGTCATGTGTTCGATGAGGCGCTGGTAGTCCGACCAGCTTGCCGTGGGCTCGGGAAGACCCGTGCGCGGCAGGCTATCGAAAACCGTGAGCCGGTAGCACTTGAGGCCGGTGTCGCGCGCCTGCCAGAAAGGCGAGGAAGTCGAAAGGCACAGCAGATGCGGCAGGAAGTAGCGCGCCTGGTTCATCAGGTCGATGCGCATGTCCTTGTCTTCGATGCCGACATGGACGTGCATGCCGCAGATCAGCAGACGGCGCGCGACGGCCTGCATGTCGTGCGCGAGATCCTCATAGCGCTGTTTGGGCACATAGTTCTGGTCGCGCCAGTCGCCGTAGGGATGGGTCGAGACGGCGATGGGCGCGAGGCCATGTTTGGCCGCAACCCGCGCCACGCCCCCGCGCAGGCGGATCAGCTCCTCGCGCATCTCGGCGATGTTCCCGCAGGGCCGCGTGCCGATTTCGACCTGGGCGCGCAGAAACTCCGGCGTGACCTGATCGCCCATTTCCTGGACGCATTCGTCGATCAGAGAGTCGGGCGGATTTTCCGCGAGGTTCCAAGTCTCGGGATCGACAAGGAGATATTCCTCCTCCACACCTATGGTAAACGCAGGTTCGGCCAGAGCCATCGCTCAACTCTCCCGCCGATAGAGGGACTCGTCAGCCAAGACGGCGCTGAAACAGTCGATCATGATATCGGTCCAGCGCGCAATGCCCGCCTCGTCGCCGATGAGATCCTGGCGGATTTCGATCTGGACATTGGCGCGGCCGTGGCGCGTTGCATGTACCGGCATGGTGTAGCCGTGCGGCGACGAGGCCGAATAGGGTTCATTGTTGCCGACACAGAGATCGCCCCGGTGACCGAGATGCTCAATGAGCGGCAGCGCCATGCGGCCGTCGTGATCCCAGAGGATACCGACATGCCAGGGCCGCTCGCCACGCCCCATGACTGGGGTGAAGCTGTGCATCATGATGACCGGGGGCACGGTGCCCCGCGCTTCCACGCCTTCGATCACCGCCGCGCAGGCCTCGTGATAGGGCCAGAAACAGGCATCCGCTCGGTCAGCGGCATCCTGATCGCTGATCTCCTGGTTCGCGGGAACCGGCGTGCCATCGCTGATCGTCACGATCGATTGCGCGTCGTCGAGCTGACGATTACAGTCGATAACCAGCCTGGAATAGCCGGCCAGCACGGCGGGAGCGTCAAAGTGGGCCGAGAGAGGCCGGGTGATCTCACCGGCACCGATGTCCCAGCCGATGTGGCGATTGAGTTCTTCCTGAGGCAGGCCGAGGTTTTCTAGCGCCAGGGGAACGTTGTTGCTGGCGTGATCGCACAGAAAGACGACCGGATTGGCGCCGCGCGGATTGAGGATTTCATAAGCAGGCGGGTCGTCGGGCCCCAGCAGAGGGTCGCCGTCGTCACGCATGTCACTGAAGGGGTCGCGCAGCACCGAATCCATGGGCCGAATACTAGAGCATATCCCCATGAGATGGAATCGGCCCGGCCGCCCTAGCCTATCCTGTGATGGCCGTTGCCAGCCCCATTGCAGCGTGTCAGAACGCGGATAATGATCGACCACTCAAAGCAATTTCTTCGAGACCTTTTCGATGCCGCGGTCGGCGCGGCGCGCGCCGATCTCTGCCTTGCCGGACAGCTTCCCAAGCCGCCCAAGGGGCGTACGGTCGTGGTCGGCGCGGGTAAGGCCGCCGCGGCCATGGCCGCGGCCGTCGAAGCGCAATGGCAGGGGCCTTTGTCGGGCTTGGTCCTGACTCCCTATGACCATGACATGCCGACCGAACACATCGAGGTCGTGCAGGCGTCCCACCCCGTGCCCGACGAGGCGGGGCGCGAGGGAGCGCAACGTATCCTTGAGGCTGTGTCGGATCTTACAGAAAACGACCTTGTTTTGTGCCTGATCTCGGGCGGCGGTTCGGCGCTGCTCGCCCTTCCTGCTCCAGGCATCGAACTGGTAGACAAACAGACCGTGACGAAAGCCCTTTTGCGTTCGGGCGCAACGATCCAAGAAATGAACTGCGTGCGCAAACATCTCTCGTCGATCAAGGGCGGCAGGCTGGCCGCCGAGGCGGCGCCTGCCCGGGTCGCCACGCTCGCAATTTCGGACGTGCCTGGCGACGACATCTCGGTCATTGCCTCGGGCCCTACGGTGGCCGATCCCAGCACACGGGAGGGGGCCCTGGAAATCATCCTGCACTACCGCATTGATGCTGCCAACGCGATCCTGGAGCATCTCAAGGATTCAAAAAGCGAGACACCCAAACCCGGCGACCCAAGGCTAATCGAAACCAGCGCGGAGATCGTGGCAACGCCCCATGACGCACTCCAAGCCGCCGCCGATCTGGCGCAGAGCAGAGGCGTCACGCCGATCGTGCTGGGCGATACGGTGGAGGGCGAAGCTCGTGACGTGGCCTTGGTCCACGCCGCCATCGCACGCGAGGGTGCGCGGTACGGAAAGCTGGCGCCAGCCCCGCTTGTCATCCTGTCGGGCGGTGAAACAACGGTCACCCTGCGGGGCGAAGGCGGCAGCGGTGGGCGCAACCAGGAGTTCCTGCTGGCACTGGCTGTGACGCTGAAGGGCATGGCGCGCGTGCACGCGCTGGCCTGCGACACCGACGGGATCGACGGTTTCAGCAAGGCCGCGGGCGCGACGATCGACCCCACCACACCCCAGCGCGCGGCCAAGGCAGGGATCGATCCGCGCGAGTTCCTGGAACGCCAGAACAGCGGTGGGTTTTTCGAGGCCTTGGGCGATCTTATCGTCACGGGTCCGACACGAACGAACATCAATGATTTTCGCGCTATTCTGATCATTGACCAATAGGAAGGGACAACCGGCATGCGCCGACAACGGCAGGCCAAAATCGTCGCCACGCTTGGGCCCGCAACCTCCAGCCCGGAGACGATTACCGCGCTGTTCCAAGCCGGCGCGGACGTGTTCCGCCTGAACATGAGCCATGGCAGCCAGGACGATCATCGCAGGAACTACAACATTCTGCGCGGGCTGGAATCGCAGTTCGGCCGTCCGATCGGCGTGCTCGCGGACCTGCAGGGGCCCAAGCTGCGCATCGGCACCTTCGCCGGAGACGGGATAGAACTGAAGCGCGGCCAGGCGTTCCGGCTGGACCTCGACGAAACGCCGGGCGACGGCACCCGCGTGGGCATGCCCCATCCGGAAATCTTCGCAGTCATCGAAGCGTGCCACCAGATCCTGCTCGACGACGGCCGCGTCACCTTGGAAGTTACTCGCTGCGGCGAGGGTTTCGCCGAAACCAGGGTCGTGGCCGGCGGCGGTCTATCCAACAACAAGGGGCTCAACCTGCCCGGCGTGCAGCTTCCCATCGCCGCGCTGACCGAGAAGGACCGTGAAGACCTCAATTTCGCGCTGGAACTGGGGGCGGACTGGATCGCGCTCTCCTTCGTACAGCGGTCCGAGGATATCGCAGAGGCGCACCGGCTGGTGGGCGGCCGGGCGGCCGTGATGGCCAAGCTGGAGAAACCTTCGGCGATCGAGAGCCTGGACGAGATCGTCGCGCTCACCGAGGGCATCATGGTGGCGCGCGGCGATCTGGGCGTGGAACTCAAGCCCGAGGACGTGCCCGGCCTACAGAAGCGCATCGTCCGCGCCTGCCGCAAGGCCGGCAAGCCGGTCATCGTGGCAACCCAGATGCTGGAATCGATGATCGACGCGCCCACGCCGACGCGTGCGGAGGCCTCCGACGTCGCGACCGCGGTCTATGACGGCGCCGACGCGCTGATGCTTTCGGGCGAGACGGCGGTGGGCGATTATGCCGGCGAAAGCGTAGCCATGATGGACCGTATCATGGTCGCGGTCGAACAGGACCCGCTTTATGACCCGCTCTCTGCAGCACCCGAAGCGACCAGCGCAGACGCGATCTCGGCCGCCGCACGGCAGGTCGCCGAAACGATCCGGGCAAGTGCGATCGTCGCCTACTCCGTCTCGGGCGCGACGACCCTGCGCGCGGCACGCGAGCGACCCGAGGTTCCGATCCTGGGCTTGACACCAAAGATCGATTCGGCGCGGCACCTAGCCCTCGTGTGGGGCGTCCATTCGGTCTACACTGAGGACGCCAGCGATTTCGTCGACATGGTGAAACGTGCCTGCGACCTCGCCCGTCAGGAAGGCTTTGCGAAGTCAGGCGACCGCATCGTCATCACCGCGGGCGTACCCTTCGGAACACCGGGCAGCACCAACACGCTGCGCATCGCGTGGGTGGATTAGGAGCACGTTGCCTCGAAGCTCCTCCCGGTAGAGGCCGTCACAGGATGACGGGTTGGGAGTGTGATTGGGCGTGGCGTTTCCTCACCGCCCTGTGTCGTCCATCGGCTTATATGGGTTTGTTGGATGTCAAGGCGGCGCGCTCCAGGGGGATGGAACCCGTCTTGATTGCGGCGTTTTGCGGCCATGGCCGAAGCCGGTCACACATGCTCCCTGGATCCTATCATCGCCCTGCGCGCTGCTGTCAGGCCTTGAGCACGGCGCCGTCAGGGACGAGGCCGGTTTCGAGGGGCGCCACAGGGCGATGGTGAGTTTGCGGGCCATGGCGACGATGGTGCTGCGCCGGGTGCTTCGCTTTTGCGTGCCGACGCGCTCGCGGAACCAGAGGCTGAGCACGCTTTGGGGCCGGTGGCGCAGCCACAGTCCGGCGGGCTCAATGGTGGCGGCTGCGGGCCTTGGGGTTTCAGGCCCTGGAGATACCCCGGTCGCGGCTCGATCCGCCGCTCCCGAAGGGCGTGCCCACGAGGCCCGGACAGCTTCCCAACCGACGCCCCGGCTGGCGAAGTCGCGGGGATAGAACTCGCCTGTGAGCACGCTCGCAAACAAGACTCCGATGCCCTTGAAGGCGGTGAGCCCGACGATCCTTGTCGGCATGGAGATGGTCCCTGACCTGGCCCGAGGCGATCCCATCGCGCTCGGCCTCGACCCCGGCGACCGTCTCCATGACGGGTTCGAGACGGATGAGCCCGCGCACGATCCCGGCCTCGGGCCCATGCGTCAGGGGGCGCCCCTCGTTGCCGCGCACCCCCTTGAGCCGCACGTGCCGGTCGCGCCGCAGCGACCGGCAGCCACAGATGCTCCGGGTCGCCGGAAGACCCCTGATGCGGTTGACGTGCCGGATGCGCCCGTTGACCGGGCGGGCGCGCTCGCGGTGCAGCCGGCGCACTTAAATCGCTTCGCCCTCGACTTCGCGGGAGAGTTTTTCGACGCGTTTGCGGATGTTGTCCATGTGGGGGTTCTGCTTGAGAGCTTCGCGGAACCAGTGGAGAGCCTTCGGCTTGTCGCCCATGGCCGAATAGATGAGGCCCAGCCCCGAGAGTGCGCCGAAGTGGCGGCGATCGAGTGCGAGCACCTGCATGCAGTCGGCGATCGAGTCCTCGTAGCGTCCGATCATGTAATAGACCGTGGCGCGTTTGTTCCAGCCTTCGGCGAAATCGGGTGCGACTTCGATCAACTGGCCGAACATGCCGATGGCCTCGTTGAGATCGCCTACCTGCATGGCGCGGATGCCGCTGTGCATGAGCTGGTTGAGACCGTCATCGTGCGCTTCGACCCACAACGCCCAGATATAGCTTTGGATGAGCTGGGCTTCGGCCGGATCGCTGGTCTGATGGAGCTGTTCGAATAGCGAGTCGAGCCGCGGGTCGTCCTGCGCGGCCCGGAGCGGCTGACCGGCCAGAAAGGCGGTCAGGGCCAGGGTTGCCGTGGCCAAGGCAATAGTTCTGATCACCCGGAAAGTCCAAGAACCGTCGGTAGACCTGCCAAGCGGCGGCAGGACACAACCTGGTGAGCCCCCGGAATCGGAAGGGCCGCGCCCGGTGGGGCGACGGCCCTTTCTGGTGTAAACCTTCGGATTGCGGACAACCCTCTGCCTGTAGCGGGGATCGGCTAGCGCGCGGGCCGGACCCGAACGCCGCCGCGGACGCGGGGGTTTGCGGAACATCACCGTCTCCAGTCGGTTGAACCTTAGAGATAGGCTCACCAGGCCTTCTAGGCAAGGTTCCGAGCCGTTTTAGATGTCCTGGCCGAACATGATGCGGTGGCCGTCGGGCGTCTGGACCGGCATCTCGCGCATGATGCCCAGGGACGGCCCTGCGATGGCGCGGCATTGAGGCAGTTGGCGGTGACTTCGGCATGATAGGCATCGATATCGTCCACCACGACATAGGCGAAGTACTGATGATCCCCTAGATCCTGCGACGGAATGGCGTCCGGGCATTCACCCGGCATCAGGGAAAACGGTCCGCGGCGCAGGAAGACCCAGCCGTTGGATTCCATCCAGACTTCAAGCCCCATGACGTCGATCCACCAGCATGCGATCGCCTTGGATGTCGGGTACGGCAAAGACGTAATGCTGCTGGATAATGGTAGGCGCGGTCATGAGCAATCTCCGTTCAGTTGAGGGCGGCCGGGCGTGGTCCGCCCGTGGCCCAATCGAGTAATTCGACGGGATGAACGACCGGTTTGCCAACGCCGCCGGCGATTTGAACCATGCACCCGACATTGCCGGCCGCGACCACGTCGGCCCCCGTGCGCTCGATGTTGGCGGCCTTGCGCGCCAGGAGTTGCCCGGCGAGCCCGGGCTGGAGCATGTTGTAGGTGCCCGCCGAACCACAGCAGATGTGGCCTTCCGGGATATCGGCGACGGCAAACCCGACCCTGCGCAGGAGATCGGCGGGTTCGGCGACAATCCTCTGACCGTGCTGGAGGGAACAGGCGGCATGGTAGGCGACCGATGGCGCACCGGGTGGTGGCGCGCTCCCCTCTTCCAGCAATGCGCCGACCAGTTCGGAAACATCCAGCGCCTTGGTGGAAACTTCCGCAGCGGCATCGGCCCAGTCGGGATCGTCTTGGAGGAGATAGCCGTATTCCTTGAGCTGTGTGCCGCAGCCCGAGGCGCTGGCGATGACGGCATCGAACGCGCCCGCCATCCGCCAGGCCGCGATGTTCCTGCGTGCGGCCCCGGCCGATCCCCGGTCATCGCCCATATGGAGGACGAGCGATCCGCAGCAGCCGCTCCCCTGTGCCACGACCACTTCGCAGCCCAGACGGGTCAGCAGGCGGATGGTCGCTTCGTTTATTTGGGGCGTGAGCACCTGCTGGGCACAGCCGTTGAGCAGCATGACGCGCTTGCGCCGCTGCCCTTGCGCCGGATGAACCTTGGCCTTGTCGGCCCAGGAGGGTTCGGGAATACGCGCGGGAGCGAGACGCACCATGGCTCGCAGGCGCTGGGGCAACAGGCCCGCGAAGGGCCGAGCGAGCAGAGCACCGATGAGCGAAAGGCGAAAGGGTCCGGGATAAGGCACGGTGTGGGAAATCAGACCGCGCACCAGCCGTTCCATCAAGGGCCGTTTGCGCGTTTCGGCGATGTGGGCGCGGGCATGGTCGACAAGATGCATGTAGTTGACGCCCGAAGGACAGGTCGTCATACACGAGAGGCAGGAAAGGCAGCGGTCGACGTGCCGAGCGGTCGTGGCGTCGGCGGTCCGGTCTTGTTCCAGCATGTCCTTGATCATGTAGATGCGCCCGCGCGGGCTGTCGCGCTCGTCGCCCAGCAGAAAATAGGTCGGACAGGTCGCAAGACAGAAGCCGCAATGGACGCAGGTCTTCAGGATGCGCTCGGCTTCCTTGATGTGCGGATCGGCCAGACGGACAAGGTCGAAGCGGGTTTCCATCGCTAGAGCCCCCGCACCATGCGGCCGGGATTGAGGATGCCCCGGGGATCGAACCCTTCCTTGATGCGCCGGGTGAGGCCCGCGCGGGTTTCCGGCTGAGGATGAAAGACATCGACCTTGGATTTGAGCGCGTTGGGTGCGCGAACCAGCGTCGCGTGTCCGCCCGCCTCCTCGGTCAGCGCGCGAAGGCTGCACGCCGATTCTGGCGAAGCGTTGCCTGAAACCCACAGGAGACCACCGCCCCAGTCGAGAAAACCTTCAAAGCCTTGCGAAACCAGCCGGTCGAGTAGCCGACCCCCGGCTGTGGGCGCGACTGAAAGACGCCAGAGCGTATTGCCGCTGCCGCCCGGCAGGAACCCGGCGACATCGCGCACCTCCTGCCAGAACGCACCGGAGTTGTGGCCGTGCAGTTCCTCGATCTCGCCGGAATCAGAGAGCAGCTCGCGCAGCGCCTTATTACGCGCAGCAACCGACATCGGCGGCCCCTCGATGCGAATTGCGGTGACGGAGGCATTGGCGCCCGAGACGTAAGCAACGCGCGATCGGGCCGAGATGGCCGAAGGTACATAGGCCGCACCCGTGACCTCATGGGGACTGGAGAGTGCGGCAGTCATGGCAAGGCAGGCCCGATCGGCGGTAAGGCCGGCAACCAGAACCGTGTGCATCTTCTCTGCTGCGGGCAGCACCTTGACCGAAATCTGGGTCATGACGCCCAACGTGCCCCAGGAACCGCACAGGAGCTTGGTGAGGTCGTAGCCGCTGACGTTCTTGACGACACGTCCACCCGCCTTGACCAGTTCTCCCCTGCCCGTCGCAACCTCGATGCCCAGGGTGTGATCGCGTGCCGCGCCGGTCTGGACGCGGCGGGGGCCCGAGAGGTTGGCCGCCACGACCCCGCCCAGAGTCGCGCGTTCGGCCGGAGCCCCGAACAGGGGGCCTAGATCGGCGGGCTCGAAGGCAAGCTGCTGGTTGGACTGGCGCAGCAGCGCCTCGATTTCGGCAATCGGCGTTGCGGCGCGCGTGGTCAGAACCAGTTCGGCCGGTACGTAATCGACGATGCCGCTGAGGCCCGAAAGATCGAGCCGGTGAGCAGCGGCCACGGCATGGCCGAAACCGCGCTTGGTGCCCGATCCCACCACTTCAAGCGGCGTATCATCGGAGACCGCCCAGGCGATCAGGTCGCGCACGCCCTCCGCATCCCGCGGTTTGAAGGTTGCGGACATGCGAAGTACTTCAGAAACGCGGGAGATCGGGGAACGGCACTTCCCCGTGATGCACATGCATGTGGCCCAGTTCGGCGCAGCGGTGCAGCATGGGGAAGACCTTGCCAGGATTAAGCAGCCCGTCGGGATCGAAGGCACACTTGATGCGCTGCTGCTGCTTCAGGTCGTCCTCGGTGAACATGACGCCCATCAGATCGCGTTTTTCGACGCCGATACCGTGTTCGCCACTCAAAACACCTCCGACATCGACGCAGAGCCGCAGGATGTCGGCGGCAAGCGCCTCGGTCTTCTCGAGATCCCCGTCCCTGCCCGCGTCGTACATGATGAGCGGGTGCAGGTTGCCGTCACCGGCGTGGAAGACGTTGACGACATCCAGACCATGTTTGACCGAGAGTTCGTCCATGCGGGTCAGCACGTCCGAGAGACGTCCGCGGGGGATCGTGCCGTCGATGCAGTAATAGTCGGGCGAAATCTTGCCCACGGCGGGAAAGGCCGATTTACGGCCCAGCCAGAAGCGCTGGCGCTCCTCCTCGCTGGTGGCGCGGCAGATGGTTGTGGCGCCGCAATCGCGGGCGATGGCCTCGACCCGTTCGGACAATTCCTCGACCTCCGCGGCCGGTCCGTCGAGTTCGCAGATAAGCAGGGCTTCGACATCGAGGGGATAGCCAGCCTTGCAGTAATCCTCCGTGGCGTGGACCGCGGGTTTGTCCATCATTTCGAGGCCCGCGGGAATGATACCCGCTGCGATGATCCGCGCCACGCAGTCACCCGCAGACTGGAGGTCCGCGAAACCCAGCAGCTGGGCGCCCACAGTGGCGGGCTTGGGCAGGGTGCGCACGGTAACTTCCGTGATGACGCCCAGCAGGCCTTCCGAGCCGGTCAGGATACCGAGCAGGTCGTAGCCGTCGGAGTCCATGTGCTTGCCGCCCAGGCGCACGACATCGCCGTTCATCAGAACGATTTCGAGACCAAGAAGATTGTTGGTCGTCACGCCGTATTTCAGGCAGTGCACGCCGCCGGAGTTTTCCGCGACGTTGCCGCCGATGGAACAGGCGATCTGGCTGGAGGGATCGGGCGCATAATAGAATCCTGCGCCCGAAACAGCCTGGGAGATGGCGAGATTGGTGACGCCTGGCTGCACCGTGACGCAACGGTTGGCGTAGTCGATTTCCAGAATGCGGTTGAACTTGCCTAGACCCAGAAGAACGCCGTCCTCAAGAGGGAGCGCACCGCCTGAGAGGCCGGTTCCCGAACCGCGCGGCACGACCTTGACCTGGTGTTCATGGCAGATGCGCACGACATGGGCGACCTGTGCGGTCGTTTCGGGCAGCACGACCGCGAGCGGAAGTGTGCGATAGGCCGAAAGGGCGTCGCATTCGTAGGCTTTCAAGCCCACGGTATCGACAATCAGGTTGTCCGACGGCACACAAGCAGCTAATGCCGACAGGAAGCCATTACGGCCTTCCAGAACAGCCTGGTCGGGCTTCGGCATGGTGATGGTCATGGGCGGGGGCTCCCGTCGTTCGAGGGATTAGCATCATGGCAGCCACCAGAAACGTCAACGCCGGGAACAAGCCCCGGCGATCACAACAGGCCGGCGCATGAAACGCCGGCAACAGCAGGTTAACCCTGGCGCGCCTTGAAGCGCGGGTTTTGCTTGTTGATGACGTAGATGCGGCCCTTGCGGCGCACGGTACGGCACTTCATGTGGCGCTTCTTGAGGGAGCGCAGGGAATTTGCGATCTTCATAGTCAATTCTCGGCTGGCGCAGACCGCTTGACCCACGCGTCGGGAAGGCACGGATCATACTGATCCGGCCCGGCCACGTCAACGGCTGTCAGCCGTAGCGAATGGCCAAAATTTCAAGTTCCAAGTCGCCGGCAGGGCGGCGCCAGGTCACAACATCGCCCACGGTGGCGCCGTTGAGCGCGCGCGCAAGCGGGCTGACCCAACTCACCAGCCCGGAATCCACGTCCGACTGGTCCTCGCCGACGATCCGCCAAGTGTGCTTCTTGCCGTCCTCGCCCTTCACATCCACCGTTGCGCCAAAGGCGACCTCTTCCTTGGGCTGGTCGGCCGGGTCCATTTCGACAGCATGATTGAGTCGCCCCTCGACATAACGCAGGTCGCGCTTGACATGGGCGAGTTTGCTTTTGTCTACCATGTCTTCGCCATGAGAAGCAAGCTCATCGCGTTCGGCGCGCAGACGGTCGCGCCACGCTTCGAGGTCTTTAAGACCCTCGGGCGTGATATAGTTGGGAATCGGTTCCTGGGGCAGTTCGGGGAGATCGTCGACCACTTGGTCGCCATCGGGTTCCCGGACAAATGCTCTGCTCATGACATCTTCCTTAATCAAAACGGGCATGGCGCAAGCAACGCCACCGACAATTGATATGGTGACGATCCCATCGTCAACCAAGCTGCGCGTTGATCCAAAACAAACTTAGCGCGGCGGAAATCTTCAGATAAGGCGCCCGTCCGGAATACGCCCGGCGAGATGATCGACAATGGGATCGTACATACATGCGACTTCCTCCCAACCATCGTCGGGAGCGCAGCAGGCGAGGTGCGGGGTGAGCAGGATATTTGCCCCTTCCCGCGCGCCCAGCACCAGTGGGTTATCACGCTCCACCGGTTCAACGGCAAAGGTATCGATCGCGGCACCCGCCAAACGGCCCGAAGCCACTGCCTCGGCCAGGGCTTTCTCGTCGATTACCTCACCGCTGCCCCCAACACCAGAATCGAGCCTGGTTTCATGGTCGAAAGCACCGCGGCGTCTAGCGAACCACGGGTTTGACTGCTGAACGACAACAGGCAGACGAGCACGTCGGAGCGTTCGAACAGGACGTTCGACGAACAGTGTTCAATGCCCAGGGCAACTTCCGCGACATCGGGCAGACGGTCATGTCAGTGATAGAGCAGTTCGCAACCCCAGCCGGCAAGCCGCCGGACAAGTTCGGCCCCGATTTCGCCGAAGCCCAGAATGCCGACGGTCCGGTCATGGAAGCCGTAAAGTCCGTTTCGGCCGGACCAGTTGAAGGCGAAGGCGTTCTCATCCGTCGTCCTGCGCTCGACCCAGGTGTCAGCGGCCTGGCGCGCAATGGTCTCGGATTCGATCAGCCGCTTCAGTACCCCGAGAATCTGCAGCACGATGTGTTCGGCGACCCGTATCGCGCCTTCCTGGGCGCGCTGACACACGACAATGCCGCGCCGGCCAGCCTCGATGAGGTCGATGTCATGGGACATGCTGCCGACCCGCAGGACCATGGCAAGCTGCGGTGCCGCGTCGAAAAACGCGGCATCGACCACACCACATCTCTCGGAAATGAGATAACGGGCGTCGGCAAGCGCGTCGAACAGCTCGCTGCGCTCGGGCGAACGCATCATGGTGATGTCGAGCATATCGGGCGCCATCTTGAGCGCGCTGGCCTGATGGCGCGCGGAACGTTCCGTTGTGAAAACGACCGGCACGGCCATGGATCAGAACCGTTCGGGCCGGAATGGGCGGAGATCCAGACCGGGGTCGCGGCCGGCCACCAGATCGGCAACGATCGTGCCCGAGCGCGCGGAAAGCGTGAGGCCCATGTGCTGGTGGCCGAAGTTGAACCAGACGTTCGAGAACCCCGTCGCCGGTCCCAGCGCAGGCAGATAATCAGGCATGGTGGGACGCCGGCCCATCCATTTGGTGACCTCGGTCGCCTTTTCCGGATCGAAGCTGCGGAGCGCTGCCCTGCCCTTTTCGTAAACGATGTCGGCGCGTTCGTAGTTGGGTGCAGCGTCGATACCGGCCAGTTCCACGGTGCCGGCGAAACGCACACCATCATCCATCTGCGTGATGGCGAAGTGATCCTCGGCATGGAGTAGCGGACGGGTCAACCCGGTGTCGATGCCGTGGAACACCGTGTGGTAGCCGCGTTCGGTATCGAGCAGGACGCTGCACCCCATCATTGCGGCAACGCGGTGCGACCAAGCGCCGGCAGCAAGCACGAGCCGGTCTATCGTGCGCTCGCCACCCGTGGTTTCGAGTTCGGTGACCCTGCCCGCGCCATGGCGCATGCCCGTGACCTCGACTCGTTCGAACTGTCCGCCTTCGGCGATGAACTGATCGCCAATGGCGCGGGTCAACTTGTAGGGGCTGGTCGTGCTGTAGGACTTGGGCATGAAGGTGGCGTGGCGCAGGGATGGCGAGGCAGACGGCTCCATCTGACGCAGCGCATCCTGGGAAACGTACTCGGATACATGGCCGAGATTTGCGAGGAAATCACGGTCCGGCGCGTTGGCCTCGTAGCCCTCATCGGATTTGTAGATCAGGAGCATACCGTTTTTCAGCATATGGTCCTGAGCCGGCATGCCGCGCGTCAGCGTCTCGAACGACGCGATGGTGCCATCAAGCAGGTCATACATGGCGCGTGCATTGGCCTCGCGAGTTTTCGCATTGGAGCTCTTGAGCAGAGCCAGCATCCAGGGCATCAGCTTGAGCATATAACCCATACGGATGGTGAGATAACGTCGCCGGTCCATCAGCATGCGGGGAACGTCGCGCAGGATGCCGGGATAGGGCAGCGGCATGGCGCCGTCGGTATGGCCGATCACGCCCGCGTTGCCGAAGGAGCAATTCTCGGCGATGCCGTCACGGTCGAGGATGGTGACGTCGTGGCCGTCACGCAGCAGAGCCAGCCCGGCGCAGACCCCCACGATACCCGCCCCGATAACGGTGACATGATGCTGATCGGCCATGAGCGTGGCTGCCTTGTTGCGCGCGCGGTGCGTGACCGCCGCCGGTGTCAGACGGTTTCGGTACCGTAGTAGAGTGACACCTTGTGGGTCGCCTCGGCAAAAAACAACCACCGTTCCACCAGCGTGCCGGCCAGGCCCGATCCTGCGGCCAGAAGGACAAAAACCGCGCCGATCCAGCTTCCGACCAAAATCCCGGCAAGCAGGAGGATGAACGGTGCCAGAAAACCCAGCAGGAACGCCATGCGGCGAAGCTTCAAAGCATGTTTGCGTGCGATGCGGAAGGCCATTTCCTTCTGAAGATAGTTCCGGCTGGTGCTGGGCGCTTCCAGCAGGCGGGCGGAGAGCGCGCGGTCGGGCAAGCCGATGGCGCTCGCAGTGCTACTCTGCGGCGGCACGTCCGCCGATGCGCGCCAGGCGCTCAGTTTCAGGAGCATGGCGACGACGAGACCGGCCATGGACGCGATTCCCACAGCCGGTGCAAAGCTGTCACCGCCGGTGCCGATGGCGATAAATGCGCAGACGATCAAGGCACCCCCGGCAAGACCGACGGCTAGGAATGAGGGCACGGTCCACGGGTTGTGCCACTGGGGCACGGTCCAGAGCGAGCGGTAGATCATGGCGGTGCACACGATCGTCACCAGGGCGCAGGCCGCCGTGACGTAGCCCAGAAAAAGCACATAGTTCGGCGGCTCGTCGATGGAGATCAGCGCGCCCGCGAAGAGCACGGCGGGAACGTAGGTGATGAGCGCCATCACGCCTTCGCGCGACAGCCAGGAGGAGCGCCATTGCGAAAGTGCGCGCCATGCCCGCTCCGGATGGCGCAGATGGAAAGTCGAGGAAACTAGCCCCAGACCGACCAGCCCCATGGCGATAACGGCAAACACGCCGACCAGAACAGGAGGCAGGCGCAGCAGATCCAGGCCATGGAGGACGCCCAACCAGACCAGTGCGCCATAACCCGCGCCCGAAAGGCTTGTGAAGAAGACGATGGAGACGGCCGGATGCACGGGTTCTAGTCCGACAGCACGTTGTCGAGCCAGGCGAGGAAGCCGGTCGCACCGGAGGTATCTCCGGCCGCGACGGCCGGTGCAGCTGTCCGTTCCGGGTGGCGGCGGCGCGGCGGCAGGTAGCGGTTCACTGGCTTTGCGCCGCTTTCGGGCATCAGTGCGACGCCGTCGCGCGCGGCGACCAGCAGGGAAACCTCCGAACTGGGGTCACCGAGATCACCGAAGTGCCGCGCCGAGGTCGGACAGGTTCGCACGCAGGCCGGGATGCGGTCGACCTCCTCGAGATTGTCGTTGTCGATGCGGTCGGCGCAAAGCGTACACTTCTTCATGACGCCGGTGCCGTCGTCGAGTTCCCGAGCACCGTAGGGGCAGGCCCAGGCACACAGCCCGCAGCCGATGCAGAGGTCTTCGTCGATCAGGACGATGCCGTCCTTCTCACGCTTGTAGGAGGCACCGGTCGGGCAGACCGGTACGCAGGGCGCATCGTCGCAGTGAAGACAGGAACGCGGGAAATGGAGCGTGAAACCGCCCTCCCCGTCGTCCACTTCGAACGAATGGATGCGGTTGAGCCAGGTTCCAGAGGTCTCCGCGCCATAGGGCTTGACGTCATTAAGCGGGGCCGCCGTGCCGGTCGAGTTCCAGGATTTGCACGCGACCGCACAAGCATGACAGCCCACGCAGATATCGAGATCGATGACGAGACCGAGCTTCGTTTCCGTTGATTTGGGCAGCATCGTCATGGTTCAGGCCCCACCGCCGCGGCGCCGTCCTTGAGCGTCACGAAGTGCGGCTCGCTGACCGACGGCTCCTGGTCGGCGCGCGTCACCCTGACCGTGAGGTCGTACCAGGCGGCCTGGCCTGTGACGGGATCGGCGTTGGCATAGCGGTAGCCGTCCTCGCGCGGGGGCAGCAGGTCGTCGATCAGATGGTTGAGCAGGAACCCGTTCATGGCTTCGGCAGCATCGGCGGCGAGCGCCCAAGCACCCGAGCGTTTACCGATGGCATTCCAGGTCCAGACCGTATCGGGGTTCACGCCGTCGGTGATGGCGACACGCGCCTTGATCCTGTCGTGGCGACTTTCGACCCAGGCCCATTCGCCGTCCGCCAGGCCCTCGCGTTCGGCGACGGCACGACCGATATGCAGTCGGTTCCAGCCGTGGATCTGGCGCAGCCAGGCGTTCTGCGAACCCCAGGCATGGTACATGGCCATAGGCCGCTGGGTGACGGCATGGAGCGGATAGGTTTCGCTCTCCTGTTCGAAGGGCGGGTACCACAGCGGCAGGGGATCGAAATAGGTCTCGACCCGCTTGCGCTCGTGCTCGGGAGGCTGCTGGTCGCCGTGCCCCTGGGCGGCGAGCCGGAACTTCTGAAGTTCCTCGCTGTAGAGCTGCATGACGATGGGACTGTCGTCGTCGATCAGACCAAGCGCCTTGGCCTCCTTGAGATAGCCGGCATTGGCGAACTTAAAGAAGCGGTGCCTCTCGCTCAGCTCGTGACGCCAGTGACAGCCGTTGGCGATATAGGCATCGAGCTGGTCGGGATTGACCGGACCCTTGCCCGCCATGTCGCCGTTCTCGCCGCGGAAGCCGGCAAGCGGACCGACATTGGGTTTGCGCAGATGATTGACAAGATAGTCGGCGTAACCGCCAGGATATCGCGATGACCCGTCCTCGGCCATCATGCCCTGGAGTTCCAAGCGATGGCCCAGTTCCAGCAGGACATCCTGGAACGGCCGCACATTGCGGTCGGGCGCCACGACGGGCTGACGGATGGCGTCGGCCATGGCATCGGGGTCGCTGATGGGACGGTCGAGCAGCGAGATGCAGTCCCAGCGTTCCAGATAGGTCGTGTCGGGGAACACGAGATCGGCATAGGCGACCATCTCGGACTGATAGGCATCCGAATAGACAATGTGGGGAATCTTGTAGTCGCCGGTTTCTGGATCGACATCGGTAAGCATGTCGAGTGTACCCGGCGTGTTCATGGCCGAGTTCCAGGCCATGTTGGCCATGAACAGGAAGAGCGTGTCGATGGGATAGGGATCGCCCTTCCAGGCATTGGTGATGACGCTGTGCATCATGCCGTGGATGGCAAGCGGGGCTTCCCAAGAATAGGCCTTGTCGATGCGCACCGGCGCGCCGTTCCTTTCGAGCAGCAGGTCGTCTGGGCCGCCGGGGAAGCCCAGCGGCAAACCCGGCATGGCCTGGCAGGAGACGATCTGATCGGGTTTGCCCGTCGGCTTGGCCGGACACGGGATGTGGCGCGGGAACGGCGGCTTGTAGCGGTGTCCACCCGGCGTATCGACGCTGCCCAGAAGAAGCTGCAGGACGTGGATGGCGCGGCAGGTGTGGAAACCGTTGGAATGGGCGGAGATGCCGCGCATGGCATGCATGCTCACCGGCCGCCCGACCATGCGCTCGTGATGGCGTCCCCAGCCGTCTGCCCAGGGCTGATCGATGACGACTTCGCGCTCGAAGGCGGCGTCGGCCAGTTCGTGGGCGATGCGCAGGATGTCCTCTGACGCAATGCCAGTGCGCTGCGCGGCCTGTTCGGGTGCATACGCGTCCTCAAGACAGCGCCGGGCGATCAGTTCGAAGGCCGGCACCGCCTTGCGCCCTTCGGGCAGCGTCACCTCCTCCTTCATGGCGGGCACGGCATCGGGGTCGTCATAGGCTAAGGCCGTGGCGCGCTTGCGGTCCCAGACGAGCGGTTTGCCGTTTTCGTCGCGTGCCGCCAGTCCGTCGTCCGCTCCGCCCGGATCCTGCACGATCAGCCAGGGCGCGTTGGTGTAGCGGATGAGATAGTCCAGATCGACACGGCCGGTGCGCAGCAGTTCGTGGCAAAGCGCCATGACGAGCAGACCGTCGGTGCCCGGAGTGATGCCGACCCATTCGTCAGCGATGGCCGAATAGCCCGTGCGCACGGGATTGACCGAGAGAACCTTGACTCCGCGGTTCTTGAGTTCGCCCAGTCCGATCTTCAGAGGATTGCTCGCGTGGTCTTCGGCGACACCAAAAAGGACCAGATATTCCGTACGCTCCCAGTCGGGCTCGCCGAATTCCCAGAACGAACCACCGGTCGTGTAGAGACCAGCCGCGGCCATGTTGACCGAACAGAAACCGCCGTGGGCGGCATAGTTGGGCGTGCCGAATTGGGCCGCCCACCAGCCGGTGAAGGACTGGCTCTGGTCGCGGCCGGTGAACATGGCCAGCTTGCGCGGATCGTCGTCACGAATGGGTTTGAGCCAGGAAACCGCAAGGTCGAGCGCTTCGTCCCAGGAGATGGGTTCGAAAAGGTTCTCGCCGCGCTCTCCGACGCGTTTGAGCGGTGTCGTCAAGCGCGCGGGCGAACGATGGTTCATGAGGCCAGCCGCACCCTTGGCGCAGAGCACACCCTTGTTCACGGGATGGTCGCGGTTGCCGTCGATATAGACTGGCTTGCCGTCCTTCTTATGCACGCGGATGCCGCAGCGGCAGGCGCACATGTAGCAGGTCGTCGTCTCGATCTCGTCGGCGACGGGCGGCATGTCGGCGATGCGTCGTTCCAGGCGGCGGCGGTCGTCCGACACAGGGGGACTCCAGATGGTGCAGTGCCGCCTTGCGATGATGAAACCATCGTCGCAACGCTTGGCGACGGTCCAGCGCAGGTTGGTCGGGCTTTGACCCGCACGCAAGCCCCGGAAGCGACGACGAGTACCAAATTTGGATGGATTGGCAAGGTTCTGGGGATTAAACGGACAAGCCGTGCACCCAATTCCCGCATCGCGCCAGCCAGATTACGGATAAGCGATTCTTCAGAGGATGAGACGCTGTGCGAGAATCCGGACGACGGCGGTGGTGCCCTCGTAATAGAAAATGTATCCATCGCATCCCGCACGGTCCACGCGTTCTCCGTAATCCAGAGGCGCCCCACAGTCCCATCGTTCGAGTGTACGACAGAGCCACCCGTTGTCGAAGGTTTCAATTGCCGGCATGGTATCGGACATTCGACGGTGGCAGGGGCTGGCGGCCCAAAGATCATGTCGGCGACCTTCTCTCCGATCATCATGCTGGGCGCATTCAGGTTGCCGCTGGTGATGCTGGGCATGATGGAGTTGTCGACGACACGCAGAGCCTCGATGCCGTGAACACGGCACTGCGGATCGACCACGGCCATGGCATCGGCGCCCATCTTGCAGGTGCCCGAGGGGTGATAGGCGCTTTCGGCGCTTTCGCGGATCAGGGTGTCGATCTCGGCGTCGGTTCGCGCGGATGCCCAGGGTTCTTCAGCCGGTCCGCGGAAGGGATCGAAGGCGTTTTGCATGGCAATGTCGCGCGCCTGATGCACGCAGGTCGTCGAGATCGCGCGGATCGTGCAGGAAGTTGAAGTCGATGACCGTGCGTCTGGCTGTGTTCGCGAAACGTGCCGACACACAGGCAGAAGCCGCCGCGTTTCGTGCTGGCACCCCAGCCTTCCAAGAGAAACGGAAAGAAATGATACCAGATGTCGGGATGTGATTTGTCCGGCGAGGAACGAGCGAACGCGCCGACCTCGACCTGGTTTGAAGCACACACGCCGTCTCTGGTGAGAAACCAGTGCGCGCCGGCCATGACCTTGGCAAGCGGCCGTGCATAGCGGTTGCGCGCATGGCGCATTTCCCCGCCCCACTGCACATGGACCTCCAGATGATCCTGCAGATTGCCGCCCACGCCGTGAAGGTCGTGCACCACCTCAATGCCGTGCTTGCGCAGATGATCGGCCGGCCCGATGCCAGAAAGCATGAGGAGATGCGGAGACGAAAACGCGCCCGCCACGACAACGACCTGCGCCCGGCATGCAGGGTTTCCGGTCTACCGGAACCGTCGATCTCAACACCGGCCGCGCGCCGACCCTCCATGACGATGCGCTGGGCAAGCACCTTCGTGCGCACCGCGAGGCTGGGCCTGGAGCGCGGGATTGATATAGGCGTGTGTCGTGCTGGCGCACACGCCGTTGTCAACATTCATGTCAAGTTGCCAGCGGTTATAACAGGTTATCAGCAGGAAAAATTACATATAATTCAAGTTGTTGTTTCTTTAAAAATTTAAATGAAAATTGACACAGAGTTTTAATTTTAATCTTATAGATAAAAGTAAAGCCATTTATCTGATTCACACACTGAAAATTGATACCCTTCTTCAATTTGAAAAGTAAATTCTCTAACTCTAGAATTTTCATTTAAAAATATTGACTCGACGATCTTTAATTTTTGCCGTTTAACTTTATTATAAACTTCATCGAGGTCTCTCACGAAGACGTAGAAAGACAGCCCAACACCTTTCGATTTTCTTTTAACACCCTTGAACCGATCATGCTCGTGTTCATTAAGGTCGTGAAGCAACAGTGTCGGAACATTTTTTTCGCTCATCAAAATATCAAATTCCGAACCACCATGAATGCTTTTCCAGCCAAATAGACTGACAAGTAATTTCGATGTTTTCACTACATTCTGAACTGCGATAATTCCAACTGAGCCTGTCACCACTGCCTCCAGGGTCTGAAGCCTTCCTGCTGGAAGCCGTTCACGTCCTCGGTGCGCAGATACCCCGCTTCGATACCCGCCTCGACAAAGGCGCGGTTGAGCGGATCGGAGATTGGAGAGCTTTTCGTGGCAACCGGGCCGAAACCGCCGCGCCAGGCATTCTCGCCCCGACTGTTGGTCTCGCAGCGCTTGAAGTAGGGCAGCACCTCGCCATAGGACCAGCCCGCGGCGCCCTCTTGCGCCCAGCGTTCGTAGTCGAGCGCGTGGCCGCGGATATAGGCCATGCCGTTGATCGACGAAGAGCCGCCCAGTTCCTTGCCGCGCGGCTGATAGATTTTCCGATTCGCCAGATTCTTCTGGGGCACCGATTCATAGGACCGGTTCCATGGACCACCCAGAAAATGCACACCGAAGGCCACCGGCATGCGGATCGACCAGTGGTTCGATTCTCCGCCAGCTTCCAGCAGCAGCACCCGGATATCGGGCTCCTCGGTCAGGCGCGCCGCCAGCGCGCCGCCACCCGATCCCGCACCGATGATGATGTAGTCGTATTCGGCCATTGCGTGCGACCCTCAAGTCGAGGCATTGAACCATGACGCGGATCAAGGAGTCGATGCGGGAAGACCGGATTATCGCTTCTGATCGCTCCACTGGATGTCATAGATGCCCTGGATGTCGGCCTCGTCGCGGACGAATTCGCGTGAGGGGTTGCGCCGGGGGGTCCAGTCCCACGGCTGACGTTTGCCGATGGCGAGCGCCTTGTGCAGGAACAGGCGGCGCTGCTGGCTTTCCAGCACGCGCTCCTTGAACGACGAGGGATTCCACTGACGCAGGACTTCAGCCAGGAGGTCGGTCTCGATTTCCTTGATCTCGTCCGTTCCGGCGAGGTTCATCAGCTCGTCGGGATCCGATTCGAGATCGAAAAGGACCGGCGGATCGTGTTCTCCGTAGAGATATTTCCAGCGTCCCCGTTTCACCATCATGAGCGGGCATTCCGAACCTTCGCCGCAGTATTCGCTGTAGGCCACGTCGGGCCAGCCTTCCGTGCCGCCGCCTGCCAGACCGGCCATGCTTGTCCCGTCGATCTCGCTCATCAGATCGGGTATAGCGCCATCGCCGGCCCATTCGAGGAAGGTCGGGAAGAGATCGAGCAGTGAGACGTTCTGGCTCACGTGACGCGGCTGATATATGCCGGGCGCATGCACGATCATGGGCACGCGCACGGACCATTCGTGGAAGCTCATCTTGAACCACATGCCGCGCTCACCGAGCATGTCGCCGTGATCGGCGGCGAGCACGATGATGGTGTTGTCCTTCTCGCCGGTCGCCTCGAGCGTATCGAGCACCCGGCCGACCCGGTCGTCCAGCCAACTCATCACGGCGTAGTAGGCCCGACGCGCGCGGCGGATGTCGGCCGGACCGATCTCGTCCATGTGGCGGCCGGTCGTGTAGTAGAGCCGCCGGCTGTGGGCATCGCGCTCGTCGAGCGGAATGTCGCCGACCCCAGGATCGTCGATCTCGTCGTCGTCATAGAGATCCCAGTGGCTGGGCGGCGCCAGGTAGGGATCGTGGGGGCTGATGAAGCTGGTCGCCAGGAAGAACGGCTCGCCGTCGCCGCGGTCGGCATGGTCGTGCAGCCAGCGGCAGGCCTCGACCGTGACCTCCTCGTCATAGTTCGTGTTGACGCTGCGCCGCCAGGGACCGGCGTCCAGAACCGCGCGCATGGAGTGGTACCAGGGCACCCAGTAGGTCGCGCCCAAAGACCAGTCTGTCGTCCAGGAGAAGTCAGAGGGATAGACGTCGGTCGTCACCCGGTCCTCGAAACCATGGAGCTGGTCGGCGCCGATGAAGTGCATCTTGCCCGACAGGCAAGTGTGGTAATCCATCGTGCGCAAATAATGCGCGAAGGTCGGCACTTCCGAGGGAAACTCGTTCGCGTTGTCGTAGGAGCCGATCTTGCTTGGCATCTTGCCCGACATCAGGCTGAAGCGGGCCGGCGCACAGATGGGGTAATTGCAATAGGCGTTCTCGAAGACGACGCCCTCGCCCGCCAGACGCTCGATATTGGGCGTGCGGCAGACCGTCCCGCCATAGGGCTTGAGCACCTGCGGTGCAAGCTGGTCCATCATGAGATAGAGAATATTGGGTTTTCTGGTCACTTGGCCCTCACAAGATTCCGGCGCCTGGTATCGCGACGCGGCAACAGAATAGACTGACGTCGACCAGCGCGAGTATCACAATGAAACTTCCGGATAGCCTGTGGGCGACAAGTGCCACCCCCGCCCCGAACACACCGGCCCTAGCAGGCAAGCACAGCGCCGATGTCGTGGTGGTCGGCGCAGGCTTTACCGGCCTGTCGACGGCACTCCACCTTGGCGAAGCGGGCAAGACCGTCATCGTCCTGGAGGCCGGGGAACCCGGATGGGGGGCATCGGGACGCAACGGCGGGCAGGTCAATCCCGGCTGGCGCATGCTGCCGTCGGAAATCACCGCCAAGTACGGTCACAACCGCGGTCCGGCGGTGCTTGACATGCTGAACAAGGCCTGCGATCTCGCCTTCGACGTCATCGAACGGCACAGCATCGCCTGTGATGCGGAACGGCCGGGATTCGTGCATGCCGGGTTCGGGCAGACCGGTAGGGCGTTCCTGGACGGCTGGATCCGCGAATGGGGTGAACTGGGCGTCAAGGTCGAGCGCCATGACCGCGCCAGCCTAAAAAAGCTGATCGGCACGGATTTCTATCCTTTCGCCATGCGCGATCCGCGCGGCGGCCATCTCCAGCCCATGTCCTATGCGCGTGGACTGGCACGCGCCACCATGGCGAAGGGCGCGACGGTCCATGGCAAGAGCCACGTTCATGCCATCCACGAACAGGGAACGGGCTGGCGCGTCGTGACCGATGGCGGAGAGGTCGAAGCGGAGCACGTCGTGCTCTGCACCAACGCCTATTCGGACCGGCTGTGGCCCGATCTGAGGAAAACCATCATTCCCGTCACGACCTTCGTGGCGGCAAGCGAGCCGCTGGGCGCCGACCAGCTGAAATCCATCCTGCCGGGCCGCCATGCGGTCGCCGAGACGCGGCGCGGCCTGCACTACTTCAAGCTGGATCGTGACAACCGTTTCGTCATCGGCGGACGCGGCAACTTCACGAACCTGAAGGAGCCCGGCTCCACCGAACACCTGAAACGCACGACGCGCGAAATCTATCCCGCGCTGGAGGGTGTGGGCTGGCAGTACGGCTGGGGCGGTCAGGTCGCGGTAACGCCCGACCACACGCCGCGGCTTTTCAATCTGGCGAAGAACGTGCATGCCGGCCTGGGCTTCAACGGGCGCGGCGTGGCAATGTGCACGATGTTCGGTACCCAACTCACCCGCGCCGTGCTGGGCGAGGAGACCGACATGCCGATCGAGCCCATCGATATCGTGCCCAACCACGCCTTCCGGCAGTTGGGCATTACCTGGCACCTGACGACCGGACGTCTGCTCGACCGGCGCGATGTCCGCGATACAACCGCGACGCTGGCATAGAGCGAGATCAAGTCAGCCTGGTGTGGTCTCGGTCGGTGCCTGCGGCCGTGCGGCCATTTCCTTGACCCACTTGCGGAACGCGGCGACCGCGGGTCTGTCGAGTACCTGGGGTAGGCAGACGAAATAGACCCGGCAGTCGAGTTGCAGGTTGAGGTCGAAGGGCGCGACCAGCCTGCCCCATTCGATATCGTCGATGGCAAGAGTCCGCGGCATGAGGGCCACGCCGCGGCCCATGGCGGCGGCCTCCAGGGCCATCGCCGCAACGTCGAAATGGGGGCCGCGCGATACATCCACGCCTTCCACGCCCGCGGCCTTCAGCCACATAGACCAATCGGGCACGGCCTCGAGATGCCCCCAGCTCTTGTCATGCAGTAGAGTATGATGCGCCAGGTCTTCGGGTTTACGCAGCGGGTGTTCGCCTTCCAGCAGCGAAGGACTGCAGACCGGCGTCATGTAGTCCTGGGAAAGCGCCTCGGCGTGCAGATCCTCGTAGCGGCCCGCGCCATAACGCAGGGCGATGTCGGCCTTCTGGTCATGCAGATCGATGACGTTCGAGAAACTGGAGAGGTGCACATCGAGGTCGGGATAGGAGTCCTGGAACGCCCGGAGATTGGGCAGCAGCCATTTGGCCGCCAACGTCGGGTCCGCCGCGATGACGAGGCGCGATTCGTGATCGAGGATCGAGAGACGCCCGACCGACCGATCGAGGGTGGTAAGGCCCTCGGCAAGGCCAGGGAGAAGGAGATGGCCAGCGGCCGTGAGTTCCAGGGCGCGGTGCCGGCGTCGGAAGAGTTCATGGCCCAGACGCTCTTCCAGTCCGCGGACCTGGTGACTCACCGCCGCCGCGGTCACGTTGAGTTCGTGCGCGGCCTTGCTGAAGCTCAAGCGACGCCCGGCAGCCTCGAAGACGCGCAGGGCGTTGAGCGGCAGGTTGGCAATCGTCATAGGAGTGAATTTAACACAAGAAAAACTATTGTCAAAGCTTAGAACATCTCTTTTGTAACCGTGCCGCCAAACCCTAAATCTCCCAACAGACAACGACGCAGAGCGTCACGGCAAGAAGGAGCAAGCGCATGAACACCATTCTCGATCAAGGGATTCTCGGTCACACGGCATCTCCCCGCACCTACTGGTCGGGTGATGTGAACGTCACGCCGATGCGCACCGCCCCGCCGCTTCGCAGCCGCAACCGTGGCGACTTCAGCAAGTCGTTCCGCGCACTCTGGAACGCCCTTACCAAGGACTGAGCCGAACCAACCAAGGGCGATCCAGAAAGGGCCGCCCTTTTTTCTATTAGAGCCAGGGCGATGCCGCAGGGGTATCAGAGCAGCAGCGCGATGTCGCGGCAGGTGCCAACTTCACGGTGAGCGATTGGGTCGGGTTTGTGAAAGCAGTGCGGGATTATGCGCAAGAACGGCGTCGAGCCGCCCGGCAACCAGCAGGGTCAAACGCGAGGGCTCTTGAAAACCCACCGGCAGTGGTCCGTATAGAAGCCCGCCATCGCGGCCGGGCTGCGAAATCGCATCATGGTTTGAAATGTCGACGGTGTTGTCGGACATGCCCAAACCTGACAGGCAGTGGCGCCAAAGGCTAGTCGTCCGCGGTGGCTCCGCCCTCGACCCTGCGCCGTTCAATGAAGCCCGTCAGTTCCTCGCGGATGGCCGGCTCCATGGCGGGTTCCTCGTATTCGGCCAGGAGTTGCTTGTAGACCAGATGGGCGCGCTGGGTGGCATCGCGTGCGCCGTCCTGCTGCCAAGTTTCGAAGTTGCGCCAGTCCGACAGTACCGGCTCGTAAAAGGCGTTCTCGTAGCGGTCCAGCGTGTGCTGGGCGCCGAAGAAATGACCGCCCGGACCGACATCGGCAATGGCCTCAACCGCCAACTCCGGTTCGGAAAAATCGACCGGCTCCAGCGACTTCATGAGGGTCTGGACCATCTCCAGATCGATCACGATCTTCTCGAACGAGCCGCGCAATCCGCCTTCGAGCCATCCGAAGCTGTGCATGATCATGTTAGTGTGACCCATAACCGTGGCCCAAAGCGACATCGCCCCTTCATAGGTCGCCTGGGCATCGGGCCAGTTTGACGCATTTACGTTGGACGAGCGGTAAGGCAGGTGGTAACGACGCGCCAACTGGCCGCCCAGCAACACGGCCTTGACGTATTCGGGCGTACCGAAGGCAGGCGCGCCCGACTTCATGTCGACATTGCTCGTGAAGCCACCATAGACGACAGGGGCGCCGGGATTGACGGTCTGGCAGAAGACGATGCCCGCAAGGGCCTCGGCATTCTGCTGGGTCAGGGCACCGGCGATGGAAACCGGCGCCATCGCGCCTGCCAGGGTGAAGGGCGTGACGACGATGGGCTGGTTGCGGCGCGCCATCTCGATCATGCCGAGCAACATGGGGGTGTCGAGCTGGAGCGGCGAGTTACAGTTGACCACGGTCCACAGGCTGGGTTCGCGCAGCAGGGTCTCCCCGTCGATGCCGCGTGCGATGCGCACCATTTCGATGGCATCTAGAATCTTGCGTCGGCCCAGCGAATAGCCGAACGCGATCTTGTCGGTCACCAGAAGCTGTTCGCCAACGATGTCGAGATAACGGGTGTTGGGCGGCACATCGATCGGTTCAAGCATCGGCGTGCAGCCGTGGACGGCGTTGATCACTTGGGCGAGGCGCAGAAGATCGCGATAGTCCTTCAGGTTGCCGCTGCGCCGCCCGCCCTCGATATCGGATATGTTGGGATTACCCGCGACGGGCAGAAAATTGATGTAATTGCCACCAAAGACGCGGCTGCGTTCGGGATTGCGGGCATGAAGGGTCCATTGGGTAGGCGCCTTGCCCATGGCCTCCTCGATGAACCCGCGCTCGAAGCGCACGCGCTGTTCGCCATCCTTCACCGCGACACCCGCAGCTTTCAGGATGTCGCGAGCCTCGGGCAGCAGGAAGTTGATGCCGATCTCTTCGAGAACACGCAGCGAAGCGTCATGCACGGACTCGATCTCATCGTCGCTGGCGATCTCCATGGGCGGCAGACGGTTGCGGACCATGGTCCAGGTAAGCTGCGGCACCTTGCGCGGTCCCGCGCCCGCGGCACTTTTCCGCTTGCCCGCAGCCTGACGTCCCGCCCGTCGCGCCATGATGTCACTTCCCCAATTGAACCGTAATTTGACTATAACTGCCGAATGGATTGCGTGGCCAGATGGGCGGTGCAAGAAGGGCGGGATCGCCCACAAGGTGAAAACTTCCAGTTTCTTGAGAAAACGCTCCTTGCGCTCATGCCGCAACCGGATATCGCGAAAGCGCCGGTTGAAGACGTCTAGATCGCCGTACTGCCGCGCCAGTTCACAACAGATCCGCAAGGAGAGCAACGGTCTTGTCATAGCCCGACGGTTTGCGCGACTTGATGAGGGTCTCGACTTCGCGCCAGACGCTCTCTCCCCGCCGCATCAGCGTGTCGAGATGCAGACGCTTCTGCTCAGCGGCTTCCAACTCCCTCAGGCGGCGCTCGTTCGCCGCCTTTATCGTCCTCCACCTCATCGTGGATAACTTCGAGGACGATGTTTTCGCCCGCAGAGCAATGGGACGCACCGTCATGGTAGATGAAGCGGGATTTCACGTACCCATATCGACCAGGCGGCGCAGCAACCGAATGAAAGACTCGTGCCCCCAATTGGCGAGATAAAGATGGAGGTCGAACATGTCCTCCATCAATTGCTGCGGGTTGCCCTTGAAGTCTCCCCACTCATAGCAATTCACGAAGGCCCTATCGGTAATCGTACCTCGGGTGGACAGCGCTCTTAGTTCACGCCGCCGAACCTCGGTCAGAGGCCGATCGACGGCCTGAAACTCATAGTACCGGCATTTGCTCAACGATCGCTCTTCCAAAGTAAAACAGGATGAGAAGTTACCTTCCGATTCAAGAATGCTCACCGCCCCAGCCAGGGAGAGGCAGCGATAGACCGTCCATCATTGTCCCGTGTAACGGAAATAGGCGACGTTGAAACGGTCGTGACTCACATATTCAAGCCGCGCGAATGGACTGTCGAAATCGGGATCTTCGGCGTTCTCGGGACGGTCACTACGATGACGCTGGATGAAGCGGTAGCTACGACCATGCCACTTGCCGAAGATGTCGATGCAATAGTTTAATCTGTCACTCGACTGGATTTCAGGAAGACACTTCGGCTTCAGATCATTCTGCACAAAAGCGTCGCAAACTCGGCGAACCGTGCGCTTTTCTTCTTCGGAGGGCTTGTTCGCGAGGCCAGGCATCCGGACCCACTGTCTCTATCGTGTCATCCCCTTCTGTCCTCAAGCCAACCGCTGCCACGACGCAGAGATTCGGCGGTGCGGCCAGATGCACGCGGCGGTAGGCGGGTTACCCCCTCAACGGAAGGCCAACCCGCCGTTCCGTCGTCAGGCCTGGGCGTCGTCCAGCCACACCTCTTCGAAGGGCCAGCCGGCACCGCCGGAAAAGGCCGGGCTGCCGTGGAAGTTCTGCGTACGCAGGCTGGTGCCCTCGACATAGTTCTGGAAGAACGGAATGAAGATGCCGCCATCGTCGTGCAGAAGCGTGCAGGCCTCGCAGTAGATTTCCAGACGCTTGTCGGGATCGGTTTCCTTGCGGCCTAGGACGAGCAGTTCGTCGAACCGTTCGTTGCACCACTGGGTCTCGTTCCAGGAACCGCCGCATTGATGCGCGATCGTGAGGATCGCATCGGCCGTGGGGCGCGAGTTCCAGCCGGTCACGCAGATCGGCACCTGCATCCAGGTGTGGCTCCAGTAACCGTCGTCGGGCACACGGTTGATGTTGACCTCGATACCGGCGGCGCGCGCCTGCTCCTGCAGGATGACCGAGGAGTCGACCGCCGCGGCATGACCTGCATTGGAGACCGCGATATCGACCGACGACAGGCCGGTCTGATCCCAATAGAACTTGGCCTTGTCGGGATCATAAGTATGCTGGGGAATGTCCCAGCAGTAGGTCGGCAGACCGGGATTGACCGGGAAGTCGTTGGCGACCAGACCGTGGCCCTGCAGCACATTGTCAACCAGATACTGGCGGTCGATGGCATGTTTGAGCGCCAGGCGCAGATTGACGTCGTCGGAGGGCGCGCGATCGACCATCATCGACCAGGCCATCCACGAGCCCGACGGCGTCGAATGCACCTTGGCCGTGCCGGACTGCTCCAGCAGAGCCGAGACACGCGGCTCAACGCGCAGCGAGATGTCAATGGCGCCCGACTGCAGGGCGCTGTTGCGCGCTGCGTTGTCGGGAATGCCGCGTGTGATCCAGGTCGAGACATAGGCAGAGTCTTCGTTCCAGTAGTTGGCGAAGCGCTCCTGGACCGACTCCAGACCCGGGGTGAACGACTTTACGGCATAGGGGCCGGTACCCACGATCTCATCGCCATCCTTCCAGCCGGCCGGCACGATGGAGGTGTGATAGTCGTGGCCCAAGATCACGGGAAAATCGGCATCACCGGAATTCAGCGTGATCTTGAGGACATTGGGGCCATCGGCCTGCAGGTCGATGATCGGCTCCAGAACGGGCTTGGAGGGCGATTCGGAACCTTCCTTGATATGCTCCTGGATGGAATAGATCACGTCTTCGGCGGTGAACGTCTTGCCGTTGTGGAACTCCACGCCTTCGCGCAGCTTGAAGGTCCATTCCGTGGCGTCGTTGGCCGCTTCCCATTCGACCGCCAGGTTCGGCACGACGTTCATGTCGCGGTCGAGATTGGTGAGGCGGTTGTAGGTCTGATAGGCGCGCTGGATGTCCGTGCTGTTGGTCATCTTCGTGGGGTCGTAGGTTTCCTCAGCACCGGTGTATTCGGTACCGAACGTCGCTTCTCCGCCCCAGATCGGCTCCTCGGCAACGCCTGCGCGGACCAACATCGACCCTGCGGTGACAACGCCGACGCCAAGGGCGCCAGCCTGGCCGATGAACTCACGGCGGGCCAGCTTACCGGCCTTGACCTGCTCGACCATCCAGTTGATTTGTTTCTCGCTCATAACGCTCGTCTCCCAATCAAGTTGTTGCCCGGCGCGAAGCCGAGCGGTTGGCGCAAGTGTAGCGCGCATACGGCAGAATCAAAGAAGTTCGTTGAACGGCTGTATCATCATTTGGAACGGAATTTCCGCATGAAACGCCTTCAACGCAGCAGATTAAAGCTGGCCAAGCGCAACGCGGTCAATCGGTTTTCGCACCACGCCCGCTCACCGTCGACGAAGACATTGTCAAGGTCTGAGGATTGACGTGGATTTCGGGCAGTGCGGTGTTGTGGAGCATGTCGGCCTTGGTGAGATTGCGGGTCGTCCCGATGGCGGTGTCAGCGGCTTGGAGAGGCCCGAGCCGTACGGCCAGGTCGCAATCCAGTGCGCTAGGACGCACGAAGGTGGTCGAGGTCGACTGAGGCACACGCCCATCGCCGCCCAGGCCGTGAGGCCACCCTTCAAGACGATCTGGAGATTGAAGCCGAAGAACACCGATTTCCAGGCTGCCGATCTCACGATCGATGCCAAACACGCGCGCCTTCCAGAAGGGCATCGGCAAGGAAGGCATGGACCTCGGGGCGATTGGGCTGATCCCTTTCACGGCGCCGCCGCGCCATTGCGGCAGCAACGAAGATCGTCATGCGTTCCATTTCGGTCGGTGTCAGGATCATGGCCGCTCCTCCCAAAAACAGGATAATAGAACCGAACGGCATGAAAATCAGGCGCCGCATGCGGTGCGGAGCCGGCAATGAAAAGGGGCCGGGTGTTGCCGCCCGACCCAGATTTCCTACCGGCTTGACCGATTACGAACCGGCCATCGCCTGGTCGACGTACGGCTGCCACTTATCGGAGTTGTTCTCGACCCATTCGTCGATCACCGTCACCAGATCTTCGCCATCGTTGTCGATACGGCCCATCAGTTCTTCCTGTATCGCATTGTCGATACGTAATGCCCTGATGAAACGCCATGCAGTCGGCCATTTCTGTTCCATGCCGGGCCATGCGCTCTTGAAGACGCGCGGAGGCTGCAGGCTGTACTGCTCGGCCAGATCTTCAGGCATGTCGACCCAACCAACCTCATGTTCGAACAGCGCCCAATGCGGGGCCCAGAACATCATGACGAGAGGCGACTTGCGCTCCTCAGCCGATTTCAACTCGGCCACCAGAGCACCCTCGCTGCCTGCGGGGACCACGTCGAAGGGAAGTCCTTCGGCGGCGATCATGTCACCGGCACGGCTGGCCCAGTCAGCCGGATAATCGACAAACCGGCCGTTGGGGAACGTTTCGGCCGTGCCGAAGATTTCGTAGCAGTCCAGAAACGCCTGCCATTCGGGCAGCCCGGGGCAATCTTCCTCAACATGGATCGGATAGATCCAGCCTTCACGGCCGACGATGCCAACCTCGCCCATATCGGCGATGCTGCCATCTGCCAGCAAGGGCGGGAAAAACTCACCCATGTTGTTGTCCCAGAGTTCTGAGCCGAAGTGGATATCACCATCAGCTATGGCTGTTGCCATGGGCAGCACCGCCGCCGTGACATACTCGACGTTGTAGCCCATCCGCTCAAGAATGTTGCCAACGACATGTGCCGAAATGTGCTGGCCGGTCCATTCGTTAATGCCGATGACAATTGGGTCTTCCGACTCAGGCACATCGTCCTGAGCGGCTGCGTTCATGCCCACAGCCATGACGAGACCGAGTGCAGCCCCGGCTGCCAGCCTTCCAAATACTCCCATTGGGTCCTCCCCACCGTTGTTAGACACGTGATACCCCGCTAGATGGCGATTATGTGCTTCCATGATGGCATCATAGTGATTGAATGCGTTGAGAAAAGGGCGGAATTCCAAACATATTGCCCGACTAGCTTTGCGAGAAAGACGACCGAGATGAGACGACCGCACGACAATCCGCATCTTGCGGGTAACTTCGCACCGGTTCACGACGAGCTCAATGTAACGGACCTAAGCGTCAGGAGAGGGATTCCCGACTGTCTCTCGGGCGTCTACATGCGCAACGGTCACAATCCCTATTTCGAACCGATCGAGTGCCACTATCCCTTCGAGGGCGACGGCATGATCCACGCCGTGGCGCTGCGGAACGGCAAGGCTTCCTAACGCAACCGGTTCGTCATGACGCCGGGCCTGAAATCCGAGATCGGGGCCGGGCGCGTTCTCTATGGCAGTGTCTCAAACTGATCCCGGTCGACCCTGCCCCGCTTCACCCTGAAGACACGCCCGAACCGATGAAAAAACGGCACCTTCATCCACATCATCCGGCATAAGGGAACCTATCTGGCGCTCGAAGAAGCCGCACCTGCCCACGAAATCACCGCGGACCTGGAAACGCTGGGCTGGTGGACCGGCAAAGGCAAAAGGCCCATTCTAATTCAACGCACATACGCGACTCGATCTGATTTCCGATGGTCCGTGGACGCTTTATCATATGACATTGAGAAACAGACCTATCTGACGCTGCGTCTCTTCGACCCGCAATTTCGCCTACTTCGCACCATCGAAATCGAACTGCCCGGCCTGCCCACGACGATGCACGATTTCATCATCACGGAATGGTTCGTGGTCCTGTGTCATGGGCCGGTCGGCTTCGATTGGGCTGCCGTGGAACGCGGCGAATCGCCGTTGAAATGGACCGGCGCGGAACGGGGCGCACAGTATGGCATCATGCCCAAGGACGGAGACGCAAACGACCTGATCGGGATCGAGGGCGAGCTCCATTTCGTCTTTCACTTCGCCAATGCCTTTGAACGTTTCGACGACCGGCGCGATAGCCTGCCTACTCGCTATGTCTATTCACCAACAGGGCTGGGCGAACCTGTGTTTGTTCCAAGACCGGAGGGCACGGAAGAAAACGACGGCTGGGTACCGGCGTTCGTCTATCACGAAGCCGATGACAGCAGTGCACTCATCCTGTGGGACGCGCGGAATATTTCTGATGGACTGGTTTGCAAGGTGGAAATACCACGACGCGTGTCCGAAGGCCTGCACGGCAGTTGGCTGCTTGACTAGAGTATCGTCACCTCAGGGTGCGGAGTCCGTCCATGGCTTCGATCAGCGCGGCGGTTATGCTGGGCTCGCTGACCGCATGACCAGCATCGTCGATAACAGGATAACGCGCTCCTCGCCCTGGCGTTCCAGCGCGAGATCGGACGCGGCAAGCAGAACTTCGGGAAAACTGTAATAGCCGGAAATTACATCCCAAAGCGTGACCACAGCCTCGACCCGGTCGCCGGTCAGCATGTGATCCCTGGACGTCCAATCGACATCGATACGGCCGATCGTGGTTTCACGGCCAGTGCGGTCCGTTGCCTCCTGCTCGGCCATGCCCCGGAACCAGTTCCAGTTCAAGATGAGGACCGGAACCAATGACGGCCACGGCCAATACGGCCACGATTCCCAACAAGGATTTTGGCAGACTTCTTCATGCCCACGTTCCCGCATGTCTCTTGCACGTTTGGGAAGGCAACACGCCGGACGCGGGTTAGTTCATTCCAAAGTACCAAGCTTGGCGCATCCTACCGAAGTCCTGCGCTCTTTTGTCGATACCTTTGAGCTTGTGGGCGAAGACCTGGTTGAAACGGGTGAGTTGATAGAAACCGGCCTCGATCGGCTCGTAGTGCGGTAGTTCGCCGTCCACTATGAGGTCCCGGGGGTCCACCATGGTGTGGAACGAAGGATCGTAGAAAACGGCCATGGAGAGCCGTTCCCTGCCCGAACTGTTGACCACGCGGTGCAGGGTCGAGCGGAAGCGGTCGTTGGACCAGCGCGCCAAGAGATCGCCGACGTTGACGAGCAGCATGCCCTCGACCGGCGGTATGGCAAGCCATTCGCCGTCGCGGCACTGGACCTGAAGGCCGCCCAGATTGTCCTGGCAAACCATGGTGAGGCAGCCGAAGTCGGTGTGCGCGGCAACACCAAACTGGTCCTCGCCCATCTCCGGGGGTTGCGGGGGATAGTAGATGAGCTGCCCGCGCGCCATGGGTTTCTCGAAGCGGGGCGCCAGAGTGTCGGGGGCCAGACCCAACCCGACACAGACCGCGCGCAGCAGCGCAGCGCCGGTTGTGCGGCCCGCGGCATAAAAGCCGCCATAGATTGCAGGCTGCAGTTCGGGCACCGCATCCGGCCACTGGTTGGAACCGCGGAACGGCGTGCCGGCCATGACCTCGGGGTCATCGGGTCCAAGCTCCAGCCCCCAACTGAAGAGTTCCTTCAGGTCGGTGCGTTTGGCGCCGGTCATCAGCGCCTCGCCCTGACCCATCCAGCCGCGGTTGAACTCGTTGGTGGCGATCGCACGTTTCGTTTCCAGCGGACCCAGAAAGAACTTCCTGGAGGCGGAGAAGGCGCGTTCGACGATCTCGGGGGTCATGGCGTGGTTGCGGATGTAATAGAAGCCCAACCCCTGCGACGCCGCCATGATGGCTTCGGCGGTGCGCTCCAGAGCGCCCGGCGCGTCAGCCAGCAAAGGTCCGACATCGATGACGGGAATTTCCTCGGCCCTGACGGCCCGTGCCCTAGCGTATGCCATGCTCCTTCCTTATCGCGCGGTTACGCCGCCGTCGACCGCCAGGGACGCACCGGTGATATGGCGCGCCTTGTCGCTTGCCAGAAACAGCACCGCGTCACAAACCTCTTCCACGCTGATCATACGCCCCGTCGGCACGCTGACATCGTAGATGCGCCGTTGCTCGCCCGCATCCATTCCAAGCTGCCGCGCCAGATCGTCGACCATGGGCGTGTCGATCACGGTGGGACAGACGATGTTGACCCTGACCCCTTGGGTGGCGTGGTCGAGCGCCATCGCCTTGGTCATCATCAGCATGCCGCCCTTGCTGGCGCAGTAGGCGACCGTCTTCTCGCCCCCGACATGGGAAAAGTCCGAGCCGATGTTGACGATGGCACCGCGCGTTTTCAGCAGATGGGGCATCGCCGCACGGCTCATGTAGAACGCGCCGTCCAGATTGACCGAGAGAACCTGACGCCAGGCGTCGTCGCTAGTTTCCTCGGCATTGCCGACATGGATCATCCCCGCACCGTTGACCAGCACATCCAGCCTGCCGAAACGCTCGACCGCAGCGGCCACGACGGCATCGCAATCCGATGACACGCTGATATCGCCGGCGACGAACAGCGCTCGCTCACCCAGTTCGCCGCACAGTGTGTTTCCGCGCTCCCTGTTACGGCCCGAAACGACCACGCTGGCGCCCTCGCCGACAAAAGCGCGCGCGACGCCCGAACCCACACCGCTGGTTGCTCCGGTTACCAGAATCACCTTGTCCGTGAACATGTGCCACCTCTCCTAACCTGGACAGTGAAGCAGGCATCTGTGGACGTGTCATCTGTCCGACTTTGGCGCAATTCATGTTGCTGCACTTGGCGAGGCTCTGACACAGTGCCGCGCCCATCTTCACGGAGTGATGCCTTGGCCGTTTTGCCTTGCTCTGCCCGCCACCATGGCGTTTCATGACTCGGTCGCCGAACCCACGATCCGAGCAGGACAATCCCGGCGCGGCGGTCCTGACCATCGTCGGCGGCATCAGCCTGCTGACCCTGGGGGATGTCTTCGCAAAGGAGATCATCACAGAAATCTCGCCGTTCGAGCACGTCATGCTGCGCAGCGTATTTGCCTTCATTCCAGTGCTGATCGCGCTCCAGATCACCAACAACTGGCGTTTCCTTCGGACCAACCGGCCCTGGGGCCAGGCGGCGCGCGGGCTCTCCATGGCGGCCGGCTACAGTTTCTATCTCCAGGCGCTAATGGAACTTCCCATTGCCGACGCCACGGCGATGATCTTCTCCTCGCCCTTTTTCGTGGCACTCTTTTCACGGCTGTTCCTGAGCGAACGCGTACCGCCCATTCGTTGGCTGGCGATCGTTCTTGGTCTCGCCGGCGCGCTCATCATCATCCAGCCGGGAACGGAGGCCTTCCGGCCCGCGGCACTCTGGGGCATCGCGGGCGCGTTGGCCGCTGCGACCACCGGTTTGCTGGCGCGGCACTTGGGAAGCACGGAGCCTGCCTCGATCACCTCGTTTTATACGACCGTCGCCTTTCTGCTGATCGGCGTTATCCCGGTGGCTGCCCTGCCCGGCTTGTGGGTCACGCCCGACAGCATCCAGATCGCCATGATCGCCGGTGCAGGGCTGATTGCCGGCACGGCGCATTTCCTGATCGTCCTTGCCTACCGCAAGGCGGAGGCGAGCCTGGTTGCACCGTTTGAATACAGTTCCCTAGTAGTGGCGATTATCATGGGGTTTGTCGTTTTCGGCGACATTCCAACCCTGCCGGTATGGATCGGCATGGGGCTCATCGCCTGTGCGGGCGCTTTGCTCGCCCGGCGAGCCTGAGGGATCAGGGGACCCACCGCGCCAGTGTCGCATCGAGCAGGTCGAGATGGTCGGCGCCGAAAAAGAGCTTGCCGTCGAACGTCATGCTGGGTACGCCGAACAGACCAGCGTCCACGGCGACCTGCGTGTTTTCCTCGACCGCTTTCTTGTAGGTAGGATCCGCGGCGATCTCGGCGATCAGACGTGGTCCGACGCCGGACTGATCGGCCAGGTCCTGGAGAACGTCAAGATCGGAGATATCGCGCTGCTGCGCCCAATAGGCGCGCATGACCGCCTGCACGAACGCATCGGCCCTGCCCTGTTCGGACGCATAGACGCAGGCGCGCAACGCACGGGAGGGACGGAGCGGATAGTCGGGATGCGGATCGTAAGCGAGACCGTGCTGGGCCATGCGGTCGATGACATCCCGTTCGTACCAGGCGACCCGCGCCGGCGTCTGCTCCAGCGGGCGCATGCCGTCGACACGTTCCATCAGGTTGGCGAGATGAAGAGGTTTCCAGATCAGCGGTGCATGATGTCCGCGCGTAAGCCCACCGATGCGCGTACTCGCGAGATAGGACCAGGGACTGTGTACGTCGAACCAGAAGGTGACCGGCGGGCGCGCCTCGACTTCGCGCGCCCGCGTCTGGCCATCGAGCAGGCGCGACAGATCCACGATGGCGCGCATGTGTTCGCCCGCCATGACGTCACGCCCCTCCTGCTCCAGCCGCACGATAAACGTCACCTTGCGGCCCTTCACGCCGGTGACCTCCGCCGACACGTCGATCGGACGGCCGGCGAAAGCCGGACCGGTGTGGTCGACCGCGATGCGGAACCCGACGCTGCCCTCTCCCTCCTCGAAATAGGGCGTGATGAGCGAGCCGCAGGTTGCTTCGACCCAGAGAATCATCGTCACCGTGGACACGACCTCCACACCGACATTGCCGACCGCCGCGGCCGTATGCTCGGACGTTGGATCGAAGCTCCTGCGTGTGGCAATGCCAAGCGGCACATGGAGCATGCGTTGATTCCCCCAACCAGTTTCAAGGCGTGACCATGGCGTATCCGGAGTATGGCGAAAAACCGAAGAGAAACACAGGACAAACGTCCAGCTTTTTATAAACTCGCCGCAATGCGTCTTCTGGAGTGTCCGTGATGACCCGTGATACCGACGCCTCCGGCCTCGTCCGGTTGGATCTTCGATCCCCCAGGACCATCCCGACGCCCCTCCCTGCGTACCATCATCGCCAAAATGCGGGCCGATCTCGACTGCGACCAGGTCTGCGTCTTCGACAACTTCATCGCCGAATGTCGCGCGCCAGACCATGGTGGACCAAGCCATGGCGACCCTGCTGCTGGCCACGCAAACCGGTCGCACCGCACCTGCTTTCCGAACCAGAAGCCGATGCCCGACAAACCAGGTGCTCACCCCATGAACATGTTCTCCATGGACCCCAACTCCCGGATCGAGGTCCGGTGCAGGCCCCGCCGGGGATCGCCTTGGAGCTGATTGCCTGCGTTGTCCCTTGACCTGTCGTCATGTGGCAACGAGGAAGATCCCTCTACCATAGCGCACAACCAGACAGAGTGGATCGCGTCACGCGCGGGCGCGCTATCGCGCGACGATCCAGTCGCCCAGGTCGACCTGGCCCCAGAGTTCGGCAATGCAGCCGTCGGCCAGTTTGAAGATGACGGTGTCGTGGTAGTCGAGCTTCTGCCCTTGGGCTCCAGTCCTTCGTAGGGCGCTCGCAGCGTGCCCGTGCCGCGAAATCGCGTCGCAGCCGTTTCTTCCTCCAGGACGAGGTGGGTCACCTCATGGTGGAGATCGGAAAACTCCGCCAGAAAGGGCTTGGCGAAATCTTCCGTGATCATCGTGCGCCCGGCGAGGTCCCGCTGCCGGCATGGATCACCACGTCCTCGTCGAAGACCTCCTCGAAGTGGTCGAGACGCCGCGCGTTCCAGATGACTTCATAGAGCGTGCGCGATGCGCTCGTTGCAGTTCCGGTTGTCGATAACACCCTCCTGTCTGGTGCTGGTTCAGTTAATCGCGGGATTGGTGTGCTTGGCCGACGATGGTCCGTTCCACCGCGGCGAGCGCCTTGGCCGCCTGTGCCGTCTCGGGCCCACCGCCCTGGGCCATGTCGGGCCGGCCGCCGCCGCCCTTGCCGCCCAATTCCGCAACACCGGTCTTGACGAGCTCGACCGCGTTGAACCGCTCGGTGAGGTCGTCGGTCACGCCTACCACGATCGCCGCCTTGCCTTCGTCGGTCGCGACCAGCACGACGATACCGCTGCCCAGTTGCTGCTTCATCTGATCAGCCAGGCCACGCAGATCCTTGCCAGGCACACCTTCGAGCACCCGCAACAAGGCCTTCACGCCGGAGAACTCCTTGACGGCATCACCGCCGCCCGTGGCGAGCTTGCGTTTGAGGTCGGCAACCTCGCGCTCCAGCCTGCGTCGTTCTTCGATCAGGTTTTCCACGCGGTTTTCCAGTTCGACCGGTGTCGTCTTCAAGTGCCCCGCCAAGGCACGCACACGCCGGTCCTGTTCGTCCAGATAAGCCAGCGCCGCTTCTCCGGTCAGCGCCTCAATGCGGCGCACGCCCGAGGCCACCGCACCCTCTGTCACAATCTTGAGCGCGCCGATATCGCCTGTGCGCTCGACATGGGTGCCGCCGCACAACTCGGTCGAAAAATAGGGTTTGTCGCCGTTACCGGCCGCATCGCCCATCGAGACGACCCGCACTTCCTCGCCGTATTTTTCGCCGAAGAGCGCAAGCGCGCCCGCCTCAATGGCTTCGTCGGGCGTCATCAGGGTCGTGGCAACCGCACCGTTGGCGCGGACCGCCGCGTTGACCGCAGCTTCGACCGCGGCCAGGTCGTCGGCCTCGATGTTTTTGGGATGGCTGATGTCGAAGCGCAATCGGTCCTCGGCCACCAGCGAGCCTTTCTGTGTGACGTGATCGCCCAGCCGGCGGCGCAGCGCCTCGTGCAGCAGATGGGTCGCCGAATGATTCGCGCGTAGGCGATCACGCCGCATCGCATCAATGGCAAGGGTCGCGTCGTTGCCGACTATGAGGCTGCCCGATACGACACGTCCGACATGGACATGCAGCGCGCCCAGCTTCTTCTGGGTGTCGCTCACCTCCACGTTTCCTTTCGCGGTCGTGATCGTTCCGGTATCGCCCATCTGTCCACCGGACTCGCCATAAAACGGAGTCTGGTTGAGTACGACGAGAACCTCGTCGCCTTCGGCGGCCTTCTCGACTTCCCCGCCATCGCGCACCAGTGCGACGATCTTGCCTTGGGCCTCCGTCGCGCTGTAGCCTAGGAACGCGGTCGCACCAACCCGTTCGTGGAGATCGAACCAGAGCTGTTCAGTGGCCGCCTCGCCCGAGCCCGACCATGCCCCACGCGCCTTGGCTTTCTGTTCGGCCATCGCCCTCTCGAACCCCTCGCGGTCAACGGCGCGGCCATCGCGGCGCAGCGCGTCTTCGGTCAGGTCATAGGGGAAGCCGTAGGTATCATAGAGACGGAAGGCGATCTCGCCGGGCAGCGTCTCGCCCTCGCCTAGACGTTCGGTCTCGGCCTCCAGGAGTCCCAGCCCGCGCTCCAGCGTTTCGCGGAAACGGGCTTCTTCCAGCTTCAGTGTTTCAGTGATGAGCGCCTGACCACGGATGAGCTCCGGGGATGCCTGGCCCATCTCGGCGGTGAGCAGTGGCACCAACCTGTGCATCAGCGACTCCTGCGTGCCCAGGATGTGGGCATGACGCATAGCCCGACGCATGATGCGGCGCAGGACATAGCCCCGGCCCTCGTTCGACGGCAGAACGCCGTCTGCGATCAGGAACGAGGTCGCGCGCAGATGATCGGCGATGACGTTGAACGACGGCCGTTCCGCGGTATCGGGTTCACGCCCCACGAGGTCCGCGGTCGCACGAATGATGGTCTGGAAAAGGTCCGTGTCATAGTTGCTCTTCACGCCCTGCAGAATGGCCGAGATACGCTCCAGACCCATGCCCGTGTCGATCGAGGATTTGGGAAGTTCAATGCGTTCGTCTGCCGAAATCTGCTCGAACTGCATAAATACCAGATTCCAGAATTCCAGGAACCGGTCGCCGTCCTCGTCGGGACTGCCCGGCGGTCCGCCTTCGAGTTCGGGCCCCTGGTCGATGAAGATTTCCGAGCACGGACCGCAAGGGCCGGTTTCACCCATCGACCAGAAGTTGTCGGAGGTCGGGATGCGGATGATCTTCTCATCGGGAAGACCGGCAATCTTGTGCCAGAGTTCGGCGGCATCCTCGTCGCTTGAATGCACCGTGATCAGCAGTTTCTCGGGCGGCAGGCCGAACTCGCGCGTCGTCAGGGTCCAGGCGAGTTCGATCGCCTCTTCCTTGAAATAGTCGCCGAACGAGAAGTTGCCCAGCATCTCGAAAAAAGTGTGGTGGCGCGCGGTATAGCCGACGTTGTCGAGGTCGTTGTGTTTGCCCCCGGCGCGCACGCATTTCTGCGCCGTGGTCGCGCGGGTATAGTCGCGTCGTTCGTGGCCGGTGAAGACGTTCTTGAACTGCACCATGCCGGCGTTGACGAACATCAACGTGGGATCGTTGTGCGACACAAGCGGACTTGACGCCACGGCCTCGTGACCGTGCTGCTCAAAATAGTCCAGGAAGGTGGAGCGAACCTCGTTTACGCCGATCATGGTCTTCTCTTGGGTCATGGTTGGGGCTTTTAGCCCGATAACATCATCAGCGCCAGAAACGACAACGGGCGCCGGCCAGATGTGGCGGCGCCCGTCGGGGCGATCAACTTGCCTCAAGCAGTGGATCACACCATTTCGTCGGCGCCTTCTTCTTGGGTGGCGGCTTCGTCTTCCGGACCGGCCATCATTTCTTCTGCGACCAGACCGGCATTGGCGCGCACGGCCTTTTCGATGGCGTCGGAAATTTCAGGATTGTCGCGCAGGAACTGCTTGGCATTCTCGCGCCCTTGGCCGATGCGCTGATCGCCATAGGAGAACCACGAGCCGGATTTCTCGACCACGCCGGCCTTTACGCCTAGATCAATGATCTCACCCATCTTGGAGATGCCTTCGCCGTACATGATGTCGAACTCAATCACCTTGAACGGTGGGGCGACCTTATTCTTGACGACCTTGACCTTGGTCTGGTTGCCGACGACCTCCTCGCGGTCCTTGATCTGGCCGATACGGCGGATGTCGAGGCGCACGGAGGCGTAGAACTTCAGCGCGTTGCCGCCAGAGGTCGTCTCAGGGTTGCCGAACATCACGCCGATCTTCATGCGGATCTGGTTGATGAAGACGACCAGACATTTCGAGCGCGCGATCGAAGAGGTCAGCTTGCGCAGCGCCTGGCTCATCAGGCGCGCCTGCAGGCCGACATGGGTGTCTCCCATCTCGCCTTCAAGTTCGGCCTTGGGCACCAAGGCCGCGACCGAATCAACCACCAGTACGTCGATCGCGCCCGAGCGCACTAGCGTATCGGTGATTTCCAGTGCCTGTTCGCCGGCATCGGGCTGCGAGATCAGCAGATCGTCCAGATTAACGCCCAGCTTACGGGCATAGACGGGATCAAGCGCGTGTTCGGCATCAATGAATGCGGCAACGCCGCCTGCCTTCTGCGCCTCGGCCACGACATGGAGCGCCAGCGTGGTCTTGCCCGAACTTTCCGGACCGTAGATTTCCACAATACGCCCGCGCGGCAGACCGCCGATCCCAAGGCCGATGTCCAGCCCCAGCGAACCGGTTGAAATGGACTCGATCTCGACAACCTGGTCCTGCTGGCCCAGACGCATGACCGAACCTTTACCGAAGGCCCGTTCGATCTGGCTCAAGGCGGCCTCGAGTGCCTTGTCGCGTTCCATACCGTTTTCCTCAACCACTCTCAGCGCTGGTGCTGCCGTCATCGGCTCTCTCCTTATCCCATATGCGTCTTGTCCTGCGCAACGAATCAAGTCGTACAGGGTTTGTTCTCCTAACGCAAGAACTTAAATAGAACAAATTACGTCTTCCGGGAGAACGGAGGTGGTCATTCGGCAAACCCGTTCCGCGAAAGACCGGGCCGCTTGGGGACAAAATCGTTCCCTAATCGGGGAGTTCGAGCCTCTTATGAACACTGTTCAAGGACTTTGGCGACCTTTGCGACAAACTGGCCCAAGCCGAACGGCTTGGAGAGGAAGTACGCACTGTCGATTTCGTCCGCACCTGCAGCATCTTCCTAATAGCCCGAGATGAAGATCACCGCGATTCCGGGTTGAACCTCCCGGGCGGCATCGGCCAGTTGCGATCCGCTGCGCCCGGGCATCACGACATCGGTCACCAGCAGGTCGAACGGCCGTGTTGCCGAGCCCAACGCCTCCAGAGCGGCCTCGGGTCCATTGACATCGGTCACTTCATAACCGCGGCCGCGCAGCGCACTTGCCGCGAAGGTCCGCACGGCGGCCTCGTCTTCGACCAGCAGGATCAATGCGCCCTCCTCGTCCTCCTGGGCCACGGGCGGCGTATCGGCTAGGGCGGCATATTCCGTCGGATTGAGCCGGGGCAGCAGGATACGAAACACGCAGCCCCCGCCTTCAGCCTGCCGAAATTCAATAAAGCCGTCGTTCTGCTCGACCACTGCCATAAACGGTCGCCAGGCCCAGGCCGGTGCTTTTGATCACCTCCTTGGTCGTGAAGAACGGCTCGAAGACCTTCTCGGCCATTTCGGGATTGATGCCCGGGCCTTCATCGGCGACTTCCAGCACGGCATAACGTCCCCGCCGGGCGACCCCGTTCACCATGTTGCGCGCTTCCTTCAGCGCCTCGGCATAGGTCGCGATGCGGATCACACCGCCTTCTGGCATCGCGTCGCGGGCGTTCAGCACCAGGTTGGTGACAACCTGCTCTAGTTGGCTCTGATCGGTGCGCATATACCCTTGGTCTTGCGCATGATCGACCTGCAGGCGGATATCATCGCCCATCAGCCGGCGCAACAGATGCATCAGGTCGTCCTCGGGCGCGATGAAATCGGCGACGAAGCGCTGCCCGAGCGCACTTGGCCAGAGGCCCCCAGAAGACGCCGGAACGCACGGTTGGCCAGCACGATGCGCCCCGCTGCATCGACCTGGGCCAGACCGATCGCGGCCCCTTCCAGCAGATCGACCCATCCGCTGGCAAGATCGTCACTTTCCGCGCTGCGCATGACGCCCAGTGGGGGCTCCTGCCAGGCTAAGCCCAAAACGCTGTCGCCCTCTAGGGGATGCAGCACGACATAGAGTTTCTCCAGCGCACCGTCGGCGCGCCGTATTCCCAGGGCGCGGGATGCAGAATTCTCATCTTCTCTGGCCTCGCGCGATCGCACGCTGGACCGCTCGGCGCGGCTTGGTGCCCGTCATAGTCATGACCCAGCCAGGTCACCAGGGTTTCGTTCAGGAATGTGGGCGCACCCTCGTCGTTCAGCACAAACAGGCCAACGGGCCCGGTGTCGAGACCCAGGGTCAGGTCGCGCGGCAGATCGCACTCGTGGTTCTGTGCGGTAAAACCGATGAACGTGATCGAGACCATACCCAGGCCGATCACCACCATGAACGCGATCATCGCCACGATATCGCCCGCCGGCGACAAACAACAAGGCGTTCAGGACGGCAAAGCGGGTTGCGGCCCGGCTGCACTCATGGAGCCGCTGCTGGCGTGTATTGGGAGTCGCGCGCACCCCTCGCTCGTCATCGCTCATGGCGCGGTCTCACGGAAGCGCCGACCGGGCGGATGGAAACAAATGCTGGCGTCCGTCATCCAGCCAGTTTGCGGCGACTGTGCCCATGCGAGCAAGCGCCGTGGTGGATCATACCAACGGCAGATGAGGTGGACTCATCGGCCGTTGGAGGGCCGCGACCGCGGCGTGAGCCAAGGAATGCGGACGCATCCCGCCCGGCGTCTGAGGGTGCACAGAGACGAATCGATAGGTTCAACTCTGGGCTCGTTGGTATCAGTCGTCGCGGTAGACCCGTTCGCGGCGCTCGTGACGCTCCTGCGCTTCCAGGCTCAGGGTCGCAATCGGGCGGGCCTCCAAGCGTTTGACGCCGATCGGCTCGCCGGTTTCCTCGCAATAGCCATAAGTCCCGTCATCAATCCGGCGCAGGGCTTCGTCGATCTTGGAAATCAGCTTACGTTCTCGGTCGCGGGTGCGCAGTTCGATGGCGCGGTCGGTTTCGGTCGAAGCGCGGTCGGCAAGATCGGGCTGGGCCACGGCATCTTCCTGCAGATGCCGGATTGTTTCGTTGGACTCCGCCAGAAGTTCCTCGCGCCAGTCCAGCAGCTTCTGTTTGAAATACGCCTTCTGCTTGGCGTTCATGAATTTTTCTTTTTCGGTGGGTTTGTAGCGTTTGGACCGTTTCGCAGCCATCCACGCGCCTCCCTTCTTGTCATTGTACTCTGCCCAAATGACCGGGGCGAATCGCCGGTGGCGCGCTGTATAGGTTGGATTGCCACTGTTCTGCAAGCGTCAGATAACGACAAATTGACGACAAGGCGCAAGGATGACCATGATCACATGTCATCCCCAAAGCCGTTTTGTGTGCAACAGCGTCATCGCGCACATATTGACTGGGTCCAAGGGAACAGGGGTATGCGGGTTTTCCTCGTGGAAGACGACCAGACACAAGCCGACAGCTTGCGTCTGGTGCTGCAATCGGAAGGCTTCGATGTCGAACAGGCCGCTTCCGGCGAGAAGGCCGTAGAAATGGCGCGCCTCTATGACTTCACGCTGGTCATCCTGGATCTTCTGCTGCCCGATATGGACGGTCATGACGTGCTGCGCCGGCTGCGCGATGCGCGAATCGCGACACCGGTCATCATCCTCTCGGGCCTCACCGAACTCGACCACAAGGTGCGCGGACTGGGTTCGGGCGCGGACGATTACCTCACCAAACCCCTCGCCAAGGATGAACTGATTGCCAGCATCCACGCCATTGTCCGGCGCTCCCAGGGCCATACCGCCTCCACGATTGACATCGGACGGTTCACCATCCGCATCGACGACCATGTTGCAGAGGTCGACGGCGAACAGGTCAAGCTGACCGGCAAGGAGTTCGGCATCCTGGAACTGCTCGCCCTGCGCCGCGGCCAGATGGTCAGCAAGGACCAGTTCCTTAACCACCTCTACGGCGGCATGGACGAGCCTGACATCAAGATCATCGACGTCTTCGTCTGCAAGTTGCGCCAGAAAATCGCCCGCCGGACCGGCGGCCTCCACTACATCGTCACCGAATGGGGCCGCGGTTACTCGCTTCGGGACGAAGAGTCGGAAGCAGCGTAATTTCAACTATTTGGAAAATTTTTTAAGTCAAAAGCTTAAGATTTTGGCCTGACAAATCTTAAGATCAACATCTCTTCGGATTCGGTATCCAACGAGACTTTTCCGCCAAGATGAGCCGCCAATGTGGCGGCCCAGTAAGGCTGTACGTCGCGAGGGGTCAGAGTGTCGCCGATATGGCCCGCGTGGCCGAAAGCATCTTTGAGGATTGCCAGATCGCCCAGCGCTCCTTCCGCTTCGACATGCTAAGGTCTCACCGCCGCTCAAAGAAATCTCGCCACCGGCGGGCAGCACGTCGATGGCGCAGAGGACCAGATTCATGGCGAGGCGAGCCTGCATCGCTTCATCCATGGCTGGCGCTTCGTCCGCCCCGTTCCAGTTGAGCGCGTGGCGGCGGCCGGTGAGGAACTTGAAGGTCAGGTCGCACGCTTCGTCCAGAGTCATATTGGCACCCATGCCATAAGCGCGCCGGTAAAAAGACGAGGCGCTGATTGAGTTCACTGCTGGTCGACTGCATAACCCCCAGAGCCGATTCCACCATGGCAGGGTCCTCGCAAAGCTCCAGACCGTTGGCGACGGCGCCGGCCGGCCCACGAGATCGTGGCACAGGCGCGAGACAAGCAATCCTGTCAGGCGCGCCGCATCGTCATCCGCCATGCCGGTTTCCTCTTTTTGGTCGGGGCAACAATACCGGTTTATTGTGCCCAAGGCACAAACGGCCACAGACGGAACACGCCCATGGACCCCTGGATTGTATCCGACGCGGTGGTGCGTCATCCAAATGAACCCGAATGGGGCTTGGGCCAGGTCCAGTCCTCGGTGGGATCGGCGCGTCACCGTCAACTTCGAACATGCCGGCAAGCGTGTGCTCAATTGCGACATCGTGGCGCTGGAAGTGGTCGATCCTGAACGTGACTCTTGAGCGGTCATCAGGCATGGTCCTGCTCGAATCCGGGAGGAGGCCGGTCATCCATAGGTGACACCGGTCCTCGTCCGCAACCCGATCCTTTTGACGATGTGCGAGGAGGTCGATGACGACCCCGACAGGCGTTTCCAGCAAGGCCCGCCACCCCGGTGCGGGCAAGCGCAAGACCAGGTCCACAGCCAAAGGCCGTCAACCCGATCCCTCGGCGGTCCGCGAAATCGCCGAACTGCTCGGTGACCGGCCCCGCCGCCGCGACCTTCTGATCGAACACCTCCACCTCATCCAGGACCGCTATCATCACATCTCGGCGCGCCACCTTCAGGCGCTCGCCGAACTGATGCGCATTCCCATGGCCGAGGCGTTCGAGGTCGCGACCTTCTACCACCACTTCGACGTCGTGAAGGAGGGTGAGACGCCGCCCGCGCCCATCACCGTACGCGTCTGCGAAAGCCTCTCCTGCAAAATGGCCGGCTCCGAGGAACTCATCGCCGCGCTCGACGGCAAACTCGGGCCCGACGTGCGCATCGTGCACGCGCCCTGCATGGGCCGATGCGAATGCGCCCCGGTCGTTAAAGCGGGCCTCAACGACATTAACCACGCCACGGCGGAAAACGTCACGCAGGCCATCGAGGCCGGCGATCTCGAGACCCGTGTACCGGACTACCAGGATTTCGATACCTACACGGCCGAGGGCGGTTACGGACTGTTGAAGGACGTGCTGGCGGGCAAACACGAGCGTGAAGCGCTCATCGAAACCATGGAAGCCTCCAACCTGCGCGGTCTCGGAGGTGCGGGTTTCCCGGCGGGACGCAAGTGGAAGCTCGTGCGGATGGAAACCGCCCCGCGCGTCATGGCCGTCAACGGCGACGAAGGCGAGGTCGGCACGTTCAAGGACCGCTTCTATCTGGAGCGCAAATCCCACCAATTCCTCGAAGGCATGCTGATAGCCGCCTGGGTGGTCGAGGCGACCGACGTCTACATCTACCTGCGCGACGAATACCCCGGTGTGCGCGCGGCTCTCGAAGTCGAAGTCGCGAAGGTGCGCGCCGCCGGTCTCGACAGCGCGACCGTCATCCATCTGCGCCGCGGCGCGGGCGCCTATATCTGCGGCGAAGAGTCCGCGATGATCGAATCCATCGAAGGCAAACGCGGCCTACCCCGTCATCGCCCGCCCTTCGTCGCCAAGGTCGGCGTCTTCGGTAAACCCACCCTGGTCCACAACGTTGAGACGCTCTACTGGGTGCCGGAAATTCTCACCAAGGGGGCTGACTGGTTTACGAGCCACGGGCGCAACGGCCGCAAGGGTCTGCGCAGCTTTTCCGTCTCGGGCCGCGTCAAGGAGCCCGGCGTCAAGCTCGCCCCGGCAGGCATCACCATCAACGAACTCATCGAGGAGTTCTGCGGCGGCATGGCCGACGGCCACACCTTCAAGGGGTATCTGCCTGGGGGCGCTTCGGGCGGCATTCTGCCGGCGTCCCTAGGCGATGTGCCGCTCGATTTCGACACCATCCAGCCCCATGGCGGCTTCATCGGTTCGGCCGCCGTCGTCGTGCTGTCCGACCAGGACAGCATGAAGGATGCGGCGGTCAACCTCATGAAGTTCTTCGAGGATGAAAGCTGCGGCCAGTGCACGCCCTGCCGCGTGGGCTGCGAAAAGGCCGTGAAGCTGATGTCGAACGGGTCCTGGGACACCGATCTTCTGGGCAAGCTCTCAACGACCATGATCGACGCTTCGATCTGCGGCCTAGGCCAGGCGGCCCCCAATCCATTACTCACCGTGTTAAGATATTTTCCGGAGGACGTGTCGTGAGCGAAGCGATCACTCTCACCATCGACGGCGAAGAAGTCTCCGCAGAACCGGGCGAGACCATCTGGCAGGTCGCCGAACGCCACGGCAAGACCATCCCGCACCTCTGCTACACGCCCATGCAGGACTACCGCGCCGACGGCAACTGTCGCATCTGCATGGTCGAGATCGAGGGTGAGCGCACGCTAGCTGCCTCCTGCATCCGCGAGCCCGCCCAGGACATGGTGGTCAAGATCGCCTCGGAACGCGCCGAGGCCGCCCGGGACATAGTCCTGGAACTCCTGGTCGCCGACCAGCCGGTCGAGGAAGAGGCCCACACCACCACTTCGGAACTGTGGTCCTGGGCACATGACATGGGCATCGACATGTCCCGCTTTCCGCGCCGTGACACGCCCAGCGAAGACTTCAGCCACCCCGCCATGGCCGTCAATCTGGACGCCTGCATCCACTGCAACCGCTGTGTGCGCGCCTGCCGCGAGATCCAGATCAACGACGTCATCGGCATGGCCTACCGCGGACACCACGCCAAGATCGTCTTCGATTTCGACGACCCCATGGGCGAATCCACCTGCGTGGCCTGCGGCGAGTGCGTCCAGGCCTGCCCCACCGGCGCACTGATGGAAAAGACCCTGATCGACGAGAACGGTATCGGTAAGCCCGCGCCGTCCAAGGAAGTCGACAGCGTCTGCCCCTATTGCGGCGTGGGCTGCCAGCTCACCTATCAGGTCGAGGACCACGCGATCGCCGCCGTGCAGGGCAAGGAAGGCCCGTCGAATCACGGCCGCCTGTGCGTCAAGGGACGCTTCGGCTTCGACTACATTACCCACAAGCATCGTCTGACCAAGCCGCTCATCCGCAAGGACGATGCGCCCAAGGGCGGCGATGTCTGGGTTGATCCCGCCGATCCTTCCAGCCATTTCCACGAGGCGAGTTGGGAAGAAGCGCTCGAACGCGCCGTCTCGGGTCTCAAGACCATCCGCGACGAAAAGGGCGGTAACGCACTTGCCGGCTTCGGTTCGGCCAAGGGCTCCAACGAGGAAGCCTACCTCTTCCAGAAGCTCGTGAGGACAGGCTTCCATACCAACAACGTCGACCATTGCACGCGCCTGTGCCACGCCAGTTCCGTGGCCGCACTCATGGAAACCATCGGCTCGGGCGCTGTCACCGCCCCCTTCACCGAGGCCATGAACTCAGACTGCGTCATCGTCATCGGCGCGAACCCGGCGGAAAACCATCCCGTCGCGGCGACCTTCTTCAAGAGCTCAGCAAAACGCGGCGCAAAACTCATCGTCATGGACCCGCGTGGCCAGACCCTGCGCAAGCACGCCACGCACATGCTGCAGTTCAAGCCCGGCAGCGACGTCTCCATGCTAAACGCCATCATGCATGTCATCGTCGAGGAAGAACTCTACGACAAGCAATACGTCCAGGCGATGACCGAGGGCTTCGACGAACTCAAGACTCATCTCAAGGACTTTACGCCCGAGGCCATGGCGCCGATCTGCGGCATCCCCGCCGATACCCTACGCGATGTCGCGCGGACCTATGCCGGGGCCGAACGCGCCATGATCTTCTGGGGCATGGGCATCAGCCAGCACATCCACGGAACGGACAACTCCCGCTGCCTCATCGCGCTCGCCCTGATGACCGGCCACACCGGTCGCCCCGGCACGGGTCTCCATCCCCTGCGCGGCCAGAACAACGTGCAGGGCGCGTCCGACGCCGGGCTCATTCCCATGGTCTTCCCCGATTACAAGCCGGTTGCCAACGCCGACAACAAGGCCCGTTTCGAGAAACTCTGGAACGCCGAGCTCGACAGCAATCCCGGCCTCACCGTAGTCGAGATCATGAACGCGATTCACGCCGGCAAGCTCAACGGCATGTACATCATGGGCGAGAACCCGGCGATGTCGGATCCCAACGCGCACCACGCGCGCGAGGCGCTCGCCATGCTCGACCATCTGGTCGTGCAGGACCTCTTCCTCACCGAAACCGCCATGCATGCCGATGTAGTGCTTCCCGCCAGCGCCTGGCCGGAAAAGGACGGCACCGTCACCAACACCAACCGTCAGGTCCAGCGCGGACGCAAGGCCGTCCAGCCGCCCGGCGAAGCGCGCCAGGACTGGGAAATCATACAGTCCATCGCTCAGGGCCTCGATCTCCCCTGGAACTACGGCGACATCTCGGAAGTCTACGAGGAGTTGCGCCAGGCGATGCCTTCGATCGCCGGCATCAGTTGGGAGCGCGTCACCCGCGAGGACGTCATGGTCTATCCCTGCCTCACCGAAGACGATCCGGGCCGTCCCATCGTCTTTTCCGAGGAATTCCCCACCCCGTCCAAGCGCGGCAAGATGGTGCCCGCCAACATCGTCAAGCCCGACGAACTGCCCGATGAGGAGTTTCCCATGGTGCTCACCACCGGGCGCCAGTTGGAACACTGGCACACCGGTGCGATGACGCGGCGCGCGACCTATCTCGACTCGCTCGAACCCGAAGCCATCGCCACCATGGCACCTGTCGACATGGAACGTCTGGGCATTGGGCCTGGCGAGGACATCCGCATCGAAACCCGGCGCGGGGCCATCGAAGCGAAGGCCCGCATCGATGCCGGCATCCAGCCCGGCATGGTCTTCGTGCCGTTCTGCTACGCCGAGGCCGCGGCCAACATGCTGACCAACCCGGCGCTCGACCCCTTCGGCAAGATCCCCGAGTTCAAGTTCTGTGCCGTCCGCGTCCAACGCGCCGCCATGGCCGACGCGGCCGAATAGAAACTCCTGTCATCCCGGAAGCCGCAACGCGGTTATCCGGGACCTCGAGCGTTCGGCGCCTCCCCATCGAGATCCCGGCTCGCCTCTATGCTGCGGCCGGGATGACTCACATTTAGAGTGGGTCGCGCCGAACTTCTGCTAAGTTCCCTTTGCCGCCAGTTGCAACGAAGGGAGTGACGTCATGACCTTCACCCATGTCTGGTCCGACCGCTGGTCGGACCCGCGGGTCATCTTTAACGGCCTCTCGGACGGCTATGACCGTTACCGGCCGCGTTATTCCGAGGTTTCGCTTCAGCGCATGTTGAAGCGCACGGCGCAAACCGGTACCGTGCTTGATCTGGGATGCGGCACGGGAATCCTGACGCGTGCGCTCAAACCCATGGTCGGCGATGGGCTGGTGATCGGCGCCGATCCGGGCAGCGACATGCTCAAGCAAGCTGCCAGGGCCGACGTGCCCGGCACCATCGCCTGGCTCGGCTGCCGCGCCGAACAGCTTGCCATGGGCGAAAGCAGTCTGGACCTCATGACCGCCGCCCAGGCGGCGCACTGGTTCGACCGTCCGGCGTTCTACCAGGAATGCGCCCGCACGCTGCGTCCGGGTGGCACGCTGGCAATTCTCTACAACAACCGCGTGCGCGGCGAGCCGGTAGCGGAAGCGCATGAAAACGTGCTCGAAGCCACCACACCGGGCTACACACGCGAATACCGCGACTTCGATGTCGTCATGGAGCTTTCCTGCCTGCCCGACACTAGCGAGGTTCTGGTCGACCGCGAGGTCTGGAACTGGGTGCTGACCTTCGAGGACTTCATCGGCTACGTGCGCTCGACCTCGCACTACAAGATCGCCTGCCGGTCCCACAGCGAAGACGCCATGCTCAAGACTTACACCGATGCCCTGGGTCCCCTCGCCCAGGACGACGGCACGCTCCAAGTCCCCTACGAAACCGTCGTCACGACCGCCCGCTTCGACTGAACGGTCAAGCCCGGCTTCGCGCTGCCTTTTGCCAGAGTCAGACCCATCATTATAGTTGCGCCTACCGCAGACTGACCCACCACGGAGTTCCAGATGGCCGTCACCGACTACGATTACGTCATCATCGGTGGCAGCTCTGCGGGATGTGCCCTAGCCGCCCGGCTCACCGAAAATCCTTCGGTCTCTGTACTCTTAGCCGAGGCCGGTGCGAGCAAGGGCGGGCTGCTCGACTTCTGGAAGATCGAGATGCCAGCCGCGTTCGAGAAGGCTTGGGTCGACCCCAAATACATAGGCGCTTCCACCGCGCAGGCCTATATCCGCCCCAATATTGGACGAAACCTTACCGTGACGGACTGCTCCCATGCCCGCCATCTCACTTATGAGGGCAACCCTGTCTCGGGCCTTGCCTACTACTCAAGGCGGCATCGACCAGGAAGCGCGCGCAACGCGCGAAGTCATCCTTTCTGCCGGCTCGATCAATTCGCCCCAGCTCCTCATGATTTCGGGCATCGGTCCGGCCGAACACCTCAGAGAGATCGGTATCGATTGTAAGATCGACCTGCCCGGTGTCGGCCAGAACCTGCACGATCATCCGCTGATCTACATGAAGTTCGAGATCGACAAACCCGTTTCGGTCAGCAAGTACCCGCGCCCGGACCGCAAGCTGATGGTCGGCGCGCAGTGGCTCACCACCCACACCGGACCCGGTGCCACCAACAATGTCGAGACTTGCGCACGTTTGCGCACCGAAGCCGGCGTCCATCACCCCGACATCCTGATCCAGTTTCTGACCGCGGTGATGGACCACGACGACGGCCTTAGCCACGACCTGCAAGGTTTTTCCTATGCTATCGGCCCCACCCGCGTCGAAGCGACCGGCTCGTCAAGCTGCGCTCGGACAATCCCGCGGACCGCGCATCAAGTCGAACTTCCTCACCACCGAACACGATCTCAATCAGATGCGGCATGCCCTGCGCATCGGGCGCGAGGTTTCTTCGCAAAAGGCCCACGATTACCTGGGCGTCAAGGCGGGTCGATCCGGGGTCAGAGGTCAAACCGCGCGCCACCAGGTAGATGCCCAGGAGCAGCAGGGTGGCGAAGAACGCCTTGCGGAAGACGTCCGGGTGCATCCAGCGGCGCAGGCGCGCACCCAAGGCCATGCCCAGCAGGCAGGTATCACACCGGCAGCGGAGAGCCAAGGCACGCCGCCGGCGATCAGACCGTGGTCCGCCAGCCCGAAACAGAGCGCCAGGCTGGCGGTGAAGAAGAAGACCCCCATCGTCTGCACCAGATGATCGGGCGCCAGACGCAAGGCCTGGAGATAAAGCACGCTGGGCACGACGAAGGTTCCGGTGAGCCCGGTAATCAGGCCGTTGACCAGTCCTACGATGGGCGTCCACCAGCGCTCGCCTAATCCGGGCGGCGGCAGTTGCAGGCCGCCCAGGCTGATCGCGGCATAGAACACCAGTAACGCGCCCAGCCCGACCGAGAGCACCAGGGCATCGGCCCCCACCAGCCAGCCTGCGGAAATCCACGCGCCCAGGCACAACATCGCCAACAGCGGCCAGAACCGCCTCAGGATCGCCGCCAGATTCCCGCCCGCCAAGGCTTGCCAAAGGTTGGTCACCGCCGCGGGCACCAGGATCAGCGCCATCGCCTCGACCACGCCCGTGAAGAGCGCCAGCACGACCAGCGCCACGGTCGGCAGATCAAAGCCCACCACGCCCTTCACGAAGCCTGCCAGTAGTAAGGTGCAGGCGATCAGGATCAGCGTCTCGGCGGTCCAGGGCTCCATGGCCTATAATCTCGCATGGCCCGCTTGCACCCACTATAATGACGCCATGAGCACGCACCTTTCGCTTGCCCACGAGCTTGTCGTCTCCGAACAGCCGGAAGGAATGTTCTGGTGTTGCGAGAGGCCGACCTTTCTGGTCGCCATCGGCATGTATGGCACATGGGCCCTGCTCGTCCTCTTTCACGACACCATATCCTGGCCGCTGCTCATGGTGGCGGGCGGCTATATGTTCTGGCTCTCCATTTCTCCCCGCAGCACGAGGCCATCCACGGCTGGCGCACCATCCCGGCTTGGCTGCGCAACGCCTATAGTGTGGCCGCCGACCAGCGGCTGGTTCCCCTTCAAGCTCTACAAACGCGCCCACATCGCGCATCACCGCAACACCGTCCTCACCTTTCCCGGCGAGGACACCGAAAGCGCATATCGCAAACAGGCCGACTAGGCGGGCTACTCCAAACCCTGGTGCGCCATCCTTCTGTTCAATCAAACCTTTCTCGGGCGTCTGCTCATCCCACCCTTCCTGCGTTTCTGGAAAGTGTTCGGCAGTGGAGAGGCCGCGGTCCGCGCCACTCACAACCGCAGCGCGACGGTCGACGACTCGTTTTTGGGCGACGACGACGTCGCCGCCCGCGATATCTCCTTCGACGTCAGCCGCGGCGAGACCTTTGTCGTCATGGGCCTATCGGGCAGCGGCAAGTCGACTCTGGTCCGCTGCATCTCACGTTTGGTGGAGCCAACCTCGGGCGCGGTGCTGATCAATGGCGAGGATATCGTCACGATGAGCCCCCAGGATCTCATCCAGCTCCGTCGGCACAAGCTCACCATGGTGTTCCAGCATTTCGGGCTGCTGCCCCACCGGCGCGTAGTTGACAACATCGCCTACGGCCTTGAGGTCCAGGGCGTCAGGAAGGCTGAGCGCCTGGAAAAGGCCGCCGAGATTGTCGAACTCGTCGGTCTTGCAGGTTGGGGCGACCGTTATCCACACAAGCTCAGCGGCGGCATGCAGCAGTGCGTCGGGCTTGCGCGCGCACTTGCGGTCGATCCGGAAATCCTGCTCTTCGACGAGCCGTTCAGCGCGCTTGACCCGCTCATCCGCAGCGAGATGCAGGAAGAACTCCTGCGCGTCCAGGACCTCATGCACAAGACTATGATCTTCATCACACACAAGACTTCCCCGAAGCAGTGAAGATGGGCGACCGCATCGCCATCATGCGCGTGGAATCGTTCGCCCAGGTAGGCACGGCCGAGGAACTGGTCTGCCATCTCAGCAACGACTATGTCCGCGAGTTCACCGAAGATGTGCCGCGCTATCAGGTCCTCACCGCCCGATCGGTCATGAAACCGGCCAACAGCGCCAATGCCACACGCTATGCGCGCTAGGTGGCCGCTACGACCTCCCTGCAGGACCTGATCCATCTCTGACCGCGAACAATGACCTCTGACCGCGAACAATGATGAACCGGTTTCCATCGTCGATGACCAGGACAATCTAGTCGGATCGGTCGACCGCGCCGCCGTGCTCGATGCACTTGATCACAAGAACTGAGCGCCATGGCTAACCTCAGCGCGCAGTCCCGATCTTCAGCCTTGTCCTGGCTCCCGGCGTCAGGACTTCTGGCGAGCCTTGCCGCCCTCGTGCTGATCCTGGTGATCTGCAAGCTCGCTGGCGAGACCAGCATGTCTCCAGGCTCCCTCACCGTGGATGTCGCGACTCCCGTTGACGCCTTCGCCGACTGGATCTCCGAAACCTTCCGCTTTCTGCTCAAACCCTCCAGCGACGTCATGAAGGCGACGCTCAAGGATATTGACCGCTTCGTTCTCGGCCTCCCTTGGCTCGTCCCCTTCGTCGTGCTGACGCTGGTATCGCTCTCGCTCGGCCGGCTGGCGTCTTGCGCTGCTGTCCGCGGCAATTCTGCTCTTCATCGGCAGCGTCGGGCTCTGGAAATCAAGCCTCGTCACGCTCAACATCATGGTGCTCTCGGTCGCGCTTACGGTCCTCATGGGCATTCCCCTGGGCATCTGGGCGGCCAGGGGAGCGACAGGTTGGAAGCCGGCATGGTCCCGTGCTCGACACCATGCAGACCATGCCTACCTTTGTCTATCTCATTCCGGTCATGCTGCTGTTTGGCATCGGTAGCATCTCTGCGGTCATCGCCACCATCGTCTATGCCGCGCCGAGATCGTCACGCGCACACGTACCCGCGTAGCCACGGACTGGCGCGGCCGCCTTCTCGCACTCGACCGCAGGGCGCAGAAACTCGCCCGTTGCGCGTCCTCCAGCGTGATCGCGCTGCTGGCCTTTCCGCTGCGCCCCACCCTGGGCCGCGAACGTGCCAGCGCGCGTTCTAGGAGGGCCTGGGGTCCCACCCGGTTCTGGTCCTAGGCTGTCTCCTCGTTGCCGCGCTCGTAATCTTCGATGCCTATGTTTTCAAGATCGGCGGCTTCCCGCGTGCCTAGCGGACCGACTTTACCGGAGCGATCGACGACGCGGCGCGCTGGATGAACATCAACCTTGCCTTTATTACCGACTGGCTGCGCGAAGTCATCTACATCTACGGCCTGGGCCCGGCCAAGACCGTGCTTCTGTGGCTGCCTTGGCCTGTGGTGTTCTTTGCCGTATGCCTTGTCGCCTGGCGTGCCGGCGGCTGGCGCATTGCCGCCGTTGCACTCACCGGTTTGCTCTTCATCGCGCTCACGAGCATGTGGACCAACACGATGGTCACGATCAGCCAAGTCGGCGGTCGCCCTGCTGCTCTCACTGGCTACGGCCCTGCCGCTTGGGCATCGTGGCGGCAAAGTACGGCCGCTTTGATGCCCAACTGCGACCGGTTCTCGACACTATGTAGACCCTGCCGGCCTTCGTCTATTTCCCGTTCGTCGCCATGCTGTTTAAGGTTAGGTGGCCTCGCGGGCATTATTGCAACCATGATCTATACCATGCCGCCGGCGGCGAGGTTGACCAGCCTCGGCGTTCGCCAGGTTTCATTCTCGATCAAGGAAGCGGCGCAATCCTATGGCTCGACCTCCAACTAGGTCTTGCGCAAGGTTGAATTGCCGCTGGCACTCCCCACCATCATGATGGGCGTCAACCAGACCACCATCATGGCGCTCGCCATGGTCGTCTACGTCGCACTCATCGGGTCCAAGGGCCAGTCACAGGCATAGGTCGCCGGTTCGTCCGTGCCGATGCCATAGCAGGCGTCGGTATAGGGCGGAAGCTCGACTTCGGTCAGATCATAGGCCACCTGCACCCAGTGGGGCGCCCACATGTCGCAGATGAAAAGCGGCTCGTCCTTGGCGTAGGCTGACTCGATCTCCGCGACCAGCGCACCTTCCATACCGGCATAGACGTTGACCAGATCGACGCCCAGATTAGCGATACGATCCTCGTTGTCGATTTCCCAGCTCTGCACCGCGTCGATGCAGAAACCCTTGTCTCCGGTCTCGGGCCGGGCGAAGAGTTCCGCATACTGGTTGACGTCTTCCCAAGTCTTCAGGTCGGGCGCCATCGGCTCGATCCCGCGTTCTGCGTCGCCCTCAATCACATTAGGTCGGCACATACCAGCCCGACTTGCCGATCACGCCGAGAGGGCCGATCACTTCGACCGCGCCCTTCTCGTCGGTCCACTCCTCGTGCGCGCCGACGCTGAACGAAGACCAGATTTCCATGGCGACATCCAGATCGCCCGCCGCCAGGCCGGCCCATTGCGCTGTGTAGTCAGCGATGATCAGTTCTCCACGTCGAACCCGGCTTCCTCCAGCACCTGCTTGGCGACGTTGATGGTAACGAGTTGTCCGGTCCAGTCATTCTCGGCGATCCGGATCGGATGGTTGGCCTGCGCCGTCATGCTGCCGGTCGATATCGCCGGCGCGACCGCCGCAGAAACAACACTGCCGGCGAGATATTTGAGCGTGTTTTCCATCCTCACCCAGATAGCCCGACATCACCATACAGGTCGGCACCAGGAAGATCTGTTTCGCTGCCATCGCGTCGAGTGCCGCCTCATCGGCAAACGTGCCGTGCTCCAGACTGTCGGTGTGGGCCGCAATGGCATGGCGAATACCCTCCAGCCCTTCGACATGGCAGGCGACCTTCACGCCCTTTTCGCGCACGAAGGCGACGATCGCGGCAAGGCTCTCGACCGTAAAGAAACAGGCATGCGGGTCCTCGCCGTCCGACGCGAGGTCATGCCGGTCGTCATGACCTTGATGAAATCGGCACCCCGGTCGAGCTGGCCGTTGTGCCGCCGGGCGTATCGGTCCAGATCAGCTTGCCCCCAAGAACATGCGCGGCCTGATCGAGGCGCCCTTGCGCACATCGTCGCGCACGGTCATCTCGTGATAGTCTCAGCCGCCGCAGTCGCGCACCGTGGTGATCCGCCCATCAGGATCGCGCGCGCCGCCTCACGTGTATCGACCACGATCTGTTCGGCGCTGCGTTCGCGGTATTCAGACGGCAAACGGTCTTCGACCGCCTTGTAGACGCTGACGCCGGTGCACACCGTCACTCCAAGCGCGCCGCCAGCCAACACCACGTCAAGATGGGAACGATGATGGCGATAGCCATGGCCTTGCGCCGTGATCCCCACGCCCTGAACGAACCCGACCCCGGCCGAGACCAGTACGTACCGTCGCGGTACCCTCGAAGGTGTTAGCAAGCAGGTCGTTCATGTTGCAGATGCCCAGATCCATTGTATAACCCGCGTGATCGTACCCTGCGGCATCGCGATCTGCCGCCGGCGTCGAACATCCCGCTAGCAGACCCGCACCCAGAACGGCGATCAAGAATCGACCCATGGGCCACAGTCTAGCCTGAGATCAACGCCTTGGTCCCGGTGAAGCTACGCTGATCAAATATTCCCCTTTCGTACCATATGTTCGCAGTAGTTCTCGATCATGCTCATTCTATCGAGGGGAGGTCACCGAACCATGTCATGTTCCATGCATTACCATCGGTCGCGATCACCTGGGATTGCGCAAACCAGCCGGATCTCGGGCGCTCAATTGAGTAAGGCAGAAAGTCATTGCGTCTCCGCGAACTGGTCGAGTTTGACTTTCGCGGAAGATCAACGGCCTGCCAAGGCCGCTAACGAAGAGTTGCTCTGCCTGCTGTCAGGTTGTCAGCACTGGCCGCAAGTCACCGCCATGAACGGGATCAATCCCGGTGTGATCACCTGGGACTGCTCGCTCGAACTGGATTTGTCGCCTTCAGGTGAGTGAGCCCGTGAGCGCCTTGGCTTTCTCGAGGTCGCTTTCGTCGTTGGCATTGAAGAAGGGGTCGACGGGGTCGGTGGAGAACGCCACGTCGGCGACCTTGTAGCGACCGGTCCATTGATCGACCTTGCGCATTTCCTCGTCGATCATGGCGTGGCGCAACTCGTTGCGCAATGCGACGGGCCACAGGCCGATCACGGGGTGACGCTGGCCGCCGGAGGTCGCGCAGGCCATGTCCGCACCCTCTTCCTCGACCGCAGCCAACATCCGGATCACCAGGTCTTCGGGCAGAAAGGGGGCATCGGTCGGCACGGAGACCACCCATTCCAGGCCCGGCACGTTCGCGCAGGTCCAGTCGAGCCCAGTCAGCACGCCGACCAGGGGACCGAGATTCCCGGGCAGCACGTCGGCGGTGACGGGATAAGGCCAGCGGCCGAAACGCGCGGGATTGCCTTTGGCGTTCAGCACCAGCAAGCGCACCTGCGGGCGCAACCGCTCAAGCACATGGTCCAGGATCGGTTTGCCGTCGAGTTCCAGAAGGCCCTTGTCGCCGCCGCCCATGCGGCGCGCCAGGCCACCTGCCAGCACAACGCCCGCAACCTTCGCGGCGATCTCGTCAGGCTGCGTCATTTTCGCTGCTCCCCTTGCGCCGATGGCGTTTGTCCTCCTCAGGGATATGGGTCAAATCGGCGTCGTATCGCAACCGTTCCTGGCCCGCCAGCACGAGAAATCTTTTGCCTTTCATGCGCCCGATCAGCGTCATGCCAACTTGGCGCGCCAACTCCACGCCCCAGGCCGTGAAGCCCGAACGCGAAACCAGCACGGGAATACCCATGCGCGCGGTCTTGATCACCATCTCGCTGGTCAGCCGTCCAGTCGTATAGAGAATCTTTCCCTCCGGCCCGATGCCGTGGAGCGCCATGTAGCCCGCGATCTTGTCGACTGCGTTGTGGCGTCCGACATCCTCCATGTAGATCAGTGCACGATCCTCCTCGCACAGCACGCAGCCGTGGATCGCGCCAGCTTCGAGATAGAGGCTGGGCGTCGTGTTGATCGCCTTCGAGAGCGCATAGAGCCAGGACGTTCGCACAATAGCATCCGGGTCCAGCCGAACCGCCTCAATCTCGTCCATCAGGTCACCGAACACCGTGCCCTGCGCGCAGCCCGAAGTCAGCGTTTTTTTCTTCAGTTTCTCTTCGTAGTTCGTCTTACGCTTCGTGCGCACCACGACCGTATCGATCTCCTCGTCGTGGTCGATGCCGGTGATCGCGTCGTCGGGGCGCAGCATGCCCTGATTCAGGAGGCAACCCACCGCCAGGCAGTCGGGGTGATCGCCAATCGTCATCATGGTGACGATCTCCTGGCCGTTCAGGAACAGGGTCAGCGGCCGCTCCATCGTCACCGACGTCTCGACCGCCCTGCCTTCCTGATCGACCCCGGTGACACGGCGCGTCAGACGCACGTCGGCCGGGTTGGGCTGCACCAGATACGTGTTCATGGTCTGAGTATGGGGATGGCGGTCGCACGTGCCAACTCCACACGGGCGCAGACCGGGACTGGATGCGGTCAGGCCACCACCAGCGCATCGACCGCCAGCGCCCCGTCCGGCCCGGCGATCACGGGATTGATGTCCATCTCCGCGATGACATCGCCCAGCACCGCGGCCATGACGGAGAAGCGCGAAACCGTCCGCACCAGGCTATCCCTATCCGCCGGCGCGTTTCCGCGCACCCCCTCCAGCAACCGTGCAATCTTCAAGCGTGCGAGCAGACCGCGCGCCTCCGCCAACCCGAACGGGGCAAGCGCAAAGACCCGGTCGTCGAGCAGTTCCACCAACACGCCGCCGGCACCCACCATGACCAGCGGCCCGAACTGGGGATCGCGCACCATGCCCAGTGCGACCTCCACGCCCTTGGGCGCCATTTCGGCGACCGCCACGTCGGGCCCCAGCCGTTCCGCCATGTCGTCATAGGCGCCCAGCAACACCTCCTCGTCGGCAAGGCCCTCCACGACGCCGCCGACGTCCGATTTATGCGCGATGCCCTCCGCCGCGGTTTTCAGCACCACGGGAAAGCAGATATCGCGTGCGGCCGCAAGCACGGCCTCCCGGTCGGCGCATACCGTCGAGCGCGTGATCGAAATCCCGAAATCCGCCAGCATGGCGAGCGTTTCGGTCTCGCCCAGCGCGCCCTCGCCCAGCCGCTTGCGCCAGCGCGCCACCGTCCCGGCATCCGCGGCTTCGGGCGTCTCCTTCCTGCGCGCCAGGAAATCACGCCAGGCGAGCGCGTTCCGCACACCAGCCAGCATAGGCCGCGCGCCGCTGATGAGCGGAATGCCGGCATCTTCCAGTTCGCCCGCTACCCGCGCGTTCTCGGTACTGCTGAGCGTCGCGTAGAGCACGTGCGGCTTGCCGGACTTTCCCGGCATGGCTTTCAGCGCGTCGAAACAGTCGGGATAAAAACAGAGGTAATCGTCGATATAGAGTTCGTGGGCCATCAGCGCGACGTTGGGATCCTGCGCCAGCGCAAGGGACGCCGCGTTCAGCCGGTCGGTGAACTCCGGCGTCAGCGGTCCTGCCGCATCCATCGGGTTTACCGGCTCCAGCCCGTAGGCCAGCGTCGCGCGCAGCGCCGCCGTCGTCTCGTCCGTAAGGGACGCGAAACCGACCCCCATGTCGTCGGCAAGATCGATGACGTGCTCACGCAGTCCGCCGGAATCCGTCACCACGCCCAGTTCGCCCGGACCTGCGCGGTTCTCCAGCGCCAGGATCTGGGCGGTCGCCATCATCGCGTCCATGTCCTCGCACAGCAACGCGCCATGGCGCTCGCACAACGCACGAAAGGCGCTGTCGCTGCCCGCGATGGCACCGGAATGAGTTGCGGCCAGCGCCGCGCTCTGCTCGGTGCGCGCTATCTTGTTGATCACCACGGGGATGCCACATGCCTCGGCCTTCTCCAGAGCGGCCACGAAGCCCGCGGGATCGCGCACCGATTCCATGAAGAGCGCAATCACCCGCGTCGTGGACTGCTCGGCCGCATAGTCGATGTAATCGGCCACCGTCGCGCCGATCTCCTGGCCCTGGCTCACCACCATGTTGCAGCGGTGGCGCGCCGCGGTGTTGATGACCAACGCGAAGACCGAGCCCGAATGGCAGAACACCGCCATGCCGCCCGGCTTGGCGACCGGCGGCATCTGGAAACTGATCCAGGTCTTCGAATCGAAGTTGATGAATCCCATGCCGTTGCCCCCGCACACCGGCAGCCCCGCTTCGCGCGCCAACGCTTTCAGCCGGTCGAGCAGCATCGGGGCCTGGTCGCCTTCATAAAAACAGGGATCGAACACGACCGCCGCACGCGCACCGGCATCGACCGCCTCGGCCATGGTCTGCTCCATGCGGTGCGCGGCGACCGAGAGCACGGCGAGATCGGGCGGGTGCGGCAGGTCGGCCAGCGACGGCACACAGGGTAAATTCAGCACGCTCTCATAACGCGGATTGACCGCATGGACGCGGCCCTCGAAGCCGCCGGCCAAGAGCACCTCGACCATCAGGCGCCCCACGCTGCCCTCGCGTTTGGAGGCGCCCACCAGCGCCACCGATCGGGGTGCGAGCAGCGGCCTCAGCCGATATTCAACGTCCGTCCGTCGTCTATCCAATGTCCGCCCCCGTCCGATGCCGTGTCGCCGCGCGCCACTATGAGCAACTTCTCCGGCTCCGCGCAATTCCCAACGCGTCCGTCTGCGGCACACTGCGTTCGGCAAGGCAACAGGGGGCGTCATGTCGATCCGCCAGGAACACACCAAGGCCGGTCCCAAGGGCTTTTACGGCGCCAAGGACCAGCAGGAACTTGTCGACCGCTAAGACGATGCCGACGGCGTCGGTTGGACCGGTCACATCGAACTTGCCAAGGTCGTCGCGCGCCATGTCGATCTCAAGACACGCATCTGCGATGCCGGGGCGAGCGCCGGCGTGCTGGGCGAACTGCTCAGCCACGCCGGCTACCGCGACATGAGCACCAACGATCTCTCCCCAGGCATGCTGGAAGTTGCGCGACGCAAGTGCATCTACACCCACTGCCAGGTCATGGAACTGGACAAGATTCTGGGATATGCCAGCAGCGTCTTCGGCGCGACCACGGCCTGCGGCGTCTTCACGCCCAACCGTGCGCCCGCCTTTTCTCACTCGACGAGCTCATCCGCACCACGCGCAAGGACGGGCTGATCCTCTACACCTTGCGCAGCGACGAGGAGCTGCCCGACTTCGTCGCCAAACAGCAGGAACCGGCCGATGCCGGCAAATGGGAACTCGTCGTGGCGACCGACCCCTCCCCTCGATCACCAGCGAACCCCACATCCGCCACCGCTGCTGGATCTGGCGCGTGCTTTTGCGTTGTTTGCTTCGCCTTTTTTGTTTGTTCCTCAAACGCCGGACACTTGCTCCGCACGCTTGGCTTACGCCGCATGCGCGGCTTGCCTGCAAACCACCTCAATGGATATCATCCCGGACAAAGGAGCCTTGCGACCGCGATCCGGGATCTCGTCATGACGTTTTTTAAAGGCAACGTGCGGACCGAATGATCCCGACTCTCCGCTGCGTTGTGGCTAGGATAACACAATCGTGGTGGTTGTGACGGGCACCCAGTACCGCCGGTCATGATGATGTTCGGCGGCAAGAGCGAAGCGGCTGCCGAGCGGAGCGAGTGCCCGGCGTTTGAGGAAACAAACGAAGTCCGAGCCGAAACCCAGACATCCGCGCCATTGCTGCACCCCGATCCGCACCCTATATTCAATGAACGCTTTCCAAGCTGTGCAGGTACATCATGGCCCAACTCGTCGACCCTTTCGGCCGCGAGATCAGTTACATCCGCCTTTCGGTCACGGACCGCTGCGATTTCCGTTGCGTCTATTGCATGTCCGAGGACATGACGTTCCTGCCCAAGAAGGACCTGCTCACGCTGGAGGAACTGGACCGTCTGGGTAGCGCCTTCGTGAAGCTGGGCACCGACAAGATCCGTATTTCCGGCGGCGAACCGCTCGTGCGCAAGGGCATCATGCAGCTCTTCCGCAGCCTCGGCCGTCATCTCGAAACCGGCGCTCTCAAGGAACTCACGCTCACCACCAACGGCAGCCAACTCTCGCGCTTCGCCGATGAACTCTACGATTGCGGCGTGCGGCGCATCAACGTTTCCATCGACACGCTCGACCGCGACCGCTTCAAGGCCATCACCCGCTGGGGCCACTATGACAAGGTCATGGAGGGTATCGAAGCCGCCAAGAAGGCCGGCATGCATATCAAGCTCAATGCGGTCGCCATGAAGGGCGTCAACGAGGTCGATTTCGATCCCATGATCCAATGGTGCGGCGACCAGGGCTTCGACCTCACCTTCATCGAGACCATGCCGCTGGGCGAGATCGACGGCGACCGCACCGACCAGTATCTGCCGCTTTCGGTGCTGCGCGCTGACCTCAAGGAGCGCTGGACGCTCGAGGACATCGACTACACCACCGGCGGGCCCGCCCGTTACATGCGCGTCAAGGAAACCGGCGGCCGTCTGGGCTTCATCACGCCCATGACCCACAACTTCTGCGAATCCTGCAACCGCGTGCGGCTCACCTGCACCGGCATGCTCTACATGTGCCTGGGCCAGGAAGACAGCGCCGACCTCAAGACCCCGCTGCGCACGTCGGAAGGCGACGAGCTTCTCATCGACGCCATCCACGAAGCCATCGGCCGCAAGCCCAAGGGCCACGACTTCGTCATCGACCGCCGCAGCAAAAAACCCGCCGTGGCGCGGCATATGAGCGTGACCGGCGGATAGCGAATCGTATTGGCAAATTATGCCAATGGTTTATGGTAACCCTATGGTCGCCATGAACATCTCCCTGCCCGGCGCCATGTAAGGCCTTCATCGACGAGCAGGTCGAAAGCAAGGGCTACAGCACCAGCAGCGAATACATGCGCGACCTGATCCGCCGCGAACAGGATCGCCAGCATTTGCGGCAATTGCTGCTCGATGGCGCGGCCTCTCCGAAAACTCCCCTGGAAGAAGACGCCTTCTTTCAGGAACTTGAGGATCAGATCAGCGACTACGAAGCCAGGTGAGACGAAAGCCCAGGGTCATAGGCAACCTCGCCAGGCACGACGCTAAACTGGCCGTAACTTACTATCTCGAAACTGGCGGACGGGCAGTGGCGAGAGATTTCGCAGCTTCACTCCGGGTTGCTATCCGACACGTTCAGGACCATCCCGGCACAGGCTTACCGCGCTATGCACAACTACTCGGGTTGCCGGGACTGCGTCACTGGCGGCGGAAGAAGTTTCCGTATCTCATCTTCTACGCGGAAGAAGGCGACGTGATCGAAATCTGGCGCATCCTGCACGGCCACCGCGACATGGCGACCTGGTTGCAGGCGCCCGACTAGAGTCCCGGAAAGTCCATTGCGCACAGCGGATCGCCCCTTCCGGGCGACCAGCTGCAGCCGGCTATAGAATTCGTCGCGTTCCATCTGGACGACACGCAGGTGGCGGGGGCCTGAGGCCGGGTCGAAGGCCTCGCGGGCATGCAGGATACGGCGGTTGTCAAAGACCAGGGCGTCTCCTGCTTCCAGCATGAAACGGACCTGATTCTCCGGCTGGACGGTCGCATCTACAAACGCCTTCCAGGCGCGGAAGAGTGCTCCGACCTCTTCGGCCGGTCAGCGAAGGGCTGCAGGGTGTAGTCATTAACACAGACCCCCGCGATGTCGGCCGCATGATCGAGTTCGAGCACCGTCTTTTCGGCACGGAATTCCTAATTCAGTATCCGTACAGCAGTTCGCTATCCTCAACACTAAGACCATAATCCGCATCGTAACGGTCAGGTGGAGAACAAAGCCATACAAGAAACAGCAAAATCAAAATAATTCCTAAGAATCTCATTGTTTCAACTCCCATTTACGATATTACTGTTTCCATTAGATTTCCCAAAATCGGGAACCCAAAAACACCTGTTGTCCTTGGCGAATGCGTGCTGCAGGAGCCGGGTCGAAAGAAGCGCGAAGTCGTCGGGCCGGTTCCGGCGGATTGCTTCCGCGACATGATAGCCGCCGACCAGGAAACTCTCGCCGCCCGCGCCCGTTGCCTCCAGCACATGAAACAGCGTCGGCTTCGGGGCATAGAGATGTTAGGATCCGTCGCTGTGAGGCCCCCAGGCGGATATTGCTGAAAGCGAGATTGTGGACGCGCGGCAGGCTCACTAAGTCGCTGACGAGTCCGTGGCCAGTCTCGCGCACATAACCGATGAGTCCAGCAATCTCCTCGGTCCGTTGGGTCGCGCGGCGCACCCTTCATGACGACAAAACCGACGTCCAACAACGACCGCAGCATGGCGAAGCGGCCAGCGTCACTGTCGCGGACATAGCGATAGGACATGACAGGAAGCGATTCCTGGAATTCACGGCCGCAGGGTTTCGGCCGGTAAGACTGTGTTGCGTTCTCGCCGATTCCGTGGCCCCACTTCTGAAGCCAGCCCGCATCTAAGCGGCCCCGATGCCCGTCGGAAAACCTGACATCCAGACTCCCGCCGTCTTCCGGCTCGACCGGGATGTCAGCGGGTATATCGGCGATGGCGATGAGTTTCTGGCGGCTGTCGGGATGGCGGCATGCCGGGCAGAGGTTCCGTCGCTGAACCCGATCTCCGCGATTGCACTTTCAACCGAGGAAGACGTGACACCGAGGACCTGAAATTCGTTCATCTTTGCGTTTTCGCTCCCTTGAACCACCCCAGCCCCGCGACCGTTTCTATCTTCGGGCGGTATTCCGCGCCGACCCAGCCGTCGTAACCGCTGGCGTCGATGACGTCGAAGATGTGGGCGTAGTTGATCTCGCCTGTGCCGGGTTCGTGGCGGCCGGGGTTGTCAGATATCTGGACATGGCCGATCAGCGGAAGCTGGCGCTCGAAGTTGCGTGTCAAGTCGCCTTCCATGATCTGGCAGTGGTAGAAATCGAACTGGATACGCACGTTTTCGGCATCGACCGCCTCCACGATGCGGCGCGCCTGGCTCTGGCGGCTCGTCACGTAGCCCGGCACATCCAGCGTGTTGATCGGCTCGATCAGCAGCATCACGCCCTGCTTCCAGGCCATGCGCGCGGCCATCTTCAGGTTGGCGACGAGCACTTCCTCGCAGTCGTTGATCACCGAGCCTGACGGCATCACGCCCGCCATCACGTGCAGGCGCGGACACCCCGTCACCGCCGCATAGACCAGTGCGGTTTCCATGGTGACGGCAAAGTCGCGCTCGCGCCCCGGCATGGCGGCCAACCCCACGTCGCCCGCGGCCTTGTTGCCGCCTGGCACGTTGGTCAGCACGATCTCCAGGCTGTGTTCATCCAGACGCGCGCGCACCTCATTGGCCTGGAAGTCATAGGGCTCCTGCATCTCCACGGCCTTGAAACCCGCCTTCGCGGCGGCGGCGAAACGCTCCAGGAAATCGAGCTCGCCGAACATGGTCGAGACATTCGCGGCAAATCGCGGCATCGGCCCTACTCCAGATAAACCACGTAGGCCAGATCGCGCCCGTCGGTCAGGGTCACCATCTCGAAGCCCAGCAGCTTCAGAAAGTCGAAGAAGGTGGGAGTATTCTGCACCTGATAGGCGCGGAACAACTCGGACGTGCGCGCCAAGGCGGTCAGCATGGCGAGCAAGCCGCGCATCCGGTAGACGCTGTCGCCCTCCGACCCGTCATCCTACGCCAACGCACCCGTACTCACCGTCGCCGCCGACACCAGCGCCCCGAACCAACCCAAAGCCCATCGTTTCGCCATCATCCGACCCCCATGAAAATCTCCACTCCGAGCGTGCCACGCCCCGCGGCCCCGCGCCATCGTTCCGGCACCCAAAACCATTCGCACCCACGCAGTTATACCAACGACCGTTGGAGGGTCGCGATCGCGGCTCCGCCGCGCATGCGGCGTGAGCCAAGGGATGTGGACGCATCCCGCCCGGCGCTTGAGGGCGCCCTAAAGACGAACTCATGGGTTCGTCTTTAGGGCCTTTGGTATCAGGAAGTGTCCGCGGCCGAAAACCCCCAAGACGTGTCATCCCGGCCCCAACGGAGTGGAGGCCGGAATCTCGCCATGACGCGCTTCCGAGAGAAGGTGCGAGACGAAATCCCGGTTTGCGGTCGCGTCGCTCCCTTGGTCCGGATGACATCAACAAAGAAATTAACACGCGGAGGCTCGGAGTGGTTAGGTGCCGAACTTGCGGCCTGCCGTGGTGCAATTTGGTGTTCTCGAGCGGCTTGGCCGCTCAACAAAATGGAAACACGGCGCTGAGATTCAAGAGAGTTGTGGTCCTTGATGTGCCTGCTCCGTATCTCCGCGTGCCGAATCTCTTTTTGTTGGTTTTCCTCGGCGTTGCCCCCACCAGCCGTATCGGAGCTGCAAACAACATGAAGTTGTTCTACTTTTGTTCGTTTCTACATTATCAACTTGAAAAGGAGTTCACCGCCCCTCCTTGCGCCCGAAAAGCGGGCGAGAGGTTCGACGTTTCCGCCCGACGGGCTTCGCCTCTATAGTGCGCACAACTTGGAGCCCAGTCGCTCCTTGTCGCAACGGCAGGGGCCGTGAACCGGCCTCCGCACTGTTCCAGCAGGAGTCGGCCCGTGGCCAGACCGCGTATCGCCTTTGTCGCCAGCAACACCCCCAAGGCGCGCAACGCCAAGAAAAAGCTCGAATCGCTCTATGGCGCATGCGATCCGTCCAAGGCGAGCGTGATCGTGGCGCTGGGCGGCGACGGTTTCATGCTGGAGACCCTGCACCAGTGCCTGGGCCGCAATGTCACCGTCTATGGCATGAACCGGGGTTCCGTGGGCTTTCTGATGAACGATTTCAATGTGGACAATCTGCCCGAACGCATCGCCACGGCCCAAATCACCACGCTCAATCCCCTGCGCATGACCGCGACCGATCAGAACGACAAGGTGCACGAGGCCGTTGCGATCAACGAGGTCGCGCTCTTCCGGGAAACGCGTCAGACCGCCAAGGTACGGATAAGCGTCGATGGCGTGGTGCGCATGAAGGAGCTCATGTGCGACGGCGTGCTCTGCGCCACGGCCGCGGGCAGCACGGCCTACAATCTCTCTGCGCACGGCCCCATCCTGCCCATCGGTTCGAACATCATCGCGCTCACGCCGATAAGCGCGTTCCGTCCCCGCCGCTGGCGCGGCGCGTTGCTGCCCGATGGCGCGGCAGTCGATTTCCACATTCTCAATCCGACCAAACGCCCGGTCAGCGCGGTGGCCGACTCCACCGAAATCCGCGATGTCGTGCACGTCTTGGTCCGCGCCGACGAGGACTGTGCGGTCAACCTTCTGTTCGACCGCGAGCACGATCTTGAAGAACGCATCCTGAAAGAACAGTTCGCCACATGATCGCCAAGCTGGAGAAACCATGACCGAACGCGCGCGCGCCTCTGACGGCGTCCATCTCTTTCCCATCGATATCAGCGCCTACAAGGCCGGCAACACAGGCGTCGACTACATCACGACCTTCGACAGCGGTGTGGCGGGCCCGCACCTGATGATCAACGCCATCACCCACGGCAACGAGGTCTGCGGCGCGCATGCGTTGCACTTCCTGTTCGAACACGATGTGCGGCCCACGTGCGGTAAGCTCACGCTCTCCTTCGCCAATGTCGCGGCCTACGAGAGTTTCGAGGAGGAAGCGCCTTACAAGTCGCGTTTCGTGGACGAGGACTTCAACCGCGTCTGGAACGAGGAGACGCTGGACGGCCCGCGCCAGAGTCAGGAGCTTTCCCGCGTGCGGGCCATGCGCCCGGTGGTCGACCGGATCGACCACATGCTCGACATCCATTCCGTCGAACTGCCTCAGCCACCCATGCTGCTCGCCGGTTCCCAGGCCAAGGGCCGCGCGCTGGCGGTCGCCATCGGCAAGCCGCGCCATGTCGTGATCGACGCCGGCCATGCCGCCGGCAAGCGCATCCGCGACTACGCCCAGTTCGACGATCCGGCAAAAGACAGTGCGGCCTGCCTCGTCGAATGCGGCTATCACTTCTTCGAGGAAGCAGCCGACATCGCCATCGAGACCAGCTTGCGCTTCCTGCGCCATCACGACGCCGTCGACCCCGCGTTCCTGGCCGAGCATCTGAAGGACCCGGACAACGTCGAGCAGATGTTCACCAAGGTCTCCGGTCCGGTCACCATCGAGACCGACGACTTCGTCTTCGACCGCAGGTTCGAGGGCTTCGAGGTCGTCCCGGACAAAGGCACGCTCATCGGCCACGACGGCGACAAACCCGTCCACACCCCTTACGACAACTGCGTCATGGTCATGCCCGCCCGCGACCCCCAGAAGGGCAAAACCGCCGTGCGGCTCGGTAGGATCGTCTAGAGATTGGTGCTATCCGGAGTGACGCAGCGGATGCTGCCTTGCCGTAGCCTGTGTTTCGCCCATGTAGTCCCCAGCAGGGCCTGCCCCGGCCCTCGCAAAACGACCGCAAAGGCGGGCCCGACGGTCGCAGGGCAAAACGCGTCAAGGTCAACAGGCGCGAAACCAGCCTGCGAACGATCCGCCATCAAATACTGGGCTGCCCGTGACATCGCCCCTTCCTCCACAACCGGAACGAACCACAAAACACACAACCCGGGAATCCTTTACAGGCTCGAAGGCCGGGGATCAGGTTGGTGGGATTCTCGCACCATCCTGTGTCATCCCGGCCTTGCGTCTCTGTACCGTCTCTTCGCCGATCTGAACTACAAGCCCAACGGCAGATGTGTGCATGCCATAGAGCCTTCGCTGGAGATCACAAAAGGGAATGGTAGTCCGCTCGAATTGCGCTATGCCGCGCGTACTTCCACCTCCACCCCATGCACGCTCGTGCTCTCGCCCATATCGGTTTTTTGGGCGATGTGGAGAGCGTTGACGTTTTTGCCGTCCTCGGCGCCGGGCCAGCGGGATTTGTCCGTCAGAACGGCGCCGGCGGGGATGATGTCGGAGACGATGGCGGTCATGGAGAGGCTGGCGGCGGCGTTGGAGAGGATGACCTTCTGGCCGTCGGCAATGTTGCGGCGTTGGGCGTCGTCGGGGTGGATGGCAACGGTGGGTGCGCCCATCAGTTCCCGGATGCGCGGATCATTGCCATAGCTTGAGTTCATCAGCCACTTGCCCGCGGGGCTCAGGAGGCGCAGGCGGCCTTGCGCCGGGCGGTCATCGACGATTGCCTGGGGCGTGCGCGGGTGGCCGTCGGCCTCTGCTGCGGCGCTGGCGATTTCGATTTTGCCACCGGGCGTGGGGAACTTGCCGTCGGCCCAGAGGTTGAGCGGTTCGTCCGTGCCCCAGGTCCAGCCCTTTTCCTTGAGTTCGTCCCAGGTGACGCCGCAGTCCATGGCGGCGAGCGCCTTATCGATCATTTCCCGGTCGCTGCGGTAGAGAAAGGGCTGCTCGAAGCCCATGGCCCTGGCAAGACGGCGGAAGATCTCCTGGTTGGGCAGGCTCTCGCCCATGGGTTCGGCGGCCTTGACCTGCGCGCCCACGGTGAGGTGGAAGTATGAGCCCGAGAGGTCGTCGAATTCCAGGAAGCTGGCGGCGGGCAGCACGATGTCGGCATAGGCCGCGGTGTCGGTGGGGAAACAATCGACGACGACGGTGAAGAGGTCTTCGCGCTCCAGACCCGAGCACATCTTGGCTTGGTCGGGATTCGACGCGACGGGGTTGCAGTTCCACACCATGTAGGCCTTGAAGCGGGCGGGATCGTTGAGCGCTTCGGGCACGTCCATCTGGCTGATGTCTCTTGCGCCCGCCCCGCCCCCTCCAGACGCCGCGTTGCCGCTTTCCTCGGGCGCGTGGTACTCGGGAGCCTTGCCCTTGCGCGCGATGATGCCACCACTGTCGTTGAGGTAATAGAACCCCGCGCCGGGTTTGCCGACGTTGCCGGTGAAAGCCGGCAGCATGGCGCAGGCACGGAAGATGTTGCCGCCCTTGGGCTGGCGCTGCAGGCCCTGGCCCAGCCACAGCAGCGAGGGGCCGGTGGCGTAAAGCCGCGCGGCTTCCTCGATATCGACGACGGCGAGACCGGTCTTTTCGGCGGTCCACTCGGGCGTGGCGGCTTCTAAATCGGCCTCGACCTCGTCGTAGCCCAGGACGTACTTGGCGATGTAGTCGGTGTCGAGCAGGCCGTCGCGCCGGGCGATATGCATCAGACCGAAGGCCAGGGCCGCGTCGCTGCCGGGGAAAAGTTGCAAATGGAGATCGGCCGCCTGCGCGGTCTCGTGGCGCACGGGATCTATCACCACGATCTTGGCCGGGCTTTCCTTCAGCCATTGCTTGTGGGCGTGCGGCGCGCTGTGGCTGGGATTGGCGCCCCAGACCACGATGCATGCGCTTCGTTTTGCCTGGCGGGGGTCGAAGCCCTCGGCACTGGTGCCGAAGACGTAACCCCAGGCGGCGTGGCCGGCGTTGTTGCAGACGGAATCGGGGATCGCTTCGGTCGCACCCAAGACGGAGAAGAAACGTTCGGGGAAGCTGTTGGCAATGTTGGAACAGGTGCCGGTGTAATGGGTGTGGAGGATGGAGGGCGCGCCGTCCTGCGCGCTGATGGTCTTCAGCTTACCAGCGATTTCGGAAAGCGCCTCGTCCCAGGTGATCTGTTCGAACTGGGCCAAACCCTTCGTCCCCGTGCGGCGCATGGGGTGAAGCAGGCGGGCGTCTGGATCGAGCCAGACGCCGTTATAGGCCACGGCGCACTTGCCGCAGAGCGCACCGCGCGCGACCGGATGATCGGGATTGCCCAGGACCTTGGAGATCCTGCCGTCACGCTTGACGACCGTGATGCCGCACCCGTCGTAGCAGTCGCGCGGGCAGGTGGTCTTGACGATCTCGCGTTCGGCCATGGTCTGGTCCTTCTGTTGTTTCCTCAGACGCCGGCGCCGCCGAGCCGTACTCTGTCGTCTGTGCCGACCTATCAATGGTGCCATCATGATGCCGGTTCTGTCCAAGCCTGCAGGTCCAATTTGGCGCTCGGGCGCGATGAATTGGTTGGGCGTCCAGAGCGGGCCGCGAGCTGACGCAGATATTGCCCACGCCACGCGATCGACGGATTTCCCTTGCCCAGGTTAAATCTCTATATCTAGCTGTTGTTTTTATGAACAAATTATATTCGTGAGAGGAAGGACGATCATGACCGTTTCGATGCGCAGTCCGTTTGCCAATGTTGCACGCCGTCCCACGCTCAAGGCGATGGACGCCGCCGGGCCTGGCAGCAGGTTTACTGCGATCTCATCAAGGAAGGCCATCCCGTGGCTTATCTGACGTCCAGGGAGGGGGTCTAATTCCTGAGCTGACCGGCTTCGTCCGCCTGGCCGAGGTGCCGGGCAAGGAACAGAACGCCAATGACTACATCGATGCCTGGCTGGCGCCCGAGACCGGCAAATGGCTGATCGAGAACTACGGTTACGGTCACACCAACCGCAATGTGTTCGATCTCGTCACCGCCGAAGTGCTTGAGGAAAAGGGGCTGGGTTTGGCCCGACGAGGTCCTGGGGGTCTGCCCATGGCATTCCGGAATACGACGTCGAGGTGCGCGAAAAGCTGGCCAACATGTACGAGGAAGTGAAGGTCGGTTACTGAACGAAGCGAGGGACCGGCGGCGAACCACCGCCCTTTCGATCATCGGCGTATTTCGGGCGTTGACTCCAGGTGCGTGCAAAGCCTTCACTGTGACCATGGTTCTTTGGGGGTTCTGATCGTCATGCCTTATGCCAACATTGATTTGCGTCCGCGCAACCCCACGATCGGCGCGGATATCCATGGCGTCGATCTTTCGCAGGAACTGGACGATCAGACGGTTGCGGATATCCGCCAGGCGATGTTGGACCATCTGGTCGTGTTTCTGCCCGACCAGCGCATCGGCGCGGCCGAACAGCTTGTCTTCGCGCGCCGCTTCGGCGAGGTCGAGCCGCCCCATCCGGTGTTCGACGTGGTGCCCGACGTGCCTGAGGTCACGGTGATCGAGCAGGACGGCACCCGGGCCTCGCTCTACAACGATGTCTGGCACACCGACGTGACGTTCCGCGAGAAACCGGCCATGGCGACGATACTGCACTGCCAGGTCGTACCAGCGACCGGGGGCGGCGATACCCTGTGGTCCAGCCTGCAGGCGCCCTATGACGCGCTTTCGCCCAAGGTGCGCGAGATGATCGAGGACATGACCGCGACCCATGACTACTACATCGCGTTCGGGGAATCGGTGCTGAACGGGCGCGGTGGAATCGAGAAGCTGGCCAAGGACATCATCGCCCTGCCGCCGCGGGAGCATCCGGTGGTGCGCACGCATCCCGAAAGCGGGCGCAAGGGGCTCTTCGTCAACCGCACGTTCACCAAGCACATCAACGGCTTGGGTTGTGTCGAGCGCGAGCATATCCTGCGCATGCTCTGCGAGTTCGCTGAACATCCCAACTATCAGGTGCGCCACACCTGGAAACCCTACGATCTCGCCCTGTGGGACAACCGCGCGACGATGCACATCGCCACGTCGAACTTCGAGAGCCACCGCAAGATGCACCGCATCACGCTGTTGGGCGACAAGCCACATCATTGACGACGGCCACGTCGCTGGAGCGAACCGGACTGCCGGTCGCCGAGAGCCACCGCGAGCGTGACGGTGTGCTGGTGCTCGAGGATGTGGTTGCCTGACGAGACGGCGCGCCTCATCGCGCTGCTGGAGCCGCTCTTTGCCGGGGAGATCGATGCCGGACAGCAGCGCATGGACTTCGCCGATTTCGATACCGAACCGGCGGTGCAAGAGCGCACGACGCAGATTATGCAGGTGCACGACTTTGGTCCCCGAGGCGCCCAAAACCCGGCCACGCTGCGGGCGGCAAGCTGCACCATCCATCACGGCAACATGCTCCATATGGCAGACGGCAACGTAACGCCCGACAGGCGTCGGCGCACGCTCATCCTGAACTACCACTCGGCGGACATGATTGCCTGGGAACGCGCGCGCGGGTATGACCACCGCAGCGAAAACGCGCGCAACGACGGCGCCCCGCAGGCTCGGACTCTGCATCCAGGCGGACGGCGCTGAAGTGGAGAGGTCATGGCGGAGAGTTTCGATTATGTGGTGGTCGGCAGCGGATCGGCCGGGTCGGTCCTGACCTCGCGGCTGAGCGAGGATGCCGATACGCGCGTGCTGGTGCTCGAAGCGGGCGGGAAGAACAAGGACTTCCGCATCACCATGCCCGCTGCGAACGCGCTGGCGTTCGGCAATCCGAAGTTCGACTGGCGTTACTATACCGAACCCCAGCCGCATCTGGCGAACCGGCGCATCTTCTGGCCACGCGGGCGTGGACTGGGCGGATCGAGCGCGATCAACGGCATGATCTATATCCGCGGCAACGCGCGCGATTACGATCAGTGGCACCAGCTGGGCCTGGAGGGCTGGGCCTACGGCGATGTACTGCCCTATTTCAAGAAGGCCGAGACGCGGACTTCGGGCGGAGATTTCTACCGTGGTGATTCCGGACCGCTGAAGACCGGCCCGGCGGGCAATCCCCAGGCCATCGACCGCGCCTTCGTGCAAGCCTGCCTGCAGAGCGGCCTGCCCGAATGTCCCGACTTCAACGGCGAGGGACAGGTCGGCGCGAACCTGCTCGACTTCACCATCTCCGACGGCAAGCGCTCCAGCGTCGCGCGCATGTATCTCGCCAAGGCGTCCAGACGTCCCAACCTGGATGTGCGCACCGGATGCCCGGTGAGCCGGCTCATCATCGAGAATGGCCGGGCCGTGGGTGTGCGTTATCTGCGCGGGGTCAAAATGATGGAGGTGCGCGCCGAACGGGAGGTGCTGGTCTGCCAGGGCTCGATCGGCTCGCCCCAGTTGCTGATGCTTTCAGGGATCGGTCCGGCCGATGATCTGAGGGCACTGGGCATCGAGGTCCACGCCGACCTTCCGGGCGTGGGCCAGAACCTGCAGGATCACCTCAACATCCCGGTGGTCTATTCCTGCCCCGATCCCAAAGCCACCTTCGACCGCTGGCAGAGGCCTGACCGCGCGCTGTTCCTTGGCGCGAGTTACTTCCTGTCGGGCGGCAGATGGGGTCCCGGCGGCAACGCCTTCTGGTCGGCCGGCGCGTTTTCGCCGGGCGAAGCGTACGAACCCGACTATCCCAGGTTCCAAGTCTTCTTCACGCCCATGAGCGTGCGCGAAAATCCCGAGACGTTCAAGAAAACCGCGTTGACCGGCTTCCAGCTCGATGTCAACCAGATGCACCCCGAAGCGCGTGGCTGGATGAAGCTGCGCAGCACCAACCCCGGCGACCACCCCATCCTGCAACCCAACTATCTGACCGAGGAGCGCGACCGGCGTGAATTCGTGGAGGCGGTGAAGTGGGCGCGTGAGATCGTCGGACGACCCGCGTTCGACCGGTTTCGCGGTGCGGAGCTTTCACCCGGCGAGGGCGCCCGGTCCGACGAGGAAATCCTGGCCGGCGTCGCCAAGGGCGCGTGCTCGGGCTACCACCCGGTCGGCACGGCCAAGATGGGCATCGACAGCGATCCCATGGCGGTGGTCAACAAGGACCTCCAGGTGCGCGGCATCCACGGACTGCGGGTGGTCGACGCCTCGATCATGCCGATTCTGGTCACCGGCAACACCAACGCGCCCACGGTGATGATCGCCGAGAAAGCCGCAGACGTGATCCGCGGCAGGGAACCCCTGCCGCGTGCCGACGTCTAGTTCGCACGAACCGCATGGCTGCATCATCGCACGTTCCGGCAGGCGCGGACGCCATCACCGTGGACTGGCTTTCCAGGGTTCTGCGTGACACCGGCATCGCCGGGGCAACCGGCTTTGAGGATGTCACGGTCACGCGCAATCGGTTGTGGAACGTCGCCGAGACGGCCTTTGTCGAGGCGATGGCGGGTGATGCGACCTACCGCTTCTTCGTGAAAATTCGCCAGGAACCCGATCCGCTGGAGCACCTGTTTCCCGGTGAATATGCCTTTTATGCACGACGGCGCGGCGAGGGGCTCCCGTTGGCAACCTGTCACGCGGCGCGGCGCGATCCCGAGACCGGCGCGACCTGCCTGGTGCTTGCCGATATGCGGGAAACCCATGTCGAGACGACCTGGCCTCTGCCGCCGACCGAGTCACGTTGCAGAGCCGCGATGGAGGCTTTCGCGAAAATTCACGCCCATGGCTGGAATGCGGGCGCGGCGGGCGATCGACGCACCGCCTTGATCGACCGGGAGCGTCTGATCCAGAAGCATGTCGAGGGTCTGCTGCCCGACTTCTTCGACCGGCTCGGCGACCGGCTGTCAAGGGTGCGGCGCGATCTTTTCGAGCAGACGGTCTCGCGGGTTCTGGCGTCGAAGTCGGACAGGTTGGGTGGCAGCGGACCTGTCTGCCCGATCCATGGTGATGCGCATTTCTGGAATCTTCTCTATCCGCATGATCCCCGAAGGGACGGCTGCGTCGTCATCGATTGGGAAGACTGGCGCATCGATTTCGGCGCTGGCGACCTGGCGCTTGCCATGGCGATGCACTGGTTTCCCGAACGCCGCGCCCGTCTGGAGGCGCCGCTGCTGCGTCACTATCTCGAAAGCCTGCACGCATCGGGCGTGAGCGGATACGGCTGGGACGATCTCAACCGCGACTATCGGACCGCACACCTGTGCAACGCCGTCATTCCGGTGTTCCAGTTTGACGCCGCACGAAGCCATGCAAGTTGGTGGGCGAACCTGGAGCGCTGGTTCCTCGCCTTCGACGACCTGGGGTGCCGCGACCTGCTCTGACCGCTGTCTGAACGTTGCCTGTGTAACCGAGCGACTACTTGACCACGAGGCAGGGGAAGGCCGATTCCTCGATCGCCTTCTGCGACACGCTGCCCAGGATCAGATCTTCGAGTTTCCCTCCCTGCCCCCTCCTCCGCGAGCTTGGCGGCTAGGCGCACTGCGTTGTCCGAAGGTTCGGATCCATCGACGGGAACGAGAATCCATCTGAACATAAACTACTCCGCACATGGTTGATGGTTGTTCGATCATCCTAGCGCAGTCAGATGCGGCGGTCCGAAAATTCTCCGGCACCGGGCACGGCTTGGCCCCACATGGGCGGTTCAGTGGCTGTCCGCGCTGTAGCGGGGCTTGCGGCGATTGGCGTCGACGAGCTGGAGGCGCCAGCCGTCGGGATCGCGCAGGTTGATGTTGGTGCGGCCCGTAGAGACGACCTCGCCGGGCGATTCCTCGATCGGGATGCCCTGATCTTGCAGGTGGCCGTGCGCCCTGTTGATGTCATCCACGCGCAGGGCGATGTGGTTGACGCCGATAACCTCCTCGCCGCCGACCTGATGGAGTTCGAAGATCGTATCGCTGCCAGGCATCTTCAGTTCAGCGGAATCGCCGTGATGGCTGGTGCGCTGGAGCAGTTCGAACCCCAGCTTTTGGAGGTAGGCGACGTATTCGTCGAGGTCGCGGACGATTATCTCGATGTGGTCGATTCCCTGGAGCATGGGGTTTCCTAAAGATCGGGAAGAACGTCGTGGAGTTCGGCCATGTTATCGATCAGCATATCGCCGCCCAGTTCCTCGACGGGCTTGGCCGTGTAGCCGTAGCGGACTAGGACGCAGGGCATGGAAAGGCCGCGGGCCGCGACGAGGTCGGCGCTGCTGTCGCCAATCATGACGGCTTCGCCGGCCCCGATGCCCAGCTTGTTCAGCACAACCTCGATGTGCTTGGGGTCGGGTTTCATGACGCCGGTGTCGCCGCCGACCACCGCGCCCATGTAGGGGCCAAGCCCGAACCCGTCGACGACGATGTCGGTGGCTTCCTGACGCTTGTTGGTGCAGATGCCCATGGCAACGCCGTCGCCATGCAGTTCGCGGATGGCGTCCATGACCGTGGGATAGAGGCTGGAGAGACGCGTGCTGCGCGGCACGTAGTGAATGCGGAAGCGTTCTGTGACCCATTCCAGCCCCTGATCAGGCATGCCGCCAGTCGTCTCCATGCAGCGTTCGAGCAGACCGGCCCAGCCGGTGCCGACCATCTCGCGCACCTTTGCGTCCGTGAAGCCGACACGGCCCAGTTCGGCCATCACCATGTTGAGAGCATCGGCAATATCGGGGGCGGAGTCGATCAGCGTGCCGTCCAGATCGAACACGACGGCGCGAAAACGATGGTTGCGGGACAAATGCGGCTCCCAGAAGGAAGTAGGTGGCGGCAACCTACGTGGCGCCCGTTGCGGGTTCAACTCCGCGATGATGCGCGCGCCAGTGGACTGCTCTAAACTTGAGCAGACTGCTGATGGGGGAAGGCATGGAGCGAGGACTGAACAACGAAGTTGCCCTGATTACCGGCGGCGGAACGGGGATCGGCCGGGCAACCGCCCACAGACTGGCGGCCGAGGGCACGCAGGTGTTTGTCGTGGGCCGCCGCAAGGATCGCCTCGAGGCCGTTGTCTCGGAAATCGAAGCGGCCGGTGGAAAGGCCGGCTGCCGGCCAGTCGATGTCGCGGAGCCGGGATGCGGAGAGGCTGCGGTGGATGCCACGCTGGAGTGGGCCGGGAAAATAGACATCCTGGTCAACGCCGCGGGGACCTTCCCCTATACGCCGGCTCTGGAAATGACGGACGACGCCTGGGACGAAGCACTTTCGATCAACCTGTCGGGTGTCATGCGGACCTGCCGCGCGGCGGCCCGTGTCATGGCGGTAGGCGGCGGCGCCATCGTGAATGTCAGTTCCACCAACGCGGTGATGGGCGACGGAGTTTCGGCCTGCAGCGCTTATTCGGCCGCGAAGGCGGGGCAGCTCGGTCTGACGCGACAAATGGCCGCGGAACTCGCACCCGCGATCCGCGTCAACGCCGTTCTTCCCGGACCCGTCGATACCGACATGCTGGAAGGCTGGCTGGACGATCCGAAGGAACGGGCCGACTGGATGGCGCGCTATGTTCCGCTCGGCCGGACGGCGCAGCCCGAGGAAATCGCCTCTGTGGTTGCCATGCTGGTGTCCGACGACGGGGCCTATATCACCGGTCTTGCGATCCCGGTCGATGGCGGCATGACGATGGTCTAACCGGCGCATTGCGCCTGAAACGCTTTGAAAGACTGTTTGAGTTGGATCGGGGCACGGCGCTATGGCACGTTCGCGCCTCTTCTGAAGGTTTCCTGCCTTGTCGAAAGAGGTCGCCATGACCGATGATCTCGCCCTGCCGGGCGTTGCCGTGGTGGTATTGGGAGCCGGTCTGGGCACCCGCATGAAGTCGGACCTGCCCAAGGTCCTGCATCCCGTCGCTGGAAGGCCCATGGTGAACCATGTCCTGGGCGCGGCCGAGGCGTTGCGGCCCGAGAGGACCGTGGTGGTGATCGGTCCGGGTATGGAAAATCTGCAACAGGCTGTGGCCCCGGTGCCTACCGCCGTGCAGGAGGTTGCGCAGGGCACGGCCGATGCCGTCAAGGCCGCCCGCGACACGCTGAAAGGCTTCGGTGAGGGAGAAGAGGAGGCCGACGTCATCGTGGGCTTCGGCGATGCCGCCACGCTGGAGGCCCGCACGCTCCATGATCTCGTCAGGGCGCGGCGCGAGAACGGCGCGGCGGTCGCCGTGCTGGGCGTCAACGTCATCACGCAGAACCGCTATGGAAGGCTGATTGTCGGAGACGACGGCGCACTACAACGGATTGTCGAATTCCGTGATGCATCGGATAAAGAAAAATCTCTAACCCTATGTAATTCCGGCATGATGAGTATTGATGCGCGTCATCTGTTCGAGCTTGTCGATGCGGTCGGCAACGACAATTCCAGGGGGGAGTTCTACCTGACCGACATCGTCACCCTGGTGCACGAACGGGGCCTTGGCGCAACGGTGCTGGAGATCGACGACCCCGACGACACGGTGGGCGCGGACGACCGGATGGACCTCGCGAGATTCGAGGCCGTGATGCAGCGCCGCCTGCGCGACGCGGCCATGGCCGAGGGCTGCAGCATGCCGGCGCCCGAAACGGTGTTTCTTTCCTGGGACACCCGCATCGGACGGGATGTGCGTATCGAGCCCCATGTCGTGATCGGGGCGGGCGTTTCGATCGCCGACGGCGTGATCGTCAGGAGCTTCAGCCACCTCGAGGCGTGTTCGGTGGGCGAGGATGCGCGGATCGGGCCCTATGCCCGCCTGCGCCCTGGCGCGGAGATCGGCCGGGACGCCCATATCGGCAACTTCGTCGAGATCAAGAACGCCAGGGTCGAGCAGGGTGCGAAAGCCAACCACCTTTCCTATATCGGCGACGCGCGCGTGGGATCGGGCGCGAACGTCGGGGCCGGAACCATCACCTGCAACTACGACGGTTGTCTCAAGCACCACACCGATATCGGGGCGGGCGCGTTCATCGGCTCCAACACGGCGCTGGTCGCGCCGGTTTCGGTGGGCGACAACGCCATCGTGGGCGCGGGCAGCACGATCACCAAGAATGTCGGAGCCGACGCCCTGACCGTTGAGCGGTCCGACCAAGTGACGCGTCCGGGTTTGGCCCGGACCCTGCGCGAGCGCAATGCCACTGAAAAAGAGCGGCGCAAGAAACAAAAGGAAGCCTGAACATGTGCGGAATTATCGGCGTCGTCGGGGAACGCGAAGCCTCCGGCATGTTGGTCGAGGGGCTGCGGCGGCTTGAGTACCGCGGCTATGATTCCGCGGGCATCGCCACGCTGGTGAATGGCGCGGTCGAGCGCCGGCGCGCGGAGGGCAAGCTCGGCAATCTCGACGAGAAACTTCAAAGCGAACCGCTGAAGGGCACCATCGGTATCGGCCACACGCGCTGGGCCACCCACGGCGCGCCCAACGAGACCAACGCCCATCCCCATATCGCCGGACGCGCGGCCGTGGTGCACAACGGCATCATCGAGAACTTCCGTTCGATCAAGGAGGAACTGACGACCCAGGGCGCGGCGTTCTCCAGCCAGACCGACACCGAGGTGGTCGCGCATCTGTTCGACCGCCTGCTGGAGGAGGGCAAGCCGGTCGAGGAAGCCACGGTCGCGCTGATGGAGCGCCTGGAAGGGATGTTTGCTCTCGGCTTTCTGATCGGCGGCGGCGAGGACGTCATCGTCGGCGCGCGCCGGGGCGCTCCGCTGGCCGTGGGTTGGGGCGACGGAGAGATGTTCCTGGCGTCCGATGCCATCGCGCTCGCGCCCTATACCCAGCAGGTGAGTTATCTGGAGGAGGACGATTTCGTCGTCGTGCGCCGTGACGGCGCCGACATCTATGACGCCAAGGGGAACAGGGTGAAGCGTGCCGTGGTGAACACACAGCTTTCGGGCGCGACCATCGGCAAGGGCAACCACCGCCATTTTATGGAAAAGGAAATCCATGAGCAGCCCACCGCCGTGGCCGAGACCATGGCGCGTTACCTTGACGCCAATGCCGGTGAGGTCACCTTGCCGGGGTTCGACGTTGATCTTGCCGAAGTCCCGCGTGTCACGCTGATCGCCTGCGGAACGGCCTATTATGCCGCGCTGGCAGGGAAATACTGGCTGGAGCAGGTCGCGCGGTTACCGGTGGAGGTGGATGTCGCGTCCGAGTTCCGTTACCGCAATGCGCCGATGCCCAGGGGCGGCGTGGCGATTTTCGTTTCCCAGTCCGGCGAGACGGCCGACACGCTGGCCGCGCTGCATTACGCGCGAAGCCAGGAGCAGACCATCGTCACCATCACCAATACGGAAACCAGCACCATGGCGCGCGACTCCGATGTCGTGCTGCCGACCCATGCGGGACCTGAAATCGGCGTCGCGGCGACCAAGACGTTCACCTGCCAGCTCACGGTGCTGCTGAGCCTGGCGATCGCCGCGGCCAGGGCGCGCGGAACGCTGGATGGGGATGCACTGAAGGCCGCGACGAACGCGCTTGCCTCGCTGCCATCCCAGATATCGCGCGCACTGCAGGTCGAGCGGCGGGTCGAGGGCATCGCGCACAGCCTGGCCGAGGCCCGCGATGCACTCTATCTGGGCCGTGGGGCGTCCTATGTGATCGCGATGGAAGGTGCCTTAAAACTTAAGGAAATCAGCTATATACATGCAGAAGGTTATGCATCGGGTGAGATGAAGCACGGACCCATTGCGCTGATCGACGAGCATGTTCCCGTGATCGTGGTGGCGCCCACTGACGATCTCTTCGAGAAAACCATGTCCAACACCCAGGAGGCGGCGGCGCGCGATGGCCGGTTCATCCTGATCACCGACGAAGAGGGCGCGCGTCAGGCCGAGGGGTTGGCCGGCGAGACCATCGTGATGCCCACGGTCGATCCCCTGATCGCGCCGATCACCTATGCCGTGCCGGTCCAGATGCTGGCCTACCACACCGCCGTGCGCAAAGGCACCGATGTCGACCAGCCGCGCAATCTGGCCAAGAGCGTGACGGTCGAGTAAGCGGTGGGCCTACGCTTCCGTCATGCGTATCGGGATAGAGGCGCTGCTCTTGCGCCATATCCCGCGGGAAGTCATGGCATTGCGCTCTCGCAAGATCAATCCGGTGATGCGAGTCCGCAACCTTGAGGCAGCCGTTTCGATGGGCAGAACGGACGCACGGGGCAGGAGGTCATGTTTTCCGCCCATGGCATTCGGGGCTTGCCCGAAACGCGCTTTGCGGGTTGATTGCCGTCCGGTCCGTTCGACGGCCCTCCGTCGCCGCACCGTCACGCAGTCAGGGTAATCCATGATGAAGACACGCATCACCGAACTCTTCGGCATCCGGCATCCCATCATCCAGGGCGGCATGCATTTCGTCGGCTTTGCCGAAATGGCCTCGGCGGTGTCCGACGCGGGCGGCCTGGGCATTATCACGGGCCTGACGCAGAGGACGCCCGAGGATCTGGCCGACGAGATCGCGCGTTGCCATGAGATGACGGACAAACCCTTCGGCGTGAACCTGACGTTCCTGCCCGCACTCAAGGCGCCGGATTACCCAGGTTATGTGAAGGCGATCGTGGAGGGTGGCATCAGGGTCGTGGAGACCGCGGGCAACAATCCCCAGCAGGTGCTGCCCCCGCTGAAGGAAGCCGGGATCAAGGTGATCCACAAGTGCACATCCGTGCGTCACGCGCTGAAGGCGCAATCGATCGGCTGCGATGCGGTGTCGGTAGACGGCTTCGAATGCGGCGGGCACCCGGGCGAGGACGACATTCCCAACATGATCCTGCTGCCGCGCGCGGCCGACGAACTGGAGATCCCGTTCGTGGCCTCGGGCGGCATGGCCGATGCGCGTTCCCTGGTCGCCTCGCTCGCCATGGGCGCCGAAGGCATGAACATGGCGACGCGTTTCATGGCGACCAGGGACGCGCCGGTGCACGAGAACGTGAAACAGGCGATCCTCGCCGCGAGCGAGCGCGATACCCGGCTCATCATGCGCCCCTTGCGCAACACCGAACGGGTGCTCGACAACGCCGCGGTCGAGAAGATCCTGGAGAAGGAAAAGACCCTGGGCGATGCCATCAGGTTCGAGGACATCATCGACGAGGTCGGCGGCGTCTACCCGAAGATCATGCAGGAAGGCGACATGGATGCCGGCGCCTGGTCCTGCGGCATGGTCGCCGGTCTCGTCTACGACATCCCCACCGTGAAGGAACTGATCGACCGCATCATGGCCGAGGCCGAGGAGATCGTCCGCGGACGGCTTGAAGGCATGCTGCCGGGCTGACGATACCCGTCGCAACGTTCGGTGCCGGTGCGCTCGTGCCGGGAAGGCCATGGCGAAACTTCCTTCCCAGTCTTTAACCTTGCGCCATATCGGGTTCAGTCGGTGTTCAGTCCCACCGGGCATCATTCAAGCGCCAGTAGACCGCCGTTCCGACGAGTGGAGAGGTTTCCGGGATCATGTCGAAGGGCGTGCTGCCAGCATTAGTCTGTGCGCCCGGATCGGCGCCGCCGGCGAGAAGCGCCTCGATGGCCTCTGCATGGCCCTGAAGGGCAGCCACGTGCAGCGGGGTTCTATCATCATTAATCCGTGCGCCCGGATCGGCTCCTCCGGCGAGAAGCGCCCCGATGGCCTCTGCGTGGCCCTTATGAGCCGCCCAGTGCAGCGGGCTGTTGCCATCAATATCCCGTGCACCCGGATCGGCGCCGCCGGCGAAAAGCGCCCCGATTGCCTCTGCATGGCCATAACGGGCCGCCCAGTGCAGCGGGGTGTAGTCATAAATATCCCGTGCGCCCGGATCGGCTCCTCCGGCGAGAAGCGCCCCGATGGCCTCTGCGTGGCCCTTATGAGCCGCCCAGTGCAGCGGGCTGTTGCCATCAATATCCCGTGCACCCGGATCGGCGCCGCCGGCGAGAAGCACCTCGATGGCCTCTACTTGGCCCTGATGAGCCGCCCAGTGCAGCGGGGTGATGCCGTTATCACTCCGTGCGTCCGGATCGGCGCCACCGGCGAGAAGCGCCTCAATGGCCTCTGCATTGCCCGAAACGGCCGCGCCGTACAGCGGGGTCCGACCATCATTACTCTGTACGCCCGGATCGGCACCGGCGGCGAGAAGCGCCTCGATGGCCTCTGCATCGCCCGAAACGGCCGCGCCGTACAGCGGGGTCCGACCATCATTACTCCGTGCGCCCGGATCGGCGCCGGCGGCGAGAAGCGCCCCGACGGCCTCTGCATTGCCTGAACCGACCGCCCGGTGCAGCGGGGCTCTGCCATCATTACTCTGTACGCCCGGATCGGCGCCGCCGGCGAGAAGCGCCTCGATGGCCTCTGCATCGCCCGAAACGGCCGCGCCGTACAGCGGGGTCCGACCATCATTACTCCGTGCGCCCGGATCGGCGCCGGCGGCGAGAAGCGCCCCGACGGCCTCTGCATTGCCTGAACCGACCGCCCGGTGCAGCGGGGCTCTGCCATCATTACTCTGTACGCCCGGATCGGCGCCGCCGGCGAGAAGCGCCTCAATGGCTTTTACATGGCCTCGAAGGGCCGCGCCGTGCAGCGGGGTCCGACCATCATTACTCCGTGCGCCCGGATCGGCGCCGCCGGCGAGAAGCACCCCGATGGCCTCTGCATCGCCCGAAACGGCCGCCGAGTACAGCGGGGTGTAGTCATTATGATTCCGTGCGTCCGGATCGGCACCGGCGGCGAGAAGCGCCCCGATGGCCTCTGCATCGCCCGAACCGACCGCCCGGTGCAGCGGGGTGTCGCCATCATCATTCCGTGCGCCCGGATCGGCGCCGGCGGCCAGGCATTCGCGCACCAGTTCGCCATCCGCTTTCTCGAAGAAACCCGGAGTATTCCAGGCATCACATCCCGATGCGGCGCCGGCGGCCTGCCCAAGCGATGCGACGCCGACGATCACGGCCCACCTGATCCATTGCATATGCCATGCCTCCGCAGCTTTCTTATCACCCGTCTGCCGCAGGGTGGCATGTCCCGGAGAACCTGGGAACAGCATAGAACAGCATAAAGGGGCATCAGAAGCGTGAAACGATTTCGATGTACGATCGTGCCTTCCAGAAAGTCAGTACAAAGTCAGTACCGGGGCGTGTTGCCATTCGGGATGCGCCTTTGGGCCGAATGACGCTGCGAGAAACAGGCCAAATGGATCGGCACGGGTTGCGCATCGTTCGTCGAGAGCACGTCAAAAGCTTGCCAACATCGGGAATCCGGGCTGAACTATTGCTCAAGCGAGGGTGTCGGGACCACCGGACCGTCTCCGCACTTCCCCTCATCCAGCGTCGAGACCCTGACCTTGATCCGCACACCCACGAGGTGTTGTGAATTGTGGACAGGGCCAATCACAACACCTCGTGTGCATGGGGTTGAATTCGAGTTTTTGGCTGATGCCCCTACCCTATCCGCGCCTCCAGACCGCACCGCAACCACCCTTTCAGCACTCATTACCGCCTCCTGAATCGCATGAAAAAGCGCTTTTCCACCGCCGCCCACTGGGGTGTCTACGAGGCTGAGCCCGGGGTCGGAGGCGCGCCTGCGGTCATCCGGCCGTTCTCGGGCGATCCCGATCCCACGCCGGTCTCCGCCGACCTTGCCGACCTGCGCGAGACCCGGGCGCGCATCGCAACGCCGTTGGTACGCGAGGGGTATCTTGCCGCCGGTCCCGACAGGCGGGAGCAGCGCGGGCGCGAGGCGTTCGTGCCGGTCTCCTGGGATACCGCCCTCGACCTTGCCGCCGGGGCGCTGGACGCCACGCGCACGCGCCTGGGCAATCAGGGCATTTTCGGCGGGTCCTATGGCTGGGCCTCGGCCGGGCGGTTCCACCACGCGCAAAGCCAGATGAAGCGTTTCCTGAACCTGGCGGGCGGGTTCACCGCGGCGGTCAACACGTACTCCTCCGCCGCGGCCGAAGTGATCATCCCCCATGTCTTCGGCGGGACCGACATGATCAATACCGGCTACGACTGGGACGAAATCCACGACCACACCGAACTCATGGTCTGCTTCGGCGGCATGCCGCTCAAGAACGCGGCGATCGATCCGGGCTCCACCGGCCCGCACATCGACCGTCAGGGGTGGGAGCGCTGTCTCAAACGCGGCATGGAGGTCGTCTCCGTCTCCCCCATCCGCCATGCCGACGACGAACGGGACGAGGTCACCTGGCTCAACCCTCGTCCCAACGGCGATGTCGCGTTGATGTTGGGCCTCGCCCACTGGCTCGTCGAACACGACCGCATCGACCACGCCTATCTCGCGCGCTGCTGCGCGGGCGCGGAGAAGTTCGTCGCCTATATCCGCGGCGAGAGCGACGGTGTGGCGAAGACTCCGGCCTGGGCGGCGGGGATCACGGGCCTGGACGCCGAAACCATCGCCGGGCTTGCCGAACGCATGGCCTCGCGCAGGACGCTCATCGTCGTCGCCTGGGCCCTGCAGCGCGCCGACCATGGCGAGCAGCCCTTCTGGATGGCCGCGGCACTCGCCGCCCTGCTGGGCGGGCTGGGCCGGGTCGGTCAGGGCGTGGGCTTCGGTCTGGGCACCTTCAACAACTATGGCGCCGGCCGCCTGCCCTTCCGCAGCGCCGCCTTCCCCCAAGGCAAGCGCGCCTGCGATCGTTACATCCCGGTCTCGCGCGTCGCCGACATGCTGCTGGAGCCCGGAACCACCATCTCCTTCGACGGCAAGGAAATCACCTTCCCCGAGATCGGTCTGGTCTGGTGGACCGGCGGCAACCCGTTCCACCACCACCAGGACCTTCACCGCCTGGCACAGGCATTCCGCCGGCCCGACACCGTGATCGTCAACGACAGTTTCTTCCAGCCGACCTGCCGCATGGCCGATATCGTGCTGCCCGCCACCACCTTTCTGGAACGCAACGACTGGGCGGCCAGCGCGCACGGCGGATTCTTCACGCCCATGCATAAACTCGCTGATGTGCTGGGCGAGGCCCGGAACGACCACGACGTCTTCGCCGCCATGGCCGACCGCCTGGGTTTCCGCGACACCTTCACCGAGGGGCGTGACGAGATGGGCTGGATCCGCCATATGTGGGGCATCACGCGCGACAACGCGCGCCGCGCCGGGCGCGAGCTGCCCGGTTTCGAGACCTTCTGGCATGGCGGCACGCTTTCGCTTCCCGTCGACAACGACAGTTCGGGCAAGCTGATCCGCCAGCGCCGGGACCCGGACGCCCATCCCCTGCGCACGCCTTCGGGCAAGGTGGAGCTTTTCAGCGAGACCATCGCCGCCTTCGGTTACGACGACTGCCCGGGCCATCCCGCCTGGCTGGAGCCCGGCGAATGGCTGGGCAATGCAGATCTTGCCGGCACCTATCCGCTGCACCTCATGTCCGACCAGCCGCGCGGACGGCTCCACAGCCAGCTCGACCCCGGTTCGGCCAGCCAGGCGACCAAGCTGCGCGGGCGCGAACCCGTCCTGATCAACCCCGCCGATGCCGCCGCGCGCGGCATCGGGGACGGCGATATCGTGCGCCTCTTCAACGCCCGTGGCGCTGCACTGGGCACGGCCGTGGTCAGCGGGCGCATCCGACCCGGCGTGATCAACATGGCGACCGGATCGTGGTTCGATGCGGAAGACCCCGGCAACCCCGACAGCCTGGAGCGCCACGGCAATCCCAACGTGCTCACCCGCGACCGGGGCTGCTCGTCGCTGAGCCAGGGGCCAAGCTGCAATTCCGCGCTGGTCGGTTGCGAGAAGTTCACCGGCAACCTGCCCGCGGTGGAAGTCTATGACATTCCGCTCAAAGACTGAGGCATGACGGCGCCCTCCACAGTCCCGCCGACAATCATTTGCCTTTTTGCAGCCAACACTGTTTTCTATGGCCCTGATCGCTGGAGTCGGCGCGTGCGGTCGCGTTCCGATATTCAGGTCCAACTTTCACGGGGATAGGCTCGCCGCCATGTTTATCGGTGTCATCGTTCTTTGCACATTCGGCGCAGCCGCGCTGGCCTGCGCCGTTCTCGCCATTCGCGGCGCCATGCGGCGCAACTGGGCCGTGTTCGGCGCACTCATGATTCCCGCCATCGGCATCGGCGGCACGATCGTCATGATGGTCGGACCGGTGGTGGTGATCGAACTCTTCGGCGATCCCAACCTTGAAGACCTGCCCGAGAATGCCCGGAAGATGGATGCCGAGGCGATCCGGGAAGTCTATGCCGACCAGGAGCAGTTCGGCCTGCGCTATGACGATGGAACGGAAACCTTCTCTTGGTACGATCAGTCGGTCGACGAAGGCGGCGGTTTCAAGGGCGTGACGCAGGACAACTCGACCTTCGCGGGCGGCTGGGAGGTCACCGAGGGACAGCTTTGCTACAACATTTCGAACAATCTCACCTGCTTCGAGATCTATGACCTCGGCGACGAATACGCGGAAGTGAACCATCGCGACGAGATCGTCTCGCGCTTCCGCATGCTGCCCGAACCGATGATGTCGCCCGAAGGCGGCGTCGCGCTCAGCCAGGCGACGCTGAACGCCATCGTGCCCGGCCACACGCTCTCGGGCATGCTGCAGCTCTTCTACGAGAACCGCGAATACAGCGCCGAGTTCGCTGCCGATGGCGACTCCGTCACCGTCACGCGCGGCGGCGAGACCGAGACCGGCAACTACAGCATCGACGACGAGGGCCGTCTGTGCCTTGCCGGCATTCTCTATGTCGAGGAAAGCTGCCTGGTCGTTTATCCCTCGCCCAACGGCTTCGACCTGGTGCGTAGCAACGGCCGCGTCACCATGACGATCACCAGGCTGGAGTAGGAAGCGCAGGGCCGCCGGCACCATGGCCGCACATCTTGACACGACGCGCCGCCGGACCCTATGACGGCGCCTTCCCGGCCACGGCGGGCGCGTAGCTCAGCGGGAGAGCACTGCCTTCACACGGCAGGGGTCGCTGGTTCAATCCCAGCCGCGCCCACCACCTGATCACCCGTAGTCAATACTCTATTCCCGGCCTCGCCGGGAGCTTCCGCGCCTGGCCTGAGTTCGTGTCACCAAAGTGTCACCAGAAGAACTGGGCCGTCATCGGATTGCCGACGTGATGGTCTGGCCCAAGGGTCGCTATGCTCAATCAATTCCTCCCGGATCAGAGGGTTACTTGCAACGGAATCTCAGACGCGTGCCCTTCGCTTTGCTGGGATAGAGATCAGAGATTGCTCCTATCCGACGCAACTTGCTTTTCGGCTTCGACCGTCTCGCGGGCGGCAACGCGTGCAAGCCAACGTGCGAACGCAAGAACACCAGCGCGGGCATCAGGAGAAAGACGATCCAGAGATCCCTTTGCGACGATATGTTCGCCGCCAGGGGCCACTGTTTCCCCCTCCTGATCCACAATCATTGATCGGCTATCGCTTGTTCCAGTTCGGCAAGGGCAGCCTGCCCGACGGCGCCCAACGCCGCATGAACGTCACCGTGCAGCGCCCACAAAAAGAGAACCTGGACGAAGAACGCGGCCGGCTTCGCAGGGTCGTGCTTTTCGAAGGACTGACCCACAACGAGCGCACCTGGCTGGCTGACGAACCCATCGTACGTCAGGGCGACCCGGGCAGTTCGCTCTTCGTCGTCAAGGAAGGGATCCTGGACGTGACCTTGAAGATGACAAGGGCGAGAAGCGCACGATCGGCCAGGTCCGCACCGGACACGTCTTTGGCGAAATGTCATTGCTGACCGGGACGCCCCGTGGCGCTACAGTGACGTCCAGCGTCGCGATACACTTGTTGCTGAAATCACCAAGGACGATATCGAACCGCTGTTCAGGGATCATCCCGGACTCATTGAGGATACCGGCGCGATGCTCGCCGAACGCCAGTCGGAGACCAGTCAGCGTATGCGCCATGCCAGCACCAAACACAAGTCCGACGAATCAGGCGCGTTGGTAGACCGTATCCGAAACTTCTTCCGACTCTAGCACCATGACCGACCTCGACAGCATCTGCATTGCCGAACCGTCGTTCTGGAAACGCGGCGACAGGATGGAGATTTTCGCGCAATTCCGCCGGGAACGGCCCGTGGCATGGCAAACGATGCCTGGTCAAGAACGTGGCTACTGGTCCGTCACACGCCATGCCGACACGCGCGGCGTCACGAAGGACACACGTCGGTTCGCATCGCGTTTCGGCACGGGTATGGCCATCGAGTCGGCGGAAGAAGCCTATGTCACCGGCGGCATGCTCAACCGTGACGCGCCGATCCATCCCCGCCTGCGGCGCATTGTCGCGAAGGTCTTCACGCCACGCATGCTCTCCAGCATCGAGGCCGATCTGGAATCGTCTGCGCGATCGGTCATCGCCGATGTCAGCGAACGAGGCGCCTGCGACTTTGCGGCCGATGTCGGCAACCGCATGCCGATCAAGGTCATCTGCGACATGATGGCCGTTCCCGAGAACGACCGGCCAGAGTTGCAGAAACTGACGCTGCAGGCCCTGGGATATGGCGATGAGTCGGTTGGCGACGCGGACGACGCCATGAAAGCGTTTCTGGCCCTCAATGCCTATGGCGAGGAGCTTGGCCGTCAACGGCGCGAACGTCCCGGCGACGATCTCATCAGCATGATGGCGCTGGCCGGAGTCGACGGCGAACGCCTGACCGATTTCGATATCGGCGTATACTTTCAGCTTCTGATCACCGCCGGCATCGAAACCACAGCCAGTTCCATTGCACAGGGCATGCGGTTTCTGGCCGAGCGCCCAGACCAGTGGCGAGACTGGCGCGGAGACTATGACGGGCTGGCCTCAACGGCGATGGAAGAGATCGTGCGTTATGCCAGCCCCGTCGTGCATTTCGGGCGCACCGCGCTGGAGGATACCCAGATCGGCGGCCAGGCCATCGCGGAGGGCGAGCAGGTCGTCTTCTGGTACGTCTCGGCAAACCGCGACGAGGCAGCATTCAAGGAGCCCGATAAGTTCGATATCCGGCGCCGTCCCAACGATCATGTCGGTTATGGCGGAGGCGGACCGCATCATTGCCTGGGCATGCACCTTGCCCGGCGCGAGATGTATCACTTCTTCAAGGTCCTGTTCGAAACCTTGCCCGACCTGGAAATCGATCTCGACGGCATGCAGCAGATCAATGGGTTCTTCATCAACGGCATGCGCCACCTCCCCTGCAGCTTCACGCCTGTGAGGGTCTCACCGTGAGCTTGGCAGGACGCCGGATCGTCGTCACGGGGTGCGCGTCGGGCATCGGCGCGGCAACTGGCTCGCTGTTGTCGGAGCGTGGAGCATCGGTCGTGGGCCTCGATCTGCGTGATGCCCGTGACGATCTGGATCGGTTCGTACCCTGCGACCTGTCCAAGCCTGAGAGCATCGATCAGGCCGTCGCGGCCATTGACGGCCCGGTCCACGGCCTGGCCAACGTCGCCGGCGTCCCCGGCAGCTTCGATGCCGAAACCGTCATGCGCGTCAATGTGCTGGGTCTTCGCCACCTGACCGAAGCCATGATGCCGTGTATGGAGACCGGCAGCGCGGTGGTCCAGGTCGCGTCAGGTGCAGGGTCGGGCTGGCGCGAACGTCTCGGTCTCATCCGCAGTCTGCTGGCCCAGCGCAGTTACGGCGGGGGCCTGGACTGGCTTCGCACCCATCCCATGACCGGACCGGAAGCCTACAACTTCTCCAAGGAGGTCGCGATCGTGTACGCCATGGCCGGTTCGATGCTGGGCCGCCCCTTCGGCATCAGGAGCCTTTCGGTCAGCCCCGGCGCGGTCGAAACGCCCATTTTGAGCGACTTTTACGCCACGATGGGTGAAGACGTTCTCGACCGCCTCAAGGCACAGTCGGGTGGGCGCAACGGTCAGCCCGCGGAAATCGCCCGGGTCATCGCTTTCGCGCTTTCAGATGAAGCAAGCTGGATCAACGGCACCGATATCGGCGTCGACGGCGGCAGCGAGGTGGCGCTTGCCTTCGACTTGCTCGAACAATCCAGCGAGGAGGCCTGCACGGCGTTCTTCAAGCCGTCCTGTGCCGCTGCGCGAAAGAACAGGATTCAGTCGCCAGCGTCACGCTGATCCTGATTGAACATTTCCTCGAGTTCCTTCGTCCACTGCTTGTTGTCTTCGGACATCTTCTTCATGTCGCCGACCATGTGACGCTGCTTGTGCAGACGTGCGACATCGTGATCGCGAAAGGTCGTGACGGTGTTGCGACTGTCGCTTTCCGAAAGGCCCAGCTCGACCAGGATCTTTTCAGACATTTCCAGGCTCGAATGAAACGTGTCGCGCACGACATGCTCGATTCCCAGATCCATCAGCGCATAGGCATGCTGACGGTTGCGCGCCCGGGCATAGATCTTGAGATTGGGAAAGTTTTCGCGGACCACGCGTGCCGTCGCCACGGAGCGCTCGACATCCTCGATGGCCAGGGCGAGCAGAACCGCCTTGTCGGCCTTCGCGGCGCGCAGAAGATCGACCCGGGTGGCATCCCCGTAATAAATCTTGTTGCCGAAGCGCTTAACGAAATCGACCTGCTCGGCGCTCGACTCCAGCGCGGTGAAGCCGATCTTCCGGGCCTGCAGGATACGTCCGACCATCTGTCCAACGCGCCCGAACCCGGCGATGATGACCTGATTCTCTTCCTCGATCTGGCGCTCGTATTCCGGCTCCGAGGACACAGTCGTGCGCCTTGACCACCAGTCGTTCAGTTTCAACAGCAGGGGCGTTGCGGCCATCGAGACGGTGACGACCACGATCAGGAGGTCCTTCACCTCGACGAACATCAGACCCGACGCCACACCCACGCCCAGAATGACGAACGCAAATTCGCCGCCCTGCGAGAGCGTGGCCGCGATACTGCGTGTCGTCACCCAGGACTGCTTGTCGAGCCGAAGCACGAGGGCAAGACACAGCATCTTGACGATCATCAGACCCAGCGCCAAGCCGAGCACGATGAGCGGAGTTTCAATCACCAGGCCAAGATTGACGGTCATGCCCACGGCCATGAAAAAGAGTCCGAGCAACAGTCCCTTGAAGGGTTCGATATCGGCTTCGAGCGCATGCCGATATTCCGACTCCGCCAGCAGCACACCCGCCAAGAAGGCGCCCAGCGCCATGGAAAGGCCGACCTGTTCCATCAGAATGGAGACGCCGATAACCGTGAGCAGAGCGGTCGCGGTAAAGACCTCGTGGGTTCCCGACCGCGCCACGATGCGCAGGAGATAACGCAGGACGTATCGGCCCACGACGACCACGAGAAAGACCACACCCAGCGCCTTGGCAACGCTTATCCAGACAGGCTCGTCCGCCGCGCCGGCAATCTGCGGACCCAACAGCGGAATCAGCGCCAGCATGGGAATGACGGCGATGTCCTGGAACAGCAGGATTGAGAACGACGCCCGACCGTGACGGGTGGCGAGTTCGTTGCGTTCGGCCAGCACCTGGAGTGCAAAGGCGGTCGAGGAGAGCGAGAGGGCAAGGCCGGCGACGACAGCCGTTTCAAAGCCCGCACCGAATCCGATCACGATAGTCGTGAGCGCAGCAGCGGTTATGGCGACCTGCAACCCGCCGAGGCCGAAAACCGAACGACGCATCAGCCACAAACGGGAAGGCTGAAGCTCCAGGCCGATGACAAAGAGCAGCAGGACCACGCCGAACTCAGCGAAATGCAGGATTTCCTCTTCGTCGTGGGAAAGATCGAGACCCCAGGGTCCAACCACCGCGCCGGCCAGCAGGTATCCCAGGACCGAGCCAAGGCCGACCTTCTTGGCAAGCGGCACCGCGACGACCGCCGCAAGCAGAAAGATCAGGGCCTGTTCTAGCAACGCCATTGGGTTAACCTCACTATGGTCCGGCACACGTCAGCCGGTACATCCTCGCGACTTCATAACATGGGAATACCGATCCGTGAGCCGTCCTTCGCCGCTGCAGAACCGTGTCACCCCCTGGGGTGAGATCGTGGCCGATCCGGCACGGGGTATGTTCCTGGGAAATCGCGGATGCCTGAGCGACGAACCGTACCGGCTGGCGACACGGCGATGGCGGCTGCGCGCGTGGATCGTCTGCAAACTGAAATACAGGGACTGGTGGCGTCCGGTCATGCAGCCAAAGGTCTGGACCGAACTGTTCTTTCTGGATGAGGCAACTGCCCTGGCCGCCGGGCACCGCCCATGCGCCCTGTGCCGGCGCGATGCCTACAATTCCTTCGTCGCCGCCTGGCAGGCCGGCAATGGCTGGCGCCACCGGCCCAGGGCGGTCGAAACCGACGACATCATGCATCGCGAGCGCACGCGGCGCGACCGCTCCAAGGTGACCTTCCATCAGAACGCCGAACAACTGCCCGCGGGCGCCATGATCGTGGACCCCGCCGATCCCACGCGCGCGCACCTTCTGGGGAAAGACTTTTCCGCGCAATGGCATCCAGCCGGCTATGGTCCGCGCGAAAAACGATCTCTGGGGGTGGTCGAAGTTCTGACACCCTTCTCCACCGTCATGGCCCTTCGTGCGGGGTTTCAGCCACTGTATCACCCCACGCTGGAGCAAGAGCCCAAGCCATGACGAAACAGAAGAAACCGCGCGGCAACGTCCTCTTCATCACGGCAGATCAGTGGCGCGCGGATACCTTGGGCGCGGCCGGTCACCCAGTCGTTCAGACACCCAATCTGGACAGGCTGGCAGCAACGGGCATGCGCTTTGCCAGCCATTTCAGCCAGACCGCGCCCTGCGCGCCGGCGCGTGCGTCCCTGCTGACCGGCATGTACATGGCGAACCACCGGGTAGTGGGCAATGACGCGCCGCTCGACCGGCGTTTCACCAATCTGGCGCTGGAAGTCCGCAAGGCAGGCCATGCGCCCACCCTGATCGGCTACACCGACACCACGGTCGATCCGCGCGGGCTCGACCCCGCCGATCCGCGCCTGCTGACCTATGAAGGCGTGATGCCGGGTTTCGACGTTGAACTCAACATGCTCGGTCCGCCGCGCGCCTGGATCACGTGGCTGCGCAATCACGGCTATGATGTGAGTCAGGGCGAGGGTGATGTGTACCGCTCGGTCGGCCCACCTCCGGCCGGACGCGGCGCGACCTTCCCGCCTGCACATTTTGCCGCCGAACACAGCGAGACGGCTTTTCTCACCGACACTGCACTTGACTGGCTGGCCTCGCGGACAGACGAGCCCTGGTTCCTGCATCTCTCCATCCTGGCCCCACATCCGCCCTGGGTCGCGCCCGAGCCCTATCATGCGATGTACGACCCGGCCGATATGGCCGGGCAAGTGTGCGCGGCCAGCATCGAAGAAGAAATGGCGCAGCATCCACTGATAGAACACTGGCTGAGGCGCCGTTCCGAATCCATTTTTACCGGACAGAACGGTCTGGCTGCGGAGATGTCCGAGCTGGACCGGCGTCAGGCGCACACGACCTATTGCGGCCTGGTGAGCGAGGTCGATGCCAATCTGGGCCGCCTGTTCGATCATCTGGAAGCAACGGACCAACTGGACGAGACGCTGATCGTCGTCACGACCGATCATGGCGAACAACTGGGCGACCACCATCTGTTCGGCAAGCTGGGCTGGTTCGACCAGTCCTATCACGTCCCGCTGATCGTCCGGGACCCTTCCGCACCCGAAGCCGCACGCGGCGCGGTGACCGAGGCGTTCACCGAAGCCATCGACATTACGCCGACCATCCTGGAATGGCTGGACGTGGACATCCCCGCCCAATGTGACGGCCATGCCTTGACCCCGTTCCTGCATGGCAAGAAGCCGGAGCGATGGCGCGAGGCGGCCCACTGGGAGTTCGACTTCCGCAATCCCCGCTCGCTCTATCTCGAAGAAATCTTCGGTCTCACCCCCGATCAGTGTGGCATGTCCATCCTGCGCACGCGGACGCACAAGTATGTCCACATGAGCGGGCTGCCGCCGATACTTTACGATCTGGGACAGGATCCCGGTGAGACCGTCAACCGTGCCGGTGACCCCGCCCTGCGGGAGGTCGAGCTCAACCTTGTCCAGCAGATGCTGACCTGGCGCATGTCCCACGACGACCGGATTCTGGCCAACACAAGCGTCGGCGAGGAAGGCGTGCATACCTGGTCCGGACCACGGCCCTGACGTCGCACCGCTTGCGGTAGCCGGCCCGGACGCGTTATACGCGCGCCAGCGTCGTACAAACCCGACAACCTCATCACCCGCATGCACTGGGCAGAGCCACCATGGAACTGCGCAATATCGCCATTATTGCCCATGTCGACCACGGCAAGACCACGCTGGTGGACGGCCTGTTGAAACAGTCGGGCTCGTTCCGCGACAACCAGCAGGTTGCCGAGCGCGTCATGGACAGCAACGACCTGGAGCGCGAACGCGGCATCACGATTCTGGCCAAATGCACCTCCGTCGAGTGGCACGACGCGCGGCTCAACATCGTCGACACACCCGGCCATGCCGATTTCGGCGGCGAGGTGGAGCGCATCCTTTCCATGGTCGACGGCGTCTGCGTGCTGGTGGATGCGTCGGAGGGCCCCCTGCCCCAGACGAAGTTCGTCGTCGGCAAGGCGTTGCGCCTGGGATTGCGCCCCATTGTCGTGATCAACAAGATCGACAGGCCCGACCAGCGTGCCGAAGAAGTGCACAACGAAATCTTCGACCTCTTCGCGGCACTCGACGCGACCGACGAGCAGATCGATTTCCCGACCCTCTTCGCTTCGGCCAAGCAGGGCTGGGCAAGCGAGGGGCCCAAGCAGCCGACCGACACGCTGGCCCCGCTCTTCGATCTCATCGTGCGTCATGTGCCCGCGCCCAAGGTGGATTCCGGCGGCCCGTTCCGCATGCTGGCGACCACGCTGGAAGCCGATCCGTTTGTCGGGCGCATCTTGACCGGACGCATCGAGTCCGGCTCGGTCAAGGTGAACCAGCAGCTCAAGGCGCTGTCGCGTGACGGCAAGGTGCTGCAGCAGGCGCGCGTGACCAAGGTTCTGGCCTTCCGCGGCCTGGAGCGCACCGCCATCGAGGAAGCGAACGCTGGCGACATCGTCGCGCTTGCGGGATTCTCCGAGGCCACCGTGGCTGACACGCTGGTCGATCTCTCGGTCGACGAGCCCATCGCCTCCCAGCCCATCGATCCGCCCACGCTCGCCATGACCTTCGGCATCAACGATTCGCCACTAGCCGGTCAGGAGGGCGACAAGGTCACCAGCCGCATGATCTGGGACCGCCTGGCCCGCGAGGTCGAGGGCAACGTCGCCCTGCAGCTCAGCCGAACCGACGACAAGACCGTGTTCCAGGTCGCCGGGCGCGGCGAACTCCAGCTTGGCGTGCTGATCGAGACCATGCGCCGCGAGGGCTTCGAGCTTTCGATTGGCCGCCCTCAGGTCGTCCTGCGCGACAATCCCGAGACCGGGGTGAGCGAAGAACCGATCGAGGAGATCGTGATCGACGTCGACGACGACTTCACCGGTCCCGTCATCGAGAAGCTGGCGACGCGCAAGGGTGAGCTGATCGAGATGCGCCCGTCGGGTGGGGGCAAGACACTCGTGGTGTTCCACGTGCCCTCGCGCGGCATGATCGGCTACCACAACGAATTCATGACCGACACGCGCGGCACCGGCGTGATGAACCGGCTGTTCCACGGCTACATGCCCTGGCACGGCACGATTCCGGGCCGGCGCACGGGCACCATGATTTCGGCCGAACAGGGCGCGGCGGTGGCCTATGCCCTGTGGAACCTGGAAGAGCGCGGCGCGCTGTTCGTCGATCCCGGCGACAAGGTCTACAAGGGCATGATCCTGGGCGAGCACAACAAGGGCGGCGATCTCGACGTCAATCCGCTGAAATCCAAGCAGCTCACCAATATCCGCGCCGCGGGCAAGGACGATGCCGTCCAGCTCACCCCGCCCATCCGCATGACGCTGGAAAAGGCGATGACCTATATCTCCGACGACGAGTTGGTCGAGGTCACCCCCAAGAGCATCCGCCTGCGCAAACGCTGGCTCGACCCTCACGAACGCAAGAAACGTGCCCGCGAAGCCAACGCGGCGTAGTCAATCAAAGATCGAGGTCGCCCGTTTCAAGGATTTAACGATCATGCCATATGGCATCCATCGGCACGGCTTTGACATGATCCCAAGCGGGGCCTGCCCCGGATCTCGATCCGGGGGCTGGGGGCCATACACACCGTTGAGGGATTGAAAAGCACAAGGCAGGGTCTACGCGCACCATGATCAGGTCATGTACTGAGTATTCAGAAAAGCCCCGAAATTCGGTGCGGTCATGGCACGCCAGTGATGTTCAACGTCACCGGACCCGAAGGAGGTGTGCATGTCATGGCCGTGAAGCAGAGCAAGACGAGGCAGATCGACGTCCAGGCGCTGCTGGAGAACGAGGATGACTATACTGCGTGCAATGGTATCGGCGATCGTGGAAGCGGAGATGACGGCAGCGCCGGGCGCCGGGAAGAGCGAGCGGACGCCGGGTCGTCCGGGCTACCAGTCGGGCTGCTACACACGTTCGCGGGTGACCCGGGTGGGCCAGGCCCCTGTCGTTGCGCCGGTCGGTGGTCACGACTGCCGCGATCGGGCCTTCCCTGGCAAGGGAGGCGGTCTGGACGTTGCAGCCTGCGCGCACCGCGCCGTCCAAAGCGCATGCGCACCGCTTCGGGGTCACTGAGCGAGACCGCCGGGCGGGCATCCGCGGCCGTTGGTATTAGATCCCGCGCGCCTAGCCGCTCTTGCGGCCGCCGAAGAGGCGCATGAGGAGCCAGAACGGGACGACGATCACCGCGCCGACCAGAACGAATTTGAGCACCCAGCTCACCACGTTGACCAGGTTGTCGAAGAGTTCCTCAAAGTTGTTGGTCAGCGCATGGAAGATGCCGGTGGGCGTGATGTCGAGCCAGTGCATGACGAACCCGACCAGAAGCGAGGCGAAGAAGAGCTTGGTCACCGTCGCCCGGATGCTGCCGAAATCGCGGCGCTTCTCCTTTTCCGCCGGCTCATGATCCAGGGTCTCGGGATTGTCGCTCATGCTTCTTCTCCGCGGGTCCAGAACCTTCAGATTGTTACCGAATGTGGTGAATGCAAGGCAAACGGCGGCTTTGCCGCTCAGGGCGGGGCACGTCCCGGGTACAGGGGCCGGTCGTCAGGGCATGCGCCGGCCTCGATCTGAACGGTTGCGTGATCCAGTCCGAATTCCTCGACCCCGGCCACGCGCTCTTCGAGGACCATTTCGATCCTGGCGGCGATGTGGGATTACGTGACCGGAAGCGGGACATGGCCGGACAAGACCGTTGACGAAAGCCGCCATCACCCGAAGGCGGTGATAGCCATGGGAACGCTTCTTGTCCGAGGGCTGGCGCGCCGCCATGTGGAACGCGAACCAGGAAAGCGCCGGGGCCGCCGTGTCGGCCAGCGTGTGGCCACCACCGGCGATCAGCGCCAGCAAGCCGCTGACCGCCGATGCCGTCCGGTGGATGTGTCGTTCATTGCGCCCCGGTCGGTCCTTCCACAAAACGCCGGTAGGACTTTCCTCCAAACCAGCCCAGCAAGGACCAGAACACGAGCCCCGTCGCGAGGGAAGCCGAGGCGAAGTGCGCGGCAAGCTCAGGCGGCACGGGGCCTCCCAGCACGGGCTCGGGCGCACCGACAACATGCGGCAACGCAATCAGAACGACCCCGGCGGCATGCAGGGCGGCCCGGCGCGTCAGAAGCAGCAGCCAGAGACCGGCCCCGGTCGAGACCGCGGCAAAGACCCACCACAACTGGCGTGCCTCGACCTCCACGGCCATCGTGCCGGGTAATTCGGGCGGCAATCCCGTGGCAGGGGCCATGGCGAACACGGCAAACCCCGCCACGCCCCAGGCCAGTCCCTTGCGCCCGTCCACCGGCGCGCCGCGCATGTACATGCCGGCGATCAAGAGCGCGCCGAACGCCACGCCGGTCAGGATATTGGCAAGGCCGGTGTAGAGCGTGCGTTCCAGGCCGTCTTCGGGGGCCCAGGCCTCGTCACCGTAGTCCTCGTCGCCACGGGCCAGATAAAACTGCCCCCCGGCGACCTCGTCGGTCCACATCAGGATCGCATGATCGTCTCCGCCCATGCCCTCGTAGTGTTCGGCATGCAGGATGATGGGCGTCGTCGTGAAGTGGTGCACCACAGAAATCAGGACGCCCGCCAGCACCCCCGACACCAGCGCCGCGGTAAGCAACCGTCCAATCACGATTCAAACTCCCCTAGTGGCAGGGGAAAGCGAACGAGTGACGTCCGTCGTGGGCTGCGTTGTGGAGCACGTCCGGCTGGGCGAAACCCACGCCATAGAGCAGGAACACACCCAGCAGGGCGAGAACACAAACAGGAAGCACACGCTGCGCAAGCGCCTGCGTAGCAATGGCAGCCTTGAAAAACTGGTCGGACATTTCACCCTCCGTGAGCGTCGAACCGTTGACGATAATGACGCACGAAGCGTGCGTCGGTGGCGATGGCAGGTCTCCTGGCTTGCGGGTCATCGTCGGGACGTCCGGCCTTCCCGGAACCCCAGTGGCTCTCACCAACGCCCAACTCGCCGCTCACAGTTGCGGGGGCAGCCAAGGCCCGGGATCCCCTGCTGGGTCGATCCCTTCCCTGTTCCCTTTTGATCCCCGGGCTCTCCTGTCCAGCCCATCCGGGGAACCATGGTCGGGGACTATGCGAAGCCCCGTTCCCGCTGTCAATGCGGGGGCAGGTTCCGATGTTGCAAAACCGTGAAGAAACCCGGCCTGGCCCCATGCACCCCTTGCCTGCAGCGTTCCGACGAGAGGCGCGATGGAGCAGCTCGAAGCGCTGGACTCCATCTGCTGGCTGGGCCGTGAAGCCCATGACGGGCTCGAAAGCGCCATTGCCCCCTACAAGGCCGGGAACGGCTGAAACCATGGCGTGGTGGCCGAACGGGCGTTAACATGGCGCAGCCCTTTGGGAGTGCGCCATGCCTTTCCTGACATCCGACCAGATCGACCGGTTTCACCGTGATGGTTACGTGATCGCCCCGGGCGTGGTCACGGGCGCTCCGCTCGCGGCGCTGCAGCAGCAGCTGGCCGACTGGGTCGAGGAAAGCCGCGGTCATCCGACCAACTGGGGACGCTGCCTGGACGGCAAGGCACGTTTCGACCTCGAAGGGGGCCATCGGGCGGATCACCCGCGCCTGCGCCGGGTCTCCAACCCGGTCGAGATTTCCGAACCATGCCGTCACGTCCTGTTCGACAGCGCCATTCCCGACCACGTCGCAGACTGCATCGGCCCGGACGTGAAGTTTCATCACTGCAAGCTCAACGTAAAGCTGCCGGGTACCGACACCGAGGTCGGCTGGCACCAGGATCATGCCTATGATCCCCACACCAACGACAGCATGGTGACCACACTCCTGTTCCTTTGCGACATCGACGAGGACATGGGTCCGCTGCTGGTGGCGCCCGGCACCCATCGCACCCCGTTCAGCCATTACGACGGCGACAAATTCACCGGCATGATCGACAGGGCGCGGCAGAAAGACCTGGAAGCGATCGCGGTGCCGATGACCGGCAAGGCGGGCGATCTCGTCATCATGCATACCTGGATGGCTCATGGCGGTGGCCCCAACAGGACCGGCAAGCCACGCGCGCTGATCATCTGTGACTACAACGCGGCCGACGCCTTCCCCTTGAAGGCGCCCGCCATGCCCAGCACCCATTACGGCAGGGTCGTGCGCGGCAAGGCCACACGGTTTGCCCGGCTGGCCGAACGTCTGGTCGAGGTGCCCGACGACTACAAGGACGACAGCTTTTTCGGCCTGCAGGGCCAAAAGACCGCAGCAGCAGCGGCAGAATAGGACCGCCATGTCAGAAAACCGTTGGCCGGCACCGGCCGGTCCCATTGTCATGCCGTTCAAGGGTGTTTGGCCCAAGATCGATGACAGCGTCCTTCTCCTGCCCAACGCCGCGGTGATCGGCGACGTCACCATCGGCCCTCAATCAAGTGTCTGGTTTTCGGGCGTCGTGCGGGGCGACGACGGGCCGATCACCATCGGGCGTGGAACCAACGTGCAGGACGGCACCGTCATCCATGTCAGCGAGGTCATCCCCACCGTCATCGGCGACTGGGTCACGCTGGGCCATTGTGTGCACCTCCACGCCTGTACGCTGGAGGACGAAACGCTGATCGGGTCCGGCGCCACCGTGCTCGACGGCGCCATCGTCGAGCGGCACGGACAAGTGGCCGCAGGTGCGCTGGTTGCGCCGGGCAAGGTGGTGAAGTCGGGTGAATTGTGGGGCGGCGTGCCGGCGCGCAAGCTGCGCGATCTCTCAGGCGAGGAGCGTGCCTCGATCAAGGCCAACGCGGAATGGTATGTGCACGAACTGCCGCCCTACCGCGAACGAATGGAGCAGAACACATGAGTTTATGAAGGATTGCGCGTGCCGATCGACAACGCCGGCGTCCATGCCGACGGTCCCATCGTCGACGAAATCCGCGCAGGCTTCCGGGACACCGTGTCATGGTGGTCATGATGACGTTCGGCGGCGAGAGCGGAGCGGCCGCCGACCGATGCGACCGCACCGCGCGGGCATGCCATCGCATGCCTGTCCTGTCGGCCCGTAAAGGGCCCCCCGCCTGGCAAACCATCTCAATGTGTGTCACTTCGCCGCAATGCACATGATCTCGACGAGGAATTTCGGCGCCGCCAGTGCCGCCTCGACGGTTGCGCGGCAGGGCTTGTTGTCGGAATCGATCCAGGCTGTGTAGACCTCGTTCATCTCGGCCCAGGTCGCGATGTCGGTGAGCCAGATCTGCACGGTAAGCAGCTTCGATCTGTCCGTCCCGCAGGCGGCCAGGGTGGCGTCGATCTGATCGAGAATGTCCCGGGTCTGCGCGGCCACGCCGCCGGAGGTATCGCCGGCGACCTTGCCGGAAAGGTAGACGGTGTTTCCGTGGATGACGGCGCCGCTGAACAGGGCTCCGGGCTCAAGGCGCTGAATATCTGACATGACTCTCCCCCTTTGGGCTTTGGTTGTCGTTCCAGGCAGCGTAGCATCATCCCGACACGCGATACACGCTGGGAGCAAAGCCCATGAATCTTCCCGATGACGGCCTGGTGCTGGTGGTCAAACAGGACTGCGAAACCTGTCGGATGATCGCTCCGCTGGCCGTCGAACTGGAAGTGCAGGGCTTGCTCAATGCGACCTACTCCCAGGACAACCCTTCGTTTCCCAAGGGCGTGGAGGTGCTGGACGACCGCGATCTGGAGGTTTCGTACAGGCTCGATACGGAGATCGTCCCATTGCTGATACGGCGCAAGGACGGCCAGGAGACCGGACGGGTCGCGGGCTGGCATCGCGAGGAATGGCGGAACCTGACCGGGCTTGACGAACTCGGTGCGGAACTGCCCGATCAGCATCCCGGCTGCGGCTCTCTCTCGGTCTCGCCGGGCATCGCGGAGGAACTGCAGGCGCGTTACGGCGAAACGGGCCTGAAGGCCCGCGAGGCTACGGTCGATTTTCCGGAAGACCCCATCGAGCAGATGTTCGACCGCGGTTGGAGCGACGGCCTGCCGGTCGTGCCGCCCACCCCTGCCCGCGTGTTGCGCATGCTGCAGGGCACAAGGCGCAAGCCCGGTGAGGTACTGGGCTTCATCCCGCCCGCCGGAGAGACCTGCACTGTCGAGAAGGCCGCGATCAACGCCGTCATGGCAGGCTGCCGCCCGGAATGTTTTCCTGTGGTGCTGGCGGCGCTCGACGCTGCGATGGATCCCGATTTCGCCTGGCAGGGCTTGATGTCGACCACGATGGGGGCGGGCGTGTGCGTCGTCGTCAACGGACCCATCGCACGGCGCATCGGCATGAACCGGAGCCATGGCGCGCTGGGGCACGGCAACCGGGCCAACGCGACGATCGCGCGCGCGCTGCAGCTGATGGTGATCAACCTGGGCGGGGCGGTGCCCGGCGGCATGGACCGTTCTACCCACGGTCATCCCGGCAAGTTCGGCCTGTGTTTCGCCGAGGACGAAACCGACGACGCCTGGCAGCCGCTTGCGCAATCGCGTGGCATCGCACCCGGCAAATCGGCGGTGACCGTGTTCGGGTTCTGCGGCACCAGCATCAACAGTACCGAGACCGCCCGGGATACGGACGACATCACACAGTCGCTCAGCATGTGTCTCAACGGATTCTACCACCCGCAGCACGCGGGCGGCGGCCTGGCGGCCATGCTGGTTCTCTCGGGGGAATACTGGCGCATCTACCGCGATGCAGGATGGAAACGGGCAAACGTCGAGGCGGCACTTTTGGAAGGCACGCACCGCACGGAAGACGAAATCAAGGCCGGAGCGACCCTGTCGGCAGCGAAGGGACATGGCGTGCCCAAGTTCAACCCCGACGATCTTGTTCTGGTCCGCACCGGTAGCAATGCGGGCGACTTTTCCACTATCATCCATGGCTGGGGAAGCGGCCCGACCGGCAGCCAACCCATAACAAGGGAGATTGTCCCATGATCCAGAGCATCACCGTGCTCGACCCGACCGGGGAGCGCGAAAGCGCCATGCGGAGCCGCAAGGCCCCGCCCGCGTCGCTTGATGGCCTCACCGTCGGCCTGCTCGATATCTCGAAACGGCAAGGCGATATGTTCCTCGACCGCCTGGAAGCGCTCTTCGGCGAGCGCGGCATCGAGGTCGAGCGGTTCGCCAAACCGACCTATGCCAAAAAGGCACCCGAGGGCGTCACGGCAAGCATAGCGGAACGCTGCGATGTCGTCGTGGAAGCGCTGGCCGATTGAGGCTCCTGTACGTCGTGCAGTCTGCAGGACATGCTGGAGATCGATCGCAAGGGCCTTCCCGCCGTCGCGCTGTTTTCAGAGGAGTTTGAGTCCGGGGTGGAAGCCTGGCGGAGCGTGCACGGCTTTGACGCCGGTGCGATCTATGTGCGCCATCCCATCCAGCCCCTGAACGAAGCGGAAATCCACGCTCGCGCCGATGAGGTATTCGGCGAGGTCATCGAAGCGATCACGGCACCATAACCATTTGATTGCAGCCGGGTTTTAGAGCGGATCGCGCTCAGGCCGAAGCACCTGGTGCTTCGGCCTGAGCGCGTGAAACCGCACCGGCGCAGCCAGAGGCGGCGAGCGGTGGCTGCAAAGAAATGGAATGCATGGCGTCCCCAGGGGGACTCGAACCCCCGTTTTCGGCGTGAGAGGCCGATGTCCTGGGCCACTAGACGATGGGGACCAGTGGCTGCGCGACTGCGCGGACGCTTCCAATAGGGCAGGCCGTCGCGCGGGTCAACTCCCTGCGCCGGACCCTCGATGTCTCCATTACCGTCAACCACCAAGGCGGGACACCCTACCTTCCATGGCGCCGACCCGATAAGCTCCCCGCCACATCGTGCGGCGGGGGCCGCGGACGGGAAGAGAGAGCCCAGGGAACGACGGCCATGGATGATGCCTTTGCAGAAGGAGAGCGCCTCTTCACCTTCGCGCTGATTGCCGATTCGCACGTGACCGAAGAGGAAGCGGCCGCTATCGGCGGCTACGATGTCGATACGGTGAAACTCAGCGTCGCGCGCTCACGTTTTGTCGTCGAGGAGATCAACAGGCTCGCTCCCGACTTCGTCGTGCATCTCGGTGACATCACCCATCCCGAACCTGGAACGCCCGCCTATGAGCAGTCCGCGGAGCGCTTTCACAGCGTTTACAATGGGCTTGGATGCCCGCTCTATTTCGTGGCCGGCAATCACGATATCGGCGAGAAGGCGTTTCCCGGCGAACCTCTCACCGAGCAGCAGGCCAGGCTGACGGTCAACGACGACATGATTGCCGAATACGAGCGGCACTTCCATTCCCACTACTACAGTTTCGAACACGAGAACTGCCTGTTCGTGGTGATCAACGGCATGATCGTGAATTCGGGCCTGCCATGTGAAACCGCGCAGCGCCGGTGGCTCGAAGCCCTGCTGGAGGAACATCGGGACCGCCGGGTGTTCCTGTTTTCGCACTATCCCGCCTATCTCTCGCGGCCCGATGAAAGCGACCACTACGATGCCACGGACGAACCCGGCCGTTCCTGGCTTCTCGGACTGCTGGAGCGTTACGGCATCGAGGCATTTTTCGCCGGTCACGTGCATAATTTCTTCTTCAACCGCCACGGCGAGACCCGTTGTTACGTTCTGCCCTCGACATGCTTCCTGAGGCACGACTATCACGAGCTCTTCCGCATCGCCCCGGGCATGAAACAAGGGCGCCATGACGCCGCCAAGCTGGGATACGCCGTCGTGTACGTGCACCGGACCGGCCATCTCCATCACACGATTCGCACCTATGGGCGTGCTCTCGAACAGGACGAGACGCCGGAGCCCGACCGGAACGTCCTGCCGCCTGTCCATGCACTCAAGCCCGGAAACCGGGGCATCGGGCTCTCTCTCAGGCAACCCTGGTGCGAGAGCGCCGACATACCGACTCCCTGGGGGCTGGATGTATTCAGCCGCAAATACATCCGCAACGACTATCCCCTGATGGCGCTTTGGGAGATGGGGGTGCGTGACCTGCGCATCCCTCTCGACGACCTGGCAGACGATCGCACGCGCGCGCGCATCCTCGAACTCTCGGCGTCGGGTCACCGTTTCACCGCCTATTCCCATGGTGTACCCAAGGGAAAGGCGCGCGAAGCGCTGGAAGGACACGGCCACCATCTGACGTTCTGGGAAGTGGTCGCGCCGGTCACCGGCCTCTCCTCGCTGCTGCACCGGATATCGGAGCTGAAGGCGGAAACGCCCGTGCTCTTCAACGCATTCCGGTCCCGTCAGGAGAGTTTCTCCGGCAGTCATGGTCTGGAGCCCGATGCAGCGGGGCTTGTCGATTCCATCCTCTCGCTCGACGGAACAGGCGTGGCGATCGATGGGCTGGTGTTTGGCGTCGACCGGGAAAGTGCGCCGGCACCGGCCATCGCCTCGGCCGGCAAGGCCGTGGAAGACCGCGCCATCAGGGCCGTCGTTCACATACAATCCGTTCATCGCAGACCCAAGGACGTCGCGCAAACCCGGCGCCACGACGCCAACCGCATCGCAGAGGCCGTCACGGGCGCCATGGCGCATGATGCGGTCGCGGTGGTCCTCGATAACTTTACAGGCATCGATCGCGGCTATTATTTCAGCGGCGGTCTGGTGGACCGTCTTTACAATCCGCAGGAGGGCGCCCGGATCGTGCGCAACCTCCACGCCGCCCTGGCAGAGGGTTGCAGGCTCGGGCAGACCCTCATCGAAGAGGGTGTGAAATGCCTGGAGATCGAGCACCCGGCGGGAGCGATGGCCCTGCTTCTGCCCGACGGTCCAATCGACATGCCTGGCGGTCTTGCCGACCGCACGGGCGCAGGAAGCACCATGATCGACCTCGTCACCGGCGCACCGGTCGCCGGAAGGCTTGCCGGACCGACGCTGGTCGTGACCTGACCGGTACGCAGGCTGCCATGATGCCCGTGTTCGCTTGCCGCTTCGCGGTTGGCCGTGAGAGACTTCAGCGAATGCAACGCGGGAACAGGAGGAACCGATGGGCGAAATGACGAACTTCAGACGTCCCGATGGCGGCGGGACGCAGGGCTATCTGGCACAGGCCGGCAGCGACCGGCCCGGCATCGTCGTCATCCAGGAATGGTGGGGCCTCAACGACCAGATCTGCGGCGTCGCGGACCGTTTTGCCCGTGCCGGATACAACGCGCTTGCCCCCGACCTTTACGAAGGCCGCGTGGCCCAGGACCCCGACGAAGCCGACCACATGATGAACGGCCTCGATTTTCCCGGCGCCATCCACCAGGACATCCGGGGCGCTGCCCGGCACCTCGACATGGTCGGCAACGGCAAGATCGCGGTGATGGGCTTCTGCATGGGCGGCGCGCTCACCGTGGCCGCGGCGGTGCATGTACCCGAAACCACCGTGGCGGTGTGTTTCTATGGCATCCCGCCCAGGGAAATCGCCGACCTTTCCAGGATCAGGGTGCCGTTCCAGGGCCACTTCGCCAACACGGACGACTGGTGCACGCCCGAAGCGGTCGATGCCCTCGAAGCCGACATGAAAGCGGGCGGCGTCGACTACGAACTTCACCGCTACGATGCCGAGCATGCGTTCTTCAACGAGGTGAGCGACGCCTATGACGTCGCAAGCGCGCGCCAGTCCTGGGACCGCATGATCGCGTTTCTCTCCAGGAAGCTCTGAGCCGCGCCGACGACGCCGGCCCCGCCTTCACCGGCAACCGCATCGTGCATGCCGGCGAGGGGTTCGAGGGCGCGGCCAACGGCGAAATCGACGGCAACCGCTGAAATTCGCCGATACGTCAACCAGCGGTTGATGTTATCCTCCCTGCGCAGCATCGAGGAAGCGCATGACGATGGCCACTGTCGAATATCTTCCGCCGCTGCGTCAGGACACCCAGAACACGCGGGACTACAGCCAGTTTGGCGTGTCTCCCCTGTCGGGAGGCCTTGGCGCGGAGGTGGACGGCCTCGACCTTCGCGCAGGTCTGTCGGGTGAACGCCTGGAAGAAGTGCGGCGCGCCCTGCTGAACCATCTGGTGCTCGTGTTCCGGGATCAGGAACTCGATGCCGATCAATTGATCGCACTGGGCCGCGCGTTCGGCGACCTTCATGTCAATCCCTTCGTCGCGGGGTTGCCCGATCACCCCGAGATCATGCAGATCAAATCGGAAGAGAACGAAACCGCGCGGTTTGCCGGACGCTGGCATAGCGACACCACCTGGGAGGAGCGCCCCTCCATGGGCTCGCTCCTCCATGCGCGCCGGATTCCGGCCTATGGCGGCGATACGCTGTTTGCCAACATGTACCTTGCCTGGGACGCGCTCTCGCCGGGCATGCGGCGCGTGCTGGAAGGGCTCAACGCGCAGCATACGGCGTCCCAGGGTCACGGCCGCATGGCGTCCTTTGCCGACGCGCCCGAAATGGTGACGCACCCGCTTGCGCGGACCCATCCTGAAACCGGACGCAAGGCGCTCTTCGTCAACGAATATTTCACCTGCGGCATCGACGGCATGACGGCCGACGAAAGCCGCCCCCTGCTCGACTTTCTCTTCGGCCACCTCACCCGGCCCGAGTTCTGCGCGCGCATCCGCTGGACTCCCCATGCGCTGGTCTTCTGGGACAACCGCTGCACCCAGCATTACGCCGCGAACGACTATCCCGACGATGCGCGTCTGATGTGGCGCGTCACGGTGAACGGCGACAGGCCCTGCTGACCGCGGGCATCGCATCACCCTCGTCCCGCTGCCGGCGGTTGTTCCGCAGCGACGATCCATGGAGCGCATCACCCATGCGATGGCTGCCGAGGCGTCTTGCCTGGGACGCATCCTCCACGACGACCGACTGCAAGCGGGATGACCCGGGCCGAAGCCGGACCTACCCGTGCGCGGAAGCGTCGCGGACATGCGTCGTCAGCCCGGACTTCTCCACCGCGTCAGGCCTTGCGTGCGACCTCGAGCAGGCGCTCGACGTCGGCGGGATCGGTGTTGAACGCGGTGACAAGACGTATGCTGCCGGAACCGTTACGGGTCGGACCGATGGGATAAAGGCCGAAGCCTGCCGCAGCCATGGCGTCATAAACCGTCACCGGCATGGTGAGAAAGATCTCGTTGGCCTCGCAGGGATGCCGCAGCGAAATACCGTCGATGGCGGCAAGGCCTTCCGCCAGGCGCGCGCCCTGTGTGTTGGCGTGATCGGCCCAGCGAATCCAGTGGTCGTCCGCCAGATAGGCTTCCAGTTGCGCGGAGAAGAAGCGCATCTTGCTGTAGAGCTGTCCCGCGCGCTTGTGCAGACGCTGCAACGTGCCAAGGCGTTCGCGCATCGCGCCGAAGACGACGAGCGCCTCGACCGCCAGGCAGCCGTTCTTGGTCGCGCCGAAGGAAAGGATGTCGACGCCGGCCTTCCAGGTGAGATCGGCCGGCGCGCAGCCCAGTGCGGCCACGGCATTCGCGAAACGCGCGCCGTCCATGTGGAACGCAAGGCCGAGTTCCCTTGCCACCGCACCCAGGGCTTTCACCTGATCGACCGAATAGAGCGTGCCCCACTCGGTCGCCTGGGTAATCGAAAGCGCGGCGCGCATGGGATGGTGAATGTCGGCGGGATCGAATGCGTTCGCCGCGGCGCGCACGGTTTCGGGATCGAGCCTGCCGTGGTCGGCGGGCAGGTCGGCGAGCTTGGCGCCGCCGCTGAAGAATTCGGGTCCGTTGGCCTCATCGACCATGACGTGCGCGTCGTGGTGACAGTAAACCGCGCCCCAGGGCGGCGTGATGAAGGAGATCGCGATAGCGTTGGCGATCGAGCCGGTGCCCACAGGCAGCACGGAAACCTCGGTCCCGAACAATTCGCCGAAGCGCGCGTCGAGGCTCCCGGTCAGGGCGTCGCCGCCATAGGAGTCGACGCCGCCCTCGTTGGCGCGCGCGATCGCCTCGAGGATTTCCGGTGCAATGCCGCTGACGTTATCGCTGCCAAAGTGCGCTTTTGCCATGATGGTTCCTATTCGCTGCGGGGCAGCAGTTCGAGCGTGCCCAGAACCTGCCCCGTGGCGCGGTCGACCGTCATGACGGCCTGCGCTCCCGACGGCAGATCGACGAGCAGCGAGAGCGCGCCGTCTTCCAGCGTCATGGCCGAAACCGTGGCGCCGGGCGGCAGGGCGACCGCGACATCGGCGAAGTCCTGCGCATCGCCCGTTGCGAGCGCTTCGCCCACCCTGTCGCCGGTCCTGTCGACGATGCCAAGGATCAGGACGATCGTCAGACCCACGATGACGAGGCCCAGACCGATGACGATGGCTTTGATCATGGTATGACCACGGTCCATGCTGGCTCTCTTTGTGGCTATAGGTGGCCGCGCGCGGGGCAAACGACGTGAGCGAACGACTGATTCTGGAACATGACGTCATTCTGGAACATGACGTCACCGGCGAACAGGACGGCGTCCGGCTGGACAGGGTGCTCTCGGACGCGTTCGCGCATCTTTCGCGCACGCGCATCCAGGCGCTGCTTGCCGAAGGCCGCCTGACCGCAGGCGGGCGAACGATAACGGACGCCAATTACAGGGTCAAACCCTCGGAACGCCTGATGCTGAAGATCCCGCCAGCGCGCCCCGCGCGGCCCCGGGGCGAAGACATTCCCCTCGACATCGTGTTCGAGGACGAGCACCTGCTGGTCGTCGACAAACCCGCCGGGCTGGTCGTCCACCCCGCATCCGGCAACCCGGACGGCACGCTGGTCAATGCGCTGATCGGCCATTGCGGCGACAGCCTTTCTGGCATCGGCGGCGAAAAGCGGCCGGGCATCGTTCATCGCCTGGACAAGGACACGAGCGGGCTGATGGTCGTTGCCAAACACGACGATGCGCATATCCGCCTCTCCAACGCCATTGCCGCACGTCAGGTGAGCCGGGGCTACAGCGCCCTGGTCCGGGGCAGTCCCAACCCGACCCGCGGCACGGTGGAGGGTGCGATCGGACGCAGCCCGAAGAACCGCAAGAAAATGGCCGTCGTGACCAGCGGCGGCAAGACGGCGCTGACCCATTACACGCTGGCGCGAGGCTGGGGCGTGACCGTGGCGCAGTTGGACTGCAGGCTCGCCACCGGCAGGACGCACCAGATCCGCGTGCACATGGCTCATATCGGCCATGCCGTGCTGGGCGACCGGCTTTACGGCGCACGCTCCGGCACGTGGCTGCAGCGCCTGCCCGAGCCCGCGCGGTCGGCCGTCGGCGCGTTCCGGCGCCAGGCCCTGCATGCCGCGCATCTGTCGTTTCATCATCCTGCCACAAATGATCTGCTAGAATTCACGCATCCGTTTCCGGACGATGTCGAGGCTCTGATCACCGCGCTCGACCGAGCCTATCCCGGTCCCGGGCAGGCTTGAAACGCACAAGGAGTTCAGGGCGCCGGATCCTGTCCGAACCGGTATAGTCCCACCACGCGCAGTCTCACCACGCGCGCCATCACGAAGAGAGCGAATCACCATGGCACAAGCGGTTCTTCCTGCCCTCACTCCCGAAAGCAGCCTGTCGGGCTACCTGCGGGAAATCAGGAAATTTCCCATGCTGGAGCCCGAACAGGAGTTCCGGCTGGCCAAAAGCTGGCGCGAGGACGGCGACGTGAACGCCGCACACGAGCTCGTCACGAGCCACCTGCGCCTGGTCGCCAAGATCGCCATGGGCTATCGCGGCTACGGCCTGCCGCTGGCCGAGCTGATCTCGGAAGGCAATGTCGGCCTGATGCAGGCAGTGAAGCGCTTCGACCCCGACAGGGGCTTCCGCCTGGCGACCTACGCCATGTGGTGGATTCGCGCGGCGATCCAGGAATACATCCTGCATTCCTGGTCACTGGTAAAAATGGGGACCACGGCAAGCCAGAAGAAATTATTCTTTAATCTTCGTCGCTTGAAGGGGCAACTTCAAGCGATTGACGATGGCGATATGGCTCCCGAAACGGTGACCGAGATCGCCACGCGCCTGTCGGTTCCCGAAAAGGACGTCGTCTCCATGAACCGTCGCATGTCGCGTCCCGATCATTCGCTCAACGCACCGCTCCAGGCCGACGGCAACGGCGAATGGCAGGACTGGCTGGTCGACGAGAGCGACAACCAGGAAGACATCCTGGGTGACAGGGAGGAGCTCGAAACCCGCCGCGGCATGCTCTCGGAAGCCATGGAAACGCTCAACGACCGCGAGCGCCATATCCTTGTCGAGCGCCGTCTGTCGGACAATCCCAAGACGCTTGAGGATCTTTCCCATGAATACGACATCAGCCGGGAACGGGTGCGCCAAATCGAGGTGCGCGCCTTCGAGAAGCTCCAGAAGGCCGTCCGCAATGCCACCGCCGAGCGCCGCGCCGCGGACTAGTCGGTGCGGTTCCCTGCTTTCCCGCTCCCGTCTGTCACGGGTTGCATCTTCAGTCGATCGTCCAGAATTCCCTGGGCGCGCGCAGGGTCAGCAATTCGCAGCCGTCCCCGGTAATCAGCACGTTTTCCTCATGCACGATCATGTGGCCCGGTGAGAATTCCATGCCCGGTTCGATGGTGAGGATGACGCCTGGTTCCAGCACCGTGTCGTCGCCCTCCATGTTGGACGGCGGTTCGGTGAGCTGGAGCCCCAGACCGTGGCCCATGCGCCCGACATTGTTGCCCAGCGAACCGGCCGCCTCGATCACCCCGGACTGGGCGCGCCAGACATCCTCGACCGTGGCACCGGGTCTGGCCGCGGCAAGCCCCGCCTCGGTCGCGTCCCACACGACGGCGTTGGCGCGCCTGGCCGCGTCGCTCACCCGGCCGACGGCGTAGTTGCGGTCGAAGTCGCAGAAATAGCCGTCATAGGTCGAGCCGGTATCGATGAAGAGAATGTCGCCCTCCTCCAGATCCTTGTCCTGCGGGCCGCAGACGATCTGGCCCGGGCCGTCGCGGTTGGCGATGCCCGGCAGGAACGGCACGGCGTCGGCGCCCCGGCCCAGAATGTCGATGGTGAGCCGCCGGCAGACCTCGCGCACGCTCTCGCCCCTGGAAATCAGGTTGGGCAGGTTTTCGTATGCCTGGCTGGCGATACCGCAGATGAAGCGGATGCGCGCGATCTCGCCCGGCGTCTTCACCCGGCGGATTTCCCAGATGCAGGGCGAACCGTCGTCGAACGCCAGTCCCGGCAGGCCGTCGCGCAGAGCGAGAAACTGCATGACCGGCATGCGCAGGGACATTTCGCGCCCGAGTTCCGCGCCGATGCGTCCGAACCTGCGCGGCAGCTGCGCCAGCGCGGCGGTCAGCAGCGAAGTGCCGTCATCGGCCGGCCGCGGCGCGGGCCAGGAGCGCACGTCGTCGATCCAGGTGCGCTCCATTTCCGGCGCGCCGATTTCGGGAACGACGGCCACCGGCTTGCCCTCGGCCGGCACGATGACGAACCACGGCCGCGTCGGGCTTTCCCAGAACTGGCTGTCGAAACCCGTCATGTAACGGATGTTGTGCGAGGTCGTGAGCAGCAGCGCATCGAATGCATGATCGCCCATGACCGCCTGGGCGCGTGCGACGCGGTTCTCGAACTCGGCGGCGGCAAAGCCGTGCGGCGGCGCGTCCGCGGGGATCATGGCGGCTCCGGGCTCAATGGCAGGTGAAATCGACGCCGATGCAGATCGCCTGCCCCGCGCGTTCGGCTTCGTTCAGATCGCAACAGATATCCTCGACCGATCGGGCCGCCGAGGCGGTCGGCTCATCCCCGGGTTCGGCGCCGAATTCCCAGATCACCAGCCGGTCCTTGCCGGTCTCGTACTGATCCGAGGCCGGCGTTTCGGGGAAGAGCGATTGGGCATCGCCGGCGAACTGGGCGTTCGCGGGCGTCCAGAACGGGAGCGTGGCGATCAGCGCAGCGGCAACGAACGCAGGTTTCGACATGACGGTGTTCCCTGTGGACCCGATCTTCTCACCGACACCTCAGTCGGCAAAGGGGTCCGTGACCATGATGGTATCCTCGCGCTGCGGGCTTGTGGAGAGCAAAGCGACGGGCGCCTCGATCAATTCCTCGATACGGCGCACGTACTTGATGCAGGTCGCGGGGAGTTCCGCCCAGGACCGCGCACCCTGGGTGCTGTCCTGCCAGCCTTCCAGCGTCTCGTAGATCGGCTCGACCCCGGCCTGGATATGCGGGCCCGCGGGCAGGTGGTCCAGGCTGACGCCCTGATAGCGGTAGCCGGCACAGACCTTGAGCGATTCCATGCCGTCGAGCACGTCGAGCTTGGTGAGCGCGATGCCGTCGATACCGCCGATCTTGATCGCCTGGCGCGTCATCACGGCATCGAACCAGCCGCAGCGGCGCGGGCGGCCCGTGACCGTGCCGAACTCGTTGCCCTTCCCGCCGAGCCGCCGGCCGGTTTCGTTGTCCTGCTCGGTCGGGAACGGACCCGCGCCCACACGCGTGGTGTAGGCCTTGGTGATGCCCAGGACGTAATGCAGCGCGCCCGGCCCGATGCCCGCGCCGACTGCCGCGGCAGCCGCGACCGTGTTGGACGAGGTCACGAAGGGATAGGTGCCGTGGTCGATGTCGAGAAAGTGCGCCTGCGCGCCCTCGAACAGGATCCTGCGGCCGCGCCGGCGCAGGTCCTCCAGACGCCGCCAAACCGGCTGAGCGAAACTCGAGAGGCGCGGCGCGATCTCCTCGATCTGCGCGATCAGCGCGTCGCGGTCGACCGCTTCCAGCCCCATGCCGCGGCGCAGGGCGTCGTGGTGATCGAGCAGCATGTCGACCTTGTGGGCCAGCGTGCCGGCATCGTCGAGATCGCAGATGCGCACGGCGCGCCGCGCCGTCTTGTCCTCATAGGCCGGGCCGATGCCGCGCCCGGTGGTGCCGATGGCGTGCCTGCTCCGCGCCTCCTCGCGCGCGCGGTCAAGCTCGCCGTGGAGCGGCAGGATGAGCGAGGCGTTCTCGGCGATGAGCAGGGTATCGGGCGTGACCTCGACACCCTGCTCCCCGATGCGCTCGATCTCGGCAAACAGCGCCCAGGGGTCGATCACCAGACCGTTGCCCAGAATGGAGAGCTTGCCCTGACGCACGACGCCCGAGGGCAGCAGCGAGAGTTTGAAGGTCTGGTCGTCGATCCGGAGGGTATGACCGGCGTTGTGTCCGCCCTGAAAGCGCACGACCACGTCGGCGCGTTCCGACAACCAGTCGACAATCTTGCCCTTGCCCTCGTCCCCCCACTGGGAGCCGACGACCGTCACGTTCGCCATGATGAGAAACCCCGGGGAAATTGGTTACGGCGAACTGTACAGGCACCACCCCGCGCCGGGCCATCGCCAGGGCACCCAAAGGGCGCAACCGTCCCCAGAAAAAAGCCCCCGGTGATCGCCGAGGCCAAACCCGGATCACCGAGGCCAGGCCTGCATCCGACCCGAGACATCTGCGGCCGATCGGTCCGGTCGAACGGAGCCGGTTCGCCTTCCCGGCCTTGCCTGCGGTATCATTTTGACCGAACAGGCAGAATCGGGCCGATTTTCCGAATTCGGTGTGTGAAACGACGCATGAAAGCGCTGTGGTCCCTGCCCGCTCACCGCTCCTTCCCGATCGGCATCCGCAGCGCGACGGCGTTGGCTTTGAGACGCCCGAAGACACGCTTCGTGACTGCTGTGGGGCTGTCCGGCTCACGTTCGAGCTTGTCTGCGGCCTGTGGGCCTTCGTGCTGCCGGGGTTCCCGCCCCCGTTCAAGCGTGGCTGTCCGGCTCGCCGTACCCGTTTGGCGTCGGGTCGTCCGGCCTTCGCGACTTCGCCGGTTTCGCGACGTGTGGCACCGGCGCCTGAGCCGATCAGCGCTCGACGAGCGAGGCCCGTTCGGGATCGTACCGGACGTTCTTGACGCTGCCGTTCCTGATCTTCTCGACAGCGGCGTCTATGGCGTGGAGCGGGACGAGAAACCACTCTCGCGGCAAAACCGGATTTCCGAAGCGGTCCATCACCTCGATATCGAGGCGTGCAGGCGCAAAGATGCGATGGATCAGGTTTTCGAGCCTTGTCCTGTTGACGTTGTAGAGCTCATAGGTGGCAACGACCTCGACGCCGGCCATCAGGAATGTCGGCTGCAGACGAGCCCCGGCGATACGCCGCTCGACCTCCATGTTCGTGACGCCAATCTTGTGCACCAGGTCACGGTTTTCGGCGACAAGCGGCAGATCGGACCTGCTTCGCAGCACATAGATGGTGCCGCTCGCCTCATCGCCCTCGGCTGTATCGGCCGCGAAGAGTGGCCCTGCGGCCGGTTCGGTGATGCGCCTGCCGGCCTCGTCCTTGTAAAGCGCGCGCTGCAACGACCGCAACAGCAGATTGCTTTCCGTCCCGTTGGAGTAGACCACGCGCAGACGCGCGTCGAACTGGCCATTCGGAGCCCTGATGGGGGCGCCGACGTCCGCGACGTATGCGGTCTGGCCCCCGAGGACAAAGAATTCACCACGCTTGATGTCCGCCTTCAGGAACCCTGCCCCCTTCACGAATGGCCGTGTCTGCCGAACTCCATCTTCGAGTTCCTGCCGGACCTGGTCGAAAAGCGGTTTGAAGCGATCGAAATCTTCACACCGCTGGCGGTTCGCCATTTCCTCTGCGGCCTTCTTTTCGGCGCTGGAACGAACGTGGCGCAGGTCGGCGAGGTCGGACGGTTCCGCGTCTATCCCGAGTTCGGCCAGGAGGGCGTCATCGTCCAATGCATCGTTTGACGGCGAGACATCGGGCTCTGCCTGTGCGATCAATCCCCGATCGTCGAGCGGTTCAAGGAGCGACCTGCATTCCTCCAGCTTGCGCGACCGGTCGAGCCGGACGGCGTAGAGCCGTTCGAAGATGTCCCTGTCCTCGCCATGTTGCGGGATGCGGCCATGCTCTTCCACAAAGCGTCGTATCTCTTCGAAGCCGGCGACGATGCGCTCTTCGCGAGGCGTTCGGGCTGCATTGCCAAGTTATCTGACGCGGGCTGCAATATGCATGAGCCCGTACAATCAGGCCGATAGTTCGACAGCATAACCTTCCCACAGGTCGAATGCGTCAGCTCTGGCATGGCGGTAGGAGGAAGTGAAAAGACGATAGCGGCGGGGACGAAAGATGATGCTGATCTGGTCGTGGATCGCAAGAAAGCGTTGCACCTGGCGCGGTGACTTCAAACCGGCCGATGATCTTTTCTCGCTTTCGCGTCGGTCGATGTGACCCTTCGATCCGATTGTTGAGTCCCTTATGCGCGCGATGGTCGGTGCCCGGCGCGATCACCTTGATCGCCTTGGTATAGCTGCGCAGTTTATCGGTGATCACGACACGCGGCTGGCCGTAAGCGGCGACCAGCCCGGCGAAGAAACGCCGTGCGGCTTTGGCGTTGCGGCGCGGCTGGGTCAGAATGTCGAGGACATCTCCATTGGCATCGATCACCCGCCATAGCCAGTGCTTTACGCCGTTAATCAGGACGACGACCTCGTCCATGTGCCATTTGTCGTTCGGCCGGGGCCGGTCGCGCCGGATACAAGTCGCGAACTGCGGACCGAACCGGTTTACCCAAAGACGAATTGCTTCGCGGCTGACGATGACGCCGCGTTCTGCAAACAGGTCCTCGACATCGGCCGTACTGAGAGCGAAACGATAGTAGGCCCAGACGGCATAGGAGATGATCTCACGCGGAAAGCGAAAGCCCTTCAGGCGTGGCAATGTCGGTGGAATTGTCATGATAAACTGTTATCCCGAAGAAACCCAGACATCAACTTGGCAATGCCGTGCGAAGAGCTTAGCTAGTAACATTTTTAAGAAGTATAACGCGATTATTTGGACCAAATAGACCATAATCGCCACTTTGGGTGAGCTTCACATTCCTATATAATTCGAGATACTCGTTTCCATAATTTTGGCCTGCACTATCACGCGTAGGCACAATTACTATTTTGTCGATATCTTTCACGCCGTCTGCATAGCCAATTTCCCATGGACACCATCGACTCGCAGCGGAGTTGGCCGTTGCAAGATATAAGAACCAATCAAGGCGCTTAATACGTTCCTTGATCTTTTGAGCAGTATCACGGTTAGGCCTCGATGGCATCGATGTGTCTTCCCAGTCGATGTAAACGATCCATCCCTGGGCCTGTAAAAACCCTTGGAGCCCATTTGCCAACTTCGCATCTTTATGGCTGTGTGAAAGAAAAGCTGTTTGCTTCCCTGCAAGGCGGGCTTCCTCCACAACACGTTCTGATTTTCGTACGTCAGTTATTCCCGCGTAAGCTAGGATCGAAGATTGGTTGATCATTCCTATCTCCCTATGTCAGCAGCAGCCTGCCGTACCCACGATGAAAAATTGGCGCTCCCGTTCTGGGACTTGTAACAATAGAGGCCCGCATAGCGAGACAGTTTAATCACATTGGTGTCATGCGGTTTTGCCCAAGAGTCTGGAAGTGAAATTGCCTGCGTGTAATCATCATATTTTATCCATTTATCGTTCTTGAACTCGGCCAAGCGTAGCGTGCTTCCTGCATTGTAAACTCCCATATAGTCGAGCGGATTGGGGCCTTCATTTGATACATAACCCTGTCGGTCCCCCATCATATTTATCTTGACGGCTAGAAGCCCATTTCCCTTCACCACAGAGTGCGCAATCTCGTAGCGGACCCAGCGGCGTTCATAGGTCTGTGCACCAACCAGAATGCAGGTCACGGAAGTGTTTTTAACACCTTCGCGGATAAGAGATTTCAAGGATTCTGGGCCAGTCCTCTTGGAGCTTTCCCAAATGCTCCCATCAAAGAAGCCTTCGCTCTCGCGAGAGTTTTCATGATTGTACCGCCACGAATGGCGGACTTGGTTCACTCGCCAAACATCGTTTTGATAGTGAAATGAAAAAATACGCGGCGCTTCTGCACTTGGAGCGACATCGCTCCAAAGATACTAGACATTTATACCTCACAAAAAATAAGTAACGCGACTCCCCCGAGAGAAAGCAAGATAGCCACATAAAACCAACTCATGGACCAAGAGACGACAAGACGGATAACTGAAGCTGTATCATTCATGAACGGTATAGCGTTCAGATTATAAGCCTCGACTTCTTCGCCTCGGCGGACATGGTCGTAAAGATTGCGGTAGGCCCGCTCCATGCGAAGATATTGCGCATCCATGAGCCAAAAAATTATCATCGGAATGATGGCGGCGACGGCATAGTATGGCGAAGGATTTTCCACTGATGCCATCACGGCAACTGCTGCACTGCCGAATGTCGCAGCAAGCGCCTTCAAGGTGAAGGAATTCGCTCCCATTCTCGAAACCACCCCTTGCAGCATTGTTAGATGCGCAATTCGGATGCTTTCGTCCTGACTAGATCCTTCTGCCATGTAAATACCTCTATGTTGTGTGCCGACTCGATGGACCCACAAAATATATCATAGTAGCATTCAGGAACGTAATAGGAATTTTTGAGGCTTGGCCGTTTAAGGAATGGATTTAAACGCCCATTTCACACCTAATCCCGATAATCCCTAATCGCCGCCTGATCGAGCTTCTTTGCAGAAACAAGCCGATAGTGCCGTTCTTCGACAACCTTGATCTCATCGTCCTGCAAGGTGAGTTCGAAAAGCGCGATGATCTGATCATCCATGAACTGCGCGGCAATCGCACGGCATTGCATGCTTGGGAACTTATCTTCAACGAAGCGGATGTCTTGGGAGATTTGGACGATCCCAATCTGATCCTTCCCACCCTTTGCCTGAACAGGAATGACGTAGTGGCAACCCCGTTTATCGAGCCCGACATAGAGCTCGTCGATCTCGATCTGGCCAATGCCTTTCACGGTCGTGCGAAGATGGTTCTGTAAACTGTATGTAGTGAGGCCCAAGAATGTGTCTATCAACCGGTTGTAACGAACGATAGCCAAGAGTGCCTGTTCGTCGTCGAGCGCATAGGCGCGGATTAGCTCTGGGGTCGCATCTGGAATGTCGATTCTAACAAGGCCTTGACGAGGCAGAACACGATTAAATTTGACCAAACGAAACCTGTAAACCGCCTTTCCAGCAAGCTCGATTACCCACTCCATTCCGTCTGGCTGGGTCTCGACGATGCTTTCAGGCAAAGCAACCCTAAACCGAAACGAATAGAGCACGTCGCCCAAGTTCTTCGGTAGCTTGATGTTTAGCGTCTCGGCAACGGCTTCAATATCCGTCCGTGCAAATTCGAGTTCGGTTTCCCCGTCGCTGTAACGATCAAGGAATATCTTCTCAATAAGAGCACCATACCGATTGGGCATTTTAGCCATGAGCGACCCTCACAGCGTTGAGTTCTTCTTCGATCTCTTCCTGTTTCCGCTTTGTCGCGCCGCTCTTCCGATCACGTTTGCTCGGCGGGGCCTGCACCCCAAAATGTCGCGCCGCCTGGGAGAGATCGAGCGTCAAAAGTCTGGGGTCGCCAAGAGGGATAGCCTCGCTCGGTCTCGACGGCTTTACGCCAAGGGCTTCAATCATTTTGGCGGCGATCACCCTGGCCAACGGCGGGGGAACAGCATTTCCGATCTGGCGGGCTCCGTGCCATTTTGTAGCGTTAAGCCTGAACCAATCGGGGAAGCCGTGCAGCCGTGCCATTTCACGCACGGTTATGCAGCGGGCATGGCGATAGTGGATCGGACGCGGGCTGGTGAATGCCCCCCTCGCCCCATCTGTTCCTGCCCGGAGCGTATTCGAGACGCCGCCGCTCGGAAGCCTGAAAAAGCGGCTTATTGGTTCAACCGCTCCTTCCGCAGTTTGACGAAACCGCCTTCTCGAAATTTCTGTGTGTACTGTTCGAGCGCTGGATGTAAGCACATCAGGTTCCCAATGTCGCACATATCCAAAATGCCATGCGTCGTTCTTAAGACAACGTAGCTCAGCCGCATACTCAGATGGATCGCCAAAACTGGCTGTCTTGACAGCATCATTTGCATTGAGTGTCTCAAAGGTGTCTGCGTCGGGTAGATCGCTGATCGCATCAGCACATGATGGCCCAAAATCCAGTTCTGAATAAAGCTTTGGCTTTCCTGATACATTCGTTTGTGGCGTTGGATATTCGGGAAGTGCATTGCCCTTTTTCACACCCATCAGGATGAGGCGTTCACGCGATTGCGGGGTGCCAAAGTGAGCCGCATTGAGCACCTTCCAAGGCAAGCGGCATTCGTACCCTGCCCGATCAAATGCTTTCACCAATTCTTTCAAGAATGCCTGGTGTCTGCCAACGGTAAGACCTTTGACGTTTTCGAAGACAAAACTTCCAGCATCCAGCTCACGCAAAAGGCGAACAAAATCCAGAACGAGCTTGTTACGTGGATCGTCGAGCATTCGATGGCCGATCAGAGAAAACCCCTGGCAAGGCGCTCCACCAAAGACGCAATCAATTTGCTTACCGACCAAGCCGGCGCGCCGCCTGATCTCGCTGCCCGAAAGGTCTTCTACCGATGCAGGAATCACTGCCGCATCGGGGAAGTTGAACTCGTGAACAGCGCAATGTACGGGGTCGATATCAACAGCCGCTTTCACATCGAAGCCTGCCTGCTCGAAGCCAAGGCTTAAGCCTCCTGCCCCTGCAAACAAGTCGATGCCGATTGGTCTCATGTCGTGCCCCTGTCCATATTGCTTCTTCATTGTAAGTAAGAATTTCGCATATGTTGATCGTAGGCATTGCCAAGTTATCTGACGCGGGCTGCAATATGCATGAGCCCGTACAATCAGGCCGATAGTTCGACAGCATAACCTTCCCACAGGTCGAATGCGTCAGCTCTGGCATGGCGGTAGGAGGAAGTGAAAAGACGATAGCGGCGGGGACGAAAGATGATGCTGATCTGGTCGTGGATCGCAAGAAAGCGTTGCACTTGGCGCGGTGACTTCAAACCGGCCGATGATCTTTTCTCGCTTTCGCGTCGGTCGATGTGACCCTTCGATCCGATTGTTGAGTCCCTTATGCGCGCGATGGTCGGTGCCCGGCGCGATCACCTTGATCGCCTTGGTATAGCTGCGCAGTTTATCGGTGATCACGACACGCGGCTGGCCGTAAGCGGCGACCAGCCCGGCGAAGAAACGCCGTGCGGCTTTGGCGTTGCGGCGCGGCTGGGTCAGAATGTCGAGGACATCTCCATTGGCATCGATCACCCGCCATAGCCAGTGCTTTACGCCGTTAATCAGGACGACGACCTCGTCCATGTGCCATTTGTCGTTCGGCCGGGGCCGGTCGCGCCGGATACAAGTCGCGAACTGCGGACCGAACCGGTTTACCCAAAGACGAATTGCTTCGCGGCTGACGATGACGCCGCGTTCTGCAAACAGGTCCTCGACATCGGCCGTACTGAGAGCGAAACGATAGTAGGCCCAGACGGCATAGGAGATGATCTCACGCGGAAAGCGAAAGCCCTTCAGGCGTGGCAATGTCGGTGGAATTGTCATGATAAACTGTTATCCCGAAGAAACCCAGACATCAACTTGGCAATGCACCTTCAGGATGTTCGGAACGGATGTGTAGTGCATCCCCAGGGCGCCGCGCTCCTCGTCATCGGCCACCGCCTGGATCATCGACCCGAAGATGTCCGGGTTGATTTCCTTCCAGTCGAGTTTGCCGATGTGCAGCAGGTAGGAACGGGCGATCCTGCTGAAGCGCGGCACGTCCGCGCTGCCGGAGAAGAGCCCGCCGTTCACGTATGAGAAGTCACTGGCCCACCGGGCGATTCCCGCCCCCGCGCGCTCCCCGTGCCGTGTGTTCATGGCGCGGAAGATCCCGCCGATCACCTCATGGGTGTCCGAGCTGTCCTTCGCGCTCATGGTCTCGATGGTCGCCGTGAACTGATCCGGCTTCCCGAAGATGTCGGTATCCTCGGCGAAGAAGCAGAAGATCAGCCGCGCCATGAAGTGGTTCATGTCATGGCGGCGATCGGCGGTGTCCCAGTCAGGGTTGTCTTTGGTCAGCTCAAGATACAGCCGGTTGAGCCGCCCCGTGGCCTTGATGTCGAAGGCGCTCTCGCGGATCTGCCTGACGGTCGAGATCCCCGCAAGTGGCAGGAAGAAGCCGAAATGATCGGGAAAATCGGCATAGTCACAGACGACGACCTCGCCGCCGTCCAGATTCTCGGCATGGAACTCCTGCCCGTCCGTCGCGAGAATGAACCTGGCTCTGGCGCGTTTGTTGGCCGGGCTGTCGCGGACCGCTGAAAGCGCATCGGCGATGCCGCCCGGCGCGCAGGTCTTGATGTGGATGTTGTTCGTCTGGAGAACGCCTCCGATGTCGGACCTGTTCGACGTGCCCGAGCGCAGGCGCCTGATGGTCGTGGCCCTGTTCCCGAAGGCCTGCAGGAAGGCGAACGGGAACTCGCCCGGATCGAAGGCCTGCCCTGCCAGGCTGGAAATCGCTTCCTCGATCTCGACGGCGTTCATCCCTCGCTCCACGGGTCGATGACCCCGATCCCGCATCCCTCGAAATCCCCGGCGTTCCCCGTTGCGACGGTCGCTCCCCGGGCGCGGGCGATAGCGGCGATCTGACAATCGAACCGGCCGATCGGGCGTCCCGCTGCGCGCCGCTCTGCCCCGATAACCGCGCAGGCCTCGGCCGCCGCGCTGTCGAAAGGCAGGATGCGGTCCCGGAAATCTTCCCGCAGCATTCCATCGACGGCCCGGGCCAGAACATCGCGACGCCTGCCCTGGCCCAGGATGGCAACGCCAAGGCGCAGTTCGGCCTCGCTGACGGTGGTCAAATGGACCTGCGCGCCGTCCTGAGCGGCGAGCCAGGCCTCGACCCCGGGTTCCGGCGCAGGGCGCAGCAGTTCCAGGACGATACTCGTGTCGAGGACGATCATCGCGTCAGTCGCACCCCGGCGGCGCGCGCTCCGGGAGCCTGGGTTCGACACCACCCAAATCGACGACCCGCGACCGGATCGCGGCGGCGAGATTTGCCGGCGGGGCGGTCCCGCCGACAACCCGGCGCAGGATTTCCCGCACCTCTTCCTCCATGGACCGATCGTGCTCCGCCGCGCGGATACGCAGACGACGCTTCAGGGCGTCATCGAGATGCCGAATGATGATGCTGGCCATGGATGCAACCCCCGCTGACTGAATGCCCTGCGCTGACTGTGTTCTTAGGCGTCGATTGCAGTGCATTCAACAGGCACGATCACGCCATGCGCCGGGATGCAGCCGAAAGTCGGCGATGGACCCGGTCCGCCACATCACATCAAATCGCGGGGGATGCGGCGCGACCGGGTATCGGTGAAGACCTCATCGCCCGCTTCGGTGGCGCGCACGGTCATCTCGACGACGAAACATTCGGCATCGCAGGCGATCATGGTCGTCGCCTCGACCGCGACGCGCCAGTCGCCGCGTGACTGCGCGATGCGCCAGCGCACCTCGCCACGGTTCGACAGCGGGTCGCCCTCGACAATCGACTGGCGTTCCCAACCAAGCTGGTCGACCTCCATGCCGTGGCCGGGAATGCGATAGGCCCCGTCGTCCTTGTCCAGCACAAGCTCGGTTCTGCCCAGGGCCAGGTCGGTCACGATCCGGCGCGTACGGCCGAACGGGCGCAGCCATTCCAGGGACGGCGGTTCGGGAATTTCCGCGGCCCCGAAATCGGCCAGTCCGGCGTCGCGCGCCCTGGCCCCGCGCACGGGGAGAAACAGCGCGCTCGCCGCGCCGTCAATCGTGAGCGTGGCGCACTCGGGCGCGGGCCAGAGCAGCGGCCAGCTTCCGTTCGCCAGCGCCAGGCGCAGGCGATGGCCCGCGGGAACGGTCTGCGCAATCGCGTTCATCGAAAGCGTCACGTCATGAAACGTGCCGGGCTCCAGCGCTTCGGGCGTCCCGTGACTGTCGCGATGGGTGAGATTGAGGCACCCCCACGTCACCAGCGCGCTGGCGCCGTCGGGCGCGACATCTTCCAGGCGGGCGGCCAGGGTCGCCACCGCCTTGTCCGACCTGAGCGAGAGTTCCAGGCGCACGAAGCCCACGATGGAGAGATCCTCCTCCAGCGGCGCACCGTCCAGCACGACCGAAAGCGCGTCCTCGGGACGCTGGTCGAGCGGCAGTTCGGGTCCGATACCGTGCGGGTTCCACTCGCCGGTCAAGGTGCCCACCGTCAACGGCGTGGCAACCCCGATCATCCCGGACCCGGCGTCCCCGGCCAGCGAGCCGCGGGCATGGAGCCCGAATTTTCGTTCCTCGCCATCCCCGGGCGGCCAGGCCTCTTCGGCGATCCAGTGGCCCGGACGCTCACTCTGCCGGGCGGCGGGAGGCGCGGCATCCTGCAGCCAAAGACGCACCATCGACTCCTTCTCGATGCCGTTCTCCACGCCTTTGAGCCAGCGGTCCCACCAGCGCAGGCATTCCTGGAGAAAGCCGATGGCGGGTCCCGGCGCGCCCAGATGCGGATAGCCGTGCGCCCAGGGACCGATCAGACAGCGGCGCGGAACCCTGAGCCCGGCCATCAGCCTCAGCGCGGTATTGGTGTAGCCGTCGGCCCAGCCCGTGACGGCGAAGACCGGGCATGCGATGGCATCCCAGTCGTCACACACCGAACCGTGTTTCCAGTAGTCGTCACGGCGCTGATGGCCGGTCCATTCCGCAGTCGTGAAGGGCAGGTTGTCGAGCCGTTCCATCCACATCGCGCGCCAGGCGTCGCCGACGATCGCAGGGTCGGGCGGACGCGCGAAATAGGCCTGCGCCTGCCCGCCCCAGGCCAGGTTGTTGCGCAGGAGACAGCCCGACATGTAATGCACGTCGTCGGCATAACGGTCGTCGGTCGAGCACAGCGTGATGACCGCCTTGAGTTCCGGCGGACGCCGGAACGCGGTCTGCAGGCCGCTGAACCCGCCCCAGGAAATGCCGATCATGCCGCACTTGCCCGTGCACCACGGCTGTCCGGCCAGCCATGCCAGGGCATCGAGCATGTCGTCCTGTTCCTGGCGTACATACTCGTCCATGGGCCGGCCTTCGGAGTTGCCCGACCCGCGCGTGTCCAGGCGGATCGCGGCATAGCCGTGACCGGCGAACCAGGGGTGGATCAGTTCGTCGCGCGGCAGGGTGAAGTCGCGCTGGCGGTAGGGGATATATTCCACGATGGCCGGGACCGGATCGCTTTCGGCGTCCTCGGGCAGCCAGATCCTCGCGGCCAGGCGCGTGCCGTCCGACATGGGAATCCACTGGTGCTCGACGATGCGCACCCTGCGCGGAAACACCGTGCGGACCTCGAGACCCGCGTCCGTGGCGACCAGATTGACCATCTCGAGAAACTCCTGCCGACACCGAACGATAGCGACGTCGGGAAAGGCGGTCATCCGGAGAATTACGCCACCGGCGTGAAGGTCGGGGATTCGTGTCGTTGCGACAGGCCCCCGGCGGCGCGCAGGGCGCGGAACGCCCCGGGTACAGACACGGCGCGCGGGGCCTTATGGCGACTTCATGGCGACTTCGAACCCACGATCCTGCGCTGCGCGTTATGGAGGTGCGCGCGCATCGCGACCCGCGCGCGGTCGCCGTCATGGTCGGTGATCGCCGAAACCACGGCGTCGTGTTCGCCCTTGAGGATCGCAATGCGTTCGCGCTGCTCGGACCTGTTCAGACTGCGCGCCATGTCCATGCCGTCCTGAATGTCGTCGTGCAGGAGTTCCATGGTTTCGGCGAAGAGTTCGTTGCCCGCGGCGTGCGCGATCGCCATGTGGAACGCCAGATCCTCCTCCTTGCCCAGCCGGCCCTTGCGCGCGGCTTCGTTGCACGCTTCGTGGGCCAGCTGGATCCTGCGCAGTTCCCGGGGCGTACGCCGGGCGGCGGCCAGCGCGGCCGCCTCGCCTTCCAGTGCGATGCGAAACTCGAAGCAGCGCAGGAGCTGCGCCGCGTTGGCCGTTTCACCGTAACGCAGCAGGTCGCGCACCGGACGGCGGCGCACGTAACTCCCCGACCCCTGGCGCGAATCGACGATACCGTCGGCGCGCAAACGCGCCAGGGCTTCGCGGATCACCGGCCGGGAAACCTCGAACATGCGGCAGAATTCGTGCTCGCTGGGCAGACGGTCACCCTCGGCCAGCGTGCCCGCCACGATGCGTTCCACGATCCGTTCGTAAACCCGGTCGCCCAGCTTGGGCGCGCGGATAGGGGAGCGTTGCGGCCAGCACGCTTCCCGGCCAGGAGTTCCGGACGTTTCGTTCATGAGCTCAAAATCGTGGTTCATCGATATCGACGGCCAGGTGCCCCAGGCAGTCGCCCGGCTCGACGCGGCCAATGGCGCGCACGCAGATCAGCAGACCCGAAGCGCGAAAATGCACGGCCATGGGGGCACGCTCGGGATGTTCGAGGTTGTGGACGGCGCCGGCGAGGTCGCCTTCGCTCACCTCCTCACCCAACCGGACGGCGGGAACGAAAACGCCGTAGTCGGGTGCAAAACTGAAGAGATCCGTGCTCTCGGACGCCATCAGGCGCATGGGCCCGGTCTCCTCGACCGCCACGCCGGGCGTGACCCCGGCTTCTGCGAGAAGGTTGCGCACGCCGCGCTCGACCAGCCGGAGATGATCGGGATTGACGATTGCGCCGCCGCCGAACTCGCCGCCCAGCTCGATGACGCCCTGGCGCATGGCCGCCCCGCCCGCGGTCCTGCCGCCGCCGGTGGTCGCGCCGATGTCGCCGGCATCCCAGAGCTGGCCATAGGACCCGCCGAACGCGCGCATCAGTTCACAGGCGCGTCGGTCCCGCTCGCGGTCGCCGGAAAGGGAGGCGGACACATACGGCACGTAGTCCAGCGACCCGCCGCCCGAATGGAGGTCGACGAAGATGTCGGCCATGGGCATCAGGTGATGTTCGATGTGATGGGCGATTTCGTGCGTGGGGCCGTGCGCCGGATCGGCCGGGAACACGCGGTTGAGATTGGCGCCGTCCAGCGGCGAGACGCGCTGCCCCGCGCGCGCCGCGGGCAGGTTGGCCGAGGGCATGACGATCACCCGCCCGGCAACCCGATCGGGCTCGAGATCGCGGATCAGGTTGCCCAGGGCGATCTGGCCCTCGTATTCGTCGCCATGGTTGCCCGCCATCAGGAAAACCGTGGGGCCCTCGCCGTTCCTGATCACCGCAATCGGGATGGGTATCACGCCATAGGCCGATCGCGTCACCGAATGGGGCAGGTTCAGGCGCGCGACCTGCTTGCCGTCGCGTTCGAAATCAAGCCCGCTGAACAGGGTCGTTGCAAGGACCGACATGACGATGGTTCCCCCGCGCAAGGATGTCCGTGCCTTTGGCAGGCACACATAATAGTCTCATGAACATGGCAAACCATTCCGTGTACGCCATGGCAGGCGCGGTTTTTGTCGTTCTCGTGTCGTGCTGGCCCGCCTGGAGCGACGATTCGCCCCTTCTGCATGCCCTTGCCATGCATGGCGAGGCGGCCTTTCCCGACGGCCCCCGGGAGCCCTTCGCCTGGGTCAATCCCGACGCAGTCCGGGGCAGCACGCTGCGCCTGGCCGAGGTGGGCACCTTCGACAGCATGAACCCCCATATCGTGCTCGGCCTGCCCGCCCGCGGCCTGGGGCTGGTGTTCCAGAGCCTGCTCTACCGCTCGCCCGACGAGCCCTTCACGCTCTATCCCCAGCTTGCCCGCGCCATCGAACTCGCCGACGACCGCAGCTGGATCGTCTTCCATCTCGACCCCCGCGCCCGTTTCAGCGACGGTACGCACGTCACGGCCCATGACGTGCTCTTCACCTTCGATGCGCTGCTCAGCGACGGCAAACCGCACACGCAGACCTACTATGCCGGTGTGACGCAGGCCCGCGCGCCCGACGAGGCCACGGTGCGTTTCGAGCTCGTCCCCGGCAACCGGGAACTGCCGATGATCCTGGGGCTGATGCCGGTCATGTCGGCGGCCTATTTCGAGAATGTGGCGTTCGCGCGGACCAGCCTGGAGCCGCCCCTGGGCACCGGTCCCTATGTCGTCGAACGGATCGATCCCGGCCGCCGTGTCGTCTACCGCCGCGATCCCGATTACTGGGCCGACGATCTTGCCTCCAGCGCCGGGCGCTACAACTTCGAGACCATCGAATACACCTGGTACCGCGACGGCAACGCCGCCCTCCAGGCCTTCCTTGCGGGCGACGTGGACGTGCGGTTCGAGACCGATGCCCTGCGCTGGGCCACGGGCTACGACACCCCGGCCGTGGCAAGCGGGGCGATCGTGCGCGAGGAGGTTCCCACCGGGCGGCCCTCGGGCCTCTTCGCCGTGGTGTGGAACCAGCGCCGCGCGCCGTTCGACGATATCCGCGTGCGCGAGGCGCTGGGCCTGGCTTTCGACTTTGCCTGGACCAACGCCAACCTGCTGCACGGCCAGTATGTCCGGACGAGGAGCCTGTTCGACAATTCGCCCTTGTCCGCGACCGGACCGGCAAGCGATGGCGAGCTTGCCCTGCTCGAGCCCTGGCGCGAAATCCTGGCGCCCGAACTCTTCGACGAACCGTTCCGGTGGCCCGAAACCGATGGCAGCGGACGGCTTCGCGAACAGCTCACCCGCGCCGGCGCGCTCCTCGAAGAGGCCGGTTACGCAATGGCCGACGGGGAGCGGCGCAACGGCGAGGGCGAACCGCTCAGCTTCGAAATCATGCTGGGCGACCACTCCCGGGAGCGCATTCTGTTGCCCTGGCTCAGAAATCTGGAGCGGCTGGGCGTCAAGGCCAACCTGCGCACGGTCGATGCCGCCCAGCACCAGGTGCGCATCGCCGCGTTCGACTACGACGCCATGGTCTGGCGCTGGGGCGTTTCGCTCTCGCCGGGCAACGAACAGTGGATCTACTGGGGCAGCGACGCGGCCGACGCCGAGGGCAGCCGCAACTATGCCGGGGTCAGGCATCCCGCGATCGACGCCATGATCGCCGCGCTCTCGGATGCCCGCAGCCGGAAAGACCTCGTTGCGGCCGCGCGCGCACTCGACCGGATCCTGATGTGGCAGCGTTACGTCCTGCCGCTCTACCACCGCAATGCCGACCCGGTGGCACGCTGGAGCGATATCCACCGCCCCGGCTCCGCGCCGCTTTATGGCGTCGACATCACGGCCTGGTGGCGTTCCAATCCGTGATACACGGGGTTTCAATCCGATTCCCCGGTGTCGAAGACACCATGAACAGGCGTCGAAGACACCATGAACAGCGTTGAAGAGACCATGAACATCGTTGAAGAGACCATGAACATCGTTGGAAAAGCGCTCCTGGCGCTCGGCGTTTCGACCCTCCTGACCGCATGCATCCCCGAGCAGGTCAACTTTTCCTCCGTGGAGACCTATCCCGGCGCATCGGCGCATCCGCCGGGCGATGTCTCCGGCATCCTGACCCTGCCGGAGTCGGCCGCCGGTCCCGTGCCCGCGGTCATCATGCTGCACGGCTGCAACGGCCTGGGAGACAACCACACCCGCTGGGCGCGCCTGCTGGCCGACTGGGGTTACGCCAGCCTGCGCGTGGACAGTTTCACGTCACGGGGTATCGACGAAATCTGCACCGACATTCGGCGCCCGGTTCCCAGAGCCTCCGACGTCAACGGCGCGATCGTTTTCCTGCAGGCCAGGCAGGAAATCGACAGCTCACGGATGGTCGTCATGGGCTGGTCGCACGGGGCCGGCGTGGTCCTTGGCGCCGTCGCCGAGCCCGGCAGCACACGTGACGATCTCAAATCGGCGCTGTCCGGAGCCATCGCCATCTACCCCTATTGCCAACGAACCTCACAGCCGTTCGCCACGCCCCTGCTTGTCCTGATCGGGGAAGCCGATGACTGGACGCCCGCCGGTCTCTGCGAAGCCATGGCCGAGCACCATGCCGAGGACGGATCGCAGATCGAGCTCGTGGTTTATCCCGACGCCACCCACTCCTATGATTGCCTGGGTTGCAACGGCGAATATTACGGCCATACGCTGATCTTCAACAGGGCGGCTTACGAGGACAGCGTCAGGCGAGTGCATGATTTCCTCATGAGCCGCTTCGGAACCTGAAATGTCTCACCCGACGAAGCGGGACCGTTCATGATCGCAACCGCACGCAAACAGCCGTCGGCCTGCCGATCGCTCTGGTGGCGGGAGCCGCCTTTGCCGGCGAATGGTGGATCGGGGACGACCGTTTCCGCCGCCGCCGGAACGTCCGGCCCGACGGTGCAACCGGCCGTTTCCAGGCGGTGATCGACGGCCGGGGCATCCATTGGCCCGATCACCTCGATCGGGTCACGCGCACGCAGGACCATGTCGCGCCGCAGTGACCTCTGAAACGCAGGCCGAGCAGGTGCTGGCGACGTGGGATCGGCTGGGCTAAAGAACCAGACCGGTCACCACGGTTCTCTCCATGCTCCTGACCCCACCCGATCCTGCGCAGCGACCCGCCGCCGACAGCCTGCGCGAACATGTCGTGCGCACGTTCAATCTCGCCTGGCCAGTGATCGTCGCGCGCTGCGGCCAGCTCGTCATGGTCACGGTCGACACCATCATGACCGGACAGGCGGGCGGCACCGAGCTTGCCTATCTCGCCATCGCCTATGCACCCCAAATCGCCATGCTGGTTATCGGCATCGGCATGCTGTCGGGCGCGGTCATCCTGGTCTCCCAGGCCGACGGCGCGAACAGAAAACACGAATGCGGGCGCATTCTCTGGGTCGCCCTGCTCGACGGCCTGATCCTGGGGCTGCTCTGGTCCCTGATACTGTTCGAGGGTGAGGCGCTCCTGCTGCTCACCGGGCAGGAAGCCGATCTCGCGCGCGGCGGCGGCGCCGCCATGGTCATGTTCGCCTGGGGCATGCCCGCCATCTTTCTCTTCACCGGGGCCTCCATGTTCCTGGAGGGCGTCGGACGTGTGAAGCCGGGCATGGTCATCATGCTGGCGGCCAACATCGTGAACGCCGGACTCAACTGGTATCTGATCTACGGCGATCCGGATGTCGTGCCCGGCGGCGCGGACGGCGCGGTGCTCGCGACCAACCTGACCCGCTGGATCATGTTCTTCGCCATCGCCGGCTACATCCTCTTCCTCATGAAGGATGCCGGGGTCTACGGCATCTTCCGCAGGGTCGAGAACTTCTTCGGCCTGCAGAAGCGGTTCCTGCGCCTGGGCATTCCCATGACGCTTTCCTATACCTTCGAGACCACCGCCTTCATGTCGATCACCATCATGGCGGGCTGGCTGGGTGTGGCGTCGGTCGCGGGTTATCAGGCCGCGATGAACGTCAACGCGTTCTGCTTCATGGTCGCCATCGGCATGTCGACCGCCACCTCGGTGCGCGTCGGCAACGCGGTCGGGCGTCAGGACCGCAAGGGCATGGAGACCGCGGGCTGGGTCGGCACCGGCCTGATCGGCCTCCTCATGACGCCGCTGGCCTGCCTCGTCATCCTCTTCCCCGAGTCCCTTGCCTCGATCTACACCAACGATCCCGCCGTCGTGCCGGTGATCGTGGCGGGCCTCTTCATCATCTTCTTCCTCATCGTGGGCGACGGCCTGCAGGGCGTCCTGCTCGGCGCCCTGCGTGGCGCGGCCGATATCTGGCCAACCACCGGGCTGAGTTTTCTCGCCTTCTGGATCGTCATGGTCCCCATGGCCTGGCTGCTCGGGCATCACCTGCAGGGCGGCGTGCCCGGTCTGCTGTGGGCCCAGGTCATCGGCATCATCGCCGCCATGCTGCTGTTCGGCTGGCGTTTCCGCATCATCGCCCGGCGCGACATCAGACCCTTCTCCTGAACCTTCCGGTCCCTTGCGCGCCGTGCGGTCGAACGCGCCCTACATCCCGGCCATGGTCCGGGCGCCCGTCACCGGATGGCGGTAACAGGCCCACAGAAGACGGGCCGCGACGGCACGCCAGGGGCGCCAGGCTTCGGCCATCCTCTCCAGGTCCTTCCCGCCCGGGCGCGGATCCAGTCCGAACGCGCGACCCGCCGCGGTCTGCAGCGCGACGTCGCCGGCGGGCCAGGCATCGGAGCGCGCCAGACAGGACAGCAGATAGACCTCCGCCGTCCAGGGACCGATGCCGGGCAGCGCGGTCAGTTCGGCGCGCGCAGCCTCGTCGTCCAGCCCGGGCAGGCGGTCGAACAGGTTCTCGGCGGCGGCCCCGGCCAGGCCATGAAATGCCCGGCCCTTGGCCCGTGTCAGGCCCAGTTCGCGCAGCCGTTCGGGCGGCACCGCCAGGACCCCGGCCGGCGTGTGGGGATCGAATTCGGCCTCCAGCCTGGCCCAGATCGAGGCCGCGGCCTCGAGCGAGATCGACTGTTCGGTCACCACGCGCAGGATGGTCGCCAGCCCCGGCCGGGAGAGGCGCAGGGGCGGGTCACCCACGGCGTCATACAACGCGAAGAACCGTTCATCCAGCGCACACAGTTCCGCCACGCCCTGCGCCAGCGCCTTGCGGGTCCGGATGGTCGTCGGGCGTGGCATCGGCTTTTCCCCGGCCATTGCATGGACGCCAGCAACACGCACAGGGTTTCCGGATGGCATTTCCGCCGCAACCCCCGCCTGCGGCATGCAACCGGCCCGGTGCGACCGGGTCATGGCCGCACCGGGCCGGAAGGCATGTCCGGCAAATGCCGGCGCTATGGAATCGTCGTCTACTCGGCAGCCTCGGGCCGGGCGGCGGCGCTTTCCCTGGGCTGGAAGATGCAGAAGATCTTGCGCACCTTGCCCACGCTGTCCCACTGGTAGATCATGCCCCTGGGCACCATGAAGGTGTCGCCGGCCCTGTAGGTGCTGGCCTTGCCGGTGCCGTCGGTGATCGTGACCTCGCCTTCCAGGATATGCATCAGCTCGTTGCGGCCGAAGGGCGACGGCCTGGTGTGCATTTCCTCGGTTTCCCACAGGCCGACCGTCATCTGTTCGGTGGCGTCCTGGAAGAAGACCCTGATGCCCTGCCTGGGCGTGCCGCCGATGTAGCGGGATTCATCCTGCTCGCCGACGGGATCGAGCCTGTCGTCGTGGCCGAAGGTGCGCACCGTCAGCCCGTCGTCGCCGAGCTTCTCGCCGGAGGGGTCGTCGTGGATGACATAGAACTTGCGGATATCCCCGGTCTGTTTCCACACGCACGGCGTGCCTTTGGGCACGACGAAGCTCTCGCCGGCACGGATCGTCTTCTCGGTGCCGTCCTCGTGGATCATGGTCACCGAGCCTTCCAGCACCAGCATGTACTCGTTGACGTCATAGGGGGCCATCCTGGTGGTCATCGGGGTGCAGGCCCACACGCCCGTGGTCAGCGTGCCCGTCTCGTCGGTGAAGTAGTTGTGGCCGGTCTGCACCGGCTCGCCCGCGGTCAGCGCATCGGCGGGGATTTGTTCCCAGGTTTCCAGGCCGCCCTCGGGACCCTGGCTGGAATAGGTGATCGGTCTAAGATCGCTCATGGTTGCTCCTCCTTCTCACTCTGCTGCATCCGCGACGCGGGCCATGGCCTCGTCGGGATAGAAGATGACGAAATACTTGCGCACGTATTCCTCGCCGATCCAGGAGACCGGGGCTCCCTTCTCGACCAGAAACGTATCGCCGGCCCCGAAGACATGGTCGCCCACGCCCTCCTCGCGGATCGTCACGCCGCCTTCCAGGATCGACATCAGCTCATGACGCGGAAACGGCCCGCCCTTTGTCGTCATGGGCGTACAGTCCCACACGCCGGCGGTCAACCGGCCGCTGGGGTCGGCGTGATAGGTATGGACGTGCTGCGTGGGAACGCCGCCCAGGAAACGCGAGGTATCGGGCAGGTCCATCACGTCCATCCTGCCGCCGGGACCGTGGCCCTCCAGGCGGATGGGCCGCAGGGCGTCGGGATCGTCCGATTCCGAACCCGAGGGATCCTCGAAGATGAAGAAGAACTTGTGGCAGTGCCCGGTCTGCTTCCACTGCCGCTTCACGCCCTTGGGCAGGAACATCGCCTCGCCGGGACCGAAACGGTACTCCTTGCCGTCGGTATCGATGACCGAGGCGGAGCCGTCCAGGACGATGCAGTATTCGCTGGAGCCGTGCGGCCCTTCCCTGGTGTGCATCGGCGTGCAGTGCCATACACCGATTTTCAGGCCATAGGCATCGTCCTGAAAGTAGAGATGCCCCTGCTGCACCGGCTTGCCCTCGATCAGCGCGCTTTCAGGGATTTCCGGCCACGGCGCCATCGCCTGCCCGGATTCGAAACGGGTGACTTTGGACTTGGTCATGGTCATTTCCTCGCCTTGGTGATTCTTCGTCTTGGTGATTCGGGGGGGATTATGCACCACCACAGCCTGTCGGAACAGGTCACAGGCGGCGGGAAGGTCGGCCCCGTTCGCTGTCGAACCGCACCGTGGCCTGGGCCTCGACATCGGCCCAGTCGATTTCAGCCCCGAAGCCGGCGCCCCCGGGCGCGGCAATGCAGCCCAGGGCGTCGAGCCTGAGCGGATTGGAGAGAGGAAAGTCGAAGGATTCCTGCGGCACGGGCTGTTCGAACCACGTGCCGCCCGAAAGGCCCAGCATGGCATGCAGATTGGCGAGCTGCGCCGTCCCGAAGCCATAGGACTGCAGCTCGACCGGCACCTCCATGGCGCGCGCCAGACCGAAAGCCTGGGGCGCGACAGAAAGGCCGCCCGCGTTGCAGACATCGAAGCGCAGGCGCGACCATGCCTTGCGCTGGAGCCCCTCGCGCCAGTTCTCGAGCCCGAGCAGCGTGTTGCCGGCGGGAAGCACATCGACACCGACCGCCGCGTTGAGCTCGACATAGGCATCGAGTCCGCGGTCGGGCAGCGGCGCTTCCAGCCAGTCGAACGGGCCATTGCTCATGGCTTCGCCCAAGCGCACGGCCTCATCGAAGGTACAGAGCTGTTCCTGGTCGGTCATGAACCGCACCCTGCCGTCGCCATAGAGCCTGGTGATCGCCCGGACCAGTTCCACATCGAAATCGGAATCGGTGTTCATGTGGAACTTGATGGCGGGATAACCCATCGCCACGAGACGTTTCGCGGCATCGAAGTATTCCTCCAGTGTCATGAACGCATCGGTGCTGGCATAGGCCGGGATGCGCTCGCGGTAACCACCCAGCAGACGCCAGACCGGCTGTCCGACCGCGCGGCCATAGGCATCCCACATGGCGCAGTCCAGGATGGAGACGCAGGCCCATTGCCAGGCACCGGCGGCCTTGAGCATGCGGTCGGTGACGTCGCTGCGGCGCGTCACGTCCGCACCCAGGACCATGTCGGCAAGCGCTTCCACCTCGCGCACCACGCAGCCGGTTTCGCGTCCGGAGTATCCGCTGAGATAGGAAGCCGCGCCCTCGGCGCCGCTGGCGAGCGTTACGCGCGCCAACTCGATGCTCATGGCCTCGAGGTCCATGCGACCGTGGAAGCGCGTGGGTCTGGTCTGCCTGGGCGTCATCGCATAGGCGCGCACCCGCGTGACTTTGAAGTCATCGTCCATGGTTCAGTCTTCCAAATCGAAAGTGAGGAATGCATCCTGCTCGATGCGTTCCCAGTCCGGCACGGCGCCAAGTCCGGGCTGATCGGGCGCATGGATGAGTCCCCTGGTGTCCGTCGCGGGCGGCCGGGCCAGTTCGTACTCGTAGTCGCCTTCGTCGACCGGCTGTTCGAACCAGCCGCAGTTGCCCAGACCCAAAGCCAGATGCAGCGCGGCGAGCCTGCGGCCCTCATAGCCGCAGGACTGCAGCTCGACGGTCATGCCGTTCGCAGCTGCCAGACCCATGGCGCGCACGGTCGCGCCGATGCCGCCGTTATGCGTCGGTCCGGTGCGCACGTGATCCCAGGCCTTCGCCGCGATCCCGCCGCGCAGTTCGTCGAGCCCGGTCAGCGTGTTGCCGGCCGGGATGACCTGCACACCGACCGCCCGGCGCAGCTCGCCATAGGCCACCAGATCCCGGTCGGGCAGCGGCGCCTCGAACCAGACGAAGCCGAGTTCAGCCAGGCAGCGCCCCATGCGCACGGCGGTCTGCAGGTCGTAACGCTGCTCGACATCCAGCATGAAGCGGATGCGCGATCCGTGCGCGGCGTGCACGGCCTCGATCATGGCGAGATCCCAATCGGGATCGCAGCGCGTATGGAGTTTGACCGCACGATAGCCACGGTCGGCAAGGTCGCCGACAAAGGCGACACAGTCCTCGACCGAATCGAGAACCGGGCTGCTGGCATAGGCGGGAATGGACTCTCGGGCACCGCCCAGCATCTTCCAGAGTGGCTGACCGGCGGCGCGGGCCATCAGGTCCCAGAGCGCGATGTCGATCAGCGATTCCGCCCGTTTCCGGGGATCGTCGCTCGCGCGCAACAGGCGTTCGGAAACCGCCTCACGCTCCAGCGCCGACGCACCCATGATCTGCGGCGCGACGGCATGCAGCCGGTCGGCCAGCGTGCGTTCGGGCGCACCGCCATCGCGGTCCCGGGGCGCATTGGACGTGTTGGACGCCCAGCCTTCCAGACCGTTGGCCGCGGTCAGGCGCAGGATGTTGTCCGTGATGCGCACATAGCCATCCTGGCCGGTCCAGCGACAGGGCGGCGTGGAGGCGGGCGCGACGGCATAGATGCGTGCGCGGACGATGTCGAGATCACGGCTACGCGTCGCAGCATGCGCAAAATCGGCCATGAATGCCCCCATTCACCAGGAATTGCGACCTTAGAGCAGAAGGCATAGGCAGCCAATCGTCCCGCCACATGTCCTGATCTCAAACGAGTTTTTGCATCCATGAGCCCAGATCGGATCAACGGTCCTGGCTTCGGCCCGCAGAGGCCGACCCCGATCCAATGAACTGGGAGACACAACAAATGGATCCATTTCGCAGACTTAATCTTCGGCTGCCGGCGTGGTCGAGATCGTCGCGCTTTCGGGACTGCAGCCTCGGGAAGCCTGGTATGTGCCGGACTACATGGCCGAGATTGTGCCCCGGCCTGCCGTACTGGAACGCACTCAACGACTGCACCGAGATGTTCGCTGCGCCCGAAACCCATGCCCGCGGGCCGGCTCCCCGACTATCCCGCCGAATGGGGCGGCGAGGGTGCGGTCATCGCGGCGCCTGGAAACTGATCGAGGCCTATTCCATCACGAACCTTGAGCAGGCACAGATGATGTCGGAGACCGACGACAAGGGCCGCAATCTCATCGAGGTCGTCAACGAGTGGCTCGACAACAATCCCGGCAAGGTCAAGGAGTGGACCGACCAGGCAACGACGTAAGCACCGTTGCGCCGAACAGTCAGGTGTCGGGTGGCCGCACCCGACACCTTGTTTCGCGAAGGCGTGTGAGAGTCAGGCAAAGAGCGCGGCTTGCATCGAACCCCGCTTTGGCTGATAGAATGCTCCATAAGCGCCGCATTGTCGGCGCTTCATGATCCAAACACCGGGAGACACAACATATGGATCTTTTCGACAAACTCTCTTCGGCTGTCGCCGTCGGCGCGCTCGTTATGGGCATGTCGGTCGGTGCACAGGCGCAGAACGTTCCTGAATCGGACGAGCCGATCAAGCTCGCGATGAACGAATGGACGGGCCAGCACATCAGCACGACGGTTGCCGGCGAAGTCCTCAAGCGCATGGGCTACAACGTCGAATACGTCACGGCGGGCTACTATCCGCAGCTGACGGCCCTGGCCGACGGCGATCTCGACGCCACGCTGGAAATCTGGAGCTCCAACATCGGCGAAGCCTTCGACGATGCCATTGCGTCGGGCAACGTTCAGGTTCTGGGCGAGTCCGGTCTGAGGCCGCAGGAGGCCTGGTACGTTCCGGCTTACGTCATCGAGATGTGCCCGGGTCTGCCCGACTGGTCAGCGCTCAACGACTGTACGGAGCTTTTCGAGGCTGCAGATACCGCGCCTTCCGGCCGTTTCCTGGACTATCCTACGGAATGGGGTGACACGAACGCCCGTCGTATCGAGGCGCTCGATCTCGATTACGTTTCCATCCCGTCCGGTAGCGAGGGTGCGATCATCGCCGAAATCCGTTCGGCCGTGGGTCGCAAGGCACCGCTGCTGGCCATGTTCTGGGAGCCGCACTGGCTGCACGCCCAGATCGATATGGAGCGTATCTACCTGCCCGAATACTTCGAGGGCTGTCATGACGACCCATCGCTCGGCATGAACCCCAACGCGACCTATGACTGCGATTGGGCTTCGGCCGAAATCTGGAAGGTCGTCAACAAGGACCTGGAAAACTCGCATCCCGCAGCCTGGAATCTGATCGAGGTCTATTCGATCGACAACGCCGAACAGGCCGCCATGATGTCGGAAATCGACGACAACGGCCGTGATCTCGTCGAAGTCGTGAACGAGTGGCTCGACAACAGTCCCGACAAGGTCAAGGAGTGGACTGATCGGGCGATGATGTAAGCGCCGGTTCGTCCATCACGAAACCGGAAGGCCGGGTGGCGACACCCGGCCTTCCTTTCGTTCAGGGCAGCGCGAAGTCCCCGGCCATCTCGGTAAGCTCGCGGCGATAGGGAATATCGGCGTCGGGCTCGCAGTCGAGTTCACGGGCGTAACGGTGTCCTTCATAGACGGCCGAGGCAATGATCGAGGGGCCGTAGCAGTCGCCTATCCGCTTCACGCCCTTCAGGCCAGCATCGGCAAACTGCGATTCCTTCTCCATCAGGTCATGGAACAATCCGTCGACCGGCACACGCGAGGTCACCATGACCGTGCTTGCGGCCTCCAGCGGCTGCACCTTGCCGCTGTACACGCACGCGATGTCGACGCGGTCAGCGGCGATCTCCTTCAGGCCATGGCTGACGATGACCTTGATGTCCACGTCCAGAACACGCGCCTGGATGCGATGCTGCTCAAGCGTCGCGTCGGTCCAGGAGGAGACCTTCGACTCGGTTGTGACCAGAACGACATCCAGGCCGTCAGCACGCAGCTTCTCGGCGATGACTGCGCCGATGTAGTAATGCTCATCGTCGTACACGACGACCGGGCCATCGGGCACGGTGCCGTCCATGATGTCGTCGGGCGTGAGCACATTCGCGCCGTCGGTGCCGGGGATGGGAAACTGGTGCGAAGCGCCGTAGCCATCCGAGCGCCAGCGCGCGCCGGTCGCGATCGCAACCTGATTGGCGCCGAACTCCAGAACCTGTTCGGCATCAAGCCTGCTGCCGGGAAAGATTTCCACGTTCGCCATCTGCCGGATGCGGTGCAGGCGGTAGTCACGCACCCTGCTCCAAGCCGACAGTCCGGGCAGCGCACTCTCACGGGCCACGCGACCGCCCAGTTCCTCACGTGCCTCGGCGAGCGTCACGTTGTAGCCTCGTTCGGCGGCGGCACGCGCGGCTTCCAGTCCGGCAGGCCCGGCACCGACGATGAGAATGCTGTCCTCGCTCGCCTTGGCCGCAATGCGCTCGGGGTGCCAGCCCTTGCGCCACTCCTCGCCCTTCGTCGGGTTCTGCGTGCAGCGCATGGGTGTCCTGTGAATGTCCCAGGCGACACAGACGTTGCAGCCGATGCATTCGCGGATGTCTTCAATGCGTCCTTCCTCGATCTTCTTCGGGAGAAAGGGATCGGCAATGGAGGGCCGGGCAGCGCCGATCATGTCGACGACGCCCTTGTTCACGAGCGAAACCATGCGGTCTGCGGACGTGTAGCGACCCACCGCCACCACCGGCTTGGTCGTCACCTGCTTGACGAAGCTGCTGAAGGATTCCTGGAAGCCTTCCTCGGCAAAGCGGCTGGTGACGCTGTCGTTTTCCCATTCGGCGACATTGACGTCCCAAAGGTCGGGCAGTTCGGCGAGCATCTCGATGATCTCGCGTCCCTCCTTCTCGAACTCCATGCCCTCTTCGCCGCGCAGTTCGTCCACCGCGAACCGCGCGACCACGCCCATGGTATCACCGACCGCGTCCTTGGCTTCCTCGATGATCTCGCGGAACAGGCGCACGCGGTTTTCCAGGCTGCCGCCGTATTCGTCGGTGCGCTTGTTGTAGCGCGGCAGCATGAACTGACCCGCCAAGGAGAGATTGTGCGCGGCATAGCAGCACACGATGTCGAACCCGGCGGTCTTCGCGCGCTTCACGGCATCGAGATGCCAGCGCCGGTAGTTGCGGATGTCGGTCTTGTCCATGGCCCGGCACTGCCAAGGATAGCCGACAACCGGCATGTCCGTGGGAAACATCGGCACTTCACGGCTGTAGAGGTTGGCCGCGAACTTGCCGTTGTGCGTGAGTTCTATGAGCGCCAGCGAATCATGCTCGTGCACGGCATCGCACATCCTGGCGAGATAGGGGATGTCCTGATCCGACCACAGCCGGCCTTCCGTCGCCGGCGAGATGTCCGTGGTGGGATGGATATCGATCTGCTCGGTCGAAATGACAGCCCAGCCGCCTTCGGCTTTCACACCGCGCATCGCCGCCATGCTGGAGGGGTAGGTTCGGCCCATGCCGTTGCAGTGGGGCACCTGATAGAACCGGTTGCGCGCCGTGACAGGGCCGATCTTCACCGGCTCGAACAGGACATCGTATTGGGGGTCACGGGTCATCAGGCTGCTCCAGGCCAATCGTTGGAAAGTTCCACCACTTCGCGGCGGAAGGGCGGCGTGTCGAGAGGGACCTCGGTATCGAGTTCGCGCGCATAGCGATGCCCGCCATAGACCGCCGCTGCGACCAGACCGGGCGCGAGACAGTCGCCGATTGCGGTGATGCTCTTGATGCCCGCCGTTTCCAGCGCCTCCGGATCATCGGTAAGTTCGCGACAGAGCATGTTGTTGGCATCGCGCATGGTCACCAGGACCAGACTGCCGCGGTCGAGCCAGGCCCGGTTGTCGGAATAGATGCACGAAAGTTCGATCTCCTCGTCCCCGATGCTGGCGATCTTGTGAGCGAAGTGGAGATCGACCCCCAAGTTTATCAGGCGGTACTGGATGCGCGACTGCTCCATGGTGTTGTGCGTCCAGTGCGCCACGTCGGTCGCCGGCGTCACATAGGCGACCTTGTGACCCTGCTCGACGGCAAGTTCTGCCAGAACACTGCCCATGTAGTAGTGATCGTCGTCGTAGATCACGACAGGGCCTGAGAGTTTCGCTCCGGACATGACATCGTCGGGTGTGAAAATTCCGTCTTCGTCCACGCCGGGGATCGGTGCGCGGTGCGCGCGGCCCAGGCCATCGCGGCGCCAGGAGGAACCGGTGGCGATGGCGGCGTGATCGAAGCCGAATTCCCGAACCTGGTCCGCGGTGAGTTCGCTGTCCATGAAGAGTTCGACATTGGGCAGCTTGTGCAACTGTCCGATACGCCAGTCGCGCACCCGGCCCCAGGTCGAGAGGCCCGGTAGTTTTTCGATACGGTTGAGGTGACCGCCAAGTTCGGTCGAGGCCTCGGCAAGCGTCACCTCATAGCCGCGCTGGCCCAGGGCGCGCGCCGCTTCCAGTCCGGCCGGTCCGCCACCTACGATCAGCACCCGGCTGTCGCTTTCCTTTGCCGCGATGCGTTCGGGATGCCAGCCCCTGCGCCACTCCTCACCCTTGGTCGGGTTCTGGGTGCAGCGCATGGGAACCATCATGAAGTCGCCCGAGACGCAGATGTTGCAGCCGATGCACTCGCGAATATCGTCGATACACCCCTCTTCGACCTTTTTCGGCAGGAAGGGATCGGCGATGGAGGGCCGGGCGGCGCCGATGAAATCGACCACGCCTTTGTTGACCAGGGAGACCATACGGTCGACCGAGGTGTAGCGGCCCACGGCGACCACCGGCTTCCTGGTCGTTTCCTTCACCCAAGAGATGAACGGCTCCTGAAAGCCCTCTTCCGCAAAGCGCGCCGTCTGACTGTCGTTCTCCCATTCGCTGATGTTGACATCCCAGAGGTCGGGCAGATCGGCCAGCAGTTCGACCACCGCGCGACCCTCGCCATCCGCGGTGATGCCTTCTTCGCCCAGCAGCTCATCGACGGCGAAACGCACGGCGACCGCCATAGTGTCGCCCACGGCCTCCTTGGTGTCCTCGATGACTTCGCGCAACAGGCGCACGCGGTTTTCGATCGAGCCGCCGTATTCGTCGGTGCGCTTGTTGTAACGATGGGCGAGGAAATGCTGGAGCAGGCAGAGATTGTGGCCAGCATAAACATAGACGATGTCGAAGCCGGCATCGCGGGCGCGCATGGCACCCTGCTTGTGCCAGCGGCGGAAGTTCGCGATGTCGGTCTTGTCCATGGCCCGGGCCTGGCCGGGTTCGGTGCCCTCTACGGGGATGGCAACGGGCGCCATGGGAATTTCGCGCGACTGCCTGTTGTGTCCGGCCGCGCCACCGTAAACCAGTTCGCATCCGGCTAGTGCGCCGTGGCTTTTCACCGCCTCGGCCATGCGCGCCATGATGGGGATATCCTGCTCGCTCCACAGCCGCGCCTCGATGGCCGGCGCGACGTCGCCGGTGTGGTGAAAGTCGCATTCTTCCGTACAGATCACGGCCCAGCCGCCTTCGGCCTTCACGCCGCGCATCGCCGCCATGGCGCTGGGATAGTGGGTGCCCATGCCGTTGCAATGGGGCACCTGATAGAACCGGTTGCGCGCCTTCACCGGACCGATGGCCACCTCTTCAAACAGAACATCGTAACGTGAATCGCGCGCCATCCCGGCCCCCTGAACTGGTTTTGCAGATTGTAGTCCAGCGCCGCACTCGCGCGCCATCCCCGCAACGGTGAAAGCCGCACAGACAGTCAGATTTGCTGGGCGATCCATTCCCGGAAGGCGCCGATGCGCGGATCGTTTGCCCGGTTCTGGTGATGGACCAGGAAATAGGAGAACGGATGGGTCGCGGTCAGCGCGAAGGGCCGCACCAGACGTCCGGCATCGATGTCGGGCTGGGCAAGTTCCAGATACCCCATGGCGAACCCGACGCCGTCCATGGCCGCCTGGAGCGCCAGATTGGGATCCTGGAACGAGAGACCGGGCAGCGTGCCGCCGGCATCGACGCCGGCGGCTTCGAGCCAATAGCGCCACTCCTCTCCGACCGGATGACCGGTGATATCGGCATGGATGAGGGTTTGTTTCAGAACGGCCGCCGGATCAGGTTCGCTGCCCAGGGTGGCCATGGCATCGCGGCTACAGAGCGGTGTGAGATGGATGGGCATGACCGCTTCGGCCACCAATCCAGGCCAGGGTGGCACGCCGCAGCGCAGACCGATATCGGCCTCACCGCCGGAAAGGTCCGAGAACGTCAGGGTCGGGTGGAGATGCACGGGAATGTCCGGGTGGCGGCGCTGCCAGTCACCCAGACGGGGGATAAGCCATTTGGCGGCGAAGGTTGGCGTGGTCGTCGCCTTCAGCGCGCCCGCTTCCTGACTGTCGACCAGACCGTTAAGGGTGGTGACGATGCGGTCGAAGGCGTCCGCCAGCACCGGCATCAGGGTCTGGCCCGCCTCGGTCAGGGCGACGCCGCGGTTGCCGCGGTGGAAGAGTGCAAAACCCAGCGACGCCTCAAGCTGGCGCACTTGGTGGCTGATCGCACTGTGGGTTACGTGGAGCTCCTCGGCGGCGCGTGAGAAACTCAGGTTTCGGGCGGCGGCCTCGAAGGCGCGCAAGGCATTGAACTGGAGCGAGCCGCGTTTCACGTGGAATCCTGATGTGAATTTCATTCACACCCATCGTACAAATTCATCGCTTGCTGTCAATTGCGCCACGACCGCATCGTGTCGCCCCCTGATCATCCAGAGTCGCACCATGGCCGCACGTACCAACACCTCCATTCCGTATGACGGCTACCACCAGACCTGGACCGGTGCGAGCGATGCACTGCTCACGCAGGTCGGTCCGGGCACGCCGTGCGGGGAATATCTGCGGCGCTACTGGCAGCCGGTGCAGCTTGCCAGGAATCTCGGTGAACGGCCCAAATTGATCCGGGTTCTGGGCGAGGATCTCGTGCTGTTCCGCGACAAGAGCGACAGGCTGGGGCTGGTGCACAAGAACTGCCCCCATCGCCGCGCATCGCTGGAGTTCGGCATCTGCGAGGGCGGGGGCATTCGCTGCTGCTACCACGGCTGGCTGTTCGACGTGGACGGCACGATCATCGAGGCGCCGGATCAGCCCGGTGGCGTGGAGGAACGGCTGCGGGCCTCGACCCGTCTGGGCGCCTATCCGGTGCGCGAGTACCAGGGGCTCATCTTCGGCTATCTGGGCCCGCCCGAAACCGTGCCCGAGTTCCCGGTCTACGACACGCTGGAAATGCCCGGCCACGACATGGTGCCCTATCAGGCGCCCTTCGGCTGCAACTGGCTGCAGGTCCAGGATGCTATTCTCGACCCGCTCCACACCGCCTTCCTGCATTCGCGCATGAGCCGGCAGCAGTTCTCCGAAGGCTTCGGGGAGACCGGCGAGATGAAGTTCTACGAACGCCCGTCGGGTTACATCGGGACGGCGACACGCCGGGTCGACGACAACGTCTGGGTACGGGTGAACGAGCTGGTGCTGCCCAACTACACCCAGGCCGGCGCCGCCTTTGCCGCGGACGGTACGCGGCAGCGCTATTTCGGGCGCACCTCCTTTGCCCGCTGGGTCGTTCCCATCGACGACACCGAAACCATGTGTTTCGCCTGGGCCGTATTCGGCGAGCGCGGCGACCCGCCGGCCTACAACACGCCCGAGGGGCCGGAGCTGATCGAACAGGGCGAGGTCTTCGAGCGGCCCTATGAAGAGCGCCAGCGCTTCCCCGCCGATGTCGAGGCCTGCGAAGGCATGGGCAGGTTAAGCGAACACGAGAAAGAGAACCTGGTGCCTTCCGACAAGGGCATCCAGATGTACCGCCGCCGTCTGCGCGAACTCATCACCGCCCTGCGGGACGGCACGGAGCCACCCCACGCCACGGCGATCTGGCCCAATCCGGTGCCGACCTATGGCGGCGACACGGTGCTGGAGATCCCCGCCAACGGCGGCGACGATCGCAAATTACTGCAGAAAGCCGGCATGGCCGTCATGGAAATCCAGTTCGCGGCGGAGGGATTGAAGGGCGAGGCCCGTGACCGTCAGGTGATCGACGCGCTCAAGGCGCTGGAAGCCGAAGGGATAGCGGCATGACCGTGCGCGTCCACATAAAGAACAACCACGCCCATACCGACACCTTTCCGCCCACGGCGGAAGCCGAACCGGTCTTCACTACGACGCGGGAGCGCTATGAGGCGGTGCTGAAGGACTTCCACGATATCGCGCCACACCTCGACACGGTCATCGACTGGGACGTCGACAACTTCGCGGAGTCCATGAAAACCGCCGAGGCACTCATGTGCTGGGATCTCCCCACAGATGACCTGCGCGCGGTCGCGCCGAGCCTGAAATGGATTCACATCATCGGCGCGGGCGTCGAGCACCTCTGTCCCATGGACTGGGTGCCCGAAGGCGTGGTCATCACCAACAACAAGGGCGCACAGGCCGATAAGGCGGGCGATTTCGGCCTGATGGCGGTGATGATGCTCCACAGCCACATCCCGGCGATCGCAAGCAACCAGACCAAACGCCACTGGCTCTCGCTCTTCTCGACGCCCATCGAAGGGCGCACGGTTCTGATCGTGGGCGTCGGCAGCCTGGGCGGGGGTACAGCCAAGCAGCTGAGGAAGCTGGGCATTCATGTCCTGGGGATCAGCCGTCACGGCAAATCCCACCCGCATGTCGACGAGATGGGCACGGTCGATGATCTCGACGCCTTTCTGCCGCGCGCCGATCAGGTGTTTGTCGCGACACCCATGACGCCGGAGACAAAGAACCTGATGAGCCGAGAACGCCTGGCGCGCATGAAGCCCGGCGCGGGCATCGTCAACATCGGGCGCGCCGGAACGATGGATTACGATGCGCTGGTCGAATTCCTGGGCGTCGGCCATATCTCGGGCGCCATTCTGGACGTCTTCGACCCCGAACCACTGCCCGAGGATTCGCCGCTGTGGACCGCGCCGAACCTGATGGTGATGCCACACATCTCGGCCGACGACGGCAACACCTATATCGAGACCACGCTCAACATCTTCCTCAACAACATGCGCCGCTTCATCGCCGGCGAACCCCTCCACAACATCGTCCGACCGGAGCTGGGGTATTGAGGACATGAACGCACATCTTCCCCCTTAATCCGTCATGACCCCACTTGATGGGGCCATGACGGATTAAGGGTTGGCCGGAGTTGTTCAACCACATTCAAACAGGAGCAACCGTCATGACACTTCCCGACCCGCAATCGCTGCAGGAGGCGCTGGCTTCCAAGGAGCACATCAAGGAGACCGGCGACTGGCTGGCCGGAAAGGGTGTGAAGTACATCCTGTGCTGCTGGATCGACCTTTTGGGCGTGCCCAAGACCAAGCCGGTGCCGATTTCTGACTGGGAGCGGCTGTGCCTGGGCAAGGGGCCGCAGTTTGCCGTGCACTCGGTCTCCTTCGTTCCGGAGCTGGGCCCGGCAGATCCCGACCAGATCATGGTGCCCGATCTCGACTCGCTGCTGATCTGTCCCTGGGACAAGACCTGCGCCTGGGTCTTTGCCGACCTGTGGTGGAGCAACAAGCCCTACAACGTGTGCCCCCGTAGCGCGATGAAACGCATCGTGCGCGACTGCGAAGCCAAGGGTTACCGGCTCTATGCCGGCGTCGAACCGGAATTCATCGCCATGCGCTGGAAGGACGGCCATCCGGTCAAGGCCATGGACAACGACCCCCAGCCCGGCGAAGGCATCCGCCCGCGCCGCCAGGCGTTCGGCTACGACGTAGAATTCTCCATCGACTCCATGGGCTTCCTGGGCGAGTTGACCGACATTCTGGACGGCGAACTCGACTGGGACCTGCACGACGTGGTCGCCGAGGGCGCCTATAGCCAGTTCGAACTCGATTTCGGCTATACCGACGTTCTGCAGATGGCCGACCGGCTGGTGTTCCTGCGTATCCTCCTGAAGGAGATCGCCAAGAAACACGGCATGTTCATCACCTACATGCCCAAGCCGACCATCGGAGACTGGCGTTCGGGCGCGCATATGAACATCTCCATGCGCCATGTCGACGAACCCGATGCCAATATCTTCGAGACGGCCGACGACGGCTGGGACGACCGGGTGTACGGGGCCGTGGCCGGCCTGCTGCGCCACGGCGGCGCGCTGACGGCGGTGGCCTGCTCCACGGTCAATTCCTATAATGGCCTGGTGCCCCGCGTCGGCGGGTTCGAGGGCGGCACGGTGACGTGGGCGCCCACGCACATGACCTATGGCTACAACAACCGCTCGGCCATGCTGCGCCTGCCCCAGAGCCGCTTCTGCATCGAGAACCGCGCCGCCGACATGTGCATGAACCCCTATCTGAGTTTGGGCATTTCCGCGGCCTGCATGACCGACGGCGTGGTCAACAGCCACGACCCCGGCCGCCCGCTGAACGAGGATCTTTATTCGCTGAGCGAGGAGGAGATGAAGAAATCGGGCGCGCAACGGCTACCCCGTCACCTTCTGGAAGCCGTTGAAACCCTGCGCGACGACGACTTCGTGAAGAGCGTCATGGGTGAGCAGATGCACAGCTCATTCATTGCCTACAAGGTCGATGAATGGGAGCGCTACCATCAGGCCGTGACCGACTGGGAGGTGCAGGAATACCTGCGGCTTTACTGATGGCCGATCACGCAGCCTTCGCGCTGGGCGACGTTACGCTGCAGTCGGGCGAGGTCCTGAAAGACGCCAAGCTCGCCTACAAGACCTACGGCACGCTAGACGAAACAGGCGACAACGCGGTGCTGATCCCGACCTTCTACACGGGCAATCATGCACGCAACGAATGTTACTTCGGCGCAGGGCGGGCGATCGATCCCGCACGGCATTTCGTGGTTTCCATCAACCTCTTCGGCAACGGCGTTTCGTCATCTCCCGACAATCATGCCGCGCCGCAAGATGGCCCACGTTTTCCGAAGACCACCTTCTTCGACAACGTCGCCTGCCAGCACCGGCTGCTGACCGAACATCTGGGCGTCAAACGGCTGGCCCTGGTGACCGGCTGGTCCATGGCCGCATGCCAGTCCTTCCAGTGGGGAGCGCAGTATCCCGACATGGTCGATGCCATTCTACCCTTCTGCGGTTCGGCAAGGACCGCGCCGCACAATGTCGTCTTCCTGGAGGGGGTGAAAGCGGCACTCTGTGCTGACGGCGACTGGAACGGCGGTGACTATCTGCAACTGCCCGTGGGCGGCCTCAAGGCCTTCGGGCGGGTCTATGCCGGTTGGGCATTCTCGCAGACCTGGTATCGCGAAGGCATCTATAAGGAGCTGGGTTACGGAACCTGTGAAGACCTGCTGGTCGATTGGGAAGACGAACACGTCCGCGACTGGGACCCCAACAACCTGCTCCACAAGATCTGGACCTGGCAGCACGGCGATATCAGTAACAACAACCGCTACAAGAGCGATTTCCAGACTGCGCTTGGCGCGATCAAAGCGAAGGCGATCGTGATGCCTGCCTCAACAGACCTCTATTTCCCGCCCGAGGACAACGCCATCGAAGTCGGTCACATGAGCAACGCAGAACTGCGCGTTTTCGAGACGACCTGGGGTCACTGCGTGGCCAGCGGCATGAATCACCCGCCCTTCCATGCCTTCTTCGACCAGGCTGTGCAGGATTTGCTGGAAGGATGATCAGGGTTTGTCCTTCTCCCCATAGGCCTTCTTCAGGCCCTCCTCGCCGAACATCTCCTCGATGGTTTGGGGGCCGGAACGTTTCGCGAGTTCGCTGAAGCGGTCGTTGTCCTCGGCGCGCCAAATCATGCGTTCGCTATAGGCGGGCATCAGGCTGTCCTGGCGGCGGCGCTGGCAACCGCCCCAGCATTCGTCGAGGGCGACCTTGTGGCAGGAGCCCGTCAGGTCGTCCAACAGGATATCGAGCGCCTTGTCTTCTGTTCGTCTCCTGGCGCGCATGCTCGCGCTTCTGCCCCATGTTCTCATGGGGCGGGAGCTTCCCGGCCGGGTGGGCCTCGCGTACATACACAAACACCGATCGCACGGACCGGTCGGTGATCTCTTCCATCGCCTTGGCCGCCATCGTGCAATACGCTCAACCGTAGCTGCCGAACTCCATCGGCACCGCGTCGATTTTCCAGAGTTCCTTGAGATGCAGCGGCACACCGCTCTCCAGATCCTCAAGCGCGAAGTCCGGCACAACGGTTCCGACATTGGGAGCTTCAAAGAAGGCTTCGAATTTGTCGGCCTTTTCGCCCGTGGTCGGAAAATGGCGATAGTTGTAGTCGTCCAAGACATTTCCTCCAGCGTGGAGCGCCCAGTAGACCAGCAGGAACCGGTCCACGCTGATCGCACAGGATTGATCCATCTCATGGCAAGGCACCGCAACGCCGTACATGCATGGCCTTTCAAAGACGGGAAAGAAGGTGCGTTTGGCAAGCGAGGGTCAAACACAACGCCGGTCGTCTCTGGAGCAGCTCCATCCACGCTCCCTCAAGTACCTCAGCGGATATCTCCAGCCGCTCGTCCGCGGCCGCCTTTGGGCCTAGGTGCTCGCGGGCATGGTCCTGGGCCTGGGTGTGGGCACGACGGCTCTTGCCATCATCATCGGAATCGTTCTGACGCTGATCATCCAACCCGGAAGCTTTGTCGATCAAGAGATAGTGCGCGAAACCGTGGGCACGCGACCGTCCAGCCGACGGACCCCACGGGCGCACCCAAACCTTGCCGAAATTTCCGAAAAACTCATGGCGCTGCTGCCCGCCAATGCGCTGGGATCCATGGTCGAAAACGACATGCTGCGCGTGGTGATCTTCGCCGTAGGCGACGGCGTACTTATCACGATGCCGCCCAAGCAGTCGCATCCCCCTGCTGGATTTGTTGGGTTCGCTGGAGGAAGTCTGCATGGCCGTGGTACGCTCGGCCATGTTGCTCGCACCGATTGCCGTGTTCGGCCTGTTGGCCCAGAAGACCTCCAAGATCGACCTTGGAGGTCTTCTGGGGATGGCGGTTTATGTCGCGCGACGGTCCTGTCGGGTCTGCTGCTGGCCTTTTCCACATCTAGCTCCGCAGCGATGATGCCGCTCTCCATCAAGGTGTGGCGGCGATTTTCCTGGCCCAGGTGTTCGGCGTGGATATCAGCTTGGCCGACATGGCGCTGATTGTCGTGACGGCGGTGGGTGCCTCGATCAGCACGCCGGCAGCTCCGGGCGTGGGCATCGTCATCCTTGCGATGGTGCTGAGCCCGGTCGGCACACCGCCCGCCGGCATCGCGCTCATCATGGGCGTCGACCGCATCCTCGACATGTGCCGCACAGCGATCAACGTCTGCGGGACCTGGTTGGAGAAATGGCCGCCGTTGCCGTGGCTGATGGCGGTCGCCGCGTCGGGGACCTGATGCGCGCCGCACGCGCCGCGAAGCTGTTGGACCGCCTCGATGATGGTGAAGATGCCGTATATGTCCGGATGCACGCAGGAGAGACCGCCGCCGTTGGTGTTGACCGGACTGCGGCCGCCGGGCGCGGTGCCGCCGTCTTCGACGAACGGCCCGCCTTCCCCCTTGGTGCAGAAACCCAGGTCCTCCAGGAACATGATCGGATTGATCGAAAACGCGTCGTAGAATTCCAGCACATCGATATCATCGGGCTTTCAGACACGCCATTTCGAAGGCGCGGGGCCGGTTTCGCTGGCGCAGGTCACGGTGAGATCGGGAAGCTGTTCGCGCGTCGTGCCGTATTCGTACATGTGTCGGGAGGCCGAAAGCGCATAGGAGTTGTTGGGGTAACGCGGCCCACAGGGCATCTCATAGATCAGCGGTTCGCTGGTTGAGGGCGAAAGCAGCTTTCCCGCCACCGTGCGCTGGGTGCTACCATAGCAGATGAGTGCGGTGTCCATCAGACTGGCATCGAGCGCCAGGGTTGCCCAGATCAGATGCGCGACCGGAGAGGACCCACCGATTTGCGTGCCTTCGGATAGCTTCGGGCGGATGCCCAGATATTCACCGACATTGAGCGGCGCGAAGATGTTCTGCAGATTGGCCGCGAGCAGCCCGTCGACATCGCCGAAACCAAGATCCGCCTCATCCAGCGCCTGCCTGGCCGCCATGGCGGTGAGATCAAGATGGGACAACCCCGGCGCCTCGCCGATCCCGGCCAGCCCCACGCCGACGGCAGCGACCTTTCCCCGGAAGCTCATGCCGGATCGAAGACGACAAGCGGCTTGCCGTTTTCCTGCTTGATCCGCGCCTTGACGGCCATGCCGATCTTCACGTCCTGGGGCGCGGGACTTTCGACGCGGCCCGGAAAGCGCACGCCCTCCTCCATCTCCACAAGGCAGAAGTTGCAGGGTTCGCCCTTTTCGTGCCGCCAGCGGATGACGGCCGTGGCGTAGACCGTGCCCTACCCATTATCTCGTGCCAGGTCAGCGACGCACCGTGGCAGTGCGAGCATAAAAAGACATGGCGCCCGCAGTCGCCGCAGCGCTGAATACAGATTCGTCCTGCAGCCAGAAATGCTGCGTAACGTTCGTCCGGACCTTCAGGGAGCGGGTGGGGCACAGACATCTCCATCGCGCACGGGCATGGCGCAGGTCATGAGCAACTTGCCGGTCGAGGCGTCATCGGAGGCAAAGGAAGTGAGATTGCCGCGCCAGGTCGCCGCGTTTTGAAGTTCAAGGGAGAGATAACTGAAGGCAGCAGGCGTCCCCGGCAGCACCGAGACCCATCCGGTCGCGGCTTGCCCGTCCACCTCCATGTTGACGAGCAAGCCCACAACGTTGCTGTCGAGATGGGTGCCGCTGTTGCCCACGATGATCTGAAAGGGACGGTCGCTGCGGAACGAAAGCGCCTGGGCCTCGTGGACGTGCCCGGAGAGAACCAGGGCAATCTGATGGAGTAGCCACCATCCAGCGCCTGTTTCGGGGTCAGTTGCCAGGCGTCACTGCCGTCGAACGTACCGTCGACGACCAGCACGGCCGGTGCGTGGGAAGCCAGACCGGGTCGTCCTGTGCCTGAGCGAGGAAGGTGGCCTGACGCAGCAGCGGCGAGAACTCCCGTGTCTGCCAGGCGAAGGCGGCCTTGTCCTGCCAAGCGTTGGCATCGCAGCCATCGGAATTGTCCAGCACAACCATGTCGAGAGCGCCAACCGAAATTCGGTAGGGTCGGGTCGTCACCACAGGCGCCGTGCGGCGTGGAGCGCCATGCAGGGGGTGGAGAGGTCGGCGAGGGAAAATTAGAAACTGTCGGCGCCGGGCACACAGCCGTCATAGATCCGGGGATCTCCGTCGGCGCGGCGCGACGGTGTGCCACGATAATCGTAGTCGCCGACATGGATCACCAGACCGGGCTGATCGTCCGCGGCCACCCGGGCAAGATCTCGGAACGGCCAGCCATCGTCGCAACTTTGGTCTTTCGGAAAGCAGCCGGTATCGCCCAGAACGTCCACATCAAGATCACCACTGTCACGGCCCGCCATTGTCGGGACCGTCTCGCCGGAAACCGTCACGGTGGTGTCGAGCGGCGCGGCAGCCTCGCACACGGTGACCGGAAACCACGCTGTGTCGGGATTGAAACGCCAAACAGCCACTACAGCCATGCCATCGACCACCACGCGCACCAGCAGGACCGTCGTATCGTTGACCGGATCCGCCACAACGATACTGATAGGATGCCAGCGTGTCGACCAGTGACGGAACCGGGGCAAGCACGATCCAAGAAAGAAGCCCCGCTGCCGTTCGCCTGAAGTTTCTCATGATGCGATCTCTGCGTAGCCGTAGTTCAGAACAACGGCGTCGCGCTCGACCGCCATGGCGCGGAAGGATACTACGCTTCCTTCACGCCACATCTCCGTGCGGATGGTTTCGCCGGGATAGACGGGTGCGGAAAACCGCACGCCGAAGCGTGTCAGACGGGAAGGGTCGTAGTTGCAGAGCGACTTGAGGACAGCATGGCCAGCCACGCCAAAGGTGCAGAGGCCGTGCAGGATGGGGCGGCCGAACCCTGCCTCCCTGGCCACATCGAGATCGGCATGGAGCGGGTTGCCGTCGCCGTTGAGACGATAGATCAGCGCCTGCTGCGACAGGGTCGGCAGGTCACAGGTGTGGTCGGGCGCACGCTCGGGAAGGGCATGCACGGACCGGACCGGACCTTCGGGGCCGCCGAAACCGCCATCGCCCCGGCAGAAGGTAGTGCGCGTGATCGTCGCCACCGGCGCGCCGGTCTCGGCATCGCTGACCTCGCGCGTCATGTAGATCAGTGCGCCGCGCCCCGCACCCTTGTCGACGATCTCGTCGATCCGGCTGCGGCTCACAAACCGCCCCTCGACCGGCAGCGTGCGGTGAAGCGTGACGCCTTCCTCGCCATGGACCACCCGTTTCCAGTCAACACCGGTGGCCGGATCGCGCAGCCAGAAGCCCGATGGCGCCATCACCACGGCCATGGTCGGCAGCGCGAGCATGCGGGGCTCATAGGCAAACCGAAGCTGGTCGGGATCGAGGGGATCGAAACCCAAGCCGACACCCAGGGCATAAAGCGCGCTTTTCTGCCAGGTCCAGTCGACCGTCTGTTCGCCGAAATCCCAAGCCTTGAGTTGGTCGTAGTCGATCACCATGGCTCACTCTCGCAGATCGGCGCAGCAGTTGTCGATCACCACGGCATCGCGTTCGGCCGCGCGCATACGTAACTGTACCCGGTCGCCGTCACGCCACAGTTCGGTCGCCACCGTTTTGCCGGGATAGACTAGGCGCGGTGAAACGTCCGTAGAACGTTGCAATCGCTCCGGGATCATGGTCGCAGCACACCGCGATGACGACATGACAGGCGATGCCGTAGCTCGCCAGGCCATGCAGAATCGGTCCGTCGAACCCTACCTGGCGGGCAAACGCCGGCTCCACATGGAGCACGTAGTGATCTCCGCACAGCCTGTACAGCAGCGCGACCTGCGGCAGCACGGCACGAGTTACCGTGTGGTCGGGCGCACGGTCCGGCAATGCGGGTCGAACGGGATTGGGCGGAGGCGGGCCACCGAAGCCGCCGGCCCCGATCAGGACGTCCGTCTGGCGGCGTGTGGCGAGCAGCTCGCCGGTCTTCGCATCGCAAATCTCTTCTTCGAGAATCATGACTCCGTGGCTGCCCTCACCCCGGTCGTAGAGTCCCGCGGTCCGCGTAGCGCTTTTGAGCGTCCCTTGCACGGGCAGCGGTTCATGGAGGGTGAGGGTCTCGTCACCATGGACATTCGCGCATCGCCCAGGCCGAGTTCCGGGTCGTACAGCCAACCCATGCCGCTGCCGACCAGCGTGGCGAAGGTAGGCAGCACCTTCGGTCCCCATTCCTCATAGACAAAGGGCAGTTCTTCGCGGTCCATCGGATCACTTCCCAGATCCAGGCCCAGGGAATAGAGCAGCACGTCCGACACCGTATGCGCGCGCGTCTGTACCGGGACGGTATAGGCCGCGACCTTCTGGGGATCCGGTCTGGTCACACCGGATCCCAACTGAAGACGTCGGCCGAGACGTCAAGCGGGGCAAAGTCGTTGGCGAAGGCCGGGCCCATCTGGTCGGCCAGCGCCCTAGCGTCCAGCCGCCGTCGCGGTGAACTGGCGGATGGGACGCGGCTGACTCATCAGAAAGACCTCGTTGCCGCGCATGCAGAAGATCTGGCCCTTGGTGAAGATGAAGTGAACAAGCGCCCCCGAACCCTGCTCGCGGAACAGGGCGGCGGCGCGGATGGTGTTGAAGCTGCCGCGCAGATGGATGTCCAGCACGGCCTCGAAATCGGCATGGCTCATCTTGTGGAAGATGCCGTCGCGCAAAATACCGGCATTGTTAACCACCGCGTCGAGACGCCCATAGGCATCCATCGCCGCGACAACCATGCGCTGTGCGCCGTCGGGACCGGCCACGTTGTCGCCGTTAACGACAGCCGTGCCACCCACCGCGCGGATAGTGTCGACCACTTCGGCGGCCGACCCTGATCCTCGCCCGCACCGTCGAGCGATGCGCAGGGATCGTTGACCACCGCCGCTGCCCCTCCTCGGCGACCAGGATTGCAATTTCGTGCCCAATGCCGCACCCCGCGCCGGTCACCAGGGACCTTATCCTGCATCATGCCGTCGGCCATGCCTCTCTCCCCTGCTTGGACCGGTACTGTCCCGTTCGTGAGCCGGACGGTCAATGATGCCGACAACGATTTCCTGAGGGAGTAAACTCCCGGCAGCCGCGTTGATGGATCAAGAGCGCCAAGCGCACAAACTCACACGAGAACACCATGAATTGGGACACCATCGAAGGAAACTGGAAACAGATGGAGGGCAAGGCCAAGAAGAGGTGGAGCAAGCTCACCGATGACGAGATTGACAAGACCGAAGGCCACCGGGACGTGCTGGACGGCAAGCTGCAGGAACGTTGCAGCATGCAGAAGGGTGAGGTCGAACGCGAAATCAACGACTGGGAACGCAGCCTCTGAGGGTTGTGCTCCGCCCGCTCGAAGAACGCGTAACGATCAAGAACGCCGTCAGACGGCGTGCTGCATGCGGCAGTAGCAGGACGCCTTGATCGGAAGGTCGGTGCGGGCCGAAACGAGATCGAGCCGTTGTTTGATGACGACCGACTCGACCGTTTCCCCGCGCCGCTTCAGGCATTCGTGGAGACCGTGCAGGCTCCACACGTTGTCGGGATGCTGACACGGGCGCCGTAGCGTGTCATCAAGGCCGAGATCAGCGCGATAGACAGCTTCGGCTTCTTCGTAGCGCTCCTGTTCCATGAGCAGGGCGCCCAAGGCGTGGCGCGCGGGCTGCATCCAAGCCCAAGGCTCGTCGTAGAGCATGTGATCGTCCAGATAAACCGACTTGCGCAGATGTTCAAACGCAAGATCATGGTTACCTTTGCGGTATTCCAGTTCTCCCAGAAGCATCTGCTCGGCCACGGCCAGAATGTCTAGGCAGGTGTTGTTGAAGAGCCGGCGTGATTCCGGCACCCGGTCACGCGCTTCCATGAACGCATCGCGCTCGGCCTCCGCTTGCGCCACCTTGCCCATGGCGGCAAAGGCCACGGCGCGGGTGTAGCGCATCATCGCCGTCGTCACGCAGTAGAGTTCGGAGTCGTCGGGCAGTTCCTGGTCGAGAATCTCCTGCCACTTGCCGAAACGGATCAGCACGTGCTGCTTGATCGGCACATAGCCTTCCAGCCAGTCAGCGATGGGCGGCGAGCCCATTTCCAGGAGTTCACGCGGGATGGTCGAGACCATTTCCTCGGCAGCCTCGATGGCCGGCTGATACTGGCCCAGGAACATCGCGCCATAGACCTTGAAGTGATAGTCGTGCGCCCGGTAGCCCGAATAGAAGTTGAAGACGCCGTTGCTCTCGACGAACTTGCGGTCGGCCACGATGGCGGCATGGTTGCGCTCCACCACCGTCTGGTAGTTGCCGCACAGAACATCGATGTGCGTGGGCATGTGCCGCAGATGGCCCGAATCGGGCATCAGGTCATAGAGTGCGTCGCCCGATTTGAGCGCGCGCTGGGGATGGGGCGACATCTCCATGACATGCACATGCATGTGGAGCAGGCCAGCATGGCGCATGGCGCCGGGCAGATGGTCGAGCGCGCCTTCGATGGCATTGATGATCTCGGCCGTGTCGGCGCCGTCGGCCATCGCCCCGCTGTCGAGATCCCACAGCGCCCAGGGCGTGCGGTTCATCATGGCCTCGGCGAAGAGCGCGCAGACATCCAGATTGTCGCTGTATTCGGTGAAGACGCCGCGCATGGCGTCCGCATAGGCGTCATTCCAGGCAGCGAAATCCAGGCTGTCGTCCAAGGGAAAACGCGCGACCAGCGCCTTGATCAACGCCTGTTCCAAGGCCGTGGCGTGGCCGCAATGGTCTTCCGCCGCGCGGCTCTCGCTGCGCACGCGCTCCAGGCACGGCGGAAATTCAAGCTCGCCGAAATCCTCCCAGGGTTTGTTGTAGTTGGGGCCGGTGGCATAGGCGATGCCCCAGCGCACCATGGCGCAGCCGGGATCAGCGGCCAGCGCCTTATCGAAACAGGCCACCGCCTCCTCGTGGTTGAAGCCGTAACACCAGGCAAGACCGCGGTCGAACCACAGCTGGGCATCGGCCGAAGATGTCGTGACGGGAAAGCTGTAGTCGCCCAGATCGAAATAATCGCTCATCGGTCCCCTCAATACGCTGCGCGTTTTTCGAGATAGTCGCGGCACATTGCCACCAGTCGCTCGCGCCCGAAGCTAGGGTCGTGCCCGGCATGGACCACCGTGACCGGAAGTTTCATCAGCCGTTCCATGGTGCGGCAATAGTCGGCGATGTCGGACTCCGGCAGCATGTCTAGCAGCGGGCCGTCATAGACCGCATCACCCGAGAAGAGCGTGCCGGTCTCGGCTTCCCACAGGCCGATGCTGCCCGGCGAGTGCCCCGGCAGATGCAATACCTCGAAGCGCCGGTTGCCGATGGAGACCTCGTCGCCCTCGTCGACCACGCGGGTCGGCTTGGCGGTTTCCACACGATAGGCGCGCGCGTCGTAACCGGGACGCGGCAGGGCATTGATCAGGCATGCGGAAATCTTGTAGCCGGAATCCTCGATGCACTGCACGACTTCCGGGTCCATGTCCTCTCGGTAGAGCGAGAAGCGGTTGTCGGCCTCCTCCATGATCGCAGCCTCGTGCTTGCCGACGATGCGGTGCTCGAATTCGTGCAGGCTGCCCACGTGGTCGAAATGCGTGTGCGTGGCGAACGCCACCACGCCATGGCCGAAGAGATCCTCGATCGCGGGTTTGAGTTCGGCCACGCCCATGCCGGTATCGACCAGCAGATCGGTCTCCGAGCCCCTGACATGCCAGATGTTGCAGCGCCCCAGCGGATCGACATGGGCCTCCCAGATCAGCGTGATGTCATCGTCGATCCGCTTGCGCTCGAACCAGCGCTCGGCAATCTCGAAGGTCATGGCGCGGGCTCTCTTTCTGACTGGCGTTCCAGGAATCCGGACAGGCCACAAGTTCCGCGCTGGATACTACATGGGTTGGCACCGTTTGCGCAGCCGCTGCTGCACAGGACCGTTCCAGCTCGGAAATCACCGTCGTTTCCTCGCCGCCGGGCACCGTGAGGACCTGCATGCCATGGCGTTGGAATTCGGCAACCTAGCAGCCGGCGACGCCGACCATCCATTGGGCGATGGCAGGGCGACCCAGCCGCGTTCGGTCAGCAGCCCCATCGGCGACAAGCGCGATGCCACGGGCGCTGAGCTTATCCAACAGAATTTCGACAAAGATGCCCTTGCCCGAAACGATGTCGCTGTCGAAGTCACCGAGCTTGTCGGGCTGTCCGCCCCAGTCGGCGCCCGAGGAGGCGAACCGCACGCCCATGGTCGGGCTTCCGTCGACCCCGATCAGCACGGCCTCTGCGCCGGGTTCCTTCAGATCAAGCGCGATCAGTTCGGCGACAGGATCGGCCAGCGCGGAGCAATAGCGCCGATAGGCCGGCGTGTCGTACTGCTCCACACCTGCCAGAAACGATTGAGACCCATGAAGGCCAGATCCGGACACGGCATCCGGCGTATGACGTATCCCTTCTCGCGCAGGATACGCAGCAGTTCGAAGTGCACGCCCGTACACGGCGTCCACTCGTCCACCTTGGCGTTGGCGTTGAGCAGGCAATGCGCGACATAGGCAAAGCGCGGGCTGGACGTGGACATAGAACACCGTTGCGTTGAACAACCGATTTCATGCAACCATCGCCCATCACCGCGATGAGGCAATGATCGTTGCCAATCACTGCGTCGCCAACTGCGCCTCCAATTCGACGATGCGCGCCTGGAGCGGTTCGACGACACGGCGGATGTGGGCTTCCGTGTAGCGTTCGGTGATGTGCTGGGGGCAGTTCCAGTCGAATGCGGCAGCGCGAACGAGGAAGCCGCGTTCGACCTTGGCGCGGTAGTCGGGCAGCGCGAGTCTCGCGAGGGTTTCGCTGTCGTCGGGACCGATGATCGAGACATGCCCAAGCAGTTTCAGGCGGCGTTTGTTGATGTAGTCCATGAAGATGATCGAAACGCGGTCGTCATCGTTGAGGTTACCGACGCTGACATACTGCTTGTTACCGCGGAAATCGGGGAAGCCCAGCGTGGTGTCGTCCAGGACACGGACGAACCCGACGGGTCCGCCACGGTGCTGCACATAGGGCCAGCCGGTTTCGCTGACCGTCGCCATGTAGAAGCTGTCGCGTGCGTGGATGAAAACACGCTCAGGCTCGCCGAAGCGCGCTTCCTCAGGCGGGCTGGTTTCCTCCCGAGCATAACATGCACGGCTGCCCTGCTGCTCCTGAACCGTACGGACGGACGGTGTGAAGGCGAGTTCGGCAAACATACGTCGCGACATGCGGGGGTCCTCCGGGCAACGGCGTCAGATTCTCACGCCGTTTTGCTACGTGCGCGGTCTTACGTCACCAAAACCATCCGTGAATGCGGATTGACGGGTCAGACGTAGCCTTCGGTGCAGTCGCGTTTGATAAGTGCGGGGTCACGTTCGGCGACGTCGCCCCAGCCGCCGCCGCCCGCACCAACGGTGCGCAGCACATCGCCCTTTTGCAGAACGATGCCGACCATCTTGCTCTTGAGATTTTCCTCACGCTCCGTGCCCGGATTGCGTACCAGGGCGGCCACGCCTCCATTCCCGCCGCCATGGAGGCCCCAGGGGACGGTGTCGGGGCGGGTTTGCTGGCAATAGCCGGTGAGAATGCCGGTCTCGGCAAGAACCTCGTAGTCGCGCCGGATGCCCAGCCCGCCGCGAAACTTGCCTTTGCCGCCGGAGCCCGGCACCAGGGAAGTCGCCGTGACGCGCACGGGGCTCAGCGTTTCCATGATTTCGGCCGAAAGAATGGCACAGTTGCCGCCGTGGCTGTCGATGGCGTTGAGACCGTCACGCCCTTCGGCGCCGCCCATGCCGCCGCCGATGATGTCGGCGATGACATAGTAAGGCGCGCTGCCGTCGTCCTCGGCCATTTCGGACCGGTCGTCGAACCCGCCAAGCACGAAGCTGGGGAACGAGATGTGGCAGCCCGCCGCAGCATAGTCGCCCGCGACCGGCGCAAGTGCCTTCAACACGACATCGGCGAGCGCCTGCTGGGTGATGTGACGCACCGAAACGGCAGCCGGACGACGTGGATCAAGCACCGTGCCCCGCTTCGTCTTCACTACCACAGGACGGTCGCAGCCCTGATTCTGTGGCAGGTCTGGGGCAAGGATGCACTTCACCGCATAGTGGATCATGGAAAGCGTCGAGGCTTCGGGGCAGTTGAGGCCGTTGGCGCGCTGCTCGTCGGAACCCGACACATCGACCGTGATCGTCTCACCGTCCACCATGACGTCGACATGGAGTCGGATTGGCGTCTCGCTGGTGACGTCGTCCTCCATCAGCACTTCGGCCTGCCAGGTGCCGCCGCCCAACTGCGCGATGGCGCGGCGCATGAAGGTTTCGTTGTAGTCGAGACAGGCATCGCACAGGGCATGGAAGCCATCGTTGCCGTGGCGCGCAGCCAGTTCGGCGATGCGCCGCTCGCCCGTGCGGCAGCCCGCGATCTGCGCGCGCAGGTCGCCCGCCGATCCGCGGGGATCTCGCACGTTGGCCGCCAGGATGTCGAAGATCGCCTGGACCGGCTTGCCCTCCTCCACCAGTTTGAGCGGCGGCAGGATGAGCCCCTCGGCGAAGACCTCCAGATTGTCGGGCCCCTCGCTGCCGGGCACCTTGCCGCCGATATCGACGTGATGCGCGATGGTCGAGGTGATCGCGATCAGTTCACCGTCGTGGAAGACCGGGCTGAAGAGGCATACATCCATGGTGTGGGTGCAGCCCTGGTAGGGGTCGTTGCACACGATGATGTCGTCGGGTTTCCAATCCTCGCGCGGGATCTTCCTGAACATGTAACGGATCGCCGTCGACATGATGCCGAGCTGGGCCGGGATGGTTTCGGCCTGGGAGAGCATGTCGCCGTCGGGCGTGAACAATCCGCAGGCATAGTCGTACATGTCCCAGATGATCGAGGAGAAGGCGGCGCGGCGCAGCGCCATCGACATCTCCTCGGCGATACCATGCACCTGGTGCTGGAAGACGTCGCGGCTGATGGGATCAATGTCGGTCATGGTCTGGCTCTCCATCGGAACAGGTTACGCTGCGGGCGCCAATGGCGCCACGGCGATGCGCAGAACGCCGTTGTCGGCGACACGCACGGTCTGGGCGGGCAGCACGACCGTCGTGGTGTCACGCTGTACGATGACGGCTGGGCCCTCGAAGTTCTGACCGGGTTTGAGTTCCTCGCGGCGATAAACCGGCGTGTCGCAGAAGCCCGTGTGCGAGTCGAGGCATACCGAACGCGTCATTGCGGGCTCTGGCGTCTCGCCCGAACGCTCAATATCGCCAGCGATGGTGGGCCTTGAGGTACGCCCGAACGCCTCGACCCGCAGGTTGACGAACTCGACCGGAGACTCGGTGTCAGTATGGCCATAGGCCTTTTCATGAATCGCTTGGAACTCGCTTGCGGCCTTTACCGCATCCCACCAGCCGGGCTCATCGGGTGCGGGAAGCGGGACCAGCAGTTCGTGAAACTGGCCGCTGCAACGCATGTCGGCATGGTACCGGACATAACGGTCCTCGGGCGCAATGCCGTCACGCGCCAGCGCCTGATCGAGCTCGTCGGCGAGCGTTTTCAGGCGCTCCTCCAGTTCAGCCTCCCCGACCTTTTCGAAGCGGCGCTGGAAGGCGCTCTGGGCGGCATGGCGTATGTCGGACATGAGCAGGCCCTGTGCGGCATAGACGCCCGGATGGGCCGGCACCAGGACTTCGGCCATGTCGAGGTCGCGGGCCATGAAGGGGGCGTAGATCGGCCCCGCCCCGCCGAAGGCGACGAGCGCGAAGTAACGAATATCGAGACCGCGCTCGACCGAGAGCTTGCGCACGGCCTGGGTCATGCCGACATTGGCCACGCGCACGATGCCCAACGCCGCCGCCTTCAGCGAAAGCCCGAGAGGACCGGCGACTTCGCGCTGCACGACGTCACGCGCAAGTTCGGCTTCCAGCGGTTTCTCACCGCCCAGGAAGGCTTCCGGATCCAGAATGCCCAGCACTACGGCCGCGTCCGTCACGGTCGCCTTGTCACCGCCCAGGCCGTAGCAGGCAGGCCCGGGTTCCGCACCTGCCGACTGCGGACCGACGCGCAGGGCTCCACCCAGATCGACATGCGCGATCGAACCCCCGCCCGCCGAGATCGTTTCGATATCGAGCATAGGCAGGCGCAACGGCTGGCCGTCGACCGTGCGTTCGGTGACCATGCGCGGCACGGCCCCGGCAATGACGGAGAAATCCGCCGAGGTGCCGCCCATGTCGAAGGTGACCATGTCGGTGACACCCAGCTCCTCGGCCAATCGCGTGCCCGCGATGACACCGCCGGCGGGGCCCGACAGTAGCATGGACGCCGGATTCTCGCGCGCAGACTGGGGCGTGGCGATGCCCCCGTCCGAGCGCATCAGGCACAGCGGAGCCTTCACACCGTTGACGGCTAGCGCTTGGTCGAGCGTGGCGACATAGCGGTCCACGACAGGGCCGACATAGGCCGCGATGGCCGTCGTGTTGGCGCGGGGGTATTCCTCGATCTGCGGATTGACCCGACTGGAGAGATAGACCGGAATGCCGGGCAGCACCCTGGCGATCTCGGCCTCCAGCGTGGTCTCGTGGCTGTCGTCGAGAAACGAGAAGGCCAGACATACTGAAACCGCTTCTGGCTCCAGTTTGGCGAGTTCCCCGGCCACCCTGCGCGCCTCATCCTGGGTGAGAGGCACCACGATCTTACCGAAGGCGTCACGTCGCTCGTTGACCTCGATCATGCGTGAACGCGGCACGACCGGCGGCGGTTTCTCCTGGCTCAGACGGTAGAGATGCGGGCGCAACTGGTCGCCGATCTCCAGAACATCGCGCATGCCGACCGTCACGGCCATGGCGACCCTAGCGCCGTTGCGAGTCAGGAAGGCGTTCGTCCCGACGGTGAAACCATGGACGAAGAAATCGATCTCGCTTGTCGCAATCCCAGCACATTCGGCAATGCGCCCGATGCCGCTCAGGACCGCATCGGCGCGGCCGGGAGTCGAGGGAACCTTATCGAGATGCACCGCGCCCGAGGTTCCGTCCATCAGGACCAGATCGGTGAACGTCCCGCCGACATCCGCCGACAACATACGCATGGAGAGCTCCCGGTGATTTCTCCGACATCTTGATGAATGGTGGCCCTGAATCAACCCCGGCCGGCGTCGATACGGGCCATTGCCGCCCGTTACACCCTGTCCATTGTCAAACCAGCCTTCCACCGCATGCAGAGTAGGTCCGCATAACCGGACGCTGAGGCGCCTTGCAGCCTCGGCGTGACCGCGCGCCCGCGCTTTTCACGATTCTCTCCGAAGGCTGTCATGACCGATCACGTTTCAACCCGTTTGCCGTCCCGTTCCGTGCCCGCTTCGATGCGAACCGAAGCCAAGGCCATGGTGGTTCTCGCCGCACCGCTCTCCGCCGCGTTTCTGGCGCCGATGGCGATCGGCGTGACCGACGTCACGATGATGGGTTGGCTGGGTCCCGCAGGGCTGGCTTCAGGGACGCTCGCCAGCAACTTTCTGCACCTCATGTTCTATTTCGACATGGGGCTCGGCACCGCCGTCGCACCGATGATCGCACAGTCGCTTAGCGCGCGGCGCATCCGCGATATCCGGCCGACAACACACGCAGGTCTGGCCATCGTGCTCGCACTTCCGTTCCCGTTCGGCGTGGTCGCCTGGTTTGGCAGCGACGTGCTTCCGCTGCTGAGCCAGGATTCCAACATAGCGGCGGGGTCACAAACCTATCTGCGCACGGCCGTGTGGTGTCTGCCCCTGCGCTTACCTTTGTCGTGCTGCGCAATGTCGCTGCAGCGCACAGCCGACCGCGTAGCCCGCTGGTGATCGTGGTGGCGGCCACGTTCTTAAACACCCTCGCAAAATGGGCATGTTTTCGGTCACCACGTTTCTCGCCGGTCTGATCGATGCCGAAACGCTCGCGGCCATCACCATGCAGACCAGCGGTCTGGGTTTCATCGTGCCCTACGGCATGGCGCAGGCCGCGACGGTGCGCGTGGGGCTTGGCGGCGGGACGCGGCTACCCGCTGGGCGTGCGCAGGGCGGCACGGACCGCCATGGCGCTGGGCGGTGTCTGGATCGTCACCAGTTCCAGCTTCATCTGGCTCGGGCGTTCCCTCATCATCGACGGGTTTCTCAATCTCTCCGGTCCCGCCGTCGAGGTCCTCATCCCCATCGCCATGATCGGCTGCTGGACCATCGGCATACTAGTGGCCACGTATCTGGCCCTCTTTCACACAGCTCTGAGGCAACGGCATTTGGTGGCACATGGCCGCAGGCCTTGCCGCCACCGAACTGCTGATGACAGGGCGTGTGTTGCGGCTATTTGCAGCTCAATTCTCGAATGGGTTGAGCAGCGGAATGCGGAAGGATTCAAAATCTCCGACGTTGCGCGTGACGACGGTGAGATCGTGCGTCAAGGCCGTCGCCGCGATCATGGCATCTTCGAGGAGAGTATCGGACTTGCGGTGCTTCAGTTGTGCCCAGATGCGAAACGCCTCCGCATCCATGGGAAGCACGGCGTACGTTGCGAGAACTTCGTCAAGCCATACTTCAAGGGCCTGGACCTTCGCAGGGTCCTATTCCCGCGTGCGCTCAATGCCAGCCTGAATCTCTCCAACCGTCACACGCCGACAACCTCAGGTTTTCGTCGGAGATTCCGTTGATCCAAGCCAGAACCGCACCATGAGGTCCGGGCCGCCGGAGTTCCGAAACAACATTAGGTGTCGAGCAGATACACGTTATAGGTATTCAAGTAAAGAACGGGGTTCCTACTCCGCCGCCGCGGCGCCGGCCATCTGGTGGTGGACAAGGCGGGCGTAGAGGCCGCGACGGGCGAGGAGTTGGTCGTGGCTGCCCTGCTCGACGATGCGGCCGTCCTCCATGGCGACGATCAGGTCGGCGTTGCGCACGGTCGAGAGGCGGTGGGCGATGACGATGGTGGTGCGGTCGGACATGAGTTCCATGAGCGCGTGGCGCACTGCCAGTTCGTTGACCGCGTCAAGATGACTGGTAGCCTCATCCAGGATCAGCACCGGGGCGTCTTTCAGGAAGGCGCGCGCGATGGCGACCCGCTGGCGCTGTCCGCCCGAAAGACGCACGCCGCGTTCGCCCACGCGGGTCTCCAGACCGTCGGGCATACCCGCGACGAAGCCGTCCAGCGAGGCACGGCGCACGGCAAGGGCGAGGTCCTCCTCGCCGGCGTCGGGCCGCGCGATCAGGATGTTGGATTTCAGCGTGTCGTTGAAGAGATAGGTATCCTGGGCGACCAGCGCGGTCTGGCGGCGCAGATCGTCGAGCTTCTGTTCTCGGATGTCGTGGCCGTCCATGACGACATGGCCGGTATCGGGATCCCAGAAGCGCATGAGGAGATGGGCGAGCGAGGTCTTGCCCGCCCCGCTAGGCCCGACCAGGGCCACGGTCGCGCCCGCGGGAACATCCAGCGTGATGCCGTCCAGCGCGGGCTCGCACCGTCCGCGATAGGTGTAGCTCGCATTCTCCAGCGCCAGGGATGCACCGCCCGGGCCGGCGCGCTCAGGCACGCCAGGGCCGTCCTCTACCTGCACCCTCTCGCGTTCCACGGCATAGAGCCGGCGCGCCGCACCCAGTGTGTCGGCAAGCTGGCGGCCGATATGGGCAATCTCGCTGACCGGCAGGAAAGACGCCATGGCAAGCAAGGTGAAGAGTGGCAAAAGGCCGGCGTCGAGATCGCCCGCCACGACCATGGCCGCACCGGCCACAACGATGGCAAGACCGCCCAGACCCGTGGCGACCTCTAGGAGCGCCATCTGGAAGGTGAGGTCACGGTAGAACGGCAGACGCACCTGCTGGACCCGCCGGGCGATTTCCATGAACTGTTCGCCGCGCCGCCCAGCCTGACGGAAGGCGACGATTTCGGCCAACCCTTGGATCGAATCCACGGTGAAGGCGTTGAGCTCACCCAGCGCCTCACGGGCGCGCGAGCCCAAGCGGTCCAGACGGTTGCGCAACAGGAAGGGCGAGAGGGCGACGACCGCCAGGAACGGCGCCAGTGCGGCGGCCATGGGCCAGCCATACCACAACAGCACGGCCATGATGGCCGTGGGAATTAGCACCGCCACGAAGGCCGGCGCGACGGTGTGGGCATAGAAGGTTTCCACGGTTTCGATATCCTGGGTCGCCATGGCCGCGAGGTCGCCCGTGCGCCGGTGCAGCAGATAGGCGGGTGCGAGGCGATTGAGCTTGTCGAAGAGACGGCGGCGCATCTCGGCTAGCAGCTTGAACGCCATATCGTGGGCGAACCAGGATTCCATCCAGTGCAGGATGCCCGCGAGCGGTGCGGAGATGGCGAGCGCGACAAGCAATCCGTCGAACGGCTCACCGGCTTTCAAACGCGCCACGACCAGGGCGGAGAGAGCGCCCACGCCGATCAACGCAACGACACGCGTGACGCCGAAGAAGAAAGTGAAGGCGAGCTTGGCGCGCTCCACCGTGACAAAACGCAGCAGTTCGCGCGCGGCACCGGCCCAGCCCAGACCCTCGGCACGCAAGATAGCGTCGGTCGGCTCGGCTTCCGCTTCAGCCATGTCGGCCATATCCCGGTCGCGCGCCTTCGAGACGGTGGCCTCGACATCCAGCACATCCTCGCGGCGGTTGCCGGTGTCGTGCGCCTGTTCGGCCATCAGCGTCCAATAGACGCCGCGCCGAGCCATCAGTTCTTCGTGGGTGCCTTCCTCGACGATCTTGCCGTGATCAAGCGCCAGAATGTGGTCGGCATCGATCACACTGGAAAGACGATGGGCGAAGATCAGCGTGGTGCGCCCCTGCATGAGCCGGTCGAGCGCCTGCTGGATGACTGCCTCATTCTCCGCATCGACGGCGGAAAGGGCCTCGTCGAGAACCAGAATCGGCGCATCGCGCAGCAGCGCGCGCGCGATGGCGATGCGCTGGCGCTGCCCGCCCGAAAGCCGGATACCGCGCTCACCCACCAGCGTGGCATAGCCCTGCGGCAAGGAGATGATGAAGTCGTGTACGTTTGCCGCGCGGCAGGCCGCTTCCAGTTCCGCCTGGCTGGCGTCGGGGCTGCCGAATCGCAGATTCTCCTCCACGGCGCCGTGGAAAAGATAGGTATCCTGGTTCACCACCGCGATCCGGCTACGCAGGTCGTCGAAGGACATCGCGCGGAGATCGCAGCCGCCGATGCGCACCGCGCCAGACTGGGGGTCGTAGAAACGCAGCAGCAGGCGCACGATGGAGGACTTGCCAGCACCCGAAGGGCCCACGACGCTGACCCGCTCGCCCTGCCCGACCCGGAAGCTGAGGCCCTCATGGGCGCGTTCCTCGTTGCCGGGATAGGCAAAGCTGACCTCGTCGAAGACGATGTCGCTGCCTTTGATCGTGCCGGTGGTGGCCTTGGGATCGTGCACCACAGGTTCGGCTTCCAGCACGCGGAAGATCGCTTCGGCGGCGGCCTGCCCCAGCATACCGGTGTGGAATTGCGCGCGCAGGTCACGCAGGGGACGGAAGAGCTCCACGCCCATCATCAGGACGATGAGCAGCGTCGAGAGCTCCATTGTGCCGGCCTCGACGCGCCAGGCGCCCACAGCCAGCGCGGACGCGGCGCCGATGGCGATGGCTGCATCGGTCACGCCACGGCCCAGGGCGTTTGTCGCATTCACCCACATGGTGCCGTAAGCGAGCTTGGTCGCACGTTCCGCCAGGATGGCAGCCCGCGCCGTGCTCTGACCGAAGGCTTTCAGCGTGGCGAGACCCTGAATGGCGTCCAGGAACTCAGCGCCGAACCCCGAATAGGTGCGCGAGCGCTCCAGGCTCGCCTTTTTGTCCATACTGTGAAAGGCGACGGGAAGAATAAGCGCCAGCAACGCGGACCCGACCAGCACGGCGGCGACCGGCAGATCGAGAAACGCCACAAAGGCGAAGATGCCGATGGGTGTAAGGACCGCGATTAGCAATTGCGGCATGAATTCGCCGAAATAGGTCTCAAGCTGTTCCACACCATCGACGACGGAGAGGATCACATCACCAGTCCGCTCGCACCCGAACCATGCCGGTCCCAGTTCGACGGCCTTGTCGTAGATCGCGCGGCGGATGGTGAGCTGGACGCGCACCGCAGTCTCGTGCGCCACCATGACATGGAGGTATTCCAGTGCTCCACGCGCCACCATGACCAGACCGATGAGCACGATGGGCCAAAACAGCACGGAAAGCGGTTCACCCTGAAAAACGCGCGCGATAAGCCAGCCCAGCAACGCAAGGCGCGCGATGCCGGCCACCGTGGCCAGAAGCCCGATGACGACGGAAAAGGCGATGCGCTCACGAACACCCTTCGTGAAGGCCCAGAGGCGGTTGTCAAGATACATGTGGCAAGCCTAGAGCATATCCCATTGGGATATGCTCTAAATATTTCGAAGTAGAACGGATCGACAATGCGACCGCTTTGATGCGAATTGTTCTCAACACCTCTTGGAGAAACTCACACGGGGACCGCGGCCGGCTCCTTGGCTGACCAAGCGACGATCTTGAGGTTCATCACAAAGAACGCATAGAATACCGGAACCAGGATCAGCGTGACGCCCATGGCAACGATCAGGCTGCCGGTCTGAGCATAACACAGCGGCTGCCAGAGCGGCACGCCCTTGATGGCGAGCGGCACCAGCGCCAGCACGGTCGTCGCCCCCACGGTGATAAACACGGGCCTCAGGCGCAAAATGCCGGCATCCAGCAGCGAGGTTTTGAGGTCATAGCCCTCCTCATGACGCTCCTCGATGAAGTCGAAGAGCACGATGACGTGGCTGACGATAGCACCCATCAGGGCTATCATGCCCAAGAGCGCGATGAATCCGAAGGAACTACCCATCATCCACAGCCCGAAGATCATCCCGACCAGGCCGTAGGGCACGGCGGCGAAGATCAGGAAGGGTTTGATCAGGCTGTTGAGCTGGAGGACAAGCGCTAGATAGATCAGCACCAGCGAAATCAGCAGCGTGGCGGCAAGCTGGGTAAAGCCGGTCTCCTGCTTGATCTGGGCGCCGTCGACAAGAAGCTGATAGCTCAGCGGTAGGTTCTCCGCGAAATCCGCCAGATCCTGCGCGACCGCGGTGCTGTAGACATAAAGGTTGGAAAGGTCGGAGAGGCGCGCCCTGTCTTCCAGCGTCATGCGCGCAACAATGGGTATTTGGTCCTCGCCGACACGCATGCCGCCGACCTGAAAGCCGCTGATGCCTGCGCCTGAGGACGCAGCGATGTCCTGGTTCGTCAGGCCCGCGATGTTCGCACGGTCGGAATTGATCTCCATGGCAACGCCGAAGAAATCCTTGCCCAATCCTGGCGTACCCGTGTGGCCAGAGCCGTGGAACGCATGATGCCGGCGACTTCCTCTACCAATGCGATGAGTTCGCTCTTGAAGTAGACTCCTGAGGCGAGAATGGCAAGCGAAGCGACAATCACCATCTTATGGTGTTTAATCGCGAACGACCCGACCTTGCAATAGAGCCCGCCGAAACCGCTGACCCGCCGTTCCCCGATAGGTTTTTCAGGCTTCTTGCGTGCGCGAAGAAGAACGTAGCCCAGCATCGGCACGAAGCTCATAGAAACCAGGCGCGAGGCGACCAGCGCACAGGTCATGACGATGGGAAGGCTGTAGGAAAATCACCCGTGTTGCCGGCCAGCAGGAGAAACGGTAGATAGGCAACCACGTTGGTCAGCGTGGCGAACATGATCGCCTTACCCAGCTTTGTCGACCTCAGCCATGCCGCAACTAGACGCGATTTTCCCGCGGCAATTTCCCGCTTGATGGCATCGTTCGCGACGACCGGGGAGTCTACCAGCAGGCCCAAGGCGATGATCATGCTAATGATCGAGACCTGCTGGAGTTTGATTCCAAGGATGTGGATCATGCCGAAGGTTTAAGCAGCAGCGTGATCGGGATCAAGAGCATCACCAGGACGGCCGAACGCCATTCCCAAAACCGATGAACGCGATGATGACGACCAGCACCATCACCTCTAGCAAGGCACGGGTGAAGAGGTTCAGATTTTCGTTGAGTTGCTCTGGTTGATCGGAACTGCGCACGACGATGAGATCGTCCGGCAGGAGGATGGAGAGTTCCTCCAGAAATTCGCTGACGGCGACACCGAAATCGCCGATCTTCTTGCCGTCATGCATGTTGACCGCCAGCATCATCGCACGTAGGCACTCACACGCATCGGACTCATCGCGCCGCAAATAATGATCGAACTGTTGCGGTGGCGTCTGGTATCCCAGATTAACCTCGACCAGATCGCGCAGATAAAGAGGCTCGCCCTTCTGATTGACCGTGGTGATGATACTGTCGATCTCGCGTTCGTTCTGGAACTGGCCCGTGGGTTCGGTCAGGACGTTGAGTTCGCCTACCTAGATCGATCTGGCAGACGTGGGGGTGTTGCGTACGTCGAGCACGCTGGAAAGCTGGTAGGGATTGACGCCGTAGGAAGCAAGTCGTTGCTGGTCGTAGCTCAGCGTCACTTGCTGATCGACGAAACCGGAGCGGTCGACCTTGGAAACAAGTGGAACGGTCAGCAGGCCATCGGCCAGAAACTGGAAGAATTGATCGAGTTGGTGGTGGCTGTATTTCGCTCCGCGCACCGCTTCCAACTCCGCCAGGGTATCGGCGAGGTCGCCAATCACCGCGGCAGCCCATGCATCCTCGTGAAAACGGGCATGGCCCAGCCGTTCCTTCAGGAAGCTGGCAATCAGGTCACGGGCAGCCTGTTCTCCACCTTCGAATGCGGCGTTGAGACCGACATAGCCCGGACCCAGCAGCACCTGTGGATCGGTCAGGCCGCCCTCGGCAGCGGCGAATTCGCCGAACAGCGAAACGCCGCACAGGGCCACATCCGGATCGACGGCACGCGGCAGCACAACCACGATGGCAAAGCGCTCCTCGCCCGAGGCTGGTGCATCGGCGCGTTCGGCTTCGATGGCGGCGCGGATGTCGCGCGTACGGATTTCGAACTCCAGATCGGTTTCGCGCGGACCCGCGAGTGCGAGCAGGAGGGCCGCCGTATCGCCGAAGTGGTTGTTGAACTGAATGGGTCCGGCGCCATCGGACAAGGAATTCGTTCAGGGCATCGAGCCGCAGATAGATGGCGTTGAAGACCTCCTTGGTGCCGTCAACGCTTTCGTCAAACTGGATCTGGACGGTGGAGAGGCCCGGAAGCGACAGTGACTTGATCCCGAAGCTGGCGGGCTCAGGCGGGTGCAGCACCGAACTTTCGGCAACCTTATCCTCGATCGCGCGGATTACCAACCGATCGACGCTGATGGCATCGGCGCCGGGGCACCGCGTGACCGCAGAGGCGACACGCACGGGAATGACCGGATCCTTCAGGCGCAGCATCGACCAATAGCTATAGCCACCCCATACGATACACATCAGCAGCGCCATGACCGCGATCGACCGCGGAGGCATGGTCATGTTGTCAGGAGTCCGGTTGCGTGTCATCGAACGATCCGGACCCGCCTGCCCGCCGCGCACCGTGTTCGTGCCCACAACGACCACCGCGTCGCCGACCTCCAGATCCGAGGTCACACCTATCCGGTTGCCATGGACCTCGCCCACGATCACGACACGCTGACGTGCGATGGCTTGGTAACCGCTCTGATCGACGACATAGACGGCATAGCCACAGGACTCACCATCGGGACGCACCAACGCGTCGACCGGCATTGTGCCGAACTGCGCCGTATCCTCCCTGACCTGCAGGTTGAGCGCGGCAATCATACCGATCTTGAGCTCATCATCGCGATTATCGAGAGCCAGCTCGATGGAATAGAGACGCGTCGAACTGTCCGCTGCAGGTACAATGGAAAGCACCGCGCCCTCCTCGACCGGATCGCCCGGTTCGACCTTGCGCATGTTGCCGTCGGTCTGGAAGGCAAGCGAGGCCTCGGTCGTGGATTCGATGCTGGCGCTGTAGGCCGGGGAAAGGTCCGAGCTGTCGCTGTGTTCGGCGACGATCTCGACACAGACCGGGATCGCGAGCGGATCGGGCAGCGCGCTTTCCTCGTCGCAGGCTGCAAGCAGCCCGGCAACCAGGGCCACGCTTGCAGCGCAGCGCCAGAGTGCCATCTACTCGTCTCCCATGGCGCGAGTCAGTTTGGCCTGATTTTCCAGCACCGAAAGCACGGCCTTGACGTAATCGTCGTTGGCGGTGGAAAGGCCGGACTCGGCGTCCAGCAGATCGGAAAGCAGGGCCGTGTCCTGGGTGTAGCGGTTGTTCGTCACGCGCAGCTTTTCCCCCGCAGCCCTCTGGAAGAGCCGCGCCACCTCCACGTTGGCGACCGCATCCGCAAGCTCACGCAGGGTGGAGTTCACATCCGCGATGAGCCGGTCGCGCACCGAGCGGACATTGTTCTGGGCCTGGGCGACGCTGACCCTCTCGGACGACACATCCGCCGCACGCACGCCCCAATCATAGAATTCCCAGGAAAGCTGCATGCCGACAAAGAGCTCGTAGTCCGGCCAAAAGCTGGAGTTCGACTTGGAGTACTCCATCAGTGTCTTGACATCGGGGATATACTCGAACTCGGCAAGGTCAACACCGACGCGCGCGATTTCCTCCTTCAGCAGCGCCTCCTGCATTTCGGGACGCCGAGCGAGCGCGACCTCGCTCGCTACCGCGGGGTCGACCACCACCGAAAAGGCCTGGAGATCGCCCACGGTCCGGAAAGGTTCAGCGGGATCGCGGCCCATCAGGACGTTGAGCTGTTCCTTCTGGGACTCGATATCGTCGCGGTCCGCGGCTGCCTGCTGCCGGGGCTGGGCAAGTTCGGCTTGCACGTCGAGAAGTTCTTAACTCCAGGGCGGTGCGTTGATCGACCTTGTTGGAAACCTCACGCTCGAGTGCTTCATAGAGCGCAATGCTGGCCTCGGTATTCTCAAGATCGCCTTGGGTCGCCAGATCTGATAATACTGCTGCTTCACGTCCTTGACGGTATACCTGTAGCGTCGCACGCAAATCCTTGGCCGAAACGCTCTCTTCCAGCGTGAGCTTCTCTACTTCCATCTCGACCTTGAAAATACCGCTGATCGACTGCACGACCGACAGTGAGACCGAGGTCTTCCAGTCCTCCTCCGTCTTGATCGTGGTCGTGGTGGCGGGAATCGGACCGGTCGCCGCGAAGATCCCGAAAGCACCGGTATCAAAGGTATATTCCTGATCGACCAGATTGCGGCTGGCGGTGAGTTTCGCCATCAGGATGGGGAAATAGTCGGACCGTGCGCTGTCGATCGAATAGCCGGCCTTTTCGACGTCGAGCTCGGCGTTGTCGACCGAGGGATTGTTGAGCAGAGCAAGCGTGATGGTTTCCTCAAGGGTCAGCGCCAGCCCGCCGTTCTGGGCGAGCGCCATTCTTTCCGGACCAAGAAAGGCCAGAATCTAAAGCGGCAAACACTGACTGCTATCAGACACTTTGGAAATGCCCGCCCCCGGGCTTCCATCAGGCCACGTCTTATGGTCCATCTCCCCAGCATTTGAGACTAGTCAGACCACTCCGCCAACGCAAGGCATATGGAACCGGCAACAAAAGCAGTTCAGCGCGTTCGGGAAGTCATCGCGGTCACGTCGACCTGGACCTGCGCGGCATCATACAGGAGGGCATCGACCGGTACGCCGGTCGAGGTCGGGCCCGACTTGGTGAAATAGGAGCTGCGCACCAGCGCATTGCGTTTGAGCATGTCGACCGAAGCTCCCGCGCCGCACCAACAGCCGATCTTCATGGTCTCGTTGATGGCCGCACCGAAATGCCCGAGCATGGCGGCGATACGGTCCATGGCGAGGCACGTCTGAGCCGCCATGTCGCCTGCTTCGAGAACCTTCCGCTGGGCATCGAAGGCCTGCTGGCCACCGACAAAGATCGCGTCGCCGCAAGCCAGTGCCTAGCTGAAGGGCCAGCTCGCGGGCCATTGCCAGGGGCGTGCGTCAAGTACCTCCTTAGGGCCTTCCATGGCGATGGCGTCGAGCATGACCTGACAGCCATACTGCGAGAGCGCGGGCAAGGGCACGAGCGTCACCACCGGTCCGGGCGCCACCCCTGGGCCAGCACTCAACCGACCGTGTCGAGATCGGCCATGCCGCCGCCCGAACGGTAGTAGGCGTTAAGGCGCACGAGACATCGGAAGGATCGCTGCCCACCTTGCGCAGGCCGTCACGGAGCGTCATGAGTGCTGACCCCGCCTGACCTTCCAGATCCTCGCCCTGATGCGCCGTACCGGCGGCCCCGCCGACAAAGGTCTTGCCGCCGACCTTTGCCACGCTATCGCCCGGCGAGCGGTGCGGCAGCGCGGCCTCACCCTCGGCAAAGGCAAACCCTTCGACCTCGATCATCATGCCGGGAAAGGCGAGATTGGCGACCGGCATCATGGTGATCACCGCATCTTGGGTGCCGGGCAGGGACCGATGCCATCGCCGACGTAAAATACCACGAGCTTGGCGATGGCATCGGTCCCTGCACACGCACCCTCCACCGTCAGGCGCACTTCGCAGGCAACCATGTCGGTCTGGGCCATCAGGTCGCCAGGCGGCGCGCTGTTGTCCATTGGCGTCAAGCGCCACGCTTCCGGCGACCGAAATGATCGCGCCGTAGTGGTCCGGAAGGGACATCGGCACTTCGAAGTCGAACTACCAGCAGGCATCGGGCCAATTGCGGTGACGTTCCATGATGGCTTCCCTCCCCTACAACATGCTCTAGTCTCCGCCAGAACACTGACCGGGTACAGCGGAGACGAAGGCATGGGACGGCTGGAAGGCAAGACGGCTCTGGTGACGGGTGCTGCTTCGGGAATCGGGCGGCGCACCAGCGAGCGTTTCGTCGAGGAAGGCGCGCGCGTCGCCATGACTGATATCAACACAGAGGGCCTGGCCGATGCCACCGCGTCCCTGGGCGATGCGGCCGTCGCCGTCCATCATGACATCACCGATGAGGAAAGCTGGGCCGCTGCCGTCGACCAGGCGGTTGCCACCCTGGGCGGTATCGCCATTCTGGTGAATAGCGCCGGGACGGGGCGGGCGACCAACATCGAGGACACCACGCTGGAAGACTGGCGCCGGGTCATGAGCATCAACGCCGACGGCACGTTCCTGGGCTGCAAGCAAGCCGTGCGCACCATGAAACAGACCGGCGGAGGATCGATCGTCAACCTATCGTCGGTCTCGGGCCTGATCGGTGGACACAACATGACCGCCTACAACGCCAGCAAAGCCGCGGTGCGCCTGCTCGCCAAATCGGTTGCGCTCCATTGCGCGCGCAAGGGCTACAACATTCGCTGCAATTCCGTACATCCTGCCTTCATCCTCACGCCGATGGTCGAGGCCATGATCAAACGCAGCCGCGATCCCGCCAACACCCAGACCAAGCTGGAAGCGCAGATTCCGCTGGGCCAACTGGGAAGCGCCCAGGATGTCGCCGACATGATCGTCTATCTCGCCAGCGACGAAAGCCGTTTCGTGACCGGTGCGGAATTCGTGATCGACGGCGGCCTGACTGCAGGCTGAAATCCCGTTTGCCACGGTCTGGCACAACTTCATGACAAGATGTGCAGTCAGGTAGCCGCACATTGATTGCAGCCGTCCGAAACACTCTATCAGGACGTGTCATGACCTCAAGGTTCCTCTGTCACGCAATCGGGATTCTCACCACCACCGCAATGTTGCTGTGTAGCCGAGCGGCGTCAGGCCGAAGCGGCACAAGCAGCGGCGGACCGTCGGGAATGCACGGAACTGGGTTTCGAGGAGAGTACGGAAGCCTTTGCGAACTGCCTACTGAAACTCAAGGAAATCCGCGCCGCCGAAGCTACAGCGGCCGAGCCCTCCGTCGGCTTCGGCCCGGACATGGGCTTTGGATTCTAAGATCATGAAGCACCTTCTAAGATCATGAAGCACCTTGCGATCATCCCTCTGCTATTCGTGCTTGCGGCCTGCGCAAGCTCTCAAGAAATCGTCTCACGCCAGAATTCGGCCGACCATAACGAGTGCGTGGGATTCTGGTTCGAGCCCGGGGTGGAAGACTACGGCAACTGCCGCCTGGAACTGTGCTCGATCAGAGCCCAGGAAGACCTGGCGCGTTCTCAGACCTTCTATACACCCTCACCCTGGTGGTGGCACTCGCCCTACTACGATCCGTTTTACGACCCCTACTGGCCGTGAGGTTTCAGTTCCGGTAGCCGGTGCCGCGTTCGCGCTCCAACTGGGCCAGCAGGGACGGCCATTCCATGCCCACGCGCGCGTGGCCGTTAGGCGCGAAGATACGGCGGCCCTGCTCGATGGTCTTCTTCTGCACGTCTTCGCTGGGGTAGTGGAGTTCGGCGCCGCCTGACATGCCGTCAACCTGATAACAGCAGGCCGCTTCGATACGGTGCATCCAGACAAACGCCGCGCCGACACTGTCGCCGCAGGTCAGCAGGCCGTGGTTCTTCATGATCATGATCATGTTGTCGCCCAGATCACGCACCAGGCTTTCCTGCTCACCGGCATCGAGCACCACGCCCTCGTACTCGTGATAAGCCGTCCAGCCCATGATGATGAGGGCCTTCTGGTTGAGTGGCAGCAGGCCGTCCTTCTGCATGGCGACGGCGTTGCCCGCGCGCGTGTGCGTATGGAGCACGCAGTGCGCATCCGGTCTTGCCCGGTGGATGCAGGAATGGATCAGGAAACCGGCGGGATTGATCGGCCATTCGCTCTCGCCCACCACCTTGCCGTCCTGATCGACCTTCACCAGGTTTCTGGCGGTGATCTGGTTGAACAGCAGGCCATAGGGATTGATCAGGAAGTGGTCGGAATCGGGGATGCGCGCGGAGATGTGGGTGCCCGAAAGATCCGACCAGCCGTAGAGATCGACAAGCTGATAGCAGGCAGCCAGATCGCAACGCGCCTGCCATTCTAGAGCGGACATCGTGGGGGAACGGGTCGCTTCGGCGACGCCCATGGCATTCTCCTTATCGCGAAGTTGCCAACGTTAATGCCGATTGGCGGCGTGAAACAACCGATTCGGCATGCAATGCCCATTTACAGAGCAGAGAATCGGTTCCACGCTCCACCTTCAACAAACCGGTCAGAGGCGATCATGGGCGTTGTTGAGGGAAATCCACGTTTTTCGATCAAGAGCATCGACAACCAGGGCGACCGACTGGTCATCGCCTGGGCGGACGGCCATGCCAGCACCTTTCACGCGATCTGGCTGCGCCACACCTGCCGGTGCAAGATCTGCGGAACCTACGAGAGCGGTATCCGCGCCCTGCGCCTGACCGAAATTCCCGACGACATCACAATCGCAAACGCTACGGCCGACGAGCAGGGCACGGTCGCGGTGACCTGGTCCAACGACGGCCATGCCGGGCGGTTCGAGGCGGCGTGGTTGCGCACCAACTGCAACAGCCCGGAAGAACGCCGGCGCCGGCGTTGGAAACCCGTCCTGTGGGGCAAGGAACTGGAGGGCCAGGTTCCCGAAGCCGACTATAAAGCCTGCAAGACCGGCGGAACGGCGCGCCTTGCCATGCTCGAGCACTTGCGCGACTACGGCTTCGTCCTGGTGCGCAACGCGCCTCGAGAAGCCGAGGCGACGCCAGACATCGCGGCGCTGGCCGGCCCGTTGCGCGTCACCAATTACGGCAGCGTTTACGACTTCACCTACAAGCCCGATGCGCTAGTTTATGGTGACCTCGACGTAAAGCTCGATCCCCATTGCGACGAGCCCTACCGTCAGGCCCCGCCGTCGATCACCTGTTTCCACTTCGTGCGGGCCGCCAGCAGCGGAGGCGCGTCGACCATGACCGATGGCTTCCGGCTGGGCGCGGTGCTGCGCCAAGAAGACCCGGAAGCGTTCGAACTGCTCTCGAGCGTTCCCCTCACCCACTATCGCAGGCTCTGGAAACAGGGCCGCGATTTCCGCATGCGCGCGCCGGTTTTCAGCCTGGACGACGAAGGCGAAATCGCCGGCATCCGCATCAACGACCGTGGCGCGGGCCCGCTCGACATGGCAGACGACCTAGTCCGTCCCATGCTGCGCGCGCTGCGCAAGCTCGAAGCCATGTTCTTCGACGAGGCCAACCAGGTGATGGTGCCGGTCGGCACCGGCGAAGCGCTGTTTTTCAACAACCAGCGCGTCCTGCACGGCCGCACCGCCTTCGCACCCGATGGCAAGCGCTTCATGCGTACGTGCCATGTCGAACTCGACGAGTTCCACTCGACCCTGCGCATGCTCTCGCGCGAGATGGGCCACGAAGACGCGAACATGATCTTCGCCCACGGTTCGCTTTCCTGATCGTCTGAACTGAACCCTGTGCTCAAGGGCAGCAGGTTACCGCATTCGGTCTGCGAGCTTTGAGACGACCGCATGTCAGATTGTGAGCCACGACAAGAATTGGCAGAGGACGGTTCAAAGCGATCATGGATTCAATCTCTTGACATTTGAAAAGTAATGACTTTCTATATTGTCGCCGTTGTCGGAAGTGCGAATGCCGGGTGAGAACGACAGAACAGGGTAGTTGGGCGGACGTCTTTCGTGAGGGCCGTGCCCCGTTGGTGGTCGCGCTGACGTTCGGCATCTGGCTCCATGCCGCCAACAGTCTCCTGATCGTCACCACGCTGCCCAGCGCGGTCATGCAGATTGGCGGCGACGCTTATGTCGCCTGGACCTACACCCTCTACATGCTGGCTTCGATCCTGATCGGCGCCTCGACCGGTCTGCTGGCGCTCACCTTGGGCCTGCGCAACGTTTTCATCGCGTCGGGCGTGCTGTTCGCGCTGGGCTGCGCCGTCTCGGCGCTCGCACCCGATATGGCCACGATGTTGATCGGACGCTTCATCCAGGGCATGGGCGGCGGCGGCCAGGTTGCGCTGGTTTTCGTTGCGCTCGACCGCCTGTTTACCAAGGCCATGTTGCCCAAGCTGGTCGCGCTAACTTCAGCGGTCTGGAGCATGTCGGCGTCCTGCGGGCCCTTGGTCGGCGGCATCTTCGCCAACATGGGCATGTGGCGCGGCGCGTTCTGGGCCTTTGCCCTGCAGGCCGTGCTGTTCGTTCTTCTCGTTCTCTGGGCCGTGCCGCGGGACCGCAAACGCAAGGCCACCGCCAGTCCCGCGCGCCCGCCCTATCTGCGGCTCCTCACGCTTGCCGGCGGCATTCTGTTGATCTCCCAGGCAGGTGCGGACCCGGACCCCCTGATAGCCCCGGCGATGGTGGCGCTTGCCGGCGTCCTGCTCGGCCTCTTCCTTTGGCGTGACCGGGTCAGGCGCGGCAATGCGATGCTGCCGCCCGATCCCTTTGCCCCGCGCACCGCCTATGGGGCAGGTCTGTTGCTCACGATCACTCTGGCGGCCGCGACCGCATCGCTCTTTAACCTACGGCCCCTTCTTCCTGGAAAACCTGTTCGGCATGACACCGCTTGAATCCGGTTACGTCATTGCCTTGGAAACGATCGCCTGGGGCGTGGCCGCCATCGCCATCGCCAACGCGGGTTTGACACTCAAGCGCTGGATGATCCGCACCGGTCCCATCGTGGTCATCACCGGCCTTGCCGGACTGGCGATCACCATGCCCCGACGGGTCGGTCTGGCCGATCATGCCCTTCGTCATCATGCTTGGCGCCGGATTCGGCATGATGTGGGGCTTTGTCATCCGGCGCGTCACGTCCTCGGTTTCAGAAGGCGAACGTGAACGGGCTTCGGCCGTCCTGCCGACCGTCCAGCAGTTTGGTTATGCCGTGGGTGCCGCCGTCTGTGACATCATCTCCAATGCCCTGGGCTTCGCCGGCGATGCGGACGAGGTAACCCTACGCACCATTGCGGTCTGGGTATTCGCCGCCTTCCTCCCCGTCACGCTGGTCAGCATCTGGGCGTCCTGGCACCTCAGCCGCGACTGGGAGGCGGTCCTGCAGGATCGCACTGCCAACGGCTGAGCACACGCGGCCAAACGTGCCATGGGTCAGGTTCCACGCCGCGAGCAGCCATGATTGACCTTATACACCGCCAACACGACCAACGCGCAGCGCGCCTCCATCGCGACACTGGAATCGGAACTGGAGGCACCCGAAGAGGCGCTCGCCGTCTTCACGGTCACCATGAACGCGCGCTTCGAACGGCTAGACGATCAGCTATCGCGCAACAGTCATGTCGCGGGCAACGCCTTCACCGTCGCAGACGTTCTGGCCTATCCGATGTCCGCCCTGGCCGCGCGGGATTTTCCCGCAGTCGGCGCGCTACCCAACCTGCGCCGGTGGCTCGGCAAACTGGCCGAGCTTCCGTCCATCGCCCAAGCCATGCCTGGTTCGCCGACAGCGACCCCGGCCTCGACAAGGTGCCAGATGCCTGGACCAAGCGTCTCAAGGGACGATGGTTTCTCAAGAAGGAAGGGGGTTCCTCTACCACGATCCGCAGCGAAGGCTGGGGTCCATACATACGACCGGAAATTATTGAGCGTGGGCAGTGGGCCACGGGCACCATGAACACCGGGCTTATGGGCCCCAGCCTTTGCTGCGGATCCGATTGGAACAATGCCTTACTCCGCGGCCGTGGCCATGCCGCCGGCGACGTCGCGGCGCACGTCTTCCAGAAGCACTGGCACGGCATCAGCGGTGACCTTGCGGCCATCCTCCAGTTCGCTCCGGATACGCGCGATCAGCCGCCCGTGCAGGAACTGTTTGAGTTGCACCGGCATGTCGGCAACGCAAGTCGAAATGGCGTCTTCGAGATCGCTTGTCCAGAGCGCCGAGTGGGCCTCACGCGCTGCGCCAAGGCCGTAGAGGGGCGGCTCGTCCCAGCCGCGTTCGGCGCGGATGGTTTCACGCCTGGTCTGTGTCGCCGCCTCATCGAGCGAACCGTCGTCGTCCAGGATGACGCCGTAGTGCATCTGCGCCGTCTCACGATGGACAAAACCGTTGGCGACATCCTCGACAACCTTTATGGCCGGGCGTTCCAGGGGATCGCCAAACCCGCCGCCGCCCTGGGTCCCGATGCGCAGCGCGTCGCCGGGTTCCATTTCCAGCACGTCGATTTTGCCCAGATCGGTTTCCCGGTTCGTGCCGGGGTTGAACGTCGTGTACCCGGTTGCACCCATATGTCCGCCCAAGCGGCCCGGCGGACCGAAGATGTAACGTTCCATGCAACGTGACGTGATCGAGGTATAGGGCGAGGACGTCTCGAATTCAATCTCGATACCCGTGCCGCCGCGGTACTTGCCCGGTCCGCCGGAATCCTCGCGCAAACAGTAATGCCGGATCAGAATTTCCGGCATTTCGTTCTCAAAGATCTCCGTGGGGATATTTTTCAGGAAGTTCAGGATGACCATGGTGCCGTCGACACCGTCGTCCACCGGGCGTCCCCCCGCCCCGCCCACGATGGGCTGGATGACCGAAACCTTGTGCCCGCCGGTTTCGAAGTTCGGTACCGAGACCAGCAGGATCGAACCCTGTCCGGAATCGGTCGCGGGCAGTTCCATGGGCACGGCCTGGGCGAGGGCACCGACGGTCACGTCGCACACCTTGTGGCTGGTCGCGTAACGCGCGCCATAGGCCGCCCCGGGTTCGGGATTAAGGATCGTACCTTTGGGGATGTTGATCTTCATCGGGCGCACCAAGCCGGCGTTGTAAGCGATGTTGGTTTCCTGGGTGCAGATCCAGTTGACCAGGCCGGTGATCAGCATCCAGTGACCATCATGGCTGTAGGTCGGGATGTTGAGCGCGGCGCGCACCTGGGGCGCGGTCCCGGTGAAGTCGAGCAGCATCTCGCCTTCTTTCACCGTCATCGAAACATGGATGCGCACCAGACCGAGGCCCACCATATCGGCCTCAATGTAATCGGTGTAGCGATAGGTGCCGTCGGACACATGGCCTATCACGCGCCGCGCCTGGGCTTCGGCATAGTCCAACACCTGATCGATCGTGCTGTCGACGGAGGCGTAGTCGTACTGGGCGGTCAGTTCGTGGACGCGCCGCTCGGCCGTCGCCAGCCCGGCGAGACACGCCTTCATGTCCCCCCAGTTCTGATCCGGCGTGCGACAGTTCGTCAGGATCATGTCGAGCAGGGCCTTGTTGAGCTTGCCCGCCGCATAGAGCTTCTGGGGCGGGATGCGCAAGCCTTCCTGATAGACCTCGTTGCTCGACGGCGCGATGGAACCCGGCACGCGCCCGCCGATGTCCGAGACATGGATGAAGGTCCAGGACCAGCACAGCAGTTCGCCGTCGACAAAGATCGGCTTCCACAGATAGACGTCGGACAAGTGGGTCGCCATGCCCCTGGTCACGTCGGGATCGTTGGAGATGAAAATATCTCCCTCGGTCACGTCGTCGCCGATGTATTCCAGAGCAGATTCCATGGGCATACCGATCATCATCAGCACGCCATAGCGGCGCGGCGCGGCGAAGACCTCGCCCTTGCGCGAAACCAGAACGGAGCCGTAGTCTTGAGTCTCCTTCACGAACACCGTGTGCGCCGTGCGCGAGACGACCTGGGCCATCTCGTCGACAATGGCTTGGAAGCGGTTCGAGAGAATTTCGAGGCGGATGCGGTCGTCCATCACAGCAGTTCCCCGACTAGGTTTGCGTGGTCGTCCACCGTGACACGGAATCCGGCCGGCACATAGACCGTGGTGTCGTACTGCTCCACGACCATGGGCCCTTCGTAGACCTCGCCCTGGCGCAGGCTGCCGCGCTGCCAGACGGTGGCTTCGCGTTCCTCGCCGCGCTCGTGGATCATGCGCGTGCCCTTCGGTCCGGCCGGTGCACCGTCGGCATCGGCCACCAGGCGGATTGCCGGCTTGGGCGTGACACCGACGATCTGCAGGCGCGCTTCGAGCATGCGCGCGGGCGCATCGGTGTCGGTGTAGCCATAGACCTCGCCATAGCGCTTGTGGAACCAGCCCACGACCTTGTCGGTGGTGATGCCGGTCGAAGAGACCTCCGGAAACGGCACGTTCACTTCATAGGACTGCCCGGCGTAGCAGAGGTCGGCAGAGCGCATTACGATGACTTCGTTGAGGTCGACCTGCTGGTCGTCGAGCCAGGTGCGGGCCTGATCTTCCAAGCGCGCGAAGATGGCCTGCAACTCGTCGTCGGGCAGATCTCCGGCCTCGCGCCAGATGCTCTGCACGAAATCGGCGCGCAGGTCGGCCACCAGGCAGCCCAGGGCACAGAGAATGCCCGGCGAGGGTGGCACGATGATGCGGCGTATGTTGAGCTCGCGCGCCAGCATGAAGACCTGCGTGGGACCCGCCGCGCCATAGGCCAGCATGGAAAAACCTGACGTATCGACGCCGCGCCGCGCCATCTGGGGCAGCAGCTCGGCATAGATGTTGGCCGTGGTGACTTGGAGGATGGCATCAGCGGTTTCTGCGTACCCGAAGCCCAGGACCTCGGCGATGAAATCGATGGCCTTGTGGGCGGCGCCGCGGTCGAGCGTCATCTCGCCGCCCAGGAAGCTGTCTGGTGCGACGATGCCGGCCGTGAGATAGGCATCCGTCACGGCGGGGCGCGTTCCGCCGCGGCCGTAGCACGCCGGTCCCGGCACCGCGCCCGCACTCTCAGGACCCACCTTCAGTACACCCTCGGCGTCGGTCCACGCGATGGAGCCGCCGCCCGCGCCCACTGCGGAAACATCGACCGCGGGCATGATGACGGGGAAGTCGCCGACCGTATTTTCAGTCGCGTAGCGGATTTCGTTCTGCACGATCGAGACATCGACGCTGGTGCCGCCCATGTCGACCGTGACGATGTTGGGATCGCCGATCAGGCGCGCAACATGCGCCGCACCGATAACGCCCGACGCCGGCCCCGACAGCAGCGTTTCCACCGGCCGTTCCGCCGCCGAAGCCACGCCCATTACACCGCCGTTCGATTTGGTGGAAAACACTCGGCAGGTCATGCCGAGATCGGTCGTGCGTTTCTGGAGCGTGTTGAAGTAGGCCTTCATGCGTCCGCCGACATAGGCATTGATGACGCTGATCAGCGAACGTTCGTATTCGCGCTGCTGCGGCCACACCTCGGCCGACGTGCAGACATAGATATCGGGAAACAGTTCCTCGACCCATGCCTTGGCCTGGCGTTCGTGTTCGGGATTCTGGTGGGCATGCAGGAAACAGATCGCCAGCGTCTCAATGCCGCCCTCAATGAGGGCGCGCGCCTGGGCTTCGACATCCTCGCGCCGCACGGGCGTCTTCACCCGGCCGTCGGCCAGCATACGCTCGTCGATCGGCTTCACATGGCGGCGCGACACAAGCGAGATCGGCTTGGGTACGAAGAAATCGTTAGCCTTGGGCAGGCGCAAGCGGCGCAGTTCCAGCGTGTCGGTGAAGCCTTTCGTCATCAACACGCCCGCGCGCGCGCCGTTGCGTTCCAGCAACGTATTGACCGCCAGCGTGGTGCCGTGCGCGAAATAAGCGATCTCAGAAGGGTGGATGCCGTAGCGACGCTGGAGTTCCTCAATGCCGTTGGCCACGGCACGCGACGGGTCCTCCTTGGTCGAAGGCGTCTTCAGCGCATAGAGCGTACCCGTCCCCTCCTCCATGACATGGAGGTCGGTAAACGTGCCGCCGATGTCGATGCCCAGACGATAACGGCTCATAAATTGGGCCCGGACTTACTCGTCGCCCGGGGCAGGCGCGTCCTCGGGGCGGCGGCCGAGAAGCTGATAGAGTTCATGCTCCTTCTTCACCAGTTCGTGACCGTTGTTTTCCTTCCAGGTCTGGTCGATCTCTTTGGCGTTCTTGGCCTTCTCGGCCTTCAGCGCAGCAATGAAGCTGCCGTCCTTGATGTTGGTCAGCATCGCGCGCATGCCTTCGAGTGTCTTTTCCTCGTCGAAATACTGCTTCGACCACACCAGGTGCCCGTACTGCGCCGTCACGCTGGTGCGCTTCATGCGTTCGAAAGCGCCGAGGTCGCGGCCGTACTCGGCGAACTTCACGCCCTCGCCCGAGGCATAGAGGTCCAGCATCACCGCTTCGGGCGAACAGCCTGCTTCCACAAGCGCGGTGTACATCGCTCGCAGACCGTAAAGGCTGGGCTGGTGCTCCTCGAAGAGATCGATCAGCACCTCTTCCTCGAAGGTCGAGTCCAGCACGCCCATCTTGGTTGTGCCGATCGCCTTGGAGATCGCCAGGCACATGTCCATCGCCTTGCCACTGGCGTCCTGGGCGACCGCAATGAGGCTGGGGAAGCCGCGTCCCTCCAGGAACGTCGCGCGCACCCCTTCGCCCAGCATGCGCGGGGCGACCATGACGATGTCGATGTCGGGGCCGAGCACGATTTCCTTGTAGTGGATATTGAAGCCGTGGGCGAAGCTCATCACATCGCCCTTCTTCACGCTCTTCTTCACCCAGTTCTCATAAACTTCCGGCTGGCTGTCGTCGGAGGTGAGCATCATCAGCACGTCGGCGGCCGCCGCGGCGTCCTCGATGGTCTGCAGGTCCCAGCCGTCCTTGCGCGCGGTCTCGGCATAGGCGTCATCAATGTTGCCCACGACGACGTTGATGCCGTTGTCCTTCATGTTGAGCGCCTGGCTGCGACCTTGGTTGCCGTAACCGATGATCGCGACGGTCTTGCCGTCGAGCAGCGTCATGTCAGCGTCATCGTCGAAATAGAATTTGGCCATGGGTCGTCCCCTGCATGTCTGATGCTTCGCGCTTTCGCACGTGTTGTCCGCCGTATTACCGCACCAAGTGGCGCGGCATGCAATATCGTATATTAGAATATTGTTTCAGTAATTGAAATTATGATAGGGAGTTGCTCTACTCCCGCCAAGCAGAAGGCGCGTGAGGAAGACAGAGATGGAAAAGACGGTAGCAAAGGCGTTCAAGGTTCTTGAATCTCTGGCCTACAGCGACGGCCCGCGCGCCTTGGGCGATATCGCAAACGACTGCGGCCTCACCAAGAGCAACACGCACCGCCTGCTCCAGACCCTCTCGGAACTGCACTACGTGCGTCAGACGCCAGAATCGCGGAACTACGAAGCGACCCTGCGCATCTGGGAACTGGGCAGCGGCGTCTTCGGACGGTTTGATATCCGCAGCACGGCGGCACCCTTTCTCCATGACCTCCAGGAGCAGACAGGCGAATCGGTGCATCTTTCCATCTTCGACAACGGCGATACGGTCTACATCGACAAGCTCGACAGCAAGCAGGCCGTGGGTGCCTACGTCCGCATCGGCGATCGCGGGCCGGCGTTCTGCACCGCGACAGGGCGGGCCATGCTCGCCTATCTCGACGAGCGCGCCTTTGCCGCGGCATGCCGCGACCTCGGCAAGCATTCCGGTCTCACCATCACAACGCCGGAGAAGTTGGACGAAGCATTACGGGACGTGCACCAACGGGGCTACGCGCTGACGCATGGAGAATGGCGCCCCGGCGTCGTGGGTGTCGCGGCACCCATTCGCAGCCAGTCCGGCATGGTGATTGCTGGCATCGGCGCCGCGGGCCCGGCAGACCGCATGGAGGAAGTCCAGGTGCAGAACGCCGCTTGCGCCACGCTTCACGCAGCACAGGAGATTTCCCGCTCGCTCGGCTTCAAACGCAGCGGGGATGTGTCGGCATGAAAACACTCTCCGCCATCGTCGATCAGGACCATGACCGCGACGGCTGTATCGGCCCCGTTCGGGTGCTCTCGAGTGCGCAAGCAGGTGAAATCCTCGCGCGGATCGACCCCGTTCGTAACGAAGACGTCGCCAACATCGAACACCCCTGGTTCTACAAGTCGTATCTGCTCTTCACTTGGATGAACGATCTGGTGAGACGGCCAGCCATCCTGGATGCGGTCGAGCCCGTCGTGGGGCCCGACATCATGGTTGCGAGCGCCGATATCCGGCGCAAGAAGGCTGGCGAGACGCGCCAAATCTCATTTCACCAGGATGCCGGTTACTGGTCGCTCGAACCCTTGGAAATCACGACAGCCTGGGTCGCCCTGACACGGACCAGCGAGGCCAACGGCTGCATGGCCTTTGCGCAGGGAACGCACAAACTGAGCCTAGTCGACCACGACAACACCTATGCGCCCGACAACATGCTTTCCCACAGCCAGACCGCGAAGATCGATCTCGATCGATGGGAGAAGATCGCCTCGGTTCTTGAGCCCGGCGAAATGTCGCTCCATCACGCGCTGCTGGCCCACGGTTCCGGGCCGAACACCACGGACGAACCACGTGTTGGCATCTGCATCCGCTATCTGCCCGGGTGCATCTGCTGCACCGGCGGCCCGCCGGTCTCCGTTATGGTCGTGTGCGGCCGCCACGCCGCCACCCGTTACATCAACTTCTGAGATCGCCCATGCTGGAACGCACGAACGTCAATCTGGTCATCGACGGCCCGCCCTTCACACCGAAATCCAACCGGCTCAAAGACGGCCTCAAGCGCACGGCGTTCTGGCCGGTGATCAGCCAGCTCACCTCCGACTTCAAGGTCCACAACACCTATCTAAAACCCGACAGCTTCACCGATCCGGTCGAGGAGTACTGGGCCATGCGCAGGAACGCCGGTCTGTGGGACGTGACCGGCGAGGAAGTCGTCGAGATCACCGGCCCGGATGCCATGACGCTCACCGCGCGCTGCCTGCCGCGCAAGCTGGGTCGCCTGAAGGACAGCACCGGTCTCTTCGGCTTTCTGACCTATCCCCATGGCGGCGTGGTCGAAGACGGCATCATCTCCCGTTTCCATGAGGAGAAACTCTGGTGGGTCGGCGGCCCCGGTCCGGCCGAGGTCTGGCTGGCCGCCCAGGCTCATGGCCTGAATGTCGCGGTGCGTTCCTTTCTTGACCAAATTCACCTCTGCGCGGTGCAGGGGCCGAAGTCGCGCGACATCCTGCAGGCGGTGACCGACGAGGACCTCTCGGGCGTGCCGTGGTTCGGTATGACCGAGGCCCGGGTCTGCGGCATCGAAACCGTCATCACACGCACCGGCTTCACCGCCGAACTGGGATTTGACCTTCACATCGCCGTCGATCGCGCGCTGGAGGTCTATCAGGGTCTGCGCGAGGCAGGTGAGCCCCAGGGCATGGTGCTGTGCGGCAGCCAGGCCATGAACATCCGACGCATGGAGGCGGCCATCCTCAACATCGGCGCAGAGATCGACTGGACGACCACGCCCCTGGAACTGGGCTGGGAGCGCATGATCGACTGGGAGCGCGACTTCATCGGGCGCGACGCGCTGCTTGCCCAGCGCAATATCGGCGTGCTGCGTCATATCGCCGGCATCACGCTGGAGGGTGACACCACCGCCCGGGGCGGCGATGCGATCCTGCATGATGGGGCAACCGTGGGCACCGTCAGCAGCGCCACGTGGGGTCCCACAATCGGAAAGAGCATCGCCCTTGCCATGCTCGACACACCGGCCTGGCATGAGGGCACGGCTCTCACCGTCGAGACTGCCGAGGGAACCATCCCGACTGCCGTATCCCCGCTTCCCTTCTTCGATACCGAGCGCAAGCTCGCGCGCGCCTGACCACAAGGAGACCATCATGAAACGCTTTGAAGACAAGATCGCCTTCGTCAGCGGGGCCGCCAACGGCATCGGCAAGGCCTGCATGCAGCGCCTGGCAGCAGAGGGTGCGACGATCATCGCCGCCGACTGGAAGGTTGACGATCTCGAAGCCGCGACCAAGCCCTTGGTCGAGGCAGGTCATCGCGTCACCGACGTCCCGACCGATGTCATGGAGGAAAGCCAGATCGAGGCGGCCTTCGAGGAGGTCGACCGGTTCGGCGGCGGGCTCGACGTCTCGCTCCATATCGCGGGCAATTCCATGTTCGGCCTGGTCGAGAGCCTGCCCAGCGCCAATTGGGAGCGCCTGTGGCGGCTCAACGTGCTCTCCACCATCATCTCCTGCCGCCTCGCCGTGGCGCGCATGAAGGAATCGGGCGGCGGAGCCATCGTCAACATGTCCTCGATCTCCGGCAAGGCGGGCGACCCCGGCTGGGGCCCCTACAACTCCGCCAAGGCCGCGATCACCAACATGACCCAGTGTTTAGCCTGGGAGGTCGGACGCTACAACATCCGCGCCAACGCCATCTGCCCGGGCCCCATCGGCACCGAACGCATGCTGGGATCGCTGAAAGACGCGCCCGAACAGGCGGAAGCCTACAACCGGTCCAACCCACTGGGGCGCATCGGCACGCCCGAGGAATGCGCCGCCGCCATCCTGTTCCTGGCCAGCGACGACGCCGCCTTCGTCAACTCCACCACGCTCATCTGCGACGGCGGCCTGACCGGCGTGACGGGCCAACCCAGATTCGATGTGGATAGCTACAATTTCGATGGAGGTAACTAATGACGGCAATTCTGGTTACCGTGGGTCTGATCGTCGTTTGGTGCGTCGCCCGATTCCTGATGCGCAAGAACCGCGCCCAACTCGACACCGTCGATTCACTGGAAACCGAACTCGCCGAAACCCGGCAACACCTCGTCCGCCTGGATAAAGAAGTCGAAGGACAGCGCGAAGAGCCGATACCGGTCGGCACGCCGGCTGGAAGCAACCGCATAAACCGACCCATTGTTCTAACCCGATCCCCAGCGAAGGCTGGGGTCCATAAACCCGGTGGCCATGGTGCGCGTGGACCACGCTTCGTGCTTCACAGTCCCCGATGGTGCGCACGGGCCGCAGCCTTCGCTGGGGATCGGTTCAGCGCAATAGTCCTCGAAGGCTACAAATCGGTCGCGATCACGCCCAGGCAGTCGCCGCGGGTGATGATGCCGGGCAGATGGCGGATGAGCAGCATGCCAGCAATGCCGGCACGGTAGACCGCCGATTCGCGTTCGGGATTATCGTAATCGTGGACCTGTGCGATGGGCTGGCCGACATCGACCATGGCGCCGACATCGACCTGGGGCTCGACAATGCCGTGGTCGCGGCAGATGACATAGGCGCCGTCGGGCGTTTCCATGATGCGGCTCTCGCGCGCGACCGGTTCACCCTCCAGCACACCCAGATGTTTCAGCACATTAGCGACACCGGTTTCGGCGATCTCGACCGTGCGCGGCGAGGTGAACTGACCGCCGCCCAGTTCGGTCGAAAGAAAGAGCTTGCCCGCGTCCTCGACCGCCGAATCCAGCATGCCGGCGGAATCGAGTTCGGTCAGCACGAGGCCGACCGGCGCCCCGAAAGCCTTCATGGCGACCATGGTCTTGTCGTACATCGCCTTGTCGTCGAGCTTGTGCATGATTGCACTGGGCTCGAAATACATGCTGCGCCCGCCTGAATGGATGTCGATCACGGCGTCGGCCAGCGGCAGGACGGCTGTCGTGACATAGTGGGCGATCATCTGGGTGATCGTGCCGTCGCGCTTGCCGGGGAACACCCGGTTCATGTTGCCGCCGTCGATGGGTGAAAGCCGCGCGTTGACGCGCATGGCGGGATAGTTGAGATGCGGGATGACGATCACACGCCCCCGCACCACGCCGGGATCGAGGCTGCGCACCAGCTTCATCAGCGCGATTTGGCCTTCGTATTCGTCGCCATGGTTGCCACCGGTCAGAACCACCGTAGGACCTCTGCCGTTCCTGATGACCGAGACCGGCATGTGCATCGAACCCCAGCCGGACTCGTTGCGACTGTGGGGAATGGTCAGCCAGCCGACCTGCTTGCCCTCGGCCTCGAAATCCACATTCGCGCTGATCTTGCTGTCGGTCATGATGCGCCGCCCAATCCCCTTACCGTGTCATCCCGGCCGAAGAGCCGGGATGACACACTTGAGGTGGTTATGATGACGTTCGGCGGCGAGAGCGAAGCGGCCGCCGAACGGTGCAACCGCACCGGCGCTTGAGGCTAAACAAAAAGACCGGCCCGTAAGACTCTTGGGAGAGGCCATCAATCCTTCACCACCAGCTTGCGCGGATACTTGCAAAAGGCTTCGCCGCCGCTTTCCGTCACCAGGATGCAGTCGCTGATCTCCAAGCCCCAGTCGTCCATCCAGATGCCGGGGATGATGTGGATCACCATGTTTTCCCGCAGCACCGTCTTGTCGCCGGGACGCAGGGAAAGTGTCGCCTCACCCCAGTCGGGTGGATAGTTGAGGCCGGTCGAGTAACCGATGCGCGATTCCTTTTCGATGCCGTGGCGCGCGATGGTCTTGCGCCACACGCCTTCGACCTCCTCGGCCGTGGCGCCGGGCTTGGCGGCTTCGATGGCGTTGTTAAGGCCCTCCACCACGACCTTTTCGGTATCGGCCAGCTTCCGGGGCGGTTTGCCCAGATGCACCGTGCGCGCCATGGGGCAGTTGTAGCGCATGCGTACGCCGGCAAGCTCCAGGATGGTCGCCTCATCGGTCTTGAACGGTGCGTCCGTCCAAGTGAGATGCGGCGTCGACGTGCCCTCGCCCGTGGGCAGCATCGGCACGATGGAGGAATACTCGCCGCCGAACTCCGGCGTGCCCGAGGCCATGACCTTGTAGATTTCCGCCACCGCATCGCACTGGCGCACGCCCGGTTCGATGGCATCGATGCCCGCGGTCATCATGGCATCGACGATCTGGGCCGCCTGGCGTTCATAAGCAATCTCGACGGGCGTCTTGATGATCTTCTGCCAGTTCACCAGTCCCGTGGCATCGACGAGGTCGGCATCAGGCAGGTCCTTCACGAGCGTCGTGTAGCAGGCCGCCGTGAAGTAATAGACGTCCATCTCGACGCCGACCCGGCCCTTGTCGAAACCCTTCTCCTTCAGAAGGTCTGCGACATAGTCCATGGGATGACGTTCGGTCGACTGCACGTATTTGTCGGGATAGCCGTAGATGTTCTCGGCCTTTAGATAAGTCGTCACGCGTGCGGCGCTGGCGTCCATCAGGCGTCCCACCCAGATCGGCTCGTCGAGCGCCTGGGAGACGATGACCATCTGGTGCACATAGAACGACCAGCCATCGTAACCGGTCAGCCAGCACATATTTGCGGGATTGGTGATGAGCAGCGTATAGATGCCGCGCTCTTCCATGGCGCCCAATGTGCGCTTCACGCGGTTACGGTATTCCGACAATTCGAACGGCAGCATGGACGACCTCCCCCGGATGAACCCGACAGCAACCATGACACAGGGTTCCGCCAACCGGCAATCGGCCTGTTCCCGCACCGCCACGCCGGATCGCCGTCAGGCTGGCGTCACAGCCAACTCTTGGATAGGTTCCGGCAACGTCTGATTAGGATCAAAGCCATGGCGAAGAACGGTTACGACCGCAAGGTCGAATTTGTCATCATCGGTGCGGGGTCGGCCGGCTGTACGCTGGCCAACCGACTCTCCGCCGACAAGGACAACCACGTCCTGGTGCTCGAAGCAGGACCCATGGACACCGGCCTCGACAGTTGGAAGATCCACATGCCGACGGCCTTCGCCCATCCGTTGAGGGACGACAAATACAACTGGTTCTACCACTCCCAGCCCGAGCCCTATTTGGGCGGGCGCGTCATCCACTGTCCGCGCGGCCGCGTACTGGGCGGGTCGAGCTCGATAAACGGCATGGTGTATATCCGCGGCCATGCCTATGACTACGACAAGTGGGCGCAGAAGGGCTGCAAGGGCTGGGCCTACCGCGACATCCTGCCCTATTTCCGGCGCGCCGAAACGCTCGATACCGGCGCCGACGAATATCATGGCGGTGACGGTCCGCTGCACGTCACATCGGGCAAGATCGAGCGCAACCCGCTTTACCTTGCCTTCATTGATGCCGCGGTACAGGCCGGCTACGCAGAAAGCATGGATCTCAACGGCATTCGCCAGGAAGGCATCGGGCGCATGGACCGCACCACGCACGATGGCAAGCGCTGCAGCGCGGCCGTGGCGTTTCTCAAGCCCGTGATGAACCGGCCTAACCTCTCGGTGGAGGTCCGCGCGCTCACCAACCGCATCCTGTTCGACGACAAAAAGGCCGTGGGCATCGAATACGAACAGGGCGGCAAGACCCACAGGGTCCAGGCCACGCGCGAGGTCATCCTTTCGGGCGGCGCGATCAACTCACCCCAACTCCTCCAGATTTCGGGCGTCGGCAACCCAGACGAACTCCAGAATCTGGGTATCGACGTCGTGCACAACCTGCCCGGCGTGGGCGAGAACCTGCAGGACCATCTGGAGGTCTTCGTGCAGCACGAATGCACGCAACCGGTCAGCCTGCTGCGTTACCTCACGCCCATGGGGAAGTTGAAGGTCGGCGTGCGCTGGTTCCTCACCAAGGACGGACCGGCCGAGACCAACCACATGGACATCGGCGGCTTCATCCGCAGCCGCGCGGGCATCGACCACCCCGACGTCCAGTATCACTTCCTGCCCATGGCGATGACCTACGATGCCTTCAACATCAACAAGATCCACGGCTATCAGGCCATGGTCGACATGCTGCGTCCGGAATCGCGCGGGCATGTGAAGATCACCAGCCCGAAGCTGCGCGAGCATCCCGAAATCCTGTTCAATTATCTGAAAGAAGAGGCCGACATCCGCGTGCTGCGCGGCGGCACGCGCCTCACGCGGGAAATCTTCGCGCAAAAGGCGTTCGATCCCTATCGCGGCAAGGAACTCTGGCCGGGCGAGGAGAACCAGAGCGATGAGGAACTCGACGCGTGGATCCGCGAGACCGCGGAAAGCAGCTATCACCCCTCCTGTTCCTGCAAGATGGGATCACCAGACGATGCCATGGCCGTGGTTGACCCGGAACTGAAGGTGCGCGGCATGGAAAACCTGCGTGTGATCGATGCGTCGGTCATGCCCGATGTGGTGTCGGGCAACCTGAATGCCCCCACCATCATGATCGCCGAAAAAGCTTCCGACATGATCCTGGGCAACACGCCGCCGTCCCCATCGGAAGCGCCGGTCTGGGTCCATCCCGACTGGGAACACGAACAGCGTTAGCAAATGCAAGCGTTGGTCTACGGTTCAGGACCACGACCGGATCACAAGAATAGTTCGCGCCCAGGAATCTGGGTGATTCCAGTCACCTGCGGCAATGTTGTGTATTACGCGCACCTTCTACGTCGGATATCACCTTTGACCCGATGAAAAAGGACAAACGCAAACGGCCGGGTAACCCATTTCTATGAGCAAGTTGGATACGGTGTCCACCAAACAATCGAACGCGATCCTCCCCCTGAAGGACGAGGCGATAGTGGCCGATTATCTGGTGGACCTGATTGAGAATCAGACCAGAGGTGTCTACTAGGTTCGTCGCGCTGGGACGCTGGAAGCGGTCCATGAAACGATTCGCCAGCACAAGATCACAGCCGTCATCTGCGACCTCAACCTGCCCAATTCCAAGGGGCTGGATGCCACCATGTCGCTTCTGAAGGCAGCGCCTTGGCTGCCGGTCATCATCCTGACCGGCGTTGACGACGACCGGGTGGCACTCGATACCGCGCGCGCCAGCGCACAGGATTATCTCAACAAGAGGGACAGTGGAGGAACGCGTCTCACAAATGCCATCAGGCTGGCCATTGAGCGTAAGAGACACGAACTCCTGCTGACCAGCCATGCGCTGGAGCAGGCGCATACCGACGACCTGACCGGCCTGACTACCCGCGGATTGCTTGAGGAAAGCTGGCCGCAGATCATCTCTCTCTACCATCGTGCGGACTGGGGTCGGGCCCTTATCGTCGCCGATCTCGACGGTTTCAAGGCGGTCAACGATACCTTCGGCCGCCAGACTTGAGACCGCGTTCTCAAGGAGATTGCAGAGCGGTTCCGGCACGCCGTCAGAAAGACCGATCAGGTTTACTGTTATGGTGGCGATGAGTTTCTGTTCATCCTGGAGGACATGACATCACCCGAAGACGTCAAGCGCGCCATGTCCTCCATCGCAGAAGCGATCAGCCTACCCATCGAGTTTGAGAACTATGCCTATTATCCTCGTGTCAGCCTAGGCGCCGCCTATGTCGCGCCCAAGGAAGTCCAGGACGCGCTGATCTTCACGACCTTTTCAAGCGTGCCGATGCGGCGATGTACAAGGATAAGGAAAACCATCGCGCAAACCGCGACGATCGTAAACACACAGATGGGAAGAAAGCGAAGTAACCCCGCGCTTATGCTTCCCCATACGCTATGCATGGACTGCCCAGCCGGTCGGCGCCTCGGGTTCGATACCCAAACCCAGCGCGCCCGCGCCTCCGGACCGGTTGCGCGCACCCTGCCCCGGCGCGATATCGTCCACCAGATGATCGTGCCCGATCCAGCTTGCCAGCCGGTTTGTCGCCGGCGTCGATTACGCAAGGTGGATCGCCGCGGTGTCGGCTACAACGGTGCCGTCGACATCTTCCACATGCATCTGCCAGCCCGCCATGATGCCGAAGTCGCACCCCTGACGGGGCCCGTGTCAGCACTCGCAGCTGGTTGGGTTTGACCTTCACGCCTTCGCAGGCGCCCGCTCCGTGTGCGGCAATGTGATCCGCCTATCGTGTGCAGGCATTCGTCCAGCATGATAGGCTGGCGCGTGTTGCGCCTCACATGAATGCACTGGTCCATCGTTTCGCAGGGCTGTTCGAACCAGCAGGGCGCGACGTCGGCGACCGTGTTCATGACTTCGACCGCAACGCCGGGCGTCCATGCTCGGTTGACGTCACAAGGTGACGCGTTCGCCAAGCTGCAGACTGGCCATGATCGTTTCGATACGCGCGGTATCCCCGCCGGTATCCTCTGCCACCCACCTTGCAGGAATGCACCGTGTAGCCCATCGCATGAGCATCCACGACCGTGGCGACCATCTCATCGGGAGTGCCGTTCGAAATCGAGCTGTTGGTCAGAACCTCGCCGTCCTCGCACCCGCTCAACAGATCGCAGACCGGCGCCGGCGACCTTGCTCAGGATGTCAGCACACGATGTCTACCTCCATCCCGCGATTCAGCGTGTCCGGGCAGCGCGGATCGCTTCCCAGGATGATCAGCGCTAGTTCCTCCGGGCCCGAGTGAATACCCCGGCCGAACGCGGGTAGATAGGTCACGCCCCAGAGGCAACCTTCGCCCCAGCTGTGCACGCCAGCATCGGTATCGAGCCGCACAATTGTGCTGTCCAGGCGTTGTTCGAACTTCAGCCGCCCGCCCGACAGCCAATAGGGCCTGACAAGCGGCGGGTCGAGATGCCAGACCGCGATGCCGGTGATCTTCATGCGGCTGCGTCGGGTCCCATGGCTTCGTGCAGCCAGCCATAGATGGCCGCGATCGAATGCTCGCTCATGACGCCGCCCTCGGGATTAATCATCAGCGGGCCAGGCTCATAGGTTCCGCTTTCCAGGCCGCGCTGCACCGACTCGACGATGGCGATGTCCTCGGCCACGGTCGTGTCTAGATCCTGCTGGGCGAGACGATCGACCGCATCCGACAATCGCCCGCCCGGCGTGTACCAGCCGCGCCAGACCGTCACGCGATCGTGGCTTGTGGCGCGCCACAGATAGGTGTTGAGCACATTGCCGGGATAGACTTGGAACGATAGCGCGGGCCAGAGATACCAGGAGCTGTAATCGCCAGCGTGTGGGTTCTGCGCGTCGATGGCATAGGTCATCTTTCCGGATGCCGCTGAGACCGTGGTATGGCGCAGGCAGTGGCCGCGCGGCGAAATGTCATAACGATCCGGGTCGATCACGCCGCTCGAAAACGTCGGGTGGCGCAGCTTGCAGTGATAACACTCCGAATAGTTCTCGACCGAGACCTTCCAGTTGCAGGCCTCCTCGATCGGGATTTGCGCGACCGGCTGCAGGTCGTCGATGCCCGGCACGAAGGAGCGCAGTTCCACCTCGACGCCGGGATACCAGATCTCCATCGGCTCGGCATCGGGATCAAGATTGAGGAAGACAAAGCCACAGAAGAGTTCGGTGCGAACTTCACGCAGGCGGATGCAGGAGCGGTCGAAGCCCGGCACGTGATCTTCTCCGGGCGCACTCTTCAGCGCGCCATCCAGGTCATAGCGCCAGCCGTGGTAGGGGCACACGACAAAGGGCCGCGATCCCCTTCCCTCAACCAGCTCGTGCGCGCGGTGGCGGCAGACATTGTGATAGCAGCGCACCGCGCCGGAGCGGTCGCGCACGGCGAAGAGACCCACGCGTCCGATCGAAAACGTCACATAGTTGCCCGCCTTGGCGAGTTCGCTGGCATGGCAAACGTACTGCCAAGTCCGGGCAAAAATTTCGGTCTGTTCACGGGTGAAAATTTCAGGGTCGGTGTACCAGCGTGCACCAAGTGCCAGAAGGGGCCGGTGATCCGCCCCGGTTGCTTGCTTCAATGCCATCGTGCTCGCCTCATGTTGGGTTTTGGACTTCATTACACCCAAGATAGGCATAATTTCATCCATTTATTTTACCCCCCCCCCAGGCGAACAAACCAGGCTATCGGTTGACAACCTCCGGCGGATTGAGCGTTCCCACTCCAGGAACCGCACCCTTCCAAAGCTCGACCTCGATCAGGCAGGTCTGCGCGCTGGGCCCCTGCGCCAGCTTCGAGGTCCCCCGGTCCAGGGTGAGTACGTTTGGGTTGCCGTGACGGCACAGGGTTCCAGGCTCGCCCGGCATATCGGGGTCGTACCAAGCGCCGGTGGCCAGACGCACGACACCGGAACGCACATCGTCGGTCACCAGGGCGCCCGCCAGACACATGCCGCGGTTGTTGTAGAGGCGCACCACGTCACCGTCCCGGATGCCGCGCCGTCTGGCATCGTCCGTGTTGAGCCAGACCGGCTCGCGGCCCGCGACCTTGGCGGCCTGGGCGACCGCGCCGTTGTCGTACTGGCTGTGCAGCCGGTGCGCGGGCTGGCAGGAAGTCATGTGCAGCGGGAACTGCCGAGCAAGCACCGCACCCAGCCACTCCTCAGGCTCCATCCAGACGGGGTGGCCGGGACAGTCGTCGTAACCAAAACCGTCGATCGCTTCTGAGAAGATCTCAATCCGGCCCGAAGGCGTCTTCAACGGGTTCGCATCGGGATTCTCGCGGAAATCGCTCATGAAAACCTGGGGTGTCGCGGGCGGGTCGAGGTCAAAGCGGCCGTTTTTCCAGAAGACGTCAAAGTCTGGCATCTCGACGCCGCGCTCGGAAGCGCGCTGGCGGCCCCTGTCATAGAGATGGCGCAGCCAGGCCTCCTCGTCGCGGCCTTCCGTAAAGGCTTCCTCGACGCTCATGCGCTGGGCGATACCCTTGAAAATCTCGAAATCGCAGCGAGCATCGCCGACCGGATCGATAGCCCGGTGCATGGCGAACAGCGAGCCCTCGCGCGACGAGCCGCTGAAGTCGTTGCGCTCCAGCGTCGTGGTCGCGGGCAGCACGATGTCACAATGGCGCGCAAGCGGCGTCCACCAGGTGTCGTTGCTGATCATGGTGTCGGGCACGCGCCAGGCCTTGACCAGCCTGTTGAGATCCTGGTGGTGATGGAACGGATTGCCGCCCGCCCAGTACACGACCTTGATCTCCGGGAACGTCACGCGGTCGCCGTTGTAGTCGATGGTCTCGCCGGGATGGAGCAGCAGGTCCGAAATCCGAGCGACCGGGATATAACACTCGACTGGATTCCGACCCTGCGACAGCGACGGCCAGGAAAATTTGTCGGTTTCCATGCCGATGGCGTTGACCGCACTGTAGCCGAACCCGATACCCCCGCCGGGCATGCCGATCTGACCCAGCATCGCGGCCAGCACCGTGCCCATCCAATAGGGCTGTTCGCCGTGGTGACTGCGCGTCAGGGACCAGGCGAGCGCGATTGTGGTGCGTTTTTCCGCCATGCGCCGGGCCAGATTCCGGATCGTCTCGGCCGGTATTTCGCTGATCGCGGAAGCCCAATCCGCATCCTTCGCGACACCGTCGCGCTCACCGGTGAGATAGGTAAGGAACCTTTCGAAACCGACGCAGTAGCGGTCCAGGAAATCGGCGTCGTGCAACCCCTCGCTCCAGAGCGTGTGGGCAAGACCCATCATGATCGCCACATCGGTGCCAGGCCGGGCCGCAAGCCAATCGGCACCCAGGTTGTCGCCCATGTCATCGCGCATCGGCCCGATCAGCACGAAGGAAACACCGGCACCGCGGCACGCCTGCAGGCTGTCTTTCTGGACATGGCGGCCGGTGCCGCCCGAACTCACTTGGCCGTTGCGCACAGGCAAACCGCCGAAGGAAACCACTAGTCCGCCGTGTTTGGCGATGACCTGCCAGCTCGTGTGCCCGGCCAGCAATTCCTGGAACGGGCCCAGCACGTGGGGCAGGATGACCTCGCCGGCGGCATAGCTGTAGCTGTCCTTCGACGCGGTATAGCCGCCGATGCAGTTCATGAAACGGTGAAGCTGGCTCTGGGCATGATGGAAGCGCCCGGCGCTCGACCAGCCGTAGCTGCCGGCATAGATAGCCTGGTTGCCGAACTCCTTGCGCACGCGGTCGAGTTCCACAGCGACCAGATCGGAAGCCTCGTCCCAGGAGACCGTCACGAAAGGCTGGCTACCGCGTCCTGCGCTGTCGCCGCCGGGACCGTATTCCAGGTACCCCTTGCGCACCATGGGCTGGCCGATGCGCACGGAATCGTTCAGCGCGTCCGGCATAGCGTCGGCCAGATTGGAAGGATTGGGATCGCCGGAAACCGGACGCATGGCAACGACCCGGCCATCCTCGACTTCGGCGTGATAGGCGCCCCAATGGGTCACGGTGGGGAAACTGGCGTCGTCCATCATGGAACCTCGCAACCTGCTCGTTCTAGCAACCTCCCTCTTCGTCCCACGATTGGATGCAGTCTGCAATGGCGTGTACGGTCATCACGTTGTGATGATTCCGTGGCGAGTCCTCAATGTTTTCACGCCGTCTTCACAGAGACGTTCACGGACCTTTGCTCATCTTACGTGCAACCGGCGCATTCCTGCCGGCGACACCACGGATTTGGGGTATTAACATGACACGTCACGATCACAGGAGCCTTGCTCTCACCGACGCCAGCGACAAGGCGGTCGAACATTTCGAAACGGCCATTGCCGAATTTCAATGCAACAGCGGCAATCTGATCGCTTCGGTCGACGCCGCCCTGGCGGATTCGCCGGACTTTATCCATGGCGCACATTCTGCGTGCCTATCTCTTTATAACCGGAACGGATGCACGCGGACTTGACCATGTGTGTGCCGCCCGGCGTACCCTCGACAGCGCGCCCGCATGCACGCCCTTGCCATCGATGCCCTCGTGGACAGCAACTTCGAGGAAGCGGTGGAACGCCTAGAAGATATTCTGCTGCTCTGGCCACACGACATCATCGCACTGCAGACCGCGCACCTCTATGACTTCAACCGCGGCGACGCGCGCAATCTGCATGACCGCGTGGCGCGCCGTCTCTCCGCCTGGACGCGGGCCGACCCCGGCTACCACGCCCTGCTTGGTATGCATGCCTTCGGTCTTGAGGAGTGCGGCGACTATGCCCGTGCTGAAGAGTGCGGACACGAAGCCATCGCACGCAATCCCCGCGACTGCTGGGCGCATCACGCGATCGCCCATGTTCTGCAGATGCGGGGACACCGCGAAGAGGGCGTACGCTGGATGAACGAACGCGAAGAGCAGTGGGCGCCCGACAACTTACATTGCTGCGCAAGCCATCGTGCGGTTCGGCGGCACGATTGCCGATCACGTTGCCGACAGCGCCATGGCGCTCTTCGGTTTGCCCGCGATCCACGAAGACGATGCGGATCATGCGCTGTGCACCGCCCTGGCGGTCCGCAATGCCGGCAGGGACATCAGGGCTGGCGAGGAGGCCATCGCACTGCGCACCGCGCTTTCGACCGGCCGCGTGCTGTCCGCCGAGGTCGGCAGCGTTCACTTCCGCCAGCACAAGGCCACCGGCGAGACCGTCAATCTGGCGCGGGTCTTCGATTTCGGCTCGGCCAGCAGCCGCCACGTCATCAAGAGCCTTGTGCCTGATCTTCTTGATGTCCCTTCCGACGCAGACCATGCCGCGCGCAGTGCGGCGACTGCCCGTGCGAGGGAGGAGAAGCTGGTCGATGACTGGCTGACGGTGCTGGTGACCAATCTGTTCGATCTTCCCATGTCGGAACGGGAAATCGAATCCTACGCGGCCATGAACGCAGAGGAACGTCATCGAACGCGCAAGAGCATTCTGGCCGCCCTGATACGCTGGCGCGCAACCCAGAATCCCCTAATGGTCGTGGTGGAGGATGTGCACTGGACCGACGATGTCACAATCTCCGACCTCGCCGCGACCATGCGCGACTGTCCGACCCTGATACTGCTGACCACGCGCGTCGATGACGATCCCATCGAAGCCAGATGGCGTGTGGCGGCCGGCGGCGCGCCGGTGACAACCATGGACCTCGGTCCGCTTTCGCTCAGCGAGTCGGAGATTCTAGCTCGCGCGTACGATGCGGGCAGCGAGCGCTTCTTTTCCGCCTGCATTCAGCGCGCCGCGGGGCACCCGCTTTTTCTCGACCAGTTGCTCGCCAATCCGGATCTGGGCTCAGAGGGGATGCCACCCTCCATCCGCTCCATCGTTCTGGCAAAACTCGATAGACTGGATCAGGACGTACGCCGTAGTACACAGGCGGCGGCAGTTCTTGGACAGCAGTGCTGGACGGCAGCCCTGCAGCACCTCATCGACGATGCCGAGTTCGACCCCGCTCGGCTGATCCCCAGCGGCTTCGTCGTGGCCAACGGCAAGGATTTTCAATTCGCCCATTCCATAGTGCACAAGGCGATCCGCCAGCCTCTCCTGCCGGGCGCACACAGGAGCCTGCATCTCAAGGCGGCGCAATATTTCGAGGGCGCGATGTCATGCTCCAGGCGGAACACCACTCCGCGGCGGGCGACCCCGTGCCTGCAATGCATTCCTGGACGCCGCGCGGGCACAGAGTAAACGTCTGCGCTATCAGCGCGCCATGACTGCAGGGCAGCGCGGCAGAAATGTATTGCTGGTCAAACACACCGAGAAGGTCGGCAAGAAGATCCTGATTTCGGGCGGCGGGCGCTGCAACTTCACCAACCTCAATGTCAGGCCGGAATGTTTTCTCTCGGCCAACCCGCATTTCTGCAAGTCTGCGCTCGCGCGCTACACCCAGCATTACTTCGTCGATCTGGTCGAACGTCACGGCATCGCCTATCACGAAAAGACGTTGGACCAACTCTTCTGCGATGGCTCGGCCCGCCAGATCGTCTCGATGCTCCTGGAGGAATGCAGCGCCGCCGGTGTCGCTGTGCGCACCGGCGCCAGCGTCAGCGAAATTACCAAACCGGACATCTATCGGATCGCGCTTGACGGCCAAACCGTGGAGGCCCCCACCCTGGTATTGGCCACCGGTGGACTTAATCGATTCCGAAAATGGGTGCGACGAGGTTTGCTCGTCGCACCGCGCGCCACAGTTCGGTCTGGCGCTGACGGAGACAAGACCGACGCTGGTCCCGCTCACCTTCGAGGGCCCGCTACTCAACATGATTCAGGACTTGCGCGGCTTTTCCCTGGATTGCATCGCGCAGGCCGGCGATGCGCGGTTTCGCGAAGTCATGCTGTTCACCCACCCGCGGTCTCTCCGGACCGGCGATCCTGTAAAGCTCCTCCTATTGGCGCGAAGACAGTTTCTGATAAGCTGTCCGCCGTCACAGTTTATGATTGGTATTCGTTTTGCGATTTCTGCAATTCGTTTAGCAGTTGCTGCCATTTTCCGCACAAATAGTTTTATCCGGTTTGGCTTTTTTCTTCGTTGCAAAGGTCAAGCGCCAGCTTTAGGCAAAACGCCTCGTGCAGAGGAAGATTCTTCGCGCTCTCACAGATTTCCAACGTGGTGTCACAGAAAAATCCAACATGGGCGGGAAGGGGAGCAAACGTGGGAGCCATCAGCCCTCCGGCAACGGCGATAACAAACAAACGGCGCATTGGATCGTCTCCTGTTTCTGTATCACAGACGAGCGGCCCAAAGCTCGGAAAGCATGACACCCCGGCACCGCCCGCGGCGCTGGTCGGGTTGCGGCGCGATCACGCCCGCGACATGATCGCCGTCGAGGAATCGGGCCTCTAGCGTTAACACATGATCTTTCGCGGATCGAACCGAAGCGGCGCTTTCCTCCAGAACGATGGAGGCCCGGGAACGTTCCGGACCTTTTTGTCACCGGCGAAGCGGTCGATGTGACCGGCTGGCTGGGCGGCTACAATTCCCAATGGGCTTGGTCCAGCGGTTGGGCCGCCGGCATGGCGGTGTAATATGAACGACCCTAAAGGCTAACCCATCGGTTCGTCTTTAGGGCACCCTCAAACGCCGGGCGGGATGCATCCGCATCCCTTGGCTCACGCCGCTAAACAAATCGCATACGCGATCTGTTGCATTCTAATGGATGTGAGTCGGCGGGGCCGTAGTTGCGGTCCTCCAACGGCCGATGAGTCTTGCTCATGTGCCGTTGGTACAAAATTACGGAGCGTTGTCTGCAGGCGCTCCGGCGCGGAAAGCCTTGATGGCATTACCCGCCGCCCACTGGATCATGCGCAGTTCACTCAACAGTGTGATGAAGCGATAGCCCAGTTTCTGCATGCGCAGCGCGTACTCCACCGATCCGGTATGGATGCCCGCGACCACGCCATGATGCTGACAACGTTCGGCCACCTTCTTTATGGCGGCCATGACTTCGGGGAACTCCGGGTCGAAACCGGGAGCGGTGCCCATGCTGACCGAGAGGTCCGACGGTCCGACAAAGATGGCATCGAGGCCGGGCGTCGAGAGGATTTCATCGAGATTGGCCATTGCCTCTTTCGTCTCGATCATGGCGAACGCGATGACGGAATCGTTGGCTTTGGCAACATAGTCGGCTCCGGCATACATCGCCGCTCGGATCGGACCGACGCTGCGGTAACCGACCGGCGCATAACGGCAAGCGCCGAGGAAACGCCCGCATTCCTCGCGGCTGTTGATCATGGGGCAGATGATGCCCATCGCACCGGCATCCAGCAGCTTCTGCACCATCACAGGCTCGTTCCAGGGCGCGCGTGCCAGCGGCATGGTCTCGGTCTGGCCGACCGCCTGAAGCATCGGCACGGCGTCGGTGTAGCCGATCAGGCCGTGCTGGGTATCGATTGTGACGCTGTCCCAGTCCTGACGGGCCATAACCTCTGCGGCAACACTGCTGGGCGAGGCAAGCCAGCCGTTGAACACGGTGCCGCCCTCGGCCCAGATTTTCCTGATGGTATTCTCGCGCACGGTGGTCTCCCTCATGTTGCGTCGGGTCGGGCCACTACCTAGCATGATTTTCTCCAACCACGAGGCGCGGCGTATTCCATGCAAAACTTCCAGGTGATCGATACCCACACCGCAGGCCATCCCACACGGGTTATCATGGGCGGCCTGCCGCCGCTGACGGGCGATTCAGTCCTTGCCCGCCGCGACGACTTCCGCAAACGCCATGACGGTCTGCGTGGCCGCCTGCTGCACGAACCGCGCGGCCATGCCGCCATGGTCGGCGCGATCATGTCGGAAAGTTCCACGGCCGATTTCGGTGCGTTTTTCGTCTCTTCCTACGTCTATCTCGACATGTGCGGCCACGCGACAATCGGCCTTGCCCGCACGTTGATCGCAACCGGTCAGATCACACTGGATGACGGTCCATCAAGCTTCAGCCTGGAGACGCCCGCCGGCATCGTGGAGGTCGGCGTCTCGCGTGCGCAGGATGGTGCGGTCACGGCCTCCATTCTCAACGTACCCTCCTATGTCGAACGCGAATCCCTGGCGCTCGACGTGCCTGAGATCGGGCCGGTGGAGGCGACTATCGTCTATTGCGGCGGCCGCTTTGCCATGGTTGATGCAACCGCGCTGGATTACGTCATCAAGCCTGATCATGCTAACGAGCTCTGCACCAAAGGCATGGCGATCAAGACCGCGGCCAATGCGGTGCTGGAGGCGCCTGTGGGCTCCGTGCTCTTCGTCAACGAGCGCACCCATGATCATGCCCGCCATCTGGTCGTGCTGGAGGGTCACAAGTTCGACCGCTCGCCCTGCGGTACCGGCTCCAGCGCACGGCTCGCCGCGCTGCATGCCCGTGGCACCCTGCAGACCGGCGAGACCTATCTGGCCGAAAGCATCCTGGGCACACGCTACCGCTGCCGCATTGAAGAAACCCTGGAATACGAGGGCCATGCCGCCGTGCGCCCGCGCATCGACGGGGAGGCCTGGCTGTCGGCGTTCTCCACCCTGGTCGTTGAAAAGAGCGACCCCCTGACCGACGGGTTCCTTTGCCGATGACCGATACTGCGATGTTCGATCATGTCGTGGTCGGCGGCGGCTCCGCCGGTGCGGTGCTCGCCGACCGCCTTTCGGCCGACCCCGAGCGCCACGTGCTCCTTCTGGAAGCCGGCGCCGACACGCCGCCCGCCGCTATTCCTGCGGCAGTGCGCGATGCCTACCCCAGCATTGCCTATTTCAACAGTGTCTGGCATTGGCGCAATCTGCGCGTCCATTACGAAAAACTCACCGGCAACGCCAAGCCGGTGCCGCGCCGCTATGAGCAGGCAAAGCTCATGGGCGGCGGCTCCAGCATCAACGGCATGATGGCCATCCGCGGCCTGCCCTGGGATTACGAGGAGTGGGTCGAGCGCGGCGCGGAAGGCTGGGGTTTCGACGACATCCTGCCGTACTTCCGCAGTATCGAAACCGATCTCGACTACGACAACGCCATGCACGGCAATGACGGACCGCTTCCCATTCGGCGCATCCGCGAGGCCAACTGGCCCGGCTTCGCGAAGGCGGCGCTGAACGCCGTCAGGGCCGAGGGTTTCGCGGAAATCGAGGACCACAATGGCGAGTTCGGGGACGGCGCCTTTCCCATGGCGCTCAACAACCACCCCAGCGGCGGTCCCGATGGCCACCGCGTCTCGACCGCCGAGGCGTTTCTCAACAACGAAACCCGCGCCCGGTCCAACCTGGAGATCTGGCCCCACAGCCATGTCGAACGGATCCTGTTCGAGGGCAAGAAGGTCTCCGGCGTGGCGCTGCGCCGCGACGGCGAGCGCCGGACCATCGACGCGCGCCATGTCGTGCTCTCCTGCGGCGCCTTCCACACACCTGCCATGCTCATGCGTTCGGGCATCGGCGCGGCAAGTGAGCTGAGGAATCACCGCATCAAGGTCCTGGCAGATCGCCCTGGCGTGGGCCAGGGCCTGCAGGACCACCCGACGGTCACGCTGGTCACCCACATCCAGCGCAAATGGCGCATGCCAGCCACCATGCGCCGGCATATCCATATGGGCCTGCGTTATTCCTCGGGCCTGGAGGGATGTCCTCCAGGCGACATGTTCGCGCTCGCCAACAACCGGGGAGGCTGGCATCCGCTGGGTCATCCGCTCGGCGGTTTTGTTGTGTGCGTCAACAAGCCCTTCTCGGAAGGCACCGTGACGCTCAACGCCGCCGATCCGGAGGCAGAACCCCTGATCCGTTTCAACCAGTTCGCCGACGATCGGGATCTCGAACGCCTGACCGATTCCATGCTGCTTGCCTACCGCCTGATACAAAATCCGGCGATCGGCGAGGGCGTGCTGGGCGCCTTTCCCGGTACGTTCAGCGAAAAGGCGCGCGACCTTGCCGTGGTTTCCACCAGCAACTGGCTCAAGACCAAGGCTGCTGCCGTGATGCTGGACTTCCCCGCAACGCGGAAGATGATGATGGAACGTTTCATCAGCCCCGGCATCGACATCCACAAGCTGATGGCCAACCGGCCCGCACTCAAGTCATGGGTCAACGATCACGCGGGCGGAAGCTGGCATGCCAGTGCGACCTGCCGCATGGGCCGCGCCGACGACAAAAACGCCGTGGTCGATCCTCAGTGTCGGGTGATCGGCGTCGAGGGTCTTTCGGTCGCCGACGCCTCGATCATGCCCTGTGTCGTGAGCGCCAACACCAACCTCACAACCATCATGATCGGCGAGAAGACCGCCGCCGCCATTCTGGAGACCACCTGAGCGATGGGTGTGCTCGACGGCAAGAGCGCCATCGTCACCGGTGCGGCCAGCGGCATCGGCCGAGCCATCGCGCAGGCTTTCGTGCGCGAGGGAGTGTCTCTCCTGGCCGTTGATCTTGCAGAGGAAGGCGTTGCACAGACGGCACGCGATCTCTCAGGCGGCGGCATCTCTGTCTCGCACCATGTTGCCTGCGTGTTCGATCCAACTGCCGTCCAGGAGATGATGGAAATCGCCGTCGGACGGCGCGGGGCCGGGTCGATGTTCTGGTCTGCGTGGCTGGGCATTCCCGGAAAGGGCTGCAACATCCTGAGCATGGAGCTTGAGGAATGGGAGCGCATGCTCGCGTCAACCTCACGTCGCTCTTTCTCTGCGGTCAGGCTGCCGCATGTCATATGATGGAGAATGGCGGAGGCTCCATCGTCAACATCACCTCGCAGTTCTCGGAAGTGACGAGCCGCGATTTTGCCCACTACAGCGTCACCAAGGCGGGCGGCAAGATGCTGACCAAGGACATGGCGTTCGACATCGCTAAAAAGGACGTGCGCGTCAACACCATCGGGCCGGGTCCGACCGAGACCGGCATGACCCTCTATCTTGAGAATGACAGGTGCGAGGAACGCGAGCGTTCAGGTTGGTGGTCACATTGTTGGGCATGGTCGAAGCATCCACGACGCGCAGGCCCTCGACCTCGTGCACGAGTCCTTCGCTGTCGGTGATCGAATCCTCGCCGGCACCCATGCGGCAGGTCGAACAGGGTTGGAATTCGGTCGATCCGATGGAGCGTATCCAAGCCAGGATCTCGTCGTCGATGTTGGCGCACAGCGGATAGAACTCGTGCTGCATGTCGGCATAGACGACATCGTCGGCACTGGGGGAGAAACATCCGGTCTCACGGAAGTTCAAGGTTCCCAGGCCCGTTTTGAACAGCGTCCACTGCAGACCCAGACTCCAGCACCCCAGTCTGCCGAGGGAGGCGGCGGGCCACCGAGACCGGCTTGGCCGTGGTGTACTTGGATGATGGGCACGATCAGGTGATCCTCCATATGGCGTCCGATGCTCACTTGCCGTCGAACACGACCCGATGAACCCGGGTCTGGAGCGTCAGGTTGGGGCGCGACAGCGCGGGTTTCAGATACCCCGCGGCCGTGCTCAAGCGCTTGCCGTTGCACGTGAACTTCTGGGCAATGTGGAAACCTTCGTTCTGGCGGCCGTTCTGGTCTTCCGTGAAAAGATAGCCGGCTTCCTGTCGGGCAGCGACAAAGATGCGGTTGAGCGGTTTGGTCGCCGGACAGGTCTCAATGTGCTGCGGGCCGTTGCCGTCGCGATAGTCGTTGGCGCCCCTGTCGAAGGTCTCCATCTTGCGGAAATAGAGCAGGCAATGGGCAAAGGACCAGTCGGACAGTCCGTTGGCCGCCCAGCCGTTGACCGATGAGGAACCGCCCAGAACCCGTCCGTGCACATCATCGATGTTGTGGTCGTCGAGATAGGGTTCGGGCTCGTAACCCCATGTGATCTTGGTGTCGCGCGCCGCGATGACTGCGGACGCGGGCATGTGGATGAACATACTGGAGCCCTTGCCCCCTGCTTCCAGCAGCAGAACCCGCGACCCGGCATCCTCGCTCAGCCGATTCGCCATCACACAATCGACCGAGCCGGCGCCGACGACGATGATAGTCGTAAGGCTTGCCTTTGCTCATGGCTATGTGCCCTCCTCGTCAACTCTTCCACCCGTCATCATCCATTCGTTCTGTCAGGTATGTCGCCCGATATGAGGCCACTCATGCACATCTACGTGGTCTGGAACCATTGCGACCGGGGCCGTTCTGCCTCAGGTTCGCACAGTCTGCGATGACAGGATCATGAAGCTGATTTTCATGCTGACCCACAACGACCGGACCGTCGAAAACTGCCTTGAGGTGCTCGATGCCGTGTTGCCATTGGGCGTCCGCGATATCGGATTCAAGGATGTTGGTGTCGCACCGGACCTCCTGCGCGAACTCAACCACCGCATCCAGGATGTCGGGGCAACCAGTTATCTCGAAATCGTCAGCGAAACTCCCGAGGCCTGCCTGCAATCGGTCAGGATCGGCATCGACCTGGGTGTCCACCGCCTGCTGGGCGGTACGGATATCAGAATCGTGATGCCGATGCTTGCCGAAACCGGCGTCGGATATTTCCCGTTTGCCGGTTTCCCCCGGGGTCATCCCACAGAGCTGGGCGGACAGCCAGAAGACATCGCCAACCACTGCCGATCCTTCATGGACCGTGGCGCCGCCGGCGTCGACCTTCTGGCCTACCGCGCCACCGATGCCGATCCTCTGGACCTGGTCCGTGCCGCGCGCGAAGGACTGGATACGGGCGAACTCATCGTTGCAGGCTCGATCAGCGGTTCGGAGCAACTGCAGCGCCTGCATGACCTCGGCGTCGATGCGGTCACCATCGGTACGGCGCTCTTTGCCGAAGACTTTGCCAACGGGCGGAGCGGCATCACCGCGCAGCTTGAGGCGGCGCTGGAGGCCGTGACCTCCCTTGAGTGACAGGCTTTAGTAATACGTGACGTCGTTGCCCAGCCCGCCGCTCGGCGGGGCATAAACATTGATGAAGACGACCGGTTCATCGTACAGAATTTCCCCGCCATGGGGATGCCTGCGGGAGCGTGCCACATGTCGCTGGGTCCAATCTCGCGCACCTCTTCCCCGACTGTCAGCCGCATGCACCCCTGCAGCATCACGCTTGTCTGCTCGTAGGGATGGGAATGCAGGCGGTAAACACCGCCAGGCTCGAAACGCACCCACAAGAACTGCTGGTATTCGCCGTCGGCGAGCACATTGAACCACGAACCGTCCGGGTAAAGCTCGGCACTCGACTGTGCTTCGGCGGAAGTGTAAATCGGCATGGCTATCTCCTTTTTCACGGGCCGGCACCTGGTGCGGGGAATGTTCAACCGGCGGGATAGACCCGCTCGAAACTCTCGCACACGATCGGCTGATCGTCGCGCTAGGTATGGCCCCATTTGGCGCACTGGTCCTTGAAGTATTGCAGATGCGCGCCGCGCCAGCGCGGCGACGCTGAGATCGCCCTCGCCCTCAGATGCGGCAAGGGCATCGGCGATGTCTTCGAACGGTATGATCGCCACCTTGGTGATCCGCACCACGCAGATCGGCTTGCCCGAGGTCGTCGTGACGATCCAGCAATCTCTTGGTTTGCGCATGGGAATGGCTTCCTGCTCGAATTGCAGTTTCATGTGCGCAGTGCCGCGTTTCTTGCCGTCGCGCACCATGGCTGCAAGCTGGTCGGTGAAGGTTCCGCCATGATGGGTCGTTGCGGCGGCGTTCTATCTGGGTTCGACATGGCACGGCGGCGGCGCCAACGAGAGCAACGCGCCCCGCCTGGGGCTCGTCAATACCTGCTACCTTGACTGGCTGCGTCCGGAACCCAACCAGTACCTCTCCACCCCGCCCGAAGTCGCGGCACGTTATGGCCCCCGCATTCTGGCACTGGTCGGTTACATGCCGCATGGCGCAACCGATGATCTGTGCGGCGGATTCCGCCTTGACCGCTCGATTTGATCGTTGCTGCCGCAAATCTTGAAAAATATATGAGCCTTGATCTCGAACGGCAGCGCGTCCATGAAGCTCTGGTACGATGTGGGCCTGCGCGCCCATCGGCGTCTCGCTGCTAAGCAATTGGCCCAACGTGCTCGAAGTGTTCAAGAACGCACCCAACACCTTGATCAACGGCAATCGCGTCTACGTACCCGAGGATCGGGGGCCAAACCTCGATCATTATCCGGACCGACCTTACGCCCGAATATGCCGATCCTGAAAATCAAAGCTGGACGGCTTTGTGGGACGAGAAGTATGCTAGGGTGCATCGGGATGACCGATTATTCCTGCACCATCTTTGCGGCGATGACTCTGGTTCAGGGTTATCATCCTTGGGGCTATGACGAACGAACAGATGGAAGCGTGCGCCGATCTCCTGCGAACGCAGATGCCGCTCAACCGCATCATCACTGACTCGAACACGGAGCTTGTACAGGCCCTCGCATCAGGCGAACTTGTCATGGCGGTGGCCGAAAACTCCCTGATCTATTCGCTCCAGGAGGCGGCCTCGGAGACGAGAACTCGGACCGTCGAGTGGACGTGGATCACGCCAACGGAGGGTGCGCTTGATCTGCGGGGGCGTTTTCACGATACCGCTTGGGGCAACGCATAGCCGACGGCGTGCAAAAGCAGGACTTGAACGGATTGGCGGGGCTGCCGCGTCGCGTTGCGTGCGGCAGCCCTGTCCTGAATGGAATCGGCAACATGTACCGCTAATGCCGATGCCTAGACGACGCGCGATGTTGATAGCGAAACGCCATGGATGGGGATAGAGTGTGGACGAAGGTCACTACGATGACGGCTACACCGCCTTTCTTGAGGAGGTCTGGGGCGAGGGATATCTCTCACCCGGCGGGCCTGATGAAGTTTCCCGTATCCTTCAGGGCTTGGACCTGAACGGGGCCGATGTGCTCGATATCGGTTGCGGCCCCGGGGCCATCGCGCACGTTCTGGCGCGCGATCATGGCGCCGCCCACGTCACCGGCATCGATGTCGAGGGCCCGGTCTGTGCGTCGGCGCGACAGCGTGCCGAGGACGCGGGTTTCGCCGACCGAGTCACGATCCATCAGGTCGAACCTGGCCCGCTCGACTTTCCCGACCGCAGCTTCGATATCGTCTTTTCCAAGGACTCGATCATCCACATCCCCGACAAGGATTTCCTCGCCCAGGAGGTCTTCCGTGTCCTCAAACCCGGCGGCTGGTTCGCCGCCTCGGACTGGCTGATCTCCCATGACGGCCCGCCCAGCCCTGAAATGGCGCGTTACATCGAACTCGAAGATCTCGACTTCGCCATGGCGTCACCGGCCCGCTATGAAACGGCCCTCAAGGGTGCCGGATTGGAGAACGTCAGTCTGGTCGACCGCAATTCATGGTACGTCGAATTAAGCTGTCGCGAACTCGATTTCATGACCGGCGACAACCGCGTTGAATTGGAGCGCAAGCACGGCAAGGAAATCACGTCCTTTATGATCGATGTCTGGGAAGCGATGGTGCCGGTGCTGGAGTCCGGCGAACATTGCCCCCATCACCTGCGCGGCCAGCGCCCCGCCTGATCCCTGAAGGACAATCGGAAGCACACCCCATGACCCGCGATTCCCGTTACGACATTCTCTTCGAGCCGCTGAAGATAGGCTCCGTCACCACGCGCAACCGGTTCTATCAGGTGCCCCACTGCAACGGCATGGGCCGAGTCTATCCCAACGCCATGATAGGCATGCGCGGCATGAAGGCCGAAGGCGGCTGGGGCATCGTCTGCACCGAGCAGTGCGATTTCATGACCAACGGCGATGCCTCGCCCTATGCCGAGACGAACATGTGGGACAAGGGCGACGAAACGTATCTGGGCCGCATGGTCGAGGAGATTCATCGCCACGACGGTCTTGCCGGGATCGAGTTGGTTCACAACGGTCATGACACACCCAATCTCTACAGCCGGGAGGTCCCGATAGGCCCGATGCACCGGCCGATGAACTGGAGCATGGCGCCCGTCCAGGCGCGTGCGATGGACAAGGCGGACATCCACGCCTATCGTGGAGCCCACAGGCAAGCTGCGCTGCGCGCACGCGACATCGGCTTCGACCTCGTGGTGGTTTATTCGGGCCATGACGGCACCATGCCGACGCATTTTCTCTCGCGCCGCCACAACCAGCGCAGCGACGAATATGGCGGCAGTCTGGAGAACCGGCTGCGCCTTTTCCGCGAACTACTTGAAGAGACCAAGGAAGCCATTGGCGACGATGTCGGCGTCATCGTGCGTTTCGCGGTCGACGAACTGATGGGATCCGACGGCATGGAGTGGCATAGCGAAGGCCGCGAAGCGGTCGAGATGCTGGCCGAGCTTCCGGACCTGTGGGACGTCAACGTCAGCGACTGGTCGAATGATTCAATGACCTCGCGCTTCGCGCCGGAAGGCTACCAGGAAGAGTACGTCGCCTTCGTCAAGGAGATGACGACCAAACCTGTTTCCACGGTTGGGCGTTACACCTCGCCCGACGCCATGGTCTCGGCGATCCGCCGTGGCGTCATCGATCTCATCGGCGCTGCCCGTCCCTCCATTGCCGACCCCTTCCTGCCCAAAAAAGTCGAGGAAGGGCGTCTCGAGGACATCCGCGAGTGCATCGGCTGCAACGTCTGTGTCGGCTGGACCCAGATGGGTGCCTCCGCGCGTTGCACGCAGAACCCGACCTTCGGCGAGGAATGGCGCAAAGACTGGCATCCCGAAGTGATGCCGCCTGCGCGAGAAGAAGAACATGTGCTCATCGTCGGCGCAGGTCCGGCAGGTCTGGAAGCCGCACGCGCGGCGGGACGGCGCGGCTACCGCGTCACCCTGGCCGAAGCCCAGGAGAAACTCGGCGGCCGTGTCACACGCGAAAGTGCCCTGCCCGGCCTTTCCGCCTGGGCCCGCGTGCGCGACTATCGGGTCGGCCAGATTCAGACCATGCCCAACGTCGAGGTCTATCCCGCAAGCCGACTCACCGCCGCACAGGTCCTGGAGTTCGGCGCCGATCACGTGGCACTCGCGACCGGCGCGCACTGGCGCCAGGACGGTTATGGTCGCCACATCACCTCAGCCGTACCGGGCAGTGATGCCGAGCATGTGCTCACGCCTGACGCCATCATGGCCGGGAAACGCCCACCCAAGGGCAAGACGATCATCTTCGACGACGACCACTACTACATGAGCAGCGTCATCGCTGAGTTGCTGCGCGCGGAAGGCCATGAGGTCGTCCTGACCACTCCGGCGACAACCATCGCGGCCTGGACGGTCCATACCCTGGAACTCGGCGCCGTTCAGGACCGTATGGTCGAGGCAGGGGTCGAACTAATACCGACCACGCTCCTGCTCTCCATTGAGGCGGGCGGTGTGCATCTACGCGATACCTTGCGCCACAGGGACAGTGAGATGGCCGCCAACGGCGTCGTCATGATCACGTCACGCCTGCCAGACGACGCGCTCTACCAGGAGCTCGCAGCCCAACCCGACGCTGTTAAGGCGTCCGGCACCCGCACGCTGCGCGCCATCGGCGACGCCTATGGGCCGGGCCCGATCGCAACCGCGGTCTATGAGGGCCACCGCTATGCCCGAGATCTCGGACAGGAAGGCGAACCCGAATTCGTCCCCTTCCGCCGCGAACGCATCATCATCCACGCCGCCGGCGAGTGACTGGCTCGCACCCAACTGATGGCTGGGGTCCATACGCGTTGATCCACGATTGTGAAGCGTGAACCGTGGTGCATGCGCACCATAAACACCGGGCTTATGGATCCCAGCCTTCGCTGGGGATCCCGTGAGCGTGACCTAGCCCGCCAAATTCTATTCCGGCGTCTCGAACGGCTCTGCATCGAGGAAACGCCGCACGACGTTGCCGGTGATCCGGGCGACGTTGTTGTCATAGCCGTTATGACACAGGCCGTCGCACCAGGAGATTGAGCCCGGTGAGAACACGGCTCCGCCGGCCGGCGTTTCGAAGAACACCATGTCGGCGCGCACCAGCGGCGAGTTCTCGCCGTTGATGTCCGAGGTGAGGTGATAAAACTCTTCCGGCACCGTGATGTAGCTCGCGCGAAGATGGGTGGCCTCGGCAACGGTGAGCGCGTGGGGAGGCGTGCCCAAGGCGGGATCGGACCGGTCGAGCTCCGCGCCAGCCACGCCGCCAAGGACAAAGCCGAAATCGCCGATCCGTTCGTTTTCTCCCACACTTTCGAACATCCAGGCCACGCGCGGATCATGGCTCGCCTGCGTGCGTTCGTAGTAGGAGGCCGAGTCGAAGCCGCAGGCGGTGTAGCCCACGCCCAGCAGTGCCTGGGGCGGGCGGCCGTTGCGCCGCCACAGGCCGGAAAGTTCGCCCGTGAACGCCAGATGGTATTCCCCGGTCTCGGCGATCCAGTTCCTGCCGCCGTCCTCGGCCCGGCGGATTTCCATGAGACCGGGGTCGTCGGGATGATAGGCGATTTTCCAGTAGAATCCGTTGCCGCCCAGATACATGAACCGTCCGCCCTGTCCCAGATAGACAAGGATCGCGTCCGACATGGTCTGGGAGGTGTACTCGGGATGCGAGCAGGCGATGACGCACCGATAGGGTTCCAGCAGCGCCATGCCTTCCTGATCGAGCGCTTCGTCGGTCAGAACGTCGTAGCCAATGCCCTCGGCCTCGAGCCAATCGAGGATCAGCGTGTCCGCACCGAAATTCCAGACGGATTTTCCCGGCGCCATGTCGATGATCGGGCGATGCCGGGAGGCGTAACACACGCCGCTGCCGTCGCTGTGGAGGTCATAGGTCGAGGCTCCCAGTTCGGAATGCATCTGCAGAAACATCTGGTTTTTGGTGAGTGTCGCGAAGCGGTTCATGGTCCGCTCCAGAAACCGGTGGCGCTGCACATGGGTGCCGTCGTTGCCGTAGCAGACATAGGTCGCGGTCGGCATCAGCACGGCGAGCTTCGCACCCGGCTTATCCTTGGGCGGCAGCACGTAAAACGTCGCGTAGGTCTTGTGATCGCCGTGTCGGATACGGGCACTGTAGACGCCGCTCTTCCAGTCGGAAGGGATGGTCAGGCTGACGTCGTCTTTCCAGCCGCAATCGACCACGTCGTCGTCATGGAAATGGATCGCGCCGTAATGGGCGGGATTGTCCGCCCATCTGTGTGCGCTCGCATCCCACAGGCTTCCTGTCATCGCGCGCGCCGGCAGGTTGACCGTATGACCGTGCCAGCCATGGGCCGCCGCATCGAAGACCTCCGTCCCCGCCGGATCGCGTGAGAAGTCCCAGGCCGCGGCAAGCGAGCCGTCGTTGCACTTCGGCGATGCATAAAGCGCAGGCGCTTCTAGCTTGCCATTGAAGTGCGCTGTCACCCTGCCGCCTTCGCCCTTCCATGCACCAATGAAGAAATCCCCAGCCTCAAGTGACGGCTTGAAACCAGCCTTTCTCTCGGCCTTACCCTCGCGCAGCAGCAGGTGCCCCTCCTGCAAACAACGATGCGTTACCGCCAGCCTGCCGGACTCCGCGTCGTAGCTGGCCGTCGCCTCGTGCCAGTAATCCAGCGACAGAGGCTTGGGCGTCCCTACCATGCAGACATCGCCTTCGCCCGCACCGACAACCGCGCATAGCCACCCTTCTCCATCGAGATAGAGCGCAAAACCGGTTTCACAGTCCGCATCCCATGCACCGATCAGCGCCTGGGGCGCACCGGTGCGAAGCGTCGGTTTGACGTTGATGCGCAGGCCGAACCCTTCGAGCGCCACGGGGCAGGGCCGGTCGAACGCAACATAGGAGCCGATTGCGGTCGTCTGACTGCGGCCCGCGTAGTCCCCATCCGCGTCGCTCGACATCTCGACTAGATGCTGGCCGGGCCCATCGGGGTGACCCACGGCCGAGCGGACTTTGACGACGTCGAAGTGGAAGGTCTCCGCGAGCCCCTCCGTCGACACCTTGAAGTTTACGGTCTCTCCAGGCCGCACGTCCCAGCGTTCGGCATAGGCCAGCATCCGCTCGTCCACCACCGGGTTTCGTGGCCGGCCCCCCAGCTCCAGCGTTTCGCCCATGGGCAGGGTCTCACCGGTCAGCAGTTCCCAGCGCAGCTTGAACATCGAGCGCATCGCATCGCCGTAGCTTTTGAAATGCACGCCCTCATAAACACGCACCGGCTCCCCCCGGCGCAGGCTCGCCGTGCCCAGGCCGTAACCACCGCCATCGATCTCGACGATGACATGCGGATCCTCGACCGTATCGGCCCGCATGATGGTCAGCAGACGCTGCAAAGCAGGACTGGCAGGGGCGAAGGGGTCCGCGAAATACTCTTCACACGGCGCTAGGTCGCGCGGATCAATCGCCAGCATCACAATCTCCCGAAGTTTCCTCAAGCACCGGCGCGCGGAAATGGATCTGGTGATCTGCCTCTCGGCATGTCACCAGGACATCACGTCGATCAACGGCAACAAGCCCCGCAACGCGCACTTCGAAACCGGCGTGTGATTACGAACGGCACCACGGTCGAAATCCCGGATGCCGAGGGAAAAGCTGTGGTGGGCGCACAAGGACTCGAACCTTGGACCCGCTGATTAAGAGTCAGCTGCTCTACCAACTGAGCTATGCGCCCACAGCGGCGCGCGTATAGCAGAGGGCCGGGGACCTGTCGAGGCTCTCCCGCACGCAAGTTTGATCTGTATCTTGCACTGTCAATCTTGACTCTCCTTGCGTTCCACAATTCACTTACCATGAGGTAACATACACGTGGGCGTGGTAATTCGTGCCCGACGACAGCAGACTGCCAGGGCCTCAATTCGGGCGGTACGGTCAACACGGAGGGAGTAATCTCATGGACATCAACGAATTCAAGGAGAGGCGCGCCGCGGGCACCCTGACCCGACGCGACATATCGAAGGCCTTGGCCGCGGCTGGCATCGGCGCGGCGGCGTTTCCCGTCGCGTCGCGCAAGGCAGCCGCGCAGAGCGACGACCAGGTGATTTCGTTCACCTGGGCGGGCTACGACATTCCCGAACTCTACAAGTCGTATGAGGAAGAACACGGCACCCCGCCGAATTATGTCATCTATGCCGACGAATCCGAAGCCTTCCAGAAGGTCCGCTCCGGCTTCACGCCCGATCTCGCCCATCCCTGCAGCCCGCTGGTGCCCCAATGGCGCGAAGCCGGCCTGATCCAGCCCATCGACACCAGCCGTCTGGCAAATTGGGATACGATCTTCCCCGCACTCAAGGAGTTGCCGGGCACGCAGTTCGAGGGGCAACAGTGGTTCGTGCCGTTCGAATGGGGCCGCACCTCGGTGACCTACCGCACGGATCTGGTCGACTGGGAGGGCGAGGACTCCTACGGCCTGCTGTGGGACGAGCGTTACGCGGGCCAGCTTGCTGTGTTCGATTCGGTCGACGAGACGGTCTTCACCGCCGCGATCTATGCCGGAGTCGATCCCTGCAACATGAGCGACGACGACCTCAACAAAGTCATGGCGCTGCTCGAAAAGCAAAAGCCGCTGCTGCGCTTCTATGCCGTCGGCGAGTCCGATGTCACCCAGGCGCTTGCCACCGGCGAGGTCGTGGCCGCGCTCACCTGGGACAGCGGCGTGGCGCAGCTCAAGGCCGAGGGCGTTCCCGTGCGCTTCATGATCCCCAAGGAAGGCGTGGAGACCTGGTCCTGTGGGCTGGTGCTCATGAAGGACGCGCCGCACGAGGACAAGGCCTATGACCTGCTCGATTCCATGCTTTCGCCCGACAGCGGAGAGTTCCTGATCTCCGAATACGGCTTGGGGCATTCCAACAAGGCGTCGTTCGACCGCATCGGCGACGACCTGCTCGAAGAACTGCAGCTTCCGCGCGATCCCACGGAACTGCTGCTTTCCGGCGTCATGTACTGCCAGTTTCGCGACAAGAACGAGGTCATCCAGCGCTTCGAAACCATGAAGGCCGGCTTCTAGAGCATCTTGACCGAATGCATGGCGCGCCCGGGACGGTCGACGTCCCGGGCGTCCCTTTTCGGGTACGCGGCACGGCCACGGAAAACGAGTATCCTCTGACGACAACCAGAACCATTGCCCGACGGTGCGCCGGGAAAGGGCATGGCGCCTCTAGGCTACATCGACCCCGAAAAGGTAAGCGGCGGCACCGCCACGGAGGTGGGCCACATGCTTCTTCACAAATCCCGAAGGCACGGTGAACGTGGGCGTGTGGGAATGCACGCCCTGCATCGAGGAGATCATCGACTATTCCCTATGACCAGTGCTGCTGTGTCCTGGAAGGTTCGCTCACCATCACCGACGCGGCGGGCCATGCCGAAACCTTCATTCCGGGTGACGCCTTCATGATTCCGCGCGGTTTCAACGGCTCCTGGGACATGACCGAGCGCTACAAGAACTTTTTTGTGACCGTCGAGAACCCAAGCCATGACCGCCATCCCGCAAGCCGCAACAAGAGAATGCAATGTATGAGATAGACCCGGAGCGTACCGATCTGGTCGAGGAATACCGCGCCAATCCGTTCGGTCCCTACAGTCCCGAACTAACACTCCTGGTCAATCGCCTGCGCCTGGGGGGTCTGGAGGAGCGCTACATTCTGGTCTGTACCAAACGCAGCCGTGAGTGGACCGTTGCCAAGATGCCGAACGAGCGCGGTGTCCCGCTTGAACTCTCCGAGGACAAGGTTTTCACTGACTATGCTGAGGCTGCCTGGGAGATTTTCCGCCTGCGCTGGCAGGCCGTGACCGGCAAGGAACTGCACTGACTCCTGCATCTGAGAGAAAGGACATGGTCTCGTGAAGAAGATCGTGGGCTACACCAATGTCTGGAGCGTCGCTCCGGGCGACACGCTGGAGGTCAAGGTCAGCACCTACGGGCCAGAGCGTTACGAGGCGCAACTCGTCAGGGTGATCTGCGGCGACGACGACCTCGATCGCAGCATCTTTTCGGAAAAGGAAATCGCCGCGCCCTTCAATGGCGAATATCCCGGCCGCACGCAGGTCATGGAGGCAGGCTCGTTCGTCACCATACCATCCTGCCCCGAGTTCCGGTCCTTAGAGAACTTTACAGTCCAAGCTTGGGTTTTCCCTACCACCCCGGAAAAGGGCGAACAGGGGCTTGTATCCCACTGGTGCCCGAACTCCTCGGCGGGCTTCGCGATGATCGTCGACAAGACCGGCGCGCTTGCCCTGCGTCTGGGCGACGATGCGGGCAACACGACTGAACTTTCCGCCGGTAAACCGCTCGCCAAACGGCGCTGGCATCTCGTCTCCGCCAGTTTCGACAAGAAGACCGCAACGGCGGAGGTACGCCAGGAATTCGCCGGTCTCGCGGTCGAACCCAGCGCCAGCGCCCGGGCGAAAGGCAAGGCAGCGTTCGCCGCCGCCACAGCGCAAGACCTTCCGCTCGTCATGGCCGCCCTGCCCAGCGATGACGCCACCTTGACCATCGGCATGCACAGCCACTTCAACGGCAAGATCGACCGGCCGCGCCTGACCGGCCGCGCCTTGTCGGCCGATAGAGTGGCTTCGCTCGCCTGGGACAACACGCCGGGCGAGCGGGAGTCCGACCTCATCGCGGCCTGGGACTTCTCGCGCGATATCGGCAGCGCCCGGATCGGCGATGCCGGTTTCAACGATCTCAACGGCCAGGCCGTCAACCTGCCCTCGCGCGGCGTCAAGGGCTTCAACTGGAGCGGCCGGGAACAGAACTGGCGCCAGGCGCCGCACGAATACGGCGCCATCCACTTCCATGACGACGATCATTACGACGCACGCTGGGAAACCGATTTCGAGTTCGTCATTCCCGGCGATCTCAAGAGCGGCATCTATGCCGCGCGCCTGCGCGCCGAAGACGACGAATGGCAGGTCACGTTCTTCGTGCGCCCGCCCCGCGGCAAGGCGACGTCCAAACTCGCCTTCCTCGCCTCCACCATGACTTACCTCGCCTATTCCAACTACCGCTGGCAGCTCGAAAACCGTTATGCGGAGGTCACCGAATCCTTCTGGACCACGCTCGACAAGGGCGACGCCTTTCTCCAGGAACACGCCGAGTTCGGCTGTTCGACCTATGACACCCACCGCGACGGCAGCGGCGTGCGTTATGCCTCCAGGCTGCGGCCCGTGCTCAATGTGGCGCCCCGCACACCGCTATGGAGCTTCAATGCGGATACCCATATCACCGGCTGGCTGGATGCTGCCGGCATCGACTACGACGTCATCACCGATGAAGACCTGCATCACGAAGGCGTCGGACTTCTGGAAAACTACCGCGCTGTCGTGACCGGTGCGCATCCCGAATACTTCACCACGCCCATGTGGGACGGCATGCGCGCCTATCTCGCGCACGGCGGACGGCTGGCCTATCTGGGCGGCAACGGCTTCATCTGGCGCTGCGCGCTTTCCGACGAGATGCCCGGCGTACTGGAATTGCGCCGGGCCGAGGACGGCATCCGCTACCGCGACGAGGAGCCGGGCGAGCATTACCTGGAGTTCACCGGCGAATACGGCGGCCTATGGCGGCGCCTCGGTATGGCGCCTCAGGCGCTGGTCGGGGTGGGCACCGTCGCCGTCGGTTTCGATAGTTCGGGCTATTATAAACGCCTGCCCGCCGGCTTCGACAAGCGTACCGCGTTCATCTTCGAGGGCATCGGGGAAGACGAGATCATTGGAGATTTCGGCATCCTGGGCGGGGGAGCCAGCGGCTCTGAGATCGACGGTGCCGACGACAAGCTTGGCACGCCGTCGCATACGCTCATTGTCGCACGCTCGGAGGGTCATTCGCCCAACACCTATCTTGTCCCCGATGAGACGGGTTTCCATCACTGCGCGATGGACGGTTTGCAGAATCCGGAAGTGCGCGCCGATATGACGTTTTTCGAAACGCCCCGGGGCGGCGGCGTGTTCTCCGTGGGGTCCATCGCCTGGCCCGCCAGCCTTCCCGAGAACGGCTACGACAACAACGTCGCGCGCCTCTCGGAAAACGTCGTTCGCCGCTTTCTCGACCCCGAACCGTTCGAGATGCCCGAGGTCGGATAAGTTCAAGAGCTTTGCTGCTGACAAGCAAGCCCGACAGGCGCACACTACCCCTTCCCGACATGCATCGGAGGCCTGCCATACGATCCCTTTTTGGCGTGATGTCCCTTGTTCTCGCCGCCCTCGTCCTGACTCCGCAGCCGGCTTCAGCGCAGCAGACCGTGAAGCAGGGCAGCGCACCCGACGTCTCCGAGATCGACGCCATTCTAGATACCCTGCGCGAAAACGGCGCATTCAAGCGCCTGATGGAGCCCTAACGGAACCGAACCCAAGTTCCAGCCAGGTTTTCACGACGATTTCGCTTCACAAAAATCCGCTGCCCGACCCGTTCGAAATCGGCATGTCGCGATGCACATGTACGTTGGCCAGCAGGCCGAAGCCGATCATCAGCGCGATCATGGCCGTGCCGCCATAGGAAATCAGCGGCAGCGGCACGCCCACGACAGGGATCACGCCCGTCACCATGGCGATGTTGATGAAGACATAAAGCGAGAACGTCACGACCACGCCCAGCGCCAGCAAACGGCCGAACTGGCTGCTTGCGCGCAGCGCGACGCCGAATCCATAGGCGATGATCAGGAGGTATAGCGCGATCAGAAGCAGGGCACCCGCCATGCCCAATTCCTCGGCCAGCATGGTGAAGATGAAGTCGGTCTGTTTCTCGGGCAGGAAACTCAGGTGGCTCTGCGTGCCTTCCATGAAACCCTTGCCGAACAGGCCGCCGGACCCCAGCGCAATTTTCGACTGGGTGATGTGATAACCCGCGCCCAAGAGGTCGCTCTCGGGATCCCAGAACGTCAGAACACGCTGTCTTTGATAGTCGTGCAGCAGGCTCCACCCGATGGGAAGTGCAGCAAGCATGAGCAGCGCACCGCCCGCGAACCAGCGCAGAGCCACGCCGGCCAGAAACATCAGCGTCACGCCACCCGTCACGATCATGACGGCCGTACCCAGGTCGGGCTGGCGCATCACCAGCGCGGTCGGCACGCCGATCAGCATCAGCGGCACGATCAGGCTGCTCCACTTCCGTGTCTTCTCGGAATTCAGCCCATGAAAATGCCGCGCGATGGCCAGCACGAGGGCTATTTTCATGATCTCGGAGGGCTGCAGCTGAAAACGGAATCCGGGCAGGTCGATCTCGATCCAGCGCTGTGCGCCCATGCCGATGCTGCCTTTCACCTCCACGGCGATCAGCAGCACCAGGGCGAGGCCATAGATGACATAGGCAAAGCGGTAAATTTTGCCGATGTCGACCACGGCAATGGAGAGCAGAAGCACCAGGCCCAGCGCGAAACGGATCATCTGTGCCAGGGCCCAGGGGCGCAGTTCGCCGCCTGCGGCAGAATAAAGCATGGCAAAACCCAGACCGGCGGTGAGTAGCAGCAAAGCGATCAAGCCCCAGCTCATGGCGCCGAGCTTCTGCGGGAAGGTCAGACCATCGGGCCCGAAGCGGCGTCCCCAGGCGACCATCACTCAGGCCCCCTGTCCGGGAAGGTCGGGAACGTTGTCATGGGGCCAGCGCACGAATTGGCGGCGTTGGGCCTCGCGCAGGACATCGCGCGCAACCGGGGCTGCGGCCGTCGACCCGCCGCCGCCATGCTCGATCACCACCGCACAGGCATAACGCGGAGCATGCAACGGCGCATAGGCCACGAACAGGGCATGGTCGCGCTCGTCCCATGGAATGTCCTCAAGATCGCGGTTGGCTTCGCGGTCCGCCGTCGTGATGCGGCGAACCTGCGCCGTACCGGTCTTGCCGGCCATCTCCATGCCCTCTTCCTCGATGCGTGCCCGATAGGCCGTACCGCCCTCGGGATCGTTGACCGCGGCGGTCATGCCCTCGCGCACCACCGCAAGCATGTCAGGGTCAATGTCCAGCGTCTCGAACAGCGGTACGGCGAGGTCGCCCGGCGAACGTGCGATACGCGGTGCGACCATTGATGCGCCGTTCCCGATGCGCACGGCCATCACGGCAAGCTGCATGGGTGTTGCCAACATGTAGCTCTGCCCGATCCCGACGTTGAGCGTTTCGCCGCCCTGCCAGGGCTCGCCATGGACCGCTTCCTTCCAGGCCTTGGTCGGCACCAGTCCGGAGCGTTCGCCTGTAAGCTCCACATCCGATACCTCGCCAAAACCGAACCGCTGGGCCATTTCCGAGATCCGGTCCACACCCACCTTGTGGGCGACGTCATAGAAATAGACGTCACAGGACTGCTTGATCGCCTCCACCATACCGACATGGCCATGGCCCCATTTGCGCCAGCAATGAAACCTGTGATTGCCCAGCGTGTAGTGCCCGGGGCAATAGACGGTGTCTTCGGGCGTGACGAGCCCATGCTCCAGTGCCGTCAGCGCTACGATCATCTTGAAGGTCGAACCGGGCGGATACTGGCCGGAGATCGCCTTGTTGATCAGCGGCGCCTTGGGGTCGTTGAGCAGCGTCTGCCAGGCCTCGCTGGACAGGCCCTGGTTGAAGGCATTGGGATCGAACCCCGGCGAGGAAACCAGCGCCAGCACATCACCGTTCAGGAGATCCATCACCACGACCGATCCGGACTCCTCGCCCAGATTGCGCGCGGCAAAGGCTTGCAGGCCCATGTCGATGGTCAGGGTCAAGTCCTCGCCGGTGGCGGCTTCCTGGCGGGCGATTTCGCGGATCATGCGACCGAACGCGTTGACCTCAACCTGACGCGTGCCCGCACTGCCGCGCAGCGATGCCTCGAAGATTTTCTCCACGCCGTTCTTGCCGGTGCGAAAGCCCGGCAGTTCCAGCAGCGGGTCGGCCTCGACTAGTTCCGCTTCCGAAACCGCGCCGACATAGCCGGTGATGTGCGCGGCCAGCTCGCCATAGGGATAGAACCGGCTCTGGCCCTCTTCAATCAGCACGCCGGGAAGTTCTGGAAGATTGACCTCAATGCGCGTGACCTCGCTCCAGGAAAGACCGGTGCGCACAGTCACGGGCACAAAGTCGCTGCGCCGGCTGGTCTCCTTCAGCACCCAGCGGACGTCGCTTTCGGAAAGCTCGATCAGCGCGGCGATGCGCTCCAGGGTTTCGGCAACGCTGTCGGTCTGTTCGGAGACCAGGGCGAGCTGATAGGTCTGGCGGTTGACGGCCAACCCCTCGCCGAAGCGGTCCGTGATGCGCCCGCGCAGGGGCGGCAGCAGGCGCATGTTGATGCGGTTCTCGTCGGCCAGCATGCGGTAGGTGTCGGCTTCGACGACCTGCAGGTAATAAAGCCTGCCGATCAGGCCGGAAACCACCACCACCTGGCCGCCAGCAAGCAGCAAGGCACGGCGTGTGAACTGCTTGCGCTGGTCGATATCCTGGCGCATTTCAACTGCGGCCGTGCAGCGGAACTCGCGGCATGGGCAACAGCACCTGGCAGCGCGTCAGCAGCCATGCGACCGGCGGAAACAACAGGGTCGTCAGGAGGGCCTGAAAAATGACGGGCATGATCTCCAACCCCGCGAACAGGTAGATCGAGGCCAGGAGCCACTGCAACAGAGCCGCCGGCAGCGCGATAAAGGCGCACCCTGACCACAGCACGGGAAACGGTTTGCCGATGAAAAATCTTTGCTGGCCCAGCACCACGCGGCGCACCACCAACAGCACCATGGCCGAGATCCCCAGCGGCGCGCCCGACGCCAGATCGGCCACGATGCCGATCGCGAATGCCGCGCCATAGGACATCAGATCGGGTCGGTAGATGACCCAGAAGAACACGGCGAGTACGCCCATCTGGGGCATGACCCGGTCGACATGGCCGATATAGAGCGGTGTCGCGGTGAGCAGGACCAGGACGATGCCGGTCAACGGCGGGGCCAGCGCCACCAGGACCTGGCGCAGCTTGCGAAGCTTGCCCTCCATTACCAGAGCTGCCCCACGGCGCCCGCCTCCCGCGTTGTCGGCAGAAGGCCCGGCAGGGCGTAGTCCAGCACACGCACGAAATCGGTGCGCGCGGGGTCGACGAACGGCGTGACGTACCACAGCCCGTCCTCGAATCCGGTCACCACGCCGACCGGTAGGCCCGGCGGCAGCATACCGCCCTCGCCGGAGGTGACCAGCCGCTCACCGATCTGCACGCTGGTGCCTTCGGAAACGAACATCAACCGCAGGATGTTCGAGTTGTCGCCCGCCACGACGGCCGGTGCACGACTCGATTCCAGGGCCACGGGAATGCGGCTGTTGAGGTCGGTCAGCAGAAGCACGCGGGCGCTGCGCACGCCCATTTCCACGATGCGTCCCACCATGCCGTCATCGGTCACCACCGCATGGCCCACGGCGATCCCGTCATGGCTTCCCGCGTTGATCAGCACGGTGCGCACGAAGGTGCCGCTCGACATGCCGATGATGCGCGAGGTCACGAACGCGCTTCTGGGCTCGGTGACCGTCGAGAGCAGTTCACGAAAGTCCTTGTTCTCAGCATCAAGTTGCCGGGCCGTGGCCTGCCAATGCAGCAGGCGCGCGTTCTCTTCGCGCAGGCGCGCGTTCTCGTCATAGACGTCAAAGAAGTGATCGATCCGGGCGATGGAGGCATCAATCACGGCCATGGGACGCGAAGCGACATTGATCACAGGCGCCATCAGGTCGACGGCCTGGGTGCGCACACTGGAAATCGTGGGATGATCGATCCTGCTCAACACCATCAGCCCAATCGCGAGGCCAGCGAACAGGGGAAACGTGAAACGCTGGATCACACTGCCGAATGAGAGCGCTGACTTCAGCATTCCCCTCGCGCCTCCCTAAACGCCACGTACGTCAGGAGCCCATGAGCACGCATCATGGTTTCCTGAATGGCCGCGACTGTAGCCCGCGCACCCTTGCACGCAGCCAAGGGATGCGGATGTATCCCGCCCGGCGCATAAGGGCCCGCAAAGTCGAGCCGAAAGGATCGACGTTGCGTTCATATCCATCAGCCAGATTGGCTGTAGAGCACGTGCTTGAGGGTCTTACGGTCCTCCAGCACCTGTCCGGTTCCCAGCGCGACGCAGGACAGCGGCTCGTCACCGATCGAAACCGGCAGGCCCGTGGCATGGCGCAGGACGTTGTCCAGGTTACCCAGCAGCGCGCCGCCGCCGGTCAGCACGATGCCCTTGTCGACGATGTCGGCGGCCAGTTCGGGCGGTGTCTGCTCCAGCGCGGTCTTGACCGCCTCGATAATCTGGCCGACCGGTTCGGCGAGGCTTTCGGCGATCTGGCGCTGGCTGATGATGAGTTCCTTGGGCACGCCGTTCATCAGGTCGCGGCCCTTGATCTCCAGGGTATCGCCGTCGCCATCGTCGGGCGGGCTCGCCGACCCGATGGATTTCTTGATCCGCTCGGAACTGGATTCACCGATCAGCAGGTTATGAGTGTTGCGGATGTAGCGGATGATCGCTTCGTCCATCTTGTCGCCGCCCACGCGCACGGAACGCGAATAGACGATGCCGCCCAGAGAAAGCACAGCCACCTCGGTTGTGCCGCCGCCGATGTCGACGATCATGGACCCGGTCGGCTCGGTCACCGGCAGGCCAGCGCCGATAGCCGCGGCCATGGGCTCTTCGATCAGGCCGACCTCGCGCGCGCCGGCATGGAGTGCCGCATCCTCGATCGCACGCCGCTCAACGGCGGTCGATCCGGACGGCACGCAGACAATGACTTCGGGCCGGGCAAAGCTCGAGCGGTTGTGCACCTTGCGGATGAAGTGCTTGATCATCTCCTCGGCGATGTCGAAGTCGGCGATGACGCCGTCGCGCAGGGGCCGGATGGCCTCGATATAACCCGGTGTGCGGCCCACCATCTGCTTGGCTTCCTCGCCAACGGCTAGCACCTGCACCTTGCCGCGCCGGTTGTCGATGGCCACCACGGAGGGTTCGTTCAGCGCAATGCCGCGCGCCTTGACATAGACCAGGGTGTTGGCCGTACCTAGGTCGATTGCCATATCGGATGAAAAAAAGCGGGACAGCATAGTTGTTCCAACGTTCTCCAGATGGCGGAATCCCTGATGTTCCCGCCGGTCTTGACCTGCGCGCGCCCATTGTTGGCTGCTCCTGAAGTTGCACACCGATGTTGCCACGCCCCCTCAACGGAGCGGCCTTACATCGTGTTTCCCCAGCAAATTCGGGCGCCGGTACTGCGCTCTTCTAACATGATCGCGCCGGCGTCACGACCGGAAAGTGCAGGAAACAGGCAGTTTGCCTGCCGAAATCACACACTGAAGCACGAAAACAGCGCCCGGAAGGCGACGAATTCGCTCACGCCCTGCTGTCCAATCAGTTCTTGGACTTGTCGATCATGCGGTTCTTGGCGAGCCAGGACATCATGCCGCGCAGACGCTCGCCGACTTCCTCGATGGGATGTTCTGCGGCACGGCGGCGAGTCGCCTTGAAGCTGGTCTGGCCAACCTCGTTCTCCAGCATCCAGTCGCGCGCGAACTTGCCCGACTGGATTTCGTCCAGAATCTTCTTCATCTCGGCCTTGGCCTCGTCGCCGACGATGCGCGGACCGCGCGTGTAATCGCCGTATTCGGCCGTGTTGGAGACCGAATAGCGCATGTTGGCGATGCCGCCTTCGTAGATCAGGTCGACGATCAGCTTCACCTCGTGCAACGTCTCAAAATAGGCCATTTCGGGCGCATAGCCGGCGTCCACCAGCGTCTCATAACCTGCCATGATGAGCGAGGTGAGGCCGCCGCACAGCACGACCTGCTCACCGAAGAGATCGGTTTCGCATTCCTCGCGGAAGGTCGTCTCGATGATGCCGGCACGGCCACCGCCGATGGCGCTGGCGTACGAGAGGCCAATTTCCTGAGCCTGGCCGCTGGGATCCTGATCGATCGCGATCAAGCAGGGCACGCCCGCACCGCGCGCGAATTCGCCGCGCACCGTGTGACCGGGGCCCTTGGGCGCGATCATGATGACGTTGAGATCGAGACGCGCCTCGATCAGGTTGAAGTGGATGTTGAGACCGTGCGCAAAGGCAAGGGTGGCACCTCCATTCATGTTGGGTGCCAAGTCTTCCGTATAGAGCTTGCGCTGACCTTCGTCGGGCGTGACGACCATGACGAAATCGGCCCAGACCGCGGCCTGGGCGGGCGTCATGACCTTCAGGCCCTCGCCTTCCGCCTTAGCGCGGCTCGACGAGTCCTCGCGCAGGCCGATCACCAGGTTTTCGACGCCGCTATCCTTCATGTTGAGAGCATGGGCATGGCCCTGACTGCCATAGCCGATAACAGCGACATTCTTCGACTTGATGAGGTTCAAATCGGCGTCGCGATCATAATAGACACGCATGGTTTTGGTCCTTGGTTGGTTTGATCGGGCTACACCGGCCCTCTCCTCCACCCAGCCACCCACGAGCGTATCCTTGATGGGTGGCTGGGTGGAGGAGAGGGCCGGTGACATTCACATCGCTAAATAGGATCGGGGCCACGCGAGATCGCCACAACACCGGTACGCGATACGTCGACCAGACCCAGGGGGCGCATCAGATCGACAAAGGCGGAGATCTTTTCCAGCGATCCGGTGATTTCGAACACAAACGAGTTGATCGTGCTGTCGACCGCGCGGGCGCGGAAGATGTCGGCGATGCGCAGCGCCTCGACGCGGATCTCGCCGCTGCTCGAGACCTTCACCAGCGCCAGTTCCCGCTCGATATGCGGGCCCTCGATCATGAGATCGCTGACGCGATGCACTGGCACCAGACGCTGCAGTTGCGCCTTGATTTGCTGGATCACCATTTCGGTGCCGCTCGTCACGATGGTGATGCGCGAGAGATGCGCCGCGGCGTCTACTTCGCTCACCGTCAGAGAGTCGATGTTGTAGCCTCGGCCAGAAAAGAGACCGATGACACGAGCCAGAACTCCCGGTTCGTTGTCGACCAGGACGGCGATGGTGGCTTTGCGTTGTTCGGACGTGATCACGATGAAGGCTCCCGGCACAGGCCGCCGGGATCTCATGTCCAAGCGGTGAATTGACGACGCGGATGGCAGGTGCGGCGAACGCCTATACCAATACCATCCCCTCGTCCGTGGAGACCTCGTCGAGTACAGCCTGCTCGTCCGGGCTCATGGTGATCTGGTTGTGCGCCGCACCTGCCGGAATCATCGGATAGACGTTCTCGTTGGGATCGACCGCGATGTCGGCGACCGCCGCCTTGGGTGTCTCGATCATCTCGGCGATGACGTCATCCAGTTTCTTCGGGCTCGACACGCGCAGTCCCACCGCGCCGAACGATTCGGCCAGCTTCACGAAGTCGGGCAGCGAATCCATGTAGCTTTCCGAATAGCGCCCGCCGAAGAAGAACTCCTGCCACTGGCGCACCATGCCCATCCAGCGGTTGTTCAGGATGAACACCTTCACCGGCAGGCGGTACTGCGCCAACGTCGCCATTTCCTGAATGTTCATCAGGATGGAGGCTTCGCCGGCGACATCAATGCACAGCGCATTGGGATGGGCGACCTGCACGCCCATGGCGGCGGGAAGGCCGTAACCCATGGTACCCAGACCGCCCGAGGTCATCCAGTGGTTGGGCCTCTCGAACCCGATGTACTGCGCGGCCCACATCTGGTGCTGGCCGACCTCGGTCGTGATGAAGACGTCGTCACGGCCCTTGAGCTGGGCGTTCAGACGCTCCAGCGCGAACTGCGGCTTGATGATCTCGTCGGACGCCTTGTAGGAGAACGACTTTCTGGCGCGCCAGCCTTCGATCTCGTCCCACCACGCCGCCAGCGCCTTGCCGTCAACCTTGGCCTGGCTCGATTTCCAGACATTGATGATGTCTTCGAGCACATAGGCGCAGTCGCCGATGATCGGCACGTCGACCGCGACGTTCTTGTTGATCGACGAGGCGTCGATATCGATATGGATCTTCTTCGATCCCGGCGAAAACGCATCCAGACGTCCGGTCACACGATCGTCGAACCGCGCGCCGACGCACAGCATCACATCGCAGTCGTGCATGCACATGTTGGCTTCGAGCGAACCGTGCATGCCGACCATGCCGACGAAGTTCTTGTGCGAGGACGGCAGCGCGCCCAGTCCCATCAGAGTCAGCGTCGTGGGCGCCCCGGTCAGATCGGCGAGGTTGGTCAGCAGTTGGGAGGCAGCGGGACCCGCGTTGATCACGCCGCCGCCGGCATAGATCAGCGGCTTACTGGCTTTGGCCAACAGGTCCACGGCTTGCTCGATCGTGGAGAGATCGCCCTTGATCTGCGGGTTGTAGCTGCGGTGACGCGCCTTGGCGGGCGGCAGATAGTCGCCCAGCGCGGTCATGACGTCCTTGGGCAGATCGACCACGACGGGGCCAGGCCTGCCGCTCTTGGCGACATGGAAGGCCTCGTGGATGACCCGTGCCAGATCGTCGATGCTCTTCACCAGATAATTATGCTTGGTGCAGGTCCGCGTGATGCCGACAGTATCGGCTTCCTGGAACGCATCGTTGCCGATCAGGTGCGTGGGCACCTGGCCGGTGAGGCACACGACCGGGATCGAATCCATCAGCGCATCAGTCAGGCCGGTGACGCAGTTGGTCGCGCCGGGACCCGAAGTCACCAGAACGACGCCGACCTTGCCAGTCGAACGGGCGTAGCCTTCTGCGGCATGCACCGCGCCACCTTCCTGGCGGACCAGGATGTGGCGCAGGTGGTTCTGCTGAGAAATGGCGTCGTAGATCGGCAGTACCGCGCCGCCGGGGTACCCGAACAGTACGTCTACACCCTGGTCGACCAGAGCTTTGACGAGTATTTCGGAGCCGGTCATGCGGTCCTGGGCCACGGTATCATCCTCCAGAAACGGGCCGCCTGTCGGCCCTTGTGGCAATGGTTTCGCGAACAACTTCGCTGCAATGCACGACGCAAACGTCAAGGACACATAAAAGCGACGCGGCATAAAGCCCCGTGTGGCATCACAAGGGGCGAAACCTAAGCCGGAGTGCCTTTGGCGGTCAACAGAAACCGATTTGCCCCCGAAACCACCTCCCTTGCCGTATCGTCATGGCCGAAGCCCTCGATCCGCAGGGCATCGGCGACTTGGTTGCGGAACCAGGTCGACTGGCGTTTGGCATAGCGCCGCGTTCCGGTCTTGGCCTGCTCGATGGCGTCCTCCCATGCCAGATCGCCGTCAAGATAGGCAATGAGCTCCGCCACGCCCAAGGCCCGCATCGCGGGCAGGGTCGGATCCAGGCGCCGTGCCGCCAACGCCCGCACCTCGTCGAGCGCGCCTTCCTCTATCATGGCGTCCAAGCGCACCTCGCATTGCCAGTAGAGCGCCTCGCGCGGCGGCATTAGCGTGATCGTCAGGGCCGGCCCCAGCCAGCCGCCGGTGCGCGACAGCCGCTGCCACTGGGAAAGCGGCATGCCGGTGGCCTCCACGACCTCCAGCGCCCGTTGGATGCGCTGGCTGTCGCCCGGCGCCAGCAAGCCGGCAAGCTCCGGGTCGCGCGTGCCGAGTTCGCCGTGCAGCGCCACGGGCCCGTCCTCGTCCATGCGCCGGGTGTAGTGCTCGCGCACCCCGGGGTCGACGTCGGGAATGGGCGACATGCCGCGCCGGAACGTATCGAGGTAGAAACCGGTTCCGCCGACCAGGATGGGAACACGGTCCCGTTCTAGCACCGCAACGGCCGCCGCCCGGGCCTCCTCCTGCCAGCGCCCGGCCGAACAGCGCACCGCGGCATCCAGATGACCGAACAGATGGTGCGGGCACCGTGCCACGTCCTGCGCGCTCGGACGCGCGGTCAGGATCACCAGATCGCGGTAGACCTGCATGCTGTCGGCGTTGATGAGTTCGCCGCCCAGTGCTTCGGCCAGGCACAGCGCCAGCCCCGACTTCCCCGATGCCGTCGGCCCGCCCACCAGGATGACCGGGCCGCTTGTCTGCTCTTCACGCACCACCTAGGTTCCCGCCATGGACGTCGTTCTCACCCTGGTCGCAGCCCCCGGCCACACCGGTCTCGACGCGCTGATATTGCGGAGCACGCAGCACCGGGATGCCGGGGTGGTCTGGCTCGACCCCGGACATGCCGCCGATCTTGTCCTTGCATGCAACGACCTCACGGCAACGCGCGACCGGATCACCGCCGAACTGGACGGCGAGCCCGTCGACTGGGCACTGCAGCGACGCCACGGGCGGGCCAAAAAACTGCTGGTGGGCGATATGGATTCCACGTTCATCACCGTCGAGTGTATCGATGTTCTGGGCGCCCGCGCCGGTCTGGGTGACAAGGTTGCCGCGATCACGCAGGCCAGCATACGGGGCGAACGCGATTTCAGCGACTCGTTGCGCGAACGCGTCGCCCTGCTCAAGGATGCTTCCGAATCCCTGCTTGAGGAGACTTGGCGCGAAGACATCACGATGATGCCCGGCGCCGCGACGCTGCTTGCGACCATGCGGAAACACGGTGTAATCACGGCGCTGGTTTCGGGCGGCTTTACATGGTTTACCGAGCGTGTCGCCGATACGGTCGGGTTCGACGAGCATCAGGCCAACACGTTGGCCATCGAGAACGGCGTCTTAACGGGCAAGGTTGTCGAACCCGTGCTCGACCGCGACGCCAAACGAAGAATTCTGGGAGAACTGTGCCACCAGCACGGACTTTCGATGAGCGAAACCCTGGCCGTGGGCGACGGCGCCAACGACATCGCGATGCTCACCGCCGCGGGCCTAGGCGTCGCCTACCACGCCGTCCCCGCCGCCACGCAAGCCGCCGACGCAGTCGTGCGCCACGGCGACCTCACCACCCTGCTCTATTTCCAGGGCTACGCCCGATCCGACTTTGTCGACACTTGACCAGATCCCGGTGTCATCCCGGACTTAAACTTTGTTATTCCCTCAAACGCCGGGCGTTTGCTCGGCTCACTTGGCTGACGCGCCATACGGCGCGGGCCTGCCGTCGCATGCCTGTCGGCCCATGAAGGGCCACCCGCCACTAACCATTCCAGGAGGTGTCATTCCGGAAACCGAGAAGCGATTATCCGGAATCCCGTCATGACGCATTTCAAAAGCAACGTGCGGAACGAGAACCCGACTCAAGGCCGGGAACGACACCCTTGAGGTGGTTGGGACAGGTGCCCTGCACCCCCATTCATGATGACGTTCGGCGGTGAGAGCGAAGCAACTGTAGCCGACCGGTGCGACCGCACCGGTGCGCCGATAGGCGCGGAAGCCATGCACACAGAGTGCGCGCCGGCGCTTGAGGCTAAACAAACACGTTCACTACGCCCTAAGCGTCCAGCTGGATCGCCAGGAACTGGGCGTCGCCGCCGCGTTCCACACGCACAATGATGGAGCGTAAATCGCGTTCCCGCGCCGCCTCGACCTGCGCGGCCATGGCCTCAACCGTGGCGACCTCCTCCTTGCCGACTTCAAGCACCAGGTCGCCAGGAAGAATGCCCGCCCGCAGGGCAGGGCTGCCCGGTTCGACATCGGTCACGATCAGACCCTGAAAATTGGAGTCGAGACCCATCTGCTGGGCGATCTCGGGCGTGGCCGGACGCACGATCATACCCAGCACGTTGTTGGAAACGGTCTTCTGCTTGTCGTCGCTGCCGCCGTTCTGGCTCCCGCCGTTGGTCGTGGCCGACAACTGCTGTTCGAACTCTTCAAGATGGCCCAGCACCACATCGAAGGTCATCTCGTCCCCGTTGCGGATTACGACGACCTCTGCGGCGCGGCCCACCTCGGTATCGGCCACCGCACGGGGCAACTCGCGCATTTCGCTGATTTCCATACCGTTGAAGCGGATGATCACGTCACCGGCTTCAAGACCCGCGCCCTCGGCGGGACCGTCGGGCGTCACGCTGGCAACGAGCGCGCCGCCGTCGCTGGTCAGACCGAAGGCTTCGGCAATCTCGGGCGTCACGGACTGGATACGCACGCCCAACCAGCCGCGACGCGTGCGTCCGAACTCCTTCAGATGGTCGACCACGCGGACCACCAGATTGGCCGGGACGGCAAAGCCGATGCCCACCGAACCGCCCGAACCGCCCGAGGGCGAAAAGATCGCCGTGTTCACGCCGACTACCTCGCCGTCCATGTTGAACAGAGGACCGCCGGAATTGCCGCGATTGATCGGCGCATCGGTCTGAAGAAAGTCGTCATAGGGACCGGAGCGGATATCGCGCTGGCGCGCCGAGATGATGCCGGCCGTCACGGAACTGCCGAACCCGAACGGGTTGCCGATGGCAAGCGCCCAGTCGCCCACGCGCACGGCATCGGAATCGCCGAAGGTCACGAAGGGCAACAGGTGATCGGCCTCGACCTTCAGGACGGCGATATCCGTCTTGGGATCGCTCCCTACCAGAACCGCTTCCAGTTCCGTGCCGTCGTTGAGCACCACCACGATCTTGTCCGCAGCTTTGATCACGTGGTTGTTCGTGACGACATGGCCTTCCGCATCGACGATAAAACCCGACCCCAGGGCCACCGGAAGGCTTTCCTGGGGAACTTCGCCGCCGTAACGGTCGAAGAACTTCTGGACGAATTCATCGAACGGCGTGCCTTCGGGAGCGCTTGGCAGGCCGTTGCCGGAATCGGGCATGAACGTCTCGGTCGAGATCGAAACCACTGCCGGGGTCAATTCCTCCACCAGATCGGCGAAACTCTCGGGCGCACCCCGTGCTTGTGCCAAATCCGGCGTCATCGCCAGGGGCATAAGGATCAGGGCCAGAGAAAATCCGAGAACGCGTTGTGTCATCGCAGATGTCCTTTTATCTTCATCAGATCGTCCGGGTGTTATACGTTAGCCACGTATCAACCAGACCAACACGACACCTGTCAGGGCGACCGTTAGTCCGGTCAGCCGCAGCACCGACACCGGCTGTGTCAGCGCATGCAGCATGGCCTTCTTCATACCCTGTGGAAACAGGGCATAGGCCACACCTTCGACAAATAGTGCGATAGCAAGCGCTGTCAACAGGTCGGTCATGACCCGTCCCCGCGCCTGCTGGCCGTGTTTCCCAAGCATCGAAACCGCTCCTTAAGGAGCAGCTCCGGCCCGGCCCGCATCGGCTTCGCCGCCCACGCCCAGTCCCTCGAAACTGTTGAGGAAGCGCAGGAAGTCCCCGTCGGGCGACATCACCATGGTGGTATCGTCGGCGTTCAGCGCCTCGCGATAAGCCTGCATGGTCCGGTAGAACGTGAAGAACTCGACATCCTGGCCAAAGGCCTCGGCGAAGATGCGCACCACTTCGCCGTCGCCCTCGCCGCGGAGGATTTCCGACTGCCGCTGCGCCTGGGAAAGCAGAACCGTCCGGGTGCGGTCCGCTTCGGCGTGGATACGCAGGGACTGCTCTTCACCCTCGGCGCGGATTTCGCTCGCCTCGCGCTCACGCTCCGTCTGCATCCGCCGGAAAATAGCCTCGCTGTTTTCCTTGGGCAGGTCCGTGCGCTTGATCCGCACATCGATGATGTTGACGCCGAACTCCACGGACATCTTGGCGATCATGTCCAGGCGGATTTCGTTCATCAGCGCCTCGCGTTCGCCCGAGACGACATCCACCAGGGTCACCCGGCCGACGTTTTCACGCAGGGCGGCGGTCAGCGCCTGAAGCATCAGGGGCTCGAAGTTCTCCACCGTCACGGCGGCGTTCTTGAATCGCAGCGGGTCGACGATCTGGTAAAGCGCAAAAGCATCCACGACCAGGCGCTTCTGGTCGGCGGCCGTCACCTGCTCGGGCTGACCGTCCACCTGCAGCACACGCTTTTCGTAATAGACGACGTCCTGCCAAGGCAGCTTGAAGTTGAGTCCGGGCTCGGTCACGACCCGTTTGGGATCGCCGAACTGCACGACGATACCCTGCTCGCGCTCGTCGATGACGAAATAGGACATCGATCCCACGATCAGCACGATGGCCACACCGACCACGACCAGAATGATTTTCACGTTCATTGCGTTGTCTCCTCGGTGCGCCGCAACTGGTCGAGCGGCAGATAGGGCACGACACCCTGATCGCCCACCGATCCACTGTCCAGGATGATCTTGTTCATCTCCTGGAGCACTTCTTCCATGGTCTCGAGATAGATGCGGCGGCGCGTCACGTCTTCGGCACCGATGTATTCGTTGTAGACCGACAGGAAACGCGCCGCGTTACCTTCGGCCTCGTTGATCACCTGTTCCTTATAGGCTTCCGCTTCCTGGATCATGCGCTGGGCATCACCGCGGGCAACTGGAACGATCTGGTTCTGATAGGCCTGAGCCTCGTTGATCGCACGCTCCTGGTCGGCGCGCGCGGCTTGGACGTCGCGGAATGCATCGATCACCGCGGCGGGCGGGTCCACGCTCTGAAGTTCGACCTGGGTAATCAGAATGCCGGCACCCAGCAGATCGAGTTGTTCCTGGGTCAGCGCCAGGGTCTTCTGCTCCACCTCCGCGCGGCCTTCGGCGAGCGCCGTCGAAAGCGCGGTCTGACCGATCACCTGGCGCATGGCGCTTTCGGCCAAGCGCTTGGTTGTGGCTTCGGGGTCGGCGACGTTGAAGAGGTATTCGCCCGCGTCGCGAATCTTCCACTTCACGGCGAACTGCACGTCGATGATGTTTTCGTCGCCCGTCAGCATCAGACTCTGGTTGGGTGTGGTGCCGATCGTGAACTGCTGAATCTCGGTAACCTTGGGCGTGAAGACCTGACCGATCGGGGCCGGGAAGTTGTAATTTAGGCCTGGCTCGGTCGTTCGGACCCATTCGCCAAACACCATCACCACACCCTGCTCGTTGGTATCGACACGATATATGCCGCTCGCCATCCAGACCGCGATCAGCACGCTAAGAATGATCACGATGCCGCGTATGCTCCCGAAGCCGCCGGGCATGAACCGCTTGCCGCGGTCCTGCATGCGCCGGATCAAATCCTCCAGATCGGGCTGCTGGCCGCTGCCGCCGCCTGTGGGACCACGTCCCCAGGGACCGCCACCGTCTCCGCCTCCAGAGCCTTGCCAGCCTCCGCCGCCTTGATTGTTCCAGGCCATCGTTTCCGCCTTTTTTTTGAGCCTCGTGTGACACCACGTATGGGTCGCACAGGCTTACGTGTGGGTTGCCGGTTCAAGATCAAGGCTTATAAGACACCACACACAACGCCGCAACGCGGAGCAGCCGGTTCCGCTACACCTGACGTGGAAGGAGTCCCCATGGCGCGGGTCGTCGAGGATGAAGTGCGAAACGCCCTTTCTGGCGTGATCGAGCCGAAAAGCGGGCAATCCATCATGGCTCAGGGCATGGTTCAGGGCCTTGTCGTGAAGGACGGCAATGTCGGATTTGTGATGGAGATCCCGGCTGGTCGGGGTGAGGAACTCGAACCCGTGCGTCAGGCCGCCGAGGATGCGGTGAAGGCTCTGGGCGGCGTGCTGTCGGTCACCGCCGTCATGACCGCGCACAAGCCTGCAGGCGCGTCACCTGAGAAAGCACGGGCGCAAGGCGGACCGGCCGGTGCCGCACCGTCGGACAATCCCAGCGTCGAGGGTATTCCCGGCATCGGCGCCATCGTCGCGGTGGCCAGCGGCAAGGGCGGCGTGGGCAAATCGACCACAGCCGTCAATCTGGCCCTGGCCCTAGCCAGCCTAGGCCAGAAGGTCGCCCTGCTGGATGCCGATATCTACGGCCCCTCCGCGCCGCGCCTGCTCAACCTCAAGGGCAAACCCGAAACCGACGGCAAGAAGCTCTGGCCCAAGGAGGCCTATGGCATTAAGGCCATGTCCATCGGTCTGCTGATCGAGGAAGACCAGCCCATGGTCTGGCGCGGCCCGATGGTGCAGAGTGCGCTCGAACAGATGCTGCGCCAGGTCGAGTGGGGCGAGGTGGACATCATGATCATCGATATGCCGCCGGGCACCGGCGACGCCCAGCTCACACTCACCCAGCGCGCGCCGCTGGCAGGGGCGGTCATCGTCTCCACACCTCAGGATCTCTCGCTCATTGATGCGCGCAAGGGACTCAACATGTTCAAGAAGGTCGATGTCCCCATTTTGGGCATCATCGAGAACATGAGCTTCTTCACCTGCCCCCACTGTGGCGGCCGCACCGATGTCTTCGCCCATGGTGGCGCGCATCAGGAAGCCGACAGTCTCAACGTGCCGTTCCTAGGCGAAATCCCGCTCGATATCAAAATCCGCGAAACCTCCGACGGCGGCCACCCCATCGTAGTGATCGAGCCCGAAGGCTCCCATGCCGAACGCTACCGCAAGATTGCCTCAACCGTTCTCGAAAGCATCTCAGGAACCCGTCGCGCCGCGCCACGCATCGTCGTCCAGTAAATCAGCGAACGAGCCGCCCGCTGCTTCCCGTTCTCCCGTACAATCGGCAACATTCCAGACCGCCTGATTGCACATTCGAAAGCAGGCTCAACATTGTACTCATCTGATCTTCGGCTTTCGAGTTTGTGAAGGGAGCGCGATTCGTTTGATTTGTGCTGCAAGACAGTGAGGCCAATCGTTACTCTCAGGGCGCCCGGTCGTTTTGATCTTGTTTCAGGTGTTTTGCGCAGCGGCCCTGATGCGTTGCGTTGCCAGGATGTCGTTGGCCGGTGCGTGCCACAGGGACGATGGCGTGTGCCTTGAGCCTCCGTGCACGTCGATGCGCTCGAGGTCCCGGTTCCTGCAGTGGGCGTGGATGAGTTCGGCGCATGTGCGTCTTCGGGGCGATGTCCCGGGCCTTCCGGGTTTCCATTCCGGCGCGCCGGCTTTCGATCGCTTCGGGTTCTTTCCTGCGTCTGTAACGCAGGCTGGCGCGCGATGCCGGGGAGAGATCGTTCTCGCCGGCCTCATCGGGCGTGGGCATGTAGACCGTGAGCGGTCCGGCTCGCGTTCTGGCCGGGGCGACGATGGCGTCACGGCTGTCACAGCCCCGATCGAGCGGCACGCGCCGGGATCGAGGGCGACCTCCGCGCGCGAGGCGGCAACACCCTCGCAGGCAAGGCGCGCGACCCGCTCCAGGCGCGTGTCCCGGCTGCAGGAGCCACGCGACCGCTGGGCGGTCCCAGGTCCCGTCCACCGCCGATCTCATCGAATGACACAGGACCCTGCGACACAAGCGCCGTCACGCTGACGCTCAAAAGGCGGGACAGTGTCTCGTTCCAGTCAACGCGGAAGTCCGAAAGACCGTGACAGTTCACGCTCACCCCACCGGCCGACCCGCGATACGCGATGCTCCCGGCGACAGGAGGTTCAGGCAAACGCGCCGGACCCACCCCTTCAAGGGTCGCGAAAAGCCACAACGCAGGCAAAACACGCGGGTCCGCAGGAGGACGACCCGCAACACCCTCACGCACACCGATCGAAGCGTGGAACGCGCCAGGACCCGACCCCCGGATCGAGGTCCGGAGCAGGCCTCGCTGGGGATCCGGTCGGAGCAGGTGTTCATCATTGCAATCTGGCCTCTAGAGATTTCGCCGGACAGCCGTGTACCGGTCATTGGACCATCGGCATCAGCGACCGGAGCCAGACGATGGCGTCCTCGACGGTTTCGACGACCGGACCTTCCGGCATGGGCGGGCGGGTCAGCATGACGACGGGGAGTGCGAGGTTGCGCGCGGCGTCGATCTTGGCCCGGGTGGCGCTGCCACCGCTTGCCTTGGTCACCACAGCGTCGATGGCATGCACGCGCATCAGGGCTTCTTCGTCCTGGACCGTGAACGGGCTGCGCGCCAGAACAAGTTCTGTCACGGCGAGAGGCAACGGTTCGCGAGGAGGTGCTATCATGCGCACCACGAAACGCATGCTCTTCAAATCGGCGAAGGCGTCAAGATCGCGTCGCCCCAAGGTGATGAGAACCGATTGCGCGCCAAGGCGGCGGAGCTCCGCCGCGGCGCGCTGGGGGCTGTTGGTTTCGACCCAGCGGTCGCCGGATCGGCGGGGCCACATCGGGCGGATCAGCTTCAGTCGCGGCACGCCGGTGTCCCGGGCCGCGGCTTGCGCATGGGCGGCCATGGTGGCGGCGAAGGGATGGGTCGCATCAATGAGAGCGTCGATCTCTTCGTCACGCAGGTAGGTGGTGAGCCCCGGAACGCCGCCGAACCCGCCCTGTCGCACGGAGCCGGGACCGGTCACCGGATTGTTCGTGACCCCGGCCAGGGATGTGATGGCCTCCCATTCGGGAAGGCGGTCGGCTACAGCCTGCGCTAGGGCGACGGCTTCGCCGATGCCTCCCAGGATAAGCAGACGTGTCATGATCCGGCCCGGCCGACGATGACGCCGGCGCGGTCGATGACGATGACATCCAGCGCACAGTCCCCCGCCAGCGTGGCCAACGCGACTTTCCGTGCCCGCCGGGCCACCGCATCGGCAAGGGGCAGGCCGTTTTCCTGCGCGAACGCCAAGACCGCGCCCGCGCTGGTGGCCTGCATCATCGCATCGGCCAGGTCGGGTGCGGCTCCGGTATCGCGCGCGAGCGCGGTCAGGGTTTCGTGATCGACTTGGCTGCGCGAGGAATGCAGATCCATCGCACCCTGGCCTAGCTTGACCAGCTTGCCGAACCCGCCCGCGACGGTGAGACGCGGCACCGGGTGGCGGCGGAGGTATTTCAGCATACCGCCGGCGAAATCGCCCATGTCGATCAAAGCGCCGTCGGGGAGATCGTAAAGCGCCTGCACGGTTGCCTCGGACGTGCGGCCCGTCGCGCCGGCGATGTGCTCCAGATCGGTTGCTCGCGCCACATCGATGCCGCGATGGATGGAGTGAATCCAGGACGAACAGGAATAGGGAATGACGACCCCGGTGGTACCCAGCACCGAAAGCCCGCCGACGATGCCCAAGCGCGGGTTCCAGGTGTCGCGGGCGATCTCGGCGCCGCCGACAATGCCGATCTCCAGCACGACATCGCCCGAACAATCGTATCGCGCCGCGAGATCCCGAATGGCGGCGGTCATCATTTCGCGAGGCTTGGGATTGATCGCGGGTTCGCCCGGCGGGATCGGCAGGCCCGGCTTGGTGACCGTGCCCACGCCTTCGCCGGCCCGAAAGGTGACCCCGGCCTCAGGCCCGCCCCGGTGCACGGTGACGACAACCTCCGCGCCGTGGGTCACGTCGGGATCGTCTCCGGCGTCCTTGATGACCGAAGCCGTTGCGCTTTCCCTTCCGCGTTCCTTGCGTTTGAGGGCAAAGCTCGGCTCCTGGCCGCCCGGCAGGGTGATCGTGACGGGATCGGGAAACCGGCCCGTCGCCAGGGCCTCAAAGGCCGCGGCGCCGGCCGCTGTCGCGCAGGCGCCGGTGGTCCAGCCCCTGCGCAGAATTCCTTCGGGTTTCTTGACCATGTTGCCTGCGTGACCCCACATGTCGCCAAGTGTAGGATTTTACATCAAGTGAGTTTATAGGCTCAGCCTCATGGACACGTCACTACGTCATCGCCGCCTGCCCGATTTCCCGGCGTTCGAGCCCGGTTGGACCTGGCTGGTCGGCTCGGGACCGGGCGACCCCGGCCTGCTCACGCTTCTGGCGCATCATGCACTGGGCGAAGCCGATGCCGTGGTTTATGACGCGCTGGTCGACGATTCGATCCTGGCCCTTGCCGCGCCCCAGGCGGAGCTGATCTATGCCGGCAAGCGCGGCGGCAAACCTTCGCCCAAACAGCCCGATATCTCGAACCGTCTCATCGCGCTCGCCCGCTCGGGCAAGCGGGTGCTGCGCCTGAAGGGCGGCGATCCTTTCGTCTTCGGGCGCGGCGGCGAGGAAGCCCTTGCCTTGGTGGCCGCGGGCGTTCCGTTCCGCGTGGTGCCAGGCATCACGGCCGGGATCGGCGGGCTGGCCTATGCCGGCATCCCCGCCACCCATCGCGACGCCAACCACACGGTCGCCTTCGTCACCGGTCACATGGCAGGCGGCGAGATGCCCGACGGCATTGACTGGGCGGCTCTGGCGTCAGGCGATCAGGCGCTGGTGATTTACATGGCGCTCAAGCATCTCGAGGCGATCACCCGGAAACTCATGGACAGCGGGCTCGCCGAAAGTGCGCCCGTCGCGGTCGTCAGCCGTGCGGCGACGCGCCATCAAAGGGTGCTCGAGACGACCCTGGGACGCGCCGCCAAGGATGTCGTCGAATCGGGGATCGAGGCTCCCGCCATCATCGCCGTGGGCGAGATCGTGCGCCTGCGGGCGGGACTCGACTGGCTGGGTGCGATCGAAGGGCGCGTGCTCAAGAGCGATCCACTGGGACAAGCGCACCGGCGCGACACAGGCTGAGTCATGGGCAAAGGTCTGATCCTTGCCGCACCGGCGAGCGGCAGCGGCAAGACCGTCGTGACTCTTGCCCTGTTGCGCGCCCTGGCGGCGCGCGGGACACAGGTTTCCTCCTTCAAGGTCGGACCCGATTACATTGACCCGGCATTCCATGGCGCGGCGACCGGCCGGCCCTGCGGCAATCTCGATCTCTGGGCCATGCGCGACCGGACCTTCGACGCCGTCATGGCGGGCGTGGCGCAGGATGCGGATCTTGTCGTGGGCGAGGGCGTCATGGGGCTCTTCGACGGCGCGGCCGACGGCAGAGCCTCGACCGCCGATGTCGCCGCGCGGCTCGGCTTTCCGGTCGTCCTGGTCGTCGATGTCAAGGGTCAGGGTGCTTCGGTGGCGGCCTTGGTCAAGGGGTTCCGGGAGTTTCGCGATGACATAGCCATCGCCGGGGTGATCCTGAACCGGGTCGGACGGGAGGGTCATCGGGCCATCCTCTCCAAGGCGCTTGACGGTATCGTGCCCGTGTTGGGTTATGTACCGCGCGACGTGCGTCTTGCGCTGCCCGAACGCCATCTGGGCCTGGTCCAGGCCGTGGAACGCGAGGATCTGGAGCAGTTTTTCGATCAGGCCGCCGACATTGTGGGCAATGCGGTCGATCTCAACGCCTTGTGTGCGCTGGCACGCTCCGCGCCGGACCCGGCAGCGGCAACCTCCGGTCCCTTGATACCGCCGCTGGGTCAATGGATCGCGATTGCCAGGGACGCGGCGTTCGCCTTTGCCTATCCCGCGGTTCTCGACGCATGGCGCGCCGCCGGCGCGGAACTGCTGCCCTTCTCGCCGCTGGCTGATGAAGCGCCCGATCCGAGCTGCGATGCGGTCTATCTGCCCGGCGGTTATCCCGAACTGCATGCCGCGCGGCTGGAGTCCAACGACCGGCTGATGCAGGGGTTGCGCGATGCGGCCCGGCGCGACGCCGTGCTGTTCGGGGAATGCGGCGGGTTCATGCTGCTGGGCGAACGGCTCATCAATGCCGAAGGCAAAAGCCACACCATGGCGGGGCTTCTGCCCGTGGTGACCTCGATCGACGCGCCGCGCCTGCATCTGGGCTACCGACGGATCACGCTCGCCCATGACGGCATGCTGGGCAAAAGCGGTACGGTCTATCGCGGTCACGAATTTCACTATGCGCGCCAGGTGCGCCAGCGCGGCACGCCGCTGTTTCACGCGACCGATGTGGCCGGACGTTACTTCGGTCCCTCCGGCGCGGTCGTAGGCAGGGTGGCGGGCTCGTTTCTCCATCTGATCGATCGCGAAACGGCGTGAGGGCGCGCCGCACGCCCTCGACAGCGCTGGTCTGCGTGGTCGTGACCGGCCTGGTTGCGCTGGCGCCGATGTCGACCGACATCGCCATTCCCGCCTTGCCGGCGATCGGACGTGCTCTGGATGCCACGCCCGGTCAGGTCGGCATGATGATCAGCCTTTTTGCCCTCGGCGTCGGGGTGATGCAGCTCGTCTACGGGCCCCTGTCAGACCGTTTCGGCAGGCGGCGCGTCCTGATGGCCGCGCTGGTGATCTATGTCCTAACCACGGTCGGCATCGTGGTTGCGCCCAATATCGAATCGCTGGTGGTCCTGCGCTTTCTCCAGGCCATCGGGGCCTGTGCGGGTACGGTTCTGGGGCGCGCCATCGTGCGCGACATGTTCGACCGTGACCGGGCCGGGCAGGTTCTCGGTTACGTCATGACCGCCATGACCGTCCTTCCGGGCCTTGGCCCCATCGTGGGCGGCGAACTGCTGGTCGCGTTGGGCTGGCGCGCCGTGTTCGGCCTGATTCTCGCGATCGGGCTGGTGATCGCCCTGAGCACGTGGCGTTACCTGCCCGAGACCCTGGACAAAGCAGACCGTCAGCCCGTCGATCCCTGCCAGATCCTGCGCCATTTCGGGGTCATGCTGCGCCATCGCGGCTATCTCGGCTTCACCTGCGCGATCTGCGGGGCGTTCGTCGCCCTGTTCGGTTACATCGCAGGCGCCTCCTATGTCTATATCGACGCTCTGGGCGTGGCGGAAAACCGCGTCGGCTGGCTCATCCTGACGGCGGTTATCGGCTACATCGCCGGGGGCATGTCGGCGAGCCGCTTCCAGAGCGCCCTGGGTGGGCTGGAGCGGGTCGTTCTTTATGGCCTGATACTCATGGTTCTGGCTGGCGCCGCCATGGCGGGGCTTCTGCTCGCCGGCCATCACAGTGTCTGGGCGGTCGCCCTGCCCGCTTCGGTCGTCTTCGCGGGCTGTGGCGCGGCCCTGCCCCAGGCGACGGCGGGCGTGCTGGGGCCGTTCCCCCATGTCGCGGGTACGGCATCGTCGTTGATGGGGGCGTTGCAGATGGTAATGGGCGCGATCACCGCGGCCCTGATCTCCCACGCCTACGACGGCAGCCATGGCCCGATGATCGGGGCCATGGCTGGAGGTCCGCTGGTTGGATTGCTGCTGTACGTCTGGCTGGTGCGCCCGTTGAGGCGATGATGCAGCCTAGACGCGATCCGCTCTGGCGGAAGATGAGCCAGCCCCGCCAGGATGCCCGGACCGTGCGCCATCGGTAGCGATGACCGCAGCGACGGCACTTGTAGCGCCCGTCCCAAAAACGCCAGCATCGCGTGAAATCACACCGTGGACACCGTCTCATCAATCCCAAACCTACTTCCGGTAGGTCCGGAGCCGTTAGGAATTACCTTCATTAATCTGCGGTTTCGAATTCATAGGCTGGGCCATGAACGAGAGAAAAAGACCCACAGCGGTGGTCCTGGACAACAACGCGGCAAGTGCGTGGGCTCTGGCTCTGTTCCTTCGTGACAGTGGTTACCGAGTGGTAGCTGGCTCCGATCTGGAGTCCGTTCGGGAGCGTCTGGACGCCGAAGGGCTCACGCCGAATGTAGCGATTCGCGACTTCGATCTTGAGAATGGCCTGAACGGTGCGGAGGCTACCGCACAGCTTCAAAAAACTTATGAGAAGAGCTTTCCGGTAGTCATTGTCACCGGTTCGGATAATTCGCTGCCGCGTAAAGTGGCCCGTCGTCGCGGCTTCCCAGTTCTTGCAAAACCCGTCGATCCCGAGCATCTGCTGATTCATATCAACCAGCTATCCTCAGGCGCACCCGACGCCAGATTCTAGTGGCTGGGACGTGATGCAAACGCTCGGGTCCCCCAAGAACGTCCAGTTCAGGCGCGACATCCTGCTCATAGTGACGGCCGACAGCATCGTGCGCGATGCCAATGCCACGTGTCTGGAAAAGCTGGGCGCTTCGATTCTTGGCCCGTCGCTGATTGAGGACGAGCGCATGAAGGGGTTTGGCGGCGATGTCCGCGACCTCTTCTCTTGAAGCGCTGCCAGGATAGCGGGGCGCCCATGCCCGGCGTGGTCATGAAGGCGCCGCTCGCGCGAAGGCAGGACCGGAAATCAGCCTTTCCCACGCAGGTGCTGCCGAAGGAAAAATGCGCGGTACGCCGTTTGCGGAGCGCACCATCATCGTGATCGACGACAAACCCCTGGTGGTGGCCGGCACGGCCCATGAACTCGAAGACCAAGGTGCGACGGTGATCCAGGCGCATTCCTCGACGGAACTCGACAACCAGATCGACCGTCTCAAGACCGACGGCGCGGCGACCGTCGATTACGATCTTGGCGACGAACCGGGACCCCATGCCGTGGACATGATCGCCGCGGCGCGCGGCATGCGCTTTCCGATGCTGGTCGTGACCGGGTCGACCAACACCGACACACTCCAGTATCTCCACCGCACGGGACCAGTATCTCCACCGCACGGGAAAACAGTGGGTCACCAAGCCGGTCGACCCCGACGTCCTGACGGCGCTCCTCTCGGCCATGATCGGCGATTGACAGGTCCGCCGTACCGCGGCGGGTCAGGCGACAAGGCAAGCGAGCAACTCCAGGGCAGGCTCCGCTGGGAATCCGGTCCGTGTTGTGAAGGGCCGGTCTCCAAAGCGGTCTCATCTTCGCAAAGGTCCTAATCGACGGCTTTCGACTTGTCGGAGAGCTTCTGCGCCAGGACCACGGCCTAGGTCTGGGTGCGGTTGCACGCGCCCAGCTCCCGCAGGATGGCGGTAACATGAATCTTGACCGTGCTCTCGGCAAGGTCGAGATCGCGCGCGATTTCCTTGTCGGATTTGCTTTCGGCAAGCAGCAGCACGTCAGACTGGCGTGGCGGACTTCCAGGGTGTCGCGCAGCAGAGTTACCAGGCCCGCACGATAAACGCCGCGGTCGTCAGCAATGATCAGGCCACGGATGTTAATCGGAAAATCTCCCGCTGAGTACGAATCAGACGCCGCACTACATGTCCTCAAGTGATATCGAGCGTCCAGCAAAATCAAAACAAAGAAACCCTAAACGAAGGAGGTCATACAAGTTGAATACTTGTTCGAGATTCTGGAACGATCGGGAACGTCCTTTGTTGGAAACCACTTAGGCAAATTCGCGAGATTGTCAGCGGTCACCGCCGCCACCGCGATTCTGGTTCTGACCCTGGTCCGGGTTGGCGGCGCCGCTGCCGCCCAGTTCCGAGAGCAGATTTTCGATCAGTCCGGTGAAACCGTCCTGGCCGCCGCCGGTGGATTCCTGGGTATAGGCGGTCGTCGCACCGGCTGAGGGGTCGACCAGCGCCAGGGACGGTAATCCCTGCTGGGCATTGGCCATGTAGTCGGCCCACACGCGCGCGGGCAGGCCGCCGCCCGTGACGCGGTCCATGGGCGCATTGTTGTCGTTGCCGACCCACACGCCGGTAACGTATTGGCGCGTGAATCCGACGAACCAGGCATCGCGGTAATCCTGGCTGGTACCGGTCTTGCCGGCGGCGGGCCATGGGATCGCCGCGGCGCGCGCCGTGCCCATGCTCACGGTCTGCTGGAGCATCAGCGCCAGGTTCGCCGCGACATCGCGATCAACCACCCGGCGCGGCGGCGGCGGCATGCGCGTGTAGAGCACCTCGCCCTGACGGGTGCGGATTTCCTCGATGACATAGGGCCAAGCCGAAAGCCCCTGGTTGGCGATGGCCGCGTAAGCTGCGGTCAGCGAAAGCGGCGTGACCTCGGTGGTGCCCAGCGCGAGGCTGGGAACCGGCAGCATGTCCTCGTTGATGCCCAGTCGGTGGGCGGCGTCGATCACCCGCCCGATGCCGCCGCGCCACGCGGTATCGGCCGCAATCGTGTTGACCGAGCCGGCCAGGGCATCGGCCAGCGTCATGCGGCCATCGTATTTTCCGTTGAAGTTGCTGGGGCTCCAGCCCCCGATGGTTACGGGCTGGTCGACCACGATGTCGCCGGGTTTCATGCCCGCCTCCAGGGCCGCGAGATAGACGAACAGCTTGAAGGCCGAGCCCGGCTGACGCCGGGCCAGCACCGCGCGGTTGAACTGGGTCGTGGCATAACCGGAACCCCCGACCATGGCGACCACCGCGCCCTCGGGCGTCATGGAGACGACCGCCCCCTCTCCCGCACCACGTTCGGCGCCCTCGCCAGCAAGCCCGGCGGCCAGCACATTCTGTGCCTGGCGCTGCAGCTGGGGGTCGATCGTAGTCACGATGATGAGGTCACTCTGGGCTGGGCCGATATAGTCGGAGGCCAGCGCCATGATCCAGTCGGTGGCGTAACGCGCATCACCGCCGGCGGGCTGGTTGCCCTCTAGATCGAGCGGCGCAGCCCGCGCGGCCCGCGCCGTTTCCTCATCGATGAAACCGGCCTCGACCAGGTTGTCGATGACTTCGGCGGCGCGCAGCCGTGCCGCGGCGGGATCGTTGGCCGGATTGTAGCGCGAGGGCGCCTTCAAGAGACCCGCGATCATGACCGATTCGGGCAGGGTGAGAGCACGCGCCGACTTGTCGAAAAACCGCCGCGCCGCGGCGGAAACCCCATAGGTCCCGGCTCCCAGATAGACCCGGTTGAGATAGATCGCCAGAATCTCCTCCTTGGTGAAACGCCGCTCCAGCCACAGCGCGAGCAGGGTCTCCTGCGCCTTGCGCTTGAACGAACGTTCCGGGGTGAGGAACAGGTTTTTCGCTACCTGCTGGGTAATTGTGCTACCGCCCTGGACCACGCCGCCGGCTTCGATGTTGGCCCAGGCAGCGCGCGCGATGCCGCGCAGGTCGACCCCGACATGGTCGAAGAAACGCCGGTCCTCGGTGGCCAGGACCGCCTGGATCAGGGATTCGGGCAGGTCCATGTAGTGCAGAGTCTCGCCGTGGAGTTCGCCATAGGTCGCCAGCACGCTGCCGTCCGAACCCACCACCGTCACCGAAGGCGGGCGCTGGTTGATCAGACGTTCGGGATCGGGCAGGTCCAGGATGTACCAGCCGACCAGCCCGACAACCGCCAGCGAAATCCAGATGAAGGCAACGGCGGCCCAGCGCAGGAAGAGACGCAGCCAGCGCCAGCGCAGGCGCGTCATCGCCTCCTGGCACGCCTTGCCCTTGCCCGTGTTCCTTTTTGTCGGCTTCTTGGTCACGTGCGGTTTGTTTCCTGAATGGGGATGACGGCCGGCGATACAGCCATGCCGGCACGCTCCTGGATAGGGCGATGCATGCTCATGGACCGGAGTTCTTCAATGTTCGATGTATTGTGATTGTTGAACCAAAAGCGGGCGCCATTGCGCCAGCATCACAGTGCCCGATCAGCCTTTCTCCAAATTTGACGCTTGTTTAGCGTTGGCCAAGTAGCGTATTGCTGTAGATGCAAACGTCTGCACAAAAAGTTCGTTTCGGAACAGGAACGTTACAAGTTATCAATTGCCAAATTTGCAATTTTTGCAAATCGAACATTTAGTCATTTAATCAGACATCCAGGTTGGTCACCTTCAAGGCGTTGGTCTGGATGAAGTCGCGGCGGGGTTTGACGACGTCGCCCATCAGGGTCTCGAACAGCGAGTTGGCTTCGTCGGCATCCTTGACCGTCACGCTCAGCAGGCTGCGAGCTTCCGGATCCAGGGTCGTTTCCCAGAGTTGATCGGGATTCATCTCACCCAGTCCCTTGTAGCGCTGCACCGCGGCTCCCTTGCGCGAGAGCTCCATGATCATGTCGACCAGGCCCGTAGGGCCCAGCACGGTGTGCTCCTTGTCCTTCTTCATCAGGATGCCCGGATGGGCATAACTTGCCTGGAGCGCGTCGACCATGCCGTCCAGCGCCATGGCTTCGCCTGAGGCGACCAGGCTGGGATCAATGCGGTTGGTTTCGGTCACGCCGCGCACCGTGCGCTTGAAGACCAGGCCGCCCTCGCTGTCCGACTCGCCTTGCCAGCCGCGTTCGGTCTCGGCCGAGAGTTTGTCCAGGCGCTGGGCGATGTACTGCGCGGCGGCCGGCGCGCTTTCGGAATCGTTCAGCAGCGCAGACGATAGTGCGCCCGCGATCGCGGTCTGTTCGGCCACCAGAAGCGGCACCCGGCGCGTGAGAGAGCGCACCAGATAGGCCGCGCGCCGCGCGTTGTCGATGAGTTCAGCCAGTTCCTGTCCGGCAACCTGACTGCCATCGTGATGGACGAAGACACAATCTTCCAGGCCGGTCTGGATCAGGTAGTTCTCGTATTCGCGTTCGTCCTTGAGATACACCTCGCTCGACCCGCGCTTGACCTTGAAGAGCGGTGGCTGGGCGATGTAGAGATAACCCGCTTCGATAACCGAGCGCATGTGCCGGAAGAAGAAAGTCAGCAGCAGGGTGCGGATGTGCGCGCCGTCGACATCGGCGTCGGTCATGATGACGATCTTGTGATAGCGCAGTTTTTCGAGATCGAAATCGTCGGCGATGCCCGCGCCCAGCGCGGTGATCAGCATGCCGACCTGATCGGACGAAAGCACCTTATCGATACGCGCGCGCTCCACGTTGAGGATCTTGCCGCGCAGGGGCAGCACGGCCTGGTTCGAGCGGTCGCGCGCCTGTTTGGCCGATCCACCGGCCGAATCGCCCTCCACGATGAAGATTTCCGACTTTTCGGGGTCCTTTTCCTGACAATCGGCGAGCTTGCCGGGCAGGTTCGCGATATCGAGCGCGCCCTTCTTGCGCGTGAGATCGCGTGCCTTGCGCGCGGCCTCGCGCGCCGCGGCGGCCTCGACGCACTTGGAGACGATGATGCGCGCCTCGGCGGGGTGTTCCTCGAACCACTGGCCTAGGCGGTCGCCCACGACCTGCTCGACCACAGGACGGACTTCCGAGGAGACCAGCTTGTCCTTGGTCTGGGAGGCGAACTTGGGATCAGGCACCTTGCACGAGACGATTGCGGTAAGACCCTCGCGCATGTCATCGCCGGTGATCGAGACCTTCTCGCGCTTGAAGAGGCCGTTCGCCGCGGCATAGGCCTGCACCGTACGCGTCAACGCGCCGCGGAAACCGGCCAGATGGGTGCCGCCGTCGTGCTGAGGGATGTTGTTGGTGAAACACAGGGTGTTCTCGTGATAGGTCTCGGTCCACTGCATGGCGACCTCGACGACGATCTCGTCGCGCTCGTCGGTGAACCAGATCGATTCGGGATGCAGCGCGGTCTTGTTGCGGTCGAGATAGGCGACGAACGCCTTCACGCCACCTTCGTAAAAGAACTCTTCCGTGCGCGTCTCGACGGTGCGCTTGTCGGTGAGATGAATGCGCACGCCGCTGTTTAGGAACGCCAGTTCGCGCAGCCGGTGTTCCAGGACACCGAAGTCGAAATCGACCTTCGTGAAGGTATCGCGCGACGGCGTGAAGGTGACCTGTGTGCCGCTCTGCTCGGTCGGCCCGACGATCTCCAGCGGTGCGACCGCATCGCCGTGCTCGAAGCGGATGGCGCACTCCTTGCCGCCGCGCCAGATGGTGAGCGTGAGCACCGAAGAGAGCGCGTTCACCACCGAGACGCCCACGCCATGGAGGCCGCCCGAGACCTTGTAGCTGTTGTGGTCGAACTTACCGCCCGCGTGCAGCCGGGTCATGATGACCTCAGCGGCAGAAACGCCTTCCTCGGCATGGATGTCGGTCGGAATGCCGCGCCCGTTGTCGTTGACCGTGACCGAGCCGTCCGCGTTCAGGATGACGTTGATCAGGTCGCAATGGCCGGCAAGGGCCTCGTCGATGGCGTTGTCGACAACCTCGAAGACCATGTGGTGCAGGCCGGTGCCGTCGTCGGTGTCGCCGATATACATGCCCGGACGCTTGCGCACCGCATCCAGGCCCTTGAGCACCTTGATCGCATCGGCGCCATAGGCGTCGCTGGCGGCATTGCTCTCCGTCATGTCGCGGGCTTCCTCGTTCATGCGTCAGTACCCCTTTGCGGGTTGTCGCGGGCAACGGCCGTGCCGTCCACGATGCGGAAATTCTGCGCGCGGCCGTTCAGCGCACGGAACAGTTCGTCGTCGGTGCCGGTCATCCAGGCCTGCAGACCCAGTTCCAGCACCGTGGAAAAAAGCGCGGCGCGATGGTCGTCGTCGAGATGCGCGACGACATCGTCGAACAGCAACACCGGCGGGCGGCGCCGCGATTCCAGACGGGCGGCTGCCAGTAGCAGGGCGATGACCAGCGATTTCTGCTGGCCGGTCGAACAGAGCTCCGCCTCCATGCCGCTCGGACGGTGCACCACGGCAAGATCGGTTCTGTGGGGACCACAGGCCGCACCCCCGGTTTCGGCGTCGCGTGGGCGCGAGGCTTCCAGCGTTTCGCGGAAGCGCTGTTCGGCGTCGACGGCGGGCATCTGGCCGATCCAGTCCTCCAGCGCGCCATCGAGCGCCAGACCGGCCGCCGGGAAGGGCGCGATGCCATCCTGGAGCACAGGGATCAGGCGGTCGGCCAGGTCGCGGCGCGCGGCGGCCACGGCAATGCCAGTCTCGGCCATGGTTTCCTCCAGAGCGGAAAGCCAAGCCGGATCGCGCCTTCCTTCCTTCAACAGGCGCGCGCGTTCGCGCATGGCCCGTTCGTAGGCGCCGAAGCGCCGAGCGTGCAGCGGATCGTGGGCAAAGACCAGGCGATCGAAGAAGCGCCGCCTGTCGGAAGACGATTCGCGGAAGAGTCCGTCCATGGCCGGGGTCAGCCAGATCATGGAGAAGACTTCGGCCAACGCGGCGGGACCGCGTGCGCCCTCGCCGTCGATGCGCACGACGCGGCGCTCGCTCATCGATTCGGGATCGGCACCGGTGCCGACCCTGATCGATCCGTCCAGGGTCTCGATGCTGGCCGAGACGGCCCAGGGTCGGGCATCGCCGCGCCGTCCCAGGTCGGCCAGGCGCGCACTGCGCAGGCCGCGCCCAGGCGAAAGATAGGACAGCGCCTCGAGCAGGTTGGTCTTGCCCGCACCATTGGGGCCGGTCAGGACTACGGGATCGGGCCCGACGTCCAAGCGTATGGTCTCGTAGGAGCGGAACGCAGTCAGACCAAGGCTGCGCACCGCCACCGGATGGGCGGTATGCTGATGTTCTGCAGATTTGGCAAAAGCCAAGTCTATGGTTTCAACTCCTGTGTTGCATTGCGCGTGTCATCCCGGCTCGCATTCGCTTCGCTCATTTGGCCGGGATGACACAGCATGATTGGTTCCGCATCGATGCCTTAAACCCGCATCGGCATCAGGACATAAAGCGTCCGGTCGTCGCTCGAATCGTTGACGATGGTGGGCGAGACCGCGTCCGACATCTGGAAGCGCATGCGTTCGCCTTCGAAGTTCTGCGCCATTTCGAGCACGTAGCGGGAGTTGAAGCCGATCTCGAGCGAAGGCCCGCCGTATTCGACCGTAAGCTCCTCCTCGCCGGACGCGCTGTCGGGGCTGTTGGCCGAAAGCACCAGCCGGTCCTTGTCGATGGCAAGCTTGATGGAGCGTGACTTGTCGGTCGAGACCGCGGCCATGCGGTCGACCGCCTGCACGAAACTCCCCGCATCGGCCTCCAGGGTCTTGTCGTTGTTGGAGGGAATGACGCGCTCGTAGTCGGGGAAGGTGCCGTCGATCAGCTTGGAGGTCAGCACGACGGTATCGAAAGCAAAGCGGATCTTGGTGTCGGACAGCTCGATTTCGACCGCACCGTCGATCTCGTCGACCAGCTTGCGCAGTTCCCCGACCGCCTTGCGCGGCACGATGATACCCGGCATGCCCGCGGCCCCGTCGGGCTGTTCGGAATCGATGCGCGCCAGTCTGTGGCCGTCCGTGGCGACCGCCCGCAGCATGGGCCCGCTCTCGGCGTCCGCGCCGTGGAGGTAGATACCGTTGAGGTAATAGCGGGTTTCCTCCGTCGAGATGGCGAACCGGGTCTTGTCGATCATGCGGCGCAGTTCGGAGGCCGGCAGCGCGAACTTGTGGCTGAAATCGCCGCCCGACATGACCGGGAAATCCTCTGGCGGCAGGCAGGGTAGGCGGAAATGGATGCGTCCGCAGGCGATCGAGAGACGCCCGGCATCACCCGTAGCGTCCAGCGCGACTTCAGAGCCTTCGGGCAGCTTGCGGCAGATGTCATAAAGCACGTGGGCCGGCGCGGTGGTCGAGCCGGCGACCTGCAGGTCCGCGGAGACCGCCTCGACCACTTCGAGGTCCATGTCGGTCGCGGCCAAATGGAGCTGGCCGTCCTTGGCCTCCAGCCGGACATTCGACAGGATGGGAATGGTGTTGCGACGCTCGACGACACTCTGAACGTGCGCCAGCGCCCTCAACAGAACGGCGCGTTCGATAGACAGCTTCATGAAATCTGGTCCGTCTGGGTTAGTGAACGACCGGTCCCGAAACATCCCGGTTCCCGACGAAACAGAATGCGTACATCACCGATCGCTGCAAGGTCCGTGACTGTAGCAGAAAGGCTTCGGAAACACCAGTTTTCGGGGCCTTTCCCTCTACCTGTAAGCGGTTGAAATCGTTCAGGTTTCGAGCATCTGTTCCAACAATTCCACATCCTCGGCGAAGGCGGGGTCTCCGGCCATCAGTTCCTCGACCTTTTTCACCCCGTGCATGACCGTGGTGTGGTCGCGCCCGCCGAACTTGCGGCCGATCTCGGGCAGGCTGCGGCTGGTCAGGCGTTTGGCGAGATACATGGCGATCTGGCGCGGCCGCGCGATGGCGCGCTGCTTGCGCGCCGAGACCATGTCGGCCATACGGATGTTGAAGTGCTCGGCGGCCTTCTTCTGGATTTCCTCGATCGTGACGCGCCGGTCCTGGGCGCGCAGCAGGTAGCGCAGAAGCTCCTGGGCCGAATCCAGCGTGACCGGCCGTCCGACCAGCTGCGCGTGTGCCAGCACCCGGTTAAGCGCGCCTTCGAGCTCGCGCACGTTGGACGTGATCTTGTGGGCCAAGAACTCCAGCACGCGCTGGGGCACGATAACATCGGGGAACTGGTCGACCTTGGTCTGCAGGATACCCAAGCGCAATTCGTAATCGGTGGGATGGATGTCCGCCACCAGACCCCATCCCAGACGGCTCCTCAGGCGTTCCTCCATGCCGTCGAGATCGCTGGGCGAACGGTCACCGGAGATCACCACTTGGCGGTTCTGGTCCACCAGAGCGTTGAAGGTATGGAAGAACTCCTCTTGGGTGGAATCCTTGCCCGCGATGAATTGGATGTCGTCGATCATCAGCACGTCGACAGCGCGGAACTGGTCCTTGAACGCTATCGTGTCCTTGTAGCGCAGCGCGCGGATGAACTTGTACATGAACTTCTCGGCCGACATGTAGAGCACGCGCCGACCCGGTTTCTTGGAGCGGATCTGCCAGGCGATGGCGTGCATCAGATGGGTCTTGCCCAGGCCCACGCCGCCATAGAGGAAGAGCGGGTTGAAGGTGACTGAATCGGCGTCGGCGACACGCTGTGCCGCGGCATGGGCAAATTCGTTGGTTTTGCCCACGACGAAGTTCTCGAAGGTGAAGCGCAGATCGAGACTCGCGGCAAAGGCGTCGGCCTCGGCGGCCGGATTGGCGCCACCGTCGTGGCGCACCATGCCCAGATCGCGCTTGATCGGCGTCACTTCTCGGCGCGCTTGGCGGCGTTCCGTCTTGCCGACCTTGATCGTGATTCCGGTCAAGGATTCGTTCTCGCCACACCAGAGATCGTGCAAGCGTTCGCCGCAGCGGGACATGACCCAGTCCTTCATGTTGCCGCTGGGAACACGCATCACAACTTCGCTTCCCGAGACTCCGTCAAGCGAAAGCGGACGCAACCATGTCTTGAATACCGCTTCTCCCAGTTCGGCGCGAAGACGTCCACGGACGCGCTTCCACTGGTCTTCCACATCGCTATCGAGCTTCAAAGAATCCGACACCATGCGGCACACTCCCATAAAGTAACGCTCGCTACACACAACCAGCTTGATCCAAGACCCTGGATAGGGCCTCGTTCAGCACCTGCACTCGACGTCCCAAACCGCCCCGTCAGAACGATAAATCCGCCTTTCAACGCCAGCCCAAGAGCGGCGATCAGGCAAACCTCCCCTGTCGCGGAACGGCTCAATTTTGTGCTTGGTTTCAGTCAGTTAGATGCAATCAGCAACCTACAAACCCGAACCTGCCCCATCCTGGAACACGTCTTTACCGCACGCTGGAATGTTCCTTGTCAGGGCAACCGCCAGAATTGCGATAGCGTCGGTTCGTCATCGCAATTCCGGTGATCTGGCGTTTTCGCTCTTGACCCCGCCGGAACATTCTTCTTGAGGTCGGTCCCGCGACCTGTTGGTGAACGTAGACCAAGCCTTGCGGCAGATGCAACGGGACAGAATAGGAACGTTCGGCTTTGGGTTGGCACCACATCTTTAGCGTGCATAAGTGATTTATTTACGGGCAAGAATAAAGCGCGCCGGGCGCTGTGGCCTGACGCGCTTTGATCACACAATCCTGATGCAACCCTTGGGTTGCCGAACTACATGTTGGTAATGCGATGGGCGAGGCGGGACACCTTTCGCGACACAGTGTTACGATGCAACACTCCGCCCTTCGCGCCGCGCATGATTTCGGGCTGCGCATCGCGCAGCGCCTGGACCGCCGCGTCCTTGTCACCGGCATCAATCGCCTCTTCGACCTTGCGGACATAACGGCGCACACGGCTCAAACGGTTGCGGTTAACTGCAGTTTGCCGAGCGGTTTGGCGCACCCTCTTCTTGGCTTGCATCGAATTGGCCATGGATTCTCCGGGCTCAAAAGTTCAATTCGGGTGGCGGGTTATAACGACGGCCCGTGAGGGCGTCAACGCCAGCCATTACCGCGATTCGCCGGGCCTCTTGCGGACCTGATGCGAATTGCAAAAGTGACGCGTTTCCGAATCGCCCGCGCGGTACGCGGCCATCGATCGCATCAGCGCTGGCAGCGCCGGCAGAAATAGGTCGAGCGATTCGCCTGCACGATGCGACTCACCGAACCGTCGCAGCCCGGCATGGGGCAGGGCGTACCTTTGCGGTCATAGACGCGGAAGCGGTGCTGGAAATAGCCGAGCTCTCCGCTCACCTGGCGGTGGTCGCGCAGGGAGGACCCGCCCGCCTCGATCGCCTCGCCTAGCACGTCGATCACAGCTGGCACCAACCGCTCGCAACGTTTGCCCGCAACGCTGGCGGCGAGACGCCGCGGCGAGATGCTCGCACGGTGCAGCGCCTCGCAGGCATAGATGTTGCCGACACCGCCTACAACGCGCTGGTCGAGCAGAGCAACCTTGATCGGCGTCTTGCGCCCCTTCAGGCGCGCGGAGAGATGATCCGGCGAAAACACCGGGTCGAGCGGATCGGGCGCGATGCTGGCAAGCAGGGGATGGACCGCTTCCTCGTGCGCGGTGGTCAGCGTCATCAGCCCGAACCGGCGGTGATCGTTGAAGACGATGTGCACGCCGTCCTGCGTGACGATCTCTACGTGATCGTGGGGCGCGGAGGGATGGTTCGATCCGTGCGGTGCGATCATCATGCGCCCCGACATGCCCAGATGGCAGATCAGCACCTGGTCGTCGTCGAGATCGAACAGTAGATACTTGGCCTTGCGGCGCAGCGCGGTGACGGTCCTTCCGGTCAGCAGTCCTGCAAAACCGATCGGAAACGGGATGCGCAGGTCGGACCTTCGCTGTTCGACTCTGGCGATGCGCTTGCCCTTCAGCACGAGTTCCAGGCCGCGGCGCACGGTTTCAACTTCGGGCAGTTCGGGCATAGACCATCCGCTGGTTGGGCAACGACGCGCAGCTTGCGTGAAATCGGACGCGCGAACCACCACATAAGTGGTGCACACCATCCCCCGGGGCTAAGGTCCGCCGCCATGAGCCATAACGACCAGATCGATCACGCCACCCGATTCGGCGAACAGCGCGTCGCCAAAGAGGAGAAGGCGCGCTTGGTGCGCAGTGTCTTCCATAGCGTCGCGGGAAAATACGACGTCATGAACGACCTCATGTCGGTCGGCGTGCACCGCTTGTGGAAGCGTGGAATGGTCGCGCTCATCGCACGCGACGTGCGGCCGGGCCGGGTGGTCGACGTGGCCGGGGGCACGGGCGATATCGCGCTGCGCCTTTTGGAAAAGGCGTTCACGGTCGATGTCGTGGATATCAGCGATTCCATGCTCTCGGTCGGGCGCGACCGCGCGCTTGATCGGGCCGTGACGACGGGGCTCACCTGGACCTGCGGCGATGCCGAAGCCCTGCCCTTGCCCGACGGTAGCGCGGATGCCTACACCATCGCATTCGGCATCCGCAACGTAACCCATCTCGACCGCGCGCTCAACGAAGCCCGGCGCGTACTGCGTCCGGGCGGACGCTTTGCCTGCCTGGAGTTCGGCCATGTCGTGCTGCCGTCGCTGGAACGGGTCTATGCTCGTTACTCCGATGCCGTGCTGCCGCGCCTGGGCGGCTTGGTCGCGGGAGACGAGGAGTCCTATCGTTATCTCGTCGAGAGCATCCGGCGCTTTCCCGAGCAGAAGCGGTTCGCCGCCATGGTGGAAGAGGCAGGTCTGGCGCATGTCGCCACGCGCAATCTCTCGGGCGGCATAGCCGCGCTGACCACCGCCTGGCGGCTGTGACGGTTTCGGGTTTCGGGCAAGGCGATCCATGACCGGTCCCCTGCAGACGACGCGCAATCTCGTAAGGCTTTTTGCCATCGCGCGCACGCTGGCGCGCCACGACGCCCTGTTTCCGCTCGAACAGGCCGGTGTCGCTCCGCTGCTGGTGTGGGCGGCCAAGCCCATCTCGGCGCACGATGCCAGTGGGCGTCCGGGCGAACGCCTGGCCCGCGCGCTCCAGGAACTGGGTCCCAGCTTCGTCAAGGTCGGACAGCTTCTCTCGGTTCGCCCCGACGTGGTGGGCGAGGAAATCGCCGAGGATCTCGCCAACCTGCAGGACCAGCTTCCGCCATTTTCAGGCGCTGTCGCGCGCGCGGCGGTCGAGCGCGAACTGGGCAAACCCGTCGATGCGCTGTTTTTCAGCTTCGAGAATACGCCGGTTGCCGCCGCGTCCATCGCCCAGGTGCATTTCGCCGTCACCAGCGACGGCCGCGAGGTCGCGGTGAAGGTGCTGCGTCCGGGCATCTCCGAGATCGTCGCGCGCGATATCGGTCTTGCCGAATGGTTGGCCGAAATCATGGAACGCGCCCGTCCGAACCTGCGCCGCCTGAAACCGGTCGAGGTGGTCAACAACATCCGCGACTGGGTCGCGGTCGAACTCGACCTGCGCCTGGAGGCGGCCGCGGCGGACGAGCTTTCTGAGAACATGGCCGACGATCCGGGCTTCCGCGTGCCGGACGTCGACTGGCAGCGCACCGGCGAACAGGTCATGACCGCAGAGCGCGTGCGCGGCATCACGATCGACGAACGCGATGCGCTGATCGCGGCGGGACATGATCCCGAGGCGCTGGTGACCCAGGCCGCGCGGGCCTTCTTCAACCAGGTCTTCCGCGATGGCTTCTTTCATGCCGACCTGCATCCGGGCAACCTCTTCGTCGACGAGAACGGTGCCATCGTCGCGGTCGATTTCGGCATCATGGGCAGGCTCGACCAACAGACGCGCGTCACCATCGCCGAGATGCTGCTGGGCTTCCTCACCCGCGACTACCGGCGCGTGGCCGATGTACATTTCGAGGCCGGATACGTGCCGCGCGACCGTTCGCGCGACCTCTTCACCCAGGCCTGCCGTTCCATCGGCGAACCGATCCTGGGCCGCCCGCTCAACGAAATTTCGCTGGCCCGTCTGCTCGCCCAGCTCTTCCGCGCGACCGATCAGTTCGGCATGCCGACCCAGCCGCAGCTTCTGTTGCTGCAGAAGACCATGGTGCTGACCGAAGGTATCGGGCGGGTGCTTGCCCCCCATCTCAACATGTGGGCGCTTGCCCAGCCGCTCGTCGAAGACTGGGCGGTGCGCCACCTTTCGCCGTCGGCCAAGGCGTGCGACGTCGCCGAGAGCGGGATCGAAACGCTGCGCCGTCTGCCCGATCTCGCGCACAAACTCGAGGACATCATCGACGAGACGTCGGCTTCGGGCTTCCGGCTTCATGCCGACACGGTCAACGATCTCGCACGCCGGCAGGCCGAAGCGCCCGCCCGTGCCAACCGCTGGCTCTGGCCGCTGGCGGGGTTCGCCCTGCTGCTAGCCCTGATCGCGCTGCTTGACTGATCCTGCAGCCCTCAGCGCCGTGCCGGATGAACGGTATTGGGCAGGCTAGCGGCAACGATGTCGGCCAGCCTTTCGATCAACGCCATCCGCGGATGGCCTTTGCGATGGGTCAGGCGCATCGTGCGCCCCGCCGTACCGCTGCGTTCGCGGCGCACGGCTATGCCGACATCGGTGACCCAGCCCGACGCCAGGCTCATCGCGGGGACCAGGGTGACGCCTTCGCCCGAACCGACCAGCGCCAGGATGGTCGACAGGCTGGTTTTCTGGGTCCTGGGCCCGCCGCCGCGGCGCATGCGCGCGTGATCCAGCTTGCAGACATCGTAGATCTGATCGCGCAGGCAGTGACCGTCCGAAAGCAGCATCAACAGTTCGGCGGACGCGATCTGCGTGACATCGACGGTGTCCTCGCGGGTGAGCGGATGATCGCTCGGCATGGCGATTCGGAAGGGCTCGTCATAAAGCACATTTCGGCAAGGTTCGCGCGGCTCGGGCTGGTGGCCAGGATTGCCATATCGGGATCGCCGTTGGTCAGCCGGCCCTCCAGATCGTCGATGAAGTCTTCGAGCAGTTCCAGGCGGGGCTGCGGCAGGTAGTGCTTGACTGCGGGGAGCGGCAACGGCGTGAGATAGGGTCCTTGTGCGTGGCGGCAAGCCATTCCATCGTCGTGACATGACGAAGTACCTCGCGCGCCTGCTCGACCACCCGGCCGCCGATGGCGGTCAGTCCGACATGGCGTTTGGTGCGCTCGAAAACCTGCAAATCCAAGCGTTCCTCCAGCTTGCGCAACTGGCCGCTCAGCGCGGGCTGGCTCGCGTTGCACTGCGCCGCTGCCCTGCCGAAATGCAGTTCCTCGACAACGGCGACGAGATATTCGAGATCCCGTGAGTTCATGGCTGCTCCCCTTCCTGCCGGAGATCGTGAGCATATTTCCATGATCGTATCTGCCGATAAGTCTGATCATATAAATCTGTTTCGCTGATATGATATATGAAGCGTCCCTATATCTCGGACGGTTTGTTACAGTTGGGACGGTTGTTACAGTTGGCCGATATGCCGTAGGGGCATGTTCGGAATGGGACGCGGGAAAACGACAGGTCCTGCACGCCGCGCCATGAAATCAGGAGGAACGACACGATGAGCGAAGGCAAATGCCCCGTCATGCACGGTGCCCACAAACAGACCGCGACCGGTGACCTGGCGAACCGCCACTGGTGGCCCAACCAAATCAACCTCGCCATCCTGCACCAGAACTCGCCCGAATCGCGGCCCGTTGCGAAGGATTTCGACTATGCCGAGGCCTTCAAGTCGCTGGACCTCGACGCCGTGGTCGCGGACCTCGAAGCCCTGATGACCGATTCACAAGACTGGTGGCCGGCCGACTATGGGCATTACGGACCGTTCTTTATCCGCATGGCCTGGCATAGTGCCGGCACCTACCGCGTGACCGACGGCCGCGGCGGCGGTGGAACGGGTTCGCAGCGCTTCGCGCCGCTCAACAGCTGGCCCGACAACGGCAACTTGGATAAGGCGCGCCGCCTGCTCTGGCCTATCAAACAGAAATACGGCGCCAAGCTCTCCTGGGCCGACCTCATGATCCTGGCAGGTGACGTCGCGCTGAACTCCATGGGCTTCAAGACCCTGGGTTTCGCCGGCGGCCGCGAGGATATCTGGGAGCCCGAACAGGACATCGATTGGGGCCCTGAGACCGAATGGCTGGGCGATGAGCGCTACAGCGGCGACCGCGATCTCGACAAACCCCTGGGCGCGGTCCAGATGGGTCTGATCTACGTCAATCCGGAAGGTCCCAACGGCGAACCGGACCCGGTCGGATCGGGCCGCGACATCCGCGAGACATTCGCGCGCATGGCGATGGGCGACGAGGAAACCGTCGCTCTCGTCGCCGGCGGCCATACCTTCGGCAAGTGCCATGGCGCCGCGCCTGAGGACAATGTCGGGCGCGAGCCCGAGGGCGCTGACCTGGAGGAGCAGGGCCTGGGCTGGTCCAACAAGTTCGGTTCCGGCAAGGCCGGCGACACCATCACCAGCGGTATCGAAGGCGCCTGGACGAAGACGCCGATCACCTGGGACATGACCTATCTGGAGACCCTGTTCGGCAACGAGTGGGAGCTCACCAAGAGCCCTGCGGGCGCCCATCAGTGGACGCCGAAGAATGCCGAGGCGCAGGGCACCGTGCCCAATGCGCACGACGGCTCGAAACGCCATGCCCCGATGATGACGACCGCCGACATGGCGCTCAAGATGGACCCGATCTACGAGCCCATCTCGCGCCGGTTCTTGAAGAACCCGGCCGAGTTCGAGCGAGCCTTCGCCAAGGCCTGGTACAAGCTGATCCATCGCGACATGGGTCCGCTCGACCGCTACCTCGGCAAGCTGGTGCCCGACGAGACCTTCATCTGGCAGGACCCGGTCCCCGCGGTCGATCACGAACTGCTCGATGACAAGGATGCCGCAAACCTGAAGAAAGAGCTTCTGGACTGCGGTCTCTCCGTGTCACAACTCGTCACCACGGCCTGGGCCTCCGCGTCTACCTTCCGCGGTTCGGACAAGCGCGGCGGCGCCAACGGAGCGCGTATCCGTCTCGCCCCGATGAAGGACTGGGAGGTCAATCAGCCCGCCGAACTCGCCAAGGTGCTTTCCGCCCTTGAAAAGGTCCGGGACGATTTCAACGGCGCGCAGTCGGGGAACAAGAAGATCTCCCTTGCCGATCTCATTGTGCTGGCCGGCTGCGCCGGTGTGGAGAAAGCCGCCAAGGATGCCGGACACGATGTGACCGTGCCCTTTAAGCCGGGACGCACGGATGCGACCCAGGAACAGACGGAGGTCGACTCGATCAACTATCTCGAACCCAGGGCCGAAGGGTTCCGCAACTACTTCGCCGGCGATCAGAAGCGTGAACCTGCCGACATGCTGATCGACCGGGCCCAACTGCTCACGCTCAGCGCACCGGAGATGACCGTTCTCATCGGCGGACTGCGTGTCCTGGGTGCGAACCACGGCGGCAGCAAACACGGGGTCTTCACGGACCGGGTCGGTGTGTTGACCAACGACCTCTTCGTCAACCTGCTCACGACGGGAACGACGTGGAAGAAGTCCTCCGACGACCCGAAGGTCTATGAGGGACGCGATGCCTCGGGCAAGGTCACGCGCACCGGAACGGCGGTGGACCTGGTGTTCGGCTCGAACGCACAGTTACGCGCGCTTGCCGAGGTCTATGCCTGCGACGATGCCAAGGAAAAGTTCGTCTGCGACTTCGTGGCGGCCTGGGACAAGGTCATGAACCTCGACCGCTACGATCTGGCTTAAGCGCGAGCAGCCAGTGCCGATCCGGGGCGCATCAGCACCGCGTGTGTATCGTCGATGTCGTCGCATGGGGGCCACACCGGTGCATGGATCGTCGAATCACGTTCGACGATGACGGGTTGGGAGTGTGATTGGGGCGTGGCGTTTCCTCACCGCCCTGTGTCGTCCATCGGCTTGTACGGGTTTTGTTGGGTTTCAAGGCATTGTGATCCAGGGATGGAGCCTGATTTGAGTGCCGTGGCCAGGACAGATTTCGCTCCACCACGGCAACACCTTTCATGCCTCGCATTCCAACCGGTCCGATGCGGCACGGAGCGGAGGCATGGTTGGCGCGCTCGGTCACGATGCGCCTGGATCGAAGCCAGCGGTGGCTGGGGCAGAAACCCTGGAAAAGCAAAGGGCCGGACTGTCGCCGATCCGGCCCTCGTGGCGTTCGCTACAGGCCCGGTTTCGCTACAGATCCGGACCACGGATCCAGGTTTTGGGTCCAGTCCGAATAGTCCTGGGTATCGACCTCGAAGAAACCGGTGTTGCACTGGTCATCGCCCACGATGGTGAAGGCGTTGGGCTCATGGGTGCAGAAACAATGGTCGCCGCCCCAAGAGTTCCACCCATCGGCCGATTCGGCGTAGATGTAGTAGTAACGGTTCTGCAGATTGAGATTGCCGTAGACCAGGGTCGTGCACTGCTGGGGCCGCATCTCGTACCAGCCCTCGGAAACCCAATCGTCGCCGTTGTCGTAGGCATAGGCGGCATAAACCGTCTGCTCGAACCTGTTGCAGAGTGTGAAGTCGGCCGAAGCCGGGCTTGCCCCCGCGGTGACGCCACCCAGGATCAGGGTGGCAAACAGGAACTTACAGATTGTCTTTATCGCAAAGGCTCCAAGCGTGTCGTTCCTCACACGTTCATTCTGACCCAAAGCCTGCGTTCTGGGCAACTCTCCGCTGCATTTTTTGACCTTGCTCAAAGTGATCGTGCCGCGTTTTCAAGACTTTCTGCGTCGACACCCAGCCGCTCGCCCGCGCCCAGAAACCCTTCCCAGGCACGCTTTGCCAGCGGAATGCCGGACTTCAGGCGCTCTTTCCTGATCCGCCGTTCGGGGTCGCCCGCCAGCATCACCGCGCCATGGTCCTGTGCCGCAGCGCTTGAGCGGACCCAGTCGGCGACCCCGTCGACATCGCGCCCGATCGACGCGAAACCGCCCAGCGCATCGGGATCGATCAGCACCGAAAGCATGCCGTTGATCGTGGTGTCGGCGACGTGGTTCTCCGGCGTTCCCACACCACCGCCCGTCAGTGCACCGCCCAGAAGTTCACACAGCATGGCAAGCCCGCCGCCTTTGTGTTCGCCCATGGCAAGCAGCGCGCCGCCCTCCGTATCGGGAATCATGGTGCCGGGATCGCGTGTCGGATAGCCGGCGGCGGCGATCATCGCACCTTCGGGCAGGTCCGCGCCCTTGTCGTGGGCGACACCCACCTTGCCGAAGGCGATCTTCGAGGTCGCAAAATCCAGCACGAAGGGTGCGTTGCGCTCCGTTCCCGGCACGCCGGCGCAGAACGGGTTGGTGCCAAGACGGGTCTCGCGCCCGCCCCAGGGAGCGACGAGCGGCTTGTGGCCGTGTACATTGACGAAGTGGAGCGAAACCAGCCCGGCTTCCAGGCAGACTTCCGCCCAATGTCCGATGCGCCCCAAGTGATGGCTGTTGGCGAGTGCCGTCAGCGCCACGCCATGCTCCCTGGCGCGCGACATGCCCTGCTCCATGGCGAAAGCGCCCGCCACCGCGCCGAACCCCCTGTGCCCGTCGATCCTGACCACCGCGCCGCCGTCGCGCGCCAGTTCCGGCCGCGCCCTGGGGTCGAGCCCGCCGTTGGCCAGGCAGTCGGCGTAGTGGGTCACCATCTGAATGCCGTGGCTGTCGTGGCCCGAAAGATTGGCGTCGACCAGCATGCCGGCAACGGCGCGTGCCGTAACGCCCTGCGCACCGCCGGCCTCGAACACCAGCGAGATTGCCTGCCGCAGGCCCTGATGGCCGAACAGCAGCATCCCGCTCATGGCGCGATGACGGCCCGCAGTTCCGCCCAGACGCGCTTGGAAAGGCCGCTGTTCTCGGCATCGACCGTCTCGCCGGCCAGCATTCGGCGCAGCACGGCGATCTGGCCCGCGGTCAGGCTCGCTCCGCCCATGCGGTTCTCGACGAAGGCGTCATAGGTCAGCGGCACCCAGCGTTTCACCGTCTCCAGCATGGCCTCGGCATAGACGCGGATTTCGTACTGCGCATGGGGGTCGGCGCGCAGCGACAGGAAGTGGAAGAGGTTGTGCAAATCCACCTTCCAGTACCACTGGGTATAGATGTTGAGCGGCAGGTTCATGCGCGCGAGCTCACGCGCCAGGCCCTGTCGCTCAGGATCGGCGTCCTCGCCCTCGTTCAACATGGTCTCGTAGTGGCGATAGGTCTGGTCGGCGTCGCCTTTGAGCGTCTCGAGCACCCACGCTGCTTCCTCGCCCTCCAGCACGTCGCCCCTGCCCTGCCGGTTGCTGACCGATTGCGCGGCAAGCTGTTCGGGAGCGGGGATGTAGAACTCCCGATCCAGAATCGAATAGCGCGCGGAATATTCGTTCACGCTGGCGGTGCGGTGGCGGATCCACTGGCGCGCCACGAAGAGCGGCAGCTTCACGTGGTACTTGATCTCGCACATCTCGAACGGCGTCGAATGGCGGTGGCGCATCAGATAGCTGATCAGGCCCGCGTCCGACCGCACCGACTTCGTGCCCCGGCCATAGGAAACCCGCGCGGCCTGCATGATCGCCTCGTCGTCGCCCATGTAGTCGATGACGCGCACGAAGCCGTGGTCCAGCACCGCCATGGGTTCATAAAGGACCTCTTCGAGCGCGGGCGACACCACCCGGCGCGTGGCCTGCCCGCGCTCCCGCTGTTGGGCGATCTCGGCCGCCTGGTCCTTGGTGATCGGCATGGCATTTCGGCTGGTTCGGGTCCTCCCGCACCATACCCAGCGCCGCCCCCGCCTCCAAGCAACCTTGCGCCGCAGGCCTTGAAAGCCTGTGTATGGCTCTTTGATCTTGCACCCGAACGATGCAGGCGGAGCCGCGGAGAACTCGGAGTTCGAGGGTCTTCACAGGATTGCGTTCACAATCCGAAACACAGTTTTTGGGATCGCTTGGCGGTCCCGATCATCCAGGCTAGCCCCCATTGTTAAGGTGTTGATCGGTTACGGACGGGAATTCGATCCTTCTCCGCGGCTTCGCGTGCCGAATTTTTTGGTTCCACCCGCCTGGCGCCCACGTATCGGCAAGGTTGGTAATTCGGACCAAGAGAGCCTATATGTAAGGGGTTCGGTCCGCCGGACTATGGCAATAAACGCTGCTCGGAATAAGCATAGCGGACGTGGGGGCAGTACCCACCGCCTCCACCATTTTCAAGGGGGCGAACTAGGCTCGACGCGTGTGGTAAAGGTCCGGTTTTTGCTCGGTATGATATCCGCCGTTATCGGGTCGTAACTACAGACGCCAACGATAATGAGGCGTTCGCTGTCGCTGCGTAAGCGATAAGCGCGGTTCGGAGGGCACCGGGCAACAGAAGCCCTCCACTGGTTTGGTTTGAAGGGGCCATGGTTGCGGTATGACCGATACGTTCGATTACGATGTGATGGTCGACAACGCCCTGCGCGGCGTGATGGTGAGTGCGCTTGAGTTGGTTTCGCGTGAAGGTCTGCCCGGCGAGCATCATTTCTACATCACCTTCCGCACCGACCATCCCCGCGCCCGCGTCGGCGACGATCTCAAAGCCAGGTATCCCGAAGAGATCACCGTCGTCATGCAGCACCAGTTCTGGGACCTTGCCGTGGACGACAAGGGTTTCACCTTGGGTCTTTCCTTCAACCAGGTGCCCCAGACGCTCTACATCCCCTTCGCCGCGGTCACCGCCTTCGTCGACCCCAGCGTGAAATTCGGCCTGCAGTTCCGGCCCCAAGCCGCCAACGATCTGGCCGATGACGAGCCCGCCAGGGCGCTTACGCCCCAGAAAGACGTCACCGAAGCGCCCCGCCAGATTCGGCCTACCGACGGCGAAGCGCCCAACGCCGATTCCGACAACGTCGTCACGCTCGATCAGTTCAGGAAAAAATGACCGGCCGGCCGCCGGTCTCCGTGGACAGACAGCAGAAAGCCGAATTTGCCCGGCGCGTCGTCGCGGCGCTCACGCCGTTGGGACCCGTGCGCGCCCAGGCCATGTTCGGCGGCCACGGCATTTTTCTCGACGATCTGATGCTGGCCCTCACCCTCGACAACCGGCTCTGGTTCAAGGCCGACGATCTCAACCGCTCTCTCTATGTCGACGCCGGTGAGCATCCCTTCGTCTACAAACGCATGGGGAAACCCGTCGCGCTCAGTTTCTATCACGTACCGTCGGACGTCTGGGCCGACCCTCACGAACTGATCGTCTGGGCCGAAAGCGCCTTCGCCGCGGCCAAGCGGGCCAAAGCCGGAAAACGCTGAATCCAGGTCGCCACGCTCACCGCAGGCCAAGCGCGATAGCCCGTCGCGGGGGCCCCACGACGCTAACCGCCAGAAGCGGTGACCGGGCGGGTCCGCCAGCGCGCAGTCGCCATGGGGACCTGCGGTAAGGCGATGGAACGGCAGCGCTGTGATGCCGCCCGCACTCTTGGCAACGGCTTCCTTGCGTGTCCGGAACCCGGTAAAGCAACGGTGCCACCGCCACGAGGGCGAGATCGCTGCTGTGGCTCACACTGAAGGAAACTTCCGGCGCGTCGTGGAGATAGGGTTTTCCGTTGCCGTCCCGCCCGAACGTCAAGATCTCGGGCGCACGGCCCCCATCTCCCTTTTCGACCGCGGTCCCTTCAGGTTGTGGCCGGGCGGACTGACTCTGGTCCGATGTCCAGCGGTCCGAATAATTTCCATCAACCGAAAACCTCTTGCAAAAATCGCATACTTATGAAACAAAAAATGAACATGGGCACTGGTGATTGAACCGGCGTCCGCAATCCCCGCCGCGACCGGGCGCATTGTGCAGCCCTCGGGCGTTAACGCGGGAACCGGGTTGCATGGGGCCGTTTTCAAGAAACGCGTCGGGACCCTTCTGCCTGTTCCAATCCGGAACACATGCCGGGTTCCTGGCGGCCCGCACGGGACGACCTTCCATCCGTCGCGATCGTCCCCATGTTCCAGCCACGAAACCAGGCAGCCAACAGGAAAGCGGAGACCATGAGCGAGAATCAGCCGGCCGGCTACGAGCCCCCCAAGGTATGGACCCAGGACGAGGACAACGGCGGCGCGTTCGCAGGCATGAACAAACCCACGGCCGGCGCGGACCACGAGAAGGAACTGCCGGTCGGCAAGCATCCCCTGCAGCTCCATTCGCTCGCCACGCCCAACGGCGTGAAGGTGACGGTCATGCTCGAAGAGCTGCTCGATCTGGGCCACACCGGCGCCGAATACGACGCCTATGTCATCGATATCGGCGAGTGCGAGCAGTTCTCCAGCGGCTTTGTCGCGATCAATCCCAACTCCAAGATCCCGGCGCTCATGGATCACAGCGCCAACCCGCCGACCCGCGTGTTCGAGTCAGGATCGATCCTGCTCTATCTCGCCGAGAAGTTCGGGGAATTTCTGCCCGAAGAGCACGGCGCGCGCACCGAATGCCTCAACTGGCTGTTCTGGCAGATGGGCAGCGCGCCCTATCTCGGCGGCGGTTTCGGCCACTTCTACAGTTACGCGCCGTTCAAGATCAAATACGCCATCGACCGTTTCGCGATGGAGACCAAACGCCAGCTCGATGTGCTCGACCAGCGCCTGGCCGACAACCGCTACATGGCCGGCGACGCATACACCATCGCCGACATGGCGATCTGGCCCTGGTACGGCGCCGTTGTCCTGGGCCGCGCCTATGACGCCGCCGAGTTCCTGGACGCGGCGTCCTACAAGAACGTCCTGCGCTGGGCCGGGGAGATCGACGCGCGCCCCGCCGTCAAACGCGGCCGCATGGTTAACCGCACCTGGGGCGAGGACGACGGGAAACTCCCCGAACGCCACGACGCCGGCGATTTCGAGGGCAAGAAACTGGACTAGGCCTGGAGTGCGGGTCCGGCAGCGCGGTCCGTCTCTTCACCGTCGCGCGGGCTGCGCGGACATGATGTGCCACTTGCCGTCCGTGCGCACGGCAGCAGCCGGACGCGCCCTGGAGCTTCACGCAATGGCGCCGAGCCCTTTGTCTTGCACGAGCGTCAGCAGTTTGAGCGATGCTCCCGCTGGCTTCTTCTCTTCTCCGCGTTCCCATTGACCGATCAACCCGGTGGAGACATTGAGATGCAGAGCGAACACTGCCTGGCTTGCCCGTTCCCGCTTGCGCAACGAACGGACCACTCGTTGCAAAGGACGCTCAAAGGGCGGCGGCATCAACGCAGGATCGACCTTTTTACATAACACCAAGTGCTATGATATCGGGGTCATGCAGGGCTCGATACCATCGAAGGACTGCCGGAGCCTCCAACCTCCGCCACACCGCTCACCACAAATCCTGTGTTCTGTGTTAGTCAGACAAAAGATTTCAGCACTGGGGGACGACCATGGCCGGGACACGCATCGAGACCGACTCGCTGGGCGAAATGGAGGTCGCAGCCGACCGCTACTGGGGCGCGCAGACCGAGCGGTCCCTGATGAACTTCAAGATCGGCGGAGAGCGCATGCCCGAACCGCTGATCCGCGCCTATGGCACGGTCAAGAAGGCCGCCGCGCTGGTCAACGAGGGCGCGGGCAGGCTCGACAAGGACCTCTCGAACGCCATCCGGCAGGCCGCGGGTGAAGTCATCAACGGCGTGCTGATGGATCACTTTCCCCTGGTCGTCTGGCAGACCGGTTCGGGCACCCAGACCAACATGAACGTCAACGAGGTGATCGCCAACCGCGCCATTGAGATCATGGGCGGCGAGATCGGCTCCAAGGAACCCGTGCATCCCAACGATCACGTCAACATGAGCCAGTCATCCAACGACAGCTTTCCCACGGCCATGCACATCGCCGTGGCGACCGAGGCGAGCCACGCCCTGCTGCCCGCGCTGGAGCAGCTCCATCAGGCGCTCGACGCCAAGGCCGAGGCCTTTGTCGACATCATCAAGATTGGCCGCACGCATCTTCAGGACGCCACGCCGCTGACCCTGGGCCAGGAATTCTCCGGCTATGCCAGGCAGATCGCGCTCGGCATGGACCGCGTGCGCGGCGCCCTGCCCCACGTCCTGCGCCTGGCCATGGGCGGCACGGCGGTCGGTACGGGCCTCAATTCGCCCGCGGGTTTCGACAAGCAGTTCGCCGCCGAGGTCGCGAGCCTGACCGGGCTCGACTTCGTCACTGCCGACAACAAGTTCGAGGCGCTGGCCGCGCACGACGCCATGGTCGAGATCTCCGGCGTCCTGAACGTGCTCGCGGTCAGTCTCAACAAGATCGCCAACGATCTGCGCATGCTGGGCTCGGGCCCCAGGAGCGGTATCGGCGAACTCTCGCTGCCTGCCAACGAGCCGGGCAGTTCCATCATGCCGGGCAAGGTCAACCCGACCCAGTGCGAGGCCATGACCATGGTCTGCGCGGAGGTCATGGGCAACGACGTCGCGGTCACGGTCGCCGGCGCGCAGGGCCATTTCGAGCTCAACGTGTTCAAGCCCGTCATGGCCTACAACGTACTGCGCTCCATCCGCCTGCTCTCGGACGCCTCGCTCAGCTTCACCGACAACTGTGTTGCCGGCATCAAGGCCGACACCGATCAGATCGACCGACTCATGCAGCGCTCGCTCATGCTCGTGACCGCGCTCAACCCGCATATCGGCTACGACAACGCCGCCAGGGTCGCCAAGAAGGCTCATGCCGACGGCACGACGCTGAAGGAGGCTGCGCTGGAGCTGGGCCTGATGACGGCCGAAGAATTCGACCGGTGGGTCCGGCCCGAAGCCATGGTCCGGCCAGCGGGATAACGGCGCGGCGGTGACCGTCCGTTCCGCAGCGCAGTCCGCGCGACGCCGCCGGAGCCGGGGCGCCGGCGGTCTGTTGAGCGCCGCGGCGGTCGGCGTGGCGGCGCTCGTCGCGCTGCCCATCCTGGCCGTGGCGCTCAATCTCTTCGCCGACAGCGGCGGCCTTTGGGCGCAGCTTGCCGCGACCGTGCTGCCCGATTACCTGATCAACACCTTCGCCCTGACGATCGGCGTCGGCGTGCTGGCCGGCGCCATGGGAACCGGCGCCGCCTGGCTCGTCACCATGTGCGCATTTCCCGGACGGCGCGTCATGGAATGGGCGCTGCTGTTGCCCTTCGCCGTCCCGTCCTATGTGCTCGCCTATGTCTACACCGACCTCCTGGAATTCGCCGGGCCGGTGCAGACCTTTCTGCGCGACCTCTTCGGCTGGACGCGCCACGATTACTGGTTCCCGGCGATCCGCTCCACCCCCGGCGCCATCGTCATGCTCTCGCTGGTGCTCTATCCCTATGTCTACATGCTGGGCCGCGCCGCGTTCCTTTCCCAGCCAGTCGCCGCGCTGGAGGTCGCCCGCACATTGGGCCACGGCCCCTGGTCCAGCTTCTTCCGCGTTGCGCTTCCCATGGCGCGCCCGGGCATCGCGGCAGGCCTGGCGCTCGCGCTGATGGAGACCCTGGCCGATTTCGGCACAGTGGAGTTCTTCGGCGTGCGCACCTTCACCACCGGCATCTACCGCACCTGGTTCCAGCGCGGCTCGCCCGAGGTCGCGGCACAGCTTGCCAGCGTCCTGATGCTCTTCGTCGTCGCCGTGCTCGCCCTTGAGCGCCTCTCCCGCGGCAGGGCGCGGTTCGCCGGTGCTGCCGGGCGTTTCGTTCCCCTGCCGCGCTACCGGCTGCGCGGCGTAAAGCGCCTGGCGGCGATGGCCGCCTGCGCACTGCCGATCGTTCTGGGTTTTGCCCTGCCAGCACTCATCCTCCTCACGCTGACGGTGGAAAACGGCGATGCGACCTTCGGCCTGGCGTTTCTGGGCTATGCCTGGAACTCGATCATGGTCGCGGGTCTGGCCGCCCTGCTCGCCATCGCCTGCGCCATGACCCTGGGCTACGGCGCGCGCATGGCCTCGACGCCCGTGCCGCGTCATGCCGCGCGTGTCGCCTCCATGGGTTACGCCATCCCCGGTTCGGTCATCGCCGTGGGCGTGCTGATCCCGCTCGCATGGTTCGACAACGGCCTGGACGCCTTCATGCGCGAGAGCTTCGACATCTCGACCGGTCTGTTGCTGACCGGCTCCATCGCGGCCCTGCTCTTTGCCTATGTCGTGCGTTTCCTGGCCGTCGCCTACAACGCGGTCGACGCGGGCCTCGCCAAAGTCACGCCCTCCATGGACGGCGCGGCGCGCACCCTGGGCCACGGCCTCGCCTCGACCCTGGCGCGCGTCCACGCCCCGCTGCTGAAGGGCAGCCTGCTCAGCGGCGCGCTGCTCGTCTTCGTCGACGTCATGAAGGAACTGCCCGCCACGCTCATCGTGCGGCCCTTCAACTTCGAAACGCTGGCGACCCGCGTCTACCGCCTCGCCGCCGACGAACGCCTCGCCGAAGCCGGCACCGCAGCCCTTGCCATCGTCGCCGTCGGTGTCGTCCCCGTCATCCTCCTCTCCCGCGCCATCGCCCGCTCCCGTCCGGGGACAAGGCGGTCAGTCTAGAGACCGCGCGGGGGCCTCTGGTTCTCATGCGGGCGGTTAATGCGTAGTCTGGGGAACATGTTCGGGCCGCTTGCCAATCGCAGTTACCGGCATCTTTTCGCCGCGCAGGTCGTCGCGCTGTTCGGCACGGGGCTGACAACGGTCGCATTGGCGCTTCTGGCCTACGATCTTGCCGGCGGCGATGCCGGGCTGGTGCTGGGCATCGCGCTGACGCTGAAGATGGTGACCTATGTGACCATCGCGCCGGTCGCGGGCGCCTTTGCCCACCGGCTGCCACGGCGGGGCCTGCTGGTCGCGCTCGATCTCGTCCGTGCGACCGTCGTGCTCTGCCTGCCGTTCGTCACGCAGATCTGGGAAATCTATGTACTCATCCTGATTGTCAACGGCTGTTCGGCCGTGTTCACGCCGGTGTTCCAGGCGACCATTCCCGACATCCTGGAGGACGAGGCGACGTACACCCGCGCGCTCTCGCTCTCGCGTCTGGCCTATGATCTCGAAAGCCTGGCAAGCCCCATGGCCGCCGGCCTCGCGCTGCTCGCGATCGGCTACGACGGTCTCTTCGTCTGCAACGCCGTCGCCTTTGTCGTGTCGGCCGCGCTGGTCGCCGGCGTCGCCATCCCGGCCGCGCGTGCGCCCGAGCGGACCGGCGGCGTTCTGGAATCGCTCGGCTTCGGCCTCGGCATCCACCTCGCCACGCCGCGTTTGCGCGGTCTTCTGGCGCTGGCGCTCGCGGTCGCGGCGGCGGGCTCCATGACGATCGTCAACACGGTGGTGATCGTGCGCGAGAACCTGGGCGGATCGGACGTCGCGACCGCGCTCGCCTTCGCCGCGGCGGGCGGGGGATCGATGGCCGCGGCGCTGACGCTTCCCCGGCTGCTCGACCGCGTCTCCGACCGGCCCGTCATGCTGACGGGCGGCGCATTGCTTACGGCAGGACTGCTGGCCGGAGCCCTGCAGCCGGGATTCACGGCGCTGCTGGCGATCTGGTTCCTGCTGGGCGCGGGTTCGTCCATGGTCCAGACGCCGGCGGGCAGGCTGCTGCGCCGCTCGTCACGGCAAGGCGACCGGCCCGCCGTATTCTCCGCGCAGTTCGCGCTGTCGCATCTGTGCTGGCTCGCAATGTATCCGCTGGCCGGCTGGGGCGGCGTGCATCTGGGGATCACGGCGACCTTCGCGGCGCTCGCAGCGATCGGCCTCGCCACCACCCTCGCGGCCATGCGGCTGTGGCCGTCCGGAGACCCGGTGGCGGTGAGCCACGTGCACACTCCCACGCGTCATGAGCACCTGCACGTGCACGACGAACATCACGACCACGAACACGAAGGCTGGGAGGGCCCGGAACCCCACGCCCATCCCCACAGACACCGCGCGGTCAGACACCGCCACGCCTTCGTGGTCGACCTCCACCACCCGGCCTGGCCGCGGGATTAGCAGCGCGGCACGAATTCCTGGCCTTCGGGCCTGTGAAGGATCCCCGGGCTGTGTGTTTTGTGCTTCGTTCCGGTTGTGGAGGAAGGAGCGATGTCACCGTCGGGCCCGGCTCTGGCCGGCATGACCCGTCAACGCGTCACTTCCAGCCGTTTTCCTCCATGATGCGCAGGGCGGCCTCGCGGTTGGCGCCGAAGACGGCCACGCTGATCTCGTCCTGGACAAACGCGCCGTAGAGATCGTCCAGCACCGTGGCGTGCGCGATGCCCTTGACGGCGGGCCATTCGTTGTTGCCGTCGGCGAAGGCGATCTGCGCGGCGTCGCTCGCAAGGAACTCCAGGAACGCGATGGCGTTCCCGGGGTGCGGCGCATGGGCCAGCACGCCCGCGCCGCTGATGTTGACATGCGCGCCGCGGTCGTTCCGATTGGGCAGAATGACCTCGATCGCCTCGGCCACGTCCCGGTCGGCCGGATCGTCGGAGCGGGCGAGACGCGCGAGATAATAGGTGTTGGCGACGGCGATGTCGCATTCGCCCGCGGCGACCGCCTTGATCTGACCGGTGTCGTTGGATTCGGGATCGCGCGCCATGTTGTCGACCAAGCTACGCACCCACGCGGCCGTGGCTTCCTCGCCATGGGCCTCGATCAGCGAGCCGACCAGCGACTGGTTGTAGATGTTGCCCGAACTGCGGATGCAGATCATGCCGTCGAAGCGCGGATCGGCCAGGTCTTCGTAGCGTTCCAGGCCCTCCACGTCGACGCCATCGCGCACCATGATGACGCGCGCCCGTTTGGTAAAGGCGAACCAGAGACCGTCGGGATGGCGCAGGTTCTCCGGGATGCGGCTCTCGAGAGGCTCCGAACCGGTCGGCTGGAACAGGCCGTCGGCGGCAGCGCTCATCAGGTTGCCGGCATCGGCGGTCATGAGGATATCCGCGGGACTGTTCACGCCTTCGGCCTTGATCCGCTCGATCAGGACGCCGGCCTCATCCTCGATGACGTTGACGGTGATGCCGGTCGCCTCCGTAAACGCCTCATAGAGCGCAATGTCGCTGTCGTAGTGACGCGCGGTGTAGAGATTGAGTTCATCGTCGGCCAGGACGGCCGGCGCGCCGAGTGCGAGAAGCGCCGCAACGGCTCCACCCATGAGAGCATGCAGGGTCATGGTTTACTCCGTGTCCGTGCTATTGCGAATGACTTGCATTTGAAAGTCAACGGAATCTGGTGACGTCATCGGAAGAATGCAAGCGATTTGCATCCGCATCCTTGACATCGATCAGGATGAGGGTCGGCGGACCGTCAGTTTCCGAAATCGCCGAGCAGATCCTGCAACAGGCTTTCGGTATCGAGACCGTCGCCGGCGGGCTGGTCCGCACCGGCTTCGGGCTCACCGGGCTGCGCCGCGTCGTCCTTGGAAAGACCGCCCAGCAGGTCCAGCAGACCACCGCCCGAGCCGGTCCCGGCGCTCTCGCCGCTTTCACCGCTTTCGCGCGTGTTGTCCCGAACATCGAAGACGGTCTGCGGCGTCGCTTCAGGCGGTTCGGGTTTCACGGGCACCTCGACCAGGGGCGGAACCACGATCGGTTCGTCCTCGACCGCTTCGCCGGCAGGCTGTTCGGCGATTTCTTCTTCCGGGGCTGTGTCGTCGGCAACCGTCCCGGCGTCCGTTTCTTCGCCAATTGGCGCATCGGGCAGCGTTCCGACCGCGCCATCCGGCGCATCCCCGGCCAGATTGCGCAGCGCCGTCTCGGCGGCGCGCTGGACAAGGAAATTCTCCAGGAACCGCGTGTCGACGACGCGCTCGGGCCCGTCGATCGGTCCGTGCACCGCGATCGGAAGGACCGGCGCTACGGCATGGCCGGTCAGCCTGGCCTCGCCCTCCATGTCGATCCACCAGCGCGGCAGATCCGCGGACAGGACAAAATCCGCCTGTGCACCATCCAGCAGCACGCGCAGGTCGTCCGAACGCACCACGCCATCGCTCGCCAGGAAGGCGCCGTCCGCGGCGATAATGGCCGTCTCACCGCCGGCGGAAGCCTCCGCCAGGAGTGCCGCGATGGCGATCCCGCCGTCAAGCTCGCCCAGACGGTCGTTGATGCGGCGCAGATCGATGCCCCGGAGGATGCCGCGTCGCAATGTGACCGAACCCTCTCCCGCGAGAGACTGCACGATGTCGCGCTGGCTGAGGCCCTGTCCTTCAACCGTGAAATCGAGATAAAGACGGCCGGCGATCGCATCGCTCCCCGCAAAATGCGTCAGAACCTGCTCCATGTCCGCATTGGCCAGGGCAACATCGAGAGCAATGGCGTGGGGCGAACCGTCCGCGATGAAACCGGTCATGGCGACCCGGCCGCCGAAAAGTTCGCCGTCGAGGCGCTCAATCGCAAGCCGGCCGTCGGCAAGGTCGGCCACCACGACAGGGCGCTGGAACGCCAGCCCCTGAAACAGCGCCTTTTCGGCCACCAGTTCGACATGCGCATCGACATCGTTCAGGACGCCAAGGTCGAATTCCCCGTGCGACCAGCGTGGCGTGTCTTCGGAAACCTCCTGCGTGGCGACGGCATCGCCCGGAGTACCGCCCGAAGCGATCGCGAGAAACGGATCGAGGGCGACTTCGCCGGCCTCCAGGCGCGCCTCAATGCGAGGTCTCCCTTCGGAGAGATAAAGCCCCAGCGTTCCACGCAGATCCGAGCGCCCTATCGTCGAACGCGCCAGGACGACATCGATCAGATCGGCGCTGCCGGTGGCCACAAGGCTGACGCTCAGGTGCCCCGGATCGGCAAATCCGTCATCAATACCCAGATCCTCCAGAAGTCCGGCAAGATCGCCGTGATCGGCCTGCAGGCGCAGGTCGAACACCGGTTGACTCTCGATATCGGCCACACTGCCGCTGCCCCGCAGGCCGACATCGAGAACATCGAGCATGGCCTCGAAATCGGTCTCGTTGCCGTCCGTGACGATGTCGGCAGCCAGGGAAATCGGCGAATCGGCGACATCTGGCAGCTCCATGCCCAACGCCCCGGCGAGCGTGCGATAACTCCCGCTCTGCAGACCCACGCGGCCGTCGAACGTCGGATCGCCGAAGGGTTCGATCAGCGTTCCATCAATACTGGCCGCGCCCAGTCCGGTCCGAAGTCGCTGCCGGATGACGACCCGGTCGTCGTTGCCGTCGATATCCCCGACCAGTTCCACCGCACCCAGTTCGGCCGGATCAATGGGCAGTTCGACACCCATCAGCCGCAACAGGCCCCCGGCATCGCCGGCTTCCGCCCCCAGTTGCAGGGCGACGCTGCCTTCCCCGGGATCGATCTCGCCGGACATGCGCAGGGCCGCGCCGGCGACATCGCCCGCGCCAAGGCTGCGCAGAACCAGACGTCCATCGAGCAGCGCGCCGTCGGCCTGCAGGCCGCTGACCAGGACGCCGTCGTAGGTCAGCGCATCGACCCTGGCCTTGAGGTCGAGATCGAGGAGCGAGAGATACGCGGCATAAGGCCCGAGCGCGAGGGACAGGGGTTTTTCGCCATCCGTCTCCCCGGCTTCGCCGGGCAGCACGTAGGCATCGAGATTGAGCTGATCGAGCGCCACATCGACGGCGAGTGCCGGCACGGCCTGGATTTTGGCGGCGATTCCTCCGGTCAGGCGGGACGAATCGAAGGAGAGGTCGAGTTCGGTCATGGCCACGACGTCGCTGGAGACGGTGACATCAGCGAAGAAATCGACGCGCCGGAGACGGTCGCGGGGCACCGGTCCGGTGGCGATGCCGAGCCATTCCAGGGTCGCGCGAAGATTATCCGAGGCGATCTCGACCGGTCCGCGGAACGTCGGCGTCCCCTCTTCCATGGCGAGCGACCCGCCCATGGCAAGGGACGTTCCGCCGGGCAGCTGCGCCTTGGCCTGCGTCAGGTTCCAGACGCCTTCGTCCAGGACGACCCCCAGCGTGATCTGGCGCACTGGCGCATCGCGGTAGATCGCGGCGTCGATGGACAGTGCGGCCGAAAGGGAGACGTCATCGGGCCAGGGCGCGGGCGTGCCTTCCCCTTCGAACGTTTCGGCCGCGCCGGTTTCCGCCATGGCCGCGGCGGTCAGGATGGCATCAACATCGAGCTTGCCGACCGACAGGTCCAGATCGACGTCGACGCCCTGTGCAAGCCCGACGACCGCATTGCCGGTCGCACTGCTCTCGCCCAGCGACACCGAAAGGTCGTCGAGCCGGATTGCCTGTGCGGAAACGCGGGCGCGGGCGCCGAGGGAAAAGGGTGCGCCGCGCAGCGGGTCCGGCATGGGAGGCAGACCGATGAGCTTTCCGAGAAAGCCGAGACTGGCGAAATCGGCCTCGATCTGCCCGGAGAAACCCCGCCCCCCGCCGGTCGTCGCCATCGTTCCGGCAAGCTTCGCCACCGCGTCGTCGCCCGACGCCAGCGTGAGGTTCATGGCCAGTTGCGGTCTGGTGAAGCGGCCGATGTCGACATCCGCCGTCCAAGCGCGGCCCAGATGGCTGAATTGTCCATACGCCTCGAAGGGTCCGTCGGGACCCAACGCTTCGATCCACAGATCGACGTTGTCGAACCTGCGGAGCGTGTCGCCGTCGCGCACGATCAGGCGGGCGTCCTGCAGATCCACGAGTTCGATCTTGATGGCGGGCGGCGCTCCGGTCTGCGATTCGCCGTCGCTCCCAGGCCCGATATCCCAGCTTGCCTCGCCATCCGGCCCGGTTTCGAGGACCACGACCGGCTCGATCAGGCGAATGCGTTCGACCACGATATCGAGTGAGGCAAGGGGTGCGAGGGCAACCACGGCCAGAACATCGGGAAGTTCCAGGAACGGTTTGCCGGTTCCGCCCGCGACACCGGCCACCCGCACATCCTCGATGGAGATGGCGAGCGTGGGAATGAAGGTGATCCCGATGTCGCCGGCGATGATGACATCGCGGCCGGTCACGGCTTCCAGTTCGGCCTCGATCTCGCTTTTGTAGGCATTGAGGTCGAGCGTCATCAGCACCACGACGACGCCGACCACGGCCACCGTCAGCAGACCCAGCAGGATCCATAGGAACTTGCGCACGATTCGCCTCCGCGACCGGATCGTGGCGACAGCCTCCACTGTTTGTCGTCGCCGCACCTTGCGTTAATGTAATGGCGTTTCTGCGCAAGCGGAAACGCCGCGCGGGTGCACCATGCATCCACACGGCCCCGCGACACAACATCAGCACGCACGAAATGAGTCATGGCCGACGTCATCGATTTGAACGAATACCGCAAGAAGCACGGCCCCGACGACGCGGAGCGCCGCCTGCGACGCCGTAAAACGCCCGGTGGACGCGGATTCGGCGATATGACGCACCATCTCTCCACCGGTTTGCCCGGCCCGCCCAGCGGCCAGGACGGTGACGACGGTGACGACGACGATGCGCCGCAGCCCGCCTGAGTTTTTCTGACCCGGGCGGCACGACAGACGTCCGGGCTTCAAAAGGATCGCCATGGGGATATCCCGAGAGCGCCTGATTCGCGTCGTGCGAAACGAACATACCGCCCTCGTCATGCTTGCCGTGGTCGTCGGGCTGGCGGCATCCCTGGGCTGCATCGCCTTGCGCTACGCCATCGCGGGCGCCCAGTACGCAGGCTGGGGCATGGTCGGCGAACGTCTGGCAAGCCACGTGGCGGACCTTCCCTGGTGGCTCATTGTGCTGGTTCCCGCCGCGGGCGGCCTGGTCGTCGGGCTGCTGCGGCGCTATCTCGCTTCCGACCGCCGCTTTCATTCCGTCTCCGACGTCTTCGAGGCCTCCGCGCTGCGCGGCGGGCACGTGGACGTGCGCAGCGGCCTGGTGGCGGCGCTCGGATCGGCCCTATCTCTTGGCGTGGGCGGCTCGGCGGGCCGCGAGGGACCGGCAGTGCATCTGGGCGCGATGATGTCGTCTTTCATGGCGCGCCGCTTCGGATTGCACAGAAGCGCCACCATGACGCTGCTGGGCTGCGGCGTGGCCTCCGCCGTGGCGACCTCGTTCAACGCGCCCATCGCCGGCGTCTTCTTCGCCCTGGAAGTGGTGGTCGGACATTACGGCCTCACGGCCTTCGCGCCCGTGGTTCTGGCCTCGGTCGTGGGCACGATCGTGACGCGCATCCATTATGGCGACTTTCCCGCCTTCATCATGGTGGAACACGTCATCGTCTCGTTCTGGGAGATGCCCGCCTTTGCGATCCTGGGCATCGTGGCGGCGGGCGTGGCCTGGGTGTTCATGTACGGCATCTTCTTCGTTCAGGACGCCGTCGCCCGCTGGAAGGTCCCGGTCGTCGCGGCGACCGTGGGGGGCGGCCTGCTGGTCGGTCTGATCGCGCTGGCGCTGCCCGAGGTTCTGGGCGTGGGATACGAAGCCACGGACAGGGCGCTCCGGGGCACGCTGGGCTTTTCCGTCCTGGTCGCCCTGGTGCTCGCCAAGATCGTCGCGACCTCCATCACCATCGGTTCCGGCTTCGGCGGCGGCGTGTTCAGCCCCTCGCTGTTCGTCGGGGCCATGCTGGGCGGCGCCTTCGGCATGGTCGCCACCGGCCTGGGGCCGGAATCGGCCAGCCCGCACACAGCCTATGCCGTCGTCGGCATGGCTTCGGTCGCCGGCGCGGTGCTGGGCGCACCGATCTCCACCATTCTCATCGTCTTCGAACTGACGGCGAATTTTGATCTCACGATCGCGGTCATGGTGGGGGCGGCGCTTGCCTCGCTGCTGACCAACCATGTGCTGGGCCGCTCCTTCTTCCGCTGGGCGCTGGAACGGCGCGGCATCGATCTTTCGGGCGGGCGGGCGGGCCAGCTTCTGCGCACCCACTCGGTCACCTCCGTCATGGTGTCGCGCTACGCCAGCCTTGGCCCCGACGACGGCCTTTCGGCCATCCGCGCCGCACTGGCCGGCAATCCGGAAGGCAATTTCATCGTTCAGGAGGAGGACGGTTCCTTGGTTGGCGTGCTTGCCATGGAAGACCTCGGGCCATGGCTGCTGGGCGAGCGCTCCCAGGAGGAGCCGCCCAACGCACGGCAGCTCGCCCATGGCCGTCCGCGCACGCTGGTTCCCGGCGACAACCTGGCCACCGCGCTGGAAGCCATGCAGCAGTCCGACGATACCTTCCTTCCCGTGCTCAAGGACCGCGGGAGCGCCGGCATCGCCGGTATCCTGACCCGGAGCGCCCTCCTGATGGCGCACAACCGCGCCCTGACCGACGCGGCGGAGGAGCGTTCGTAACGACAGGCCCCCTGCACTCGAATCCGGCAACGCCCCCACCTCCCGACCCGACACGCAAGGTCGAATGGTCCGCCGGAGTCCGGAAGGGAAGTGCGCGCGTCGAACGGCCCCGTAAACGGACAAAGACAGCCGGTGCACGCCGGGTCGGGGGAACCGTTCCCGCCGACGATGCGACCGTCCGGGCCGGACGGTCCGTGTCCTCTCTGTCCACAGTCGGCGAATCCCGCTGCACGGACCCCGCCCCGGAACCAGGATGTCTATGTTAGGTTCGCACCGTCATGTCGGACCTCCCCCCCATCCCGCCCGCGCCATCCGCAGGCTCGCCCCTGCTTGGGCATCTGAACGAGGCGCAGCGTCAGGCTGTCGAGGCGGTCGACGGGCCCGTACTCGTGCTGGCGGGCGCCGGCACCGGCAAGACGCGTGTGCTGACCGTGCGGCTGGCATACATCCTGGCCCGGGGCAAGGCCGCGCCCGGCCAGCTTCTGGCCGTCACCTTCACCAACAAGGCCGCGCGCGAGATGGCCGACCGCATCGGCAGGCTGATCGCGCGGTCCACCGAGGGTATGTGGCTGGGCACCTTCCATGCCACCGGCGCGCGTATCCTGCGCCGTCATGCCGAACTCGTGGGCCTGCGCTCGAACTTCACGATCATCGATACCGACGACCAGGTCCGTCTGATGAGGCAGGTCGTCGAGGCCAACCGGATCGACGAGAAACGCTGGCCCGCCCGGGTGCTCTCGGCCATCGTTTCGCGCTGGAAGGACAAGGGCTGGACGCCCGATCAGATTCCGGCAGAGGAAACCGGCGACTTCGCCCACGGCAAGGGCGTGGAACTCTACCGCCAGTACCAGCAGCGCCTGACCGAACTCAACGCCGCCGATTTCGGCGACCTGCTGCTGCTCAACCTGAGGCTCTTCCTGGAGAATCCCGACATCCTGGCCGACTGCCACCGGCGCTTCCGCTACATATTGGTGGACGAATACCAGGACACCAACGTCGCCCAGTATCTCTGGCTGCGCCTGCTCGCCCAGGGCTCGAACAACATCTGCTGCGTGGGCGACGACGATCAGTCGATCTACGGCTGGCGCGGTGCGGAAGTGGGCAACATCCTGCGCTTCGAACAGGATTTTCCCGGTGCGACCGTGGTCCGGCTGGAACGCAACTACCGCTCCACGGCGCACATCCTGGGCGCGGCGTCGGGTCTGATCGCCAACAACCGGGGTCGCCTGGGCAAGACGCTTTTCACCGAACCGGTCGAGGACGAACCGGTCGATCCCGTCAGGATCCAGGGCGTGTGGGACGAGGCCGAGGAAGCCCGCACCGTGGGCGAGACCATCGAGGACCTGCAGCGCGGGGGCCACGGCCTCGACGAGATGGCCATTCTGGTGCGCGCCGGTTACCAGACCCGCGCGTTCGAGGAACGGCTCATCACCATCGGCGTGCCCTACCGCGTCATCGGCGGCCTGCGCTTCTACGAACGCCAGGAAATCCGCGATGCCTGCGCCTATTTCCGCCTGATCCGCCAGGGCGACGACGATCTTGCCTTCCAGCGCATCGTCAACACGCCCAAACGCGGCCTAGGCGACAAGTCGCTGCAGACGCTCTACACGATCGCGCGGAAACGCGGACAGTCCCTGCTGACGGCGTCCGGGGAGCTCGTCACGACCGACGAACTCCCGCCCCAGCGCCGCGCGGGCCTGCGCCGCTTCGTCGAGGACATCGTCCGCTGGCGCGCCGGGGCGAGCCGCCTGCCGCCTGCGGAAATCGCCGAAATCGTGCTCGATGAATCCGGCTATACCGGCATGTGGATGGCCGACAAGTCCGTGCAGGCGCCCGGACGCCTCGAGAACCTCAAGGAACTCGTGCGCGCCATGGCCGAATTCGAGTCCATGGAGGAATTCCTGGATCACGTCAGCCTGGTCATGGACATCGAGACGGGACCGGGTGAAGACATGGCGAACATCATGACTCTCCACAGCGCCAAGGGCTTGGAGTTCGACACGGTCTTCCTGCCCGGCTGGGAGGAAGGCGTCTTTCCCAACCAGCGCGCCATCGACGAGAACGGTGATGCCGGGCTGGAGGAGGAACGCCGCCTGGCCTATGTCGGCCTGACGCGGGCGCGCAAACGCGCCGTCGTGCTCCATGCCGCCAACCGCACCGTGCACGGCCAGTGGCAATCCAACATCCCGTCCCGCTTCGTCGACGAACTGCCCGAAGACCACACCGAACGCGCCGGGACCGCCGGTTACGGCTTCATGCAGGACGAAGGCGCGCGCTGGCAGATCGCCATGAACCGGCCCCGGCGCGGCGAACGCCAGAGCAACTATCACAGGGTTATCGAAGCCCGCAGCCAGCGCTCCGGCGGCGACGGGGAAGTCTTCGTGCCCGTGGGACGCGGCAGCGATGTGCCCGAGATAGGCGCCCGCGTCTTTCACCAGAAGTTCGGCTATGGCGAGGTTCGGGCCATCGACGGCGCCAAGCTCGACATCGCCTTCGACAAGGCCGGCCCGAAAAAAGTCATGGCCGACTTCGTCCAGGCCGCACCCCGGACCTGATCCGGGGAGAGAGCCGGGATGACACCGTCGGGGCGGTCCTCGATCCCGGCGCGCGGGACGGACGGCGGCGCGGGAACCTGAGATGCTCGACCTTGTTTTGGGCGTGCTCTTTCACCACATACCCTGACATGGCCACGCACACCATCATGCTGCCCGACCGGCGCTACGGACGCGCCATGCGCACCATCCTCTGGGACGACGAGGCCGGGACGTTCTCCGGCGACCACAGCGATGTGCCCTGTCTCAACAAGCGGGTCGCCGGGTACGAGCCCGAATGGCTCGTCAGTGACGAGTTCCGCGTCTGGATCGAGGGGCCGGCGTCCACACGCCGGGGGAGCCCTACCAAGGGGGCATTACCGTCACCCTGCCGCCGATCTTCGACGGCGGCGCGACGGAGCCCGAGTTCGGCGGCGCTCTGGTCACTTTCTCCGGCGGTGGCAAGGCGCGATGCCCTGTATGACTGGTCGACGAGGACGGTGAGATGATCGACTCGCCTCCCAACGCGGAATACACCCTCACCGGTGAAACCGCCCCCCGCGGCCTGTGCACCACGGACGGACAGGTCATCCGCCTCGGCCTGTTCTGAAATCCCGTCCCGGCGGCCCGTTCCGCTCCCCCGAACGTCTCCCGATGTAGCGCCGTTTCACACCCCCGGATCGAGGTCCGGGGCATACCCGCCGGGGATCGGTCCGCCAATGGCCCGGGCCGGACCGCCCCGTCCCTGCTATAACCCCGCCATGGCGGACAACGGCAGGACATGGCAGGTCAGCGTGACGCTGGCCAGGGAACTGGTCGAGGCGGCCGGGGCGGCGTTCGAGGACTCCGGCGCGCTTGCCGTGAGCGAATTCGAACTGGAGCGCGACGGGTCCTGGACGGTCACCGCGCTCTTCGCCGACCAACCGGTCGCCGAAACGCTGCGGGCCTCCCTCGCACGGTCGCTGGGTGCGCCCGCCGCGGTCATGCCGCCCGCCATCGAGGAAGTGCCCGACCGGAACTGGGTCGCGGCCACGGTCGAGGCTTTCCCGCCGCTCCCCATTGGGCCGTTCTGGATTCACGGCAGCCATACGGCCCCGCCCGACCTCGGGCGCATCCCCATCGAGATCGACGCGGGCATCGCGTTCGGTTCGGGCGAACACGCGACGACCGAGGGCTGCCTGCTGGCGCTCGCCGCCCTGCGCGACAGGGGCTTTCACCCGGCCAATGCGCTCGATATGGGCTGCGGCTCGGGCATTCTCGCCATCGGTGCGGTTAAACTCTACGACTGCGAGACGTTGGCCATCGACATCGACCCCGCCTCCGCGGAATTCGCCCGCAAGGCAGCCGTGGCGAACGGCGCACACCAGCGCATCGCGGCATTGGCCGGAGACGGCTACGCCACGGACGCGGTCAGCAAACGCGCGCCGTTCGATCTCATCCTCGCCAACATTCTGGCCAATCCCCTGATCGCCATGGCGCCGGACCTGGCTGCCGCACTGAAACCGGGCGGCATCGCCATTCTCTCCGGCCTGCTGGCCGATCAGGCCGATGCCGTGGTTGCGGCCCATACCGCCGCGGGACTGACGCTGGTCGAGCGCACCGACCTGCGCAACTGGCCGACTCTCGTCATGACCCGGGCCTAGCGGGCAGCCGGCCATGACCAGCGGCCGGAGCATGGCGGCCACGCCTGTGGCGCCATCGATCCCGGTTGGCCCATGCGGATCGGCCTCAATGTGGAGGCCGGCGATCTGCACCGCATGTCCGGCTGGCATCGCGCGCGCGTGTGTCATCTGGTTGCCATGGCTCGCCGGTTGCCATGGCTCGGTCGACACCGCTATTTTGCCGGACATGCATCGGGAAACGCCATGACCGACCCATCCGCCTCCGCAACCGGTTGCCGTTCCGGCGACGCAGCGCTTGCCCGGCTGCTTGCCGCCGCGCGGACGGGGAAATCCGTGGCGGATGTGCGTAGCGTCGTGGCGGGCGTTCTGGCCGCGCCGGAGAGCCATGACCCCGACGCCTGGATGGCGATGGTCGCGCCTGATCCCGACGAGGGCCTGCGCGAGGCCTTGCGCGCGCTGAAACGCACCATGGCGCAGGGGCGCAACGACGGGCGCGATGCCGGACCGCCCGCCCCAGCCTGGCGGCTGAAGGCGCTGCGCCGGGAACTCGCGCGGCGCGGTCTGGACGGGTTCGTGATCCCGCGCGCCGACGAGCATCAGGGCGAGTCCGTACCCTCGCACGCCGACCGGCTGCGCTGGCTGACCGGCTTCTCCGGCTCCGCCGGCGTCGCCATTGTGCTGGCCGACAGGGCCGCGATTTTCGTCGACGGACGCTACACGCTTCAGGTCGAAAGCGAAGTGCGCCCGGACGATTACGAACGCCGCCACCTGATCGACGAGCCGCCCGCCGGCTGGCTCGCCGCCGGCCTGGGCGCGCGCAGGCTGGGCTACGACCCACTGCTCCACACCGTTCCGGGCCTCGGGCGGATGCGCGATGCGGTGGAAAAGGCAGGCGGGGAACTCGTCCCGGTCGACGGCAACCCCATCGACGCCGTCTGGTCGAACCGCCCGCCCGCGCCGCTCTCGCCCATGCGTCCGCAGTTGCTGGAACATGCCGGGCAGGTATCGCACGAAAAGATCGCGGAAGCCGCCGCCGCACTTGCCGAGGCCGGCGAGGACGCAGCGCTGATTTCCGAACCCTCCTCCATCGCCTGGCTGCTCAACATCCGCGGCGGCGACATTCCCGACACCCCGGTCAGCCTGGGCTTCGCCCTGGTCGAGGCCACAGGCGCGGTCACCTTCTTCACCGACACGCGCAAGACGACCGCCGGGATGCGTGCCTGGCTGCCCGAAACCGTCACGGTGCGGGAACGCGAGTCCATGGCCGGCGTCATCGACGCCATCGGCGCGGACGGCGGCAGGATACGCCTCGATTCCGCTTCGACGCCCGTCTGGTTCGCCAGCCGCATCGAGGAGGCCGGGGGCTGCCCGATCGTCGGTGACGACCCCTGCGCCATACCCAGGGCCTGCAAGAATGCCGCAGAGATCGCCGGCGCCCGTGCAGCCCACATCCGCGACGGCGCGGCGCTGACCGCTTTTCTCGCCTGGCTGGACCACGCCACCCGTCCGGGCAGCGACATCGAGGTCGACGAGCTTTCCGCCGCGGCCAAGCTTGCGGAATGCCGCAGCCGGGTGGAAGGCTATCGCGGCGGCAGCTTCCCGACGATTTCGGGCTTCGGGCCCAACGGCGCGGTGGTGCACTATCACGCCGGCGAACGCACCAGCCGCAAGTTCGAGGCAGGCTCCCTCTATCTCGTCGATTCCGGGGGCCAGTATCCCGACGGCACCACGGACGTGACGCGCACCGTCGCCATCGGCGAGCCCAATGCGGACCAGAAGAAACACTTCACCACCGTTTTGCGCGGCCACATCGCGCTTGCCATGACGCGGTTTCCCAGGGGCACCACCGGCATCGCGCTCGATGCCCTGGCGCGCGCGCCCCTGTGGCAGATCGGCGCGGACTTCGATCACGGGACCGGCCACGGCGTGGGCAGTCATCTGGGCGTTCACGAGGGTCCGCAGCGCATTTCCAGGGCGGGCGCGGTGCCGCTCGAACCCGGCATGATCGTTTCCAACGAACCCGGTTATTACCGCACCGGCGCCTGGGGTATCCGGATCGAGAATCTCGTCGTCGTCGAGGAGGACGACCGCGAGAGCGAGCGGCCCATGCTGCGCCTCTCGACCATCACCAGGGCCCCCATCGACCGCCGCCTGATCGCAACCGGGGACATGACCGCATCCGAGATCGCCTGGCTCGACGCCTACCATGCCGACGTGCGCGAAACGCTCACCCCCCTGGTCGACCCCGACACCGCCGCCTGGCTCGACCGGACCACGCAGCCCCTCCGGCGCAGCGCGTGAAGATGGCGGGACATTGTGCGGATACCCCGCAAACACCGATCCCGGGGACGGCTCCACGCGCCTTGCCGTCGACACGCAACGACAGCGTGACGGCCTCTTGAAAAAGGTCCGCGCCACACACGACAGACACGCCCAAGGGAGGCCCGAACCATGACCCATCCCCATCTCGCCACGCCGGCCGGCAAGACCCGCGCGCGGGAGCTGGGCATTCCGTTCGACGGCACGCCCGGCGCCAACAACGCCATCACCGACGTGCCCGGCGTCGAGGTCGGCTATTGCACGCTGATCGAAGGCGAAGGCGGACCGCTCCGGGTCGGCAGGGGCCCCATCCGCACCGGCGTGACGGCGATCCTGCCCGGCGGACTGGCCCGGCCGGACGCCACGGTCTGGGCCGGACAACACAGTCTCAACGGCAACGGCGAACTCACCGGAAGCTGGTGGATCGAGGAAGCGGGCAAGGCCGACGGTCCGATCACCATCACCAACACCCATTCCTGTGGCGTCACGCGCGACGCCACCATCGAATGGCTGCACAAACATGCCGACAGCTACGGCGACGGGCCGAGCTGGGGCCTGCCGGTCGCGGGCGAGACCTATGACGGCTGGCTGAACGACATCAACGGCTTCCACGTCACCCGCGAACACACCTTCCAGGCCATCGAGGCGGCCACGGGCGGTGCCATCGAGGAAGGCAGCGTGGGCGGCGGGACCGGCATGATGCTCTATGGCCACAAGGGAGGGTCGGGCACCGCGTCACGGCAGGTCGCCTACGGCGGCGGGATCTACCATGTCGGCGCCTTCGTGCAGGCCAATTTCGGCCGGCGCTCACAGCTCACCATCGCGGGCATCCCCATGGCCGGGCATCTGCCCGGTCCCGATCCCTATGACCAGGATACCGGCTCGATCATCGCCATCGTGGCGACGGACGCGCCGCTCGTCCCGCACCAGTGCAAGCGCCTGGCGCGGCGCATCTCGCTGGGTGTGGGCAAGGGCGGCTCGATCTCGGGCCACGGCTCGGGCGACATCTTCATGACGTTCACGACTGCCGGCTCCGAAAACCATGCCAGCGCCGATCCGGTGGTCTCCTTCGACGTCATTCCCGACCACCGGCTCGACCCGTTCTTCGAGGCCGTTATCCAGGCCGTCGACGAAGCCATCATGAACGTGCTCGCGGTCAGCGAGGAAATGGTCGGCATCGACAACCACAAGGCCGAAGCGCTCGACCGCGACCGCCTCGTCGCGACCCTGAAGAAGTTCGACCGCTACGTGGAGCCCGCGAGGTACTGCGGGACGGATGGCGCATGACGACCTATCTCGACAAGGTAGGCGCGATACTCGAACCCGTCCGCCAGGCGGCGATCGACTACCATGGATTGACGGGCAAGCCGCTACGTGGAGCCCGCGGGGTGACGACCGATCCCGACGAGGTAGGAGAGATATTCGAACGCGTCCGCCAGGCGGAGATCGACTACCATGAATTGACGGGCAAGTCGCTACGTGGAAACCACATCACCGGCGCGATGGGTGAATACCTCACTGCGCGGCTTCTCGGCCTGCAACTCCTCGAAGCCCGTGAGCCGGGCCATGACGCCATCGATGATGCAGACCGGAAAATCCAGATCAAGGCGCGATTGATCCCGAAGGCCGAACCCCCGAGCGGCCGGCGTGTCGGCACCATCCGTCTCGACGGGCACTGGGATTGTGTGATGCTCATCCTGCTGGACGAAACATTCGAGCCACAGGAGATTTATGAAGCTGACCGCTCTGGGGTGGAAGAAGCGTTGACCCGTCAGAGCAGCCGGGAGGGCAATGAAAACAATCCCCATATTAGCGCCTTTATCAAGATCGGTAAAAAGGTCTGGCCAAAAGAGGGACATCCGGCGTGAGCGGCGAAAGCGAAGAATGGCGCATTCTCGCCTGGGGATCGGCTGCAGGATCACCGGACGGTCAAGGGGTTCCATGTGACCTGTGTCAGGGCCCGTGATCAGGAAAACGAGGTATCATGAAGTCCCGCTCGATCAACATCTTTCTTCTCAACGGAGATCCGAACGGCACTCGAGTGGCGCAGATTTCGATGTCCACGATCCAGGCCATCGCCTTTCGCCGCAACCAGCTGCGTCGAGTTCGAAAGGCTTTCCCCGAGATTGAGCGGCCAGGCGTCTATATCCTTATCGGCGTGGATGACGACAACGCGGATCGACAGCTCGCCTACATTGGTGAATCCGAAGGTGTCGGCGGTAGATTATCGACCCACAATTCGAATGAAAATGGAAGAGATTCCAAAGGGTTCTGGACAGATACAGTCGTCCTGATCAGTAAAGATGAAAACCTCACCAAGAGCCACGCCCGCTATGTCGAATCCTGCCTTATCCGAGGCGTTGGCGGAAATCCAAGATGGACAATTCCGAACACGATAACCCCATCAAGTGACGCTGGAAAGTTGCCTTTGCCGGATCAAGCCGCGATGGACGAGTTCGTCGATCAGACGAAAATACTGGTCGGAGCCCTGGGCTGGGATCTGTTTCGGGAAATGCGTGGTCGCACGTCGCCGCGCAAGCCCCTGGAACAGGACATGCCGCAGCCTGAGCTGGGCGAAAACCCAAAGTTCTCTTTTCGCGGCAAAGGCTTTTCGGCAGAAATGGAGATCGGCCCATCCGGGGATTTCATTGTGCAGGCGGGATCGAAGGCGCGACTGCGAACGACATCCACAGTCCCCAAGGGAACCACGAATTTGCGCTCTACCCTGCTGGAAAAGGGAGTGTTGCGCGAGGATGATGAGTTTCTGCTTTTTACAAGCCATTACAGTTTTTCGTCAGTATCCGCGGCCGCAGCAACGGTGATTGGGTCAAGCGCGAATGGTCGAATTCTTTGGAAGCTGCCCGACGGATCAAGTTATGCCGATTGGGAAGCAGGACTAAGCGAGAACGGGCTTGTGGAGCCATCGCTTGTGGAGCCATCAAAGTAAGATTGCAGCCGACCGGAAGTTTTTAAGAATCGGGAAATAAGGTCTTTGGAAACGGCCTGGAAATCGCCCCCGGGAGGGCCGTTCACGGGCGCTTGAGGGCCTTGCGCAGGGCCTCGTCGTCGAGGGTGACGTCAATCCGGGCCATGGTGGTCTCCCTGTGAGCGTGCGATCGGGAACCGGCGCGTGCACGGGTCCCGGATCAGAAGAGGGCGATGTATATCTCGTGGCCGTCGGTGGTTAGCCACCCGCCGTGGGGGCCGCGCTCTTCGGTGATGGTGTAGGCAGCGTCTGGCGGGAACTCGATCTCGGTGCCGTCCTCGGTGATGATACTGCCCGCCCAGAGCCCGGAAGTGCCATTGGGAGTCGTGATCATGGCGCCGCCGACCTCGGCGATGGCGGGACCGCCATCGAAGACCGGCGGCAGGGTGACGGTGATGCCCTGGAAGTCCTTTCCCGGCACGTGGACGCCCTGCCAGATGTAGCTCAGCAGCCAGAGCAGGTCGCCCGGCCTGTGGGCCGGGTCCTCGAGCCAGACACGCTGGGTGTCCATCTCCAGCCATCCCGCCTCGGCCTTGATCTGCTCGGCGAGCCAGGGCAGTTCGCTGTGGTCGCCCGAGACGGTCCCGGCCTCGTCGTCCCAGACGATGGACCTGAGGTCTCGCCCGGCGCTCCGGTCGGGCAGCATGATGGTATGGCGGGCCATGGCGGTCTCCTTACAATGGGTCGTAATACATCAGGACGCCCAGGACCAGTTCGAGCATCTCCGGATCGTCGCGCGCGAGGTCGGCGATGTCGAGGGTGTCTTTCACGAGCTTTCCGTTCACGATCTGGTATTGGCCCGTCGCCATCGAGTGGAAGGTCAACTGGAGGGCTCGGGTGATGACCTCGAGGGCGGGGCTGTCCTGATCATATCCCCCGTTCTTGAGCATGTCGTCGTCGTACTCGGCGCCGAAGTAGGCGTCGATGTATTCGTCCTCGCGGCCCTGAATACCCCGGTATCCGGTCAGCGGGCCTTTGGCCCTGTCCTTGTTGCGACGCTTGTGAACCTCCTGGAACAGGCGATCGAGGGCGGGATCGCTGGCCTGGACGTGGTGCATATACTCGTGAAAGGCAGTGCCTCGGTTTTTTTTGATCCGAATTCGCGGCAGCCCACCGCTCGCCGGACGGGACAGGTATTCCCCAAGATTTCGCGAGCCACGACGAATCCGGTCGACCACAATCATGTCCTGGTTGCCGCGCCGTATCCAGGACGCGGGGAGGTTGCGGGTGCCGGCGGCGACCACATCGGCAAGGTCGCGTCGGGATCCGGGATCGAGGATGGGTGCGATGTCGCCTGCGCCCCGGTCGCGGCGCAGGCGCTCGCGCAGGCGCTTGCGTATGGCTACGGCAAAGCCGGGCGCAGCGGGGTCGCCGCCGGAGCGGCGAACCAGGTCGAGCAAGAACTCGCGGCCCGCGTCGATGAAGGGGTCGGGATCGCCGGCGCGGACGGCGGCCGCGAGGTCGTTGGGAGGCGGGGCGTCCGGCGGTGGCTGGCGGTCGGGCGAGGGTCGCGGCGGCTGGCGGTCGGGCGAGGGCCGCGGTGGCGCAGGCGGTCGGGCGAGGGTGGACCGGCCCGGCGCGTAGGCCCAGCCGGGGTCGATGCCGGATCAGGCGCAATCCTGGAAGACAGCGACACCGATCACTGGTTCTGGACCGGAGATGCGCCGACAACCGCGCTCGTCTGCGACATCATACCGGATTCCTGACCCGGACCTCCCACCAGCAAGAAAGCGAACCTGGCTGTCGGGTGCCAGGTTCGCTTTCTCATGTGGTGGCGGAGGAGGGACTTGAACCCCCGACAAAGGGATTATGATTCCCCTGCTCTACCAACTGAGCTACTCCGCCAGAAAGAAATCGGTCGCATATAAGAGCCGGACCCGGGCGAGTCAAGACGCAGCGTGGGGCGATCAGCACGTGCGGTTTCCCGCGCCGTCAATGGCTTACGCAGCCGCCGATGCGGCCGTGTCCTGGGCACGTTCGATCCAACCCCCGCCCAGCACGTGATCGCCGTCATACATGACGCAGGCCTGGCCGGGAGCAACGGACTCCGCTGGAGCGTGCAGTTCGACCACAGCGCGGCCATCGGCCAGGGACTGCACCAGCGCTTCCTGGGGTGGCTGGGTCGAGCGCAGCTTGACCTGACAGGTCACACCCTCGCCAGGCAGGGAGTCGGCCAGCCAGTTGACCTCGCGGATCGTGAGGCTTGCCCGCTGCAGCGCTTCGCGGGGGCCGACGGCCACGCGATGGGTTTCAGGTTCCAGCCGGACGACAAAGAGCGGTTCGGGCGCGGCGATGCCGATGCCCTTGCGCTGACCCACGGTGAAGTTGATGACGCCGTCATGCCTGGCCAGCACCCTGCCTTCCAGATCGACAATGTCGCCGGGCTCAATCGCGCCGGGACGCAGCCTGGCGACGACATCGGCATAACGGCCATTCGGCACGAAACAGATATCCTGGCTGTCGGGCTTGTCGGAGACAACGAGGCCGAAACGCCTAGCGTGCCCGCGCACCGTATCCTTCGTCATGTCGCCCAGCGGAAAGCGCAGCAGATCGAGCTGATCGGGCGTGGTCGCAAACAGGAAATAGCTCTGGTCGCGACCCGCTTCCCTGCCCGTCAGCAACCGAGCGCCCGTCTCGCCCTCGATCCGGCGCACATAGTGGCCCGTCGCCAGCGCATCCGCGCCCAGTTCGCGCGCGGTCTGCAGGAGATCGGCGAACTTGACCCGCTGGTTACAGCGTACGCAGGGGATCGGCGTCTCGCCCGCCAGATAGCTGTCGGCAAAATCGTCCATCACCGCCTTGCGGAACCGGCTTTCGTAATCGAGTACATAATGGGGCATGTCGAGCGCGGCACAAACCCGGCGCACATCGTGGATGTCGGCCCCCGCACAGCACGTCCCCGGGCGGTCGATTGCCTGGCCGTGATCGTAAAGCTGGAGAGTGATACCGATGGTCTCGTAGCCTTCTTCCTTCAGCAAGGCGGCCACGACCGAGCTGTCGACCCCGCCCGACATGGCGACGACAACGCGGGTATCGGCCGGCGCCTTGTTGATTCCGAGCGTGTTCATGGCGCGCAACATAGTGCCGCGCGCGTGACAATCAAGAGCACAGGATGGCGCACAGACGCTCGAACGGCACCTGGTTGCGCGCCAATCCGATTGCCTTGCTGAAATGCCCCTGCCAGCTTTCCAAGAGGTTCTCGCCAGAGATGCGCCAGCGCCGGGCAAAGGCGCGGCCCCGTCATGGGGTGTGATGTTGTCGGCCGTGCCCAGCGCCATGACGATACGATCGGGATCGATGCCGGGCTCTCCCTCAGGCGCGATCAGGGGCGGCCACGAACGCACCTGATCAAGGGTCCAGCCCGCCGCCTTCATCGCCTACGTCGCCGTGAGCCCTCTGGCAAAGCCTCTGTTCCAGGCGATGGCGCCCAAACGGTCGGTGGTCGTGATCAACAAAGCGGCGTCGGATCGCATATCGGCGGGCCAGGACCCAGCATGACACACCGCGAGTTCTGGCTGTTGAGGGCGCCCAGACTGATGCCCCCACCGCCACACGGCCGGGCGGCGCATCGTTGTGCGCCCAGGCCACCAGCGCAGCGATCTCGCGCACATGAGCACCGAACATTTCCGCCGCGCCCGCAATGCCGCGCGCGACGAGGGGCGACGCCATGTGCAGTTCGTGGTTTCAGACCTCGGCCTCCATGCCCAAGCCGTGGCACAGAATCACCGTGTGGTCGAAACATCCCTCCGACTCGAAGACATGGGCTCACGCCGTTCGCGGCGAAGGAACGCGACACATCGACCGTGCGCGCCTGTGGTCTGAAACAGGATCCCGGATCGCGCCGCCAACTGCCGAACCGGGCTTCGGTCTCCTGGGGTGTCGGACAGGCGAAACGGACCGGTGCGACCCGCTTGCGCCACGGCTCGAAGTGCTTGGCGCCAGGCCATGGCGGCGAAACTGGCAGCCCGCCGGCGGGATTCGGTCTCTGTGGGATCAAGCGTCTTGCCGCCTTCGAAGAAAACATCGCGCCAGCGTGATTCCGCTTCGTCGGCGCGCGCCCGCGCGGTGAGCGTCATGATCAGGGCATCATGAACGCGGTCGAGGGATTTGCCGGTCACCATCCATGTGTTGATCCCTGCCCGCGCCTGGCAGTACGGCCGGAGGTCAGTCCAGGAGCATGTTGTGGGTTTCCTGGGGCAAGGTCACGGTCAGGCCGTCCAGTTCCTCGGTCAGGATGATCTGACACCCCAGCCGGCTAGTCTTGGTCAGGCCGAACGCCAAGTCCAGCATGTCCTCCTCGTCCTCGGTCGGCTCTTCCAGGCGCTCGATATCATCAGGATCGACGATGACATGGCAGGTCGAACAGGCGAGCGAGCCCTCGCAGGCGCCCTCGATATCGATATCATGCTTGCGTGCCAACTCCAGGATCGAGAGCCCTTCGAGCGCATCGATTTCAAGCGGACTACCGTCGCGGAGGATGAAGGTGACCTTAGGCACGGGAGACTCCTGATACAAGCGCGCGTTTAAGCAGAATCACGCGCGCGCGTCCACCTTGCGGTGCAAGGCAACGACGTGTTGGCACTGGAGGATTCAGGCTGCCGCGGCTTCGGATCGGCAGCGGTTTATCGCCTCGGCCAGTTGGTCGGCGGCAAAGTCCGCTTCATCGGTTGTCGTAAAGCGTCCCAGACCGATCCGTACGGACGAGCCGGCCTCTTCGTCGCTGAGCCCGATGGCGCGCAGGACATGGGACGGCTCGACGACATCGGAGGTGCAGGCAGAGCCGGTAGAGAAGGCGAGATCTTCCGTCTGCTCGATCAGCTTCAGCGCATCGATTCCGGCCAGACGCAGGCTGATGTTGCCCGGCAGGCGATGGTCCAGACTGCCGTTCAGCGCCACACCTTCGACACGCTCGCCAAGCCGGTCCAGGAACCGGCTGCGCAGCATGCGAAAACGCTCCGCCTCCTTCTCCATAAGTTCCCCCGCCATGGCGCAGGCCTCGCCCAGCCCGACAACCAGCGGCGGCGCAAGCGTACCCGAGCGCATGGTGCGCTCCTGTCCGCCGCCGGAAAACAGCGGCTCGATCCGTACGCGGGGTCTGCGGCGGATGTAGAGCACACCGATGCCCTTGGGCCCGTAGAGCTTATGGCCGGAAATGCTCATGAGATCAATGTTGGCCGCCCCGACATCCACGGGGATCTTGCCTACTGCCTGGGCGGCGTCCGTATGGAACAGGACTCCGCGCTCACGGGTCAGCGCGCCGATTTCCTCAAGGGGCTGGAGCACACCGATCTCGTTGTTGGCGGCCACGATGGAGACCAGCAGCGTTTCCTCATCGACCGTACGGTCGAGTTCGTCCATGTCGATCCGGCCATCTTTACCAACGGGAAGAAACACGGTCTCGAAACCGTCCTGGGCGGTATCCTTGACGCTTTCCAGCACGCATTTGTGCTCGCTGACCAGGGTCACGATGCGCCGGCGTTTGTTGCGGTGGTGCAGCTCGAAACGCGCGGCACCCTTGATCGCCAGATTGTTGGATTCCGTCGCGCCGGAGGTGAACACGATCTCGCAGGGATCTGCGCCGATCAGGCCGGCGACCTGCCCGCGCGCATGTTTCACCACCTCTGCCGCCTCGTGACCGAAGCTGTGGCTGGTGGAATGGGGATTGCCGAACTTCTCGGTGAACCAGGGCAGCATGGTTTCCAGCACCCTGGGATCGACCGGCGTGGTGGCGTGATAATCCAGGTAGACCGGCGTCTTGATGTTTCCGTGTTCCATGCCGTCAGGCCGCCCGGTTCCGCTTGTCGAAGCGCGAAACGATCTGCGTCCAGGCCTCGACCGCCCCGTCACAGTCAGCCCGGGTCGTGGACCAGCCCAGACTGAACCGCACCGCATGACGGGCGAGATCCTTCCGGCCCATCGCAACCGCGACATGCGATGCCGCCATCTTGCCCGACGAGCAGGCCGATCCCGCACTGATCGCCACGCCGGCAAGGTCGAAGCTCATGACCATGGTTTCGGCATCGATCCCCGGATGGGCGATGCACAGCGTGTTGGGCAGGCGCTCTGCGCCGGCGCCAAGCACCACCGCATCGGGAGATGCGGCGCGCATCCGCGCTTCCATGGCGTCACGCCATGTCCTTAACTGATCCAGATTGTCGCTTGCGGTATCGGTCGTGGCCGCGCCGAAGGCGACAATCGCGGGCAGCGCCTCGGTTCCCGAACGCAGGCCGAATTCCTGGCCTCCGCCGCCCGCGAGCGCCCGCAGTTTCACATGAGAACGTATGATCGAGGCACCGGCACCCTGCACTCCACCAAGTTTGTGGCCCGACAGCGAGATCAGATCGGCCTCGCGCCACCCGGCATCGAGTCTGCCCGCGGCCTGGACCGCGTCGCTGTGAACCAGCGCACCCTGACGATGTGCCAGCGCGACGATGTCGGGGACCGGCTGGATCACGCCGGTTTCGTTGTTGGCGGCCATGACCGAAACCAGAGCCGGCCGATCGGCCTTCTCCAGAAGCCCTTCAAGCGCCTCCAAGTTCACGCGACCTTCGCAATCGACGGGAACGACCGTAGCGTCGCCGCGCGACTGCAGGGCAGAAGGATGTTCAACCGCAGAAACAAACAGCGGAAACGAAGCAAGGCCGCGCAGGACCAGGTGGTTGGCCTCCGTTCCGCCCGAGGTAAAGACAACCTGACGGGGACCAGCATCGGCCAGCACCGCGACCCGTTCGCGCGCATCGTCCAGCATGGCCTTGGCGTGACGACCCGCCGCGTGCACCGACGATGCGTTTCCCGGAGTCACCATGGCCTCCAGTGCAAGCTCGCGCGCCGCTGGGCGCACGGGAGAGGTGGCGTTGTGGTCGAGGTAAACGCTCACGGTCCAGACCGCCTATTCCGCAGCCAGCAAACCCGCCTTGGCAGGGCACGGGCGCTTTTCACAGACATCTTCAAGCGTCACGTTGCAGAGAAAGCTGCGGATATGCTCCCCGAGATCCTCCCAAAGATCGTGGGTGAGACATCGGCTGCGGTCGCTCATGCAGCCTTCCTGGGGCGACGCGCCCTCCTCGCACCGGGTCACGCGCATGGATTCATCGACCGCTTCGACGATGTCGAAGATGGCAATGTCGGCAAGCGGACGCGCCAGGCGATATCCGCCGCCGGGGCCACGCACGCTCTGGACCAGATCGTGGCGCCGCAGGTGGGCAAAAAGCTGTTCGAGATAGGAAAGCGAGATTTCCTGATGCGAAGCGATCTCGGCCAACGACACAGTGCGATCCTTGCCGTGAACGGCAAGATCGACCATGGCCATCACGGCATAACGCGCCTTGGCGCCCAGTTTCATTCCGGCCTCAACAATCCGCCCGTTTTTCGGGCGTGTCGCACTCGTCGTCGTCAATACCTGAAACCGCACCTGACTGACCGGAACGGTCGCCCTCCAGTTCGGCGATGCGGTTGTCGAGCTTGGCGATATGCTCGAGCAGACCGTTGATGGCCTTGCTCACCGGATCGGGCATGTCAGGAGTCGGTGTGCCGTAGGCCGCGAAATGGATATCGTCGAGCTTCTTCTTGCCGTGATCGACGACGCGCGCGGGAATGCCCACGACCGTATGCCCCGGGGGGACATCCTTTACGACGACGGCATTCGAGCCAACGGCCGCACCGTCGCCCACGGTGACCGGACCCAGGATCTTGGCGCCTGCACCCACCACGACATTGTCGCCCAGGGTTGGGTGACGCTTGCCGGCATTCCAAGTCGTCCCGCCCAGCGTGACGCCGTGATAGAGCGTGACATGATCGCCGATCTCGGCAGTTTCGCCGATCACCACGCCCATGCCGTGATCGATGAAGAACTCCTTGCCGATCGTCGCGCCGGGATGAATCTCAATCCCGGTGAAAAACCGGCCCAGATGGGACGTGAAGCGGCCCAACAGCTTGACGTCGTGAATCCACAGCCAGTGGGCCGCGCGATAGAACAGAATGACGTGAAAACCGGGATAACACAGCGCCACCTCCAACCTGGACCTGACCGCAGGGTCGCGGCCAAAGACAGAGCTGATCTCATTTCCGATCGACTTGAACATGGTTAGGTTTCCTTGGTGCGTTGAACCAGAAACCCGAGACGCGGGCGGCGGTGCGCGCGAAGCCGGACACAGAAGACATAGAAAATCCGACTCCTGGAATCAAGTATTCAGACTGCCCCACGGTTCATATTCAGGCTATGGAGGTGCCGACAGAAAGGTGCTGCAGCGATGCCAGAAATCAATTTGAACGGCCCCGATGGCCACCTCGAAGCCCGTTATCAGGCCGGAAACGCGCCGGATTCGCCCATTGCGGTCGTCCTGCACCCCCATCCGCTCCACGGCGGCACCATGAACAACAAGGTTGCCTATACCCTGTTCCGCTGCTTTGCTGATGCTGGCTTCGCCGTGCTCCGCTTCAACTTTCGCGGTGTGGGACGCAGCGAGGGCGTCTATGACGAGGGCGAAGGCGAACTTGATGACGCACTGGCCGCGCTCGCATGGATGAAATACCAACACGAACGGCGCAAAGGCACCTGGATCGCCGGCTTTTCCTTCGGTGGATGGATCGCCGCCAAGACGCTGATGCACCACTCCGACATTGAGGGTTACGTTCTGGTCGCTCCGGCGGTCAACAAGTACGACTTCGCCTTCCTTGATACCGTGCCCTGTGACGGACTTATCGTGCAGGGCACCAAGGACGACATCGTCCCCGCAGTCTCGGTCCGGGATCTGGCCGAAACCCTGAACAAGCAGGACCACACCACCACCCTCGAACTGGTCGAAGGCGCGGGCCATTTCTTTGTCGACGAGTTCGAGATCCTGCAGGGCCACGTCGACCGTTATCTTTCCGACCACACCTGATCTGACGTATGGACTCAATTCCCGGCCGTTGCCGCCTTGTGCAAGGCTCCGCCGGTGACCGGCGCGGAACATCCGGTGGTCGTAGGCAGGCTGAGCGGCAGGCCTATGAGAGACCGCACCGCCAGATAGGCGAAGGCTTCTGCTTCCAGCGCATCGCCGTTCCAGCCGACCTCCTCGGCCGTCCTGACCTCGCCATGCACGCGCTCCCTTAGCGCGGCCATCAGGGCATCGTTGAGACGTCCGCCTCCACACACGATCCAGCAGGCCGGCACTTTGGGGAACAGGCCCTGTCCCTTCGCGACAGCAGAGGCCGTCAGGGCAAGAAGCGTCGCCGCGCCGTCGGGTGTCGAGAGATTGCCCAGATCGACCGTGAACGCATCACGGTCGAGCGATTTGGGCGCCGCTCGCACGAAATAGGGATCGCCCTCCAAGATGGCATCCACACGCTCCTGATGGACCTTTCCCTGTGCTGCCAGGCGCCCGGATTCGTCATAAGCCTCACCGGTCCGGTGCAACATCCAGTCGTCTAGCAGCGCGCCGCCCGGCCCGGTATCGAAGGCCAGAATCGTGTCGCCGTCGATCCAGGTGACGTTGCCCACCCCGCCGATGTTGAGCACCGCCACCGGCTGCACATCCAGTTCGCGCACGAGCGCGGCGTGATAGAGCGGTGCAAGGGGGGCGCCCTCCCCGCCGGCCGCCATGTCCCGGCTACGGAAATCAGCGACAACATCGATCCCCGTCATTTCTACCAGACGCGCCCCGTCGCCGATCTGCCAGGTCAGGTCCTCGGGCGGGCGATGGGCGATCGTCTGACCGTGAAACCCGATCACATCGACGCCGTGCGGCCCGAGCTGTGCGCGGTCAAGCAGCGCCTGCACCGCGTCGGCATGCCGTTCGGTCAGCAGCCGCACCGCACGCGGGACATCTCCGCCTCCTCCAAGACACGCCCGCAGGACCTCGCGCGTCTCGGCATCATAGGGAAGCGTCAGGGCGTGCTCCGTGCGTTCCACACCGATCCCGTCGCTGCGTAGCAAGGCGGCATCGACCCCATCGAGAGAGGTGCCGCTCATCAGGCCGATGGCGGTTTTCCAGGCGTTGTTCATGACCGGTCCGCGTTGTGACGCTTATGCGAGTGTGCTACAGGACGCGCGCCCACGCGATGGGGATTTCCCCAACCCCGCAACCGACAACAGAGCCATGTCCGAGCCACGATCCCAATTCCTGCGCGATATCGCTGCCCGCGGCTTTTTGCACCAGTGCACAGACCTCGATGCGCTCGATGAGAAAGCCGCCAACGGAACCGTGGTGGCCTATATCGGGTACGACTGCACCGGCCCCAGTCTGCATGTCGGACACATGGTCTCGATCATGATGCTGCGCCGCATGCAGCAAACCGGCCACAAGCCGATCGTGCTGATGGGCGGGGGCACGACCAAGGTGGGCGATCCCTCGGGCAAGGACGAAGCGCGCCAGTTGCTGACCGACGAGCAGATCGCCACCAACACGGCAAGCATCCGCAGGAGCTTCGAGAACTACGTCACGTTCGGCGACGGCCCAACTGACGCGGTCATGGTCAACAACGACGATTGGCTGTCCGAACTGATGTACATCCCGTTTCTGCGCGATGTCGGACGGCATTTCTCAGTCAACCGGATGCTCTCGATGGATTCGGTCAAGCTGCGCCTTGACCGCGAACAGCCGCTTTCGTTTCTGGAGTTCAACTACATGATCCTCCAGGGTTACGACTTCGTCGAACTGCACCGCCGTTACGGCTGCTGCCTGCAGATGGGCGGTTCGGACCAGTGGGGCAACATCGTCAACGGTGTCGAACTAGGTCGCCGCGTCGAGAACGCGCAACTCTTCGGCCTCACTACGCCGCTGATCACGACGGCGTCTGGCGCGAAGATGGGCAAGACGGCCGACGGCGCGGTCTGGCTCAACGCGGATATGCATTCACCCTGGGATTACTGGCAGTTCTGGCGCAACACGGAAGATACCGACGTCGGCCGTTTCCTGCGCCTCTTCACCGACCTGCCGCTCGACGAGATCGCACGCCTGGAAGCGCTCGACGGCGCGGAGATCAACGAAGCCAAGAAGATCCTCGCCAACGAAGTGACGACGCTTTGCCATGGCGTCGAGGCAGCCGAGCAGACGGCGGAAACGGCGCGCGAGACCTTCGAGAAAGGTCAGGCAAGCGAAGGCCTGCCCACCGTACCGCTTGCAGCCTCGCGCCTGGCGGGCGGCATGCAGCTCTACGAAGCCCTGAAGGAAGCGGGTCTCACCCAGTCCAACGGCGAGGCGCGGCGTCTGATCAAGGGGGGTGGTGCGCGCATCAACGACACAGCCGTTCAGGAAGAACTGCGCGCGCTGACCGGCGAGGATGTCGGATCGGACGGCACCATCAAGCTATCGGCCGGCAAGAAGCGCCACGTCCTGCTGCGCGTCGAATAACGCTTCGCTAACGACCGCCCTCAGGCCGCGAGGACTGGCCGACCAGGGTCTCGGTCTCGTCGTCGGTCGGCGCGGTGAAGATGTTGCGCAGGATGCCCGGTGCAAGCACCGAGAGCGGATCGACATTGACTTCCAGCGCGTCGCGCGGACCTTCGACCTCGAAGGTGAAGGCAAAGATTCCCCCACCCTCCTCGACGCCCGTCAGGATGTCGCCGATTAACGGCAACTCGCCCAGGATCGAGTTCACGACATAGGCCGGAACGAACCTGCCATGGAGGTCCAGCACGTTGTTGCCGAGATCGACGTTGCCGCCCAAGGTGATGCCGATGCCGGGGCCGAAGGCGCGCGCATCGGTCACCGTGACGATGTCACCGCGTTTTTCGAACGGCATCAGCGCGCCGTTGAACTCGAGGCCGTCACCGCTCAGCGCATTGACGATGGCCGAAAGCGAGGCGAGGGAGAGTAGCCGCGTCAGGATCGGCGCCTGCCGGAGGACGAAGTCTTCGATGCGAATGGCGCCCACGGCCGGCCGGTCGGGATCGCTGTCGTCGATCCGCGCCCTGATCTGCACGGGCCCGCCTTCGGCGTGATCGAACAGACCGAACAGCCGGATCGCATCGCCGACATCGGCAGCGTTGTATTCAAACCGACGCTCAGCTTCCGAGAAACGCCAGATATCGACCGACATCGGCGTTTGGTCATCGATCTGTCCGGAGATCGCCAATGCCTCCCATCGGTCTTCGGCATAGAGCCCATCGATGTGGACCTTGTGCACCGCGTCGTCGTCGGTGATCCATATGCGGTCGAGCCGACCCTTCAGACGGAACGGCGGCAGTCCCGGCCCGTTTGAGGCGGCCACATCGTCCATCATGGGCTGCAGGTTCACCACACCGCCGCCCAGCGCAACATCGTAGAACCCATCCTCGCGCACGGAGAGAGCGCCTGAAAAGTCGTTGCGCCCGAACGTCAAGCGCTGGAGGTCCAGCCTGACCAAGCTGACATCGGCGGCGTGCACCACGCCGCTGGCCTCCACCAGGGTTGCGCCGATGCCAAGCGTGGCCCGTTCAGCCACGACATAGTCGCCGCCGTCGTCGATCAGGCGCAGCGCGGCACGCCCCGGCTCACCCGGGCGCTTGTCGATGGCCAGAAGCGGAAACACGATATCGGCCGGCGTCAGGTCAGCCACCGCGTTCCAGGTCATCGTGAGGTCGCTGGTCTGGCTCATGTCGAGCACGATGGGAATGGTGCCGTCGAGATCGATCGGGTCAACCACACCGAGCGCCTCGCGATCCTCGTCGCTGACCGTGCCCTGAAGGTTCACGGTCCGCAGCACGGCCGCGCCGGGCGAGAGATTGTGAAAATAGGTCACCGTGAACGGGACGCCGTTGAGATCGAGTCTGCCATCCAAATTGGCGGAGGACTTATCGAGGTTCAGCACGCCGTTGGCGTTGTTCACGACAAAACCACGGAATTCGTTTGTGAGCGCAACATCCACGACATCGACGGCGACGCGGTAAAGCACATCGGCAGGCGTCAGGTCGACCAGACGCGGCACGACCAGTTCCAGCCGTCCGGCGAAACTGCCCGAAACCATCTCGGGTTCCAGCCCCACTTTGCCGGTAAGCGCATAGGGTTCGCGCGAGGCAACCTCCAGGGCCTCCCGTGCGGGCCCGCGCATCTCGATACCGACCAGAATGCCCTCGCTGCCGTCGAGGCGCTCCATGGACACGACGCTGCGGTCGGACGCCAGATTGCCGATGTTCCCGCCCATGGCGTCGACCCGCATGCTGTCGTCCAGAATGGCGACATGCGCATCGACGTTGCGCACCAGAGGCATGCCGCTGAGGTACTCGACGGTGACCCCGCTGGTGTCGAGGTAGATCACGAGGTTATCGAGGGGCAGACGGTCGTTCGCCAGATCGTCGATCGTTGCCTTGAAGGTGATCGAGGCCTGATCGATGCGCCCGGCAGACAGCCGCTCCACCAGCCATTGCCTTGCGTGCGCTACCAGGGGAACCGGCCAGAACTTGCCGAGATCGTCCAGCGCCAGCCCGGCAATGTCGAAACGCGCATCGACGAGGGAATCGGGCGTGAAACCGTTGACCACGATCCGTCCGCTGCTGCGTTCCAATCCCAGATCGACTTCCATCTCGGCGATCTCGATGCCCGACAGTTCCGGACGCAGGAATCCCGAGACATAAGACGGCCCGATCTCGAAGGGCGCCTCGAAAAAACCGGGCATGTCGATGGTCCCGCGATCCGCCTCGACCAGAAACGATCCGCCCTCCAGCCGGAACTCCCGGTTGACGGCGAGGTCGAGACTGCCATCAACATGGACATCCAAGCCCTCAATTTCGGGCAGCTTGGGAACGAGGTGGGGCAGATCGTCGAGATAGAAATCGGCCAGGCCCGCCGAAACGGTGATGAGATCCGACATCGTATCGAGCCTGGCGAACATCTCGAGATCAAGAACATAGTCCTCGGCGCGTAGGACCATCTGCGCGGAGGCCCGCAAGCTATCGTCCTGCCGCGTGATCGTGAGAACCGATGCAGGCGCATTCCACAGGAGGTCGAGCACATGGTCGTCGATCCAGAGATCGGCGCCGATAACCTGAATCTCGCTCAGGCGATCAAAGGGCGGCGATACGCCCGCGTCCAGAATGATCGCGATAACCTCGTCGGACGTCAGGGCGGCCGGCTCATCTCCGACAGGGCCGTGGGCAACCGGTTCGCTGGCCGATTCAAACGGCGCCATCAGGGCAAGGGTCACGTCGCCCTGTTCCTCACGCACGATCATGATCAGGGGCTCAACCAGGATGACGCTACGCGGACGCAACTCGCCACGCACGAGCGAGGGCAGCCATATGTCCAGAACGACTTCGTTGGAAGAGAGCAGCAGTTCACCGGACTCATCGGACATGGCGAGATCGAGAATCCGGATCTCGAAGGCTTCCTGCCAGTCTCCCCAGGCAAGCTGCGCTTCTCCGATTTCAATGTGGAATCCGAGATCCCGATCGTTCAGCGCATCTTCGACATAGGGTGTCACGCTACCCAGATCGATCGGCCCCTGCGCCAGCCGCCAGGCCAGCCCCGCAAGCAGAATGGTCGCCACGCCCACAAGCGTACCGAGAACGTGGAGCAGGAATCGGGAGGTGCGTCGAGTCACGGCATCCATGAACTACGTTTAAGTGCCGCAATCTAGCCTGCTTTGCGGACCATCGCCATGTCGGCCGGCGCGCAAAACGGAGCCTTACGGAATGCTTTTGGCCAGTGGAATCGCATGAGACGGCGATTTGTTCCAAATAAGGGGATATGCTCCCGATACGTTCCGCCAATGCCAGACGGGCCACTTCCGCGCCATGACATGACCTTCAAGAACCTCAATGGACTGACCGCGTTGCCGTGCCCGCACGATCCCGAGCGCGCCGCGGTGCGGCGCGAGCGTTGGCTTTCCGCGGCCGATAACGACACCGCCCGTGCGCTGGCCGGGGATCCCGCCGGTTCCGATCTTCTCGATACCGTCTTCGGCAACAGCCCGTTTCTCGGGCGCACGCTGGCGCGCCACCCCGATATCGTCTGCCGTTGGGTCGAAACCGGACCTGACGACTGCATCGATGCCGCGCTGGCGCGCCTCGACCATCACAGCGAGGAGCGCGTCCTGATGTCCCAGTTGCGCACGGCGCGCGCCGAGGTCGCCGTCGCCGTGGCCTTGAGCGACATCGCCGGCATGTGGGGTTGGCGCGAAGTCACCGGCGCCCTCTCGCGTTTCGCGGACGGCGCAACCCGGGCCGCCCTCGCCCATTTGCTCCTGCAGGCTTCCACATCGGGCAGGCTTGGCGAACTCGACCCCGACGATCCTGAAAAGAACAGCGGCTTCATCGTGCTTGCGCTGGGCAAGCTCGGCGGACGGGAACTGAACTATTCCAGCGACATCGACCTCATCGTTCTGTGGGACGACGAACGTCTGGCGATCACCGACGGAGGCGGCGCCCAGTCGGTCTGCGTGCGCATCACGCGCCAGCTTGTCCGCCTGCTGGAGGAACGCACCCCGGACGGCCATGTCCTGCGCACCGACCTGCGTCTGCGGCCCGACCCCGGCGCAACGCCGCTGGCGCTTTCCGTGGATGCGGCAGAACTTTATTACGAAGGCCTGGGCCAGAACTGGGAACGCGCCGCCATGATCAAGGCGCGGCCCATCGCAGGCGACATTGAGGCTGGCTACGCGTTTCTTGGCCGTTTGCGTCCCTTCATCTGGCGTCGTCATCTCGACTTTGCCGCCATCCAGGACATCCATTCGATCAAACGCCAGATTCACGCCCACAAAGGCGGCGGAGAGGTCACCGTGGCCGGGCACAACGTCAAACTGGGTCGTGGCGGTATCCGCGAGATCGAATTTTTCGCCCAGACCCAGCAACTGATCTTCGGAGGTCGCGAACCGGAACTGCGCCGCAGACAGACCTGCGAGGCGCTGCGTGCCCTTGCCGACGCCAACCGCATCGCGCCCGATACCGGCGCCGATCTGGAGAAGGCCTATGGCGAACTGCGCAGGGTCGAACATCGCCTGCAGATGATCGACGACAGCCAGACCCATTCGATCCCCGAAACGGACGAAGGCGTCGGACATATCGCGACCTTCCTAGGCTACGAGTCCACAGAGGCCTTCACCGAATGCCTGACCGCCACGCTGCTTCGCGTGGAAGCGCATTACGCCGATCTGTTCGAAGAATCCGATCCATTGTCCAGCGACACCGATGGCGTTTTCGGCAACCTCGTCTTCACGGGCAACGAGGACGATCCCGATACGTTGGAAACGCTGTCACGACTAGGCTTCGCGGATGGCGCATCGGTTGCCTCGGTCATCCGCGCCTGGCATCACGGGCGTATCCGCGCGATGCGGAGTTCCCGCGCCCGGGAAATTCTCACCGAACTCACGCCGCAACTATTTGCTGCCTTTGCCGGATCGACTCATCCCGACGCGGCGCTGATGCGCTTTCACGAGTTTCTCGAACGCCTGCCCGCCGGAGTGCAGCTTTTCTCGCTGTTCCAGAGCCGCTCGGGTCTGCTGGATCTGGTTGCCGAGATCATGGTCACGGCGCCGCGTCTGGCCGAACACCTCTCGCGTATCCCCACCCTGCTCGACCACGTGCTCAGCATCGACTTTTTTGTCGAACTCCCGCACACATCGGAACCCGAAGCCGAACTTTCCGAAGACCTCAAGCTTGCCGAGAACGAGGAGGAGGTGCTCGACCGCGTGCGCCGCTGGACTCATGACAGGGAATTCCAGCTGGGTGTCCAATTGCTGCGCGGCGTCATCGGGCCCGAGGATGTCGCACACGGCCTGACCGATCTGACCGATGCCGTGTTTCGGGTTCTCTCGCCACGCGTGGAAGCCCAGTTCGCCCGCCAGCACGGCAAGATCTCGGGCGGCGGCATGGCGGTCATCGCCTTTGGCAAGTACGGCGCGCGCGAACTCAACTTCGGCTCCGACCTCGACCTCGTTTTCGTCTACCACCACGCTGAGGGCTCGGAGAGCTCCGATGGCGCGAAACCGCTGGCGCCGAGCCAGTATTTCATCCGTCTTGCGCAGCGCATCGTGACGGCGCTCACCTCCATGACCAATGCCGGACGCCTGTTCGAGATCGACATGCGCCTGCGTCCCTCGGGCAACGTGGGCCCGTTGGCCAGCGACGTCGCCGGATTCGTCCGGTATCAGGAGGAAGAGGCCTGGCATTGGGAACACCTCGCCCTCACCCGTGCACGCATCGTTTACGGCCCCGAAGCCTTGTCAGAAACCCTGGAAGGCGCGATCCATCGGATTCTGACCTGCGAACGCGATCCTGCCGAGCTGGCCGAGGCCGTCGGCGACATGCGCAAGCGCATCGCCAGTGAACATCCGGCCGGCGACCGCTTCGACGTGAAGTATGTCGAGGGCGGTCTGATCGATCTCGATTTCCAGGCGCAATATCTGCAGCTCATCCATGCCGCCAAACATCCCGACATTCTCTGTCCCCGCTCCAACGAGGCCTTGGCGCAGGCCGCCGCGCACGGCTTGATCCCGACAGCCATGAGCGGCCACTTGGTCGAGGCCGGACAGCTGATGCATCACGTCCAGACCGCGGTGCGCCTCGCCATGGCGCGACCCACTGCGGAAGGCGACCTGCCCAAGGGACTGCGGGAGCTTCTGATGCGCGTCACCGGTTCGGACGATTTCGAGCATCTCTGCAGCCGGCTCGACGCGGCACAGGAACTTGTAAAATCCTCTTTTCACACCACCCTATCCCAAGCGGCAGAAGGAGACGAACCGTGAGTGGTCCCAAGCCAGGAGACAAGGCACCCGACTTCAACGCACCGACCGACGACGGCGAATCCCTGAAGCTGTCCTCTCTCAAGGGCAAGAACGTCATCCTCTACTTCTACCCCAAGGACGACACACCAGGCTGCACCAAGGAAGCCTGCGGCTTTCGCGACACCATGGACCAGCTTGGCGATGCAAACGCGGTGGTGGTCGGAGTCTCGAAGGACAGCATCAAGCGCCATGACAACTTCAAGGCGAAGTACGACTTGAACTTCAGGCTCGTCTCCGACGAGGACGGAAAGATCTGCGAAGCCTATGGCGTCTGGGTGGAAAAGAAGAACTACGGGCGGACCTACATGGGCATCGAGCGGTCCACGTTCCTCATCGACGCCAAAGGCAAGATCAGAGAAGTCTGGCGCAAGGTGCGCGTCAAGGATCACGTCGAAGCGGTGGCCGAGGCTGCACAGGCTCTGGCGTGACGTCATCGCCGACGCCGGCACAGCTGGCGCAGTCGGTTCTTGGCGAAGGCGGCGCGCTCGCCAAAGCTGCGGCGGCGCGCTGTGCCACGAACCGGTTGCCGCCCGGCCGGCACGTCCGGATCGGCGTGCCGGCGACGAGGTGCGGTACTTCCTGGTGCTGCGCGAACGTCTGGTTGACCTGGACTCCGACTACGGCGCGCTGCCAGCCCACGACGGGTTATGGCAAGCGGCGCAGGAGACCCGTGACGATCTGCTTGTGCGCCTGGCCGTGGTTCCCCTGGTGCTCGAAGCGCGGGGACTGGATGTGACGCCGGACATGATCGCGCGCCTAGAACACATCGGCGACCGGGAAAGCGCGGAGATTCTGAAGGTCATCTATCGCGATGAAATCGGTCATGTCGCGGCGGGCACCCGCTGGTTTCATACCGTCTGCGCCGAGCGCGTCCTTGAGCCCGAATCCACCTGACGCACCATCGTGGCCGAACGGTTTCACGGTTCGCTTCGACCGCCCTTCAATGTCGACGCCCGGGCAAAGGCCGGGCTATCGGCCAGCTATTACGAAGAAGGATCGACCGAGGCGATGCGATAGGCGCAACGGCGCGCGCCGGCAAGAAGGTGATCGGTGCGCTCGATCGCCACGTCCTTGCCCAGAACCTCCTGAAAGACATCCAGTTCGGAACGGCACAAGCCCTGACAGAAGCGTGCCGCCGCGCAGACCGGGCAGTGGTTTTCCACCAGCACATAGCCCCCATCTTCGGCCTTGTGCCACTCGGCCATGTAGCCTTCGGCGGAACGCTGTTCGGCCAGAACGGTCAACCGGTGCTCGATCGATCGGCGGTCGTCGATATGCTCGCGGTAGAGCTTGACCTGTTCGCGTGTTCGCGCGTCGATCAGTTTGTCGAGCCCCTTGGCGCCGAACACCCGGCGTACGCTTTCCAGCAGCGAGACCGTGAGATCGCTGTGGCTGTCGGGGAACCGGTCGTTGCCGCACGTGGTCAGCGACCAGTGACGCGCGGGACGGCCCACACCGGAACGTTCATCGTGATGCGCCACCAGCCCTTCCTCGGACAGACGCTTGAGATGCTGACGCACACCCATGGCGGTGATCTTGAGTCGATCTGCCAGGGCCTGTGCGGTCAGGGGTCCCTTGGTCTTGAGCAGGTAGAGGATACGTTCCTGCGAATCGCGGCGGTCACTCGGCATGGTCAGACTTTGGCCCCGTGCATCGCCATGATCAACCCGTCTGCCCATACCGGGATGCGGAAAGCAGCGCGATAAGCGACAGCACCGCCGATCCGGTCAGCAGATAGGCTGGCGAGAATTCACCGACCTGACGTTCGATCAGATAGGCCGCTGCCAGCGGAGTGGTTCCGCCGAACACCGCCAGACCGGTGTTATAGGTCGTGGAGAACGCGCTCATGCGTATCGATGCCGAGAAGAGGAACGCCATGCGTGTCGCAAAGCAGGAGAGATGCGCGCCAGCAGCATGACCATGCCGAACTGGCTCAGGAAGACATAGACCGGTTCTTTGTGACCGATCAGCCAGAAGAGTGGAGTGATCTTCACGATGGCGACGATCACGGTGGTTACCGGCACCTTCTGGATTCCGACGCGGTCGCTGATCGCACCCCAGATGGGAATCAGCACAACCAGGATTGCCATGTTTGCCGTATTGATTATCGAAGGCGACAGACTCATCCTGCCCCGCGACGGTCTTCAGGAACGTCGTGATGTAGACCAGCATCAGATTAGAACGCGCTGCCGTTGAAGGCCGCGCTACCCACGGCGTAGAAAATGGTCTTACGTTCGTCGGCATCGAGCAGCGGAATGGCGTGGTGGCCGGGATGGTCCGGCACGGCCTCGTGCACCAATCCCCTGCGCATCAGGAAGCCAAAGACGGCAATCCGCCGGCCAGGAACGGCAAACGCCAGTCCCAGGCAGCAACCTGATCGTCTGTAAGGACTCCCGTGATGATCGCGCCCACGGCCAATCCCATCAGGACACCCAACGACCGCGCCGGAAAAGGACCAGCTTCCCGCCAGGGCACGCTTCTTATGGTCGTTCGTTTCCTCCAGCATGAAGGTGACCGATCCGGTCATGTACGATGATGTGCCCGAAAGCAAGAGCACGACCGGTCGCCGACATCACTCTGGACAATGAAAAACAGCAGCCCCTGCCCCATCACACATCCGGACATCGTCTTGGCAACGAGCCCCACCCACATCCCGGACGGTCCCCGAACTTGTTCCGGGGGGAGAGCCGGGACCATGATAGAGTCGCGATGAATTCTCGAGCCCCCGGACCGGCGCGGCTCCGCCGCTTGTCCGGGGTGACACGCTTGAGAAGAGATCGAAACCGGAAACAAACGTCTGACCAGCCGACCTTGCGTCTCTGCACGATCTGTTCGCCGATCTGAGCCGCAGGACCAACTGAAGACGTGTGCATGCCATAGAGCAGAGGCAGGGGCCGTCCGACTTCATGGCTCAGGAAGCTTCGGCCTCCTCGTTCTCGCCGCCGATGCGATGGGCCAGGGCGGCACTGATGAAATCGTCAATGTCGCCATCGAGCACTGCATCGGTGTTGCTGGTTTCGACGTTCGTGCGCAGGTCCTTCACCATCCGGTAGGGCTGCAGCACATAGGAGCGGATCTGGTGCCCCCAGCCGATATCGCTTTTCTCGGCGTTCTCGGCCTGCGCCTTTTTCTCACGCAACCGCAATTCGCGTTCGTAGAGACGTGATTTCAGCATGGCCAGCGCTTCGGCGCGGTTGCGGTGCTGCGAGCGGTTGTTCTGACATTGCACCACGATACCGGTCGGCGTGTGGGTCATGCGCACCGCGCTGTCGGTCTTGTTGATGTGCTGGCCGCCCGCGCCGGAGGCACGGTAGGTATCGACACGCACGTCTTTGTCCTCGACCTCGACCTCGATCGAGTCGTCGACCACCGGGGAAACGCCCACACTGGCAAAACTCGTATGGCGCCGCGCCTGCGAATCATAGGGGGAAATGCGAACCAGCCGGTGCACACCAGACTCGGTCTTGGTCCAGCCATAGGCATTCACGCCGCTGAGCTTCACGGTGGCCGACTTGATGCCGGCTTCGTCGCCGGGACTCATGTCGAGCTCCTCGATCCTGAAACCACGCCGCTCGGCCCAGCGCGTGTACATGCGGAGAAGCATCTGCGCCCAGTCCTGGCTTTCGGTGCCGCCTGCCCCAGCGTGCACCTCCAGATAGCAGTCGTTGCCGTCGGCCTCGCCGGAAAGAAGGCTCTCGACACGCTGCTTCTCGACGAGTTGGGCCAGCTTGCGCAAGCCGGCAACGGCGTCCTCGAACAACTCGCCCTCGCCTTCGGCCTTGGCCAGTTCGGCAAGTTCGATGCTGTCGGAAAGCTGGGTTTCGATATCGCGAACGCCCTCGATGACCGAACTCAGTCTGGTGCGCTCGCGCATCAGGGTCTGAGCCTTTTCCGGGTCGTTCCAGAGGTCGGGATCCTGCGTCAGGTGTTCGACCTCGTCGAGCCTTATGACTGCGTTGCCCCAGTCAAAGATGCCTCCGTACCAAGAGGAGGCCGGCTTCGATATTGTCTTTCAGTTCGGCGATATCTGCGCGCATGTCGGGCTTCCGAATGGATCGGCGCGGACGTTGGCGACGCCGGTCGCCTGCGTCAACCGAAACCGGTCAATAAACGTCGGAAATCGTGACCGTCGAGCTGTCGATGATGACCGTTCCGTCAATTACGTCGTCGTTCGACACGAACGTGCTGTTGGCCACGCGCGTGGGTTCGGTGCCCGGACGGAATACCTCGAGGATGATGCGGTCGGTCAGCGTACCTGGAAGCAATCCACGATCGCCGTCGATGCGGACCAGACGGACATCGGGGGGAATGCGGAACGGAATGATTGGTTCGTCGGCAAGCGCCTCGCTCATGAAGGCTTTCCATACCGGAATTGCGACCGAGGAGCCCGTTTCGCGGTTGCCCAGGGATTCGGGCTGATCGAAACCGACGTATACACCCACCGCCAGATCGGGCGAGAAGCCAATGAACCAGGCGTCTCGGTTTTCGTTGGTCGTGCCGGTCTTGCCCGCGAGCGGGTGGCCCAGTTCGCGAAGCCTCACACCGGTGCCACGCTGCACCACGCCTTCCATGATGCTGACCATCTGATAGGCGGTCTGGGGATCGACCACCTGTTCGCGTACGTCGGGCAATCGCGGCAAGTCGAGGTTCTCGGCCCAGCGATCGACCTCGCAGCCATCACAAGGCCGCTCGTCACGGGACCAGATGGTGAAGCCGTCGCGGTCTTGAATACGTTCGATCAGCGCCGGTTCTATCCGGCTGCCGCCATTGACGATCATGGCGTATCCGGTGGTCATGCGCAGCAGCGTTGTTTCGGCGGCACCCAGGGACATGGGCAGATAGAAGGGCAAACCTTCGTCCAGGATGCCGAAACGGGTCGCGTAGTCGGAGACGATGTCGGTGCCAACGATATTGGCAAGCCGCACCGTCATCAGGTTTCGCGATTTCTCGATCCCCATGCGCAGCGGCGTGGGACCGTAAAACTCGTGCGAGTAGTTGGCCGGCTTCCAGATCGGTTGCCCCCCGCCGGGATCGAAGACAAAGGGCGCGTCCTCGATCAGCGTGGCCGGGGTGTAACCGATTTCCAGGGCAGCCATGTAAACGAACGGCTTGAAGGCCGAACCCGGCTGGCGCAATGCCTGGGTCGCCCGGTTGAACTCGCTCTCGTCGAAGCTGAAGCCGCCCTCCATGGTCAGCACGCGGCCGTTGCGCGGATCCATCGCCACGATGGCGCCGGAGACTTCCGGGAACTGCCGCAAGGCGTAGATGGGCGAACCTTCGGGCACGCCGCGATCGTCGATTTTGCGGACCGGCTCGACGAGAATCACATCGCCCACGCTGAGCGCGTCCGAAGGACGCCGTATCGAGGCGCCAAGGCCGCCGTCTTCGAGCTGCTCGCGCGCCCAGGTCATGCCCTCCAGGAGAATGATGCCCTGTTCGCCTTCCTCGAAACCGATCGCCGCAGCATCGTCGTTCATGCCCAGAACGACAGCGAAACGCCAGGGGGACAGATCGTCAGGAAGAGTGAGCGATCCTAGGTTTTCCTTCCAGTTGGGACCCAGTGTGATGGTGGTCATGGGCCCACGCCAGCCGTGCCGCCGGTCGTATTCGCTCAGGCCGTCGCGCAGGGCGCGCCTTGCCATATCCTGCAGTTCCGGATCAATGGTCGAGCGTACATAAAGCCCGCCTTCATAGAGCGCGTCGGTGCCGTAGCGCTCGCTGATCTCACGGCGGATTTCCTCGGTTGCATAGGCCGCGACCACCGACTCCCGCGATCCTTCAAGATCGACGCCGAGCGGTTCGGACTGGGCGGCAAGTCCCTCCTCGAACGGCACGTAACCTTCCTCGACCATGCGACTGATGACCCAGTTGCGCCGTTCGACCGCATCGTCATAGCGGCGGACGGGATGGTAGTTGTTGGGCGCCTTGGGCAAGGCCGCCAGATAGGCCGCCTCCTGAAGATTGAGGTCGCTCAGGGGCTTGTTGAAGTAGTTGAGCGACGCCGCGGCCACGCCATAGGAGCCAAAACCCAGGTAGATCTCGTTGAGGTAGAGTTCCAGGATGCGTTCCTTGCTGAGCGATTCCTCGATGCGGAACGCCAGGATCGCCTCCTTGATCTTGCGCTCGTAGGAGACTTCGTTGGTCAAAAGGAAGTTCTTGGCGACCTGCTGGGTGATCGTCGAGGCGCCCTGCAGACGCCGGCCCTGCGCGGCCGCCTGAAGATTGGTGATGGCCGCACGGACAATGCCGACGGGGTCGATGCCTCGGTGCTCGTAGAAGTTCTGGTCCTCGGCCGCCAGAAACGCGCTAAGCACGATCTCGGGCATGGCCTCGATGGGCACGAAAACGCGGTTCTCGACCGCGAATTCCGCCATTAGACTGCCATCGCCCGCATAGACGCGCGTAGCGACCGGCGGCTCGTAATCGACCAACATGCGGTGGTCGGGCAGATCCTTACCGAAGTGGTAAAACGCGAACACGACAGCGCCGCCCGCCGCCAGAACGCCCAGAAATCCCAAGGCGACCAGCGCGAGAAACATCCGCAGGAACCAGCGGCGCTTCTTTTTCGGCTTTACTTCTTCGCTGTCCGTCACCACAAACATCCCTCAAACAACGCTAGTCCATCATCATAGCGATGTACTGGGGCGCCAATATGGCACGCTTCTCTCTAGCACGCGGAAAATGGTTTGGTGCCTATGCTTAGAGGTCTTGGGTGGGGAAAAACGCATCTACGGCTTCGACCACCGCGGTCATGAACCGTTGCCGGAACGCCAAATCCAGCATGTTGCGCTCCTCGGTGACATTGGAAAGATAGCCCATTTCGAGAAGAACCGAGGGTACATCGGGCGCTTTTAGCACCCGGAAGCCCGCAAAACGATGGGCATTGCCGCGCAGTTCAACCGCCTGGATCAACTCTTGGGTCAGAAGGTTCGCAAAAGCGGAGGACGCATTTTTGGTCTCGCGCTGTGCGAGATCGATCAGAATGTTCGTTGTAACAGCGTCATAGGCGACATTGATGAAATCGACGCCGGCGATCAGGTCCGCCTTGTTTTCCTGCTGGGCCAGCTGCTCGGCTTCCTTGTCCGAAGCGGTTTCCGAAAGCGTGTAGACGCCCGCGCCGTGAACGCTCGCATCCGCGATGGAGTCGGCATGGATCGATATGAAGAGATCCGCGCCAGCGGAGCGCGCGGCCGTCACCCGGTCGGCCAGACGAAGGAAAACATCGTCGTCGCGGGTTAGCACGACGTGGTAGCGCCCGGTCGCTTCCAGCATCGCCTTGAGTTCCAGGGCGGAAGTGAGGGTGATGTCCTTCTCGCGTGTGCCGCTGATCCCGATCGCACCGGGGTCGACGCCACCGTGGCCCGCGTCGATCACGATGACCCAGCGGCCGGGATGCGGTTTGATGCCGGGCAGCGGCGGCCCGTCCCACGGGGGCGCCAAGAAGGCGTTGTCCGGCTCCACCGCAGCAACGACATCGTCGAAGGATGCCGCACGCGGCTCCAAGTCGAGCACAAAGCGGTATCCGAAATCTGCCGACGGCTCCAGCAGAAAGGCCGACTTCACGCCGGTTGGGGCCGTGGTATCGAGAACGATGCGCGAATGACCGGAATCGAAGAGACCGTACCGGAATCCGTCTATCAATCCGGTTTCCAGCCGATGGCTGTCTGCGGGAAGTCTCCAGGAGACTTCGCTGAAATCTATCACCACGCGGTCGGGATCGTCTAAGGTGAAGACGTAGAATTCGATCGCATCGGTCAGATCCAGGACAAAACGGGTGGAATCGCCTTTGGTTCCAGCCCGCGCGCCGATCACCTCGGCAGATTGCGCAAGGGTCGGCGAACCCGGAAAAAGCCCGGTAAACATCAGCGCCAGCAGACCGGCAAGCATAATTCGACCGGCCAAGCGACAACAGAAGGTTGTCGCTAGGACAAACTGCATACTATGATGGATGTACCGTTGAGCTGTCGCTTTCATAATTGACGCTATGTCTTTGAAAGTAATGGATATCACATGGCGCCATAGAATCACGAATGGCGCCGTTCGGCAAGAGTCGGCATGGCTGCCGCACAAGAAAAGGATTAACGTGGCCCCTTCTAACGACCAATTCAGCGTGGCACGCGAACAGGGAAGCATAGCGCTTAGCGTCCTGCCCAGCCGTGTTTGCGGCGGGGTTTTTGCCGCACGCTGCACAAGACGGGGGCCATCCACAACCATGACGGCGACGGCGCGATACCGAGGTATCGCCGGCACGCGCGCCGTCGACCATGAATGGAACCCTGATGACAAAACGCATGTTGATCGACGCCGGCCACCGGGAAGAGACCCGGATCGCCGTCTCGGACGGACGTGACCTTCACGAATTTGACGTAGAATCAGCCCTTCGCTCCCAACTCAAAGGCAATATCTATCTTGCCAAGGTGACGCGCGTTGAGCCGTCGCTTCAGGCTGCCTTTGTCGAATACGGCGGCAACCGCCACGGCTTTCTCGCGTTCAGCGAAATCCATCCCGACTACTTCCAGATCCCAGTATCCGACCGCGAGCAGCTTGCAGCCGAACAGGCGCGCCTAGTCGAGGAGGCCCAGAAGCAAGACGAAGAGGAAGAAGACGAGGAGGTCCATGACGACGACGCCGACCAGGGTGACACGGACGAAAACGACGGGTCCGACGAATCCGATTCCGAAGGTTCCGGCGCGGCCGTCAGTGGGGATGCATCTCCCCGTCCGCGCTCCAGACGCCGCCGGCGCTCCCGCCGGGGCAACGGCAACGGAGAGGAAGGCGAGGAGCATGCCGAAGCGGCCATGCACGCCACCATTCTCAAGCGCGGCTACCGCATCCAGGAAGTCATCAAGCGCCACCAGATCCTGCTCATCCAGGTCGTCAAGGAAGAGCGCGGCAACAAGGGTGCGGCACTCACCACGTTCCTGTCGATCGCTGGCCGCTACTGCGTGCTGATGCCCAACACGCCGCGCGGCGGCGGCATCTCGCGCAAGATCACCGATGCCAAACAGCGCCGCCGCCTGAAGGATGTCGCCAAGGATCTGGAAGTGCCCGAGGGCATGGGGCTCATCATCCGCACCGCCGGACAGGGCCGCACGAAACTGGAGATCAAGCGCGACTTCAACAGCCTGCTCAAGCAGTGGGAGGAGATCCGCGAGCATACGCTGAAATCTTCCGCGCCATCGCTGATCTACGAGGAAGCCAACATCATCAAGCGCGCCATCCGCGATCTCTATGCCAAGGACATCGACGAGATCCTGGTCGAGGGCGACGACGGATACAAGATGGCCAAGTCCTACATGAAGCTGCTGATGCCCAGCCATACCTCACGGGTTCAGCAGTACAAGGACAGCACGCCGCTGTTCCATCACTACGACGTGGAACACCAGCTCGACGCCATGCACAGCCCGGTCGTGCAGCTGAAATCCGGCGGCTACATCGTCATCAACCCTACGGAGGCCTTGGTCGCCATCGACGTCAACTCGGGCCGTTCCACCAAGGAACGCAACATTGAGGAGACGGCGGTCAAGACGAACGTCGAGGCCGCGGTCGAGATCGCCCGCCAGTTGCGCCTGCGGGACCTTGCAGGCCTTATCGTCATCGACTTCATCGACATGGACGACCATCGCAACGACCGCGCGGTCGAACGCAAGCTGAAAGATGCCGTCAAGTCGGACCGCGCGCGCATCCAGATCGGACGCATCAGCAGCTTCGGTCTGATGGAGTTGTCGCGTCAGCGCCTGCGTCCGAGCTTTTCCGAGGCATTGTCGGAGCCCTGCCCCCATTGCGGCGGTCTGGGCCATGTGCGCTCGACCGAGTCGACGACCCTGCACGTTCTGCGCGGCATCGAGGATGAGGCCATCAAGGGCCGCGCCTCGGCCATGCGCGTGTTGGCGCCCGCCGTCGTTTCGCTTTATCTGCTCAACCAGAAACGCCAGGCCCTGCTCGAACTTGAGCAGCGCCACGGAGTGTCCGTGCTTGTCGAACGCGACGACGATGTGATCGCGCCGGAGTTCCGCGTCGAAATCGTGACGCCCAAGGACCGGTCCGAGGGAAAAGAGGAGAGCGAGGAAGAGGCTCCCAAACAGCGTGACGGAGCCGAGTCCGAACGCAGTGACGGCGAAGAGAAAGGCGGCAAGCGCCGTCGCCGCCGTGGCGGCGGAGCCAAGGAGGCCGAAGGACGCTCATCCGAGTCCTCGGAGGAAGAGGATGACGATTCTTCCTCGGGCGAGGATGAGAAATCCGAACGCAACGAGGACGAGTCGGGCGGACGCAAACGGCGGCGTCGCGGTCGCCGTGGCGGGCGGCGGCGTCGCGGTCGCGACGACAATGCCGATCCGGAGGACAACGAACAGGCGGCTTCCAGGCAGGACGGCGCCGCAGCGGACCGGCAGGGCAAGAGCGAGCAGGAAGACGAAAGCCCTAAGGAAGCTGCCACGTCCGAAAAGAGCGGCGATGGCGAGGACGATGCGCCCAAGCCCAGACGCCGCCGCGCGAACTCGAAGGTAAAGGAGGAGGCTGAGACCGGATCGACCGACAAGGCGAAGGAAGCCGATACGGCTCCAGAGCCTAGGGAAAAAAACGATAACGCCGGACCCAAAGAGCCAGAACCGGTCGCAGCCGGCGTGAAGACCAAGGTGATTGCCGCCGATCAGCCCGAACAGCCATCGCCTCCCGCCTCGCCCAAGCGCGGCTGGTGGCAGAAAATCGTCAGCCCGTCCTGAACCAAGGAACACGGGTGCGGCAACATCGGCCGCGCCCCTTCCTGTTACTGCTTGGCCATCCATTGGCTCAGACGCCGTGCGGCCTCGGCAATCTCATCGGTCCCGCGTGAGAAGGAAATGCGTGCGGTTCGACCGCCCCGTACCGGGTCGAAGTCGAGCCCGGGCGTGATCGCAACCCCTGTGTCATTCAAGAGCTTGCGGCAGAACGCGGCGCTGTCCCCGGTGAATTCGGAAATATCGGTGTAGATATAGAACGCGCCGTCGGCCTGGCTCAGGCGGTCCAAGCCGGCACGCGGCAACGCCTCCAGCAGCAGGTCGCGGTTGGCGGCATAGACCGCGACGTTGGTCCGCAGTTCCTCATGGCAATCGAAACCCGCCACCGCTGCGTGCTGGGACAGGGTGGGCGCGGAGATGAAAAAGTTCTGTGCCAGCCGCTCCACGGGCTTGACCAGCGGCTCGGGCATGACCATCCATCCGATACGCCACCCGGTCATCGAGAAGTATTTCGAGAAGCTGTTGATCACGACGCAGGAGTTGCTGTGGCCCGCGGCGCAGACCGGTTCCATGCCGTAATTGATGCCGTGGTAGATCTCGTCGGAAATGAGCCGGATGCCGTGCGTATCGCAATAGCGCGCCAGCCCGGCCATCTCCTCGCGCGAAACCATGGTGCCCGTCGGGTTGGACGGACTTGCCACGATCAGCCCGTCGATGGATTTCTCCAAGGCTCCGAGCATCGCGACCGTCGGCTGATAGCGCGAACCGTGATCGACCGGCAGGGCGACCGGCTCCAGCCCCAGGGAAGCCAAGATGTTGCGATAACAGGGATAACCGGGCTCGGCCAGCGCAACCCGGTCTCCGGGGTCGAAGCAGGCCAGGAACGAGAGCAGGAATCCGGCCGAGGACCCAGTGGTCACGATGATTCTCTCCGGCGGGATTCCGAGGCCGTGAAGATCGCGATAATGACGCGAGATCGCTTCGCGCAACGGTTCGATTCCCAGCGCGACCGTGTAGCCCAGTTGGTCCCTGTCGATGGCTGCCTTCGCAGCCTCCCGAACCCCCAGCGGCGCGGGCGTACCGGGCTGCCCCACTTCCATGTGGAGAACGTCACTGCCTTCCTCCATGCGGTCGGCCGCGGCCTGCATGACCTCCATCACCATGAAGGCCGACACATGGCCGCGCTCGGCGATCTTGAGAACCACGGATCAGCCGCCGGTGGCCAAACCAAAGGCCCGTGGATCGGCGGCGAACGCGCAGCTCTCGCTGCCGTTGCGCAATCCTTCGGGACAGAAGATCGCATTGACCCGACCCAGTTCGGGTGCCACGCGCACTTCGTGCCCGCGCGATGCCAGTTCGGCGACCACCGCCTTACCCATCGTCGATTCGACGACGACAAGGTTGGGGTCGCCTGGATGGAAGATGCGCGGCCTGCCGACCGCCTGCTCGAGATCGGCCGAGGTCTCCACGATTTCGGCCAGAACGTTGGCCATCACCGGGCCCGAGACGACACCGCCCGACACAGCCCCGGCAAAGGCGACCTCACGCGAGATCTCGTTGACCGCGACGACGGGCAGCAGAGACAGCCCATCGCCCCGGTTGTCTCCCGGCGCCGCGGCCAGAAGGATGCCCGTGCCCGGCGCCACACGGCCGTTGCCGAACAGGTTGTTCATGGAGAACACGCAAGTGACAGCGTTGCCGAAGGAGTCAACGGCGGCCACGCTCGATGTCGCCGGGCTTTCAAGCAGGATGGACGGCGGCGCGGGAAGCTCCGACAACGGTGTCGCGCGATTGGGCGAGTAGCTCGCGAGCAGGGACTCGACCAGAAAGTTGTCTGGCGGTTCGCCAGGATTCATCGTTCGTGCAACCGCGGTGCGCAGGGAAACCTCGGCCATCAAGTGATCGGTGACGCCGATCTGGCGTGCCACCACCAGATCGGCATTGTCGCGGAGCATGTCGAAGGACACCAGAAAGGATGCGCCCGAATCGAACCCGTCGCCGGGGACGTGAACGGTCGCTTCCGCGCCGTATATTTTTTGCGCGACCACCGTTTCATAGGTATCGGTCCAGCGGGGCGCATAGCGACGCATGACCTCGAATGTCAGGGGCACGCCAATCGACTCTACCGATTCCGTGAACTGGCGCGCACCGATCCCGACATAGAAGTCGCCTGCGCCGCGCGTGCGGATAAAGGACAGCATGCCGCCCAGATCCAGTTGCACGAGGCTGTCACCTTCGCGCAGGACGCCCCCATGCGGGTTGGCGAAAATACTCCGCGCCGCAGGGTCCTCGAGAAGAGCGTTGCCGACAAGCTGCAGGTCGCGTGCCAGCGCGCGCGAAACGGGAACGCCAAAACGCGCCGCGCGTTCGGCCGGAGCGATCAGACCGGCCCAGGCGAGCGTGCCCGATCTGGCGTGCAGGGCGAACATGCCGCGCACCGCGCCGGGAACCGATGTCGGGCGCGTCACGGAAGCGCCGCCGGTGGGCACCGGAGCGTTGCGGAAATCCAGGAGTTGTGTCTGATTGTCGCCTTCGTCGTAGTTCATGCATACGCCGCCCGATGCGAGTGACGACGTTGACGGATGGGTCACTGCCGACATGAAGAAATACGCCATCACTGCATCTGCCGCGGTTCCGCCGCGCGCCAGCGCGCCGCGCGCCGCAAGCACGGCATGCGGGTCGTCTCCCGCGATACCTCCAAAGAAGCCTTCGACAATCGGCACGCCACGCGCCGGGCCGCCGTCGAATGCGCTCCCAATGGTGTCACATCCCGTGAGGGTTGCAGCAATGGCCAAAGCCGCCGCAAACTGGCTTATCATGTGCATCATCACGCCAGTCTTCTTGAAGACGTTCCGCATCGGTCTCCCGGCAATCCTGTGTCTGGTCGTTGGAATCGGAGGGACCTGGACACCGATTGCCCAAGCCCAATCCGGTCGACAGCTATCGCTGTTCCGCGACGCCGAAATCGAAGATATCATCCGTGTCTATGCCACGCCACTTTTCGAAGCGGCGAGACTGAATCCCGACTCCATTGAAATCCATCTGGTCGACGCACCCGTCCTGAACGCCTTTGTCACCAGCGGACGCCACATGTTCCTGTTCAGCGGCCTCCTGATGGAGAGTGAGGATCCCAATCTGGTCCTCGGCGTGATCGCCCACGAAACCGGCCATCTGGCCGGCGGGCATCTGGTCCTGGCGCACAACGCCTTCGAGAACTCCTCGGCCATGGTCATTCTTTCCGCCATTCTGGGCGTAGCCGTCGGCGTAGCGGGCAGCCCCGGCGCCGGCGTGGCGATCCTAACCACCGGTCCCCAGATAGCCCAACGCAATTTCTTTGCCTATACCCGCGTGCAGGAATCGGCCGCCGATCAGGCAGCCATGCGTTATCTCGACGGAACCGGACAGAGCGTGCGGGGACTGCGCGACCTCATGGAAACGCTGGCCGAAAACGAACTCCTGCTCTCTTCGAGTTCCGAAATTCCCTATTTCCTGACCCACCCGCTCAGCAGCGACCGGGTGCAGGCGCTCAACGCCCATCTCGAACGCTCGCCTTATGCCGATACGCCCAGTCCGCCCGACCTGGTCGACCGCCAGAAGCGCATGGTCGCCAAACTCTACGGCTTTCTCTCGCTGCCGAGCACCGCCTATCTGCGCTACCCCAACCGGGATGCCGACCTCTATTCGCGATATACCTGGGCAATCGCCAAGTACCGTGAACGGCTGATGGACGAGGCTCTCATGCTCACCGACGGGTTGATCGCCGAAGAGCCCAACAACCCCTATTTCCACGAGCTGCGCGGGCAGATGCTCTATGAAACCGGAAGAATCGACGAGGCCCTACCCTCCTATTACCGCTCGGTCGAACTCGCTCCCGACCAGCCGTTGCTGCGTGTCGGGCTGGCCCAGGCCCTCTTACAGCTGAAAGCCCCCGAGGCCTGGGAAGAAGCCAAGATACAGCTTGAGGAAGCAAGAAGGGTCGAGCCCGACAACCCGACGACATGGTTCCTGCTGGGCGATGCCTACGGAAAGCTGGAAATGATGCCCGAATCCAACGTCTCGCGCGCCGAGTGGCATTTCCTGCGCGGCGACCTCGTCACGGCCCTTTCCTTCGCCGAACGCGCGATCGAGGGACTGGATTACGGCTCGCCGGACTGGTTCCGCGCCGACGACATCATCGCCGCGGCCGATTCCGTTCCGGCACAGTGACAGCCGCGTTGCCAGCCCACGGCCCCGTGATATAACTCGCTGCGCATTCAGGGAGCCGTTCGCGGCGATCACGGGGCAACGCATATGGCCGCCACGGTCTTCATCATCAACGGGCCCAACCTCAATCTGCTGGGCGATCGCGAGCCCGAAATCTACGGTAGCGAGACCCTGGCCGACATCGAGGCCAGGGCGCGCGACCATGCAGCTTCCCTGGGTTTCGAGATCGACTTCCGGCAAAGCAACCATGAGGGCGACCTGATCGATGCCGTGCACGAAGCACGCGGCAAGGCCTGTGCCGTCATCGTCAATGCCGGCGGCCTGACGCACACATCAATCGCCCTGCTCGATGCGCTCAATGCCTTTGACGGCCTCATCGTCGAAGTCCACCTTTCCAATATCCACCGTCGCGAAGCGTTCCGGCACCACTCTTATGTGACGGCCGCGGCAACCGGTTCTATATGTGGCTTCGGCAGCCATGGCTATGTCATGGCGCTCGATGCCGTCCACAACATGCGGGAGCAACAAACTGCATGAGCGGTGACATCTTTCACGTCGATGCGGATGCCATCCGCGAACTGGCCGGTCTGCTCGACGAGACCGGCCTGACAGAAATCGAGCTCGAAAACGGCGATCGCAAGCTCAGGGTCGCGCGCGGCGCCGTGACGGTCCAGGCCGCCGCGCCCGCCGTCGCTGCCGCGCCCGCGGTCCCGTCCGCGAAAACATCTTCGGATTCCGGCGAGGCCGGACATCCAGGCGCCGTGGTGGCGCCCATGGTCGGCACGGTGTTCCTGGCGCCCGAGCCCGGTGCCGCGAACTTCGTCAAGGTCGGCGACAGCGTCGCGAAGGGCGATACCCTTTTGATCATTGAAGCCATGAAGGTGATGAATCCCATCCGGGCTCCCCGTGACGGCACCGTCACGTGCATGTTTGTCGAGAACGGCGGCCCGGTCGAATACGGCCAGGTCATGATCGTCATCGAATAGAGCGTCATGTTCGACAAGATCCTCATCGCCAACCGTGGCGAAATTGCTCTGCGCATCCATCGCGCCTGCCGCGAGATGGGAATCCGCACCGTCGCTGTGCATTCGGAAATCGACGCCAATGCGATGCATGTCCGCCTGGCCGATGAAAGCGTGTGCATCGGACCTGCGCTGGCTTCCGAGAGCTACCTCAACATCCCCGCCATCGTTTCGGCCGCGGAAATTACCGGCGCCGACGCCATCCATCCAGGCTACGGCTTCCTCTCGGAAAACGCGCGGTTTGCCGAGATCGTCGAGGAACACGGCATCACCTTCATCGGCCCCAGGGCACAACACATCAGGCTGATGGGCGACAAGCTCGCCGCACGCGACAAGGCGGTCGAGCTCGGCCTTCCCATCGTTCCCGGTTCGAAGGGCGCGGTGGAGGACATGGACGAAGCCGCCAGGATCGCCGCGGAGATCGGCTATCCCGTCCTACTCAAAGCCACAGCCGGCGGCGGTGGGCGCGGCATCACGCTGGTGCGCGGTGAGGACGACCTGCGCGGCGCCTTCCTGCGCACCCAGCGCGAGGCGGATGTGGGCTTCGGTGACGGCTCGCTCTACGTCGAGAAGTTCCTCGAACGACCCCGCCATATCGAGATCCAGATCGCGGGTGACCTGTACGGCAATGTCGTGCACCTTGGCGAACGCGATTGCTCCGTCCAGCGCCGCCACCAGAAGGTCGTCGAGGAGGCGCCCAGCCCCGCCCTCAATGCCGAACAGCGCACCCAGATCGGCGAGCAGGTCGCGGCCGCCATGCGCAAGATGGGCTACAACAATCTCGGCACCGTCGAGTTCCTCTACGAGCACGGGGAGTTCTATTTCATCGAGATGAACACGCGCCTGCAGGTCGAACATCCCGTCACGGAGATGACCACCGGGATCGATCTCGTGCGCGAGCAGATCCGGCTCGCTTCGTGCGCGACGCTCAGTTTCACCCAGAAGGAGGTCGAGCTCTCCGGCCACGCCATCGAATGCCGCGTGACAGCGGAAAACGCCCGCACCTTCGCGCCTTCGCCGGGCAGGATCGCGACCTATCATGCCCCCGGCGGCATGAACGTGCGGGTCGATTCCGCGCTTTACGCCGGCTATTCGGTGCCGCCAAGCTATGACAGCCTGATCGCCAAGCTGGTCGTCCACGGGCGCAACCGGAACGAATGCCTCATGCGTCTGCGCCGCGCGCTTGAGGAATTCGTGATCGACGGCATCGAGACCACCATTCCGCTGCACCAGGCGCTGCTTGCCAACCACGACTTCGCCAACGGCGACTACGATGTGAAATGGCTCGAACGCCTCCTGGAGTCGGCATCCTGATCGCCTTGGGACCCATCACAAACGCCTGCCCGCCTTCGCTCCATCCATGACAGACCTGCCCCCGGAACTTCTGCTCAAGGCGTACTCCATTGGGGTGTTTCCCATGGCGGAGTCCAGAGAGGACAACGAGGTTTTCTGGGTCGATCCGGATTTTCGCGCGATCATTCCCCTGGACCGCTTCCACATTCCGCGCAGTCTGCGCAAGACGCTGCGGCGGGAACCGTTCAGGGTTTCGGTCGACAGCGCCTTCGCCGATGTCATTGCCGCCTGCGCCCAGTCGACGCCAGACCGGGAAAATACGTGGATCAACCGTCAGATCGAGCACGCCTTTCGCGCGCTCCACGAGATCAGCCACGCGCACAGCGTCGAAACCTGGCTGGACGGGGACCTGGTCGGCGGTCTCTACGGCGTGCGCCTGGGCGGCGCGTTTTTCGGCGAAAGCATGTTTTCACGCGCCACCGATGCCAGCAAGGTCGCCCTGGTCAGTCTGGTCGCCCGCCTGAAGTTCGGGGGCTTTATCCTGCTCGACACGCAGTTCCTGACCGACCACCTCAAACGCTTCGGCGCGGTGGAAATTCCCCGCGAAGACTACCACCGCAGACTCAAGAACGCGCTCGCCGGGGACGCGGACTTCTATTCGCTGCCCGAAGGAGGCGAGACGGCGTTCGTGCAGTCGATGACCCAGATGTCGTAGACTGGGTGTTCGAGCGCCGAGATGCCCGGACTTGACGCGAACATCCAGCCCGAGAACACCATCTCTCCGTCGCCGGTGCGGTAATCGGTGATCTGCAGGAACGAGACGCTTTCCGGGGCCTCGTGCGGCGGCGTTTTCTGGCAAGAGCGCGCCGTGACCTCAAGCGAGCCGAACACGCTGGTTACGCCGACCGGCAGTTCCACCTTGGTGAACCGGCCGGTCACCTTGTCCATGCCGCCCAGCACGGTGAAGGCATAGGTTTCGAAGGTCTGCTGAGCGCGCACCGGTGCCGCTGCGGCAAGGAACACAAGACAGGCAAGAGCCAGGCGTGTCATGCGAAGGGTTTCTCCAGCGAACCGATCAGATCGTCCAGCACCTTGCGCGTCTGCTCTTCGTCGCAGCCCATGACGACGGCGTCTTCCAGCGCCTCCTGCGCCATTTCGTGCAACTCGACCAGGTTCTCCTGGAGCAGCTTCAGCTTGTCCACGCAGGAAACCGGCTCGCCGTCGGGCCCGCGCCAGACATCGGGAAGATAGGATGCATCATCGCTCATGACACTTATGTGCGATGCCAATGTGGCCTTGGCAAGGCCAAACACCGCGGCGTCCGGGTCATCCCGATGG